>NZ_JYKS01000058.1 GCF_000935045.1 Pseudomonas sp. 10-1B
GTATTTGCCCATAGGTCCCCCAAGGGTTGGATTTTTTGTCCAACTTCTTGGGGGCAGTCCAGGATGGACTGCGCAGAGAACAAAGCCGGCAAGCGCACCACAATACCCTGTGGGAGCTGGCTTGCCGGCGATAGGGCCAGTACAGCTTCATATATGCCCGCTGCTGTTGACGATACGCAGGCACAGCGCCTCGTACGGGTCCAGGTTCACCGTCAACCGCCCATCCTCGGTCAAGTCGCCTTCGACCGTCTCATTGATCATGTCCACCACCGGCCCCGGCGTGAACCCGGTCAGCAGTAGCTCCTCGGCAATCACTTCGTGGCCGAAGTTCAGCGCGCTGATCTGGATGCCACGCCCGGCCGGCAGCTCATGCACCATCACCAGCAGCCCGGGGCTCTTGACCTCGGGCACCAATACCTGGCGGCTGCTGGCGATGCCGTAGGCCTGGCGCACAGCCAGCAGTTTCTTCACCTTGCAGGCGAACGAATCGCCGTTCTCCAACTGGTCGTCGAGGCTGCCGTACAGCGCTCGTGCGCGCGGCATGCCACGCACCGACGCTGCGGCTTGCGGGTCCAACCCGGCCAGGTCGTAACCACCCCGGTGAATCCAGCGGGTATCGCCATCCACCATCCGCTGCGCGACCGCTTCGGCCGGCAAGGGCAGGGCGCCGACCAGGTCCCAGCCGGACAACGCGACCACCCCTGGCTGCATGGCGTTGTACATGACCAGCAGCAGGTGCACCTTCTGGATCAGCTCGACCTGCGCCGCGCCGATCTGCCCGAGGTCGCGAATACCCAAGGCTGCCGCGATGAGGCTGGCGGTGGTGCAGGCGATGCCGTTGGTGACGAAGCGCAGGTTGTACGGCGCATGCTCGCCCGACAGCCGCTCGTAGATTTCTTCACGGATATGTTCGCGCAGGATGCCGCCGGGCAACGTCTGGCCCTTGTACAGGTACATGTCGTGGGCATGCAGGGTCCAGAAATGCACCAGTTCGACGGTCAGCTCGTCGTGGTTCTGCAGGGCATGGATCAGCGAGGCAGGGTCGATACCAAAACCATGCATCTCCTTGAGCATCAGGCGCAGGAATTCGGTGTCGCCGGTCAGCAAGGCGTGCTGGTAGGCCGGGCGGGTAATGAAGTCGTAGGACAGGTCGGCCCCGCCCTTGGACATCTGCGCGATGTCGTCGAGGGTCAGGTTCAGCTCCTGGAAGCTGAAGCCACCGGCCTTGCGGATCATGCCGCCGATCAGTTGGTTGCCGACGATCGACAGTGGGTGGCTTTCCGACCAGGCGGTGCCGCTGGCGCGCGTTTCCACGCCGAGAAAACCATTGGCATCCAGGCGCAAGCCACGGGCGCCCAGGCAATCCAAGGCGTGCAGGGCATCGCCGATGATCATCTGTTGGGCGGCGAAAGTTGGGTCCAGCCAGTTCAGCGACGGCTGGCCTTCCTTGAAGTAATGCAGGTACACCCAGCGCCGGGTCTTGCCGTCGACGCCGGTGATGGGCGGCGTGGCGCTCCAGTCGGTTTCCTTGACCCCCGGCTCGAAGAAAATCACCCGTTGCAGTTGGCCGACGATGTAATGGCGGGCCTTGAGCTCGTCGCACTGGGCCGGCAGCAGGTTGATCGCGTCGCGGCCGGCGGGCACGTCGGGCAGTAGCGGCCAGTCTTCCTCGCGGATTTCGACCATGTGGTACAGGCCCGGGTAGGGGCCGTGGGCCATTTCGGCCAGGCGGAAGTCGGCGCCTTTGCCGGTGTGCGAGGGGATCAGGTCGTCGATGGTCACGGCGTTGTGCGCGGCGGCCATGCGACTCATCTGGATCAGTTCCTGTTCGCTCCCGTACAGCGGGTCGATGTCGAAGCTGATGCGGTCGAAGTTACCGTCCACGCTAGGGGTGAGCTCGCGGCCGCGAATGCCCCCGGACAGCTTGATCGGGCCGGTGTGCAGGCCCTGGATGCCGATCTCCGACAAGCGCTTCCACAGCGCCTCGTGGGCCAGGGCGCCGAGCACCGAACAGCCTTCGGGGGCGATGATGGCGTCGGGGTAGACCGTCAGCCATACCGAGGCTATTTCGGTGGCGCGACGCGGCTGCGCTTCGGCATAGGGGTGTTGCCACAGGCGCGACTGGCCCGAATACAGGCTGGCGCGTTCCTGGGAGGCCCTGAGCATGGCGCGGTCTTCGAGCCACTTGACGTATGACGGGTCGGCTTGGGGCATTTCGCATCCTCTTTGCGTGTCGGTACCGGCTCAGGTTATGACGGCTGTGGAGGCTGATCGTTCGGCTTGAGAATGGTTTTGCCTGCTTCGCGGGCACGCCCGCTCCCACAGGTTTGTGGCGCTGAGCTTTGGAAATGCGCGGTCCCTGTGGGAGCCGGCTTGCCGGCGATAGGGCCAGACCTGCTGGCCTGTCACCCCCGGGCGAACACCGCCAGCTTCTCCCCATCCAGCCGGTAGCGCACCCACTCGTCCTGCGCCTCGGCCCCCAGTGCCTGGTAAAAGCCGATCGCCGGCTCGTTCCAGTCCAGCACGCTCCATTCCAGCCGCCCGCAGCCGTTCGCCACCGCTTCGCGGGCAATGTGCCGCAGCAACTGCCGCCCGGCGCCGTCGCCACGCTGTTCGGGCGTTACATACAGGTCTTCCAGGTAAATGCCATTGCGCCCGAGCCAGGTCGAGTAGCTGTAGAAATACACGGCGAAGCCAATTGCCCGGCCGTCGCGTTCGCACATCAGGCTATGCACCGTGCTGCCCTCGCCGAACAGGCTGTGCTCGATGTCGGCAACGGTGGCGATCACCTCATGGCGAGCGCGCTCGTACTCGGCCAGTTCGGTGATGAAGGCCAGGATCTGCTCGGCATCGGTGCGAGCGGCAGGGCGAATGGTGAGGCTCATGGTGGTGGCTTCCTTGATCCGGTGATGGCGGTACAGTGATGTGTATCTACATAATTTAGCGAAATTGTACCGGTCGCAAGAGAGGGCGACTCCGTTAGTGTGACAGCACCTATAAAGAAAGTGGAATGCCCGCCATGCTTGCCTCCGCCGACCTGCTCGCTGCCTTCGTGCTGTTTGCCTTCGTCTCCTCCATTACCCCGGGGCCCAACAACACCATGCTGCTGGCCTCGGGGGTGAACTTCGGTGTGCGCCGCTCGATCCCCCATGCCATGGGTATTAGCGTCGGTTTCATGGTGATGGTGCTGGCTGTTGGCCTGGGCTTGGGCGAGGTGTTCAAGGCTTGGCCGGCGTTGTACACGGTGCTGCGTTACACCGGCGCCGTCTACCTGCTGTACCTGGCCTGGAAGATTGCCACCTCCGGGCCGCTCGGAACGGGCTCGGCAAACGCCCGCAAACCGTTGGGCTTCTGGGGGGCTGCCGCTTTCCAGTGGGTCAACCCCAAGGCCTGGGTGATGGCGGTGGGGGCGATCACCACCTACACGCCGGCGCAAGGCTATGTAACCAATGTAATCGTCATCGCCGCCGTGTTCGCCTTGGTCAACCTGCCCAGCGTCGGCGTCTGGGTAATGTTTGGCAGTGCCCTGCGCAACCTGCTGCAGAACCCGCGCTGGCTGATGCTGTTCAATGTCCTGATGGCCCTGTTGCTGGTGATTTCACTGTACCCGCTGCTGTTTGTAGAATCGGCGTTTTCCTGACCCCGTGAGTACAGCAAGCCGATGCAGTTGATCCCCTGGTCCCACGAATGTACCGAAGGCTTCACCCTGCGTGGCTGGCGAACGCCGGCCAGTGGCAAGCCATTGCTGCATTTTCTGCACGGCAACGGCTTCTGCTGCTTGGCCTACCAACCGTTGCTGATGCGTTTGGGTGAGCATTTCGACCTGTGGCTCAGCGATGTCCAGGGCCACGGTGACAGTGACCATGGCGGGGTATTTCGCGGCTGGAACCGCACCGCTGCGCTGGCGCTGGAGGCTTTCGCCGCAGGGCGCGGTGAGTATGGCGAGGTGCCGCGGTTTGCCGTGGGGCACAGCTTCGGTGGTGTGCTCACCGGCTTGATCCTGGCCAGCGAGCCGCACCTGTTCGCGCGTGCCGTGCTGCTTGACCCGGTACTGTTCGGCCGGCGCATGCTCGGCGTGATGGGGGCCGCAGCGCTGGTCGGCTTGCATCAGCGTCACGCCCTGGCGCGCAAGGCTGCCAACCGCCGCAGCCACTGGCCCGACCGCGAGGCGGCGCTGGCTTCGTTGCAAGGCCGCGGCATCTTCAAGGGCTGGACCGATGCGGCGCTGCAGGCCTATGTCGAGCATGCCATCGGCGATTGCGGCGACGCGGTGGTGCTCAAGTGCCGGCCCAGCCGGGAAGTGGAAATCTTCAGTTCATTCCCCAAGCGCATGTGGGCGAGCCTGGCGGCGATCCAGACGCCGACGCGGGTGTTGTATGGCGAGCACACCTATCCCTTCGTGCCACGCTCGGTAAACCGCCTGGCGGCGCTCAACCGCAATGTGACCGCGCAGCAGGTCGCCGGCGGGCACTGTTTCATGCAGGAAGACCCGGCCATGGCTGCCGAGCAGGTGCTCGATTTTCTGCGCTGACTGTTCTGCAGGTGGAACGATGCATGCCAAATAGGCTGTCTACCGGATTATTGGTTTCATTGATAAGGTTATTCCAGCCAAGAGAGGAGCCTTCTCATGAAAAAGATTCTGGGTATTCACCGTAGCCCGCATGCCCACTGGGTGGGTGATGGTTTCCCGGTGCGCAGCCTGTTCACCTATGACAACCTGGCCAGCCAGATCAGCCCGTTCCTGCTGCTGGACTACGCCGGCCCTCACGCATTCACCCCGACCAGTGCGCGACGTGGCGTCGGCCAGCACCCGCACCGGGGCTTCGAGACGGTTACCATCGTCTACCAGGGCGAGCTGGAGCACCGTGACTCCACCGGTGCTGGCGGCTTGATCGGCCCGGGTGACGTGCAGTGGATGACCGCCGCCAACGGCATTATCCATGAAGAGTTTCATTCCCCAGGCTTTGCCCGCAGTGGTGGCACCCTTGAAATGGTGCAGTTGTGGGTCAACCTGCCGGCGCGGGACAAGCGTGCAGCGGCCGGCTACCAGACGCTGCTGGCCAAGGACATTCCGCTGGTGGCGTTGGATGGCGAGGGCGGCAGCCTGCGAGTGATCGCGGGTGACTACCATGGGCACCAGGGGCCGGCACGTACATTCACCAATATGGATGTCTGGGACCTGCGGCTGAATGCGGGCGCGGCGTTGCAGCTGCCAGTGGCCGCCGGGCGCAATGCGGCTTTGGTTGTGTTGCGTGGCACGGTGCGCATCAACGGCGAGCGGGAAGCCGGCGCGGCCAGCCTGGTGCTGCTTGACCGGAGTGGTGAGCATGTTGCCGTCGAGGCGTTGGAAGGCGCCAGTGTGCTGCTGCTCAGCGGTGAGCCGATCGATGAGCCGATCGTCGGTTACGGCCCGTTCGTGATGAACAGCCAAGCGGAGATTGCCGAGTCGTTTGACGATTTCCAGGCCGGGCGGTTCGGGCAGATGCACGCTGGGCACTGATTCTGTGGATTGGACGGCCTGTCGCGGCCCTATCGCCGGCAAGCCAGCTCCCACAGGTACCGCGCAGAGCTCAAAAGTTGCTACATATCTTGCGGCATACACCTGCCGGCACCACTCGTCGTTAAGTCTGCCATTGCGTTCGAACACTCGGCCCAGCCGGGCAATCTTCCACTAAGGTGCTAGAGGATTTCCCGCATGATCATTGCCCTGGCGCATGGACGTCTGGCCAGGCATGGGCAATATCAATTGGCACCCCGCCCGATAAAGGCGTACTCACACACAACAGGCCATCCCACAGAGAGGGTCGTACCATGTCGTTGATTGGAGTTTCGATGCTAGAGATGCGGCAGATGATCGAGCAGGCCTGCCTGCCCGACCGCTGTGAAGTCAGCTGCCCGGACGGCACCCACCTGACCATCCGCCTGGGCCAGGGCCAGAGTCTCGATGAGGGCGTGACCCTGAGCGGGGTCCCGCTGCAAAGCCTCAACAGTTGCCGTGACCTGGTCAACCTGGTGGGGCAGCTGCACGCGCTGCGTGACAACCACCCGGCGCCACTCAAGGACATTGCTTGAGCGCGCCCGCCGTGCCCCGGTCAGCCAAGGCTGGCCGGGCGCACGTATTCCGGCATCAGGCCGTTGAACCAGAACAGGATCATCGCTACCAGGATGGTCACCAGGAGCAGTAACCCCACACCCCAGACGCAGGTGGCGAACAGCATCGCCTGTTCCTTCTTCAGCCGCAGGAAGGTCTGCAACCCACCGTACAGCAACACACTGGCATAAACCGAGGCCGCCAGCAGCGCCGCCACGGCCAGCCAGCGAATCGGCAGCAGCCCGACTACCCCGGCAAAGAACCACGGCGTGGCGCAGTAGGCGGCAAAGCCGATGCACTGGTTGAGGTTGGGCTGTGCATCGAAACCGCGTGACATCCAGCGGATCATCACCCCCATGGCCATTACCCCGACCACCGTGGTGGCATACAGCAGCCCGGCCAGTTGCGCGGCACTGCCCATGCTCAGGCGGACCCGCTCTTCGCCGGCCAGGCTCCAACCGAAGGTGGTGGTGCCGACGAACAGGCACACGGCGGGGATCAGCGCCAAGGCCAGCAGGCGCGGCAGGTATTGCTGCGGGTGGTCTTCCTCGGCCCGGCGAATGTCCAGCCAGGCGTCGGCGGGGTGGGTGAAGAGCTTGAGCAACGGGCTGTTCATGGCATCCTCCAGCAGGCGTGGGCCTTTTGCTATGGAGGCCTGTCGCGTCCGCCAGGTTCAGCCGGGTTGGCCGCCGTTGATCGGCTTACTGCAGTTCCAGCAACAGGTTCAGGCCACCATCGCCGCACTTGCCTTGGTCACGTACCAAGCCGTGATAGCTGCGTCCGTCCCAAACGAAGGCCACGCTGTGGGCGCGGTCGACCTTGTCGGGCAGCGGCGGACAGATGTGCAGGCGCAGCCCCGGGCGGCCTTGCAGGTTGAGGGCGGCGAGTTGGCACTGGCACTCCACGCTTTGCGCCACCGGGCCGAACAGGGTGTCGCGCACGTAATCGAGCTGCAGCGAGGCGTTGGGTGCGGGGCCGGGCATTTTCATTGGTGCGCGACTCCATTGCGAGGGCTCATCGGCAAGGGCGTGTAGGACATGGCAGGCTCCAGACAGAATAAGGCGCGGCTTATCGTTTGAAACCTGCCTGGGCAAGATGTTCAACCTGTTTCATGTGCGTTCATCTTGTTTGCGCCGAGTGGTGCACCGCGGGTTCGCTTCAGCCACCGGCCTTGCGCAAGGTCAGGTTGATCCGCCGCTCACCCAGACGCGGATGCACGCCAGGCTTGATCGGCATTACACCGTGAAAGCGCAAGCGGTCCTCACCGCCCCAGACCAGCACATCGCCATGGCTCAGGGGGATGCGCTGGGGCTTGTCGGCGCGTTGCAGGCCACCGAACAGGAACACCGCCGGCAAGCCCAGGGACACCGATACGATCGGCTGGCCGAAGTCTTGCTCGTTGCGATCCTGGTGCAGGCTCAGGCGGTTGCCGGGCAGGTAGTGGTTGACCAGGCAGGCATCGGGCACGAAACCGTCGAACCCGGCCATGGCCGCGGCGCGGGTAGCCAGGTTGAGTAGAATCGCGGGCAGGGCGGGCCAGGGCTTGCCGCTGAGAGGGTCGTTGGGGCTGTAGCGGTAGCCGTTTTCATCACTGACCCAACCCAGCGTGCCGCAGTTGCTCAACGCTACGGCCATGCGCAGGCCACCGGGGGTATGCATGTGCCGGAATGGCGCGGCGCGCAGCACCGGGCGCAGGGCGTCAAGCAGGGGCTCGATTTCGGCCAGGGCGAAGCCAGGCAGCAGCACGGTGTGGCTGGCCAGGCGTTGCGGCTGAGGACCGAACAGGTCGAGGTCGGACTGGATCATGGGCTTGGCATCAGGATGGATGGTGACCATTGTAACGCGCTTGGCAGGCTTGGCCTCTTCGCGGGCACGCCCGCTCCCACAGGTTTGGCGCTGAGCTTTGGAAATGCGCGGTCCCTGTGGGAGCGGGCGTGCCCGCGAACAGGTCGGGTGAAAAACCTGGAGGGGACAAAAAAGAACCGCGGCACCAGGGAGAGGAGTACCGCGGTTCAAGGGGGAGAGGTTTACTGCTGGGTCACAGTGGCCTGGTTCGCGCTGCCCAGCTGGGTGATGGTGGCGGTTTGGGCGATACCGCTCTGGTTGACGAACGCCTGGTTGCCCTGGCCTCCCTGGGTCACGTAGGCGACGTTGATGCTGTCAGCCTGCTTGATGGTGGCTTCGTTGCCACTACCGTACAGCTGGTGGGTGTAGCTCTGGTTGCTATAGCCAGACTGGTCCAGGGTGATGGAGTTGCCGGTGCCCTGGCTGTTGCCGTAGGCATAGTTGTCGGTACCGCGCTGGTCGGCGATCAGGATGTTGTCGGTGCCGTTCTGCTCGAAGTACAGCTCGTTGTTGCTGTCGGCCTGCTTGGTCTGCATCTGGTTGCCGGTGCCTTTCTGGCTTAGGGTGGCCAGGTGGTTATCACCGTTCTGGGTCAGGTTGACCCCGTTGCCGTTACCGTTCTGGTTGATGGTGGCCTTCTGGTTGGTGCCGAACTGGCCACCCATCTTGGCGCCTTTCCAGTTGCTGGCGGTGATGGTGTTGCCATTGCCCTTGGTGTTGATGGCCAGGTTGAGGTTTTCACCGTTCTGGTAGGTGTAATGCAGGTTGTTGCTACCAGTCTGGGTGATGCTGGTGATCGAGTTGTTGGTCTCGAACTGATCCGACCAACTGGCGTTGGCGGTACCTTGCTGCGACAGGCTCGTCTTGTTGCCGACGCCGAAGCTCTGGTCGATATAGCCTTCGTTCAGTTGGCCGGACTGGGTCACGGATGCCTGGCTGCCGATCTGGTTGTCTTGCCACACTTCCGCCGAGTTGCCGATGCCGTACTGGCCGAGGGCGATAGTGCCGCCGACGCCGTCGCGCTGGTCGCCGTAGGCCCAGTTCTCACGCCCATCCTGGTACACCTGGATATTGCCATCGATGTGGCCCAGGTGTTCGGCTGCGGCGAAGTTGTCCTGACCAGTCTGGTTGATGGTGCTGCGGTTATTGGTGCCGCCGAAGACCTGCTCGATGAAGGCTTCGTTGCGCTGGCCCGACTGCCACGAGGTGGCCTTGCTGCCTTCCTGGCTTTCCTGCCATACGGTCGAGGTGTTGCCGGTGCCTTGCTGGGTTTGCAGCGACTGGTTGTTGATGCCCAGTGATTGGCTGGTGAAGGCATCGTTGTAAGAGCCGCTGGCCTGCTGGGTGATCTGGCTGCTGTTCTCGAACAGCTGATCGCCGTAGCCCGCGTTGTACGAGCCAGTGGCGCTCTGTTGGATATCGCTGGTGCTCTCGGACTGAACGGCCATGTGGTTATGGCCCTTGCCGGTCTGGTTCTGGGTGGCCGAAGCGAACGGCGCCAGGGTCTGGCTGACTTCGGCGATGTTTTCCTTACCGTTCTGGGTCTGGGACGAGGTGCTGTCATCAGCCATGGCCTGACCTGCGAGGGCCAGAACGATAGCGGCACTTAACGGAGCGAGCTTGTACATGGTGGTGCCTCCAGGTCTATCGGTATTGGGTGATCTGAACATACTGGCCATTGCCGGTCTGGGTCACAGAGCTGTTGAGGCCTGTGCCGGACTGCACGATGCTGGCGTTGTTGTCGTTGCCGATCTGTTCGATGGCTGCGCTGTTGCTGCGGCCGCTCTGGCGGATCGACGCGTTGTTGCCATTGCCCTGTTGGCTGATGCTGGCCATCAGGTCACTGCCTTCTTGCAAGATGTACGCTTCCTGCGCACCACCGGCCTGGACGATGCGGCCCAACAGGGCCTGGCCGTTTTGGTCGAGGGTGGCGCGGTTACCTGAACCCTGCTGCTCGATCACCGCGGCCTGGCCGGCACCGGCCGGCAGCAGGCGGATGATCACCGGGTCGCCGAGGTCATTGCCGGGTGCGAGGTCGGCATTGTCCATCAGGTCCTCGGCCCAGCTGGCCTGGCCCGTCAGAGCCAGGCAGAGCAGTAAGGGATACAGGGATTTCATCGCGCTCTCCGGCCTTTACTGCACCCTTGGGCTGGGCGCGGAAGCATGCCGGCGAAAATCGACACTGCCAGCGGGTGGGGCATCGGTCGGTGCATGAGCCAACTCCTCCTGCAAACGGGCCTATGGACTTGGTGCGCTTGAGAGGACATCGGCAATAGGCGTGCCAAAGCATGAAAATTACGCTGTAGGCCTTGCGGGGGAAGGGGTTCAGTTTTTCAGCGGGGCTATTTAAGGCGATAGCCGGTGGGCAGCGTTTCCCCAAGGTTGGGGATTGGTAGGGAGTGCCGACCCATTCTCGAGGGGGAGAGGGGCTCTTGGGAGCGGTTTACCCGCGCACACCGGCAAAGCCGGTGCCATGCACCAGGTGGGCCTTGGAACGGTCGGTAGTCAAGTATGAAACCGGTTTCAAAACATCTCTGAACGCGCTAGATTATTCGGCTGTCTTCTTCAAGGTCTATCAGGACCTGACCCCCACATTGAAAACCAGATGGCGCTTATCGAGGCCACTACACCGCCGATGAGGATTCGCAATGCCTGAGCATGCCCCAGACAACCCGCGCAGGGATTTTCTGCGCAAGACCTTGACCTTGATCCCGGTCGTGACCGTGGCCAGCACCGGGCTTGGCGTGGGTACCAGTCAACTGCTTGCGGCCCCGCAACACGAGCCGAAAGTGCCGGCCACGCCGCCTGCGGGCAACTACCAGCCGACCTTCTTCAGCGCCGAGGAATGGGCCTTCGTCGAGGCCGCCGTCTCGCGCATCATCCCGGCTGACGAGCTTGGCCCCGGTGCGCTGGAAGCCGGCGCTGCCGAATTCATCGACCGGCAGATGAACACCCCCTACGCGACAGGTGCGCAGTGGTACATGCACGGCCCATTCAACGCCGATGCCGCGCCAGAGCTGGGCTACCAGCTGCAGCTCAGCCCGCAACAGATCTACCGTCTGGGCATCGCTGCCGTGGATGGTTGGTGCAAGGCCAACGGTGGGCAAGTTTTTGCTGCGCAAGATAGCGCTACCCGAGACCGTATTCTCAGCAAGATCGAAGCAGGGGAGCTGGTTTTCGACAGCGTGCCAGCCAAGGTGTTTTTCAGCCTGCTGGTGCAGAACACCCGTGAAGGGTTCTTCTGCGACCCGATCCATGGCGGCAACAAAGGCATGGTCGGCTGGACCCAGATTGGCTTCCCTGGCGCCCGCGCCGATTTCATGGATTGGGTCGAGCGCAACGAGCCTTACCCGTTCCCGGCTGTTTCGATCCGTGGCGAGAGGGCCTGAGGCATGGCGACTGTGTTGAAGAAAGTGGATGCTGTGATCGTAGGCTTCGGCTGGGCCGGCGCGATCATGGCCAAGGAGCTCACGGAAGCCGGGCTGGAGGTGGTGGCCCTGGAACGTGGGCCGATGCAGGACACCTACCCGGAAGGCAGTTATCCGCAGGTGATCGATGAGCTGACCTACAGCGTGCGCAAGAAGCTGTTCGTCGATGTGTCGAAAGAAACCGTCACCATCCGCCATAGCGCGAATGACGTGGCCCTGCCCAATCGCCAACTGGGGGCCTTCCTGCCGGGCAAGGGTGTGGGTGGCGCGGGCCTGCATTGGTCGGGCGTGCACTTCCGGGTCGACCCGGTCGAGTTGCGCATGCGCAGCCACTATGAAGAGCGCTATGGGCGCAAGTTCATCCCCGAGGACATGACCATCCAGGACTTCGGCGTCAGTTACGAAGAACTGGAACCTTATTTCGACTTCGCCGAAAAGGTGTTCGGCACCTCTGGCCAGGCTTGGACCGTCAATGGCCGGGTGGTCGGTGAAGGGAAGGGTGGCAACCCCTATGCCCCGGACCGTTCCAACCCGTTCCCGCTGCCTGCGCAGAAAAACGTGGTATCGGCCAGGCTGTTCGAAACGGCCGCCACCAGCCTGGGCTACAAACCCTACAACCTGCCGTCGGCCAACACCTCCGGGCCGTACACCAACCCCTACGGAGCGCAGATGGGGCCATGCAACTTCTGCGGCTTCTGCAGCGGTTACGTGTGCTACATGTACTCCAAGGCCTCGCCCAACGTGAACATCCTGCCGGCGCTGCGCCAGGTGCCCAACTTCGAGTTGCGGGCCAATGCCCATGTGCTGCGGGTGAACCTGAACGACAGCAAGCGCAAGGCCACCGGCGTGACCTACATCGACGCCCAGGGGCGCGAGGTGGAACAGCCGGCGGAGCTGGTGATCCTGGCGGCGTTCCAGTTCAACAACGTGCGCCTGATGCTGCTTTCCGGCATTGGCAAGCCTTACGACCCGGTGAAGAACGAAGGCGTGGTCGGGCGTAACTTCGCCTACCAGAACATGGGCACGGTCAAGGCGTTCTTCGACAAGGACACCTACACCAACAACTTCATCGGTGCCGGTGGCAACGGCATTGCCATCGATGACTTCAACGCCGACAACTTCGACCACGGCCCGCACGGCTTCGTCGGCGGCTCGCCGATGTGGGTGAACCAGGCCGGCAGCCGGCCGATTGCCGGCACCGCCAACCCGCCCGGCACGCCGGCCTGGGGCAGTGCCTGGAAGAAGGCCACGGCCGACTACTACACCCATCAGGTGTCGATGGACGCCCATGGCGCCCACCAGTCCTACCGTGGCAACTACCTGGACCTCGACCCGACCTACCGCGACGCCTACGGTCAGCCACTGCTGCGCATGACCTTCGATTGGCAGGAAAACGACATCAAGATGAACCAGTTCATGGTCGACAAGCTGAGCAAGATCGCCCAGGCGATGAACCCCAAGTCCATTGCCGTACTGGGCAAGAAGGTCAAGGACCACTTCAACACCGCCAGCTACCAGACTACCCACCTGAACGGCGGGGCGATCATGGGCACCGACCCGAAGACCAGCGCGCTGAACCGTTACCTGCAGAGCTGGGACGTGCACAACGTGTTCGTCCCGGGGGCTTCGGCGTTCCCGCAGGGGCTGGGCTACAACCCGACCGGGCTGGTGGCTGCGCTGACCTACTGGTCGGCCCGCGCCATCCGCGAGCAGTACCTGAAAAACCCCGGCCCGCTGGTCCAGGCTTGAGGAGCGATGAGCATGAAGACAATGTTGATCGCAAGCCTGCTGCTGGGCGCCAGTGCGGCAGTGCAGGCCGCAGCGAATGATGATGCCCTGGTGCGCCAGGGCGAGTACCTGGCCCGCGCCGGCGACTGTGTGGCCTGCCATACCGCCAAGGGCGGCAAGCCCTTCGCTGGTGGGTTGCCGATGGAAACACCGATCGGCACGGTGTATTCCACCAACATTACCCCGGCGGCCAGCGGCATTGGCCAGTACAGCTTCGAAGACTTCGACCAGGCCGTGCGCAAGGGCATCGGCAAGGATGGCAGCACTCTGTATCCGGCCATGCCATACCCGTCATACGCGCGCGTCAGCGAGCAAGACATGCAGGCGCTGTACGCCTACTTCATGAAGGGCGTGGAGCCGGTCGAGCGGGCGAACAAGGCCACCGACATCCCCTGGCCGCTGAGCATGCGCTGGCCGCTGGCGATCTGGCGTGGGCTGTTCGCGCCCGAGGCCAAGGCCTGGCAGGCATCCGCGGCAGCGGACCCGGTGGTCAACCGTGGCGCTTACCTGGTCGAGGGGCTGGGCCACTGTGGCGCCTGCCACACGCCACGGGCGCTGACCATGCAGGAAAAGGCGCTTAGCCCGCAGGATGGCGAGGAGTTTCTGGCCGGCAGCGCACCGCTGGAAGGCTGGATTGCCAAGAACCTGCGTGGCGACCACAAGGACGGCCTGGGCAGCTGGAGCGAAGCGCAGCTGGTGCAGTTTCTCAAGACCGGCCGCAGCGACCGCAGCGCCGTGTTCGGCGGCATGAGCGAGGTGGTGGAGCACAGCATGCAGTACCTGAGCGATGCCGACCTGACCGCCATCGCCCGGTACCTGAAGACGCTGCCGCCAAGCAACCCTGATGACCAGCCGCACGTTTACGACAAACAGGTGGCGGATGCGCTGTGGAAGGGCGATGACAGCAAGCCCGGGGCGGCGGTGTACATCGACAACTGCGCGGCCTGCCACCGTACCGATGGCCAGGGTTATACCCGCGTGTTCCCGGCGCTGGCCGGCAACCCGGTGGTGCAGACGGCGGATGCCACCTCGCTGATCCATGTGGTGTTGGCAGGCGGCACAGTGCCGGCGACGCACACGGCACCGTCGAGCTTCACCATGCCGGCGTTCGGCTGGCGCTTGAGTGATCAGGAGGTTGCCGAGGTGGTGAACTTCATCCGCACCAGTTGGGGTAACCAGGGCAGTGCAGTCACGGCTGGTGATGTGAAATCCCTCCGCTAAGGGCGCCGCGCAGCCCATCGCCGGCAAGCCAGCTCCCACAGGTACCGCGCAGAATTCAGGAATTGCGCGATCCCTGTGGGAGCTGGCTTGCCGGCGATGGGCCGCAAAGCGGCCCCAAATTGCTTAACTGACTGGCCTTAGGGGAAACCTCAGGTTTCTTTATTTATTTATCCGTCTATATCAATGGGTTGTGGCGTATTCTTGATGCTTTAACTCACCCGCTTTTAACACCCCGATCAACGGCAGGTTGACGAACGCCTCTAATTTTGCTGTATTGAAACCGGTTTCATCGCTATCACAACAATCATAAGGACAGCCCCATGACCGACGCGCCTGCCCATGCCCGCGAACGGGTCACCATCAGCGAAGTGGCACGTGTCGCTGGCGTTTCCAAGGCCACCGTCTCCCGCTACATAGGCGGCGACCGTCAGTTGCTGGCCGAAGCCACCGCCAAGCGCCTAGAAGAGGTGATCGAGCGCCTCGGATACCGCCCCAACCAGATGGCCCGTGGTCTCAAGCGTGGCCAGACGCGGCTGATCGGCATGCTGGTGGCCGATATCCTCAACCCTTATTCAGTGGCCGTGATGCATGGCGTGGAAACCGCCTGCCGTCAGCATGGCTACAGCCTGGTGGTGTGCAACACCAACCGCGATGACGAGCAGGAGCGTCACCACCTGGTAGCCCTGCAGTCGTATAACGTCGAAGGGCTGATCGTGAACACCCTTGGCCATCACCCCGGCGAACTGCTGAACCTGCAGCGCGACATTCCCATGGTGTTGGTCGACCGCCAGTTGCCCGAGCTGAATGTCGACCTGGTCGGCCTGGACAATGCCGACGCGGTCGAGCAGGCCCTCGACCATCTGCAGGCCCAAGGCTACCGCGATATCCTGGCAGTCACCGAACCCCTCGATGGCACCAGTTCACGCCTGGAGCGGGTACAGGCGTTCGGTGCGTCGGTCAGCCGGCGCCCCGGCATGCGCCAGCAGGTATTGGAAATCAGCGCCGGCCTGGATGGCCAGCTGGCAGCGTTCCTGGCCAGCCGTGGCCATGGCCCGCAAGCGATCTTCACCTTCAACGGCGTCGCCACCCTGGCGGTGACTCGGGCACTGCACGAAGCCGGGCGTAATCTGTTCGCCGATGTCGGCCTTATCGCCCTCGATGACCTCGACTGGTACCCCTTGGTCGGCAATGGCATCACTGCACTGGCCCAACCCACCGAGCGTATCGGCGTGGCAGCATTCGAAAGCCTGCTCGGTCGCCTGCGCGGCGATAGCGGGGCAGCCCGGCGTATCGACTTCAAGGCCAACCTGATCATTCGAGGTTCAACTCAATCCCAGTAGTCGATGGCAGGCATGCGCCTGCTTATCGTCGATCAAAAATGAAACCGGTTTCATAAGGACAACAACAATGCATCCGAACCCCGTTTCCATCAGCCTCTCCAGCTACGGCGCCGACTTTGTCCGGCAACGTGGCCAGGAGCAGTTCCTTGACCTGCTGGCAGCCGCTGGCGTCACCCGTGTGGAATTGCGCGAAGAACTGTTCGCCAGTGCACCAGACGCAGTTGCGCTTGGTGCGGTCATTGCCGGGTTGCGCCTGGAGTGCCTGTATTCCACTCCGCTCGAACTGTGGACCGCAGAAGGTCTGCCCGACCCGTTATTGCTGCACAAGCTGGAGACAGCCCGGGCCTTTGGCGCGGTAGCGCTGAAGGTTTCCCTGGGCCACTACCATGAGCGCTGCGATATCGCGGCCTTGGCGGCGCTGCTGCCTGCGCATGGGCCGCTGTTGCTGGTGGAGAATGACCAGACCGCCCACGGCGGCAGAATCGAACCGCTACAGCAGTTTTTCCAGTGCGCCGACAAGTGTGGGCTGAACCTGGGCATGACCTTCGATATCGGTAACTGGCAGTGGCAGGGCGAACCTGCGCGGCAAGCTGCACGGCAACTTGGCCGTTGGGTGCGTTACGTGCATTGCAAGGCGGTGCAGCGCCGGGCCGATGGTCGCCTGGTAGCCGTGCCGCCACAAGCTGCAGATCTGCAGGAATGGGCCGCGCTGATGGCCGAGTTCGCCCCCGGTGTGGTACGCGCTGTCGAGTACCCCTTGGTCGACGACGACCTGCTGGCGCTGACCCGTGCCCAAGTGCGCAGCCTGTCCGCGCTGGGCGCGGCGCAGGAGGTGGCCCATGCATAAGCATCACGTGCTGTGCTTCGGTGAGACCATGGCCATGTTCGTCGCCGAGCAGGCTGGTGACCTGGCCAGTGTCGGGCAGTTTGGCAAGCGTATCGCCGGTGCCGACAGCAACGTTGCCATCGGCCTTGCCCGATTGGGCTTCAAGGTGCGCTGGCTGAGCCGGGTAGGTGACGATTCGCTGGGCCGTTTCGTGCTCGACAGCCTGCGCCGCGAAGGCCTGGACTGTTCCGGCGTCGAGGTGGATGCCAGCTACCCCACCGGCTTTCAGCTCAAGGCCCGCTGCGACGATGGCAGCGACCCTGCGGTTGAGTACTTCCGCCGCGGTTCGGCGGCTAGCCGGTTGTCGCCGGCGCTGATTCGGCCAGGCTGCCTGCAGGCCTGCCACCTGCACGCCACGGGTATCCCGCCGGCGCTGTCGGACAGCTGCCGTGCCTTGTCCCATGCCCTGATGGACGCCATGCGTAGCGCCGGGCGCAGCATCTCGTTCGACCCCAACCTGCGCCCCTCGCTGTGGCCTGACCAAAGCAGCATGGTGCGCGAAATCAATGCCCTCGCCGCCAAGGCCGACTGGGTGTTGCCCGGCCTGGAGGAGGGCCGGCTGCTGACCGGCCAGCACACCCCGGCAGACATCGCCGCATTCTACCTCGACCAAGGGGTAGAGCTGGTGGTGATCAAGCTGGGTGATGCCGGTGCCTATTTCCGCAGCGCCCAAGGTGAAGGCCAGGTGGCGCCAGTGCCGGTCAGCCATGTGGTGGACACCGTCGGCGCAGGCGATGCCTTTGCCGTCGGTGTGCTCAGTGCATTGCTGGAGGGCCGTGCAGTGGCCGAGGCGGTGGCGCGTGGCAACTGGTGTGGCAGCCGCGCCGTGCAATCGCGTGGTGACATGGAGGGCCTGCCGCTGCGCCATGAGCTGGAGGCCCACGACCTGCGCAGAAGCGCGTGAGCGCTTGACCCGTAGCACCTGTTGCAACAAAAACAACAAGCTCAGGAGAAACAAACCATGCAAAGCCAAAGCCTGGCATCTCGCCGTTGGTGGTACATCATCCCGATCGTGTTCGTCACCTATAGCCTGGCCTACCTGGACCGGGCCAATTACGGCTTCGCCGCCGCTTCCGGCATGGCCGAAGACCTGCAGATCACCCCAGTGCTGTCTTCGCTGTTGGGCGCGCTGTTCTTCCTTGGCTACTTCTTCTTCCAGGTGCCTGGCGCCATCTACGCCGAAAAGCGCAGTGTGAAGAAACTGATCTTCGTCTGCCTGATCCTCTGGGGTGGCCTTGCCACGCTCACCGGCATGGTCAGCAACGTCTACATGCTGATCGGCATCCGCTTCCTGCTCGGGGTGGTGGAGGCGGCGGTGATGCCGGCGATGCTGGTGTACCTGTGCCACTGGTTCACCCGTGCGGAGCGTTCGCGCGCCAATACCTTCCTGATGCTCGGCAACCCGGTGACCATCCTGTGGATGTCGGTGGTGTCGGGCTATCTCATCAAGCATTACGACTGGCGCTGGATGTTCATCATCGAAGGCCTGCCGGCGGTGATCTGGGCGTTCTTCTGGTGGCGCCTGGTGGACGACCGCCCAGCCCAGGTGAACTGGCTGAGCGCGCAGGAAAAGGCCGCCCTGGAGCAAGCGCTGGCTGCCGAGCAGCAGGGCATCAAGCCGGTGAAGAACTACCGCGAGGCGTTCCGCTCGCCGCAGGTGATCATCCTGTCGTTGCAGTACTTCTGCTGGAGCATTGGCGTGTATGGCTTCGTGCTGTGGCTGCCGTCGATTCTCAAACAGGCGGCGAACGTCGATATCGTGCAGGCCGGCTGGCTGTCGTCGGTGCCTTACCTGGCGGCAGTGCTGGCCATGGTCGGCGTGTCGTGGGCGTCCGACCGCCTGCAAAAGCGCAAGCGTTTCGTCTGGCCGCCGTTGCTGATCGCCGCCGTGGCGTTCTATGGCTCGTATGCCTTGGGCAGTGAGCATTTCTGGTTGTCGTATGCGCTGCTGGTGGTCGCTGGCGCCTGCATGTACGCACCCTATGGCCCGTTCTTCGCCATCGTGCCCGAGATTCTGCCGGCCAACGTCGCTGGCGGGGCCATGGCACTGATCAACAGCATGGGCGCGCTGGGCTCGTTCGGTGGCTCGTGGCTGGTGGGCTACCTCAATGGCGCCACGGGCGGGCCCGGTGCCTCTTACCTGTTCATGTGCGGTGCGCTGCTGACTGCAGTGGCACTGACCGCCGCACTCAATACTTCCCAGACATCCGGCCGGGCCAAACGCGATGATTCGCGCCTGGCCATGAACCATTAGGAATCCCGCAATGAAGAAGCGAATCGTGCTGTACAAACGCCTGTCCGATGACTTGATGGCACGCCTGCGCGAGCATGTCGAGGTGACCTGGGTGGACACCGCCCAGCCTGATGGCCTGGCCCGCCTGCGTGACGCCTTGCCGGGTGCGCATGGGCTGCTGGGGGCCAGCTTGCGCCTGGACGCCAGCCTGCTCGACCTGGCACCGCAGCTGGAAGTGGTGTCAAGCGTTTCGGTGGGCGTGGATAACTACGACATCGCCGAACTCAGCCGGCGTGGCGTGATGCTGACCAATACGCCGGACGTGCTTACCGAAACCACCGCCGACACCGGCTTTGCCTTGATCCTGGCCACCGCCAGGCGGGTAGTGGAGCTGGCCAACTGGGTGCGCGATGGCCATTGGCAGGCCAACCTGGGCCCGGCGCATTTTGGCAGCGATGTGCATGGCAAGACGCTGGGCATCGTTGGCATGGGCCGCATCGGCGAGGCCTTGGCCCGGCGCGCCGCCGCCGGCTTTGGCATGCGCGTGCTGTACCACAGCCAGCGTGCCAAGCCCGAGGTGGAGGCGCGCCATGCCGCGCGCAAGTGCAGCCTGGATGAGCTGTTGCAGCAGGCAGATTTCGTTTGCCTGACCGTACCACTGAGTGCCAGCACCGAAGGCCTGATCGGCGCGCAGGAGCTGGCGCTGATGAAGCCTGAGGCGATTCTGGTGAACATTTCACGCGGGCGCGTGGTGGACGAGAACGCGCTGATCGAGGCACTGCGGGCCCGGCGCATCCGCGGGGCCGGCCTGGATGTGTTCGTGCAGGAGCCGTTACCGGTGGCTTCGCCGCTGTTGCAGCTCGACAACGTGGTGGCGACCCCGCATATCGGCTCGGCAACCGAGGAAACCCGCCAGGCCATGGCGCGTTGTGCGGTGGACAATCTGCTCAGCGCGCTGGCCGGTGAACGGCCGGCGAATCTGGTGAATGAGGTGTGCAGGCCTTGAGCACAAGGGGCCGCCCTGCGGCCCATCGCCGGCAAGCCAGCTCCCACAGGGGCTGCATCAGGGCTGACAGGTGTTTGCCATGAGATATGCAGCGCGTGTGAGATCGAGCGCCGCCCGCGCGGCGCATCGCGAGCTGGCGCTCGCTCCTACGTTTGTTTCAGGCCAGTAACGCCTGTGGCAGGCGCGCGCGACCGCCTTGTTCGTACGACGCGATATTGCGCCATGCGCCAAGGCGTTCGCGCGCAAATCCCATAGGAATAATTGGCCCGAAACAAACGTAGGAGCGAGCG
>NZ_JYKS01000059.1 GCF_000935045.1 Pseudomonas sp. 10-1B
CACAGGCCTCACTGGCCCGAAACAAACGTAGGAGCGAGCGCCAGCTCGCGATGCGCCGCGCGGGCGGCGCTCGATCTCACAGGCGCTGAAGAGGCAGTGGCGAGCACCTGGCAACCCTGATGCCCTTGCCAGAAACCATAGAGTCTCCCACAGGTACCGCGCATAACTCAGGAGTTGCGCGATCTGGGAGCAACTGTCTTGTATTGCCTGGACTGGCCTCATCGCCGGCAAGCCACACACAGACACTGCACAGGCCCTGAGGCTGATGCGGTCCATGTGGGAGCTGGCTTGCCTGCGATGGGCTGCGCAGCAGCCCCGGCGACAGTGGCGTTGATGCTGAAATCTACACCGCCAGCGCGCGCTCGCGCAGCTCGCTGTTGAGGATGCGGTCGTTCTCGCTGTAATCGACCGGGCAGTCGATCACGTGCACGCCTGGGGTCTTGATGCAGTGCTCGAGCAGCGGCAGGAAGGCTTCGGCGCTTTCCACACGGTGGCCATTGGCACCGTAGGCTTCGGCGTATTTGACGAAGTCCGGGTTGCCGTAGTCCAGGCCGAAATCGGTGAAGCCCATGTTGGCCTGCTTCCAGCGAATCATGCCGTAGCCATCGTCACGCAGGATCACCACGGTGATGTGCATGCCGAGGCGCACCGCGGTTTCCAGCTCCTGGCTGTTCATCATGAAGCCGCCGTCGCCGCATACCGAGATCACGGGGCGGTCCGGGTGCACCAGGTGCGCGGCCATGGCCGATGGCAGGCCGGCACCCATGGTCGCCAGGGCGTTGTCCAGCAGCACGGTGTTCGGCTTGTGCGCCTTGTAGTTACGGGCGAACCAGATCTTGTAGATGCCGTTGTCCAGGGCAACGATGCCTTCGGACGGCAGCACGCGACGGATATCGGCGACCAGGCGCTGCGGGTAGACCGGGAAGCGGCCATCGTCGGCACCTTCGGCGATCTGGGCTTCGTTGGCTTCACGGATCGCCATCAGGCGGGTGAAGTCCCAGTGCGAAGTGTCGGTCAGCGCTTCGCTGATCTGCCATACGGCGTTGGCGATGTCACCGATCACTTCCACCTGCGGGAAGTAAACCGCATCGACTTCAGCGGAGCGGAAGTTGATGTGGATGACTTCGGTGCCGCCACGGACCATGAAGAACGGCGGCTTCTCGATCACGTCATGGCCGATGTTGACGATCAGGTCGGCAGCTTCGATGGCACGGTGCACGAAGTCACCCGACGACAGCGCGGCGTTGCCCAGGAAGCGCGGGTGGCGCTCGTCGACCACACCTTTACCCATCTGCGTGGTGATGAACGGGATACCGGTCTTGTCGATCAGCTGCTTGAGGACCTTGGCGGTCATCTTGCGGTTGGCGCCGGCACCGATCACCAGGATCGGGTTGCGGGCGTTCTGCAATTTCTGCACGGCGGCTTCGATGGCCACGTGTTCGGCCAACGGACGGCGGTGCAGGCTTGGCGGGATCGGCAGTGCATCAGTCTGCTCGGCCGCGATGTCTTCCGGCAGCTCCAGGTGCACGGCGCCAGGCTTTTCTTCTTCGGCCAGGCGGAAGGCTTCGCGCATACGGGCCGGGATGTTGTCGGCCGAGGCGAACTGGTGGGTGTACTTGGTGATGGGGTCCATCATGCCGCACACGTCAATGATCTGGAAGCGGCCCTGCTTGGACTTCTTGATCGGCTTCTGGCCGGTGATCATCATCATCGGCATGCCGCCGAGGTAGGCGTAGGCGCTGGCGGTAACCAGGTTGGTCGCACCCGGGCCAAGGGTCGACAGGCTGACGCCGGTCTTGCCGGTCAGGCGGCCGTAGGTGGCAGCCATGAAACCTGCGGACTGCTCGTGACGGGTCAGTACCAGCTTGATCTTCGACTTGCGCAGGGATTCCAGCAGGTCGAGGTTTTCCTCACCGGGAATGCCGAATACATACTCGACACCTTCGTTTTCCAGGCATTGCACAACGACATCGGCGGCCTTGGCCATTTGGGGTACTACCTCAAAATCTTCGTGGGATTGCAGATTTATTAAGCTGCGTGACTGAGATGTTGCAGGATGTCTCAGTGGCGCGCATCGTAGGCCCTCTGGTTAATAATAATAAATATATTGTTATGATGCTTAGCATCACAGTTAGTTATGAATGCCGCTCGCATGAAAGGTAGCACCCCACCATGAACCTCAAGGCATTGCGCTGCTGCGTCGAGATCGTCCGGCAGGGCAGCTTCACCAAGGCTGCGCAGCACCTGCACATTGCCCAGCCGGCGCTGAGCATGGCCGTGACCCGGCTGGAAGAAGAATTGGGCGTCACCCTGTTCAACCGCACCACGCGCAAAGTCATCCTCACGGCAGAGGGCGAACAGTTCTTGCCGCGCATTGCCTCTGCCCTGCGCGAGATGGATGTCGCCCGGCAAGAACTGCGCGACATGGCTGACCTGAAACGCGGTGAAGTGCGCCTGGGGATCCCGCCCATGTTCGGCCTGCACTACGTACCCGGTTTGATGAACGCCTTCCGCCAGTTGTACCCGGGCATTGCCATGACCGTGTTCGAAGGCAGTGCCGAGGACATCGGCCAGCGCCTGGAGCAACGGGAAATCGACCTGGCGCTGCTGGAGTCCAGGCGCGTGCCCCCCGACAAGGAATCGATCCTGCTGGGCAGCGACGAGATGCTGGCGTGCATGCACCCCGACCATCCCTATGCCGGCAAGGCCTTCCTTACCGCCGAGGACCTGCGCAATACCGACATGGTGGTATTCGACCGCACCTTCGTGCAACGCCACATGCTGGACGCGTTCTTCGCCGAACACGGCATCACTTACCAGGTGGCGCTGCAGAGCAACTTCGTTTCGCTGGTGGTCCAGGCCGCGCTGGACAACATGGGGGTGGCGACCCTGCTGCGCTCGGTGCAGCAGCGCACGCCGGGTATCGTCGGTGTGCCGTTCCGGCCGGCGCAGCTGATGAGCTTCCGGTTGTGCTGGCGCTCGGGGGAATACCTGTCGCTGGCCAGCAAACGCTTCATCGACTTTGCCGCACAGACCCATTACCTGGAGCGCTGAGGCCAGCCTGTACCGGCCCTTGCGCAGCTAAAGCTCCCACCTGCGCAAGGCTTGATGGCCGCGCAAAGCCTGTGGGAGCGGGCGTGCCCGCGAAGCAAACGCCACGATGGATGGCACGGGCTCCGCCCGTGTTCGCGGGCGAGCCCGCTCCCACATGGACCGCGCAAACTGTTTAGATTTTGAGGAAGACAACAGATTGACTATGATCCCGCGTTGAACGTTTCAGCATGTTTCAATAAGGATCCAGATGTCAGTTCAGGAACACCCTCCTCTCCCTAGCAAAGGCACCGTCGCGAAGATGGAGGCCGCCATGGCGCTGGGCAGCTTTGCCATTGGCACCGGCGAGTTCGCCATCATGGGCCTGATGCCCGACATCGCCAGCAACTTGCACTTGAGCGAGCCCCAAGTAGGCCATGCCATCAGCGCCTATGCCCTGGGGGTGATGGTCGGCGCCCCGACACTGGCGATTCTCGGCGCCCGGCTGCTGCGCAAACACATGCTGCTGTTACTGATGGCGCTATATGCCCTTGGCAACCTGGCCACCGCCTTCGCGCCCTCGTTCGGCGGCCTGGTCGCCTTCCGCTTCATCAGCGGCCTGCCCCATGGTGCTTACTTCGGCATCGCAGCGGTGGTGGCGTCAAGCATGGTGGCGAGCAACCAACGAGCAGGTGCCGTGGCACGGGTGATGATGGGCTTGACCCTGGCCATGTTGCTCGGCAACCCGGTCGCCACCCTGCTTGGGCAGTACTTCGGCTGGCGCTCGGCGTTCGTGCTGGTTGGCGCGATAGCGCTGTGCACCATCGCCCTGGTCTGGCGCTTCGTGCCCCAGCGCCACGACGAAGTGCGCAGCGACCCGCGCAAGGAACTGCGGGCCTTCACCCTCCCCCAGGTATGGATGGCGCTGGCCATCGCCTCGATCGGTTTTGCCGGGATGTTCTGCGTGTTCAGCTACCTGGCACCGACCATGCTGCAGGTGACCCAGGTGTCGCCGCAGTGGATTCCGTTCGGTCTGGCGGCGTTCGGTATGGGCGGTATCGTCGGCAACATCGCTGGCGGCAAACTGTTCGATCGCCTGCAGTTCCGCGCCGTAGGGCTGGTCCTGGTGTGGTCGATTGCCGTGCTGCTGTTCTTCACCTTCGCCGCACAGGCGCTGTGGAGCCTGCTGCTGGGTATCGGCCTGGTCGGTACCATGATTGCCCTGGCGGCGCCGCTGCAGATCCGCCTGATGGACATTGCCCATGAAGCGCCGAGCCTGGCCGCGGCATCGAACCATGCGGCGTTCAACCTGGCCAACGCGCTGGGCCCGTGGCTGGGCGGCATGGCGATTAGCGCAGGCATGGGCTGGACCAGCACCGGCTATATCGGCGCGACCACGGCGCTGGTTGGCCTTGGCATCTACTTGGTAGCGCGACGGATGAAAGGCGGCCATTGAGGCCAGCTTTTGGGGCTGCTGCGCAGCCCCTTCGCGACGCAAGGCCGCTCCCACAGGTACTCTGCAGATTTCGGGCACACGCAATACCTGTGGGAGCGGCTTTAGCCGCGAACACCGGCGCAGCCGGTGCCAGCCACCGCGTTGGATTCTTCGCGGCGGTTCGTCCCTCGACACGCCCGCTCCCACAGAGGCCGCGTCGCGCTTACGAATTGAGCTCACTGCGCGACAGCGCAGCCCCTAGGGCTGTGTGATCTCCCACAGGGATTGCATACCACTCGAAGCCTTCTATTAATTGTCATATTTGTAATATCCCACTGAACGGCAACTGTGCATCATGAAATAACTCAGCCCGTTCCAAAGCAGTTACTACTCCCACAATAACAATACCCGGCAGGTCGATTTACTCTTCCTGTCCTAAAACCGTGTCTGGAATAAAATGACAACCCAAACAGGCGCTGCCCAACAAAAAGGTTATCGACGAATCATCCCGTCGATGACTGCCTTGCTGCAATTCGAAGCCGTGGCCCGGCTAAACAGCTTTACCCAGGCGGCCATTGAACTGGGTGTCACCCAGGCAGCGGTCAGCAAGCAGATCAAAGCCCTTGAGGAAAACCTCGGGGCGCTGCTGTTTCATCGCTCGCACCGCAGCATCCACCTGACCGACGGCGGCGAGATTCTGTTCGCCAGCATCTCCGAATCGCTGCAGCGGGTAGCCAGCGCATTCGACCAGATCACCCACATCAGCCAGCACCAAGAGATCGTACTGGGCTCCACGGCCCCCTTCTCACAACTGCGTATCATGCCCCGCCTGAACGCCTTGGCCGACGCCCTGCCGCAAGTGCAACTGCGCCTGGCCACACAGATGTTCACCGGCGATTTGCGCAAGCGCGACTACGATCTGGACGTGCGCTACGGCAGCGGTCAGTGGGAGGACGGCGAAGCTATCCTGTTGTTCGAAGAAGAAATTTACCCTGTCTGCGCACCGGCCTGGCTGGCCCGTAACAGCATACCCGGCACACTTGAAGAACTGGCAGGCGCCGGCTTGCTGGATGCCGACTCCACCTCCGAGGGCTGGGTCGACTGGCCCGGCTGGTTCCGCGAGCTGGGCCTGGCCCGGGCAGCGCCGCGATATAACCTGCGCTGCAGTCTGTACACCGATGCCATCAATGCCGCGCTGGCCGGGTACGGCATTGCCCTTGGCTGGGGCCGGCTGGTGGAGCACCTGCTGAGCTCAGGGGCACTGGTACGGCTGCAACCCTTCACCGTACACACCCGGGAGTCCTATTACATGGTCGTACCGCATGGTCGGCCAGCACTGACACACACCCGTGCAATCGCCCAGTGGCTGCAAAGCCCAGCGCCTGCTCCCGACACCCCATTCCTGCATAACCTCAAGTAATGTGAGTTGGAAAATTAAGCGCATTGACGCGTTTTCTGGGCACTTCAATAATTCGCCGCACATGGCTTGATCAGTTAAAAATAAAAGTGCCTGAGGACAATAATGAGCAGCTCACTTTATAAATCCCATCGCGAACTTGTCGATGCGCGCCAACCAGGCTTCGGCATGCCCGGTGAGTTGTACAGCCGCCAAGATATCTTCGATACCGACATGGATATCTTCTTCAACAAACACTGGATACAGGTGGCCGTTACTGCCGATGTCGACGAGCCCGGTGATGTGTTTACCGTGGATATCGGCAAAGCCTCGGTACTGATCCTGCGCGACGATGACGAACAGATCCGCGCCTATCGCAACGTCTGCCGCCACCGCGGCGCACGCCTGAAAGAGCCCGGCAAGTCCACCGTCGGCATGCTGGTATGCCCCTACCACCAGTGGACCTACGACCTCGATGGCAGCCTCAAGCACGCCAGCCACATGGGCAAGGGCTTCGATCCCAAGTGCCGCAGCCTGATCCCGGTGCACTGCAAGGTCATCGGCGCTCATGTGCTGGTGTGCCTCAGCGACAACCCTCCGGACGACATCAACGACCTTGAAGAGGTCATGGGGCCGCGTTTCGCACCGTTCGACCTGACCAACACCCGTATCGCCTACGAACTCGACTACATCGAGAACGGCAACTGGAAGCTGGTGATGGAAAACAACCGTGAGTGCTACCACTGTGCGGGCACTCACCCGGAACTGATCGTCTCGTACCAGTCCGAAGACCTGGGTGTCAGCCTGGAAGAAATGAGCGACGACGCCCGCGCTTCCTACGACGCCTACCAGGTGCGCAAAGCCGGTATCGAGGCCGACTGGGCCAGCGCCGGCCTGCTGTACGAGACCGTCGAACACCTGCAGGACAGCTCACCGACGCAGTTCCGCACCCAGCGCATGATCATCGCCGGCAGTGGCGAGTCGCAAACCCTCGACACCAAGGTGGCCAGCAGCAAGCTGCTGGGCAACCTGACCCGCCGCGACCTTGGCGATACCCACCTGTGGGGCAACAACGCCTGGGCCCACGTGATGAGCGACCACGCCATGATCAGCTGGATCATCCCGCTGTCACCGGAACGCACCCTGGTACGTACCAAATGGCTGGTGCACCGTGACGCGGTGGAAGGCGTGGATTACGACCTGCAGCGCCTGACCGAAGTGTGGGTGGCCACCACCCAGCAGGATGCAGCACTGGTCGCCATCACCCACAGCGGCACCCAGGACCCCGCCTTCGTGCCGGGCCCTTATTCCACCTTCACCGAGCCGTACGTCGACCAGTTCGCCCGCTGGTACACCTCGCGTCTCACCGCGCACGGGGTTTGAAGGCCATGACTGCATTGCACGATATTGCCGGCCTGCGCGCCGACCAGCGCTTCACCGACAGCGACCACTGGGCCAGCCATGGCGCACAATGGGCCAGCGGCGAAAGCCGGCGCATCGAATGCCTGAGCGTGGTGGATGAAACCCACGACGTGAAGACCTTCACCTTTCACAGCCCGCACTACCACGCCCTGGCCTACGAGCCCGGGCAGTTCCTGACTGTGTCGCCGATCATTGGCGGGGCCAGCGTGTCGCGCTGCTATACCCTGTCTTCCACGCCAACCCGGCCGTTCACTTTTTCAATCACGGTCAAGCGGGTACCGGGCGGCACGGTGTCCAACTGGCTGCACGACAACCTGCGCGCGGGTCACGCCCTGGCTGCCTCTGGCCCGGCCGGGGTATTCACCCCGGTGGCCGGCCCGGCGCGCAAGTTGCTGTACCTGTCGGCCGGCTCCGGGGTCACCCCGCTGATGGCCATGACCCGTGCCGCCGCCGACCTGCATGCAGGCCTGGATATCGTCTTCGTGCACAGCGCCCGCACGCCGAACGACATCATCTTCCGAGAGGAACTGGCCCAACTGGAACGTCGCATGCCACAGATGCGTACCCTGTTCTTCTGCGAAAGCCTGGGTGACGAGCCCGACTGGAACGGCCCGCTTGGACGCCTGTCGCTGGCGGCGCTGCAAAGCGAAATCCCCGACTTCAAGGAGCGCACTGTGTTCACCTGCGGCCCCAAGGGTTACATGGATGCCACCAAGGCGCTGCTGGCCGGTGCCGGTTTCGACCTGGCCCGCTACCACCAGGAAAGCTTCGACATCAGCGCCGAAGCCGAACCTGCGCCCGCCCCGGCTAACCCAAGCCAGGCGCAGGACACCTTCACGGTGCGCCTGGCCCGCTCAGGCAAGACCTTCACCATGCGCGCCGACCAGACCGTGCTGGCCGCCGCCAAGCTGGCCGGCGCCGTGGTGCCTTCATCTTGCAGCCAAGGGGTTTGCGGTACCTGCAAGAGCGCGCTGCTGGAGGGCAGCGTGGAGATGAAGCACAACGGCGGCATCCGCCAGCGTGAAATCGATAAGGGCCTGCGGCTGCTGTGCTGCAGCCGCCCGACCTCGGACCTGGTGGTCGACCTTTGACAGACGACAAGGGCGCTTGAAGTTCAGGCGCCCTTTTTTCCATTTGCTCTCCCCTCAACCTGCAACGCCGCCAGGCAGGTGCATCCGCGCCTGCTTGCCAGAATAAAAAGGATATAGCCGATGCGTGCAAGACAGGGCCTGTTCAAAGGCCTCAACCCTATCGTGACCGTTGGGTCGCTTTCCATCGTCGTGGCCTTCGTGGTGCTCTGCGCCTCTTACGGCGACCAGGCCGCCGGGGTATTCAAGGCCGCCTCCGACGCTATCCTCGACCACCTGAAATGGTTCTACCTGGCGCTGGTCAGCGGCATCCTCGGGGTGCTGGTGTTCATCGCTTTCAGCCGCTTCGGCACCTTGAAACTCGGGCGTGCCGACGAAAAACCGGAATTCAGCTTCGCTGCCTGGATCGCCATGCTGTTCAGCGCCGGCATGGGCGTGGGGCTGATCTTCTGGTCGGTGGCCGAACCGGTATTGCACTATGCCAGCAACCCGTTCACCCCAGGGCTGACCGACCAGGCCGCCTCCATGGCCATGCGCATCACCCTGCTGCACTGGGGCCTGCACCCTTGGGCGATCTTCACCGTGATCGGCCTGGGCCTGGCCTACTTCGCCTACCGTGAAGGTCTGCCCCTGGCATTGCGCTCGATCCTCTACCCACTGATCGGCAACCGCATCTACGGGCCGATCGGGCATGCCGTGGACATCATCGGCGGCGCGGTCACCGCCTTTGGCGTGTCGCAGTCGCTGGGCCTGGGTGTGGAGCAGATCAACATGGGCATGCACCAGGTGTTCGGCACCCCGGTTACCCTATCGTTCAAGCTGAGCATCATCGCCGTGGTCACGGTGATCGCCTCGGTGTCGCTGGTGGCCGGCGTGTCGCGCGGCATGAAGCGCCTGTCGACGCTGAACATGTGGATTTCCCTGGGGCTGATGCTGGTGGTGCTGGGCCTGGGCCCGACCAACTACATCATGAACCTGCTGTTCGAGTCGGCCGGTGACTACGCACAGAACATCATCGGCATGAGCTTCTGGACCGACGCCCAGGCCGACAGCGCCTGGCAGAAGAGCTGGACCGCCTTCTACTGGCCGTGGTGGATGACCTGGGGCCCGTTCGTGGGGCTGTTCATTGCGCGCATCTCCCGTGGCCGCACCATCCGCGAACTGGTGTTCGGCGCACTGCTGGTACCGACGCTGGTGACGATCCTGTGGATGGCGGTGTTTGGCGGCTCTGCGCTGAAGGATGAGCAACAAGCCCGCCAGGCCTACCAACAGTTGCCGGTCGCCGAACAGGCTGCAGCCGGCCCGTTCCAGGGTGGCCCGGTGCTGGAGGCCACGCGCAAGGAAACCACCACGGCGATGTTCACCCTGCTCGACCGCCTGGACGGGCCGACCTTGGGTGCGGTACTGAGCGTGGTCATCTGCCTGTTGCTGGCCGTGCACTTCGTGACTGCCGCCGATGCGGGGACGCAGGTGTTGTGCATGCTCAACTCACTGGGCAGCATCGACCCGCCGCACTGGATACGGGTGCTTTGGTGTGTGCTGGAGGGAGCTATCGCTGCCAGCCTGGTGATTGCCGGTGGGTTGCTGGCGATCCAGATGGCCAGCATCGTGGTCGGGTTGCCGATTGCGTTCTATATGCTGCTGACGGGGTATAGCCTGATGCGTAGCCTGTTCGCCAGTGAAGTAGTGATTGCCCAAGAGGTGCCGGTGAGCGTGGGCGTGGAGCATGCCCGTGCCAGCGGGGAAATGGCTTAGATAGTCGGGGCCGCTTTGCGGCCCAATCGCGACACAAGGCCGCTCCCATAGGTACAATGCGCGCCCCAATCTGAATATGTTTTTCCCATGAAATCACTGCTTTACGCCATAACCTTATTGTTTTCCTTTACCCTCCCGGCTCTGGCAAACCCGCCGGCAACCTTCACCGAGGCCAAGGTGGTGGCCAAGCAAAAGGTGTACATGGACCAGGCCAGCAGTGCCATGGGCGAGCTGTACTGTGGTTGCAAATGGACCTGGGTGGGCAAGTCTGGCGGGCGTATCGATGCCGCCTCGTGCGGTTACCAGACGCGCAAGCAGCAGAACCGCGCCGAGCGCACCGAGTGGGAACACATCGTGCCCGCCTACACCTTCGGCAACCAGCGCCAGTGCTGGAAGAACGGTGGCCGCGAGCATTGCGTGGACAACGACCCGGTGTTCCGCGCCATGGAGGCCAACCTGTTCAACCTGTACCCGGCCGTGGGCGAGGTCAACGGCGACCGCAGCAACTTCAACTACGCCATGGTGGCCGGCAAGGCCGGCGAATATGGCCAGTGCACCACCAAGGTCGATTTCGCCCAGCGCGCCGCCGAGCCGCGTGACGAAGTCAAAGGCCTGGTAGCCCGCACCACGTTCTACATGTACGACCGCTACCAGCTGAACATGTCGCGCCAGCAGCAACAGCTGCTGATGGCCTGGGACAAGCAGCACCCGGTATCGGCCTGGGAGAAAGAGCGCGACCGGCGCATTGCCGCCATCATGGGCCATGCCAACCCGTTCGTGAGCGGCGAGCGCAAGTGGACGGCCGGCTACAAGCCGGTTGGCGCTGGCGTGGTGCAAGCGTTACCGCCGAAGGCCGCCAGACCAGAGCCCAAGCCAAGCCTGGCCAGTGCCGAGACGGTGGGGGCCGTGCTTGGCAACCGCAACAGCCACGTCTACCACCTTTCCGTTGGCTGCCCGGGCTACAACCAGGTTGCAGCGAAGAACCGGGTCAGCTTCGCCACCGAGGGCGAGGCCCAGGCGGCGGGTTATCGCAAGGCGGGTAATTGCCGGTAACGCTGCATTGCAACGGGGCTGCTGTGCAGCCCATCGCCGGCAAGCCAGCTCCCACCTCGACCGCATAGGCCTCAAACCCTGTGCAGCACCTGTGGGAGCCGGCTTGCCAGCGATGAGGCCAGTCCAGGCAATACAAGACAGTTGCTCCCACAGGGCTGCGCAAGGCTCAGGTTTGCAGTGATCCTGTGGGAGATTCTATGGTTTCTGGCAAGGGCATCAGGGTTGCCAGGTGCTCGCCGCGGCATCTTCAGCGCGTGTGAGACCGAGCGCCGCCCGCGCGGCGCATCGCGAGCTGGCGCTCGCTCCTACGTTTGTTTC
>NZ_JYKS01000006.1 GCF_000935045.1 Pseudomonas sp. 10-1B
GGTTAAACCTCTTGAATCTACTGACTTCAGAATTCGAACCTTCCTGTACCAGCCGCAGGCGTGGCTTTGCCACAAAGGGCGGTAAACGGGAAGGCAAACGGGGGCGGGCCGGGCGGGCCGGCAGGGGATAAAGTCAGGCGCGCCAACGCCAACGGGCGTGGGCCTTGATTACGCGCATCAAGAGTTTGCTGACGATCAACACAGGATAGGTCTCGCTCATACGTCCCGGCACAGTAGCCTACCGGCGCGGCGGGCGCAATATGCCCGTAAACACTGGGAAACGAATGGACTTGGAAGGGATGCCCTGCGATTTGCTAAGGTCGATCGGGTTGTCCTTATAAAAACAAAGAAAAGGATGTTCCCTGATGCGAAAAGCTCCGCTATTGCGCTTTACCCTCGCCTCATTGGCCCTCGCCTGCAGCCAGGCGTTCGCCGCACCGTCGCCCTACTCCACGCTGATCGTGTTTGGCGATAGCCTCGCCGATGCCGGGCAATTTCCCGACCTGACAGGCGGCACCCCTGGGGCAAGGTTCACCAACCGTGATGCCAACGGCAACTTTGCACCGGTGTCGCCGATGATCCTTGGCGGGCGGCTGGGCGTAGCCCCAAACGAGCTGAACCCATCTACCTCGGTGGGCATTCAGCCCGACGGCAACAACTGGGCAGTGGGCGGCTACACCACCCAGCAGATCCTGGATTCGATCACCAATACATCCAAGACCGTCATCCCGCCAGGCAACTCCAATGCCGGGCTGGTACTGCGAGAAAAGCCGGGCTACCTGGCCAACGGCCTGCGCGCCGACCCTAACGCGCTGTACTACCTGACTGGCGGCGGCAACGACTTCCTTCAAGGCCTGGTCAACAGCCCGGCCGACGCCCTGGCCGCCGGAGCCCGCCTGGCTGCCAGCGCCCAGGCCCTGCAGCAGGGTGGCGCCCGCTACATCATGGTCTGGCTGCTACCCGACCTCGGCCAAACACCGAACTTCAGCGGCACGCCGCAACAAAACCCCCTGTCATTGCTGTCCGGCGCGTTCAACCAGTCGCTGCTCAGCCAGTTGGGGCAGATCGATGCCGAGATCATTCCGTTGAACATCCCCGTACTACTGAGCGAGGCATTGGCCAGCCCCGGCCAGTTCGGCCTGGCCACTGACCAGAACCTGGTCGGTACCTGCTACAGCGGCGAAAGCTGCGTGGAAAACCCGGTATACGGCATCAACGGCGCCACGCCAGACCCGACCAAGCTGCTGTTCAACGACTCGGTGCACCCGACCATCGCTGGCCAGCAACTGATTGCCGACTACGCCTATTCGATCATCGCCGCCCCCTGGGAACTGACCCTGCTCCCGGAAATGGCCCACGCCAGCCTGCGCGCCCACCAGGATGAATTGCGCAACCAGTGGCAGACACCCTGGCAGGCGGTGGGCCAGTGGCAAGCCTTCGTCGCCAGCGGCGCCCAGGACCTGGACTTCGACGGCCAGCGCAGCGCAGCCAGCGGCGATGGCCACGGCTACAACCTGACCCTGGGCGGCAGCTATCGCCTGAACGACGCCTGGCGCGTGGGCCTGGCTGGCGGCATATACCGACAGAAACTGGAAGCCGGCCAGCAAGACTCGGACTACAAGCTGGACAACTACCTGGCCAGCGCCTTCGCCCAATACCGCCAGGACCGCTGGTGGGCCGATGCGGCGCTGACCGCCGGGCACCTGGACTACAGCGACCTCAAGCGCACCTTCGCCCTCGGTGCAGGCGAGCGCAGCGAAAAGGGCGACACCGATGGCGAGGCCTGGGCAATGTCCGCACGGCTGGGTTACAACCTGGCGGCCGATAGCAGCACCTGGCAGGTGGCGCCATTCATCAGTGCCGACTATGCGCGGGTCAAGGTGGATGGCTACGACGAGAAGAGCGGGCGCTCGACGGCGCTGGGCTTCGATGACCAGGAGCGCACTTCACGCCGCCTGGGCGTGGGGTTGCTGGGCAGCGTGCAGGTGCTGCCGAGCACCCGATTGTTCGCCGAGGTGGCGCAGGAGTATGAGTTCGAGGATGACCAGCAGGATGTGACCATGCACCTGACCAGCTTGCCGGCAAATGACTTCACCCTGACCGGGTATACGCCACACAGCGACCTGACCCGGGCGAGCCTGGGGGTGAGCCATGAAGTGGTGGCGGGGGTGCATTTGCGCGGGAACTACAACTGGCGCAAGAGTGATGAGTTGACGCAGCAGGGGGTGAGCCTGGGAATTAGCCTGGATTTCTGAGCCAGCCTGTACCGGCCCTATCGCCGGCAAGCCAGCTCCCACAGGACCACAGGCTTCAGGCCTTTGTGTGACATGCCAGTGGGAGCCAGCCCCCACAGGAGTACCACAGGCTTCAGGCCTTTGTGCGACATGCCAGTGGGAGCCAGCTCCCACAGGAGTACCACAGGCTTCAGGCCTTTGTGCGACATGCCAGTGGGAGCCAGCTCCCACAGGAGTACCACAGGCTTCAGGCCTTTGTGACATGCCTGTGGGAGCTGGCTTGCCGGCGATGAGGCCAGTCCAGGCAATACAAGACAGTTGCTCCCACGCCAATCCCCTGTGGGAGCGGCCTTGTGTCGCGATGGGCTGCAAAGCAGCCCCAGAGGCCCGCGATTTACTTGGCGGAAGTCTGCTCAGCCAACGCCACCGCACGGAACATCGCCCGGCGCTTGTTGATGGTTTCTTCCCACTCCAGCGCCGGCACCGAGTCGGCAACAATGCCGCCACCGGCCTGCACATGCAGCTCACCGTCCTTGATCACCGCCGTACGAATGGCAATCGCGGTATCCATGTTGCCGTTCCAGGCGAAGTAGCCCACGGCACCTCCGTAAACCCCACGCTTGACCGGCTCCAGCTCGTCGATGATCTCCATCGCGCGAATCTTCGGCGCCCCGGAAAGCGTACCGGCCGGCAGGATCGCCCGCAGTGCATCCATCGCCGTCAGCCCTTCACGCAGCTGGCCGGTGACGTTGGAGACGATGTGCATGACGTTGGAATAACGCTCGATCACCATCTTCTCGGTCAGGCGCACGCTGCCGGTCGAGGACACCCGGCCCACATCGTTGCGGCCCAGGTCGATCAGCATCAGGTGCTCGGCGATCTCCTTGTCGTCCGACAGCAGGTCGTCTTCCAGCGCGCGGTCGGCCTCTTCGGTGGCGCCACGCGGGCGGGTGCCGGCAATCGGGCGCACGGTGACCAGGTTGTCCTCGACCCGCACCAGTACTTCGGGCGAGCTACCGACCACGTGGAAGTCGCCAAAGTTGAAGAAGTACATGTACGGCGTCGGGTTGAAACAGCGCAGTGCACGGTACAGGTCGATGGGCGCGGCCTTGAAGTCGATCGACATGCGCTGCGACGGCACCACCTGCATGCAATCACCGGCCAGGATGTACTCCTTGATGCGGCCGACGGCGTTCTCGTAATCCTCGCGGGTATAGCTGGAGCGGAATTCCGGCTCGGCAGCCAGCGGGCCGCTCAGGTCCAGGCCACGGCGCGGGGTGATCGGCTGGCGCAAGGTTTCCAGCAGCCCTTGCAGGCGTGCCTGGCCCTGTTCGAAAGCCTGCTCTTGCGCCGGGTCGACCAGCACGATGGCGTGCATCTTGCCCGCCAGGTTGTCGAACACCACCACCGCATCGGACACCATCAGCAGGATGTCCGGCACACCCAGCGGGTCCGGGTTGGGGCTGGCACCCAGGCGCTTTTCCACATAGCGCACGCAGTCATAGCCGAAATAGCCCACCAGGCCACCGTTGAAGCGTGGCAGGCCGGGGATGTCGGCGACCTTGTAACGGTCCTTGAAGGTTTCGACGAAGGCCAGCGGGTCTTCGACATCATGGCGCTCCACCTCGACCCCATCCTGCAGGATGCTGACGTGGTAGCCATGCACACGCATCACGGTGCGCGACGGTAGGCCGATCATCGAGTAACGGCCCCACTTCTCGCCGCCCTGTACCGATTCGAGCAGGTACGAGTTGGGCTGGTCGGCCAGTTTCAGGTAGATCGACAGCGGCGTGTCGAAGTCGGCCAGGGTTTCGCAGGCCAAGGGAATGCGGTTGTAGCCGGCAGCGGCCAGGCGCAGGAATTCTTCGCGGGTCATGGGTAGCCTCGTGGCAAGCAGCAATAGGTCAGGCAAACGGACGGGCCGGCACGCGCCGGCAGGCAGAAGTCAGGCGCGCCAACGCCAACGGGCCAGGGCCTTGATGACTTTCATCCAGAATTTGCCGGTAACCGCCACGTTGGACTCTCTGTCTTGTGAGGCTTGAAGGTCCGCCAACGTTATCCCAGTGGCCGGGTCTGCGCAACCGGGCAACAACGCGCGCAGGTCGTCGATTACCAGGCTGGGCGATTCATCGTTGATCGGCCGGCCATGGTTGTAGCCGTAGGTCAGGCCCACGCACTGCACACCTGCCGCCTTGGCCGCCAACACGTCACTGCGTGAATCACCGACGAACAACGCCTGTTGCGGGGTGACGCCGGCCATCTGCATGACGAACAGCAGCGCCGCTGGGTCGGGCTTTTTCTGTGGCAGGGTGTCGCCACCGATGATCCAGCGGAAGTAATTGCCGATCTTCATCTGGTCCAGCAACGGGCCGACGAAGCGCTCGGGCTTGTTGGTGATCAGGGCCATCTCCACGCCCTGCTTGCGCAGCCAGCGCAAGGTGTCCCGTACACCCGGGTAGACCACGGTCAGCTCATGGCTTTCGGCATAGGCGTCCATGAACAGCGCCAGCGCCTGCTCGGCCAGCGCATCGTCCACGGCAGCGTGGTCTATGCCGCCCGCCAGCGCCCGGCGCACCAGCACCTGGGCGCCGTTGCCGACCCAGTGGCGTACTGCCTCCAGGCCAACGGGCGGGCGCCCCAGTTCGAGCAGCATGCGGTCCACGGCGGCGGCCAGGTCTGGCACGGAATCGATCAGGGTACCGTCCAGATCGAACATCACCAGCCTGGGCAGCGCCCCCGGGAACAGCTGCTCGAAGCCGCTCATGGGCGGGCCTGGGCCAGTTCGGCGCGCATCTTGGCGATGACTTCCTGGTAGTCCGGGGCGTTGAAGATCGCCGAGCCGGCCACGAAGGTGTCGGCACCAGCGGCAGCGATCTCGCGAATGTTGTTGACGTTGACGCCACCGTCGATTTCCAGGCGGATATCACGGCCACTGGCGTCGATCAATGCACGTGCCTCGCGCAGCTTGTCGAGGGTACCAGGGATGAACTTCTGCCCGCCGAAGCCTGGGTTGACGCTCATCAGCAGCACCATGTCGACCTTATCCATCACGTACTTCAGGGCATCCAGGCTGGTGGCCGGATTGAACACCAGGCCGGCCTTGCAACCGCCGTCCTTGATCAGTTGCAGCGAGCGATCGATATGCTGCGAGGCTTCCGGGTGGAAGGTGATGTAGGTGGCGCCGGCTTCGATGAAGTCGCCAATGATGCGGTCGACCGGGCTGACCATCAGGTGCACGTCGATCGGCGCGGTGACGCCATACTTGCGCAGTGCGGTGCAGACCATCGGGCCGATGGTCAGGTTGGGGACGTAGTGGTTGTCCATGACATCGAAGTGGACGATGTCGGCACCCGCCGCCAAGACCTTGTCGACGTCCTCGCCCAAGCGAGCGAAATCGGCGGAGAGAATGGAGGGGGCAATAGCGTAGGGCTGCATGGCGCACCTGTTGGCAGAATCACGGTGGCGCGCATTGTAACTCAGGGAAAGGGATGAGGGCTGATTGGTATCAATTGGTGTCGAGCGGTTGTTTCAACCTGTGCAGGCCTCTTCGCGGGCAAAGCCCGCTCCTACAACGGTTTGCGCACGGCCTGAATCCTGCGCTGTCGTTGTAGGAGCGGGCTTTAGCCGCGAAGAGGCCGGTACAGGCAACCCATCATCAGGCAGGCTGCTGGGTTCTCAGCTTCTCGCTACGCCCGCGCAACCACTCCAGGGTCAGCAGCAATACCACCGAGAAGGCAATCAGCAAGGTCGCCGCCGCGGCAATGGTCGGGCTCAGGTTCTCGCGAATACCACTGAACATCTGCCGCGGCAGGGTGGCTTGTTCCGGCCCGGCCAGGAACAGCGTGACCACCACTTCGTCGAACGAGGTGGCAAAGGCGAACAGTGCCCCCGAAATCACCCCGGGCGCGATCAGCGGCAGGGTCACCCGGCGGAAGGTCAGCAGCGGCGAAGCACCCAGGCTGGCAGCCGCCCGTACCAGGTTGTAGTTGAAGCCCTGCAGGGTCGCCGACACGGTAATGATGACGAACGGCACACCCAGCACCGCATGCACCAGAATCAGCGAGATGAAGCTGTTGCCCATGCCCAGCGGGGCAAAGAACAGGTAGCTGGCCACGCCAATGATCACCACCGGCACCACCATCGGCGAAATCACCAGGGCCATCACCAGCGACTTGCCGGGGAAGTCGCTGCGGGTCAGGCCGATGGCGGCCAGGGTGCCGAACACCATGGCCAGCACGGTGGCCGCCGGAGCGACGATGATGCTGTTCTTCAACGAACGCATCCATTCGGCAGATGCGAAGAAGTCCTCGTACCACTGCAATGAGAACCCTTGCAGCGGGTAAACCAGGAAACTGCCGCTGTTGAACGACAACGGCACGATCACCAGCACCGGCAATACCAGGAACAGCAGGACCAGGCCACAGAAGATTCGCAGCGTGTAGAACCAGGCCCGCTCCACGGGTGACATGTAAGGACTCAGCATGGCAAGGCTCCTCAGCTCAGGCGCAGGCGGCTGGCGCCGACCAGCCAGCTATAGATCAGGTACAACACTACGGTCGCCAGCAGCAACAGCCCGCCCAGCGCAGTGGCCATGCCCCAGTTGATGCTGGTGTTGGTATAGAAGGCAACGAAGTAGCTGACCATCTGGTCGTTCGGGCTGCCGAGCAGCGCCGGGGTGATGTAGTAGCCGATCGAGATGATGAACACCAGCAGGCAGCCTGCACCCACGCCGGCATAGGTCTGCGGGAAGTACACCCGCCAGAAGCTGGCGAATGGATGGCAACCCAGCGAGATCGCCGCACGCATGTAGCTGGGTGAAATGCCCTTCATCACGCTGTACAACGGTAGGATCATGAACGGCAACAGGATATGGACCATGGAGATGTATACACCGGTGCGGTTGAACACCAGTTCCAACGGTTGATCGATGATGCCGATGGCCATCAATGCACTGTTGATCAGCCCGCCCGACTGCAACAGCACGATCCACGCCGCCACCCGCACCAGGATCGAAGTCCAGAACGGCAGCAGCACCAGGATCATCAGCAAGTTGCTCTGCCGGGTCGGCAGGTTGGCCAGCAGGTAGGCCAGCGGGTAGGCCAGCACCAGGCAGATAGCGGTAATCACCACACCCATCCACAGGGTGCGGGCAAAGATGTCCAGGTAAATGGCCTGGTCCGGGGTGGCCTTGGCCAGTTCGCCAAGGTCGTCGATGCGGTGATCGAGCGATGCCAGCAGGTAGAACGAGGTCACCGTGCTGGTGTTGCGGCGGATCGCCTGCCAATAGGCCGGGTCGCCCCAACGCTCGTCGAGGGTCTGCAGGGCATCCTTATAGGAAGCGGGTTCGCTCTTGAACGGCAGCGCGCGTGCGGTCTTGGACAGCAGGCTGCGGTAGCCGGCCAGCTCCATGTTCAGGCGCTTGGACAGGTCGCCCAGGGTCTGGTTCTTGCGCGATTCGGCCAGGTCTTGGCTCAGGGCCTTGTACACATCTTCGCCCGGCAGGCTCTTGCCATCCCACTGGCTGATGACCTCGACCGTGCGCGGCAGGCCACCGACCACTTCCGGGTTGCCGACGCTCTTGTACAACAGCGCCGCGATCGGCACCAGGAACACCAGCAAAAGAAACAGCGCCAGCGGCGCGATCAACGCCTGCGCCTTCCAGCGGTTGACCCGCTCGGCGTGCTTGAGGCGCTGCTTGAGACTTGGACCTGCGCCTTCTTTGAGGGGCACTGCAATGGCCATGGCGAACTCCGCGATACGAACTGAAAATGGGGCTGCGGCGCAGCCCATCGCCGGCAAGCCAGCTCCCACAGGTACTGCGCTGGCTTCAGGCTTTCTAATCCCTGTGGCACCTGCACCCACCAGGTACTGCACAACCTCGGGACATCTGATCCCTGTGACAGCCACCCGGGTGGTGCACAGACCTCGGGGATGACGCGATCCCTGTGGGAGCTGGCTTGCCGGCGATGGGCCGCGAAGCGGCCCCCTTACGCTGCTGGCCGCTTACTTCTTCGCCGCCCAGGCGTTGAAGCGTTGCTCCAGCTGCTCGCTGTTGTCGGCCCAGAAGGCCACGTCGATCTGCACCTGGTTGGCGATGTTCTCAGGCGTGGTCGGCATGTCCTTCTTCACCTCGTCCGACAGCAGGCTTACAGCCTTGGAGTTGGCCGGGCCATAGGCAATGTTCTCGGAGTAGGTCTTCTGCTGCTCGGGCTGCACGCTGAAGGCGATGAATTTCTTCGCTTCGTCGGCATCCTTGGCGCCTTTCGGAATGGCCCAGGCATCGAAGTCGTAGATGCCACCGTTCCATACCACCTTGAGGTTGCTCTCTTTCTGCACCGCGGCGATGCGGCCGTTGTAGGCCGAGCTCATGACCACGTCACCCGAGGCCAGGTACTGTGGCGGCTGGGCGCCGGCTTCCCACCACTGGATGCTCGGCTTGAGCTCGTCGAGTTTCTTGAAGGCGCGATCCACACCCTCCTTGGTGCCCAGTACCTGATACACATCCTTCGGCGCCACGCCGTCGGCCATCAGGGCGAATTCAAGGGTGTACTTGGCGCCCTTGCGCAGGCCGCGCTTGCCCGGGAATTTCTTGGTGTCCCAGAAATCGGCCCAGCTGGTCGGTGCGCTCTTCAGCTTGTCGGCGTTGTAGGCCAACACCGTGGACCAGACGAAGAAGCCCACGCCGCATGGCTGGATAGCACCCGGCACGTAATCGGCCTCGTTGCCGAACAGCGCCGGGTCGAGCTCTTCGAACATGCCCTCGTCACAACCGCGGGCCAGTTCGGGCGACTCGACTTCCACCAGGTTCCACGAGACGCTCTTGGTGTCGACCATGGCTTTGACCTTGGCCATCTCACCGTTGTACTCGCCAGCGATGATCTTGCCCTTGCCGGCCTTTTCCCACGGATCGTAGAACGCCTTGACCTGGGCCGCCTTGTTGGCGCCGCCGAACGAGACCACGGTGAGGTCTGCGGCCATGGCCTGGCCAGCGGCGAACAGCCCCAGGGCCAGGGCGGTCAGTTTCAACTGCTTGCGCATTATTATTCTCTCCACAGTACAGGGTTGGTGAAGCAATCCATCAATGGGCTTCGGCAATCGGATCGAGCGCGCGGGCGTGCTCCACCTCCCAGCCCAGCGGTACCACATCGCCCACGGCCAGGGCCGGGTCGAGCTCGGCAATCGGCTGTTTCACGAAGAAGTCGCCCTTGCCGCAAACCTCCAGGCGCACCCGCACGTGGTCGCCCAGATAAATGAATTCGGCCACCCGCCCAGAGAAGCGGTTGACGCAGCTTTCGCTATGGCCATTCAGGCGTACGCGCTCGGGGCGGATCGACAGGGTTACCGGCTCGCCGGCCTGGCCGACATTCACCGCCAGCGCCTCGACCCGCTCACCGCGCGCCAGCTGCACCTGGCAGCGTTTACCATCGCTGGCCAGCAGGGTGCCGTTGATGCGGTTGTTCTCGCCGATGAAGTTGGCGACGAAGGTATTGCAAGGCTCTTCATACAGCGTGCGCGGGTCGGCGATCTGCTGGATCTCGCCCTGGTGGAACACCGCCACGCGGTCGGACATGGTCAACGCCTCGCCCTGGTCATGGGTCACGTACACCACGGTCACACCCAGGCGCTGGTGGATGTGCTTGATCTCCATCTGCATGTGTTCACGCAGTTGCTTGTCCAACGCGCCGAGCGGTTCGTCCATCAGCACCAGCTGCGGCTCGAACACCAGCGCCCGGGCCAGGGCCACGCGCTGCTGCTGGCCACCGGACAGCTGGCCGGGGTAGCGCTTGGCGAAGGCATCGAGCTGGACCATGTTCAGCACGCGCTTGACCCGCTCGCTGATATCGGTCTTGCTCAGGTTGCGCACAGTCAGCGGGAACGCCAGGTTCTCGGCCACGGTCATGTGCGGGAACAGCGCGTAGTTCTGGAACACCATGCCGATGTCGCGTTTGTGTGGCGGCACATTGTTGATAGAGCGCCCGGCCAGCTGGATCTCACCAGCGGTGGGGGTTTCGAAGCCGGCCAGCATCATCAGGCTGGTGGTCTTGCCCGAGCCGGACGGGCCAAGCAAGGTGAGGAACTCGCCCTTGCGGATATCCAGGTTGAGGTCTTTGACGATCAGCGACTCGCCGTCGTAGCTCTTCTGCACACCACGGAAGCTGACCAGCGTTTCGCTGGTTGCAGCGTTCGACTTCGCCTCGCTCATGCCTGCACCTTCTTGTTGGATGACTGCGTAGGCAAAGACTAGACAAGCGGCCAGCGCCGGGAAATCGGGGGTGCTGAGAGAATGCCATCATCCGGATGGAAGATTTGTTGTAGGGATTCCCCTACAACGATGGCGGGATTGGAATGCTCACCCAACCCACCCTCTGAACCTGTGGGAGCGGGCATGCCCGCGAAGAGGCCGGTTCAACCACAGTGTTCAGCAGGCCAGGCCCTTTCGCGGGCACGCCCGCTCCCACAAGGACCGCGACTGCCTCTGGATCACCTATGTCGCAATCAGAGCAACTTGTGCTCCATGGCATACTTCACCAGTTCCGCCAGCGAGTTCACCTTCAGCTTCTGCATCAGGCGCGCCTTGTGGGTGCTGATGGTCTTGCTCGACAGCGCCAGCTGCTGGGCGATGTCGTTGACGTTGGCGCCCTGGGCCAGGCGCTCGAACACCGAGAACTCGCGCTCCGATAGCAACGTGTGCAACGGCCGCGACTCGGTCAGGCCCACTTCGAACACCATGCGGTCGGCCAGCGCCGGGTCGATGTAGCGCCCGCCGCCTGCAACCCGGCGAATCGCGGTCAGCAACAGCGCCGGGTCGCTGTCCTTGGTGGCATAGCCGGCAGCACCGGCCTTCAGCGCCCGCGCCGCCATCTGCGCCTCATCGTGCATCGACAGCATCAGGATCGCCGGGGCATCGTGCAACGCGCGGATCCGCGGGATCGCCTCCAGGCCGTTCACGCCCGGCATCGAGATATCCAGCAGCACCACCTCGCATGGCGTATGGCGCAAGGTTTCCAGCAACTGCTCGCCATTACCGGCCTCCCCTACCACCTGCATGTCCTTGGCCAGGCCAATCAATTGCTTGATGCCTTCACGGACAATGGTGTGGTCTTCGGCCACCAGCACTCGAATCACGATCGCTCTCCTACTCCAACGGAATGGCCACGCTCAGGCTGGTGCCTTCGCCCGGCTCACTGTCCAACAGCATGCTGCCGCCCAACATCAGCACCCGCTCGCGCACCCCCACCAGGCCGAACGAGGTGGGCCGGGGCTGGTCGCGGCAAAAGCCCTGGCCATCATCGCTGACGGTCATGCGCAATTGCCCATCCTCATGCACCAGTTCAATCTCCACGCTGTGCGCCTGGGCATGGCGCATCACGTTGGTCAGCGCCTCCTGCAAGATACGAAACAGCCCGGTGGCCTTGGCATCGCTCAATGCTGGCAGATTATCCGGTACTTGTACCAGGCAGGGGATTTGCGTGCGCGCCTCGAAGCGCCGCGCCTGCCATTCGATGGCCGAGGCGATGCCGGCATCCAGGATCGGCGGGCGCAAGGCGGTGGCCACATCACGCACCAGTTGGAACAACTGGGCGATCAGGCGCTTCATGCTGCCCAGGCGCTCGTTCAGGCCCGGGTCCAGCTCGGCAAAGGCCAGCTCGCACATCGACACCTCCAGCTTGAGCACGGTCAGCATCTGCCCCAGTTCATCGTGCACTTCCCGGGCGATACGGGCCTTTTCTTCCTCACGCACGCTCTCCAGGTGGGCCGACAGCTCGCGCAACTGCTCCTGGGATTTGGCCAGCTCCAGCTCCGCCCGCTTGCCCTGGGTGATGTCCCATACCACGCCGTCCCACACTACCTGGCCGTTGGCCAGGCGCCGGGTACTGGCCTTGATGTCGGCCCAGCGCTGTTCGCCCTGGCGGGTCAGGATGCGCCCCTGCCAGGACCAGTCCTGGTCGCTGGCCAGGGCCAGGTCCTGCACCCGGTGGTAATCGGCACGGTCCTCGGGGTGGACCAGGTTGCGCAAGCCCATCTGCGGGTGCTGGATCTCGCTGGGCGCATAGCCCACCAAGGCCTCGCTGCCCTCGCTGATGTAGGGGAATTCCAGGTCGCCCTCGGCCGGGTCGCGTTCCAGGCGGAATACCAGCCCCGGCACGTTGCCGGCAATGCCCTTGAGCCGCGCCTCGCTTTCACGCAGGGCGGCCAGGGCGCGGTGGCGCTCGGTAACATCGGCGAGGTAGACCACCAGGTATTCGGCGTCACGAAAACGCAGAAAACTCAGCGACAGCTCCACCGGCAGCAGGCTGTGGTCGGCTCGTCGGCACTGCGTTTCGAACTGGGCGACGCCGCCGGCCCCGGTGCGCGCCCTCTTCCACAGTTCCAGCCAGCGGTCCATGCTCAGGCTCGGCTCGAAGTCGCTCAACGGCCGCTCCAGCAACTCGCCTTCGCCGTAGCCCAGCATGCGCTCGGCGGCGTGGTTGGCGTAGCGCACGTGGCTGTCCCAGTTGACCCAGAGGATGCCCACCGTGCTCTGGTCGATGGCGAACTGGCTCAGGCGCAGCGCTTCTTCGCGCACTTGCCGCTCCACCAGGCTTTCGCGCGTCGCCAGCAGGCTACGCTCCAGCTGGCGCTGCTGCCGACGCTGCCACACCAGGGTGGCCAGGGCGCACAACAGCAGCATGCCGCACAGCAACGCCAGGTTCCGCCAGAAGCCGGTCGAGTCGCTCAGGCGCGGGTACTTCGGCTGCAGCCAACGCTGGTGCAGTTGTTCCAGTTCCTTGGCCGGCAGCGCCTGCAGGCCGCGCTCGAGTACATCGGCCAGTAGCGGCCAGTCACGCCGCGAACCGATGCGCAGCAGTTGCGGCAGGCCGATATCGCCGACCACCGCCAGCTCACTGAACTCGCTCTCGCGCGACAGGCGGCTGAGTTGGGCTTCATCCAGCACCGCGAAACTGGCCTGGCCGCCCACCACCAGTTGCAGGGCCTCACGCTCGTCGGGCACCCCCTGCAGGTTGAGGTTGCTGTAGTTGCCACGCAAGTAGTCCGCCAGCTGGCTGGGCATGCGCACCACCACACGCTGCTCGGTTTCGAGCTTTTCCAGCTCCACGGCCATGGCTCCGGTGCGTGGCCCCACCACCAGTTGCGGCACGCGCATGTACGGGTCGCTGAACAACCACAGTCGCAGGCTGGCCGGTGTCTGGGTAAGGCCGGGGGCGAAATCGATCTCCCCCGCCTGCAGGGCATGTTCGAGGCTGGCCTGGTCGCTGAAGTTGCGCCAGGTAAGGTCCAGGCGCAGCGCTTGCGCCAGGCTGTTCACCAGTTCCACATTGGCCCCGTACAGTTGCTGCAAGCGCCGGTCGAACTGGGCATAGGGCGCCTGCAGCACCAGGCCGACGCGCAGGCTGCGATGGCTTTCGAGCCATTGCTGCTGGGCAGGCTCCAGCATCACCGTTGGCGGCACTTCCGGCCGTGCCAAGGCGATCAAGGGCAGGCACAACCAGCCGATAACCAACAGGCGACGCAATCGATTCATCTACACGCTCGTCTTGGCAAGGGCGGCCATGCCGCATGGCCGTCACGGGCAAATACCATTAGGCTGCCGGTATCATTCTGGCCCCGGGTTTACTCATGTCCACACTTTATCGCACGAAGCTGGCAATGTGCTGCCTGGCCTCGATCCTTCCACTCAGCGCCCTGGCCGCCGATGCCGAAAAACCACCCGCCACCACCGAGGCTCCTGCTGCCCAAGCCCCGCGCCCGCCACTGCTGGAGCGCAGCCAGGAGGATGCCCAGGCGCTCGAACGGCTGGTGCCCAAGGCCGAGCAGCAAACGTTACAGGCCGGTGCCGACAGCTTCCTGGCCTTGTGGAAGCCCGCCAACGACAGCGACCCGCAAGGGGCAGTCATCATCGTCCCGGGCGCTGGCGAAACGGCCGACTGGCCAAATGCCGTTGGCCCGCTGCGGCAGAAGTTTCCTGATATTGGCTGGCACAGCCTGAGCGTCAGCCTGCCCGACCTGCTCGCCGACAGCCCGCAGGCCCGGGTCGAGGCCACGCCGGCTGCCGAGCCAGAGAAAGACCAAGGTGAAAGCGCACCGGCCAAGGACGTGCCGGTCGATGCCAATGCCAACGTCGCCCAGGCCACCGCGGCCGATGCCGACACCGCGGAAAGCACCGACGCCGAACAGGCCAGCGAGCAGGCCGAGCCGGCCGATGCCGAGCGCATTTTCGCCCGCCTGGACGCCGCAGTGGCCTTTGCCCAGCAGCACAACGCCCGCAGCATCGTGCTGATCGGCCATGGCAGTGGCGCGTATTGGGCGGCCCGCTACCTGAGCGAAAAACAACCGCCGCAGGTGCAGAAGCTGGTGATGGTGGCTGCGCAGACACCGGCACGGGTGGAGCATGGCCTGGAAAGCCTGGCGCCGACCTTGAAGGTGCCGACGGCCGACATCTACTACGCCACTCGTAGCGCTGACCGCAACGCAGCCGAGCTGCGCCTGCAGACCAGCAAGCGGCAGAAAGACAGCCAGTACCGGCAGTTATCCTTGATTGCCATGCCGGGGAACAAGGCCGCCGAGCAGGAGCAACTGTTCCGCCGGGTGCGGGGGTGGATGAGCCCGCAAAGCTGAATGGCACCGGCAAAGCCGATGTCATCCACCGCGTCGCCTATTTCGCGGGCTCGCCCGCTCCCACAGGTACTGTGCTGGCTTCGAGTTAACGTTGTACCTGTGGGAGCAACTGTCTTGTATTGCCCGGACTGGCCCCATCGCCGGCAAGCCAGCTCCCACAGGTACTGCACAGGGCTTGAGGCCTATGCGGTCGAGGTGGGAGCGGCTTTAGCCGCGAAGAGGCCCTTATAGCCCCCGCCGCTTGCGGATCATGGCATAGGCCTGGTGCAACTCGCGGGTGCGCTCGGTCGCCTCACGCACCTGCGCCTCGCTGGCACCGGTGCCAGCCAGCTTGTCCGGGTGGTGCCGGCTGACCAGCCGACGATACGCCTGCTTGACCTTGTCGGCCTCGGTATCCGCCTCGACCGCCAGCAAGCGCAACGCTACCGCATAGGTCATGGCAACCCCTTCCGCTCCAGCAGCCTTGCGCGGCTCGTACTCCAGCGACATGGCCTGCAGTTGCCGCCGGCTCACGCCCAGCTTATGCCCCCAGTCCAGCAGCAGCTCACGCTCCTTGTTGCCCATCTTGCCGTCGGCCCAGACCATGCGCCAACACGCACGCAAGGTGCCTTCCGCCGCATGCGGCTGCTGGCGGATACGGCGCAAATGCGCGCCCAGCCGATCCTTGCCCGCCTTGCCGCGGTTGAACGCGGCAATCGCACGCAACCGGGCCGCCTCGGCCAGGTCCAGGCGCACCATTTCCTGGCGTGCCTGCTGGATATGCTGCTCGTCCACCCGGCCATCGCACTTGGCCAGGCGCCCGAGCATCACGAACAGCAACTCGTCGTCACGCAAGGCTGGGCGCCCTCCCAGGCGCTCGCGCATGTCTTCCCAGCCTCGCAAGCGCAAGCGGCGGTCCACGGCCTGGCCGAGCAGCGCACCGAGCAAGGCCCCCGGAATGCTGGCCACGGCAAACCCCGCACCCGCACCAATCACCGTGCCTGGCCACCACATGTCAGGCGCGCTCGCCAATCAGGCGCTCGGCTTGCGCCAGGCGCTCGAGCGTACCTACATCGACCCAGTGCCCGCGATAGTGCTCGCCACTGACCTTGCCCGCCGCCATGGCCTGGCGCAGCAGCGGCGCCAGCTTGAAGGCACCGGGCTGGCAGCCGTCGAACAGCGCGGGGTGCAGCACCGAAAGGCCGCTGAAGGTCAGCGTACCGGGCGCATCGTCGCCATCGACCACCTGCCCGTCCACCAGGCGGAAGTCCCCACGGCCGTGATGGCCAGGGTTGTCGACCAGCACCAGATGGGCCAAGCCTTGCAGGGGAGCCTGCAGGCGCGCGAAGTCGTAGTCGGTCCAGACATCGCCATTGACCAGCAGGAACGGCGCGTCACCCAGCAAGGGCAAGGCCTTGAAGATGCCGCCGCCGGTTTCCAGCGGTTCGCCTTCGGGCGAATAACGGATGCTCAGGCCAAAACGGCTGCCGTCGCCCAGGTGGTCCTCGATCTGCTGACCGAGCCAGGCATGGTTGATCACCACCTCGGTGACACCTGCTGCCGCCAGGGCGCGCAGGTGGTACTCGATCAGCGGCTGGCCGGCGACCGGTACCAACGGTTTGGGGGTATGCAGGGTCAACGGGCGCATGCGCTCGCCTTTGCCCGCCGCCAGGATCATTGCCTTCATGCACGCGCTCCGGCCTGCAACTCGGCAATCAGCTCACCCAGCTCCGCCAATTCGGGCCGGCGACCGATCACTTCTTCTATATAGGCGAAGAAACGTGGTACGTCGCCCAGGTAGCGGGGTTTGCCGTCGCGGTGGCAGATGCGGGCGAAGATGCCAATCACCTTCAAGTGGCGCTGCACGCCCATCAGGTCGCTGGCACGCTGGAACGCCTCGAAATCAGCCTGCACCGGAATGCCGGCAGCCTGCGCCTGCTGCCAGTAGTCACGCAGCCAGCCTTCGACCCGCGCCTGCGGCCAGCTGAGAAAGGCGTCCTTGAACAGGCAGGTGATGTCATAGGTGACCGGGCCGTAGACCGCGTCCTGGAAGTCCAGCACGCCGGGGTTGGGTGCGCTCTGCATCAGGTTGCGCGGCATGTAGTCGCGGTGTACCAGTACCTTGGGCTGGGCCAGGGCGCTGTCGATCAGCAGCTGGCTGACGCGCTGCCAGGTAGCTTTCTGGGCATCGGTGAAGGCCAGGCCAAGCTCGCGTCCCACATACCACTCGGGGAACAGCTCCACTTCGCGGCGCAACAGGGCGTCGTCGTAGCTGGGCAGTGGCGCGTCCATCGGCAGGCGCTGGAACGCCAGCAGGGCGTCGATGGCATCGGCGAACAGGCCGTCGGCGTTGTCGGGTTTGATGATATCAAGGTATGTCTGGTGGCCCAGGTCACCCAACATCAGGAAGCCACGCTCCACGTCCTGGGCGTGGATCAGCGGCACATGCACGCCGGCGCTGGCCAGCAGGTGGTCGATGGCGATGAACGGCCGGCAGTTTTCCTGCGGGGGTGGCGCATCCATGATGACGAAGCTGTGGCCGCCCCCCTGCCAGCGGAAATAACGGCGGAAGCTGGCATCGCTGCTGGCCGCGGTCAGGCTGCCTGCGGGCACTTCGCCCCAGGCGTTGTTCAGGAAAATATCATTGAGCTGCTCATCGAGCCAGACCGTCAGTTGTTGCAGGCGTACATCGTGTTCAGGCATTACAAGGGTCTCCGACGGCCCTAGCCGTCAAGCGGGTCATGCTTTATTATCCAGCATCTTTTTCAGACCATCGAGAGGCGTGCGGCCCCACACGCGGGCAGATGGCACGCAGGAAGCCCGGACTAATAAGATGGCATTGAAATCCCCCGCGTTTCGTAGAAAGTTTCCGTTGCTGGTAACCGGCGGTCTGCTGGCCCTGCAACCTCTGGCCACGTCGTACGTGGTGGCCGCCGAACAGTTCGACTGCCAAGTGTCCGCCTCCGGTGGTTGGGACTGCAAGCCCAAGGCCCCAGTCAACAACCTGCCACCGCGCCCGGTGCACGAGGGTGCTGCTGTCAGCTCCGGCACTGAAGCCGCGAGCGAAGGCGAAACCGCGGACCGGCCAATGCTGGTTACCGAGGCCAAGGGCCGTGGCCTGAAGTCGCGCAGCGAAGACTACAGCCACCTGGACTGGGTGCCGCGGGAAAAACTCACCGCCGCACAGCTGGCCGAAACCGGCCCGTACTGCGGTGGCGCGTATATCGAGCCAAGCCGCCCAGGCATGGCCGACACCACGCCGAAGGACGAGTCACCAACCTACATCAACGCCAAGGTGTCCAAGTACCAGCAGGAGCAGCAGATCGCTACCCTCGCCGGTGACGTGGTAATGCGCCAGGGCAGCATGCAGGCCGAAGCCGACGAGGCCAACCTGTACCAGGCCGAAAACCGGGGCGAGCTCAAGGGCAACGTCAAGATCCGTGACAACGGCTCGCTGGTGGTCGGTGACGAGGCACAGATTCAGCTCGACACAGGTGAAGCCCAGGTCGACAACGCCGAATACGTGATGCACAAGTCACATATCCGCGGCAACGCCCTGTACGCCAAGCGTGGCGAAAACGCCATCATCCGCCTCAAGGACGGTACGTACACCACCTGCGAACCGGGCAGCAACGCCTGGCAATTGAAGGGCAACAACATCACCCTGAACCCGGCCACCGGTTTCGGTACCGCGACCAACGTCACCCTGCGGGTCAAGGATTTCCCGGTGTTCTACACACCGTACATCTACTTCCCGATCGACGACCGTCGCCAGTCCGGCTTCCTGCCGCCGTCGTTCAGCACCAGCAGCGACACCGGCTTCATGCTGGTCACGCCGTACTACTTCAACCTGGCGCCCAACTACGACGCCACGTTGTACCCGCGTTACATGGCCAAGCGCGGCCTGCTGATGGAAGGCGAGTTCCGCTACCTGACCAAGTCCAGCGAAGGGCAGTTCGGTGGCGCGTACCTGAACGACAAGAACGACGACCGCAAAGACCAGACTGACTACAAAGATCAGCGCTGGATGGTCAACTGGCAGCACAAGGGCGGGCTGGACGAGCGCCTGATGGCAGAGGTGGACTACACCGACATCAGCGACCCGTTCTACTTCCAGGACCTGGAGTCCGACCAGATCGGCGTGGAAAGCCGCGACCTACTGAACCAGCAGGGGGCACTGACCTACCGTGGCGACAGTTACACCGCACGGTTGAATGTGCATGCTTACGAAATGGCGACTATCTCGCAGATCACGCCGTATGATCGCCTGCCGCAGATTACCTTCAACGGCATGCTTCCCTACCACCCGGGTGGCTTCGACTTCAGCTACAAAACCGAAGCAGTGCGCTTTGATCGTGATTTGAAGACAGGCCCCGTCTTCAACGAAGATGGGGAACTGGACACCACTGCCGGAGCCAACGGCCAACGTCTTGACGAGAACATTTTTGGTCTCGCAAGGGCCAACGGTACCCGTTTGAACCTCGCGCCGTCCATCAGCCTGCCGATGAACGCCAGCTACGGCTATGTCACGCCGAAGCTGACCTACATGTACACCAATTACGACCTGGACTTGGACAGCGAAGGCAAGGGCGACTTGGCCCGCGCCTCGCAAGCAACCCGCGACCTGCGTGGCGACTTCTCGAGCACCCAGAACCGCGATATCCCGATCTTCAGCGTCGACAGTGGCCTGTATTTCGACCGCAATACCTCCCTGTTCGGCACCAACTACCGCAATACCCTCGAGCCGCGTCTGTTCTACCTCTACGTTCCATACAAGGAGCAGACCGATATCCCGCTGTTCAACACGGGCGAAACACTGTTCAGCTATGACTCGCTGTTCCGCGACAACCGCTTCAGCGGCATCGACCGCATCGGCGACGAGAACAAGCTGTCGCTGGGCGTGACCACTCGCTGGATCGAAGAAAACGGCTTCGAGCGCCAGAACTTCAGCATTGGTCAGGCGTATTACTTCAAGGATCGCAAGGTCCAACTGCCGGGTATCGACTACCGCAACCGCGCCGACTCGCAGTCCGACGTGTCGCCGTACGCGCTGCTGTACAACTACTACTTCAACCGTGACTGGCGCTTCAATTCGACCTACAACTGGGACCCGGACAGCCGCAGCCCACGCTCGGGCAGCGCGATGTTCCACTACCAGCCTGAAGACAACCCGAACAAGGTGGTCAACCTCGGTTATCGCTACCGTAACGACACCATCGCCTACGACTCCACCACCGGTACCTGGAAAGTGGGCGGCGGCGACTATGGCACCCCGGGCAGCCCTAACTATGTGAAGGACTACTACAAGATCCAGCAGCACGACTTCTCGGTCATCTGGCCGATCGTCCCGCAGTGGAGCGTCATCGCTCGCTGGCAGCATGACTACAACCGCAACCGCACCCTGGAAGCCATGGGCGGTTTCGAGTACGACAACTGCTGCTGGAAGCTGCGCCTGATCAACCGCTACTGGATCGACTACGACGACTTCAGCCAAGCCCTTCCGCAGAACGAAAAAGGCGACCACGGTGTCTTCCTTCAGATCGTCCTCAAAGGCCTCGGTGGCGTAGTTGGCAACAAGGTCGAATCTTTCCTCGACCAAGGCATTCAAGGTTATCGTGAACGTGAAGACCAAGCTTATTGATCGTCTGCGCCCAGTGTTGCTGGGCGCCGCTTTGCTGAGTGGCGCGGTGCATGCCGCGGTGCAACCTCTGGATCGCGTGGTGGCCATCGTCGACAACGACGTGGTCATGCAAAGCCAGCTGGACCAGCGTGTCCACGAGGTCCAGCAAACCATCGCCAAGCGCGGCGGTGGCGTGCCACCAACTGGCGCCCTGGAGCAGCAGGTATTGGAACGCCTGATCGTCGAGAACCTGCAGTTGCAGATCGGCGAGCGCTCCGGCATCCGTATCACCGACGAAGAGCTGAACCAGGCCATCGGCACCATTGCCCAGCGCAATGGCATGTCGCTGGAGCAGTTCCGCGCAGCCCTGGCCCACGACGGCCTGTCGTTCGATGACGCCCGCGAGCAGGTCAAGCGCGAGATGATCATCAGCCGCGTGCGCCAGCGCCGCGTGGCCGAGCGTATCCAGGTGTCGGAGCAGGAAGTGAAGAACTTCCTCAACTCCGACATGGGCAAGATGCAGATGTCGGAAGAGTACCGCCTGGCCAACATCCTCATCCCGACCCCGGAAGCGGCCAACTCGGATGACATCCAGAAGGCTGCGCGCCAGGTCGGCGATGTGTACCAGCAGCTCAAGCAAGGCGCGGACTTCGGCCAGATGGCCATTGCCCGTTCGGCCAGTGAAAATGCCCTGGAAGGCGGCGAGATGGGCTGGCGTAAAGCCGCCCAGCTGCCACCCGACTTCGCCAAGATGCTCAGCAGCATGCCGGTAGGTGAAATCACCCAGCCGATCCGCATCCCCAACGGCTTCATCATCCTCAAGCTCGAGGAGAAGCGCGGTGGCAGCGAGAACGTGCTGCGTGATGAAGTACACGTGCGCCACATCCTGATCAAGCCAAGCGAAATCCGCAGCGAGGCGGCCACCGAGCAACTGGCCGAGCGCCTGTACGACCGGATCCAGAACGGCGAAGACTTCGGCGAGCTGGCCAAGAGCTTCTCGGAAGACCCGGGTTCGGCGCTCAACGGCGGCGACCTCAACTGGGTAGACCCGAACAGCCTGGTACCGGAATTCCGCGAACAGATGGCCAACGCCCAGCAAGGCGTCGTGACCAAACCGTTCAAGACCCAGTACGGCTGGCACGTTCTGGAAGTGCTGGGCCGCCGCGCCACCGACAGCACCGAGCAGGCGCGCGAACAGCAGGCCCTTAGCGTGCTGCGCAACCGCAAGTACGACGAAGAGCTGCAAACCTGGCTGCGCCAGATCCGCGACGAAGCCTACGTTGAAATCAAGCTGCCTGGCGCCGACCAGGCCACCCAGTGAAGCCCCTGCGCTTCGCCGTCACCCCCGGCGAGCCGGCCGGCATAGGCCCCGACCTGTGCCTGCTGCTCGCCGCAGACGCCCAGCCCCACCCCCTGATCGCCATCACCAGCCGTGACCTGCTCGCCGAGCGGGCCACGCAGTTGGGGCTGGCCGTCAACCTGCTGCCGGTAGCGCCGGGCCAATGGCCCGAGCAGCCGGCGCCAGCGGGTAGCCTGTACGTCTGGGATACCCCACTGGCGGCCCCGGTAGCGCCAGGCCAGCTCGACAAAGCCAACGCGACGTTCGTGCTGGAAACCCTGACCCGCGCCGGGCAAGGCTGCCTGGACGGGCATTTCGCCGGGATGATCACCGCCCCTGTGCACAAGGGCGTGATCAACGAAAGCGGTATCGCCTTCTCTGGGCATACCGAATTCCTTGCCGAACTGACCCACACCGCGCAAGTGGTGATGATGCTGGCCACCCGTGGCCTGCGCGTGGCCCTGGTGACCACACACCTGCCACTGCGCGACATTGCCGACGCCATCACTGCCGAGCGCGTCGAGCGCGTCACCCGTATCCTGCATGCCGACATGCGCGACAAGTTCGGCATAGCCAACCCGCGCATCCTGGTATGTGGCCTCAACCCGCACGCGGGTGAAGGTGGCCACCTGGGCCGCGAGGAAATCGACATCATCGAGCCGACCCTGGCCCGCCTGCGCACCGAAGGCATGGACCTGCGCGGGCCGTTGCCGGCCGATACCCTGTTTACCCCCAAATATCTGGAGCACTGCGACGCGGTGCTGGCGATGTACCACGACCAGGGCCTGCCCGTACTCAAGTACAAAGGCTTCGGCGCCGCGGTCAACGTGACCCTGGGCCTGCCGATCATCCGCACATCGGTCGACCACGGCACCGCCCTGGACCTGGCCGGCACCGGCAAGGTCGACACCGGCAGCCTGCGCGTCGCGCTGGAAACCGCCTACCAGATGGCCGAGAACCGACCATGAACGAGCAATACCAACACCGGGCGCGCAAGCGCTTCGGCCAGAACTTCCTGCACGACGCCGGCATCATCGACCGCATCCTGCGCGCCATCAACGCCAAGGCCGGCGAACACCTGCTGGAAATCGGCCCGGGCCAGGGCGCCCTGACCGAAGGCCTGCTGGGCAGCGGCGCACAGCTGGACGTAGTGGAGCTGGACAAGGACCTGGTGCCGATCCTGCAGCACAAGTTCGCTGGCCGCAGCAATTTCCGCCTGCACCAGGGCGACGCCTTGAAGTTCGACTTCAACCAGCTGGGCGTACCGCCGCGCAGCCTCAAGGTGGTGGGCAACCTGCCCTACAACATCTCCACCCCGCTGATCTTCCACCTGCTCAGCCACGCCGGGCTGATCCGCGACATGCACTTCATGCTGCAGAAGGAAGTGGTCGAGCGCATGGCCGCCGGCCCTGGCGGCGGTGACTGGGGGCGCCTGTCGATCATGGTGCAGTACCACTGCCGGGTCGAGCACCTGTTCAACGTTGGCCCTGGCGCCTTCAACCCACCACCGAAAGTGGATTCGGCCATCGTCCGCCTGGTACCGCACGAAGTGCTGCCACACCCGGCCAAGGATGCACAGCTTCTGGAACGCGTGGTGCGCGAGGCGTTCAACCAGCGCCGCAAGACCCTGCGCAACACCATGAAGGGCCTGCTCGACAGCCAGGCCATCGAAGCCGCTGGAGTGGACGGCAGCCTGCGCCCTGAACAGCTGGACCTGGCGGCCTTCGTGCGCCTGGCTGACCAGCTGGCCGATCAGCAAGCCTGATTCAGCCTGTTCCGGCCTCTTCGCGGGCAAGCCCGCTCCTACAGGACCGTGCGGTCCTTGTAGGAGCGGGCTTGCCCGCGAAAGGGCCGGCACTGACGACAAAGATCTCAAGCCCCACACCGCTGGCCCTTCCCCCTCCCAATGGCCTAGACTGCATTATTGCGTCAGTTCGCCCAAGGCCCTTGCATGTCCGACCCCCGCTATCAGATCGACGTCAGCGTCGTGACCCGCTACCTCAAAGAACAATCCGACCCGGAAAACAGTCGTTTCGCTTTTGCCTACACCATCACCGTGCAGAACAACGGCTCGCTCAAGGCCAAGCTGCTGTCGCGCCACTGGCTGATCACCAACGGTGACGGCGAGGTCGAGGAGGTGGGCGGTGCTGGCGTGGTCGGCCAACAGCCCAATATCGACCCGGGCCAAAGCCATACCTACAGCAGTGGCGCGGTCATCAGCACCCGCGTAGGCACCATGCAGGGCAGCTACCAGATGTTCGCCGAAGACGGCAAACGCTTCGACGCCGAGATCGCCCCCTTCCGCCTGGCGGTGCCCGGGGCGCTGCACTGATGGCCACCTACGCCGTCGGAGACCTGCAGGGCTGCCTGCAGCCACTCAAGTGCCTGCTCGAACGCGTCGGCTTCAATCCGGCCGTCGACCGCCTGTGGCTGGTCGGCGACCTGGTCAACCGCGGCCCCGAATCACTGGAAACCCTGCGCTTCCTTTACGCCATGCGCCAATCGCTGGTCTGCGTGCTGGGCAATCATGACCTGCACCTGCTGGCCGCCTGGCACAACGTCGAGCGCCTGAAGAAAAGCGACACCCTGCGCGAGATCATCGAAGCGCCGGACGCCGACCAGCTGTTCGACTGGCTGCGCCAGCAAAAGCTGCTGCATTACGACGAGCCCCGTGGCATCGCCCTGGTGCACGCGGGCATTCCGCCACAATGGACCTTGGGCAAAGCCCTGGAGCTGGCCGCCGAGGTCGAGGAAGTGCTGCGCGATGACGGGCGCCTGAAGCTATACCTCGACGGCATGTACGGCAATGAGCCGAACAAGTGGAGCAAGAACCTCAGTGGCATCGAACGCTTGCGGGTCATCACCAACTACTTCACCCGCATGCGTTTCTGCACCGCCGAAGGCAAGCTCGACCTCAAGAGCAAGGAAGGCCTGGGTACCGCCCCCAAAGGCTACAAGGCCTGGTACGCGCACAAGGACCGCCGTTCACGCCATGTGAAGATCATCTTCGGCCACTGGGCCGCCCTGCAGGGCAAGGTGGACGAACCCGGCATCATCGCCCTGGACACCGGCTGCGTATGGGGCGGGGCCATGACCCTGTACAACGTCGACAGCGGTGAATACCACCACTGTGACTGCACCGACGACGGCAACTTACGCCTCCCCGTGCAAACGCCTACACTCAACGATCATCCCTGAAGGAAGCCGTACCCATGAGCGAATTCAAGCGCATCCCTCCCGAGCAGGCCTTGGCCCTGCGCGCGCAAGGTGCGGTAGTCGTCGACATTCGCGACCCCCAGGCCTTTGCCGCCGGCCACATCACCGGTGCCAAGCATCTGGATAACCATTCGGTCGCCGAGTTCATCCGCAATGCCGACCTCGATGCGCCGACCCTGGTGGTCTGCTACCACGGCAATTCCAGCCAGAGCGCCGCGGCCTATCTGGTTGGCCAGGGTTTTTCGGACGTCTACAGCGTGGACGGCGGCTTTGAGCTGTGGCGCACCACCTATCCGGCCGAGACCGCGCAAGGCAGCGCCGAATAAATTTTTTCATTTTTACTGCAGCCCGCGCCCCGTGCGGGCTTGCGGCTTATCTGACGAACGGTCGTTCGCAACTTCTCCACCCCTCCCCCTTGAACTTACCGATAACCAACTATTCTTAAGCGCAGGCCATCCAGAAAAAGGGGAGAGCCGGTACACCGGCGTGCGGGTCATCGGTAGCGTTACAAGGTGTCCTGGGGGGTATACAGCAATCGGCGAACCCGGTTGCATGCCAGCATCAGCTGACTGATCCGGCGTCGTCTCCACGTATCGAGCGAGGTGACGTCATGAGTATTTTTAGCCACTTCCAACAACGTTTCGAGTCTACGCGCCAGGAAGAACTCTCGCTGCAGGAGTACCTCGAGCTGTGCAAAGAGGATCGCAGTGCCTACGCATCGGCGGCCGAACGGCTGTTGCTGGCCATCGGTGAGCCAGAGCTGATCGACACCTCTACCAACTCCAGGCTGTCGCGAATCTTCTCCAACAAGGTTATCCGTCGCTATCCGGCCTTTGCCGACTTCCATGGCATGGAAGAGTGCATCGACCAGATCGTGTCGTACTTCCGCCACGCCGCCCAAGGCCTGGAAGAAAAGAAACAGATCCTCTACCTGCTGGGCCCGGTGGGCGGCGGTAAATCGTCGCTGGCCGAAAAACTCAAGCAGCTGATGGAAAAGGTACCGTTCTACGCCATCAAGGGCTCGCCAGTGTTCGAGTCGCCGTTGGGGCTGTTCAACGCCACCGAAGACGGGGCCATCCTCGAGGAAGAGTTCGGCATCCCGCGGCGCTACCTGAACACCATCATGTCGCCCTGGGCGACCAAACGCCTGCAGGAGTTCGGCGGCGACATAAGCAAGTTCAAAGTGGTCAAGCTGTACCCGTCGATCCTCAACCAGATCGCCATCGCCAAGACCGAACCCGGCGACGAGAACAACCAGGACATCTCTGCCCTGGTCGGTAAAGTGGATATCCGCAAGCTCGAGGAATTCCCGCAGAACGACGCCGATGCCTACAGCTATTCGGGCGCACTGTGCCGGGCCAACCAGGGCCTGATGGAATTCGTCGAGATGTTCAAGGCACCGATCAAGGTGCTGCACCCGTTGCTCACCGCTACCCAGGAAGGCAACTACAACAGTACCGAAGGCCTCGGCGCCATCCCCTACTCCGGGATTCTGCTGGCCCACTCCAACGAGTCGGAGTGGCATACCTTCCGCAACAACAAGAACAACGAGGCGTTCATCGACCGGATCTACATCGTCAAGGTGCCGTACTGCCTGCGCGTCAGCGACGAAATCAAGATCTACGACAAGCTGCTGATCAACAGCTCGCTGGCCAGGGCCCACTGCGCGCCAGACACGCTGAAGATGCTCGCCCAGTTCACCGTGCTGTCGCGCCTGAAAGAGCCGGAAAACTCCAACATCTACTCGAAGATGCGCGTGTACGACGGGGAAAACCTCAAGGACACCGATCCGAAGGCCAAATCGATCCAGGAATACCGCGATGCAGCAGGCGTCGACGAAGGCATGAACGGCCTGTCGACCCGCTTCGCCTTCAAGATCCTTTCCAAAGTCTTCAACTTCGACCCACATGAAATTGCTGCCAACCCGGTCCACCTGCTGTATGTGCTGGAACAGCAGATCGAACAGGAGCAATTCCCCGCGGAAGTGCGCGAACGCTACCTGCGCTACCTGAAGGAGTACCTGGCACCGCGCTACATCGAGTTCATCGGCAAGGAAATCCAGACCGCCTACCTGGAGTCCTACAGCGAATACGGCCAGAACATCTTCGACCGCTACGTGTTGTACGCTGACTTCTGGATTCAGGACCAGGAATACCGCGACCCGGAAACCGGCGAAATCCTCAACCGTATCGCCCTCAACGAGGAGCTGGAGAAGATCGAGAAGCCGGCCGGCATCAGCAACCCGAAAGATTTCCGCAACGAAATCGTCAACTTCGTGCTGCGTGCCCGGGCCAACAACAACGGCAAGAACCCGAGCTGGCTGAGCTACGAAAAGCTGCGGGTGGTGATCGAGAAGAAAATGTTCTCCAACACCGAGGACCTGCTGCCGGTCATCAGCTTCAACGCCAAGGCCAGCAAGGAGGACCAACAGAAACACAACGACTTCGTCACGCGCATGGTGGAACGTGGCTACACCGACAAACAGGTTCGTCTGTTGTCGGAATGGTACCTGCGGGTCAGGAAATCGCAATAAAGCGGCAAGCTGCCCAGTGGCAAGCTACAAGCTGCAAGCCGCAAGCTGTTTGGCGCCGGGCGCAAGCCAGGCGCCAATATACGCGGCAGTGATGGCTGCTTTTACTTGCAGCTTGAAGCTTGCTGCTTGGGGCTTATGGCTCGTGGCTTGCAGCTGCATCCAGTCACCGGAGGGACCATGAGCTACGTTATAGACCGACGCCTGAACGGCAAGAACAAGAGCACGGTCAACCGCCAGCGCTTCCTGCGGCGGTACCGTGAACACATCAAGAAGGCCGTCGAAGAGGCGGTGAGCCGGCGTTCCATCATGGACATGGAACATGGCGAGCAGATCAGCATTCCGGGGCGCGACATCGACGAACCAGTGCTGCACCATGGTCGCGGGGGCAAGCAGACCATCGTGCACCCAGGCAACAAGGAATTCACCGCCGGCGAACATATCGCCAGGCCGCAAGGCGGCGGCGGGGGTGGCGGCCGTGGCAAGGCCGGCAACTCCGGTGAGGGCATGGACGACTTCGTCTTCCAGATCACCCAGGAAGAATTCCTCGAGTTCATGTTCGAGGACCTCGAACTGCCCAACCTGGTCAAACGTCACCTGACCGGGGCCGATACTTTCAAGACCGTACGTGCCGGTATCGCCAACGAAGGCAACCCGTCGCGCATCAATATCGTGCGCACCCTGCGTTCGGCCCATGCCCGGCGTATCGCCCTGACCGGCAGCAGCCGCGCACTGCTGCGCGAAGCGCAAAAGGAACTCGCCCGCCTGCGGGTCGAGGAGCCAGACAACTTCACCGATATCCAGGAAGTCGAGCAGGAAATCGAACGCCTGAAGGCACGTATCAACCGCCTGCCCTTCCTCGACACCTTCGACCTCAAGTACAACCTGCTGGTCAAGCAACCCAACCCCAGCTCCAAGGCGGTGATGTTCTGCCTGATGGACGTGTCCGGCTCGATGACCCAGGCCACCAAGGACATCGCCAAGCGCTTTTTCATCCTGCTGTACCTGTTCCTCAAGCGTAACTACGACCGCATCGAAGTGGTGTTCATCCGTCACCACACCAGCGCCCGTGAAGTCGACGAGGAAGAATTCTTCTACTCGCGGGAAACCGGCGGCACCATCGTCTCCAGCGCGCTCAAGCTGATGCAGGAGATCATGGCCGAACGCTACCCGGCCAGCGACTGGAATATCTACGCCGCCCAGGCCTCCGATGGCGACAACTGGAACGACGACTCGCCAATCTGCCGCGAAATTCTCTCCAAGCAGATCATGCCGCATGTGCAGTACTACACTTACGTCGAGATCACCCCCCGTGAACACCAGGCGCTGTGGTACGAATACGAGCGCATCGGCGAAGGTTTCCCTGACACGTTCGCCCAGCAGCAGTTGGTCTCGGCCGGCGATATCTACCCGGTCTTCCGTGAACTCTTCCAGCGCAGGTTAGCCACATGACCGCCAGAGCACAGAGACGCCAACCCATTTCCACCGGATCAGAGTGGACGTTCGAACTGATCCAGACCTACGACCGGGAAATCAGCCGCCTGGCTGAGCGTTACGCCCTGGACACCTACCCCAACCAGATCGAGGTGATCACCGCCGAGCAGATGATGGACGCCTACGCTTCCGTCGGCATGCCGCTGGGCTACCACCACTGGTCCTACGGCAAGCAGTTCCTCAGCACGGAAAAATCCTACAGCCGCGGCCAGATGGGCCTGGCCTACGAGATCGTGATCAACTCCGACCCGTGCATCGCCTACCTGATGGAAGAAAACACCATGTGCATGCAGGCACTGGTGATCGCCCACGCCTGCTACGGCCATAACAGCTTCTTCAAAGGCAACTACCTGTTCCGCACCTGGACCGACGCCAGTTCGATCATCGATTACCTGGTGTTCGCCAAGCAGTACATTGCCCAGTGCGAAGAGCGCCATGGCATCGATGCCGTGGAAGACCTTATCGACTCCTGCCATGCCCTGATGAACTATGGCGTGGACCGCTACAAGCGCCCCTACCCCATTTCCGCCGAAGAGGAGCGGCGGCGGCAGAAGGAACGCGAAGAACACCTGCAACGGCAAATCAACGACCTGTGGCGCACCATTCCGAAAAGCGCCGAGAAGGGTAGCGAACGCGATGATGCGCGCTTCCCCGCCGAACCGCAGGAAAACATCCTGTATTTCATCGAGAAGAACGCCCCACTGCTCGAGCCCTGGCAGCGCGAAGTGGTACGCATCGTGCGCAAGATCGCCCAATACTTCTACCCGCAGCGCCAGACCCAGGTGATGAACGAAGGCTGGGCAACGTTCTGGCACTACACGCTGATGAACGACCTGTACGACGAGGGGCTGATCACCGAAGGCTTCATGATGGAGTTTTTGCAATCGCACACCAGCGTGGTGTTCCAGCCCGGCTTCGACAGCCCTTACTACAATGGCATCAACCCCTACGCACTGGGCTTTGCGATGTACACCGACATCCGCCGCATGTGCGAAAACCCGACCGAGGAAGATCGCCGCTGGTTCCCCGACATTGCCGGCAGCGACTGGCTTTCTACCATCAAATTTGCCATGAGCAGCTTCAAGGACGAGAGCTTCATCCTGCAGTACCTGTCACCCAAAGTGATGCGCGACCTCAAGCTGTTCAGCATCCTCGATGACGACCAGCGCGACGACCTGCTGGTGCCTGCCATCCATGACGAAGCCGGCTACCGGGTCATCCGCGAGCAACTGGCGGCACAGTACAACCTGGGCAACCGCGAACCGAACGTGCAGATCTGGAGCGTCGACCGCCGCGGCGACCGCTCGCTGACCCTGCGTCACCAGCAACACAATCGCAAACCGCTGGGCGACTCGACCGATGAAGTGCTCAAGCACCTGCACCGCCTGTGGGGCTTCGATATCCACCTGGAGACCGTACAGGGCGAGCAGGTGATGAAAACCCACCACATGCCCCCACACGGCGAGCACGGCGAAAGCGCCGACTACGGCCGCATGGACCTGGCAGTCATCCACCACCTCTAGGGCGCCATAACTGCCGACAGGGTATCCTGTCGGCAGTTATGGAGAGCTGCACATGCACATCTACAAAGTCGGCGGCGCCGTGCGCGATCGCCTGCTCGGCCGCCCCGTCAGCGATATCGACTGGCTGGTGGTCGGCGCCACGGTCGAGGAAATGCACGCCAAGGGTTATCGGCCGGTCGGTGCCGATTTTCCGGTGTTCCTGCACCCGAAAACCGGCGAGGAGTACGCCCTGGCGCGCACCGAGCGCAAGAGCGGGCGTGGCTATGGTGGTTTCACCTTTCACGCCAGCCCGGACGTAACCCTGGAAGAAGACCTGATCCGTCGCGACCTCACCATCAATGCGATGGCCGAGGATGAAGCGGGCAAGGTCCACGACCCCTACCATGGCAAGGACGATCTCGATCAGCGCCTGTTGCGCCACGTTTCACCGGCATTCGCCGAAGACCCCTTGCGCGTGCTGCGCGTTGCCCGCTTTGCTGCCCGTTATGCACCGCTGGGTTTCCGGGTCGCTGACGAGACCCTGGAATTGATGCGCCAGATCAGTGCCTCGGGCGAGCTGCAGGCACTGACCGCCGAGCGCAGTTGGAAGGAAATCGAGCGAGCGCTGATGGAAGCGCAACCGCAGGTGTTCTTCCAGGTGCTACGCGCATGCGATGCCCTGCAAGCGCTGCTACCCGAGCTTGCTGACAGCCCCCAGGCCTTGCCAGCGCTGGAGCAGGCTGCGTTGCACCAGCAGCCCCTGCATGTACGCTGGGCCTGCCTGTTGCACGAGCTGGCCCCGGCCTCGATCAAAGCCGTCAACCAGCGCCTCAAGGCGCCACGGGAATGCCAGGAACTGGCACTGCTGACGGGTGAGTGCCTGACGCGGGGCAATCAGGCGCGGGAGCTGCCGGCCACGGCACTGCTGGAGCTGTTGCAGCGGTTCGATGTGTACCGCCGGCCGCAGCGGTTCGAGGATTTCATTGCCGCGTGCGAGATGGTGGCGCTGGGCGCTGGCAAGTCGGGTTATCCACAGGCCGAGTATCTGCGTGGTGCAGCGGCGGTAGCGCGAGCGGTGGATGTGAAGCCGCTGGTGCAGGCCGGGCTGGCAGGCCAGGCACTGGGCGAAGCGCTCAAAGGTGAGCGGCTAAAAGCGCTTCAGGCTTACAAGCTCGGTTGAACATACCGGCCTCTTCGCGGCTGAAGCCGCTCCCACCTCGACCGCATAGGCCTCAAGCCCTGTGCAGTACCTGTGGGAGCTGGCTTGCCCGCGAAGAATCCAACGCGGTGCATGGCACCGGCTTCGCCGGTGTTCGCGGGCACGCCCGCTCCCACAATGAACGCGAGAGCCGGTCAGGCCGGGGTCAGCTGCAACCCACGCCATTCAAAGGCGACCGGGGCCAGTACCTGGTCGATCTGCGCCTCTTGCCACAACTGCGCCATGCTCTTGCCCACCCCCGGATGCACCAGCTCAGGGGCCAGCAGCGATAGCGGCCACAGCACAAAGGCATTCTTCAGGATCTCGGCACGAGGCAGCACCAGCCCATCGAAGGTGCCGTGCAAATCGTCATACATCAGCACGTCGATATCCAGCGGCAGCCCTTTGCGGTCCGGCGCATAACGCCCGTTGTCAGCCTCGATGAACTTCAGCCGGCGGTCCAGCTCGATCAGCGGCAACGCAGTCTGCCCGGTCACCACGAAATTGATGAACGGCCCGCTCTTGATCCCGACAGCCTGGCTTTCGAAAGCCGGCGAGCAGCGCATGTCGGTCAGGATGCCCGCCAATGCATCGAGCCCGGCGCACAGGTGCGCCTCGCGCTCGATGTTGCTGCCAAGGCCCAGGTAAACCGTGCTCAGAGACATCCGCGCTCGATCTCCACGCCAACACCACCACGGGCCGCTGGCACCGCCCCCGGCTTGGTCAGCTTCAACCGCACCCACGGAATATGGAACTCTTCCATCAGCACCGCCACCAGCCGCTCGGCAAAGGTTTCCACCAGCTCGAAGCGCGCCTGCTCGGCAAACGCCTGGATGCGCGCAGACACACTGGCGTAGTCCAGCGCCAGGCTCAGGTCGTCACCGGCCGCAGCCGGGCGGTTGTCCCAGGCAAAGCTCAGGTCCAGGCGCAAGCACTGGCGAATATCCCGCTCCCAGTCATAGGCACCGATGACGGTATCGACTTCCAGGCCTTCGATGAACACTCTGTCCAAGCACTTCTCTCCACAGCACGACAAGGGCGACTGGCGCCGTTAGAATCAGGGCGTCCTCGCCCGGAATAGTTAGCATGTTTTGGTTACTGGCGTTGCTCGCCTACCTGCTCGGCTCGCTGTCCTTCGCCATTGTCCTCAGCCGCCTTACGGGCAGCCCAGACCCGCGTTCCAGCGGCTCAGGCAATGCCGGCGCCACCAACATGCTACGCCTGGCAGGCCGTAAACTGGCGATCCTGACCCTGCTTGGCGACCTGTGCAAGGGCTTGTTGCCAGTATTGCTCGCCCGCCTCGCCGGGCTGGACCTGAACGCGCAGGCCTGGGTTGGCCTGTGCGCGGTGCTGGGTCACCTGTTCCCGCTGTACTTCCGCTTCCAGGGCGGCAAGGGCGTGGCGACAGCCGCCGGCATGCTCATGGCCCTGTACTTGCCGGCGGCGCTGCTGGCCATCGGTGCCTGGCTGCTGACCTTCTACCTTACCCGTACCAGCTCGCTGGCAGCCCTGATCGCCACGCCGCTGACCTTGCCATTGCTGGCCTGGCGCGAGCCGGAGGCGCTGCTGCCGATCACCGTGCTCACGGTAATGATCGTGTGGCGCCACCGCAGCAACCTGCGCGACCTGTTCGCCGGGCGCGAACGGCACTTCTGACCTTCACGTACAAACCTTACAGCGGCGGCAACTGCTCCATTGGCCAGCGTGCCTGCACACTGATTGCCAGGTCCTGCTGCTGCCCGGCCAACAGGCGCTGGCAGCCAGCATAGGCGATCATCGCGCCGTTGTCGGTGCAGAACTGCGGACGCGCGTAGTACACGTTGCCCTTGATGCTGCCCAGCATGTCCCCGAGAGACGCGCGCAGGGCCTTGTTGGCACTGACGCCACCGGCAATGACCAGGCGTTTGAGGCCGGTCTGCTTCAGCGCCCGCTTGCACTTGATGGTCAAAGTCTCCACCACCGCCTGCTGGAATGCCAGGGACAGGTCGCAACGGGTTTGCTCACTGTCGTCGCCGGCGTCGCGGCACTGCTGCCAGGTGTTGAGGGCGAAGGTTTTCAGGCCGCTGAAGCTGAACTCCAAACCCGGGCGGTCGGTCATCGGCCGCGGGAATACGAAGCGGCCAGGCACCCCGCGCTCGGCCAGGCGGGCGATTTCCGGGCCGCCAGGGTAGTTCAGGCCGATCAGCTTGGCGGTCTTGTCGAACGCTTCACCGGCGGCGTCATCCAGGCTCTCGCCCAGCAGCTCGTACTGGCCAATACCATCGACGCGCACCAGCTGGGTATGGCCGCCCGAAACCAACAAGGCGACGAACGGAAACTCGGGTGGATTTTCTTCCAGCATGGGGGCCAGCAGGTGGCCTTCCATATGATGCACGCCGATCGCCGGGATGTCCCAGGCAAAGGCCAGGGCCTGGGCGCAGGAGGCCCCCACCAGCAATGCTCCAACCAGGCCAGGGCCCGCGGTGTAGGCGATGGCATCGATCTCGGTGGCCACGCAGCCGGCTTCGTCCAGCACCTGGCGGATCAGCGGCAGCATGCGCTTGACGTGGTCACGCGAGGCAAGCTCGGGCACCACGCCGCCGAACACGCGGTGCAGGTCGATCTGGCTGAACAGCGCATCGGCCAACAAACCGCGCTCGCTGTCATATAATGCGACTCCAGTTTCGTCGCAGGATGTTTCCAATCCCAGTACTAGCATGGGCTCGTCCCTTGTGGGGGCTGAATTCGAAGCCGCGCATGATAGTCCCCGTACCGGATGCCGACCAGCGGTTTTCGATCAGAGGCTTTGCATTCCGGCTTACTAAGGGTTAACATCCGCAACCCTTGAAAACCGACGTTCTCCAGCACACCTTTGTTTTGCCAGGAGCACGTCTACCCCGGTAATGAATTAAGGTAGCCCTGGATGCCAGCCGTCAAAGTTAAAGAGAACGAACCCTTCGACGTAGCTCTGCGTCGTTTCAAGCGCTCCTGCGAAAAAGCCGGTGTACTGGCTGAAGTTCGTAGCCGCGAGTTTTACGAGAAGCCGACCGCCGAGCGTAAGCGTAAAGCAGCTGCTGCTGTTAAGCGTCACGCCAAGAAAGTTCAGCGCGAACAGCGCCGCGCCGTTCGTCTGTACTAATACAGGCGTTCTACGCAAAGCTTCTGCCCTGCCCGGCTCACCGCCGGGCCGATGGCAGTGGTTGTTTCAAACTTGAGCAGCTAGCTCAAGGCCCTGCACAAGCTTCATGCGGACTGCAATGGGCAACCTGCCTGAAACGTCAGAGCTGGTCCTCCTTGTTGTAAGACCAGACGTGCACGTCCGACTGACGGGCCCCCAGGGGCTGGCGACGAGCACACATTCCCTCGCACTTCCCCAAGCGGCACCCGCCCCATTCGGCGCGTGAGCGATTAGACTTGCCAGTTGCCAGATGACGAGACTGCCATGGCCGGGCTGATTCCCCAGAGTTTCATTGACGACCTGATCAACCGCCTCGACATCGTCGACGTGGTGAGTTCGCGCGTCCAGCTGAAAAAAACCGGCAAGAACTACTCCGCCTGCTGCCCGTTCCACAAGGAAAAGACCCCTTCCTTCACGGTCAGCCCCGACAAGCAGTTCTACTACTGCTTCGGCTGCGGCGCCGGCGGCAACGCCCTGGGCTTCGTCATGGACCACGACAACCTGGACTTCCCCCAGGCCGTCGAGGAACTGGCCCGCGCCGCCGGCATGGAAGTGCCCCGCGAGCAAGGCCGCCGTGACCACAAGCCACGCCAGCCGACCGACTCGCCGCTATACCCGCTGCTGGACGCCGCCTCGGAGTTCTACCGCCAGGCCTTGCGCAGCCACCCGACCCGCAAGGCGGCGGTGGATTACCTCAAGGGTCGCGGCCTGTCCGGGGAGATCGCCCGCGACTTCGGCCTGGGCTTCGCCCCGCCGGGCTGGGACAACCTGCTCAAGCACCTGGGTGCCGACACCCTGCAGCAGAAAGTGATGATCGATGCTGGCCTGCTGATCGAGAACGCTGAAAGCGGCAAGCGCTACGACCGCTTCCGCGACCGCGTGATGTTCCCGATCCGCGACAGCCGCGGGCGCATCATCGCCTTCGGTGGCCGGGTGCTCGGCGACGACAAGCCCAAGTACCTGAACTCACCGGAAACCCCGGTGTTCCACAAAGGCCAGGAACTGTACGGGCTGTATGAGGCACGCAAGCACAACCGCAACCTCGACGAGATCATCGTCGTCGAGGGCTACATGGACGTCATCGCCCTCGCCCAGCAGGGCCTGCGCAATGCCGTAGCCACCCTCGGCACCGCCACCAGCGAAGAGCACCTCAAGCGCCTGTTCCGCGTGGTACCCAGCGTGCTGTTCTGCTTCGACGGCGACCAGGCCGGGCGCAAGGCCGCCTGGCGCGCCCTGGAGTCGACCTTGTCGAACCTGCAGGATGGCCGCCGCGCGCGCTTCCTGTTCCTGCCCGAGGGCGAAGACCCGGACAGCCTGGTACGCGCCGAGGGCACCGACGCCTTCAGGGCCCGCATCAACCAGCACGCCCAGCCGCTGGCCGACTACTTCTTCGAGCAACTGGGCGTTGAAGCCGACCCACGCTCACTGGAAGGCAAGGCGCACATGGCGACCCTGGCCGCACCGCTGATCGAAAAGATCCCCGGGGCCAACCTGCGCCAGTTGATGCGCAACCGCCTGAGAGAAATCACCGGCCTGGACCCACAGCAGGTCGAGCAGCTGGCGCAACAAGCTCCAGCGGCCAGTAACGTGCCGGACTACGACCCTGGCTACGACTACGATGCCATGGCCAGCTACACCCCCGACTACGGCGACATGCCGCAGCACGACTATGCCCCCGTTCATCAGGAACAGGAGTGGAAGCCGAACAAGGGGGGTGGCAAGAAACAGTGGAGCGACAAGCCCTGGGACAAGAACCGCAAGGGCGGCAAGCCTTGGCAGCAGCGTGACGAAGCGCCACCGCGCGTGCCGGCGCCGGTCGAGCCGCCCACCCTGGCCGCCCTGCGCACCTTGCTGCACCACCCGCTGCTGGCCGGCAAGGTAGAAGATGCCAGCCACTTCGCCGACGAAGACCACCTGTATAGCCAACTGCTGGTGGCACTGATCGAAGCCGCGCAGAAAAATCCTGGGCTAAGCTCAATGCAGCTGATCGCACGTTGGCATGGCACCGAACAAGGCCGCCTGCTACGGGCACTGGCAGAAAAGGAATGGCTGATCGTGGCCGACAACCTTGAACAACAGTTTTTCGACACTATAACTAGCTTGTCCGCCCGCCAACGCGAGCGCAGCCTGGAACAACTGCTCAGGAAATCACGTCAAAGCGAATTGACCAGCGAGGAAAAAACTCAGCTCCTCGCCCTGCTGAGCCGGAATGTTCCCGCACAAACGCCGACCTCATCTGGCGCGTGAGGCCCATGCTCGGGTATAATCCTCGGCTTGTTTTTTGCCCGCCAAGACCTTCAGTGGATAGGGTGTTATGTCCGGAAAAGCGCAACAGCAGTCTCGTATCAAAGAGTTGATCACCCGCGGTCGTGAGCAGGGCTACCTGACTTACGCGGAGGTCAACGACCACCTGCCTGAGGATATTTCAGATCCGGAACAGGTGGAAGACATCATCCGCATGATCAACGACATGGGGATCAACGTATTCGAGAGTGCTCCGGATGCGGATGCCCTTCTGTTGGCGGAAGCCGACACCGACGAAGCCGCGGCCGAAGAAGCCGCTGCTGCGTTGGCGGCAGTTGAAACCGATATCGGCCGCACGACCGACCCGGTGCGCATGTACATGCGCGAAATGGGTACCGTCGAGCTGCTGACCCGCGAAGGCGAAATCGAAATCGCCAAGCGTATCGAGGAAGGCATCCGTGAAGTCATGGGCGCCATCGCCCACTTCCCGGGCACTGTCGACTACATTCTCGGCGAATACGACCGCGTCACCAGCGAAGGTGGCCGTCTGTCCGACGTCCTCAGCGGTTATATCGACCCTGACGACAACATCGCCGCGCCGACCGAGGAAGTGCCGATCCCCGGCTCCAAGGCCGCTGCCGCGAAGGAAGAGTCCGACGACGAAGAAGAAGAGTCCGAAAGCGGTGACGACGAGGAAGAGACCGAGAGCGGCCCGGACCCGGAAGTTGCCCGCCAGCGTTTCGGTGCGGTCTCCGACCAGCTTCAGGCGACCAACAAGGTCCTGAAGAAGAACGGCCGTGGCCACAAGGAAAGCATCGAGGCCCTTCAGGCCCTGGCCGACCTGTTCATGCCGATCAAGCTGGTACCCAAGCAGTTCGAAGTGCTGGTCGAGCGTGTTCGTGATGCCCTGAGCCGTCTGCGCCAGCAAGAACGCGCCATCATGCAGCTGTGCGTACGTGACGCTCGCATGCCTCGCGCCGACTTCCTGCGCATGTTCCCGAGCAACGAAACCGACCAGACCTGGAGCGGTGACCTGGCCAAGCGCAACACCAAGTGGGCTGCCGCCCTGGGTGAAAAGGACGCTGCCATTGTCGCTTGCCAGCAGAAGCTGATCGACCTTGAGAGCGAAACCGGCCTGACCGTTGCCGAGATCAAGGAAATCAACCGTCGCATGTCGATCGGTGAAGCCAAGGCCCGCCGCGCCAAGAAAGAAATGGTCGAGGCGAACCTGCGTCTGGTGATCTCCATCGCCAAGAAGTACACCAACCGTGGCCTGCAATTCCTCGACCTGATCCAGGAAGGCAACATCGGTTTGATGAAAGCGGTGGACAAGTTCGAATACCGTCGCGGCTATAAGTTCTCGACCTATGCCACCTGGTGGATCCGCCAGGCGATCACCCGTTCGATCGCCGACCAGGCACGCACCATCCGTATTCCGGTGCACATGATCGAGACGATCAACAAGCTCAACCGTATTTCCCGGCAGATGCTGCAGGAAATGGGTCGCGAACCGACCCCGGAAGAGCTGGGCGAGCGCATGGAAATGCCTGAGGACAAGATCCGCAAGGTACTGAAGATCGCCAAAGAGCCGATCTCCATGGAAACCCCGATCGGTGACGACGAAGATTCGCACCTGGGCGACTTCATCGAGGACTCGACCATGCAGTCCCCGATCGACGTGGCCACGGTCGAAAGCCTCAAGGAAGCCACCCGTGACGTGCTCTCGGGCCTGACCGCACGCGAAGCCAAGGTGCTGCGCATGCGTTTCGGTATCGACATGAACACCGACCATACCCTCGAAGAGGTGGGCAAGCAGTTTGACGTGACCCGTGAGCGGATCCGTCAGATCGAAGCGAAGGCGTTGCGCAAACTGCGCCACCCGACTCGCAGCGAGCACCTGCGCTCCTTCCTCGACGAGTGATGACAAAACCCCGGCCCAGGCCGGGGTTTTTCATTTCCGCCAGTTGAAACAATTGCGCCCCTTGTAGGAGCGGGCTTGCCCGCGAACACCGGCACAGCCGGTGCCATCCTCCGCGGCGCCGGTTTCGCGGGCACGCCCGCTCCCACAAGTACAGCACAGGCCTCTGGTCAGATATAACAGCCACACACCTCCAAGGCCCTGTTGTATCTGACAAAAGACCTCGTCCTCCACCGCACACCTGCAGCAATGCCCGTCTACACTCGATTCAGACCCCCTGAATGCGAGGCCGCTATGCCCCTGATGCCGGCCATTCTGTTGCTGCTCCTGGTTTTGTGGAACACAACGGCCGGCGCCCTGACCCTGACAGACGAGGAGAAAGCCTGGTTGGCTGCCCACCCGCAGTTGAACCTGGGCATAGATGCCTCTTGGCCACCGTTCGAGTTCCGCGACCAGGAGGGCCGATACCAGGGATTGGCCGCCGATTACATCGCCACGATCCAGCAACGCCTGGGCGTGACGCTCCAACCGGTCGAACCCAGCAACTGGACCGAGGTACTGGCGCAGGCACGCGAAAGCCGCATCGACCTGCTGCCCGGCATCATGTCCACCCCCGAGCGCCAGGGCTATCTGGCCTTCACCCGCCCGTACCTCGACTTTCCCATCGTCATTCTCGCCCACAAAGGCGGGGCGCAGCCGCGCAACCTCAACGACCTGTACGGCCTGAAGATCGCCGTGGTCGAAAACTACGCCCCGCACGAGCTGCTGCGCACCCAGCACCCAGACCTCAATCTGGTGGCACTGCCCAATGTCAGCTCCACACTACAGGCCTTGGCTACCGACGAAGTGGACGCAGTGGTCGGCGACCTGGCTTCGAGCATCTGGAGCCTGCGCCAGCTCAAGCTCGATGGCCTGTATGTCAGTGGTGAAACGCCCTACCGCTATCAACTGGCCATGGCCACGCCGCGTGACAAGAAGGTGCTGGTCGGTATCCTCGACAAAGTGATAGCCGACATGAGCAGCAGCGAGGTCAGCCAGATCCAGCAGCGCTGGGTGGGCAATGTGGTCGACCAACGGATGTTCTGGTCCGACATGCTGGTCTATGGCCTGCCAGCCGTGCTGTTGCTGATGGCAGTACTGGCCGTGGTCATCCGCATCAACCGCCGGCTCAGCTCGGAAATTTCCCGGCGCATAGCCCTTGAACAGGAGCTGCGCAGCAGTGAATACCACTACCGTGGCTTGGTCGAGAGCCTGTCAGCCATTGCCTGGGAGGCCGACGCCAATGACTTCACCTACAGCTACGTCTCACCGCATGCCGAAGACCTGCTCGGCTACTCACTGAGCGAATGGCTCAAGCCCGGTTTCTGGCGCAGCATCCTGCATCCGGAGGATGCACTCTGGGCCCAGGCCTACTGCGACAGCGAGACCGCGGCTGGGCGTGACCACAGCCTGGACTACCGAGTGATCCGGGCCGATGGTCAGCCACTGTGGGTACGCAATATCGTCAGCATGATCGAGCATGGCCACCAACCGGTGATGCGTGGGCTGATGATCGACATCAGCGAAACCAAGCGCACCGAAGACGCCCTGCGCCTGTCGGAGCAAAAGTTCGCCTCGGTGTTCCAGCAGTGCCCCGATATCCTGCTGATCGCCCGGCACAGCGACGGCTGCCTGCTGGAGGTGAACGAAGCCTTCGAAGAGCAGATCGGCCTGGCCCCGGGCCAGGTGATCGGCCGTACCGCCACCGACCTGGGCCTGTGGGGCGTCGAAGGCTGCGGCCCACAGCTACTCGAACGCCTGCACCAGGGCGGCATCCGCAACCTGGAAATGAGCTTCCGCCGCAGCAACGGCCAGCTGTTCACCGGCTTGACCTCGGCTGAAACCTTCGAGCTCGACGGCACCCCCGCTCTGGTGGTGGCGGTACGCGACATCAGCCAGCTCAAGGAAACCCAGCAGCAGCTGCAAACCTCGGAAGAAAAGTTTGCCAAAGCCTTCCACGCCTCGCCCGACGGCCTGCTGCTGTCGCGCCAGAGCGACGGTTTGCTGCTTGAAGTGAACGAAGGCTTTTGCCGCCTCACCGGCTACGACCTCAACCCGACCATCGACCAGACCTCGCTGGACCTGGGCATCTGGGTCGACCTCAACGAACGCAAGCGCCTGGTCGACCAGCTCAACCGCGACGGTTTCGTGCGCGATTTCACCTGCCACATCCGCCGCAGCGATGGGCAGATACGCCTCTGCGAGCTCTCCGCACGGCCCTTGCCGATTGCCGGCATCGACTGCATGCTGACCATCGCCCGCGATATCACCGAGCGCCATCTGATGCAGGAAAAACTGCAACTGGCCGCCACCGTGTTCGAGAACACCGCCGAGGGCGTGCTGATCACCGACATCGACCAGCGCATCACTGCCGTCAACCGCGCCTTCAGCGAAATCACCGGCTACAGCGAGCTCGAAGCCCTCGGCCAGACCCCACGCCTGTTCGCTTCCGGCCAGCACGACAGCGCGTTCTATGCGGCCATGTGGCACCAGCTGACCGATGAAGGCCACTGGCAGGGCGAGATCTACAACAAACGCAAGGACGGCGAGCTGTACCCCAGCTGGCTGACCATCAGTGCCGTGCGCAACAGCGAGCGCGAGGTCACCCACTTCGTCGCCGTGTTCGCCGACATTTCCAGCCTCAAGCACGCCCAGGCCAAGCTCGACTACCAGGCCCACCACGACCCGCTCACCGGCCTGCCCAACCGCACCCTGTTCGAGAGCCGCCTGCAAGCTGTGCTCACCTGTACACAGCTGTCGAACCGCCAGGGCGCGGTGCTGTTCCTCGACCTCGACCGCTTCAAGCACATCAACGACAGCCTCGGCCACCCAGTCGGCGACCTGCTGCTCAAAGGCATCGCCCAGCGCCTGAAGGAGCAGGTACGTGACGTCGACACCGTGGCCCGCCTGGGTGGCGACGAGTTCATCATCCTGCTGCCCGGCCTGCACAAGCCCACTGACGCCAGCACCATCGCCAACAAGCTGCTGGCCTGTTTCAACGCGCCGTTCCAGGCCGGCGAGCACGAGTTCTTCACCAGCGCCAGTATCGGTATCAGCCTTTATCCACAGGACGGCACCGACGTTTCCACACTGATCCGCAACGCCGACGCAGCCATGTACCGCTCCAAGGCCAAGGGCCGCAACCGCGTCGAAGCCTACACCCGCGACCTTACCGCCCAGGCCAGCGAGCGCATCGCCCTGGAACACGAACTGCGCCGCGCCATTGAACGCAACGAGATGAGCTTGTGCTTCCAGCCCAAGCTAAGCCTCAAGACCCAGAGCCTGGTCGGCGCCGAAGCGCTGGTACGCTGGAGCCACCCAACCTTTGGTGAAGTGCCACCGGAGCACTTCATCCACCTGGCGGAAGAGAACGGCACCATCCTCCAGCTCGGTGACTGGGTACTGGAACAAGCCTGCCGGCAGATGCAGCTCTGGAAGTTGCACTACGAACCCTTCGGCCCACTGTCGATCAACCTCGCAGGCGCCCAGCTACGCCACCCACACCTGGCCCGGCGCATCGAACAGTTGCTCAAGCACTACCAACTCAAGGCTGGCGACCTGCAGCTGGAAATCACCGAAAACTTCATCATGAGCCAGGCCGAAGAGGCCCTGGCCGTGCTGTACCAACTGAAAAAACTGGGCGTGCAACTGGCTATCGACGACTTCGGCACCGGCTATTCATCGCTGAGCTACCTCAAGCGCCTGCCGCTGGACATTCTCAAGATCGACAAGTCGTTCATCCGCGGCCTGCCCGACGACCCTCACGACGCCGCCATCGCCCGCGCGATCATCGCCCTGGGCCGCAGCATGCAACTGACCATCATTGCCGAAGGCGTGGAAAACCAGGCCCAGCAACGCTTCCTGGCGGCCGAAGGCTGTGAACAGATCCAAGGCTACATCGTCAGCCTGCCCCTGCCGCCGGAAGAATTCGCGGCAACGTTTCTTCGCATAGCACTATCCGATCTTTCGGATGGCACAGGTGCGAAACCCTCGTTATAATCCGGGCCACTTACTGAGGGCCTATAGCTCAGTCGGTTAGAGCAGAGGACTCATAATCCTTTGGTCCACGGTTCGAGTCCGTGTGGGCCCACCAACCTTGAAGCCGCGTATTACGCGGCTTCTGTCTTTCTGATGGCTAGCAAATGGACGGTTCACAAAGTCCACTGGCTGGTCACGTCCACGGAACCAGCCCTACGCCCAGCAACTTGGGAACATTCACCACCGCCAAGGCTTTGGGGATGCAGCTCGAATCCATCACCGCATAAGACGAGGGTGCCAATCGGCGCCCTTTTTGTCGCCCCTATTTCGGCTTGCAAATGCTTATACAATGCTTATAATTTGCTTATTGAAACGGGTCGAACATGAACACGATCAACTGGTCACGCAAAGCGGTGAAGCAGCTCAGGAAGGTCAATAAGGCTGATCAGCCCAAGATCTACGATGCAGCCCAAGCACTGGCTCACATGCCGAACGTTCAGAACATCAAGACGTTAATCAATCACCAGTACGGCTACAGGCTTCGCGTAGGGAACTACCGCATCCTGTTCGATTGGGATGGCGGCGTGAAGATCGTCAACATCGAGGAGGTCAAGAAACGCGATGAACAGACCTACTAACGTACAGATCATCAACGGGGCGGATGGCCGCCCCGCCTTTGTTGTGGTGCCTTACGCCGACTATATTGCCAGTCGCCCCCAAGACGACCTGGTGCCTAACGAGGTCGTAGGGTACATGGTGAAAGAGGGAATGACCGCAATAGCTGCCTGGCGTAGGCACCTGGATCTGACTCAGGCGGAGGTGGCTGAACGCCTGGGAATCTCCCAGTCCGCCTATGCCCAGCAGGAGGCTGCCGAGCGCCCGCGCAAGGCTACACGCGAGAAGATTGCCACGGCACTGGGTATCCCGGTGCAGTCACTGGACCTGTAGCCCAAGTCTCCTTGGCCTCCCAGACCCCGCCACCGGCAACGGTGTGCGGGGTTTCATGGTGCGCCAGGGTCTCGCCTGCCGCCAAACAACGCGGGAGCATTCAGCGTTGCAGGTAATTCAACCTTATCGATAGCCACGAAGATGAAGGCACTCAATAAAAAGGCCCTGGAAAATCCAGGGCTTTTCACATTATTTCTTGTGCGTCAACACATCGGACCAAAGCCAATCGGAAAACATGAGCGGCACCCAAACCAGCAGGACTAGCAGTGAGCTGACGAATGATAGGGTTTGCATAGACAGTTGTCTGGCGAAACTCTCAGCCGTGTCCTGAAGGGGCTGGTTCCTGTCCTTGTGTGATATTTCCCTTCTCCTCCTGCTCACCATCTTTATCTCTATAGCGTATGGCAATGCGCTAATCACATATCGCGATACAGCACTGTTTTCCCAATATTCTTAAATGCCTGGGTGTATTGTTTGCGCCAGTTTTCCTTCCAGAATTTTGCATCGGGAAATGTGCCGTCAGTCGACCGGGCGGCAAGTACATCACTTGCGACTACTTCTTCAGGTTGCTGCTGGCTCAGCATTGGGAAGGACATATAGGATTTGAAGTGCTTTGAGTACACTTTATCAATCGCCACACCAGAGTAGGGGGCGTGGCGCAGCAAATGCTGGCACCCCTTGCGAGTAAGGATGTAAGCGTGAGTCCCCTTGGCTCGAACCCTTGCGATCCCTTTGCTCCAGGTGAGCCAGACCTTTCCGAGATTCGCCCCTAGATAGAGCTGTTCAGGGTCGCAACGATTCATGAACGAATTGATCTGTTGCACTTGGACCGGTTCGAACTCCATCAGTGTTGCATCGTCCTCGAGGATGAGAACGCGTTGATAGTTACGCTCCATCGCTAGCGTCGCACATTTGACGTGGGAGTCGAAGCACCCGCGCTCTGAGTTCCCGCTATCGCGTTCAACTACCAGAAACTCAATATGCAAACCACTACCTTCAAATTCCTTTTCCAGCAGCTCACGGCGATCTGTGCGTTCCTTGAGGCTTATACAGAAAACACCGTCAATTTTCAGCTGGCTAAGATCCTTGCTTTTAGGCATACCGAGTAACGCTCCATTATTTATCCAATATGCCCAATCCCCATGGGCCTGCCAGGTGTAGGGACTGGATCCGATTATTGTCCGATAAATGATGGCATTCGGCTACCCGCGCAGCATTCATGGTCTCATGGCTAGCGCGACCGTCTTCGGCACGGGTTTTTCGCGACTACGGTAATAGGCCAACATGCGCCTGCTCAGCCCCAACTCCTGAGCTGCGCGGTCCAAGGTCAGCCCATGCTTGGCCATCCAGTTCCAAACAAGCTCATGTGAACACTCCCCAGCCTGCTCCACCGCCCGTGCGCGCAGGTTGTCGGCAGCAAGCTCCAAATACAGCAGGGCTTAATCGTTAGATTTTGTGATCCCCTGCTGCCCCCTCGGCCGCATCTCGATCTGCCGCTGGTTGTAAAACGTCATACCAGCCGGAATATCCCGCGTAACCAGCGACATCGCGCCAATCACCACGTCATCGCCAATGTCAATACGGTCAGCGACGATGCAGCTGTTAGCGCCCATGCTCACATTGTCGCCAATGCGCAGCGCGTATTCCTCCAACCCCAGGGTCTTGATGCCGATAGAGCAGTTCTGGCGAACGAAGAAATTGCGTCCGATGCGCACATGCCGGGTAATCACCACCCCTGGCAGGTGCGCGATGCGCAGACCGGGAGCGATCTGTGCGCCGATGTCGATGTCCACGGCATACTTGAGATTGAGCCGCTGCTGCATGCGTCGGGCGTAACGCCGGGCCAGGCCGCCGCGGGCGTCGAAGTACTGGGCCAGGCGGAAGGCGAAGAGAAAACGCAGCTTGTTGTCCTTGCGTGCGCGGCGCAGCACGTTGAACAACAGGCTGATGCGGCGTCCGGACCTTTTCTTGTTGGAGACTTCCAGTCGCCAGCATTCGAGCAGGTGGTCGAGGTTCACGCGAGGGTACTCGTTGGACTAGCGGTTCATCATGCCGAAGGTAAAGCCATCGGGCCAGCGCGGTCGTTGTAGGAGCGGCCTTGTGTCGCGAAAGGGCCGCAAAGCGGCCCCGGGATTTCAGCGGCGATGCTGATAATGCTGGGGCTGCTTTGCAGCCCTTTCGCGACGCAAGGCCGCTCCTACAGGGGATCGCGTCGCAGGGCCATCTGTGACTGCCCTTGCCCTGATTGGCACTGGCTGGCTAGGCTAGCGGGCCAACCGTAGAGACTCGCCATGTCGGACTCCCGCTCCATCACGCTGGATGAAATCGATCGCCAGCTGATCGCCCTGTTGCAAATCAACGCCCGTGAAAGCGTCGCCACCCTCGCCCGCCAGCTGGGCATCGCCCGCACCACTGTCAATTCGCGCCTGGAGCGGCTGGAGAAGAACAAGGTCATCTCCGGCTATGGCGTGCGCCTGGGCCAGAGCGTGATCGGCGGCGGGCTGCAGGCGTATGTAGGGATCAAGGTGCAGCCGCGCTGCGGCAAAGAGGTGGTGCGGCGCCTGAGTGCCATGGGCCAGGTGCAGCAGCTTTGCGCGGTGAGCGGCGAGTTCGACTATGTGGCCTGGCTGCGCACCGATTCGCCCGAGCAACTGGACCAGTTGCTCGACCAGATCGGTAGTGTCGACGGCGTGGAGAAAACCACCACGTCGATCATTCTCAGCAGCAAGGTGGACCGCGGGCAGCCGCTCTGAGCTGGCTGGCGGTCAGGCTTCCTGGCCGTCGAGCAGGCCCTCCAGGATTGCCGACAGGCTTTCGGCGGAATGCTGCATTGACCAGACGATGTCACGGCTGCGTTCGGGGGCGTGATGTTGGGCGTAGTCGGTGGCGATCTGATTGAGACCACGAGCCAGCAGGCAGGCGTGGACCAGGGCGTCTGCGGCGTCGATGCCGGGGCGTATGGCGAATAGCGGCGGGTGGCTGGATTCGCAGTTGCAGAAGAGCTTTTCGGCGGTGGGTTTCAGTTTTTCGGGTTGGTCGGAATCAGTTTTCTTCATGATGCAATTTCCAAATTGATTTGAGGAAACCGCCTACCAACTCCTTCTCACGGGAAATAGGTGGCAGCCATGCACGGGGTGAGAAACCGGCCAACTTGGAAATCCGGCCAGGCCAAAGCCTGCCCGCGCACGGCTGCCATGACATAGCCTTGGTGCGAAGTTGGAAGCTGGGTTCTCACACCCAGTCGCCCTAACAATGGCGACCCAGTGAAGGTAACGCCGGGGAGTTTTCCACGCAGCCAGACCGCGGCTATAGCGGGCGTAGGGTAATTCTTTATTTCAAACCATGGGTGTAGGAACAGTCTGAACACACCTGCTCTCATGCACTTCACGGCCCCCTGTGGGAGCGGGCGTGCCCGCGAACACGGGCGCAGCCCGTGCCATATACCGCGCCGACTTCTTCGCGGGCTCGCCCGCTCCCACAGTACCCGGCGTTTGTCTTGACAATCACTGCCTCCAGATCGTCAAAATATCTTGTTATTTTCTCATTTCGACGAAAAAATCGACATTAAGACAACACTCTGAACCTTAATAACGAACCTGCCATTCCCTAAAATGCCCCCCAGGCATCTCCTATACTCAGGCTCCGCTCCCCCGCGCAGCCTCTCTGGCAAGGTCACTTCATGAACAAGAAAAACCGCCACCCCGCCGACGGCAAAAAGCCCATCACCATCTTCGGCCCGGACTTCCCCTTCGCCTTCGACGACTGGCTGGAACACCCCGCAGGCCTGGGCAGCATCCCGGCTGAACACCATGGTGAGGAAGTGGCGATCGTGGGTGCCGGTATCGCCGGCCTGGTGGCCGCCTACGAGTTGATGAAGCTGGGCCTCAAGCCAGTGGTGTACGAGGCCTCCAAGCTGGGTGGCCGGCTGCGCTCGCAGCCCTTCAACGGCACCGACGGGGTCATCGCCGAACTGGGTGGCATGCGTTTCCCGGTATCGTCCACTGCCTTCTACCACTATGTGGACAAGCTGGGCCTGGAGACCAAACCCTTCCCCAACCCGCTGACCCCGGCCTCGGGTAGCACGGTGATCGACCTGGAAGGCCAGACCTACTACGCCGAAAAGCCCACCGACCTGCCCCAGCTGTTCCACGAAGTGGCTGACGCCTGGGCCGACGCGCTGGAAAGCGGTGCCCAGTTCGCCGACATCCAGCAGGCCATCCGCGACCGTGACGTACCCCGGCTAAAAGAACTGTGGAACAAGCTGGTACCACTGTGGGACGACCGCACCTTCTACGATTTCGTCGCCACCTCGCGCTCGTTCGCCAAACTGAGCTTCCAGCACCGTGAAGTGTTCGGCCAGGTTGGCTTCGGCACCGGCGGCTGGGACTCGGACTTCCCCAACTCGATGC
>NZ_JYKS01000060.1 GCF_000935045.1 Pseudomonas sp. 10-1B
ATCGGGAGCGCAGCATCGGGCATCAGGTGGACGCTTGGAATGTGGGGATGATGGATCCCTTACTCTGGTCAAGACGCTCAGATTAGGCACGATTGGCGCTCTGCGTCTGATTGATCAAATGGATTGAACTCATGAAAAGATGGCAAGGCTGCCCGCCCATCATCCTTGGGAGGGCTTCTCCCCCATGCGCGCCTTGAGCTTGCGCAGGGTAGGGGACTCGCCCCCGGACTGCTCGATGCGAAACTCGGCGAAGGCGTGCTCGAGATCGGCATACTGCTGCAGCCCTTCTTCGGTGAACAGATAGCTTCCGGGGATGTCGCGCCATTCCGTCGGGGTGCGGATCCGCTGCTGCTTTGCCGCGTTCAACAAGAGCGTCAGCTCTACACTCAACTTCATGGCGGCCGGGTCGTGTGACTTCAGCCGGTCAATGATGACACGCAGCGCTTTCGATTTTTGCCGGAGTGCGTAAATGTCCATCGTGGCTCAGCCTGCTGAGTGTAGGGTCTATAGCTTTCGTCAGTGACTGCGCTCGATGTTCAGTGGCTGGCCTGATCGAGCGTCGGCAATCAATCGGGCAGTTGAATTTTGAGGCCACGAGCCGACTGGATGGCGACGTAATAGGCGTCTTTCAGTGCTCTGGCCAACTCGGGGTCATTTTCTTCGAATTCTTTCGAGGCAATGGCACCGATACTGAGTTGGTGGAGTTTCGATTTATCTTGCTCGCGCCCTTCGAACACGGCTTTCACATAGTCAAGTTGATTAAGTAGCATCCCATAAATGGGGTAAGCGGGACAGGCCTTGTTCCGCTGCGCGGTGATATCGATAGCCTTCTGTACATAGCCGAGGGGGGTTGTGGGTTTCATAATGCACCTGGTGTTATCAGTTTGAAGAGCTCGCGTTGGCCAGAGGTCATCTGCCGAGCACCGCCAATGGCGTTATAGGGCTGGGAAGGAACGGACCAGGTATCCAATACCGGTGCCGAGGTGCTCCTCAGCAGCGTGACCTTCTCAGTGCTCTGGTAGACGTTCACGATCTTGGGCACGATGGTTTCGGTTTTGTAGATTTGGCCAAGCGGGTTGATCCCCAGTTGCCCTGGCACCACGTCTGGGGTAGGAGAGTACCACATGCCTTGCCGGCCGCCGGGCACCTGGAACTGCCAAAGTGTATTGCCACGGTTGATAGTTTCCGTGTCGGCTGGTTGAGTGAAACCCAGGCCGTTCATGTAGCCTTCGTAGTCGTCAGGTTTGTAACCCTGCGTTTTGAAGAAGCTGGCGGCTGTTTCCTGGCTGCTACGTCAGCGATTGGGCATGAGAGGAAAATTATTCATCCATATTGATGCACAACTTCTTACCGTCTGCATTTTTGCAGGGCCATTTGTTTTCTGTATAGCTGTCAGGGATGAAGCAGAAACCAGGGTGGCTTACCCAATAGGTCTGCCAGGCCGAGCCAGATTTTCTCAATTGAGGGCAGATTGTATAGTCTAGTGTGTTGAGTGCCACTGTTGTGATGATGGCCACTAGAGGGGCGACAACAATCAATGAGTAGACAGAGGTTTTCAGCATGCAGGTCTGGAATTTGGCAAGACCAGATTTACTGGTTGGCGCGAATCTTTTACCTGTGCATATTGCGAATGCGCTGGCAACGGTGCAAGCGAGCATAACGGGTGGCGCCATGAGCAAGCCAAAAGCCATATAAGGGACTTCGATGGCAGAGGCCTGGCGCCAAAGCTTTCCGTAAATTGGCAACACGTGTGCAATTAGCCAATAAATGGAAAATAGGCCGGCGCCAGCGCAGATCAGAAGCGTCAGTGCAGCGAGTAGTCTGAATTTGATGGATTCAAAAGAAAGGGTACTAACTGTCATTGTTGCCTGCTCAAAACTTAGGAAGATTGAAGTTCGGAAGACGAGGGAGGTTAGGCGCTTTTGGCCAGTTAAAGTCTGGAGTGCTTGGGATAAGGCGGGAGGGGATCTTGTCGAGCAGCCATGATTTCGCTTCGTCGACGGCGGTGTCAATTACGGCATCGGTTACGCTGTTGATGACATCGTTTTTATAGCGTTCGAGGGTGCGCGTGTCTATTGACTGAATTTTTTCAGTTATTAGTTGCACATGCTCGACGGCATAATTCAAGCTGGCTTTGACAGTCGCTTTTATCTCCATTTCGTTGTCAATCGCATTGAGGGCAATGCCTACAACGAAAATCATCGCCGCTCCCGCAACTAAAGGCATTGCTGCGCTAGCCGCAACGCCGGCGACCAGTGTGGCAACCGCATAGCCAATAGCCGATCCTATGCCCGCTTTTACAAGCTCAACAAATACCCCACCCAAAAGATCTGCCACTGTGGCTTCATCGCTAAAAAACCACTCAAGCACCTCAATACCGACGGCCACATAGCATGAGAGCCTGAACCCCGCAAGGGAAGAACCTCGGATACCGTATTGCCCGATACCAAATTCGACAAGTTGTGCGTTGCGAATGCCGTACCGGGTTCCCCTAAGTATCTGCCGAAGACCAGGACGCCCCGTCAAAATTACATATTGTTGGCCTCTGTAAGTACTGTAACGAATCTGAGTGCCGAAGCCCCCGATGTTCCGTAATAGCAATGTAAGATCATAGGTATCATTGACAGCCAAAAGCACTGGGGAGCCCCAGCTAGTATTTACCAAGCGGTGAATACTGTCGTTGTACACTGGCTGGGTCGCCCCCCGTATACCATCCAACATCCAATTTTGTGACCGGGAACACACTTTCAAGGGGATGCATGGGCTCTGTCGCCTCTCGTTGGAGGCGGCCAGGTGAACTGCGTCCTCACGGCTCATGATTACCAGTTCTGTGCGGTTTTCATCCATTTGCCTGTCTAGCTGAGTAAGCTGGGAGCTATTCAAACCCATTGTCCACTTCCTGTGTCATCTGCCTTGATTGGGGCGCATTTCAGGACGGTAAGGTGCCTTTGCTTGAGCTGAAAGTCAAAGAGGCATATTGCTATCATTTGTAGCATTTTCTCAGCAGGGAACCTTCGATCAATCTCAGAATAGCCGCCCGAGAGGCACGCTACGTAGATGCTATGTACGCTGTCTCGGGTAGTTTTCACTTGTTTGGCAAGGGGTATACGCTGGCGGGTGGCCAAATGCCACCATTTGACAGTAGTCGTCTGTGACGCTTTGATGAGAAGATTTTCAGCTTGGTGCAGGGAGCAAGAACATGATTACGGACGCCCTCGAGAAGATGCTTTCTCAGCATCGACGCCTGATAACATTCGATTCTCCTCTGCCTGCCGAGCAGGAGCTGCAGCTCCTCAGCTTCACGGGCCATGAGGCGATTTCGGAGCTGTTCCACTTCAACGTTGAGCTCATGTCCCAAGATGCCCGGATCGAGCTGAAGAAGCTCATAGGCAAGAAAGTGACAATGGGCATAGAGTTGGTGGATGGTAGCACGAAGTACATCAGTGCTCATGTTTCGGATTTCATTCATACTGGCGCCGATGGTGGGGTGGCTAACTACAGTGCAGAACTTGTTCCCTGGCTGTGGATTCTCAGTCGTCGTCGCGATTCGCGCATTTTTCAGGACAAGACGACTGAACAAATCGTCAAAGAAGTCTTCGCTTACTACTTGACGCTGGCTGATCACGAGTTCCGGCTGAGCAAGCCGCTCAAGCCCATCAGTTACTGTACCCAGTATCAGGAATCGGACCTCAACTTTGTCTTGCGCCTGCTTGAGCAGGAAGGGTTGTTTTTTACCTTCCAGCACAGTCAGGAAGGGCATCGAATGATCATCAGCGACGATAGCAGCGTTCTGACGCAGCTTGCTGGTCAACCGGTCATCCGTTATCACCGTGCATCGGTCACTGAGACCGATGACTCCATTACTGCCTGGTCTTCCAGTCGTCGTTTTCAGCCGACACAACTGACCCTCAAGTCCTTCGACTACAAGCAACCCGGCAATCCGCACCTGGTTCAGCTCGAGTCGATAAATCAGCAGGGGGAGGTAGGCCGGTTAGAGGTCTTCGACTACGAAGGCCTCTACGGGTATGCAGATGCTGACGAAGGCATGCGCAAGGCACGGCATCGTCTCGAGGCCATGGAGGTTCAGGGAAAGGTCTTCAGCGGCAAGAGTAATTGTCGGGCAATGGAGCCTGGCTATTACTTCGAACTTTCGCAGCACTATGATCACGACAACGATCCCCAGGAAGAGCGTCAGTTTCTAATTCTCTCGGTCAAGCACTGGGGACAGAACAACTACAGCAGCAGCGGCCAGGCTGGTTATCAGAACAACTTCACATGTATTCGCAGGAAAATCCCGTTCCGGCCAAGCCTGAACACCCCTCGCGGTTTAATCAGCGGGCCGCAGACAGCTATTGTCGTCGGCCCACCAGGCGAAGAGATCTACACCGATGAACTGGGGCGAGTAAAACTTCAGTTCCACTGGGATCGCAATGGCGAATTCAATGACGAGAGCTCCTGCTGGGTCCGTGCAGCCCAATCCGGCGCAAGCGGCGGCTTCGGCAGCATCCAGATCCCACGGGTCGGTGACGAAGTGGTGGTGGTGTTCCTCGACGGCAACCCCGACCGCCCGCTGATCATGGGCAGTCTGTACAACAGCACCAACACACCGCCATGGTCGCTGCCGGCGAACAAGACCCAGAGTGGTTTCCTGACCCGGTCGATGAAGGGCGATGGCGGTACCGCCAACTTCTTCCGCTTCGAGGACAAGGCCGGCGCCGAGCAGATCATCATGCATGCCGAGCGCAACATGGATACCGAGATCGAGCTGGATGAGACCCATGATGTGGGGAACAATCGCTCGATCACTGTTGGTGGTACGCACACCGAAACAGTCAAGAAAGACACGGTGGTGCAAGTGACCGAAGGCTCTTACACCCTGCAGGTCGACAACCAGTTCATACAGGTGGCCGCCAAGCAGCACATCATCCTGCAGGTGGGCGACAGCAGCATCACGCTGACCCCGGAAGGCATCGAGATCAAAGGCAAGGTCATCGTGACCACCAGTACCGACACCACCCAGATCACTGGCGCCGCAGTGCGGATCAATGACTGAGGCAAGGTTCATGTACAAGCCCTCGATCTACGACCGCATCTCCGCCAAGCGCGAAGCGCAAGAGGAGGCTGCGCGGCTGGCCAAGCTGGCGGAAGCTGCCCACGTGCCCGAGCCTGTTCTCGAGCAGGAACCAGTGCCGGCAGCATTGCAGGATGTGGCCAGCGGTTTCACCTTCGCTGGTTTCAACCTGCAGTTTCCGGTCGGATTTCGTTTTCGCGATATCCAGACCACCATCGAGCATGAAGGCGGGCCGGTCAGCCTCAACATCCGCCGCCGTGATGTGCGCTCCAGGCAGACCTTGGAGCAGCTGTTCGAGGCCGCGATCCAGGCCCTGCGCGAATTGACCCCGCAACTGCGCGTGATTCGTCAGCGTGACTGCCACGTGGCTGGCAACCCGGCCAAGGTCCTGGATTTCCACTTCAATGCCGGCCATGAGCCCCGGCACGGTCGCCTGGTCGGTGCATTGGTGCCTGTCGCAGGCAGCGAGTCGCTGCAATGGCTGGATATTTCCAGCGTGATCGACCCGAGCAAACCGGGCCTGAGCCAGTGGCTGGCCGAGTTCGACCGAATGCTCGATGGCTTCACACTGAGCTGACACCCGATTTTTTCGCTATCAGGAATTTTCATCGCATGGATTACGAGTTGCAGGAAGGCGGCATCGCGCTGCCGGCAGGTTTCGAGGACCGTACGGTCAACATGTTCGTCTTGGGTGCCAGTGTTCCAGCACCGTTGAGCATCACCATCTCGCGTGACATCTTGCTGCCGGACGAAGCGCTACAGGCCTACGTCGATCGCCAGGTCAAGATGCTCACCTCCAAGCTGCGCGGCTACACCCGCATGGGCAACAAGGCCGTCTCGCTCTCGGCTACCGCCCCCATTGCCGGCATCCAGATCGACGCCTACTACATGAACCAGGGCCGCCCGTTGTACCAGCGTCAGGCCGCCTTCATCATCAGCCCCGGGCGTGCCCTGATCTTCTCCACCACTGCACAGGCCGACTTCAGTGCCCAGCAGAACCAGGACTGGGACAACCTGCTGGCCAGCTTCACCCCACGCAATCCGGTCGCAACCAACGCCGAGCCCGGCGAACAGGAGTAACCCCTCATGTTCGAAGCGGCCAGGTTCGGCGACGAGATATCGCACACCAGTGCGCTGGGGGGCTTCCTGATCGGGGCAGCCCTGGGTATCGCACTGGTGGCCACGGTGGCCATCGCCACCTTCACCTGCGGGTTCGGCGTGGCCTTGCTGGCCGGCCTCGCAGCCGGTATCGGAGGCAGCTTGCTGACCGCCGCCGGAGAGGCGATAGGCAGTATGTTCTCGTCCCCCTCAGGGACGATAACCACTGCCTCACCCAACGTCTTCATCAACAGCCGCAAGGCCGCCCGCGTCGAAAAAAGCATCGGTGCCTGCGACAAGCACCCAGGGCCGGTGCAAATTGCCGAAGGCTCGACCAACGTCTTCATCAACAGCGTCGCGGCGGCGCGCAAGGGCGACAAGCTGACCTGCGGCGCGACCATTTCCGGTGGTTCGGACAACGTCATCATCGGCGGCGGTACCTACCGCTACCTGCCAGTGGACGACGAAATCCCGGAATGGCTGCGCACTACCGTGGATGTGCTGATGGCCATCGCTGGTGCTGCTGGCGGTATCGCCCAGTTGATCAAGGCCGGCACCCAAGCCGGCATGAAAGCCATCATGCCCTGCGCCCTGAAGTTCACCGCCGGCTTCGTCGCCGGTGAGGTGGCCAGCCGCTATGTGGTCGAACCCGTGGCCCGCAGGGCCATCGGCGGCCTGGTCGGCAACCCGGTAGACCTTACCACCGGCCGCAAACTGCTCCCCGATGAAGTCGACTTCAGCCTGCCAGGCCTGATGCCGATCGAGTGGTCGCGCTTCTACGCCAGCGACCTGACTGTCGACAGCGTGCTTGGTCGCGGCTGGGTGCTGCCGTGGGAGCAGAGCCTGCGTCGCCAGGGCACATTCATCTACCTCACCGACAACCAGGGCCGCGAAGTCCCGTTCGTGACCTTGCAACCGGGTGAACGGATCTACAACCCGCACGAACAGGTGTACCTGGTGTGCACCGAAGGCGGCCACTACATCCTGCAGACCCTCGACAACCTGTTCTTCTACTTCGGTGAGGTGCCAGACACCAACACCGACGTGCCGCTGCAGCGTATCGAGAACGCCCTCGGCCACTTCCTGCACTTCACCCGCACGCCCGACGGCACCTTGACCGACATCAGCACCACCGGCGGCACCCGCGTGCACCTGCACTACGACAACCCGCTGGGCCGCCTGACTGACATCAAGCGCGTGGTCAACAACCAGGCGGTCGAAACGCTCACCCAGTACCGTTACGACGAACACGGCCAGCTGAGCGCGGTGATCAACCGCAACGGCGACACCGTACGCAGTTTCAGCTACGCCGAAGGCCTGATGGTGACCCACAGCAATGCCTTGGGCCTGGGCTGCCACTACCGTTGGGAAACCCTCGGCGGCAAGCCGCGCGTGGTCGAGCACTGGACCAGCGACGGTGAGCACTACCATTTCCGCTACGACCTCGACGCCCGTACCAGCTGGGCCACCGACGTGCTCGGCCGGGAACTGGAAGTGCAGTACAACGCCGACCACCGCGTGATCGCCAGCCGTGACTACGGTGGCGAACGCTACGCCATCGAGCTGGACGAGCACGGCAACATGGTCGGCCTGGGCTTGCCGGACGGTAACCAGCTTGCGTTCACCTACGACGAATACGCGCGCCTGCTCGAAGAAACCGACCCGTTGGGGCGCAAGACCGTTTACGAGTACCACCACCTGACCACGCTGGTGACCCAGGTCACCTACCCGGACGGCAGCACCTGGCAGGCGCGTTACGACGACAAGGGCAACCTGCTCGCCGAAACCGATGCCCTCGGCCAGATGACCGAATACCTCAACAGCGATGACGGCCTGCCGCACACGATCATCGATGCGACCTACAAGTCCAAGTACCTGTGGTGGAACACCCTGGCCCAGGTCGAGCGTTACCAGGATTGCTCGGGCAAGAGCACGTATTACCGCTACGACGAGCGTCAGCATCTCGTCGCAGTGACCGATGCGCTGAACCAGACCACCACGCTGGAACGCAAGCCGGACGGCGAAGTGCTGCGCATCCACCATCCGGATGGCACGGCGGAAACCTTCACCTACAACGTCTACGGGCAGGTACTCAGCCACACCGACGGCAAGGGCCAGACCACCCGCCTGATGCGCACCGCCCGCGGCCTGCCCAGCAGCCGCCAGGATGCCAAGGGGCAGCGGGTACGTTACGAGTACGACAAGGCCATGCGCCTGACTGCGCTGATCAACGAGAACAATGCGACCTACAGCTTTGCCTACGACGTGTCGGACCGGCTGACTGAAGAGGTGCGGGTGGATAACCTGACCCGGCGCTTCAGCTACAACGTCGGTGGGCATCTGACGCGACTGGATGAGATTGGCTATGGCGAAAATGCCGAGCGTCCAGAGCGGCACACGCTGTTCGAGCGTGATGCCATTGGCCGCTTGATCGCCAAGATCAATAGCGATGCACAGCAGCAGTTCACCTATGACGACGGTGACCGGTTGCTGAGCATTGAGCGCCACCCAAGTGGTATCGGCAAGCAGCTGGGCGTGACCGAAGAAAAGCTGGAGTACGCCTACGACCTGCTGGGCCGGCTGACGCAGGAAATCACGCCCGCTGGCACCTTGGGCTACGAGTACGATCCACTCAGCAACCTGACCACGCTCACGCTACCGGATGGGCGCAAGGTCAACCACCTGTACTACGGCAGCGGGCATCTGCACCAGTTGAACCTGGACGGCCTGGTGATCAGCGACATGGAGCGCGACGACCTGCATCGCGAGGTCTACCGCACTCAAGGCAAGCTCACCAGTTGCTTCGGCTACGACGCCATGGGGCGCAAGGCCTGGCAGTTTGCCTCAACCTTGCCAGCGGACAAGCTCTCGCAGGTACACAACACCGGTATCAATACCTCGTTGCTGGTGGAGCATGCCTACAACCCGATTCACCGTCGTTACCAGTACGACCCAGCGGGTGAACTGGTGCGCACGCTCGACAAGCTGCGGGGCGAGATCAAGTACGAATACGAAGCCAACGGCCAGTTGCGCAGCCGTGATACCGGCTCGCTGGTAGGCAGCGAAGAGTTCCGCTACGACGCGGCGGCGAACCGGCTGAACTTCAATGCGCGGCAGTTTGACAAGGTCAAGGACAACCGGATCAAGCAGTGGCGCGATCAGGAGTACCGCTACGATCCGTGGGGCAACCTGATCGAGAAGCGCTCGGGGCATGGCAAGCTGCAGACCTTTGCCTATGACTGCGAAAACCGGTTGGTTCGGGCTGAAACAGTGGTCAATGGCAAGCTGGAAAGCACCGGGCGGTACCGCTACGACAGTCTGGGGCGGCGGGTGGCCAAGCAGGCTGAGATCGATGGGCAGGTCGAACATAAGCGCTTCCTCTGGCAAGGCTTGAGGATGCTGCGTGAAGAGACGCCTGGGCAGAGCATTCTTTACCTGTATGAACCAGGGAGCTACGCGCCGTTGGCGCGGATTGATCAGGCGGAAGGGGAAGGGCAGAAGCTTTATTACTTCCATACGGATCAGATTGGTACGCCACTGGAGTTGACGGATAGCGACGGAAAGATTGTCTGGCAGGCGACGTATCGTTCGTGGGGGACAATTGAGAGCCTGACGATCCAAAAGGTCACTCAGAATCTAAGGTATCCAGGGCAATACCGAGATGTTGAAACGGGGCTGCATTATAACACCTTCCGTTACTATGACCCGGAGGTGGCACGATTTACCACTCAGGATCCTATTGGGCTACTGGGCGGTTTCAATCTTTACAGTTATGCTCCTAACTCCACCGGATGGCTTGATCCTCTAGGGTGGTGTGTCAACACCAATGTGACAAGGGGGGCAGCAGGTCAACCCTTGAGGGCAACTGCTACTATCACGAAGAATGACCTGAAAACAGGTACAGCTACCAATCAGTCCTCAAGGGCTTGGGCCCGTATGCTGGGCAAGCAGGATGATGACGCTGGACATATAATTGGCAAGCTTCTTGGCGGTTCGGGGGGGAAGGATGGAGTGTTCCCTCAGCTTTCTAAAGTCAACCGTGGCTTGTTTAGGGATTTTGAAAAACAAATCGCAAAAGATGTCTTCGATAATGGGCCTGTTGATGTTGAGCTCGTATTTAAGTACGGCGCCGGCGGCACAAGGCCAACAAAAGTACTTTATAATGTATTCAGGAATGGGGACCTTGTAGATGGAAAAATATTCAGCAACTGATCTGGGTGAGGAGTTTGGCAAGGCGCTGAAGGGATTTATGCGTGAAATGTATAATTGGGAGATGACATACTATCAAAAAAGTATTGATGCCTTTGATAGTGACTTGTCGGAAACGGATCTTGAAGAAGCCATGCGTAAGGATCTTTTGAAGATTTTTCGACAATATGTGCTTAAAGGTGGAAGGAATTATGATAGGGTGGAAAATTTGGTTTGCGGTAGGCATCCTGAGTATGATGAGGCAAATGATCAAGTGGAAGTCATTGATAGTGATGGAAAAAAGGTTTCTGTTGTTATAAAGAAAGCGAAAGGCTTGGCTGCTGTGTTTCGACTGAACTTTGTTGTGGATGATGGTGTGTATATGGTTTCAGGTCGGGACTTGCAGCATGGGCAAAAGTGGCAAAAGACTTATGTCTGACGCCTGATTGAAGGCTCGGTGTCTTTTCAGAGAGGCTTGGTGTTACTGGTGTTCTTTAATAAATAGTCTTTAGAGGCGATTGCCAACTTTGTCTCAGTCGTCTCATTTTCAATTTTTTGTTTGATACATGGAGCTATTCGCCTTCAAGTTTTCGTCGGTTTAAGCTTTCCGATAGCAAAACCTGACATTTAAGTAAGACGAATTCTCTCGGCTGATCGAGAAACCGACCCGCTGGGCCGCAAGATCGCCTACGAATACCACCACCTGACCACGCTGGTGACCCAGGTCAGCTACCCGGACGGCAGCACCTGGCGGGCGCGTTACGACGACAAGGGCAACTTGCTCGCCGAATTCGATGCCCTCGGCCAGATGACCGAGTACCTCAACAGCGATGACGGCCTGCCGCACACCATCATCGATGCGACCTACAAGTCCAAGTACCTGTGGTGGAACACCCTGGCCCAGGTCGAGCGTTACCAGGATTGCTCGGGCAAGAGCACGTATTACCGCTACGACGAGCGTCAGCATCTCGTCGCAGTGACCGATGCGCTGAACCAGACCACCACGCTGGAACGTAAGCCGGACGGCGAAGTGCTGCGCATCCACCATCCGGATGGCACGTCGGAAACGGCCAGGTACTCAGCCACACCGACGGCAAGGGCCAGACCACCCGCCTGATGCGCACCGCCCGCGGCCTGCCCAGCAGCCGCCAGGATGCCAAGGGGCAGCGGGTACGTTACGAGTACGACAAGGCCGTGCGCCTGACTGCGCTGATCAACGAGAACAATGCGACCTACAGCTTTGCTTACGACGTATCGGACCGGCTGACTGAAGAGGTGCGGGTGGATAACCTGACACGGCGCTTCAGCTACAACGTCGGTGGGCACCTGACGCGACTGGATGAAATTGGCTATGGCGAAAATGGAGAACGACCACAACGGGCCATCATTTTTGAGCGTGATGTTGCTGGTAGGCTTGTTACTAAAACTTCGAGCGACGCGCGGCAAGAATATGATTATGACAAGGTCGATCGACTATTGAGCATCAGTCGAGAGCCAACAAGTGCAGGCAGGCTGGCAGGGGTAACTAAAGAGAAGTTAGAGTGTGCATACGATAGTCTGGGGAGGCTAACACAAGAAGTTACGTCCAGTGGCACACTTAGTTACGCGTACGATCCGCTCGATAATCTAATCACTTTAACCCTGCCGGATGGGCGAAAGATCAATCACCTATATTACGGCAGCGGGCATTTGCATCAGATGAGCCTAGACGGCCAAGTGATCAGTGACATGGAGCGTGACGACTTGCACCGCGAGGTCTACCGTACTCAGGGCAAGCTCACTAGTTGCTTTGGTTATGACGCCATGGGGCGTAAAGCATGGCAGTTTGCCTCGACCTTGCCAGCCGACAAGCTGTCGCAGGTGCACAACACCGGTATCAACACGTCGTTGCTGGTCGAGCATGCCTACAACCCGATTCACCGTCGTTACCAGTACGACCCGGCGGGGGAGCTGGTGCGCACGTTGGACAAACTGCGTGGCGAGATCAAGTACGAGTACGAAGCCAACGGCCAGTTGCGTAGCCGCGATACCGGCTCGCTGGTGGGCAGCGAAGAATTCCGCTATGACGCGGCTGCGAACCGGCTGGATTTCAACGCGCGCCAATTCGACAAGGTCAAGGACAACCGGATCAAACAGTGGCGGGACCAGGAGTATCGCTACGATCCGTGGGGTAACTTGATCGAGAAGCGCTCAGGGCATAGCAAGCTGCAGCACTTTGCCTATGACTGCGAAAACCGCTTGGTACGGGCGGAAACGTACGTCAGTGGCAAGTTGGAAAGCACAGGACATTACCGCTACGACAGCCTCGGGCGGCGGGTGGCCAAGCAGGCGGAAATCAACGGCGAAGTCGAACAGAAGCGCTTCCTTTGGCAAGGCTTGAGGATGCTGAGCGAGGAGACGCCTGAGCAGAACATCCTGTACCTGTACGAGCCGGGCAGCTATGCGCCGGTGGCACGGGTCGATCAGGTTGAGGGCGAAGAGGAGAAGATCTACTACTTCCACACTGACCAGATTGGTACGCCGTTGGAGTTAACGGACAGCGACGGAAAGATCGTTTGGCAAGCAAAGTATCGTTCTTGGGGAGAGATAGAGCTGCTGGCAGTCAACACAGTTGAACAAAACTTGCGGTTCCAAGGGTAATACTCTGATACGGAATCTGGACTGTACTACAACACGTTCCGATATTATGATTCGCAGGTGGGGCGTTTTATATCTCAGGATCCAATTAGTCTACTAGGAGGAATAAACCTCTATCAATATGCAAGCAATCCACTTGTCTGGTCAGATCCATTAGGGTGGGCGGTCAATCCTGCTAATGCTACACATATCACATATGAGGGTGTAAAAAATGGTAAACCGTATATTGGCTATGCTAGTAAACCAGGGTTAGGACATTCAGCTCGTGATGTGCTGGATTACCGGTATTCAAGCACTGCGCATTTTGATGTGCCGCCTGAACCATTTTTTGTAGGTGATGGCCAAGAGGGAAAAGATATTGCAAGGGGGTTGGAGCAGAGGGTGTTTGAGGATAGAGGGGGCTAGAAGGAACATCTAATAAACAGAATCCTGTCGGTGTGAATAATCCAAGTAGAGATCGGTACCTCGCGTCTGCAGATGAACACAGAGCTCCGGGTGGTAAAGCAAAAGCTAGAGTAAACGTAAAAGGTGCTGCAGCATGTTAAAATCTTTAAAGTGGCAAGAAGGCTTAGTTTTAAGCGTCAAGATAGAAGAAGGTTTGTATACCATTGCTCAAATGAGAAGTAATTATCTTTTGGAGGTTTTTGATCTTTTTAGGATTGATGATGACTGGAGGGGCGTTGATTTAAATAGCGTTGACGTGTTGTTTACTATTGTTGTTTCGATAAAAAATATTAAGAGAATTTTTTCTAGCATAGTTTCTGATGAATTTACTGTGCCAAATAATCGGCCTGCGGAAAAATGCATGCTTTCGGCGATATTTGGAACTCCAGGAAATACTGGTGCGAAACTCATAGAGCTGTCTGAGGACTATTCGAATATTGGAGCGCGAGTAATCAAAGATACCCTATCTCCAGATCGGGATTTGGCTCTAATTCATCGTTATGAGCTCTGCGGCATGGTGGGTGACCCTGAGAAAATTATTTTGCGCATTAAAAATTATCGAGAAACTGGAGTTAATTGGGATCCATCCAAAGAGTTTCTGTTTCCCGGTATTCAACGGCCGCTAGGCTAAAACTTCTGGATTCGATATGGCAGGGCTCGATGCAAGAATTTTTTGGGATCAGTTGAATTTTTTGGAAGGAGATGAAGATTGCTTAGCAGATCTGAGGCCCATATTGAGTGCATTGGTGGTCGATTTGATTGAGATGCCTCGCTCTCAATATGGTCAGCCAATGCTTTTACTGTTTAAACGGTGTGTTCTCAGTGTGAATGCGCTGGGAGCGTCAATCGAAACAATTGAAAGAGACTCTTTGCTTGACGTTTTGTACAGGCTTGGAGAGCTCGTCTCACTACCGAGAGATAGCTGCTATCTAGAGGCATGGCGGGGAGATTGGTAAGGATTGATTGATTTTCTTTGACTTTACTATGATTTTCTTGTTCTTTAAAATTTAGGTTGGAATTGGAGGGCGTCTACCGTCCTCTAATTATTTTCCTATGTTTTCTTTTTCTGAGCGAGGACTAGATTGGTTAGGGCGAGCCCATCTACAACCCGCACGAACAGGTCTACCTGGTGTGCACCGAGGGCGGCCATTACCTGCTGCAAATCCTCGATAACCTGTTCTTCTACTTCGGGGGAGGTGCCCGACACCAATACCGAAGTCCCGCTGCAGCGTATCGAGAACGCCCTCGGCCACTTCCTGCACTTCACCCGCACGCCCGACGGCACCCTGACCGACATCAGCGCCACCGGCGGTACCCGCGTGCACCTGCACTACGACAACCCGCTGGGCCGCCTGACCGACATCAAGCGCGTGGTCAACAACCAGGCGGTCGAAACGCTCACCCAGTACCGTTACGACGAACACGGCCAGCTGAGCGCGGTGATCAACCGCAACGGCGACACCGTGCGCAGCTTCAGCTACGCCGAAGGTCTGATGGTGACCCACAGCAATGCCCTGGGCCTGGGCTGTCACTACCGCTGGGAAACCCACGGTGGCAAACCGCGCGTGGTCGAGCACTGAACCAGCGATGGCGAGCATTACCATTTCCGCTACGACCTCGGCGCCCGTACCAGCTGGGCCACCGACGTGCTCGGCCGGGAACTGGAAGTGCAGTACAACGTCGACCACCGCGTGATCCCCAGCCGCGACTACGGTGGCGAACGCTACGCCATCGAACTGGACGAGCACGGCAACATGGTCGGCCTGGGCCTGCCGGACGGCAACCGGCTTGCGTTCACTTACGACGAATACGCCCGCCTGCTCGAAGAAACCGACCCGTTGGGGCGCAAGACCGTTTACGAGTACCACCACCTGACCACGCTGGTGACTCAGGTCAGCTACCCGGACGGCAGCACCTGGCAGGCGCGTTACGACGACAAGGGCAACCTGCTCGCCGAAACCGATGCCCTCGGCCAGATGACCGAGTACCTCAACAGCGATGACGGCCTGCCGCACACCATCATCGATGCGACCTACAAGTCCAAGTACCTGTGGTGGAACACCCTGGCCCAGGTCGAGCGTTACCAGGATTGCTCGGGCAAGAGCACGTATTACCGCTACGACGAGCGTCAGCATCTCGTCGCAGTGACCGATGCGCTGAACCAGACCACCACGCTGGAACGTAAGCCGGACGGCGAAGTGCTGCGCATCCACCATCCGGATGGCACGGCGGAAACCTTCACCTACAACGTCTACGGCCAGGTGCTCAGCCACACCGACGGCAAGGGCCAGACCACCCGCCTGATGCGCACCGCCCGCGGCCTGCCCAGCAGCCGCCAGGATGCCAAGGGGCAGCGGGTACGTTACGAGTACGACAAGGCCATGCGCCTGACTGCGCTGATCAACGAGAACAATGCGACCTACAGCTTTGCCTACGACGTATCGGACCGGCTGACTGAAGAGGTGCGGGTGGATAACCTGACCCGGCGCTTCAGCTACAACGTCGGTGGGCATCTGACGCGACTGGATGAGATTGGCTATGGCGAAAATGCCGAGCGTCCAGAGCGGCACACGCTGTTCGAGCGTGATGCCATTGGCCGCTTGATCGCCAAGATCAATAGCGATGCACAGCAGCAGTTCACCTATGACGACGGTGACCGGTTGCTGAGCATTGAGCGGCAACCAAAGGGGACTGGCAAGCAGCTCGGGATCACGGAAGAAAAGCTCAAGTACGCCTATGACCTGCTGGGCCGGCTGACCAAAGAAATCACCCCCGCCGGAACGCTCGGTTACGAATACGACCCGCTCAGCAACCTGACCACGCTGACTCTGCCAGATGGTCGCAAGGTCAACCACCTGTACTACGGCAGTGGGCACCTGCACCAGTTGAACCTGGATGGCCAGGTGATCAGCGACATGGAGCGTGACGACCTACACCGTGAGGTGTACCGGACCCAAGGCAAGCTCACCAGTTGCTTTGGCTATGACGCCATGGGGCGCAAGGCCTGGCAATACGCCTCGACCTTGCCGGCCGACAAGCTGTCGCAGGTGCACAACACCGGTATCAACACGTCGTTGCTGGTCGAGCATGCGTATAACCCGATCCACCGCCGTTACCAGTACGACCCGGCGGGGGAGCTGGTGCGTACGCTGGACAAGCTGCGGGGCGAGATCAAGTACGAGTACGAAGCCAACGGCCAGCTGCGCAGCCGCGATACCGGCTCGCTGGTGGGCAGCGAAGAGTTCCGTTACGACGCGGCAGCGAACCGGCTGGATTTCAACGCGCGGCAGTTTGCCAAGGTCAAGGACAACCGGATCAAGCAGTGGCGGGACCAGGAGTACCGCTACGATCCGTGGGGTAACCTGATCGAGAAGCGCTCGGGGCACAGCAAGCTGCAGCATTTTAGCTATGACTGCGAGAACCGGCTGGTGCGGGCAGAGACGTTGGTCAATGGCAAGCTGGAAAGCTCCGGGCACTACCGTTACGACAGCCTCGGGCGGCGGGTTGCCAAGCACGCGGAAATAAACGGCGAGGTCGAGCAGAAGCGCTTTCTTTGGCAAGGGCTCAGGATGCTATGCGAGGAAACGCCTGGGCAGAGCATCCTGTACCTGTACGAGCCGGGTAGCTATGCGCCGTTGGCGCGGGTCGATGAGGTAGAGGGAAAAGAGCAGAGGATCTACTACTTCCATACTGACCAGATTGGTACGCCGCTGGAGTTGACGGACAGCGACGGTGAGATCGTTTGGCAGGCGACGTACCGTTCGTGGGGGGCGATTGAGGAACTGGCCGTCAAGCAGGTCGAGCAGAATCTGCGCTTTCAGGGGCAGTATTTCGATTCTGAAACAGGACTGCACTACAATACGTTCCGATATTATGATTCTGGTGTTGGACGATTTATCACCCAGGATCCAATAGGTATAGAGGGTGGGTTTAATCTATATCGTTATGTGCCTAATCCGACTGGCTGGTTTGATCCGTGGGGGTGGGAATGTTGGAGTAGTGCAAGGAGGAACTACTGGAAAGCCGAAGCCAAAGCGCCTACGAGAACATACTCCGCTGCGAACACGGCTCGTATGGCCGATGGTAAAGCACCAAAAATAACTGTAGAAGTGATTAATAGAAGAACGGGGCTTCCAGAGACCAAACACGTTTCGATGGAACTACATCATAGGGACATTCCGCAGCGAATAGGTGGCGACGGAGTACACAAGACTCAAAACCTGGATGCTCTGACACCTTGGGAGCACGAAGCGGTTGACCCGTTTAGGCATGCAGGTAGTGACTTGGTTAGGATTATTAAGGGGCTTGACGTATGGTAACTGCAGAAGATATTCGTGCTTGGATCAATGGCGATATATATGCCAATTTACTAAGCGCTGTCGTTGGAAAGCTAAAGTTGCGGGTCAATTTTGATCCTGTTCCTGATGTGGTTCTTCAGCTTGATGCTAATAAATTTAACTTGGCAAAGCTGGAGCCGGCTGCACTGGTCGCTGTTGCGCAGGATGTTGATTTGGTTTGTTGCTATATTGCAGAAAAACTTAAGTTGCTTAGTGGGGTGCCTGATGAGCAAGAAGGTAAAAGCCCGGAGGATGAAGATGATGTAGTTATAGAAACGCATGCATTTTATCAAAATTTTTTGGATTTATATTTAATTGAGCTGTACTTCTTAAGTTTCGATTCAAATGCATTGGATGGTTACTTGAAGTCTATTCGAATCCCCGGGGCCAAGAAGTACTCGTCACAATTAAAGATGATATATAAGGCGATAGCGGAGTGATGTGCCGCGCTCTGGCGAAACTGCTGAAGGATTGTGCTCGCGATAACTCATGATGTATTCAATGTTATTGCTGATGATGAGGAGTACTTGAGCTTCTTCTGGGTGGCCCACGATCTTTAAAAACGGAGCTTCTAAGGGTGGTCATATACGAGCGTGACCACCTCGTCGCAGTAACTGATGCGTTGAACCAGACCAATACTCTGGAACGCAAGCCCGATGGTGAAGTGCTTCGTATCAATCATCCGGACGGCACTGCGGAAACCTTTACCTACAATACCCTTGGCCAGGTGCTGAAGCACACCGATGGAAAAGGCCAGACAACCTACCTGCAACGCACCTCGCGCGGCCTGCCCAGCAGTCGCCAGGATGCCAAGGGCGAGTGGATCCGCTACGAGTATGACAAGGCTCTGCGCCTGACCGCACTGATCAACGAGAACGGCGCTGCCTACCGCTTTGCCTATGACGCGTCGGACCGCCTGAGCGAAGAGGTGCGGGTGGACAACCTGACCCGGCGCTTCAGTTACGACGCCGGTGGTCATCTGGTGCGCCTGGACGAAATTGGCTATGGCGAAAGCGGCGAACGTCCGGAGCGCCATACGCTGTTCGAGCGTGACGCCATTGGCCGCTTGATGGCCAAGGTCAATCGCGATGCACGGCAAGATTTCGAGTATGACGAGGCTGACCGGTTACTGAGCATTCAGCGCCACCCAACAAGCGCGGGCAAGCAGCTGGGGATCACCGATGAAAAGCTGGGTTACCGCTACGACCTGCTGGGGCGACTGACCCAGGAACTGACCCCAAGTGGGGCACTGGACTATGAGTACGACCCACTTAGCAACTTGACCACGCTGAGCCTGCCGGATGGCCGCAAGGTCAATCATCTGTATTACGGCAGTGGGCACCTGCACCAACTGAATTTGGACGGCCAGGTAATCAGCGACATGGAGCGCGATGACCTGCACCGCGAGGTGTACCGGACCCAGGGCAAACTCACCAGTTGTTTTGGCTATGACGCCATGGGGCGCAAGGCCTGGCAATACGCCTCGACCTTGCCGGCCGACAAGCTGTCGCAGGTGCACAACACCGGTATCAACACGTCGTTGCTGGTCGAGCATGCCTACAACCCGATTCACCGTCGTTACCAGTACGACCCGGCGGGGGAGTTGGTGCGCACGTTGGACAAACTGCGTGGCGAGATCAAGTACGAGTACGAAGCCAATGGCCAGTTGCGTAGCCGTGATACCGGCTCACTGGTGGGTAGCGAAGAATTCCGTTACGACGCGGCAGCGAACCGGTTGGACTTCAATGCGCGGCAGTTTGCCAAGGTCAAGGACAACCGGATCAAGCAGTGGCGGGATCAGGAGTACCGTTACGATCCTTGGGGCAACCTGATCGAGAAGCGCTCGGGGCACAGCAAGCTGCAGAGCTTCAGTTACGACTGCGAGAATCGGCTGGTGCGGGCGGAGACGCTGGTCAATGGCAAGCTGGAGAGTATCGGGCACTACCGTTACGACAGCCTGGGTCGACGGGTTGCCAAGTGCGCTGAAATCAACGGCAAGGTCGTTTGGCAGGCTATTTATCGCTCCTGGGGGGGCGGTGGAAAGGCTTGCGATTAATGATGTCGAGCAGCACCTGCGGTTCCCCGGGCAGTATTTTGATGGCGAAACAGGCCTTCACTACAACACATTTCGCTTTTACGACCCCGAGCCGGGGAGATTTAACAGTCAAGATCCTATTGGTGTTTTGGGTGGATTCAACTTATATCAATATGCCCCAAATCCTTGCATCTGGATGGATCCTTGGGGGTGGTGTGGTGAATTAAGTGGGAAGGCTAGGCAAGTTAACGACTTAGCTGGCGGGGGGATGCGAGAGCTATACGGAGTTCCACCGTTTCAATCGTGGAGGCAAACGTGAATGGGACGCCACAATTGTTTGCGGCTGGTAGCGGAGGCCGTCGATCATCCGAGCAGCGCGAGTTGCTTCAAGAGCTTGGAGTGCCTAAAGAAAATATTTTCAACGACAGAGCCTTTGTGAAAGATTTCGAAAACTGGAAAATCATGCTGGGCGTACAATTTTAAGAAATCTGCCATAAGACGCTGTGGTGCCGCGATGGGGAGTGCCATGGGGGAGGACTGCAAAGAAACGCTTCATGCCCAAGCTGTCAGCCTCATGTAGATATCGCTGGCGGATTTTTTGATTGATAAGGAGATAGAAATGACATTTCCGTCGGAGGGAAAGCAAATCCTGCTAGGCGCACTGAGGGTTTTAACACCAACTGAGCGTGCAAAATTTAGTGCTTGGTGTCTGTACTATTTTGAGACCGACCCCGGCATAATTGTTTTCTTTGAAAAAGTATTGGGCGGTCAGGCAAAAAATTGGGTGGCCAGTCTGGCTAGGAGGTTATGGTCGTATGATGGTAGTGCCGATATATCGCAGAGTGATCTTAGTTTTTTAGAGGTGTTGGATTGGGATGTTGATGCTGTTTCTGAGTCAGATATTGATGTGTCTCAAGGGCTGACGGACTATCTTGCGGCGGCAGCTTTTGCCGTCAAGGGAGTGCTAACGGGCAGAGAAGAAGATATCTATGCTTGCTCTGAGAACGTCATAAATAGATTGGATTATCTCATGAGTTTTAATGAATACGAAACAAATGAGGATCTAGTTGAGGCTGAGTTTGAGAGTCAAGTTGATTTTCTGAGGAGTGTGAGCTCAGGTCAATTGAAAATTGACTGGTCTCGGTAGTCATTTTTAAAGATTTGTAGGCTTGATTTTTAGGTTGGGATGGATTAAGGCAAGCTCAGTTCATTGGCTCGCAATATTTATAAAGTGCCGCAGTGCTGGCGGCTTTTAATCCATCTTGCTGTGCTGTTCTTTAATAATTGATATGTATTGGGGTCTCTATGAGCCCTTCTTTTTATGTTGTGAACCGATTTAGAGGGGGCACCGCTCGTCATTGGTAATAGAGCTACGACGATGGCGACCGGTTACTGAGCATCCAGCGCCACCCAACAGGGGCGGGCAAGCAGTTGGGTATCACCGATGAAAATATGGGCTACAGCTATGATCTGCTGGGGCGGCTGACATAGGAATTGAGCCCGAGTGGTGCGCTGGACTACGAATACGATCCGCTCAGCAACCTGGCCACACTGACGCCGGATGGTCGGAAGCTCAACCACCTGCACTACGGCAGCGATCAACTGCACCGCGAGGTCTACCGTACCCAGGGCAAACTCACGAATTGCTTCGGCTAAGGCCTGGCAATTTGCGTCGTCCTTACCAGCCGACAAGCTTTCGCAGGTGCACAACACCGGCATCAATACCTCGCTGCTGGTGGAGCACGCGTATAACCCGTTCATCGTCGTTACCAATACGGCCCCGCCGGTGAGATGGTGCGCACCCTCGGCAAGCTGCGTAGTGAGATTAAGTACGAATACGAAGCCAACGAGCAATTGCGCAGCCGTGATACCCTCTCGTTGTGCATCTGACATGAAGGCTATACTGGACGAATTTATTTCGGAATATGGGTGCTTATATGTGCTTGGCAATGGCTCTATATGGTACTGAAAAGGTTACACCTGAACTGGCGTTGAAGCTGGGGGTGTCATATTTTTCGTTTATTAATTTGCCGATTACGGGCGCTGCGTATTACAAACATCTCTCCAATGGTGATCATGTTGGTGATCACGATTTAATTGAGGTGACACTGGAGGTACTAATCGAAAAAATTGCAGCAGGAAGCGCATCTTCTTTCAGGCTTTATAATGAAGCCGATGGCTTTTCGCCATGGCGCGCATCTTATGGATATAACACAGAGAGTTTTGCCAGCTTTTTTCATATAGATGCCCAGTCAAGTGGAGAGCAGTCTTCGCTTGATTCCTATATAGATTTTTTTAAAGAGGTTGTTCGAAGATCGTCTGAATCTTCGATCTATGGTGCTGCATACCGAAGCGTGAGCGTAGGCAAAGGATTTAATTATGCTGCGGGAGAAAATTTCGTTTCTCTTTATCCATTTGAAAACTCCGGAGCATTCAGAAAGGAAGTGTCGGGTCGATATAATGGTCAGGAGAGATATAAGGGCGAGCTCCTGCGAATGGTTTATGAGGTTAATCTTCTTAACTTTCACCATTTAAGACTTGATGTGGGAGGGATGACGTTGGACAAGTGGATTTCAGAAGACCCTAATAACGGTGTGCTGGAAAAGCTTTCTGAAACAATATTTATTTGGCTGGTGCATTCTGAAAATCTTAGTCTCATAAACGAAAAGCTTGGGAGATTGGGTTTGTTGTTGTCTTGGAAAGCGACTGCTAAGAAGGCGTCTGCCAGGAAGCTACCTTAACTCATTGGCGAGATCGAAGGGCGCAAGTCTGCGGGGTCCAGTTAATGAAAGATGATATGGCTAGATATATAACAGTTAACGATTCGAGGTTGGTGGCTAGCGGTAACCTGCAGATTGGAAGTGCGTTATTGGATTTGAATGAGGTTGACTTTGGAGAATTCAGATCTACTCAGCGTAAGGTCATTGTTGGCTGGAGTGGTGAGGAGCGCGCTAGATACTCTTCCGCTGTGCGCAGTCGAGAGATTTCAACCAAGGAAATATCCGTTAACGATGAGTCCGGTGGAAGAGTTATACTGGATCTGGGCTGCGAAAGGTTAATATTGGGAGAGCTAAAAGCAGCTCCAAAATCCTATCAACTGTACGTGAACGTGTCCCTGGAGATCCCGTTAAAAGCTTTTGGAGATGTGCCAGATCACATCAAGCCCCTACTCCAGTACTCTGAGATCGTGCGGGTCACGATTGATATCTCTTGCGGTAATGACGAGGAGCGCACACATACAATTTCCAAACGACCAGTGTACGATGGATATGGAAATCTGGGTTTTTTTATCGCTGATCTGAATAAAATGAATGAATACATTGTTTCTCGGCTGGGGAGCGGGGTTGTTAATCTCAAAGACGCTTTTTGTGAAACTGAGATTGCTAATGAGTTGTTTGCTGAGGGCCTATTGGTCTTGGTATGGGGAATGACTCCGTGGCATTATTACTTGTATGGTGTGGATGAGCCTGAAGACACTGCCTTTATCCCCAGGCTTTCTAGGCCTCAGTTCCAAGGTACTTACAGGTTGCGGCGTGACATTAAAAATCCTAGTGTTGTGCCAGGTGAGTTTCTGCTGAATTGGCCAGAATGTATGGCAAAAAAATTTCCAACTATAACAGTAGCTGGCAATGGGGAGGTGTTAAAGATCGAAGTCAATGTCATGGGCTTTTACGTGCCGAATGTCGGCATTGGTCCTCCAATGTCGGTGATTATCGCAAGCAGGGAGGATGGCGAGCCCAAGATTGATCCTCTACTGATGGTAGATATTGAGGCAGTTGAGCCTGGGTTGTGTTTTTGATTAATTTTATTGTGCCGACTTATGATGTTTGGAAAGTATGAGTGTCGACTATGACGAGCGCATTCCCTCTGGGTCTTTCGCTTCATGGCCCTCTTCATGCTAGTAAGTTAGAGCTGGCACATCGAGGCAGGGTGATCTCAAGAAAGTTAAGTATATTCGCCAAGCTTGATTTTCTTAAAGGCGCTACTGAAAATGCCAGTCATGGAAAGCGTTTATATTTTTTCGGCTAAGCGAGAACAGCTATAATTGCCTATCTCAAAATTTTTTGAGGTCGAGAATTATTATTCGGTCGCATTGTCCTGATCGATTTTAGGGTAATTTGATCTTTAAAATTTTGGATGAATGGTGTGAGGCGTTTTGCGCCTCGCATAGCTAATTGTTATCGTAAGTTTCTTCTTAAATATTTAATAGTGGCATGAAAGCGATCATACCGTGCGCCCTGAAGTCCACTACAGGCTTTGTCGCCGGCGAGATGGCCAGCCGCTACGTGGTCGAACCGGTGGCCGCAGGGCCATCGTCGGTCTGATCGGCAACCGGTGGATTTGACCACTGGCCGCAAACTGATCCCCGATGAAATCGACTTCAGCCTGCCTGGCCTGATGCCAATTGAGTGGTCGCGCTTCTACGCCAGCGACCTGACTGCCGACAGCGTGCTTGGCCGCGGCTGGGTGCTGCCGTGGGAACAGAGCCTGCGTCGCCAGGGCACATTCATCTACCTCACCGACAACCAGGGCCGCGAAGTCCCGTTCGTGACCCTGCAACCGGGTGAACGGATCTACAACCCGCACGAGCAGGTGTACTTGGTGTGCACCGAAGGCGGCCACTACGTCCTGCAGACCCTCGACAACCTGTTCTTCTACTTCGGTGAGGTGCCAGACACCAACACCGACGTGCCGCTACAGCGTATCGAGAACGCCCTCGGCCACTTCCTGCACTTCACCCGGCGGGATGCTAAAGGGAAAATTGTAAAAGATCCGCTGACCGGGGAAGGTCGACGAGTAGACTTTGTTATCAAAAGAAAGGAAGTTACGAGCCTCACGGCGCCAGAAATTGCACAGTTGGAAAAAATGCGTATTCGTGAGGTTAGCGGGATAGTTGTACGCGAGCCAGGGACAAAAAAATTAATTGAAGTTGATGATATTTCAGCTGTGATTCGTGCGAGATAAGAGAGATTGTAGATGAGTGACTTGGATTTCACATTATGTAATATTCCGATGCTTTTGAGTCGTAGTAAGAGCGAGGCTTATCAGAGGCAGATTGTTGATCGCTATACTTCGATAATGAGTTTTTTATGGTCGAAAAAACTCATAAAGTTAAATCCATTTGACGATGAGGGGAGGCTGAGGCTGGATTTGGTTATTAAGAAATCCGATGTTACCAGTGAATGTTTGGAGCTGTTTAAAAAAGCAATCCCAGCTTGGCATTCCTTTGTTGATAAAGGCGGACGGGTTGAGGATGTAAGCAGGCTCGAGAGGGGCTTGGTTAAAATGCACTGACCCCGCCGGGCTGGGGTTAGGTCAATCACCTGTACTATGGCAGCGGACACCTGCATCTCCTATGCATTTGCACCTAATTCGACTGGCTGGATTGATTCGTGGGGGCTAAACGGTCGAACTGAATATCTAGGCAGGACGCCCGGCCGGTCCAGTAAAATTGGTCGCGAAGTTATAGAGGCCATGAAGAAGGAGGGGCGAATCCGAGGCCAGGGTCAGGATATGGAATTCAAGAGCTCGACCGACAAGTAGTGGTAGTCGGTGGCAGAAGCCGATATGGCACACGAATATGACGCGGTAATTTATTTGAATAATTTAGGAGGCTTCTTTGGTGCCAAATCCAAAGAGGTTCGGAAATGGGTGCTCGACTATGGTAATTATGAGTTAGAGCACTTTTCATTTGGCCGCTCGGTAGGTGCCAGGTTGAACCAGTTTTACAGGTCGCCAAATAATATTGTCGGGCCGCATGAGGCTTTTAATTGCTGAGGTGTGTATGAATGATTTATCGGAAATTGATTCCCTGTTGTATAAAAATATTGTAGCAGTTGTAGAAGAAGGCAACATACAGCATGAATCTGGTGCATATGAAGCTGCGCTGGAGAGGTACAGCGAGTCTTGGCACATGCTGCCTGAGCCTAAAGAGCAATGGGACCTGTCTCACTGGATTGCCAAGTGCTACTCTAGTCTTTATTTAGCGCTAGGGGCCTATGGCGAAGCGAAAATATGGGCAATCAGAGCGGTGCAAACAAAACCGCCCAGAGAAACTTCAAGCTTTATATTTCTGGGCGCATCTTATCTTGGTCTGGACGAGAAAGAGTCAGCGTACGAGTTCTTTAAAAAGGCTTTTGAGATTGGTAAAAAGAGAGCCTTTCAAGGGTTTGATGGAAAGTATTTTGGCTTCTTAAATGGCTATAAAGACAAAAATGAGTGAGTTGTCGGATCAACTGTATGAAAAAATTCTTGCTCTAATCGAGCAAGGTAACTTGTTGATGGATAAAGGGGAGTACCCAAGGGCGGTTGAGGTTTATCGAGCTGCATTGATGGAGCTGCCCCAGCCCCATACTCAGTGGGAGGCTTTTGTGTGGCTTAAAGCCAGTATTGGGGATGCATTTTTCCTTATGGAAGAGTACGACGTTGCGGCGGAAGAGTTTTTTGACGCCATGAATGGTGTGGATGGTTCCTATAACTGTTTTGTGCTATTGCGACTCGGTCAGTGTCTGTACCAACGAGCAGATCCAGCTGCACTAGATTATCTTTGCAAGGCCTATTTTTTAGAGGGTGATGACATTTTTAGTCATGAAAATAAGAAATATTTAGAGGCGGTTAAGTCTGTGTTGGGTAAAGGGGGCGGTTAACAAACTCAGTGGTAGGCAGGATCTGTGTTCAGAACCTGTTCTAGGTCTATTAAATCTACTTGTTCTGTTCAGAAAGGCTTGTTACATGGGGCGGCTGCGAGACTTGTCTCTGTCGTCTCGTTTGCCTACTCCTATCAAACAAAATATAAGTCATTGTTTTATAAGGTTTTTATTTAAGAGGCCTTTACCAGGTTCAATCCCAGTTTCCGAGCCTTGCGCAGCAAGGCTCGGTACTGACGCTCTTTGCTCTGCTCTTC
>NZ_JYKS01000061.1 GCF_000935045.1 Pseudomonas sp. 10-1B
GGCCGGTGAGCGCCAGCAACAGCAGGAACAGGGTGCAGACCAGGCTGCTCCAGGTGTGGATCACGGACCAGCGGCGGATGGCTGGGCTTTTCATCACGGTACCGATTCTTGTCTGTTGGACCGTGGGGCTGCTGCGCAGCCCAATCGCCGGCAAGCCAGCTCCCACAGGTACAGCACAAGGCCCAGGGCATGTGCTGTACCTGTGGGAGCTGGCTTGCCGGCGATTGGGCCGCACAGCGGCCCCCGTTCACTCAGAACTTGTAGTTGACGCTGGCCACCACGTTGCGCTCATCGCCGTAGTAGCACCAGTAGCCGTCACAGTTGGACAGGTAGTCTTTGTTGAACAGGTTCTTCGCTTCCACCGCTACGGTCAGGCCTTTCATGCTGTTGTCCAGGCGGCCCAGGTCGTAGTGTACCGAGGCGTCATACACTGTGTACGAGCCCACATGGGCCAGCTCGGTGTTGGCGGTATTGCCGTAGGTGTCACCCACATAGCGCACACCGCCGCCAATGCCGAAGCCATCCAGCAGGCCGCTGTTCCAGGTGTAGTCAGCCCACAGGGTGGCCTGGTTGCGCGGGATCAGCGCCATGCGATTGCCTTTGTCGTTACCCTTGAGGATTTCGGTGTCGGTATAGGTATACGAGGCGATCGCCTTGAGGTTCTCGGTGACGTGGGTGGAGGCTTCCAGCTCCAGGCCGCGCACCTGCAGTTCGCCCACCTGGCGGGTGATGCTGCCTTCGGTAACGCTGACGTTCTGCTGCTTCAGGTCATATACCGCTGCCGTGAGCAGGGTGTCAGTGCCGACGGGCTGATACTTCACGCCCACTTCGTACTGACGGCCTTCGGTTGGCTCGAACGATTGCGTGGAGTTGACGTTGGCGCCACTGGCTGGCTGGAACGACTCGGTGTACGAGAAGTACGGCGTGATGCCGTTGTCGAACACGTAGCTCAGGCCGACGTTGCCACTGAAAGCCTTGTCGCGCTCAGTGCTGGTGGCATCGTTCTGGTTGTGGAAGACCGTGCCGGTATGGATCCAGTCCTCACGCCCACCCAGGGTCAGGCGCCAGTTGTCGAGCGACATCTGGTCCTGGATGTAGGCACCTGTCTGGTGGGTTTTCTGCTGGAAGTCCTGCATGGCGAAGTAGGTAACGTTCGACATGTCTGCACCGTAGACCGGGCGGACGACGTTGATTGGCGGAACGCCCATGCCGTAGAGCCACTGATAGTTGGTATTGGAGCGTTGGTGATCAAGCCCCAGCAACAGCGTATGGCTGATGTCGCCGGTCTGGAAGTCGGCCTGGAAATTGTTATCGACCGCGAACTGGCTGATGTCTTCGTTGACGATACCTGACTCGCGATTGACGTTGCCGTCGACGTCGATGTTGTTGATGGTGGCGACGTTGACCGCTTGGAACGACAGGTCGCTCTTGGTATAGCGCAAGTTCTGGCGGAATTGCCAGGTATCGTTCAGCCGGTGCTCGAACGCGTAGCCCAGCGCGTAGTAAGTGCGGTCATAAAAATCCCAGTCTGGCTCGCCCAGGTTCTTGTGGTGGGAGATTTTGCCTGCTGGGCTGCTTAGCTTGGTGCCTTGCAGCGGCAGGAACTGGCCAGTGATACCGGTATCGTCCCGGGTGTATTGGGAGATGAAGGTCAGCTTGGTGTCGTCATCGATGTTCCAGGTCAGGCTCGGTGCGATGTTGTAGCGCTTGTCCGGGATGTGGTCGACGGGCGCGTTGCTATCGCGTACCGCGCCGCTCACGCGGTAGAGAAACTGGCCTTCGTCGTCGATCTTGCCGGTACTGTCGAAGTTGATCTGCTTGTGTTCGTTACTGCCGACCTGGGCTTCGACCTGGTGCGCGCTCTCAAGCTGAGGGCGACGGCTAACCATGTCGAGCATGCCGCCCGGTGGGGTCTGGCCATACACCGATGACGCCGGGCCGCGCAGTACGGTAATGCGTTCGAGGTTCCAGGGCTCGACCTTGGGGTTGGCGAACGAGCCTTTGGGCAGTGGCAGGCCGTCGAGGAACTGGGTCGGGTCGAAACCGCGCACACGCAGCCAGTCGGCGCGCGAATCGGAGCCGTAACCGCTGCTTTGCACGCCTGCGGTATAGCGCAGGGCGTCATTGAGGTTGAGGACCTGGCGATCATCCAGTTGCTGGCGGGTGATCACGGTCATCGAGCGCGGGGTCTCGACGATTGGGGTATCGGTCTTGGTGCCAGCGGCAGTGCGTGTGGCTACATAACCGCTGGAGGCACCCCAGGCGCTTTCATAGTTGGAATTAGCATTGATTGCCGTCACTGGCAGCGCCAGTGCCCCTTCCGGCGTAGCCACCAGGCTGTAGCTGCCCACACTGCTCTGCTGCAGTTGCAGGCCGGTGCCGCGCAGGGCGGCTTGCAGGGCGCCGAGGCCGTCGTACTGGCCGTTCACCGGGGCCGAGGTGCGGCCGCTGACCAGTGCCGGGTCGATGGCCAGGGCGATACCGGCCTGGCTGGCGATCTGGTTGAGGGTGGTGGCCAGCGGAGCGCTGGGCAGGTCGTAGGCGCGCGGAGCGGATTGCTCAGCGGCGAACAGGGCAGGGCTGGCCAGCGGGGCGGCCAGGCCGATGGCCAGGGCCATCAGGCTGGGGCGCAGGATACGATCAACAGCACGGGACATGCAGCGGCTCCTCGACGGATATTTGCGTACTGCTTCCTTGCCGAGCGAGATTTGAAAAGTGACAGGGCGACCCTGAAAAAAGTGAGAATTATTTAAAATTGTGTTTTGTCAGTACCGGCCCTATCGCCGGCAAGCCAGCTCCCACAGGTATCGCGCAGGTCTCAAGCGCTACGGGGGACCTGTGGGAGCTGGCTTGCCGGCGATAAGGCCGGTATAGGTTTACTTGGGAACGACGTTCACCCACCACTGGGTATGCCGCTCGATCTTCACCGGCAATACCGGCACCAGCGACGCCAGTGCCAGGTCGGTGTCGGTCAGCGGGAAGCTGCCGGTCACGCGCAAGTCGGCGACCTTGGCGTCTACCCCGAGGTAGCCGCTGCGGTACTGGCCGAGGGCGGCCAGCAGGTCGCCCAGGCGCACGTTGTCCACCACCAGCATGCCGCGGGTCCAGGCGTCGGCACCGGCTGGCACTGCGCCGACCTGGCCGAGGCCGTTGGCGTTCATCAGCACCTGCTGGCCTTCGCGCAGGACCTGCTCGTCGCCACTGTTCAGCGGCATGGCGCCGACCGAGGCTTGCAGCACTTCCAGGCGTGTACCGTTGGCTTCGCGGCGCACCAGGAAGCGCGTGCCCAGCGGGCGCAGACGACCATCGTCGGTGCGCACCAGCAGTGGGCGAGGGTCCTGGTGGCCGGTTTCGACGGAGATCTCGCCCTGGTGCAGCACGATTACCCGTTGCTCGCCTTCGTAGTCGATATCCACGGCGGTGTGGGTGTTCAGGCTCAGCAGGGTGCCATCTTCCAGGCGCAGGGTACGCAGCTCGCCGGTGGCGGTGCGCTGGTCGGCCAGCCAGTAGCTTGGCGCGAGCGACGGTGCGCCGACCCAGGCCAGCAGCGAACCGAGCAGGAACATGCCGGCCAGCCCCCCGCCGACCTTGCCGATACGCCGACGCAGGCCGACGCGCGATTGCAACAGGGCTTGGCGTGCCGGGCCAGCGGCCGCACTGACACGCTGGTCGAGGGCACCGAGCTGGCGCCAGGCACGGGCGTGTTCCTCGCTGGCGGCGTGCCAACGCATGAACTCGTTGCGCTCATCGGGCGTGCCGCTGGCGTCATCCAGGCTGAGTTTCCAGGCAATGGCGGCTTCCAGCACCCGGGACGAAACCGGTGCGTTGCTCACGTCGGCTCCCCGTACAGGGCCACGTAGCATTGACGCATGCCCTGGGCGATGTACTGGCGCACCCGCGACACCGAAACACCCAGGCGCTCGGCGATTTCGGCATGGCCCATGCCGTCCAGGCGGTTGTGCAGGAACGCCGCACGGGCCTTGCTCGACAGCTTGCCAAGCAGGCGGTCGATGGCCTTGAGGTCTTCGAGGATCAGGTGCTGCACTTCCGGGGATGGCTGTTCGGCTTCCGGGATCAGTGCCAGTTCGGCCAGGTAGGCCTGTTCCAGCGCAGCGCGACGGAAGTGGTCGAACATCAGCCCCTTGGCCACGGCGGCCAGGAACGCACGGGGTTCGCGGGGTGTGTCCAGTTGCTCACGACCGAGCAGGCGCACGAAGGTGTCCTGGCTCAGGTCTTCGGCACGTTGGCGGCAGGCCATGCTGCGTTGCAGCCAGGCGAGCAGCCAGCCGCGATGGTCGCGGTACAGCGCACCGACCAGATCGGCGTGTGGGCTCTGTGCAGAAGACAAGCAGCGTCCCCCCGGAACGTATGCATTAACTAACGATAATTATTCGCGATTGTTGCAGAGGGAAGGGGGTGGGTGCAATGGACGCTTATCGGTTTGCCAGCATTGAGATGTGTTGCCTGTGCCGGCCTCTTCGCGGGTAAACCCGCTCCCACAGGATCTCGTAACCTCCAAAGGTAGTGCAGTCCCTGTGGGAGCGGGTTTACCCGCGAAGAGGCCAGCAAGGCCAATGCAAAACTACAGGCCGTGATTGTGGATATTGCGCCGCCGCCACCCGCGCAACCGCTGCTCCAGCTGCAGCGGGCTGTCCAGTTGCTGGCGCCGGGCCTGGCTGAACAGGATCAGCGCAAGCTCGGCGGTTACCTGGGCATCGGCACTGGCATGATGGCGTTCTTCCACCAGCAGGCCAAACCGCGTCACCCAGTCATCCAGCCCTGCCTCGCGAAGAATGGTGTCGGGGTTGAGCATCGGTGCCAGTTCGGCAACGTCGAGGAATGGCGACTGCAAGCGGTAACCCAGGCTCTCCTTCAGCGCCCGTGCCAGCATGCGCTGGTCGAACGGTGCATGGAACGCCAGCACTGGGCTGTCACCAATGAAATCCAGCAAATCGAGCAAGGCCTCGGCCGGGTCGCAACCGGCTGCCAGGGCACTTGGCCCCAGGCCGTGGATCAGCACGCTGGCGTTGGTTTTAAGCGTAGGCCGGTGCAGGGTGCGCTCGAACTGCTGGGCAAAGTCGATGGCGCCGTCCTCGATGGCCACCGCCCCGATCGACAGCACCTGGTCGCGGTTGGGGTTCAGGCCGCTGGTTTCCAGGTCCAGCACCACCCAGCGCTGCTCGCGCAAGGTGCATACCCCCAGCGGGGCGGGCTTGGGCAACTGGGCCAGGCGCTGGCGCATGGCCTGGTCCAGCTCGGGCGCGCTGGGGCGCAGCCAGGCGAACAGGCTCATAGCTGGTACCGCAAGGCCAGGCTGCTTTGCAGGCGCTGGGCCTGGCGCAGGGACTCGCGCAGGATGCGGCGGTCCAGGTGGTTGAGGCTGTCTGGGTCGAGCCGGTTGGAGTACGGCAGGTTGTCGCGGGTCTGGCGTTGGTGCTGCTGCATGCGGGTTTGCTGGATGAAGTGGTAGGCCTCTTCATAGGCAGCGCCGTCCAGCGCCTCGATCACCCCCTTGGCTACCAGCTGGCGCAGCCGGTCCAGGGTATTGCAGGCGCCGATGCCATTGGCCAGGGCCAGCAGCCGGGCGCCATCGACGAAGGGCGTCAGGCCCTGGACCTTGAGGTCGAGGGTGGCGGCTTTGTCATTGCCCTGGCGGGTCAGCACGAATTCGCGCAGGCGACCCACGGGCGGGCGCTGGCGCAGGGCGTTGTCGGCGAGCATGCGCTGGAAAATTCGGTTGTCGGCCACTTGGTCGAGCAGGCCCTGGCGCAATTGCTCGCAGCCTTGCTCGTCGCCCCACACCACGCGCAGGTCGAAATAGATGCTCGAACCCAGCAGGTTTTCCGGGCTGGCTTCGCGGACAAACCCGGCAAAGCGCCGCGCCCATTCGCTGCGCGACAGGCACAGCTCGGGGTTACCGGCCATGACGTTACCCTTGCACAGGGTGAAGCCGCATTGGGCCAGGCACTGGTTGATGTACTGCGCCAGTGGCAACAGGCGGGCACGGATGGCATCGGCCTCGATGCTGTTCGCGGCTTCGAAGAGAATGCCGTTGTCCTGATCGGTGTGCAGGGTCTGCTCGCGTCGCCCTTCGCTGCCGAAGCACAACCAGCTGAACGGCACGCCCGGGTCACCGCGCTCGGCCAGCGCCAGCTCGATCACGCGGCACACGGTGTGGTCGTTGAGCAAGGTGATGATCTGGGTGATCTGCGTGGACGACGCGCCATGGGCCAGCATGCGCTCGACCAGTTGGCTGATTTCGCCGCGCAGCGAGACCAGGGTATCCAGGCGGGGCGCATGGCGGATGGTGCGCGCCAGGTGCACCAGGTCGACTCGTTGCAGCGAAAACAGGTCGCGCTCCGAAACTACCCCGCACAGGCGCCGGTTTTCTACCAGGCACACGTGGGCGATATGCCGTTCGGTCATGGCCATGGCGGCGTCGAAGGCACTGGCCTGGGGGCTGAGGTAGAACGGCTTGGCCGTCATGTGCCGCTCGATGGGCGCGCCTAGGTCGGCATCGGCCGCAGCCACCACCTGGCGCAGGTCGCGCAGGGTGAAGATGCCAGTGGGGTAGCGCTGCGGGTCGACCACCACGATGCTGCCAACCTGTTGCTCGTGCATCAGCCGCACGGCTTCGCGCAGGGGCGTGTCGGCGCTGCACACCACCGGGTGACGCATGGCCAGTTCACCCAGCGGGGTGTTCAGCGAGTACTGAGTGCCAAGGGTTTCCACCGCGCGCTGGCGTACTTGCTGGTTGACCTGGTCGAGCAGGCTGCTGACGCCGCGCAGGGCAAAATCCCGAAACACTTCGGACATCGAGAACACGCGGATGAACGCGGCCTTGTTCAACTGCAAGCAGAAGGTATCTTCACCGGCAAGGTGCTCGGTGCGGGTCGCCCGCTCGCCCAGCAAGGCGGCCAGCGGGAAGCATTCGCCACTGGTGATCTCGAAGGTGGTCTCGACACCGGGTTTGACCAAGTGCTGGCGTTCGCCGACCACACGGCCTTGCTTGACGATGTAGAAGTGCTCGACCGGCCCGTCGGCAGGTTTGACGATGCTCTCGCCGCTGGCATAGAAGCGCAGTTGGCACTGCTCGACCAGGTAGGCCAAGTGGCTGTGTTCCATCTGGTTGAACGGCGGAAAACGCTGCAGGAACTGCAGGGTGCCCTGGATGTTCTGCAGCACTGCCGTCCTGCTTGCCTGGCTGTAGGCGTCCTTTTTGCTCATGAAACTGACCGTATCGCTATGCCGGACTATATATATCTATATATAGGTGTCGGCCATGTTGTTCTCTGCCTCCATGGTCGGCTTGCGGCGGTGTGGTGCCCATTGGACGTAAGTCTATGAGCGCCGCTGTCAAAGACCCGACGAAAGGTGAAACGGGTTACGCAAGTTGTGCGGTCCTAATAGCTGAAGCGGAATTTTTTTGACGAGATGACCATGCCTGAGCACACCGACATCCTGAATGACGACGAGCGCGAGGCATTGGCGGTGGTGAGTGCCCCGGTGGCGCTCAAGCCACTGGTGCTGGTGGTGGATGACAATGCGGTCAGCCGCGAAGCACTGATCCTGTATCTGAAAAGCCGGGGTATCGACTGCGTGGGGGCGGACGGGGCCGAGGAGGCCAGGCTGTACCTGCACTACCAACAGCGCATCGGTTTGATGATCACGGACTTGCGTATGCAGCCTGAGGATGGTCTGGACCTGATTCGCAAGATTCGCGAGTCGGAGCGGGCGGAATTGTCGATCATCGTGGTATCGGGTGATACCGATGTGAAAGAGGCGGTGGACGTGATGCACCTGGGGGTGGTGGATTTTCTGCTCAAGCCGGTGGACCTGGGCAAGCTGCTGGAGCTGGTGAAGAAAGAGTTGAAGCTAGAGTAGGCAGAGGCCTGTACCGGCCTCATCGCCGGCAAGCCAGCTCCCACAGGGACCGTACAGATTCCGAAGCCTGTGCAGTTCCTGTGGGAGCTGGCTTGCCAGCGATTGGGCCGCAAAGCGGCCCCCATTCGCAGATGTTGCTTACAACCCGTTACGCGCCTTGAACTCGCGGCGGCGGCGGTGCAGTACCGGCTCGGTATAACCGTTCGGCTGCTTGCCACCTTCCACCACCAGCTCTACAGCCGCCTGGAACGCGACGTTGTCGTCGAAGTTCGGCGCCATCGGGCGGTACAGGGCGTCGCCGGCGTTCTGCTGGTCGACCACCACGGCCATGCGCTTGAGGCTTTCCAGCACCTGCTCCTGGCTGACAACGCCATGGCGCAGCCAGTTGGCCAGCAGTTGGGCCGAAATGCGCAGGGTGGCGCGGTCTTCCATCAGGCCGACGTTGTTGATGTCCGGCACCTTCGAGCAACCCACACCCTGGTCGATCCAGCGCACCACGTAGCCGAGGATGCCCTGGGCGTTGTTGTCCAGCTCGTTGCGGATTTCTTCGGCCGACCAGTTGGTGTCGGCGGCCAGCGGGATGGCCAGGATGTCGTCCACCGACGCCGGGGTACGCGAGGCCAGTTCACGCTGACGTGCCTGTACGTCCACCTTGTGGTAGTGCAGGGCATGCAGGGTGGCGGCAGTCGGCGACGGCACCCAGGCGGTGTTGGCACCGGCCAGTGGGTGGGCGATCTTCTGCTCGAGCATGGCGGCCATCAGGTCGGGCATGGCCCACATGCCCTTGCCGATCTGCGCACGGCCTTGCAGGCCGGTGGCCAGGCCGACGTCGACGTTGTTGTTCTCGTAGGCACCGATCCACTTCTCGTTTTTCATGGCGCCCTTGCGCACCACGGCGCCGGCTTCCATCGAGGTGTGGATTTCATCGCCGGTGCGGTCGAGGAAACCAGTGTTGATGAACACCACGCGCTCGGCGGCCGCCTTGATGCACGACTTGAGGTTGACCGTGGTACGGCGCTCCTCATCCATGATGCCGACCTTGACGGTGTTGCGCTTCATGCCCAGCAGGTCTTCGACCTGGCTGAAGATCTCGGCGGCGAAGGCCACTTCCTCTGGGCCGTGCATCTTCGGCTTGACGATGTACACGCTGCCGCTGCGGGTGTTCTTGCGGCTGGTGTTGCCGTTGAGGTTGTGCAGGGCGATCAGGTTGGTGAACAGCCCGTCTTGAATGCCCTCGGGGATTTCGTTGCCTTGGGCATCGAGGATCGCCGGGTTGGTCATCAGGTGGCCAACGTTACGCACGAACAGCAGCGAACGGCCGTGCAGGGTCACGCTGCCGCCATTGGGCGCGGCGTACTCGCGGTCGGGGTTCATGGTACGGGTGAAGGTCTTGCCACCTTTGCTCACGCTTTCGGCCAGGTCGCCTTTCATCAGGCCCAGCCAGTTGCGGTAGACGATCACCTTGTCGTCGGCATCGACGGCGGCGACCGAGTCTTCGCAGTCCATGATGGTGGTCAGCGCCGACTCCATCAGGATGTCCTTGACGCCAGCGGCGTCGGTGCTGCCCACCGGGGTGCTGGCATCGACCTGGATTTCGAAGTGCAGGCCGTTGTGCTTGAGCAGCACGGCGGTTGGCGCTGCGGCGTCGCCGTGGAAGCCGATCAGTTGGGCGTCGTCACGCAGGCCGCTGTTGCTGCCGCCTTTCAGGGCGACCACCAGCTTGCCGCCTTCGATGCGGTAGCCGGTGGAGTCGACGTGCGAGCCGGCCGCCAGTGGCGCGGCTTCGTCGAGGAAGGCGCGGGCGAAGGCGATGACCTTGTCGCCACGTACCTTGTTGTAGCCCTGGCCTTTCTCGGCGCCGCCTTCATCGCTGATGGCGTCGGTGCCGTACAGCGCGTCGTACAGCGAGCCCCAACGGGCGTTGGCGGCGTTCAGGGCGAAGCGGGCGTTCATCACCGGCACCACCAGCTGCGGGCCGGCCATGTGGGCGATTTCTTCGTCCACGTTCTGGGTGGTGGCCTGGAAATCGTCGGCTTGTGGCAGCAGGTAGCCGATTTCCTGGAGGAATGCTTTGTAGGCTACGGCGTCGTGTGCCTGGCCTTTGCGTGCCTGGTGCCAGGCGTCGATCTTGGCTTGCAGCTCGTCGCGCTTGGCGAGCAGGGCTTTGTTCTTTGGAGCGAGGTCATTGATGATCTTCTCTGCACCCGCCCAGAACTGCTCGGCGACGATGCCAGTCCCGGGGATGGCTTCGTTGTTCACGAAGTCGTACAGGACCTTGGCGACCTGAAGGCCACCGACTTGAACGTATCCAGTCATTGCTTGCCTCACTCTGCTCAGCTATTTCGCTCTTCTGTATTAAGCCTGTAGCGCTTCTCTAAACACGGCACCAGTGCATGCACCCGGGGCAGCCCCGAGCGCGGCTGGGTGCGGCCTGCCAGACGGGCTGGCGGGCAGTGTGCGTATTTTCACAGGCGCCTTGGCAGACATCCAAACGACGTTTTGTAGTCCGCGCCACGAGATACTACATGAAGCAGTAGGCGGGGCAAAATCAGACTAAAAGCGCCGTTATGCGACCAGCTGGTCGCGTATGGTCACGCTGGGAGTGGGTATGTTCGCAAAAAACAGGTGGATTGTTCCAGATAAATCTTGAAACAGTACACGATTTGTCATGCGGATTGCCCTGCGGCAGGTTGCCGCGCCTTGCCTATACTGAGTCGATCCCCCCGATTTTCTGCCGCCCGGGCGCGGTCCGACACGAGGAAGGGCTTGTGGATCATCTTGTACTGACTGTAATTGCCCCTGACAAGGCCGGCCAGGTCGAGCGTATTGCCCAGTGCATCGCCGACCACAGTGGCAACTGGCTGGAAAGCCGCATGTCGCGCATGGCCGGGCAGTTCGCCGGCATCTTGCGGGTGGCGGTGCCGGCGGAAAACTACGACGAGCTGGTGGCATCGCTGCAGGGGTTGGCCAGGTATGACATTCGCGTGCTGATCGCCGAGAGCGGGATCGAGCCGTCATGCACCTGGAAACCGATTGCCATGGAGCTGGTGGGCAATGACCGGCCGGGGATCGTGCGCGACATCACCCGGTTGCTGGCGGAGCTGCAGGTGAATGTGGAGCGGTTTTCCACCGAAGTGCGGCCTGCGCCGATGAGCAGCGAGCCGTTGTTTCATGCCGATGCGTTGTTGGCGCTGCCGTTGACCTTGCCGCTGGATGAACTGCAGCAGAAGCTGGAGAGCCTGGCGGATGACTTGATGGTGGAGTTGCAACTGCGGGCGGAGGATTGATCAGAGATTGCTGGGGCCGCTTTGCGGCCCTTTCGCCGGCAAGCCAGCTCCCACAGGGACTGCACAGGGCTTGAGGCCTATGCGGTCGAGGTGGGAGCTGGCTTGCCGGCGAAAGGGCTGCAAAGCAGCCCCCTGCGGTTATCCCGATATCTCGGGGAAGGCCCTGTGGATAACCTGGGAGTGTACCGTTCCAGCCCACGTAGTTCGTGGCCTACGCCGTTCTGCTCAAAAAACATCCAAAAATCAGCAGTTTGTGCACAAAGCACGGGGACGAGGGTGTGGATAACCTTTGGAGATGTTTCTGCAGGCCTTGAACCGCAAGGCCTGCAGGCATTTGATCATTTATTGATCAGCTACGCTTGCGCAAACTCAGCCAGGCATCGACGCTGTAAACCGCCAAACCCGCCCAGATGAACATGAACGCCACCAAGGTGCTCGACGACAGATGCTCATCGAACAACAGCACTGCCTGCAGCAACACCAGGGTCGGCGCCAGGTACTGCAGGAAGCCCAACGTGGTATACGGCAAGTGCCGCGCCGCTGCGTTGAAGCACACCAGCGGCACCAGCGTCACCGGCCCTGCCGCCATCAACCACAGCGCTTCGCTGCTGGTGTAGAACGCGCCCTGGGCACTCATCGCCGCCGGGTGCAGCAGCAGCCAGCCAAGGGCCAGCGGCACCAGCATCCAGGTTTCCACCACCAGGCCCGGCAATGCTGCCACCGGCGCCTGCTTGCGGATCAACCCATAGAAGCCGAAGCTCAGCGCCAGCACCAGCGACACCCAAGGCAGGCTGCCCACTTGCCACACCTGCTGCGCCACACCCACGGTGGCCATGCCCACCGCCAGCCATTGCAGGCGGCGCAGGCGCTCGCCAAGAATCAGCATGCCCAGCAACACGTTGATCAGCGGGTTGATGTAGTAACCCAGGCTGGCTTCGAGCATGCGGCCGTTGTTCACCGACCACACGTAGGTCAGCCAGTTACCGGCGATCAGCGCTCCGCTCAGGGCGAGGATGCCCAGCCGGCGTGGGTTGTCACGCAGTTCGCGCCACCAGCCGGGGTGTTTCCATACCAGTAGTAGCAGTGAGCCGAACAGCGCTGACCAGAGCACCCGGTGGACAATGATCTCCACTGCCGGGACGCTCTGGATTGCCTTGAAGTAAAGGGGGAACAGGCCCCAGATGATGTAGGCACTCAGGCCCAGTAAGTACCCGCGACGCGGGTTTGCGGCGTGCATGCAGAATCCTTGCTTAGGTAGCTAAATAAAGCGACGCCTATTGTAGACAGAGACGTGTGGGCTTCTAGAACAATTTAAGCGGTTGTTCATCGAGGGCAGCCATCTGCTCGCGCAGTGCGAGAATCTGGTCGCCCCAATAGCGTGGCTGGCCGAACCACGGGAAACTGGGCGGGAACGCCGGGTCATCCCAGCGTCGCGCCAGCCAGGCGCTGTAATGCAGTTGGCGCAGGGCGCGCAGAGGCTCGATCAGGGCCAGTTCACGCGGGTCGAAGTCGTGGAACTCGTTGTAGCCGTCGATCAGCTCGGCCAACTGCCCCAAACGCTCCTCGCGGTTGCCGGCCAGCATCATCCACAGGTCTTGCACCGCCGGGCCCATGCGGCAGTCATCGAGGTCGACCACGTGGTACACGTCGTCACGGTGCATCAGGTTACCGGGGTGCAGGTCGCCGTGCAGACGGATGAGCTGGTGCGGGGTGCGGGCGTAGATGTCTTCCACCCGCTTGAGCAGGTCGCGGGCCACGGACTCGAATGCCGGCAGCAGCTCGCGGGGGACGAAGTCGCCTTCTAGCAGGGTATTCAACGAGGCGTGGCCGAAATTGTCCACAGCCAGCGCTTCGCGGTGTGCGAATGGTTTGCTGGCGCCCACGGCATGCAGGCGGCCGAGCAACTGGCCGAGGCGGTAGAGCTGGTCGAGATTGCCTGGCTCCGGGGCATGCCCGCCGCGTCGCGGGAACAGGGTGAAGCGGAAGCCCTGGTGTTCGAACAAGGTGCGGCCATCGTGCTGCAATGGGGCGACCACCGGGACTTCGCAGTCGGCCAGTTCGGCCGTGAAGCTGTGTTCTTCGAGGATCGCCGCATCGCTCCAGCGGCCTGGGCGGTAGAACTTGGCGATCAGTGGTTGCGCATCCTCGATACCCACCTGATAGACACGGTTTTCGTAGCTGTTCAGCGCCAATACCCGGGCATCGCTGAGAAAGCCCAGGCTTTCCACGGCATCCAGGACCAGGTCGGGGGTTAGAGTGTCGAAGGGGTGGGACATGGGGGCTCCGGGGGTAAGCGGCATGGGGGCCATGGTAACGCGTTAAACCTGTGCTGGCCTCTTCGCGGGCGCGCCCGCTCCCACAGGTATTGTGCAACTGGTTCAGGGCGGCGCGGTACCTGTGGGAGCGGGCAAGCCCGCGAACCGCGCAAAGCGCGGCCAGGCTATGCAGGAATCCCGATCAATACATAAGAGGGATGAAACTGCACCCGCACCGTGCTGCCATGCTCCACCTGCTGCTCCGCCAACCAATCCACCTCGGCAAACGCACACAACGTTTGCCCATTGCCCAGCGCCAGCCTGACTTCACTTGGCCCATCAGCCTCCGTCAACACCTCTTCCACTGTCGCCCGCAGGCAGTTGCTGCCTGCTTCGGCCTCTTCCCCTTCTGCCAGCAACCGCACCCACCCGGCCTTGAGCAGTGCTACCACCATGCTCCCCAGCGTCAGCTCCAGGCGCGCAGTACTGTCGTGGGTGATCAGCGCCTCGATCTCCAGCCCGCCGCCCAAGGCCAGGCTGACGCGATCATGCCGGCCTTCACGGCGCAGGCCGCTGACCTGGCCTTGCAACTGGTTGCGCGCACTGGTGCGCAGCATCAGGCGCCCGAGCAGGTCGAGGTCGCTGGACTCTTCGGCTGCTTCGAGGATTTGCGCCTGCAGGGCCTGCAGCCTTTGATACAGGCGCAGCACGCGCTCGCCTTCCATCGACAGACGGGCACCACCACCACCGCGCCCGCCGGTGCTGCGCTCGACCAGAGGTTGGCTGGCCAGGTTGTTGAGCTCGTCGATGGCATCCCAGGCAGCCTTGTAGCTGATGCCTGCGGCCTTGGCGGCGCGGGTGATGGAGCCTTGCTCGGCGACGTGCTGCAGCAGCGCGATGCGCTGCGGGCGGCGGGCGATGTGTTGGGTGAGGAGGGGGGGTAGGGGCATGGGCATTCAGTCGGTGTCATTGGAAGCCAAGTGTAGATTGTGTGGGAGCGGCCTTGTGTCGCGAAAGGGCTGCGCAGCAGCCCCAGCGATTCTTGCTGTGGCAGAAACCTTGGGGCCGCTTCGCGCCCCATCGCCGGCAAGCCAGCTCCCACAGGGATTGCGTTGACTCCAGAGCTACGCAACCCCTGTGGCTTGCCGGCGATGAGGCCCTTGAAATCATACATAACCCGGCTTGGGCGTACGCGCCAGGCAATACACATCGACCCGCCGCGCTCCGGCCTTGCCCAGCACCTCGGCAATAGCCTGTGCAGTGGCGCCGGTGGTCAGTACGTCATCAATAATGGCGACATGCATCCCCTTGACCTCGCCCCGGATAGCAAACGCCTGGTGCAAATTGCGCCGCCTGGCCCGGGCATCCAGCTGTTGCTGCGCTGGCGTCTCCCGTGTGCGCACCAGCAACCGTTCGTCGCAGCATAGCCCCAGCTGTGAAGACAGCCAGCGCCCCAGCATCCCGGCCTGGTTGAACCCCCGCTCGCGCAGTCGACGCCTGGCCAGGGGCACAGGCAACAGCAGGTCGGGCCGGGGGAGGCCTTCTGCAAAACGATACAGCAGCCCATGCCCAAGCAACTCAGCCATCAACCGCCCCAAAGACCACTGGCGGTTGTGCTTGAAGCGGCTGACCAGCGTGTCCACCGGGAAGCCGAAATGCCACAGCGCAATCACCTGCTCGAAGGCTGGCAAGTGGCGACTGCACTGGGCACAGATGAGGCCGGCCATCGGCAAGGGCAGCGCGCAACGCTGGCACTGATCATCCAGCCAGGGCAATTCCTGCTCGCAGGCGACGCACAGTGGGTATGGCTGCTCGGCAGGGTCATCACACAACAAACAAAATTGATTAATAAGTGAGCAGTTGTAAACCAGTCTTTTTATGTGCGGTTGACAGTTCATAGGCCTTCCATGACTATGCGAGCTATCCGTGATGCGCTGGCGGGCTTTCCTGTCCCGGCGCCAGCTTCAGCCTAAACAAGGAAACGCCGATGAGCGCCAGCACAACTGCAACAACACGTCACGACTGGTCCCTGGCCGAGGTCAAGGCGCTGTTCCAGCAACCGTTCAATGACTTGCTGTTCCAGGCGCAAACCGTGCACCGCGCGCATTTCGACCCGAACCGCGTGCAGGTTTCGACCTTGCTGTCGATCAAGACCGGCGCCTGCCCGGAAGATTGCAAATATTGTCCACAGTCCGGCCACTACAACACCGGGCTGGAAAAACAGAAGCTGATGGAAGTGCAGAAGGTGCTGGAAGAGGCCGCCCGCGCCAAAGCCATCGGTTCCACCCGCTTCTGCATGGGCGCAGCCTGGAAGCACCCCTCGGCCAAGGACATGCCCTATGTGCTGGAGATGGTCAAAGGCGTGAAGGCCATGGGCCTGGAAACCTGCATGACCCTCGGCAAGCTCGACCAGGAGCAGACCAAGGCCTTGGCCCAGGCCGGCCTGGACTACTACAACCACAACCTCGACACCTCGCCGGAGTTCTACGGCAGCATCATCACCACCCGCACCTACAGCGAGCGCCTGCAGACCTTGGCGTACGTGCGTGATGCCGGGATGAAGATCTGCTCCGGCGGCATCCTCGGCATGGGCGAGTCGCTGGACGATCGCGCCGGCCTGCTGATCCAACTGGCCAACCTGCCCGAGCACCCGGAGTCGGTGCCGATCAACATGCTGGTCAAGGTGGCCGGTACGCCGCTGGCCGAGGAAGAAGATGTCGACCCCTTCGACTTCATCCGCATGCTGGCCGTGGCCCGCCTGCTCATGCCGAAGTCGCACGTGCGCTTGTCCGCCGGCCGCGAGCAGATGAACGAGCAGATGCAGGCCCTGGCCTTCATGGCTGGTGCCAACTCGATCTTCTACGGCGAAAAACTGCTGACCACTGCCAACCCGCAGGCCGACAAGGACATGCAGCTGTTCGCACGCCTGGGCATCAAGCCCGAAGCGCGTGAAGAGCATGCCGACGAAGTGCACCAGGCGGCCATCGAGCAGGCGCTGGTCGAGCAGCGCAGCAGCGAGATGTTCTACAACGCCGCGACGGCCTGAGATGGCTTTCGACCTGGCGGCGCGTCTGGCCGAACGGCGCGCCGCAGACCTGTATCGGCAGCGGCCACTGCTGGAGAGCCCGCAGGGGCCGGAGGTGGTGGTCGACGGCCAGCGTTTGCTGGCCTTCTGCAGCAATGACTACCTGGGCCTGGCCAATCACCCCGAGGTGATCGCCGCCTGGCAGGCTGGCGCCGAACGCTGGGGTGTCGGTGGTGGCGCCTCGCACCTGGTGATCGGCCACAGCACGCCGCACCACCAGGTTGAAGAGGCGCTGGCCGAGCTTACCGGGCGCCCGCGTGCGCTGCTGTTCTCCACTGGCTACATGGCCAATCTGGGGGCCATCACCGCGCTGGTGGGGCAGGGCGACACGGTGCTGCAAGACCGCCTGAACCATGCTTCGCTGCTGGATGGCGGGCTGCTCAGCGGTGCCCGTTTCAACCGCTACCTGCACAACGACCCGGCCAGCCTGGCCAGCCGCCTGGATAAAGCCGTCGGCAATACCCTGGTGGTGACCGACGGCGTGTTCAGCATGGACGGCGACCTGGCCGAGCTGCCGGCCCTGGCCGATGTCGCCCGGGCCCGTGGCGCCTGGCTGATGGTCGACGATGCCCATGGCCTGGGCACCCTCGGCGCCCAGGGTGGTGGCATCGTCGAGCACTTTGGCCTGGGCGTGGATGACGTGCCGGTGCTGATCGGCACGCTGGGCAAGGCTTGCGGTACCGCTGGCGCCTTCGTTGCCGGCAGTGAAGAACTGATCGAGGCGCTGGTGCAGTTCGCCCGCCCGTACATCTACACCACCAGCCAGCCACCGGCGCTGGCCTGTGCCACGCTCAAGAGCCTGGAGCTGTTGCGCCGCGAGACTTGGCGCCGCGAGCACCTGGCGGCGTTGATCCGCCAGTTCCGCGAGGGCGCGCAGCAGATAGGGCTGCAATTGATGGACAGCCCGACGCCGATCCAGCCGATCGTCATCGGCGACAGCGCACAGGCCCTGCGCCTGTCACGCATGTTGCGCGAACGCGGCTTGCTGGTGACGGCAATCCGCCCGCCCACCGTGCCGGCGGGCAGCGCGCGCCTGCGGGTGACCCTTAGCGCCGCGCACAGTGAGGCGCAGGTGCAGCTATTGTTGAATGCATTGGCCGAGTGTTATCCACAATTGGAGAGCGCCGATGCGTAACCGACTTGTTCTGCTGCCCGGCTGGGGCCTGGGCACTGCCTCCCTGGAGCCGCTGGCCGCCAGCCTGCGCGCCCAGGACGCCCGCCTGCAGGTTGAGCTGATGCCCCTGCCGGAACTGCCCCACAGCGATGTGCCGGCCTGGCTCGACCACCTTGACCGCAAGCTGCCGAACGATACCTGGCTGGGTGGCTGGTCGTTCGGCGGCATGCTGGCCAGCGCGCTGGCGCATAAACGCGGCGACCACTGCTGCGGCCTGCTGACCTTGGCCAGCAACCCCAGTTTCGTGGCCCGCCCGGACTGGCCCCACGGCATGGCCGAAGACACCTTCGGCACCTTCCTCGACGGTTGCCGCAGCCATACCCACGTCACCCTCAAGCGCTTCCGTACTTTGTGCAGCGAGGGTGCCCAGCAACCGCGCACCCTGCTACGCCAGCTGGGTGTCGGCGTACCGGACACCGACCCGCTGTACCTGGCTACCGGCCTCGAGGTGTTGGCCAAGCTGGATACCCGCGAAGCACTGCAAGCCTATGGCGGCCCGCAGCTGCACCTGTTCGCCGGCAGCGATGCGCTGGTGCCGGCAGAGGCGGCCAAGGCGCTGAGCGAGCTGCTGCCCGATGTGGAAGTGGGCTTGGTCGAAGACAGTTCCCACGCGTTCCTGCTGGAGTACCCGCAGGAGCTGGCGGCGGGCATCAAGAGTTTCCTGCATGAGAGTGGCGATGACTGACCTTTCCCGTCCGACCCTGCCCGGCGCACTGCCCGACAAACGCCAGGTGGCAGCTTCGTTCTCCCGCGCGGCAGCCAGCTACGACAGCGTGGCGGCCTTGCAGCGCGCGGTGGGTTTGAACCTGCTGGAGCAATTGCCGGAAGGCCTGCAGCCGTCGCACTGGCTGGACCTGGGTAGCGGCACCGGCCATTTCAGCCGCATCCTGGCCGAGCGTTTCGCGCAGGCCCGCGGCGTGGCGGTGGATATCGCCGAAGGCATGCTGCGCCATGCCCGCCACGAACAGGGTGGGGCGCACTATCACGTGGCGGGTGATGCCGAGCGCTTGCCGTTGCGCGATGCCAGTGTCGACCTGGTGTTCTCCAGCCTGGCGGTGCAGTGGTGCGACCAGTTCGCCAGCGTGCTGGCCGAGGCGCAACGGGTGTTGCGACCGGGCGGCGTGCTGGCCTTCAGCAGCCTGTGCGTGGGTACCCTCGACGAACTGCGCGCCAGCTGGCAGGCGGTGGATGGCCTGGTGCATGTGAACCGCTTCCGCCGTTTCGAAGACTACCAGCGCCTGTGTGCCGCCAGCGGCTTCGAACAGCTTGAGCTGCAGCGCTGCCCGCATGTGCTGCACTACCCGGATGTACGCAGCCTGACCCATGAACTCAAGGCCCTCGGTGCCCACAACCTCAACCCCGGCCGCCCTTCCGGGTTGACCGGCCGAGCCCGCATGCAGGGCCTGCTGCAGGCCTATGAGGCATTTCGCCAGCCCGAGGGGCTGCCAGCCACCTATCAGGTGGTCTATGGTGTGTTGCGCAAGCCACAGGCGTAAGGGGAGCGAGATGAGTCAGGCCTATTTCATTGCCGGTACCGATACCGATGTCGGCAAGACCACCATTGCCGCCGGGCTGCTGCATGCGGCGCGGTCGCAGGGCATGAGTACGTTGGGGGCCAAGCCGGTGGCTTCCGGTTGCACGATGACGCCGAAAGGGCTGCGCAACAGCGATGCTCAGGCGCTGATCGATGAAAGCTCGATCAAGCTGCCTTATGAGCAGGTCAACCCGTTTGCCTTCGAACCCGCCATCGCCCCGCATGTGGCGGCGCGCGAGGCGGGGGTGACGCTTGCCGTGCCAGCACTGCTGGCGGCGATGCGTAATGTGTTGCAACAAAATGCCGATTTCACCCTGATCGAAGGGGCGGGTGGCTGGCGCGTGCCGTTGTCGGGCCTGGAGAACCTGTCCGACCTTGCGGTTGCCTTGCAGTTGCCGGTGATTCTGGTGGTGGGGGTGCGGCTGGGCTGTATCAGCCATGCCTTGCTCAGTGCCGAGGCGATCGAGCGTGATGGGCTGCAACTGGCGGGGTGGGTGGCGAACATCATCGAGCCGCGGACTTCGCGCCTGGAAGAGAACCTGGCCAGCCTGGCCGAGCGCTTGCCGGCACCATGTCTCGGGCGGGTGCCCAAGCTGAAGCAGGCCAGTGCCGATATGGTGGCTGAGCATCTGCAGCTGGATCTGCTGGATTAGTGGTTTGCATACCCAGCCTATTCGCGGGTAAACCCGCTCCTACAAGCGAATGCGTACCGTTGTAGGAGCGGGTTTACCCGCGAATAGGCCGGCGCAGGAATACCCAAGGCCTATCAACTGGCACCAGGCCATTAGCGATTTAAACGGGCCTTTTCGCCCCTGGCCTGCTTTAATTGGGTCTGTTCGTCATCCAGCGTCAATGGAGTCCTGACATGGAAATCACCGGTAGCTCCGCCTATTACGCGGGCCTGAGCGCAATCCACACCGGCCAGAACCGCGTCGATCAGGCCGCCGGCCAGATCGCCAACACCACCGCCGAACGTACCGCCACCAGCCAGTCCAGCGATTTTCAGGCTGAGCGCTTGCGCGCGGTCGACCGCAGCCAACAGATGGACCTGGCCACCAGCACCGTGCAACTGGCCCTGGGCAAACATGAAGTCGAGCTTGGCGCAAAGGTCGCCAAGGCCTCCGACGAAATGCTCGGCCGGATCATCGACACCTACGCCTGACTGGGCGTTCACTCGAACTACACACACCGCCCCTGTGGGAGCGGGCGTGCCCGCGAATGCGTCAGATCAGGCACCTCTATTTGCCTGCGCTGGCCCTTTCGCGGGCATGCCCGCTCCCACAGAGGCATCTTGATTCCTGGGGTTGGCGTAAACGCCATTTTTCGTGGCGTAAATGGCACTACAGTCCATCCTTGACATAAGGCGGTGCTAAACGTAAGTTTCAAACAACTGTTTGATATACGGCCGCCAAGAGCTGGTCACCCCACAGAACTGACACAGAGGTTCACCGCAATGCCTGATTACAAAGCCCCCTTGCGTGATATCCGCTTCGTTCGCGACGAGCTGCTTGGCTATGAGGCGCACTATCAGAGCCTGCCGGGTTGCCAGGACGCCACGCCCGACATGGTCGACGCGATCCTTGAAGAAGGCGCGAAATTCTGTGAGCAGGTACTGTCGCCGCTGAACCGTGTGGGTGACCAGGAAGGCTGCACCTGGAGCGAATCGGGCGTGAAGACCCCGACCGGTTTCAAAGCGGCCTACGAACAGTTCGTCGAAGGCGGCTGGCCAAGCCTGGCCCATGACGTCGAGCACGGCGGCCAAGGCCTGCCGGAATCGCTGGGCCTGGCCCTGAGCGAAATGGTCGGTGGTTCGAACTGGTCGTGGGGTATGTACCCGGGCCTGTCGCACGGCGCGATGAACACCATTTCCGCGCACGGCACCGCCGACCAGCAGCACACCTACCTGACCAAGCTGGTGTCCGGCGAGTGGACCGGCACCATGTGCCTGACCGAGCCACACTGCGGTACCGACCTGGGCATGCTGCGCACCAAGGCCGAGCCACAGGCCGACGGCAGCTACAAGGTTTCGGGCACCAAGATCTTCATTTCGGCCGGTGAGCACGACATGGCCGACAACATCGTCCATATCGTCCTGGCCCGCCTGCCGGATGCACCGGCAGGCACCAAGGGTATCTCGCTGTTCATCGTGCCGAAGTTCCTGCCCAACGCCGAAGGCGGCGTGGGTGAGCGCAATGGCGTGAGCTGCGGCTCGATCGAACACAAGATGGGCATTCACGGCAACGCCACCTGCGTGATGAACTTCGACGGCGCCACCGGCTACCTGATCGGCCCGGCCAACAAAGGCCTGAACTGCATGTTCACCTTCATGAATACCGCTCGCCTGGGTACCGCGCTGCAAGGCCTGGCCCACGCCGAAGTGGCGTTCCAGGGTGGCCTGAAGTACGCCCGTGAGCGCTTGCAGATGCGCTCCCTGACCGGCCCGAAAGCACCGGACAAGGCGGCCGACCCGATCATCGTCCATCCGGACGTGCGTCGCATGCTGCTGACCATGAAGGCCTTCGCCGAAGGCAACCGCGCGATGGTGTACTTCACTGCCAAGCAGGTAGACATCGTCAAGTACAGCCAGGACGAAGAAGAGCGCAAGAAGGCCGATGCTCTGCTGGCATTCCTGACTCCGATCGCCAAGGCGTTCATGACCGAAGTCGGCTTCGAAGCCGCCAACCACGGCGTGCAGATCTATGGCGGCCACGGCTTCATCGCCGAGTGGGGCATGGAGCAGAACGTGCGCGACAGCCGTATCTCCATGCTGTACGAAGGCACCACCGGCATCCAGGCCCTCGACCTGCTCGGCCGTAAAGTGCTGATGACCCAGGGCGAAGCACTGAAGGGCTTCACCAAGATCGTGCACAAGTTCTGCCAGGCGCAGGAAGGTAACGAGGCGGTCAAGGAGTTCGTCGAGCCGCTGGCGGCAATCAACAAGGAGTGGGGCGAGCTGACCATGAAAGTGGGTATGGCCGCCATGAAAGACCGTGAAGAGGTAGGTGCGGCCTCGGTCGATTACCTGATGTATTCCGGCTATGCCTGCCTGGCCTACTTCTGGGCCGACATCGCCCGCCTGGCGGCCGAGAAACTGGCCGCCGGCACCAGCGAAGAGGCGTTCTACACCGCCAAGCTGCAGACCGCGCGTTTCTACTTCCAGCGCATCCTGCCGCGTACCCGTACGCATGTGGCGACCATGTTGTCGGGTGCCAACAACCTGATGGAAATGGACGAAGAGCACTTCGGCCTGTCGTACTGATTCAGCCGCTGTACCCGAAACCCGCCTGCCCTCACCGGCAGGCGGGTTTTTGCATTCTGGGGCCGCTGTGCGGCCCATCGCCGGCAAGCCTGCAGGGCCGTGCAGTACCTGTGGGAGCTGGCTTGCCGGCGATGAGGCCATTGAATCCAAACCGCAAATTCAACTGTTCATGTGCGCTGCCGATGAAGTAGGGGCACAATGCCATTATTGATCTGCCGGGTTGGAGATTACCCTTGTTTCGTCTTAACGCTGTTCGCGCAAGCCACTTTCTGCCTTCGCTGTTCTTGCTGCTGGCAGGGCTCGCTGCAGCCTATGTGAAAGACCTCAATGTCTTTTTCACATCGCTGTTCAATGTCCTGCCCACCTTGGTCCTGCTGCTGGGTGGCGCCTACTGCGCAGTGTACCGCCGCCAGCGCGAGCTGTTCCTGATGCTCACGGTGTACATCGCCTACTTCTTGCTCGACACCCAGACCGATTTTTACCGTGACCATGGCCGCGTACGCGAGGACGCGGCGGTGACCTTCCACCTGGTGTGCCTGTTGCTGCCGATGCTGTTCGGGCTGTATGGCGCCTGGCAGGAGCGTACCCACCTGCTGCAGGACCTGGTCGCCCGCGGTGCCGTGCTGTTCGCCGTCGGCAGCGTGGCGGTAGCCCTCGAACAGAGCTACCCCGAGGCATTGCTGAGCTGGTTGGCGGAAATCCGCTGGCCGGCCTTGCATGGCCAGTGGATGAGTCTGATCCAGATGGTCTATCCGCTGTTCCTCGGCGTGTTCATCCTGCTGGTGGTGCAATACCTGCGCGCGCCACGCCCGCTGCACGCCGCGCAGTTGACGGGCCTGCTGGGCATTTTCTGGATGCTGCCGCAAACCTTCATCCTGCCATTCACCCTTAACATCATGTGCAGCCAGGTGATGCTGATGATTGCCGCCGCGGTGGCGCACGAGGCCTACCAGATGGCCTTCCGCGACGAACTGACCGGCCTGCCCGGGCGCCGCGCGCTGAACGAGCGCATGCAGCGCCTGGGGCGCAACTATGTGATCGCCATGACCGATGTCGACCATTTCAAGAAATTCAACGACACCCACGGCCACGACGTGGGTGACCAGGTGCTGCGCTTGGTTGCCAGCCGCTTGTCGAAAGTCACCGGCGGTGGCCGGGCTTACCGTTATGGCGGTGAGGAGTTCGCCCTGGTGTTCGCCGGCAAGACCGCCGAGGAATGCGTACCGCACGTGGAAGCCGTGCGCGAGGTGATCGCCAATTACGTGATGCACCTGCGTGACCAGCACAACCGGCCACAGGACGATACGGCCGGGCGCCAGCGACGGGCGGGCAGCAGCGGTGGCACGGTGTCGGTCACCATCAGCATCGGTGTGGCCGAGCGTCAAGCCGAGCATCGCAACCCCGAGGCGGTGCTGAAATCCGCTGACCAGGCGCTGTACAGCGCCAAAGGCGCGGGGCGCAATTGTGTCATGGTGCATGGGCAGCAATCACGTCGTGGGGCGGTGCGTACGGCGTGACCGAAATAGACTGTATGGTCTGTTGATGACCCTATGTCTCGTAAAAGTTGTTCGGTTACACTGCCTGTAACCCAGTGTCGCGGTTCCCAGAGACCGCCCCGACCCGACTAGCGAGAGGTTGTCATGGCTGACTATAAAGCGCCCCTGCGCGACATGCGCTTCGTACTGAATGAAGTCTTCAACGTGGCCGAGCAGTGGGCGCAGTTGCCCGGGCTGGCCGAGGTTGTCGATGCCGACACCGCGATGGCCGTGCTGGAAGAGGCCGGCAAAGTCACTGCCAAATCCATCGCGCCGCTCAGCCGCGGTGCCGATGAAGAAGGCTGCCACTGGGACAATGGCGCGGTGCGTACGCCGGCCGGTTTCATCGAGGCCTACAACACCTACGCCGAAGGCGGCTGGGTGGGCGTGGGCGGCGACCCGCTGTTCGGCGGCATGGGCATGCCCAAGGCCATTTCGGCCCAGGTCGAGGAAATGGTCAACGCCTCCAGCCTGGCCTTCGGCCTGTACCCGATGCTGACCGCTGGCGCCTGCCTGTCGATCAATGCCCACGCCAGCGAAGCGCTGAAGGAAAAGTACCTGCCGAACATGTATGCCGGTGTGTGGGCCGGCTCCATGTGCCTGACCGAGCCGCATGCCGGTACCGACCTGGGCATCATCCGCACCAAGGCCGAACCCCAGGCCGATGGCAGCTACAAGGTCAGCGGCACCAAGATTTTCATCACCGGTGGCGAGCACGACCTGGCCGAGAACATCATCCACCTGGTGCTGGCCAAGCTGCCGGACGCACCGGCGGGGCCGAAAGGCATTTCGCTGTTCCTGGTGCCGAAGTTCCTGGTCAACGCAGACGGCAGCCTGGGGGCACGCAACCCGGCTACCTGCGGTTCGATCGAGCACAAGATGGGCATCCAGGCCTCGGCCACCTGCGTGATGAACTTCGACGAAGCGCTCGGCTACATCGTTGGTGAGCCGAACAAGGGCCTGGCGGCCATGTTCACCATGATGAACTACGAGCGCCTGGGGGTGGGTATCCAGGGCCTGGCAACGGCCGAACGCTCCTACCAGAACGCCGTGGAATACGCCCGCGACCGCCTGCAGAGCCGCGCCCCGACCGGGCCGCAAGCCAAGGACAAGGCCGCGGACCCGATCATCGTCCACCCGGACGTGCGCCGTATGCTGTTGACCATGAAGGCGCTGATCGAGGGTGGCCGCGCGTTTTCCACCTACGTGGCCATGCAGTTGGACAGCGCCAAGTACAGCGAAGATGCTGGCGTGCGCAAGCGCAGCGAAGAGCTGGTGGCACTGCTGACGCCGGTGGCCAAGGCCTTCCTCACCGACCTGGGCCTGGAGTGCGCCGTGCATGGCCAGCAGGTGTTCGGCGGGCATGGCTACATTCGTGAGTGGGGCCAGGAGCAATTGGTGCGCGACGTGCGCATCACGCAGATCTACGAAGGCACCAACGGCATCCAGGCCCTCGACCTGATGGGGCGCAAGGTGGTGGCCACTGGCGGGGCTTACTACAAGCTGTTCTCCGACGAGATTCGCCGCTTCATTGCCGATGCCGGCAGTGAGCTGGACGAGTTTGCCAAGCCATTGGCTGCCAGCCTCGACCAGCTCGACGGGCTGACCGAGTGGGTGCTGGAACAGGCCAAGGGCAACCCGAATGAAATTGGTGCGGCTTCGGTCGAGTACCTGCATGCCTTTGGTTATGTCGCCTATGCCTACATGTGGGCATTGATGGCGCGTGCGGCGCAGGCGGGTGAGGGGGACGAGGCGTTCTATTCGGGCAAGCTGGGTACGGCGCGGTTCTACTTTGCGCGGTTGCTGCCACGGGTGGATTCGCTGGTGGCTTCGGTGAAGGCGGGGAGTGAGTCGCTGTACCTGCTGGAAGCGGAGCAGTTCTGAGATATTGGGGCTGCTTTGCAGCCCATCGCGACACAAGGCCGCTCCCACAGGTACCGCGCAACTCGAATGGTTATGCGGCCCCTTGTGGGAGCGGCCTTGTGTCGCGATTGGGCCGCAACGCGGCCCCCAGCTAGATATGGCTGGGAATGAAATCCGTTTGTAAGCTTTTTCCTACACAACGCGGTGACTTTTCGCCACTGGTCTCAGATTGGATCCACGGCTAATCTTTACCACATGGACGTTGTGCAGGAAGCGCAAAGGACAGATCAAGGATGCAACGAAGGACGACCTGCCAGGATGGTGGGGCGATATGGATGTCACAGGGAAACAGTCTGGAAAACCCCGCTTAGGCGGGGTTTTCTTTGTGCACGTGTTTTTCAGGCCAGCACATCCAGTGGTGATACCCCCAACAGGCGGGCGTCCGTCTCTTCCTCCAGCAGCGTGCGCAGCAGCTCCACGGAGGCCTGCTGGCGTTGGGCATCGCGGAACACCAGGCCAACCTTCAGCGGTACCCGCGGCTCGCTCAACGGCTTCCACAGCAACCCCTGGTCATCCTCGGCCGCCTCCTTGGCCCGGCCGGGCAGGATGGTAGCCAGCGCCGTGTGCGCCAGGCTATCGAGAATCCCCGCCATGTTGTTCATCTCTGCCTGGACCTGCGGCCGTCGGCCCTGGCTGGCCAGTTGCGCCTGCCAGATCTGGCGGATCTGGAACTCCTCGCCAAGCATCAGCATGGGCAGTTCGGCGGCCTGGCGGATGGACACCTTCCTGAAGTCCTTCAGCGGATGGGTAGCGGGTATGACCAGTTGCAGCTCATCTTCGTACAGCAACAGGCCATGTAGCCCAGGCTGGCGTGGCGGCAGGTAGCTGATACCGATGTCCAGGCTGCCGTTGAGCAGGCGCCGTTCGATCTCCAGCCCCGACAATTCATAGATCTGAACCACTAGGTGCGGCTGAGCTCTGCGCAGCCGTTCGAGCAGTTGCGGCACCAGGCTTGGCCGCACGGTCTGCAATACGCCGATAGCCAACGTGCGGAGCGACTGGCCCTTGAAGTTACGCATGGCCTCGTGGGCGCGCTGCATGCCGTCGAGCAGCGGCAGGGCATGGTTGTACAGAGTGTGGGCGGCCAGGGTCGGCAGCAGGCGCTTGTTGCTGCGTTCGAACAGGCTCAGGTCGAGGCTGTGCTCCAGCTGGCGGATCTGCTGCGAGAGCGCCGGCTGGGAAAGCGACAGGCGCTCGGCAGCGCGGCCCACGTGGCCTTCTTCATACACCGCGACGAAATAACGCAGTTGGCGAAAATCCATAAGTAACGCTTATCGAAAATGCTGGAAAAACGAAATGGTCGAAAACCTTGTCGAGGCCTAGTCTATCGCCGTATTCCAACGGGTTACAGCGATGATCAGCTCGATTGTTACCCCGGATGAAAAACACTTTTGATAGGAAAGGCAAAAATATCGAGTGCCGGCACCAAGACCGCACCGTGGCCGCCCTTTACCGTGACTGGCTGGAGCCCTGATGAACCTGTTCAACCTGCGCCGCTCGGCTGCCGCCGCCATCGCCGAGCCCAAGCATGCGCCGGTGATCGTGCCGCCAGCAGCCGAGCTGTCGCGTGATCGCCTGATGCCCAGCGCCGAACGCGCAGTGCAGGTATTCGTGCGTGGGCAGGGCTCCTGGTTGTGGGACAACGAAGGGCATGCTTACCTGGACTTCACCCAAGGCGGCGCGGTCAACAGCCTGGGGCACAGCCCCAGTGTGCTGGTGAAAGCACTGGCCAGCCAGGGCCAGGCACTGATCAACCCAGGCTCGGGCTTCCACAGCCGTGGCCTGCTGGGGCTGGTCAACCGTCTGTGCCAGAGTACCGGCAGCGACCAGGCCTACCTGCTGAACAGCGGCGCCGAGGCCTGTGAGGGTGCTATCAAGCTGGCGCGCAAGTGGGGCCAGCTGCACCGCAACGGCGCCTATCACATCATCACTGCCAGCCAGGCCTGCCACGGCCGCAGCCTGGGCGCGCTGTCGGCGTCCGACCCGCTGCCGTGCAACCGCTGCGAGCCTGGCCTGCCAGGTTTCAGCAAGGTGCCGTTCAATGACCTGGCAGCCCTGCACGCCGAGGTGGACTCGCGCACCGTGGCGATCATGCTCGAGCCGGTCCAGGGTGAGGCGGGGGTGATTCCTGCTACGCAGGAATACCTCAAAGGTGTGGAAACGCTCTGCCGCGAACTGGGCATCCTGCTGATCCTCGATGAGGTGCAGACCGGCATTGGCCGCTGTGGCGCATTGTTGGCAGAAGAGACCTATGGCGTGCGTGCCGACATCATCACCCTCGGCAAGGGCCTGGGCGGTGGCGTGCCGCTGGCCGCCTTGCTGGCCCGGGGTACCGCGTGCTGCGCCGAACCTGGCGAACTGGAAGGCAGCCATCACGGCAATGCGCTGATGTGCGCTGCCGGCCTGGCCGTGCTGGATACCGTGCTGGAGCCTGGTTTCTTCGAGCAGGTGCAGGACAACGGCCGTCATCTGCGCGAAGGCCTGAGCCGCCTGGCCGGGCGCTACGGCCAGGGCGAAGTGCGCGGGCAAGGCCTGCTGTGGGCCCTGCAGCTGAAAGAAAACCTGGCCCGCGAACTGGTAGCGGCGGCCCTGCACGAAGGCCTGCTGCTCAATGCACCGCAAGCGGATGTTCTGCGCTTTTCGCCTGCGCTGACCGTGAGCAAGGGCAACATCGACGAAATGCTGCTGCGCCTGGCCCGTACCTTCGCCCGCCTGCATGCCCAGCAGCAGGGCCGTCGCGAAGTGCCGGCGTAGCTACCTGAGAATTCAACGAACCGTCTGGCGTTCCTGCGCATCGCCCCTGGCCTGTTTCATTCGGCCCGGGGCGTTTTTTTTGCCTGTGGAACCTCTATGGCAGGCGGCTAGTCTGTGATGTAACCCCTTCAGGAGAGACTCGCATGGACTTTATCCGCATCATCATCGCTATCATTCTGCCGCCGCTGGGGGTATTCCTGCAGGTGGGGTTTGGTGGGGCGTTCTGGCTGAATATCCTGCTGACCTTGCTGGGGTACATTCCGGGGATCGTGCATGCGGTGTATATCATCGCCAAGCGCTAGCCTGTCAGGGCCTCATCGCCGGCAAGCCGGGCTCCCACAGGATTGCACAGCACTCAAGACCAGTGCAGTACCTGTGGGAGCAACTGTCTTGTATTGCCCGGACTGGCCTCATCGCCGGCAAGCCAGCTCCCACAGGGGCTGCGCAAAGCTTGAGATCTGCGCGGTACCTGTGGGAGCTGGCTTGCCGGCGATTGGGCTGCAAAGCAGCCCCCAAGGTCACCCCTCCAACACCCGACAATAGAACTTCCACTCTTCTTCCAAGGCATGCGCCAGGTTCTGCGCCTTGCGGAACCCATGCCGCTCCCCCGCATAGAAGTGCCCTTCGGCCTCGATCCCGTTGGCCTGCAATGCCGCCAGCATCGACCGCGTCTGCTCCGGCACCACCACCGCATCCAGCTCACCCTGGAAGAAAATCACCGGCACCTTGATCTGCCCCGCATGCAGCAGCGGCGTGCGCTGGCGATAGCGCTCGGCGTCCTGTTGCGGATCGCCGATCAGCCAATCCAGGTAATCGCCCTCGAACTTGTGCGTGGCACGGCCTAGGGCAAGCGGGTCGCTGACCCCGTACAGGCTGGCGCCGGCACGGAACACATCATGGAACGCCAAGGCGCACAGGGTGGTGTAGCCGCCAGCGCTACCGCCACGAATGAATGCCTTGCGCCGGTCGATCAGGCCACGTGCAGCCAGGTATTCGACTGCCGCGCAGGCATCGGCCACATCGCTTTCGCCCCAGCGCAGGTGCAGCGCCTGGCGGTACTCCCGGCCATAGCCGGTGCTGCCACGGTAGTTGAGGTCGGCGACGGCGAAGCCGCGCTGGGTCCAGTACTGGATACGCGGGTCGAGTACGGGATAACAGGCCGAGGTCGGGCCGCCGTGGATGAACACCACCAGCGGCGCGGCCCCTCGCGACTGGGCTGCCGGGTAGAAGAAACCGTGGGCCCGCTGCCCGTCACGGCCATAGTGGATCGACTGCGGCAGGCTGATATGCCTTGCCGACAGCACTTCGGCACCGCCGGCCAACACGCTGACCTCGTGGTTGCTGCGGGCGATGGCGATGACCGCTGGCGGGCTGATCGGCGAAGCGGCGATGGCGTACAGATGCCCATCATCCATGGCCAGGCTGCGAAAGCGCGTATAGGCACTGGCGAAACGCTCCATGCCGCCATCGGCGTTACGCAACCCCAGTTGCCCGAAGCCGTCCTCGAACCAACTGGCCAGGTAGCTTTGCGGCCCCAGCGCCAACCAGGTGCTGGCCCCCAGTTGCCAAGGTGCGGCGGCGTGGTCTGCGGGCTCGGCGGGCAGGGCCTGCCAGTGGCCATCGACCTCGCCCCAGGGTTGCCAGAAGCCATTGCGGTCGGACAGGCAGTAGAGCCGGCCTTGGGCATCGAATCGCGGTTGCTGCAGGGACTCGTCAGCGTCGGCAATACACCGCGCCGGCCCCCATTGGCCGCTGGCATCGCGCGCGCGACACATCAGCCGGGTGATGGTCCAGGGCTGTGCCGGACGATCCCACTCGATCCACGCCAGCCGTTGGCCATCGGCACTGACAGTCGGTGAAGCGTAAAAATCGGCACCCTCGGCCAGAACCTCGCGGCTGCCTGCAGCCAACGCGACCAAGCGATGCTCGACCTGTTCGGCATGGCGCTCCTCTACGGCCAGCACATGCCCTGCGTGCCATTGCACATCGCCGTAGCGGCAGTTGGCAGCGCTGGTCAGGGCGCGTGGCTGCGAGCCTTCCAGGCTTTGGGTGTAGACCTGCTGGTCCTTTTCGTTAACGAACAGCAGCCCGTCGCCACCCAGGCAGAAACTGCCACCGCCGTATTCGTAGACCCGGCTACGCACGCTGAAGCCATCAGGCGTCAGGCAGCGGGCTTGCTGGTGCTGCCAGTGCCACACCCGGCAGGCACCATCGGCCGGGCGGAATTCGTTCCAGAACAGCCCCTCGGCGCTGGCCTTGAGTTCGGCGAAGTCGGTGCCGGCGGCAACCGCCTGAGCCGCGCTGAATTCAGCCGCGGGCGATGACACGGGAGTTTCGTTCATTGCGGAAGGTCATCTGTTCGATGGCGAGCTGGGCGCTTTCTGCCTCCTCGCGGGCCTTGAGGATGATGCCGTGATCGGCCGACTTGGCGCACACCGGGTCGGCGTTGCTGGCATCGCCAGTCAGCATGAAGGCCTGGCAGCGGCAGCCACCGAAGTCCTTTTCTTTCTCGTCGCAGGAGCGGCAGGGTTCGGGCATCCACTCATAGCCACGGAAGCGATTGAAACCGAACGAGTCGTACCAGATGTGGTGCAGGTCGTGGTCGCGCACGTTGGGGAACTGCACCGGCAACTGGCGGGCGCCGTGGCAGGGCAGCGCGGTGCCGTCCGGGGTGATGGTGAGGAACAGGCTGCCCCAGCCATTCATGCAGGCCTTGGGGCGTTCTTCGTAGTAGTCCGGGGTGACGAAGATCAGCTTGCACGGGTTGCCGTCGGCCTTGAGCTTGTTGCGGTACTCGTTGGTGATGCGCTCGGCCCGTTCCAACTGCGCGCGGGTCGGCAGCAGGCCCAGGCGGTTGAGGTGGGCCCAGCCGTAGAACTGGCAGGTGGCGAGCTCGACGAAATCGGCCTCCAGGGCGATGCACAGTTCGATGATGCGGTCGATCTTGTCGATGTTGTGCCGGTGGGTGACGAAGTTGAGCACCATCGGGTAGCCGTGGGCCTTCACGGCGCGGGCCATCTCCAGCTTTTGCGCAAAGGCCTTCTTCGAGCCGGCCAGCAGGTTGTTCACCTGCTCGTCGCTGGCCTGGAAGCTGATCTGGATGTGGTCCAGGCCGGCTTTCTTGAAGTCGGCGATGCGCGCCTCGGTCAGGCCGATGCCCGAGGTGATCAGGTTGGTGTAGTAACCCAGGCGGCGGGCCTCGCCGATCAGTTCGGCGAGGTCCTGGCGCACCAGCGGCTCACCACCGGAAAAGCCGATTTGCGCCGCGCCCATTTCCCGCGCTTCGGCCATCACCTTGAACCACTGCGCGGTGCTCAGCTCCTGGCCCTGGGCGGCGAAGTCCAGCGGGTTGGAGCAGTACGGGCACTGCAGCGGGCAGCGGTACGTCAGCTCGGCCAACAGCCACAACGGCAGGCCGACCGCGGGCGTGGGCGGCAACTCAGGCGAGGACGATCCAGTGTTCGGCACGGGCCACCTCCATGAACTGCTCGATGTCATCGGCCACTTCCGGGACACCGGGGAACTGCTGCTCGAGTTCGGCGATGATCGCCGCCACGTCACGCTGGCCGTCGATCAGGCCACCGATCAGGCCCGCGCTGTCGTTGAGCTTGATCATGCCCTCGGGGTACAGCAGCACATGGCCTTTTTGCGCCGGCTCGTACTGGAAGCGGTAGCCGGGGCGCCAGGTCGGCACTTGATTACGGTCGAAACTCATAGGGTGATCCCCTTGTGCCACACCCTTTCCTGGGTGACGGAGTGATAGGGCGGGCGGTTCAGCTCGTAGGCCATGCTCATGGCGTCGAGCATGCTCCAGAGGATATCCAGCTTGAACTGCAGTATCTCCAGCATACGCTCCTGGCCCGCGCGGGTGGTGTAGTGCTGCAGGGTAATCGCCAGGCCGTGTTCCACGTCACGCCGGGCCTGGCCCAGGCGGGTGCGGAAGTACTCGTAGCCGGCCGGGTCGATCCACGGGTAGTGCTGCGGCCAGCTGTCCAGGCGCGACTGGTGGATTTGCGGGGCGAACAGTTCGGTCAGCGAGCTGCTGGCCGCTTCCTGCCAGCTGGCCCGGCGGGCGAAGTTGACGTAGGCGTCGACGGCAAAGCGTACACCGGGCAGTACCAGCTCTTGGGAGCGCAACTGGTCCGGGTCCAGGCCCACGGCCTGGCCCAGGCGCAGCCAGGCTTCGATACCGCCGTCCTCGCCGGGCGCGCCGTCGTGGTCGAGCAGGCGCTGGATCCACTCGCGGCGTACTTCGCGGTCCGGGCAGTTGGCCAGGATCGCGGCATCCTTCATCGGGATGTTGACCTGGTAGTAGAAGCGGTTGGCCACCCAGCCCTGGATCTGCTCGCGGGTGGCGCGGCCCTGGTACATCGCCACGTGGTAGGGGTGATGGATATGGTAATAGGCGCCCTTGGCGCGCAGGGCCTGCTCGAATTCGGCAGGGGACATTGGCAGTGCGTCGCTCATTCGGCTGGCTCCTGTGAAGCTGAGTCTCGGTCTCGGCTCGATCTCTGTGGGAGCGGGCATGCCCGCGAACACCGGCAAAGCCGGTGCCATACACCGTGTTGGATTTTTCGCGGGCATGCCCGCTCCCACAGGGTTTTGTGTTGCCCCACAAACTGGTTTTACAACTCGATACTCATGCCATCGAAGGCCACTTCCACGCCCCGGCGCAGCACTTCGGCGCGCTCGGGCGAGTCTTCGTCGAGAATCGGGTTGGTGTTGTTGATGTGGATAAGTACCTTGCGCTGGCGCGGGAAGCCATCGAGCACTTCCAGCATGCCGCCGGGGCCGTTCTGCGCCAGGTGGCCCATCTCGCGGCCGGTGCGGGTGCCGACGCCACGGCGCTGCATTTCATCGTCTTCCCACAGGGTGCCATCGACCAGCAGGCAGTCGGCGCCGTGCATCATCGCCAGCAGCTTGTCGTCGACCTGGCCCAGGCCCGGGGCATAGAACAGCTTGCCGCCAGTGCGGGTGTCTTCGACCAGCAGGCCGAGGTTGTCGCCCGGGTGCGGGTCGAAGCGGTGCGGCGAGTAGGGCGGCGCGGCGCTGCGCAGGGGGAACGGGGTGAAGCGCAGGTTGGGGCAGGCGTCGATCACGAAGCTGCCTTCCAGCTCTATGCGGTTCCACTGCAGGCCACCGTTCCAGTGGCTGAGCATGTTGAACAGCGGGAAACCGGTGGTCAGGTCCTGGTGGACCATGTCGGTGCACCACACCTGGTGCGGGCAGCCTTCGCGCAGGCTGAGCAGGCCGGTGGTGTGGTCGATCTGGCTGTCCAGCAGGACGATGGCGTTGATGCCAGTGTCGCGCAGGGCACGGGCCGGCTGCATCGGTGCGAAGGCCTGGAGCTGGGCGCGGATGTCGGGCGAGGCATTGCACAGCACCCAATGCACGCCGTCGTCGGACAGGGCGATGGACGACTGGGTGCGCGCCGTGGCCCGCAGGGTGCCGTCACGGTAGCCCTTGCAGTTGACGCAGTTGCAGTTCCACTGCGGGAACCCGCCACCGGCGGCGGAACCGAGAACCTGGATGTACATGGCCACTCTCTATGCAGAAAACCGTGTCGGAAAAACGAAAACGCCCCGGCAGGCCGAGGCGTGGAACCGTAAGCTGGCCTTAGCGGTTAGCGAAGTACATGGTGACTTCGAAGCCGATACGCAGGTCAGTGTATGCAGGTTTGGTCCACATGGGATTACTCCTTCAGGATGAGTTGGGGTTGTTCAGCTACTACTTGGGTACCGCCATTCGCAGGAGGTTCCCTGGACTGGGATTGCGCTATCTTACAAGAAAAATTTGTACCGAAAGGTTAATTATTCGCAAAGTGTCGTTGCAGTTGGCGTAACAATTAGGGAATTCGCTCACTGCCATGAAGAATCTGGTGCGGCAGCGTTGGCCAAGCATAGCCAAGTGGAACCTGCATCGAGCAGGTGGCTCAGCAGGTGGTCCAAGTCTGTCTGCCGCATGTTCAGGATAGACCTGCGCAGCTCATCCAGCCTGGTGGATTGTTTGGCCAAGTGTGTCTGCCACAGCCATTCGGCGACTTCGGAGTTGGCCATGGCGGGTTCGTCGAACTGCCCGGCCAAGGCTTGGCGAGCGGCCAGGTCCAGGGTGACGCCCTGGCGCAGCAGGGTAAGCAGATGGTCGAGGATCTGTGCCTGGCTGGCGTGGGGCGATTGCACCCCGAACAGCAGGCCGCCAACGCCTTCGACCTGGCGAAAGGTACTGAATACCGCGTAGCCGAGTTGCAGCTCCACCCGCAGGCGCTGGTAAACCGGCCCTTGCAGCAACTGGGCGAGCAGGCGGCCAGTGGCTTCGTTGGCCGCTGGCACTGGGCAGAACAGCAGCAAGGCATGTTCGCTGCCTGGTACTTCGGCATGCTGCCAGCGGTGCTTGGCCAAGGTGGGTGGCGGCCCAGGCGCCTTGTCTTGCCCTGGGCAGTGCTGCAACGCTGCTGCCAAGGCATCCAGCGCAGCAGCGTCGAAGCCCGCGGCCAGGCCGTGCCAGCTTGAGTGCTGCCACAAGCTGTCGAGTTCTTGCTGCGCCAGCGTGCAGGCTGGCGCGGGCGCGGACATGGCGCCCAGCACCGCATCGGGCAGTTGCTTGAGCAGGGCCCTGATGGGTATCGGTGCCGGCGGCTGTGTTGAACAAGGTAACCAGCAACTTGCCGGGGGCCTGAGCATCAGCGCCAATGCCAGTTCCACTGCGCGGAGCACCGCCGCGGGCAAGCCGGCGCAGCGTAGTTGCCATTTGTCGCCAGCGGCACTGAACTGCAGCTGCACCGATGCGCGCTCGCAGCGCTCTTGCAGGGGGTGCAAGGCGCGTTCGAGCACTTCGTGCAGGCGCTGAAGGGACGACGAAGGGATGTGCCAGCGCAGGTAGAGCACCGCGTACTGGCGAGCGCCGGGGAGCTGGCCGCTGACATTCAATGCGGCCGGTAGAGGCTGTGGCGTGGCATGGGGCAAGTCGGCCATCAGCAAGGGGTCGACCGGGAGCAACTGCCATCGCCCATATTGGCGGCCCGGCAAGCCCTCCAGCAGGGCTCGAAAAGCCAGCAGGCCTTGTGCATCCAGCTGCGCGAACGGCTGGCCGGCACTGTCCCGGCGGGCCAGTTCGAGTGCGCTGACGCTGTGTTCGCGGCTGTGCTGTAACAGGCGGAATTCGGCTTGCAGCTGCTCGGCGTCGGCCTGCCTCATGAAGCCGAACCAGCCTTGCAGCAGGGCGTTGATTTCGTCCGGGTCGGCGTCTGCGCTGAGCTGCAGGTCGATGTGCCAAAGCAATTGCCCGGCGAAGGCATATAGCATTTCGGCTTTGCAGCTTTGCAGCCAGCCACGCTGACGAAGCGCATCCAGCCAGGTACCCGGGCGGCTGTCGGCGAGGCAACTGATCAGCAGTTCCAGGGCCTGCTCGGCGCCTGCCGGAAGGTTCTCATGGGTGAAGACCAGGCGCCTGGTCGCCGCCGACAGTGGCGGTGGCGGATCTTGTGGCACCCGCTCAGCCGTTGCGAACAGGTTGGCATGCTGCCTGGCCAACTTCTCCAGCTCATCCAGCGGCTGCGGGCCGCACAGGCTCAGGGTGATCTGGCCGCCATGGTAGAAGCGCTGGTGAAAGCCTGTGAGCGCCTGCTGGAAGGCCGGGTCTTGCAAGGCCAGGGTATGCCGGTTACCGGCGTGAAAAGCGCCCAGCGGGTGGCCGGGCGACACTGATTGCAGCAAGGCGAACTGCTGTTGGGCCTGCGGGTTGCGTGACCAGGCAATGAACTCGGCATGGATCACCTCCCGTTCGCTGCGCTGGCGCTCGATGCCCAGGTCCGGTTCGGCCAGCATCTGGCACAAGCGCTCTAGCCCCCCGGCCAGGGCGCTGGGTGGGACCTCGAAGAAAAAGTCGGTGGTGCGCTCCCGGGTGCTGGCATTGACCTGGCCGCCGAGCGCCTGCACGTAGCGCATCAGGCCGTCGTTCAGCGCAAAGCGCGGCGTGCCGAGGAAGAACAGGTGTTCGAGGAAGTGGGCCAGACCAGGCCATTTGCCCGGGGCATCGTGGCTGCCGGCATGCACCCGCAGTGCGGCGGCCGAGCGCTTCAGGCGCGGGGCGTGGCGCAGGGTGAGCTGCAGGCCGTTGGCGAGGGTGAGGTGGCGAGTGGCGTCAGGCATGGAAACTCCGGTTGCTGCTGTCCATGCTAACCCATTTATTTGCAGGCCCGGCCTCTTCGCGGGCAAGCCCGCTCCCACACCGACCGCGTTGACTTCAGCTCTGTGCCTCCCTGTCCTGGCCTCATCGCCGGCGAGCCGGCTCCCACAGGATTGCACAGGGCTTGAGGTCGACCCAGTCGAGGTGGGAGCTGGCTTGCCGGCGATTGGGCCGCGCAGCGGCCCTTGTCAGCCTTTGCGCAGGTGCAGCTCCTGGCGTAGATCTGTGAGGTAGGGGAAGGCCAGTCGCCCCTGCATTACCCGCTCATGCTCCAGCTCCGCCAGCAACTGGCATTCATCCCGCCCGGCCATGGCCAGCAGGCTGCCATCCGGGCTGATGATGCTGCTCTGCCCGCAATACTGGATGTCCCCTTCAGCGCCGCAGTAGTTGGCATACACCAGGTAGCACTGGTTCTCCTGCGCCCGCGCTCGCACGGTCACCTGGCAGATGAAATCGTAAGGCGTCATGTTCGCCGTCGGCACCAGGATCAGCTCGGCGCCGCCCAGCGCCAGGCGCCGGGCATTCTCCGGAAATTCGATGTCGTAGCAGATCAGCAGGCCGACCTTCCAGCCGTCCAGCTCCACCACCGGGAAGTGGTCGAGGCCTGCGCTGAACATCGAGCGGTCCAGCTCACCGAACAGGTGGGTCTTGCGGTAGTTGCACAGGCTACGGCCATGCGCATCGATCAACTGCACGCTGTTGTAGATCGCGCCGTCATCGGCGCGCTCTGGGTAGCCATAGACAATGGCGATGCGATGCGCCTGGGCGATCTCCACCACCTCCATGGCCGCCGGGCCATCGTCGGCCTCGGCCAGGCGCTCGACCTGGGCCAGGCCGATGTTGTAGCCCGTCAGGAACATTTCCGGGCACACCAGCAACTGCGCGCCACGTTCGGCCGCCAGTTGCGCCTGGTGGCGCAGCCGTTGCAGGTTGCCGGGCACGTCCAGTGGCTTGGGCGCGCCCTGGTACAGAGCGATGCGCATGGCGCCTCCTTGTCTCAGTCCGCCAGGGCGATCGGGCCGATTTCGTCGAACACGTCGCCTGGGCCGGGGTTGTCTGGGTGGGTGTGGCCACCGAAGTGGTTCATGATACCCCACACCGCATTCAGCGAGGTCTGCACCGCGCCTTCGACCCAGGCCGGCGTCCACGACACGTCGTCACCGGCAATGAACATGCCACGCTGTTCGGCAGGCATGTCTTGCTGCATGAAGTGTGCGTACATGCGCTGGTTGTAGCGGTAGTGGCCCGGCAATGCGCCCTTGAAGGCACCGAGGAAGTGCGGGTCGGCTTCCCAGGAAACGGTGATCGGGTCGCCGATGATGTGCCCGGCGATATCGGTCTTCGGGTAGATCTTCTTCAGTGCATCCAGCGCTAGCTGCACGCGTTTTTCCACCGGGTGCGGCAGCATTTTCAGCGCGTCGCTCATCCACGAGTACGACAGGCAGATCACCCCCGGCTTGTCGTCACCGTTGTCGAACAGGTAGGTGCCGCGGGTGAGGCGGTCGGTGAGGGTCATGCTCATCAGGTCACGGCCGGTTTCCGGGTCCTTGTCCTTCCAGAACGGCCGGTCGACCATGACGAAGGTTTTCGACGACTGCATGTAGCGGGTACGGTCCAGGGCCATCCACATTTTTTGCGAGAACAGCGATTCCTCGCAGTCGATCTGGGTGGTCAGCAGCCAGGTCTGGCAGGTGGCGAGCACGGCACTGTAGTGACGGGTGTCGCCCCAGTTGTCGGTAACCGCCAGGCGGCCATCGGCGGCGCGCGCGATGCGCTTGACCCCAGTACGCGGCGCGCCGCCATGCAGCGCGCTCAGGCTGGTGCCCTCCGGCCAGTGGGCGCAGCGCGCCGGTACATGGCGCCAGATGCCTTG
>NZ_JYKS01000062.1 GCF_000935045.1 Pseudomonas sp. 10-1B
ATTTAGCAGGGTCCTTGTGGGAGCGGGCGCGCCCGCGAACACCGGCGTAGCCGGTGCCAGCCACCGCGTTGGATTCTTCGCGGGCACGCCCGCTCCCACACAGGCCGCGTCGCGCTTACGAATTGAGTTCTCTCCGCGACAGCGCAGCCCGTAGGGCTGGGTGATCTCCCACAGGTGTCGTGCAGGCCTGTCAGGCCCTGCGCTCGTGCATCCGTGCCAGTTGCCGTTCCAGCATCGACGGGTAGGGCTCCATCAAGCGCTCCACGCAGCAAGCTCCCTCGGGGCTGGCAATCGGACGAATGCGGGCACGCTGGCGAATCAGCGTGTCATCGCTGATCTGCCGTTCCACCAGCAGCAGGTTGCGGCTGTGCTGCGACAGCGCCAGTGCATCCTGGGCCTTTTCGGCCATCAGCAGGTCGACCAGTTCCAGCCCATGCAGGTCATTACCCAGCGCCAGGCCCAGTTGCAGCTGCAGGGTGATGCCGCTGTCGGCCACTTCGATCTGCAAGGCATGGCCCAGGGCGCGCAACAGTTCGCCGCAGCAGATGGCGTTGGTCAGGTAGTCCTCGCCACAATCGCGGCTGTGGAACAGCAGCAGGGTACTGCCGTCGTTGAGCGTGTGGGTTTCACCGTCGTAGAGCGAGGCAGCATGCTCCAGGCAATCGCGGTAGCGCTCGGTCAGCTCGGTCAGGCGCGTGCGGGGCAGGCGCCGCAGTTGCTCCTGCGAGCCCAGCTGTACGGCGAGTACGGCACTGAACTGCGGCTCGTCGGACTCGACCACGGCGGCTTGGGGAGCGTTGTCGTCATCCAGCAGCCCGGCGAAGGCTTCGTCGTCATCCTCGTCGGCCTGGGCGGCAACCTTGGCGCGTGGCGCGGCCTTCGCTATCGGGGCCGCATCGTGCAGGTCGTCGAACTGCTCGTCGTCCTCTTCGGCAAACTCCGGCTCCGGTGGTGGCGGCGGGGCCAGGCGCGCATGCAGCTGGCGGGCGATGTCACCGATCTCGTCCTGGCGGTCGGTGGCCGGGGTATAGGGTTGCGGGTCGCGCAGCCATACCCGCAGTTGCAGCAGCGGCAGGGTGATGTGGCGGCCTTGGCGCAGGCTCAGGGTCAGTGCCAGCACCAGCAGGATGGCGGCCAGGATGCCCATGCTCTGCAGGCTGATCAGCATCGGCTGCTGGAACTGGCTCATGTCCAGGCTGATACGCAGTTGCCCGGCAGTCACGTCCTGGAAGCTGATCTTGGTCTGGTATACGCCTTCGGCCTCGCCCAGCAGGCTGTTGCGTGGGCGCTGGCCAGCCTCGGCGAGGATACGGTTATCCACGCTGTAGATCGCCGCATGGGCCACCAGCGGGTTTTTCACCAGGTTGCCCAGCAGCACGTTGAGGCTGAGGATGTCGTTGGCTACCAGCAGTTCGGTCGCCGAGGTGGCGGTCTGGATAGTCAGGCTCTGGCCCAGGGCATCGGCCTGCTCGTGCATGGCCTGCTTGAACTGCAGGCCCATCACGCAGGCATAGATCACCAGCGCCAGTGCCACCAGGAAGATGTTTGTGCAGGCGATGCGCAGCGCTAGCGGCACGCGACGTTGACTCAGGGCGCGATAGATCATCAGAAAGAAGTTGTCTGGTTTGACGGGCGTGGGCCGGTTCACTGAGCTCGGCTCTTAATGACAGGAAAGTGTGGGGCAGTATAGCGAGCCGGGTTTTGTCGGCAAAGTATCGTTGGCGCCCGATGGTCATGGAAAATCGGTAGAATGCGCATTTTTCATCGAAGTCGGAGCAGGTTGTGCGCGAAATCGTCCTGATCAACATCACCGGTGAGGACCGTCCCGGTCTCACTGCGGCCATCACCGGCGTCCTGCTGCAGGGCGGTGTGAGCATCCTCGACATCGGCCTGGCGGTCATGCACGGCACCTTGTCGTTCGGCATTCTGGTCGATATCCCGGACAACGAAGTGGCTACCGCCCTGCTGCAAAGCGTGCAGGCCAAGGCCCACGAGCTGAACCTGCAGGCCCGCTACACGCCGATTTCCGAGGCGGATTACCAGCATTGGGCCGACGGCCATGGCGAAGCGCGCCATATCGCCACCCTGCTCAGCCGCAAGATCACCCCCGAGCAGTTGCAGCGGGTAAGCGCGGTCATCAGCCAGTACGGCCTGACCATCGAGCGCATCGAACGCCTGTCGGCCCGCGTAGCGCTGGATGCCGAGACCGAAAAGGGCAAGGCGGCCGTCGAGATTTCCGTGCGTGGCGTGCCGAGCGATGCCCAGGCCCTGCGTGCCGACTTCTTCGCCCTGGCTGAAGAGTTGAGCATCGACATTGCCTTCCAGAAGGACGATCTGTTCCGCCGCAATCGTCGCCTGGCGGTGTTCGACATGGACTCGACGTTGATCGAGGCCGAAGTCATCGACGAGCTGGCCAAGGCAGCCGGCGTGGGTGAGCAGGTGGCAGCCATCACCGAACGTGCCATGCGCGGTGAGCTGGACTTCCGCGCCAGCTTCAAGGAGCGCATGGCGCTGCTCAAGGGCCTGGATGTGGGCGTGCTGGACGAGATCGGTGCGTCGCTGCGCCTGACCGAGGGTGCCGAGAACCTGTTCGCCGAGCTCAAGCGCCTGGGGTACAAGACCGCGATCCTGTCCGGTGGCTTCACTTACTTTGCCCGCCAGGTGCAGGCGCGCCTGGGCATTGACTACGTGTTCGCCAACGAACTGGAAGTGGTCGACGGCAAGGTGACTGGAGTGGCCGTGGAGCCGATCGTCGATGCCCAGCGCAAGGCCGAGCTGCTGCAGAAGCTGGCCAGCGAAGAAGGCTTGCAACTGGAACAGACCATTGCCGTGGGTGATGGTGCCAACGACCTGCCGATGCTGTCGCTGGCCGGGCTGGGGGTGGCATTCCGCGCCAAGCCACTGGTGCGTCAGTCGGCCAAGCAGGCGATTTCCACCCTGGGGCTGGATGGGGTGCTGTACCTGCTGGGGCTGCGTGACCGCGACGCGCGCGGCTGATCCGATAATTTGGGGCTGCTTCGCAGCCCGTCGCGGGCATGCCCGCTCCCACAGGGTAAGTGACTCTCTCTGTGGGAGCGGCCTTGTGTCGCGATAGGACCGCAAAGCGGTCCCGGGGACCTGTCAGGCAATCAGGCCTGCACAGGCACCGCCAACTGCTGCCCCATGCGCACCGCAGAACCCGCACCCAGGCTCTCAGCCCACTTCACCTGCTCCGGCCCGAACAGCACGATAGCGGTCGAGCCCAGCTTGAAGCGGCCCAGCTCGGCACCTTTTTCCAGATGGATCGGCGCGCGGCTGGCTTCGTCGTAACGGAAAGTCTTCAGCTCACGCTTGGGCGGCGTCACCAGCCCGGCCCAGACAGTCTCGATCGAAGCGACGATCATCGCGCCAACCAGCACCACGGCCATCGGCCCGCGCTCGGTATCGAACAGGCAGACCACGCGCTCGTTGCGGGCGAACAACTCGGGGACGTTTTCCGCGGTGGTCTGGTTGACCGAGAACAGGCGACCCGGGACGTAGACCATTTCGCGCAGGGTACCGGCCAGCGGCATGTGCACGCGGTGGTAGTCCTTGGGCGACAAGTAGATGGTGGCGAACTCGCCGCCCATGAACGGCGCGGCCATCGCCGGGTCGCCGCCCAGCAGCTCCTGGGCGCTGAACCCGTGGCCCTTGGCCTGGAAGATGCGGCCGTGCTCGATCGGGCCGAGCTGGCTGACGGCACCGTCGGCCGGGCACAGGATGGCGCCGGGGGTTTCGTCCAGCGGGCGGGCACCTGGTTTCAGGGCTCGGGTGAAGAACGCATTGAAGTGCTCATAGGCGCTCAGGTCTTCGACCAGGGCCTCGCTCATGTTCACCTGGTAGCGCTTGGCGAACCAGGCGGTGAAGGCGTTCTTGAACCAGCGCACGCGGCATTCGGCGATGCAGCCGGCCAGGCGCGACAGCAGGTGATGCGGCAGCAGGTACTGGCTGATGATGAACAAACGGGATTTCATGCAGGTTCCTTAGACTTCTACAGGCGTGTCCGGGTGGTTGCCCCATTCGCTCCACGAGCCAGCGTAGGCCTTGACGCGTGGGTAGCCGAGGGCCTTGGCCACCAGGTAGGTGAAACCGGAGCGGCGGTGGGTCTGGCAGTGGGTGATCACTTCCTTGTCCGGGGTGATGCCCAGGTTCTGCAGGACTTCCTTGATGTCCTTGCGAATGCGCAAGTGGTCGTTGAGGTCCATGCCGGCGGTCCACTCGAAGTTGATTGCGCCGGGGATGTGGCCGCCCTTGGCTGCCAGTACTTTCTCGCCACTGAATTCCTGTGGGCCGCGGGCGTCCCAGATGACCAGGTCGCTGGCGCCCAGGCGGCTTTGCAGGTACTCGCGGGTGGCAGTGGGGGCGCTGTCGATGTTCAGCCGCACCGGGGCGTTGCCGCTGGTGGGGACCTCGGTGGAGAGCTTGTCTGCCGGCCAGGCCTGGATGCCGCCATTGAGGTAGTGATAACCCTTGTGGCCAATCACATCGAGCAACCAGATGAAGCGCCCGGCCCAGCCGCCGCCTTCATCGTCATACACCACATATACCGCATCGTCGCGGTGGCCGAGTTCACTGAACAGTTTTTCCAGCTCGCCCAGGGCTGGCAGCAGGCCGGGCGCGGGGGGCTGGCCCAGCTGGGTGCGCTTGCCTTCGACGTAGCGTGCGCCGGGGATATGCCCGCTGACATAGCGGTTGGCGTTGCTCAGGTCGACCAGGATCAGCTGCGGCGAATCCAGGCGCGCTAGCAGGTCTGCGGCTTCGATCACCAGGGGTAGGCCGGAAAAGTCAGTCATCCACGGTCTCCAGTGTGGAAAGAAGGGCGATTGTAGCGCAAGGCTCAGGCCTTGCGGTTGGCAAACACCGACAGGGCCCGCTCGATGCATTGCGCGGTTTTGCCGAAGGCTTGCACGCTGATGTCGGCCAAAGGCCGGCAGCCTTGATCGGCAACCATCAGCATCAGCACCTGGCCGTTCACTGCCAGCGAGCGCAGCAGCACGTGCTCGCTGCGGAACAAGGCGCGCAGTGGGGTGGGCAGCAGGGCTGAGAACTGGCTGTGGTTTTCCGGGGTGATGCGCAATTGCCCGGCCTGGGACATCAGCTTTTGCAGCAGTTTGTTTTGTGCCACCTGCAGGACCAGTGCTTCGGCTTCCTTGGGCAGGCCGGCGATCTGTTGGACGCGCAGGTAGTCGCTGGCCTTGTCCAGGCTCAGCAGCATGATGCGCTGCAGGCCGCAGGCCAGCAGGGCCTCGCGGGCCTGGGTGGCCAGGTGCACGGTGTTGGTGAACGGGCTGGGCTGGGCCAGCAGGTCCTGGCACAGCTTGCGCCAGCGTGCCAGCTCTTCGTTGTTGGGTGGTGGCGGTGCCAGCATGTCCGGGTGCGGGCGGCGCTGGTGCCAGGGCCAGATCAGCGCTTCGGCTGGGTGGAACAGGGCGTGCTGGGCGTGGCGGCGGGCGCTGGCGGCGGCCTGTTGGTGTACCTGCTGCTGCACGTCTTCCAGCGAGATCTGCAGGTACAGCGCGGTCAGCAGCTGCCAGCGCAGCAGGTGCGGGTTGTCCCAGCCGACCTGGGCCGCCAGGGCCAGGTTGTTGGCCAGCAGCACGGTATTGGCCGGCTGGTTGAACCAGCGGCGCAGGCCGGGCTCGGCGTCCATGCGGTGTTGCTGGCTGAGCAGGTCCTGGTCGCGGGCGATGTTGAGCACCAGTGCCAGTTGTTCGCGCTCTTCCAGTAGCAGGCGGTAACCCTGGGTCACCCATTGTGGCAGGCGCCAGTACTCCGCCATGGTTTGGCACAGCGCCATGATGCGCACGCCAAACAGCTCTTCTTCTACATCGGCGGCGTCTTCACCCTTGTGGATAACCCGCAGTTCCCAAGTGTCGAGCAGCTTGGGGTAGGCCAGTGCCAGCGGCCAGAGTGGCGACAGGAACAGCAGGCTGCCCCAGTGGATTTCCTGCCACAGGCGCGCCAGGCGGCTGGCGAACAGGCCGCTGGCCTGCTGCGAGGCGTGCTGGCTGATCAGCTGGAACTGGCACAGCACCGGCGGGATTTCTTCGACGGGCACCGAAGGCAGGCGCTTGAGCAGTTGCTCGCTGCGCTCCAGGCCCAGGCGGTTGAGGGCGACTTCCAGACTTTCGGCGGGTTCGGCCTGGCTGGCATTGGTGGGGTGATTGGCCTCGCGCATCACCGAAAGCACCAGCGCAGGGCTATCTTGCATCAGTTCGGCGATATCGCGCAGCGAGCGGCGGCTATCGTGGATGGCGGCCATGACCCGGTCGTAGCTGTGCTTCGGCACGGGGATGCGAACACTCTCCAGCAGCTTTACCCAGGCTTCTAGCGTACGTGGGGCCTGAGCGGGCACCTTGGTTTCGATTGGCATTTTGACATCAGTCCGAACTGGCTTTTCGCTTTGAGTGGCTATAGTCTGGCGCAGTTCTGCCGATAAGTAGAAGAAGAGTTTTAAAGCTCCCGTCTCTTCCCTTGACCCCGACAGCAAGTGCTTTGAACCTATGGCTAAAATTATCGGCATCATCGTCGTATTCGCGAGCGTGCTCGGCGGATATGTGCTCTCCCATGGCAAGATCGCGGCGCTGATCCAGCCGTTCGAAGTACTGATCATCGGCGGTGCGGCCTTTGGTGCATTCCTGCAGGCCAACCCTGGCCACATGACCATGCACGTCATCAAGAAGTCGTTGAAGATGTTCGGCTCGCGCTTCAGCCACGCCTTCTACCTGGAGGTGCTGGGCCTGGTGTACGAGATCCTCAACAAGAGCCGTCGCGAAGGCATGATGGCCATCGAGGCCGACATCGAGGACGCCGCATCCAGCCCGATTTTCGCCAAGTACCCGACGGTGCTGGCCGATGAGCGCATGACTGCGTTCGTCTGTGACTACCTGCGCATCATGTCCACCGGCAACATGGCCCCGCACGAGCTCGAGGGCCTGTTCGACATGGAACTGCTGAGCATGAAGGAAGAGCTGGAGCACCCTTCCCATGCAGTGAACGGCATCGCCGACGGCATGCCTGGTTTCGGTATCGTCGCGGCGGTACTGGGTATCGTGGTGACCATGGCCTCGCTCGGCGATGGCGACCAAACCTCCATCGGTATCCATGTGGGCGCGGCACTGGTCGGTACCTTCTTCGGTATTCTGGCGGCCTACGGATTCTTCGGCCCGTTGGCCAAATGCCTGGAGCACGATGCCAAGGAAGAGCTGAACCTCTACGAATCGATCAAGGCTTCGCTGGTGGCCTCGGCCTCGGGCATGCCGCCGTCGCTGGCGGTCGAGTTCGGGCGCAAGGTGCTGTACCCCAAGCACCGCCCAAGTTTCGCCGAGCTGGAACAAGCGGTTCGCGGTCGCTGAGTCATGGAAAACAATCAGCCCATCATCGTCAAGCGCGTCAAGCGCTATGGCGGCAGCCATCACGGTGGCGCCTGGAAAATCGCCTTTGCCGACTTCGCCACGGCGATGATGGCGTTCTTCCTCGTGCTGTGGCTATTGTCCACGGCCACGCCGGAACAGAAGATTGCCATTGCCGGTTACTTCAAGGACCCGATTGGTTTTTCGGAAAGCGGCACGCCCTATATCATCGACCTGGGTGGCTCGCCTGAGCTGGCGCCGGAAAAGACCATCAACCCCGAGTCCAAGGCGGAGCCTACGCCTGACACCAGCATCCAGCTGAACAAGGACCAGGTTGAGAGCATGGCCGAGCAGGTCGAGCGCGAGCGCCTCGAGTTGCTGCTGCAGGAACTGCAGAACAAGGTGGAAGAGAACCCGCAACTGCAGAAGTTCAAGGACCAGATCCTGTTCGAGATCACCCAGGACGGCTTGCGCATTCAGATCATGGATGCCGAGAACCGGCCGATGTTCGACATTGGCAGCGCCCGCTTGCAGCCGTACTTCGAAGATATCCTGCTGGCCATGGCCGACACCATCAAGGCGGTGCCGAACAAGATCAGCATCAGTGGCCATACCGATGCCAAGCAGTATGCCGGCAGCGGCGAGTTCGGCAACTGGGAGCTGTCGGCCAACCGCGCCAACGCCGCGCGCCGTGCGCTGGTGGCCGGTGGTTACCCGGACGGGCAGGTGGCGCGAGTGGTGGGTTATGCCTCGTCGTCGTTGTTCGACCGCAAGGACCCGTTCAACCCGGTCAACCGCCGCATCGACATCATCGTGCTGACCAAGAAGGCCCAGCGCAACATCGAAGGCGAGCAGGGCACGTCGGAAACCCCGGCCACCGAGCCTGCGCCGCCCGCCAGTGATGCGGCGCCGGGAGCGACCGAGCAAGCGCCGATGCAGCCGCGAGAACTGCGCCAGAAGCTGAACATCTTCGAGGAAGGGACGCTGAAGATGGATGAGGCCAAGGACCAGTAAACCTACAGGATCGCGCTGTAGCTGAAACCAGCGCAGAACCTGTGGGAGCGGGCTGGCCCGCGAACACCGGCACAGCCGGTGCCATCCACTGCGGTGCCACAGGTTATGCACTGCCCTTGAATAGATGTCAGTAGCTGTCTTCGGTCAGGCTGGCGATGATCGAGCGGTAGCTGTTCATGCGCTGCGGGGTGATACGCCCTTCGTCCAATGCCTTGAGCAGCGCACAGCCTGGTTCGCGGTCATGCTTGCAGTCGCGGAAGCGGCAGGTGCCGAACAGGTCGCGGAACTCGATGAAGCCATCTTCCACGTCGTTGCGGCTGACGTGGCCAAGGCCGAACTCGCGAATACCCGGCGAGTCGATCAGGTCACCGCCATTGGGGAAGTGGTACAAGCGCGCGGTGGTGGTGGTGTGGGTGCCCTGGCCAGACCATTCCGACAGGTCGCCCACGCGGGTGCCGGCGTCCGGCAGCAGGCTGTTGACCAGCGACGACTTGCCCACCCCCGACTGGCCGACGAACACGCTGATGTGGCCGTCGAGCTGTTGCTGCAGACGCTGCATGCCGTCGCCGTGGTGCGCTGACACTTCCAGTAGCGGGTAGCCCAGTTCGCGGTAGACCTCCAGCAGTGCATGCAGGCCGGGACCGTTCTCGTCGTTGATAAGGTCGGCCTTGTTCAGCAGCAACAGCGGACGCAGGCCGGCGTGCTCGGCGGCTACCAGGTAGCGGTCGATCAGGTTCGGGTGCGGCTCCGGGGCCGGCGCGAAGACGATCACGATCAGGTCGACGTTGGCTGCCACCGGCTTCAGTTGACCGTGGTTGTTGGGCCGGCACAGCTCGGTGCTGCGCGGCATCTGCGCGACGATCACGCCGATGCCCTGGTTACCCGCGCGCCATACCACACGGTCGCCGGTGACCAGTGCCGGCAGGTTGGCACGTAGGTGGCAACGGAACACCTGGCCCGCCGCTTCGCCGTCCTGGGCTTCCACTTCTACCTGCACGCCGAAGTGTGCGATCACCAGGCCCAGTTGCTCAGGCCCCAGGTCACCGCCCTCCAGTTCCTGCAGTGCATGCTGCTCGCGTTTGGCCGCACGCGCAGCGCGCTCGTTCTGGATTTTTTCGATACGCCAGTTCTGGCGGCGGTTGAGCTGGCGTTTGGCCATGGAGGTTCCGTGCGTGGAGGAGCAGGTTGAAAACGGCAGGCAGTTTAGCACGCCAGGCGCGGACCATTGGGCTTACCTTTGCGCGGCGCATGGGCGTGCCTGTGCCACTACGCTACTATGACTGCCTATACGAGGAGCCCCTGCATGCAAAACCCACAGAACCTGATCTGGATCGACCTGGAAATGACCGGCCTGGATCCGGACAGCGACGTCATCATCGAGATGGCCACCATCGTCACCGACAGCGAGCTGAACACCCTGGCCGAAGGGCCGGTGATCGCCATCCACCACAGTGACGAGGTGCTGGCGCGCATGGACGAGTGGAACACCCGCACCCATGGCGCCTCGGGCCTGACCCAGCGTGTGCGCGAGAGCAAGGTCAGCATGGCCGAGGCCGAGGCGCAGACCATCGCTTTCCTCGAGCAGTGGGTGCCGAAAGGCAAGTCGCCGATCTGCGGCAACAGCATCTGCCAGGACCGCCGTTTCCTCTACCGGCACATGCGCAACCTGGAAAACTACTTCCACTACCGCAACCTGGATGTCTCGACCCTGAAGGAGCTGGCCGCACGCTGGGCACCAACGGTGCGCGACAGCTTCAAGAAGGGCAACACCCACCTGGCGCTGGACGACATCCGCGAATCGATCGCCGAGCTGCGCCACTACCGCGAGCACTTCATCAAGGTGTGAGCCGAAAGGGCGCAGATATTGTCCCTGCGCCCCCTTTTGGTGCTTCGGGCAACTGGTTAGACTGCGCGCCTTTCCCGCACGGACCCGCACCATGTTGTTGATGCTCTATCTCATCGCCATCACCGCCGAAGCCATGACCGGCGCATTGTCTGCCGGGCGCCGCGGCATGGACTGGTTCGGCGTGGTGCTGATCGCCTGCGTCACCGCCCTGGGTGGCGGCTCGGTGCGCGATGTGCTGCTCGGGCATTACCCGCTGACCTGGGTAAAGCACCCGGAATACCTGGTGCTGACCAGCTGTGCGGCGCTGCTGACCATTTTCATCGCGCCGATGATGCGCCGCCTGCGCTCGCTGTTCCTGGTGCTCGATGCCCTGGGGCTGGTGGCCTTTACCCTGATTGGCTGCATGACCGCGCTGGAGATGGGGCAGGGCATGCTGGTGGCGTCGATCAGCGGGGTGATCACCGGGGTGTTCGGCGGGATCCTGCGGGATATCTTCTGCAACGACATCCCGCTGGTGTTCCGTCGCGAGCTGTACGCCAGTGTGTCGTTCGCGGCTGCATGGTTCTACCTGGGCTGCGTGTATTTCAAGGTACCGGCCGAGCAGGCGATGCTGTTGACCTTGTTTGGCGGATTCCTGGTGCGGTTGCTGGCGATTCGCTTCCACTGGGAAATGCCCAAGTTCCATTACAACGACCAGCAATAGGTTTGCCTTGGGTGTTGTGGTGTCTGTGAGATCGAGCGCCGCCCGCGCGGCGCTTCGCGGGCAAGCCCGCTCCTACGTTTGTTTCGGGCCAGTTATGCCTGTGGAATTTGCGCGCGAACGCCTTGGCGCCTGTCTCGATATCGCGTCGTAAGAACAAGGCGGTCGCGCGCGCCTGGCACAGGCGTTACTGGCCCGAAACAAACGTAGGAGCGGGCTTGCCCGCGAAGCGCCGCGCGGGCGGCGCTCGATCTCACAGGCGCTAGAAGCGGTGAGGCAAACGCTCTCCAGCCTCAACTCGCGCTATGCCAGCCCATGCCGGGCCAGCGCCCACTCCACATGCTCCCTGACCAGCTCCGAGGCATCCTCGCGCCGCGCTTTCAATGCCTCGATCACCGGAATCGTCGAAGGCGCATTACCCAACCCCACCGCTAGGTTGCGTAACCAGCGTTCATACCCCGCCCGCCGCAACGGCCCGCCTTCGGTCTTGCGCAGGAAGGTCCTTTCATCCCACAGGAACATCTCCGCCAGCTCGGCATTCTCCAGCCCGTGCCGGGGCTGGAAGTCCTGTTCCTGGCTGTGCTTGGCAAAGCGGTTCCACGGGCAGACGATCTGGCAATCATCGCAACCGAACACCCGGTTGCCCATCATCGAGCGCAATTCGACAGGGATCGGCCCCCTCAGCTCGATGGTCAGGTACGAGATGCAGCGCCGCGCATCCAGTACATAGGGGCCGACGAACGCCTGGGTTGGGCAGATGTCCAGGCAGGCCCGGCAACGCCCGCAATGCTCGCTGGTGGTGGCTTCGTCCACCGGCAACGGCAGGTCGACGAACAGTTCGGCGAGGAAGAAGTAACTGCCCGCCTTGCGGTTGAGCAGCAAGGTGTTCTTGCCGATCCAGCCCAGCCCGGCCTGTTCGGCCAGGGCCTTTTCCAGCACCGGGGCGCTGTCGACGAAGGCGCGGTAGCCGAATGGGCCGATGGCTTTCTGGATGCGGTCGGCCAGGAACTGCACGCGCTTGCGCACCAGTTTGTGGTAATCCCGGCCCAGGGCGTAGCGCGACACGTAGGCCTTCTCCGGCTGCGCCAGGCGCTGCGCCATCTGCGTGTCGCCGGGCAGGTAGTCCATGCGCAGCGAGACCACCCGCACCGTGCCGGGAATCAGCTGGTCGGGGTGCGACCTTTTGCTGCCGTGGGCGCCCAGGTACTCCATTTCGCCCTGGTAGCCAGCGTCGAGCCAGCGTTGCAGGTGGTGTTCGTGTTCGCCAAGGTCGACCCCGGCGATGCCGACGTGGGCAAAACCGAGTTCCTGGCCCCAGATCTTGATCGATTGGGCCAGTTGGGCGAGGTCAGGAGTAGAGGCAGACATGGATGGGCAAGGCAATACGGGCTCAGGTGCGTATAATTCTGCCAGACATTGGAGCCTTTGACCCATGCCGCAGACCAAACAGCCCAGCCATGCCCCGCAATTGCTCAGCAGCGTGACCGTCGCGCACCTGCCGGCACGCCATGCCCATGCTCATAAAGGCGACTTCGGCCATGTGCTGGTGGTCGGTGGCGACCTCGGTACCGGTGGCGCTGTATTGCTCAGTGCCGAAGCCGCACTGCGCTGCGGTGCCGGGCTGGTCAGTGTGGCAACGCGCCCTGAACACGTTGCCGCTGGCCTGACCCGCATGCCAGAAACCATGTGCCTGGGGGTCGAGTCGGCCAATCAGTTGATTGGCGTGCTGGAGCGCGCCTCGGTGCTGGTGGTCGGCCCCGGCCTGGGGCAGGCGGCGTGGGGCCGTAGCCTGCTGTCGGCGGTGGCCAATGCTGAGCGGCCTCAGGTGTGGGACGCCGATGCCCTGAATTTGTTGGCACGCACCCCGCTGGCCCTGCCCAGTGGCAGTATCCTCACCCCACACCCCGGGGAAGCGGCAAGGCTGCTGGGGATTTCCACCGAGGCGGTGCAGGCCGACCGCCCGGGTGCCGCGCGTAAGCTGGCACGCCGTTACAACAGCGTCTGCGTGCTCAAGGGTGCCGGCACCCTGGTGGCCGACCCGACCGGGCAACTGATGCTGTGCGAGCGGGGCCATCCGGCGATGGCCGGTGCCGGCCTTGGCGATGTGCTGACCGGCGTGCTGGCGGCGCTGCTGGCCCAGGGCCTGGATGCCTGGCACGCAGCCGGCCTGGGGGTATGGCTGCACGCCTGTGCGGGCGAGCGTCTGGGCGCAAGAGCGGGTAGGGGCCTGGCTGCCAGCGATCTGGCACCGGTCATTCGTGAGTTGTTGGAGGAGCATTCTGCGTGTCTGGCTTAAACCTGTTTCTGGCCGATGAAGCGGCCACGGTCAAATTCGGTGCGCAACTGGCCGAGGTGACCGGCGGTCACGGCGTGATTTTTCTGGAAGGTGACCTGGGGGCGGGCAAAACCACCCTGTCGCGTGGTCTGATCCGTGGTCTGGGCCATACTGGTGCAGTGAAAAGCCCGACCTTCACCGTGGTCGAACCCTACGAAATTGGCGAGGTCCGAGCTTTTCACTTCGACCTTTACCGCCTGGTCGATCCAGAGGAGCTGGAGTTCATGGGCATTCGTGACTATTTCGAGGGCGACGCGCTGTGCCTGTTCGAGTGGCCAGAAAAGGGTGCGGGCGTTTTGCCAAAGCCTGACCTGACCATTACCATAAGCCCCCAAGCGGGCGGACGCTCGCTGAACCTTTCGCCGCAGAGGGCTCGCGGCGTGGCCTGGTGCGTGGCACTGGCCGAACACTATAAACAGTAAGTGGGGTAGGTATGCGCATACGCGCACTGGTCACCATCGTTGGGCTGCTGCTGACAACGGTGACCGTTGACGCTCTGGCCGTCACTCAAGTCAAGAGCATGCGCCTGTGGCGCGCGCCAGACAACACGCGGCTGGTCTTCGACCTGTCTGGCCCCGTGCAGCACAGCGTCTTCACCCTGAGCGCACCTGATCGCCTGGTTATCGATATCAATGGCGCGACCCTGGCCGCGCCATTGAACGTGGCTACCTCCAACACGCCGATCAGCAGCGTGCGTTCGGCCCAGCGTACCCCGACCGATCTGCGTGTGGTGGTCGACCTTAAAAAGTCGGTCACCCCGAAAAGCTTCACCCTGGCGCCCAATGCCCAGTACGGCAACCGCCTGGTGGTCGACCTGTACGACCAGGAAGCCGACGCCATCGCGGCCACCGCGCCAACTCCGGCGCCGACCCCGGTGCAGACGCCTGCGACCACGCCGGCGGTACCGGTGACCCCAGCCCAGCCTGCCATCAAGCTGCCGCCGGTGCCTAACGGCAAGCGCGACATCGTGGTTGCCATCGACGCCGGCCACGGCGGCGAAGACCCGGGCGCGTCCGGCTCGCGCGGCCAGCATGAAAAAGACATCGTGCTGCAGATCGCCAAGGAACTGCAGCGCCAGATCAACCGTGAAAAAGGTTTCCGCGCCGAGCTGACTCGCACCGGCGACTATTTCATCCCGCTGCGCAAGCGTACGGAAATCGCCCGCAAGAAGGGCGCCGACCTGTTCATTTCGATCCATGCCGACGCCGCACCGTCCCGGGCCGCCTTCGGCGCCTCGGTGTTCGCCCTGTCCGACCGCGGGGCCACCTCCGAGACCGCGCGCTGGCTGGCCGACACGGAAAACCGTTCCGACCTGATCGGTGGTGCCGGCAACGTCAGCCTCGACGACAAGGACCGCATGCTGGCCGGTGTGCTGCTCGATCTGTCGATGACCGCCACGCTCAGCTCCAGCCTCAACGTGGGGCAGAAGGTGCTGGGCAACATGGGCCGCATTACCTCGCTGCACAAGCAGCGCGTGGAGCAGGCCGGCTTCATGGTGCTGAAGTCGCCGGATATTCCGTCGATCCTCGTTGAAACCGGGTTCATCTCGAACAACAACGAGGCCGCCAAGCTGGCCACCGCCAGCCATCAGCAGGCGCTGGCCCGCTCGATCCACACCGGGGTGCGCCAGTACTTCCAGCAGAACCCGCCGCCAGGCACCTACATCGCCTGGCTGCGTGACACCGGCAAGATCGCAGCCGGCCCGCGTGAACACACCGTACGCCCTGGCGAGACCCTGGCGATGCTCGCCGTGCGCTACCAGGTCAGCGTCGCCAGCCTACGCAGTACCAACAGCCTCAAGACCGACGAGCTGAAGGTCGGCCAGCGCCTCGACATCCCTGCTACCACGTTGGCCTCGCAATGAGTGGTGGTTCACGCATCGAGCTGCTCAGCCCGCGGCTGGCCAACCAGATTGCCGCCGGCGAGGTTGTCGAGCGGCCGGCTTCGGTGGCCAAGGAACTGCTGGAAAACAGCCTGGACTCCGGTGCCCGGCGGATTGACGTGGAAGTGGAGCAGGGCGGCGTCAAGCTGCTGAAAGTGCGCGACGATGGCAGTGGCATTTCCGCCGACGACCTGCCGCTGGCCCTGGCCCGCCACGCCACCAGCAAGATCCGCGAACTGGAAGACCTTGAAGGCGTATTGAGCCTGGGCTTCCGTGGCGAGGCCCTGGCCTCGATCAGCTCGGTGGCACGCCTGACCCTGACCTCGCGTACCGCCAGTGCCAGCGAGGCTTGGCAGGTGGAAACCGAAGGCCGCGACATGACCCCGCGGGTACAGCCGGCGGCGCACCCCGTCGGCACTTCGGTGGAAGTGCGCGACCTGTTCTTCAATACCCCGGCCCGGCGCAAGTTCCTCAAGGCCGAGAAAACCGAATTCGATCACCTGCAGGAAGTGATCCGCCGCCTGGCGCTGGCGCGCTTCGATGTCGGCTTCCACCTGCGCCACAACGGCAAGAGCATCCTCAGCCTGCACGAGGCCCACGACGAAACCGCCCGTGCGCGGCGAGTGGGTGCCATCTGCGGCCCGGGTTTCATGGAGCAGGCGCTGCCGATCGACGTCGAACGCAACGGCCTGCGCCTGTGGGGCTGGGTCGGCCTGCCGACCTTCTCGCGCAGCCAGGCAGACCTGCAGTACTTCTTCGTCAACGGCCGTGCGGTGCGCGACAAGCTGGTCGCCCACGCTGTGCGCCAGGCCTACCGTGACGTGTTGTTCAATGGCCGGCACCCGACCTTCGTGCTGTTCCTGGAGCTGGAGCCCAACGGCGTCGACGTCAACGTACACCCGACCAAGCACGAAGTGCGCTTCCGCGAAGGGCGCTCGGTACATGACTTCCTGTATGGCACCCTGCACCGTGCCCTGGCCGATGTACGCCCGGAAGATCAGTTGGCCGCGCCTGCCGCATTGCCTGAAGTGGTTCGCGCCACTGGCCAGCAGGCCGGCGAATTCGGGCCGCAGGGCGAAATGCGCCTGGCCTCGCCGGTACTCGAACAGCCGCGTGCCCCGCAGCAGTCGTTTTCCAACGGCGGCAGTGGCGCGGGCTACCAGTACCAGTACACCCCGCGCCCCTCGCAGCCGCTGCCGGCTGCCGAGGCGCAGGCGGTGTATCGCGAGTTCTACAAGCCGTTGCAAGAGGGTGCGGCGCCGACGACAGCCTTGCCCGAAAGCCAGGGCGACATTCCCCCGCTGGGCTACGCGCTGGCGCAGCTCAAGGGCATCTACATCCTGGCCGAGAACGCCGTCGGCCTGGTGTTGGTGGACATGCACGCCGCCCACGAGCGCATCATGTACGAGCGCCTCAAGGTGGCCATGGCCAGCGAAGGCCTCAGTGGCCAGCCGCTGCTGGTGCCCGAAACCCTGGCGTTGAGCCAGCGTGAAGCCGACTGCGCTGAAGAGCACGCGCAATGGTTCCAGCGCCTGGGCTTCGAGTTGCAGCGCCTGGGCCCCGAGACCTTGGCGATCCGCCAGATCCCGGCATTGCTCAAGCAGGCCGAGGCCAACCGCCTGGTCCAGGATGTGCTCGCCGACCTGATGGAGTACGGCACCAGCGACCGTATCCAGGCGCACCTCAACGAACTGCTCGGCACCATGGCCTGCCACGGCGCCGTGCGCGCCAACCGGCGCCTGGCAATTCCCGAGATGAACGCCTTGCTGCGCGACATGGAAAACACCGAACGCAGCGGCCAGTGCAACCATGGCCGTCCCACCTGGACCCAGATGGGCCTGGATGACCTGGACAAACTCTTCCTGCGCGGTCGATGACATGAGCGGCAAGCCCCCTGCAATATTCCTGATGGGCCCGACGGCGGCCGGCAAGACCGACTTGGCCATCGAACTGAGCAAAGTGCTGCCATGCGAGCTGATCAGTGTCGACTCGGCACTGGTCTATCGCGGCATGGACATCGGTTCGGCCAAGCCGTCGAAGGAAATTCTCGCCGCCCACCCGCACCGGCTGATCGACATTCGCGATCCGGCCGAGAGCTACTCGGCCGCGCAGTTCCGCGCCGACGCCCTGGCGGCCATGGCCGAGATCAGCGCGCGCGGCAAGATCCCGCTGCTGGTCGGCGGCACCATGCTTTATTACAAGGCGTTGCTTGATGGTTTGGCCGACATGCCGGCGGCCGATGCCGCGGTGCGGGCCGAGCTGGAGGCCCAGGCCGAAGCCCTGGGCCTGGCCGAGCTGCACCGCCAGCTGGCCGAGGTCGACCCGGAGTCGGCGGCGCGTATCCACCCCAACGACCCGCAGCGGCTGATTCGGGCGCTGGAGGTGTACCGGGTGAGTGGCGAGAGCATGACCGCACATCGTCAACGTCAATTCGCGGAAAGTCGCGGCGCAGACGCAGGCGCCGGCGGACATTTGCCCTATACTGTCGCGAGTTTGGCGATTGCTCCTACAGATCGTCACATTTTGCATCAGCGAATTGCGTTACGATTTTCACAGATGCTGGAACAGGGCTTCGTCGACGAGGTCCGATCGCTGCGAGCCAGAAGTGACTTGCACGCCGGGCTGCCGTCTATACGGGCAGTGGGCTATCGGCAGGTCTGGGATTACCTGGATGGCAAGCTGACTGAGAATGAGATGCGTGAACGCGGTATCATTGCTACCAGGCAGCTGGCCAAGCGGCAGTTCACCTGGTTGCGTGGCTGGCCTGAAGTGCATTGGCTCGACAGCCTGGCCTGCGACAATCTGTCCCGCACCTTGAAATACCTTGGGGCCATCTCCATATTGAGCTGAGTCCCTGCTGATTGCCGTCTATTCTTGCGAAGGGGCGGCCTAATTTATCGATTTTCTTGATTTTCTATTATTTATCCTTACAGGAGTGCGGCATATGTCAAAAGGGCATTCGCTACAAGACCCTTACTTGAACACCTTGAGAAAAGAAAAGGTCCCGGTATCCATCTACCTGGTAAACGGCATCAAGCTGCAGGGCTCGATCGAATCCTTCGACCAGTTCGTGGTACTGCTGAAGAACACCGTCAGCCAGATGGTCTACAAGCACGCCATTTCGACCGTGGTTCCTGCTCGTCCGGTTCGTCTGCCAAGCCCGTCCGATTCCGAACACGGCGACAGCGAGCCAGGCAACGCCTGATAGGAGCCTGCATTGTTCTTTGAGCGCCACGGTGGTGGTGAGCGGGCGTTGCTCGTTCACTTGGAAGGTCAGAACCCTGAGGCGCGCGAAGACCCGCAGGAGTTTCAGGAGCTGGCATTGTCGGCCGGTGCCGACATCGTTTCGCTGGTCACGGTGGCAAGGCACCAGCCTTCCGCCAAATACCTGATTGGCAGCGGCAAGGTCGAGGAGTTGCACGACCTGGTCCATGCCGAGCAGGTAGACCTGGTGATTTTCAATCACACCCTCACGCCCAGTCAGGAGCGCAACCTCGAACGTGTGTTCGAGTGTCGTGTGCTCGACCGTACCGGGCTGATCCTCGATATCTTCGCCCAGCGGGCGCGTACCCATGAAGGCAAGCTGCAGGTCGAACTGGCCCAGCTCGAGCACATGAGCACGCGGCTGGTGCGCGGCTGGACCCACCTTGAGCGGCAAAAAGGGGGTATCGGCTTGCGTGGCCCGGGTGAAACCCAGCTGGAAACCGACCGCCGCCTGTTGCGGGTGCGCATACGCCAGATCAAGTCACGCCTGGAGAAGGTGCGCAGCCAGCGCGAGCAGGCGCGTCGTGGGCGCAAGCGCGCGGATATCCCTTCGGTGTCGCTGGTGGGCTATACCAACGCCGGCAAGTCCACGCTGTTCAACGCCCTGACCGAATCCGAGGTGTATGCCGCGGACCAGTTGTTCGCCACCCTCGATCCGACCTTGCGCCGGCTCGAGCTCAACGACCTGGGGCCGATCGTGCTGGCCGACACCGTGGGCTTCATTCGCCACCTGCCGCACAAGCTGGTCGAGGCATTTCGGGCTACGCTCGAAGAGTCGAGCAACTCCGACCTGCTGCTGCACGTGATCGACGCCCACGAGCCAGAGCGCATGGAGCAGATCGAGCAGGTGCTGGCCGTGTTGAGCGAGATTGGTGCCGAAGGGTTGCCGATCCTCGAGGTGTATAACAAACTCGACTTGCTCGAAGATGTCGAGCCGCAGATCCAGCGCAATGCCGATGGCAAGCCGGAACGGGTCTGGGTATCGGCACGCGATGGGCGTGGCCTGGAGCTGGTTGGCCAGGCGATTGCCGAGTTGCTGGGGGATGATCTGTTTGTCGGTACCCTGTGTCTGGAGCAACGTTTTGCCCGCTTGCGCGCGCAATTCTTTGCCCTGGGGGCCGTGCAGAGTGAGGAGCATGATGAAGAAGGGCGCAGCCTGCTGAGCGTGCGACTGCCCATGGTCGAACTGAATCGCCTGGTCAGCCGCGAAGGCATGGAGCCGCAAGTGTTTGTCGAGCAACACACTTTGCAATAAATGCTCGTCGAGGTCGCCGGGCAGCAGTGACAGGCATTCTGTAGCATTGGACGGCGCGCCGTGGGCGCGTCTTTGCTTTATCAGATGGAGAGCGCTATGGCTTGGAACGAGCCGGGTGGCAACTCGAACAATCAGGATCCCTGGGGCGGCCGCCGTGGTGGCGGTGGCGGCGGCGGTGACAAGAAAGGTCCGCCGGATCTGGACGAGGCCTTCCGCAAATTGCAGGACAGCCTGAATGGCATGTTCGGCAGTGGCAAGAAACGTGGCGGCGGTGACCGCAATGTCGGCAAGGGCGGTGGCCTGGGCCTGCTGGGCATCGGCCTGGCGGTGCTGGCTGCCATCTGGCTGTACAGCGCCGTGTACGTGGTCGACGAGCAGGAGCAGGCCGTGGTGCTGCGCTTCGGCAAGTACTATGAGACGGTCGGTCCCGGCCTGAACATCTACTTCCCGCCGATCGATCGCAAGTACATGGAAAACGTCACGCGTGAGCGTGCCTACACCAAGCAGGGGCAGATGCTGACCGAAGACGAGAATATCGTCGAGGTGCCGCTGACCGTCCAGTACAAGATCAGCAACCTGCAGGACTTCGTGCTCAACGTCGACCAGCCTGAGGTGAGCCTGCAGCACGCGACCGACAGTGCCCTGCGCCACGTGGTGGGTTCCACCTCTATGGACCAGGTGCTGACCGAAGGCCGTGAGCAGATGGCCGTGGATATCCGCGAACGCCTGCAGCGCTTCCTCGACAACTACCGTACCGGTATCACCGTTACCCAGGTCAACGTACAGAGCGCGGCAGCCCCGCGTGAAGTGCAGGAAGCCTTCGACGACGTGATCCGTGCCCGCGAAGACGAGCAGCGTGCCCGCAACCAGGCCGAGTCCTACGCCAATGGCGTGGTGCCGGAGGCCCGTGGTCAGGCGCAGCGCATCATCGAGGACGCCAACGGTTACCGCGACGAAGTCATCGCCCGGGCCAAGGGTGAGGCCGACCGCTTCACCAAGCTGGTTGCCGAGTACCACAAGGCACCTGACGTGACCCGTCAGCGTCTGTACCTGGAGACCATGCAAGAGGTCTACAGCAATTCGAGCAAGGTCATGGTGGCCACCAAGGACGGGCAGAACAACCTGCTCTACCTGCCGCTGGACAAGATGGTCGAAGGCAGCCGCAACCCGTCCGCGCCAAGCAGTGTGTCGCCATCGGTGAACGATGCGGCCGCACGCGCGGTGCAGGACCTGCAACAGCAACAGCAGCCGCTGCGTACTAGGGAGAGCCGCTGATGAGCAATAGATCGCTGATCGCCCTGATCGCCGCCGTGGTTCTGGCCATCGTGGCCTGGAACAGTTTCTACATCGTGTCCCAGACCGAGCGTGCGGTACTGCTGCGCTTCGGTAAGGTGGTCGAGGCGGATGTCCAGCCGGGCCTGCACGTGAAGATTCCGTACGTGAACCAGGTACGCAAGTTCGACGCCCGCCTGATGACCCTCGACGCCCCGACCCAGCGGTTCCTGACCCTGGAGAAGAAAGCGGTGATGGTCGACGCCTACGCCAAGTGGCGCGTCAAGGATGCCGAACGTTTCTACACCGCCACGTCCGGCATGAAGCAGATCGCCGACGAGCGTCTGTCGCGTCGTCTGGAAAGCGGCCTGCGTGACCAGTTCGGTAAACGCACCCTGCACGAGGTGGTGTCCGGTGAGCGTGACGCACTGATGGCTGACATCACTGCATCGCTGAACCGCATGGCCGCCAAGGAGCTGGGTATCGAAGTGGTCGACGTGCGCGTCAAGGCCATCGACCTGCCGAAGGAAGTCAACCGCAGCGTGTTCGACCGTATGAGCACCGAGCGTGAGCGGGAAGCCCGTGAGCACCGCGCCAAGGGTAACGAGCTGGCTGAAGGTATCCGTGCCGATGCCGACCGTCAGCGCCGTGTACTGCTGGCCGAGGCTTATCGCGAAGCGGAAGAAACCCGCGGTGACGGCGACGCCCAGGCGGCCTCCATCTACGCCAAGGCCTACACCCAGGACGCCGATTTCTATGCGTTCTACCGTAGCCTGCAGGCATACCGCGAGAGCTTCTCGAGCAAGAGCGACGTGCTGGTCCTGGACCCGAAGAACGAGTTCTTCCGTTACCTCGACAAGAGCAGGCCTTGATGCTCAGGCCCCTGAGTTGAATGAGGGATCATCCCGCCTGGCAGCTAAAACACCAGGCGGGGTGCATCCTGAATGAAAAGGGGTGTATGATGAGGCAGCCGGGAAATTTCCCGGCTTTTTTGCGTCTGCAAGGTTGATTGGCAAAGCGCCAGTTGACGGTTTGGTCAGGTCGCAAGGCAATTCGAGGGTATTGGGTACGGTGGCTGCGCTGGGATCAGTGCTGCCTGCTGCTGTGCGCGATACCGGCTTTACTGACGGCTCGCCTGCTGGCAAGCCACCCGGACCAGAGGGGAAATGGCGTAATGGCAACGGTAGACCGCTGGCTGCTGCCAGATGGCATCGAGGAAGTACTGCCACCTGAGGCTGCGCGCATCGAGATCGCGCGCCGCCAGGTGTTGGACCTGTTCCAGAGTTGGGGCTACGAACTGGTCGTCACCCCGCATATCGAGTACCTGGAGTCGCTGCTCACCGGCGCCGGCCAGGACCTGGATCAGCGCACCTTCAAGGTAGTGGACCCGCAGTCCGGCCGCCTGATGGGCTTCCGCGCCGACTTCACCCCGCAGGTGGCGCGTATCGACGCCCACACCCTGCGTCGTGAAGGCCCAAGCCGCCTGTGCTACGCCGGCAGCGTACTGCACGCCCAGCCGCGTGCGCTTTCCACCTCGCGCAGCCCGATCCAGCTGGGTGCCGAGCTGTACGGCGATGCCAGCCCTACCAGCGATGTGGAAGTCATCAGCCTGATGCTCGCCACGCTGCAACTGGCCGATGTGCCGGATGTGCACATGGACCTCGGCCACGTCGGTATCTACCGCGGCCTGGCCCGTGCTGCCGGCTTGTCCGGTGCGGTCGAGCAGCAACTGTTCGATGCCATGCAACGCAAGGCCGTCGATGAAGTGCAGGCGCTGACTGCCGACCTGCCGAAGGACCTGGGCAACATGCTGCGCGCGCTGGTCGAGCTGTGCGGTGGCCGTGAAGTGCTGGCCGAAGCCCGCGTGCGCCTGGGCCGTGCCCCGGCCAGCGTGCTGGCGGCGCTGGACGACCTGCTGGCGATCGCCGATCGCCTGGCCTCGCGCTACCCGGACCTGCCGCTGTACTTCGACCTCGGTGAGCTGCGCGGCTACCACTATCACACCGGCGTGGTGTTCGCCGTGTTCGTGCCTGGCGAAGGTCAATCGATCGCCCAGGGCGGCCGTTACGACGACATCGGCGCCGACTTTGGCCGGGCCCGCCCGGCCACCGGTTTCTCCACGGATTTGAAGACCCTGGTCACACTGGGGCGAGCGGAGGTCGTATTGCCAACTGGCGGCATCTGGATGCCGGACAGTGGCGACGCGGCCCTCTGGCAGCAAGTCTGCCAGTTGCGCAACGAGGGCCAGCGTGTGGTCCAGGCTCTGCCTGGCCAGCCGTTGAGTGCTGCTCTCGAGGCGGATTGTGATCGGCAATTGATTCAGCAAGACGGGCGCTGGCAGGTTCTGCCGCTGGCCCAGTGAGTTTCTGCGTCGGCAGTAGGCCGGCAACCAAGTTTGCGTGAATGAGGACCAATGTAATGGGTAAGAATGTCGTCGTCCTGGGCACCCAGTGGGGTGATGAGGGCAAAGGCAAGATCGTCGATCTGCTGACCGAACATACTGCCGCCGTAGTGCGCTACCAGGGTGGCCACAACGCGGGTCACACCCTGGTGATCAACGGTGAAAAGACCGTTCTGCACCTGATTCCGTCCGGCATCCTGCGTGAAGGCGTACAGTGCCTGATCGGCAACGGCGTGGTCGTTGCCCCGGATGCCCTGATGCGTGAAATCACCAAGCTGGAAGAAAAGGGTGTACCGGTGCGTGAGCGCCTGCGCATCAGCCCGGCTGCGCCGCTGATCCTGTCGTACCACGTGGCCCTGGACCAGGCCCGCGAAAAAGCCCGTGGCGAAGCCAAGATCGGCACCACCGGCCGTGGTATCGGCCCAGCCTACGAAGACAAGGTCGCACGCCGCGGCCTGCGGGTGGGCGACCTGTTCCACCGCGAGCGTTTCGCCGCCAAGCTCGGTGAGCTGCTGGACTACCACAACTTCCAGCTGGTGAACTACTACAAAGAGCCGGCCATCGACTTCCAGCAGACCCTGGACGAGTGCATGGCCTACGCCGAACAGCTCAAGCCGATGATGCTCGACGTCACCGCCGAGCTGCACAACCTGCGTCGCGCCGGCAAGGACATCATGTTCGAAGGTGCCCAGGGCTCGCTGCTGGACATCGATCACGGTACCTACCCGTACGTCACCAGCTCCAACACCACTGCCGGCGGTATCTCCACCGGTTCCGGCGTTGGCCCGATGTACCTCGACTACATCCTGGGTATCACCAAGGCCTATACCACTCGCGTGGGTTCCGGTCCGTTCCCGACCGAACTGTTCGACGAGACTGGCGCCACCTTGGCCAAGCGTGGCCACGAGTTCGGTTCCACCACTGGCCGTGCCCGTCGCTGCGGCTGGTTCGATGCCGTCATCCTGCGTCGCGCCATCGACGTCAACAGCATCTCGGGCATCTGCCTGACCAAGCTGGACGTACTGGATGGCCTGGAAACCATCAACATCTGCGTTGGCTACAAGAACGAGAACGGTGCCGTCATCGACGCACCTTCCGATGCCGACAGCTACATCGGCCTGGAGCCGGTGTACGAAGAGATGCCAGGCTGGAGCGAGTCGACCCTGGGTGTGAAAACCCTGGAAGAGCTGCCGCAAGCTGCGCGTAACTACATCAAGCGCATCGAAGAGCTGGTTGGCGCGCCTATCGACATCATCTCGACCGGCCCGGACCGCAACGAGACCATCGTGCTGCGTCATCCGTTCGCCTGATCTGCCCTCCAGGCTGATCTGACGCCGTGGCCCTGAAAGGGGCTGCGGCGTTTTCATTTGTGCGGTTATGCCTGCTCCGGCCCTATCGCCGGCAAGCCAGCTCCCACAGGTACTCCACAGGCCTCAAGGTATGTGCTGTACCTGTGGGAGCTGGCTTGCCGGCGATAGGGCCGGTACAGGCAAGCATATTGCTGAACCTTGGCATTTATCCCTCCTGACCCCGGCACAACCCTTGCTGTAAGAAGTTTCTGTAGATGCCATCAGAATAGTGGCGCCAGAAAACACGAGGGTTTCACCGTGTCTGCCATCCTCTCACTGTTACGAAGCCGCCTTTTGCGGCCTGTGTTTGTTGCCCTTGGTATCGCCCTTTTGGTGCAGGTGCTGGTTGCCGTTGCGCTCACCCGAAGCACGGTCACCGCCCTGGAAGCCGACCTTGGCGAACGCCTGGGCAATGATAGCCGCCAGCTCGCCGGCGAACTGGAGCAAGCCGGGCAAGATGTGCGCTCGGGCCTCGATGGCCTGTCCAGCAGCACCCGCCAGCGCCTGAGCGCGGGCCTTTCCACCCGCCTGCAGGACGAACAGCAGCAACTGCGCGCAACCTTGGAAAAGAACCTCAAGGACTCCGCCAACGATATGGCCGAGCTACTGGCTTCGGTTGCCCCGCGAGCGATCTGGGACAACGACGTGCCGGTGCTCTCCGACTTCGCCCGGCGCGCCCAGCGCAATCCCAATGTTCTGTTCGTGGTCTACGACGATGCCCAGGGCCAGCACCTGACCCGCTACCTGAACCGGCAAAACCCGATCAACCAGGCGTTGATGGACAAGGGCCAGGGCGAGCGCGCCCTGGACAAGGTGATTGATGCGGCCCGGCGCGACCCGGGGGTGTACTTCGTCGAAGCCTCGATCAACCCCAATGGCGCAGAAATCGGCAAGGTGCTGATGGGGGTTTCCACGGCCGGTATCGAGCAGGAGCTCAAGGCTCTCGATCAGCGCTTCGCGGCCTTGATTGCCAGTGGCGAACAACTGGTAGGCGACAGCTTGGTCGGCGCCGCCGCCGAAAGTGGCAAGACCCTGCGCGAGCGCCTGGAGAAGGCGCAGGGCAGCGCTGCCGCCATGCAGGCCAATACTGCACAGACCGTGCGCGATGCCGCGGCCGAGCTGCGTTGGCGCATCGGCCTGGGCCTGGTGCTGGTTGGCCTTGGCGTGCTGGTGGTGGTGGCGGTGGTGCTTGGCCGCCGGGTGCTGAGCAAACTGCGCCTGTTGATTGCCGCCCTCGACGACCTGGCGGCCGGCGAAGGCGACCTGACCAAGCGCGTGCCCCTCGACAGTCGCGACGAAATCGGCGACATGGCTTCGGCGGTCAACCGCTTCGTCGACAAGTTGCAGCCTATCGTGCGCGAGGCGGGTGAAGTGGCGCAGCGGACCGGTGTGGAGATTGGCGCGATGGCCCAGCGCAATGCCGGTGCCGATGCCGCCGCCGCGCTACAGCGCGATGAAGTGGCGGCCAGCCTGCGCGACCTGTCGAGCATGGCTGACGAAGCCCAGGCCGAAAGCCATGCGATGCAGGCGGCTCTGCAGCAGGTGGTGGATATTCGCCAGGCCACCGACGAGAACAGCCGCAGCTCGACCCAGCTGGCGAGCTTGATCGAGAACCTGGCCGGCCAAGTGGAGACGGGCTCCCAGGTGATCGAGCGCCTGGCCAAGCAGAGTGAGCAGATCGAAGTGGTGCTGACGGTTATTCACGGCATCGCCGAGCAGACCAACCTGCTGGCCTTGAACGCCGCCATCGAGGCGGCCAGGGCAGGCGAGACCGGGCGCGGGTTTGCCGTGGTGGCCGATGAGGTGCGGGCGCTTGCGAGCAAGACGCAAAGCTCCACTGGCGATATCCAGTCGCACATCGCCGCGTTGCAGAAGGGCGCCAAGGAAGCCGTGGCTACTATCAGCCAGGCCGGGCTCAAGGCCAGTGAAGGCCTGTTGGTGCTGCGCGACAACGAACGTCGCCAGCAGTCGGTGCAGGCGGCAGTGGAGCAGGTGCATGCGGCCATCGGCCTGGCCACCCGCGCGGCCGAGCAACAGGCGTATGGAGCGCAGGCAGTGCGCGGGCGGGTCGAGACCATCCATGCTCAGGCTGAGCGCTCGGCTGAAGTGGTGATGCAGACCACCGCCAGCAGCAAGGTGCTGGATGATCTGGCCGCGCAGCTGCGGGCGAGCCTGGGGCAGTTCAGGGCTTGATTGCCTGAGCTGGCCCTATCGCCGGCGAGCCGGCTCCCACAGGCATGGCGCAGGCCCTGAGAGCGGCGCGATACCTGTGGGAGCGGGCGTGCCCGCGAACGGGGTTATGCCTTGTTCAGATACATACGCGTAGTCAGCAGGTAAACCGGCAACCCCGACACCACGATCAGCAGCGCCGCATAAGGCGCTGCCGCCGCAAACTCGACATTGGCCGTATGAGCCCACACCTCGGTGGCCAAAGTGGTCATGCCGGTGGGGCTGAGCAGCAAGGTGGCGGTCAGCTCCTTCATGGCATCCAGGAACACCAGCGCAAAGGCCGCCGCCATGGCCGGGAAGATGATCGGCAGGGTCACCCGGCAGAACGCGGCAAAGCTGCTTGCACCTAGCGTGCGTGCGGCCTCTTCCAGCGTCGGCGAAGCCTTGTTTAGCGCGGTACGCACCGGCGACTGGGCCAGCGGCAGGAACAGCAGCGCATAGGCCAGCAGCAACAGTGCTGTGGTCTGGTACAGCGCCGGCACGTAATGCAAGGCGAAGAACACCAGGGTCAGGGCGATCACCAGGCCGGGCAGGGCGTGCAGCAGGTACGGCAGGCGCTCGGCCCAGATAGCCAGGCGGCCCTTGTAGCGCACCACCAGGAAGCTGATCGGCAGGGCCAGCAGCACGCAGAAGCCGGCTCCGCCAAGTGACACCGACAGCGAGGTGAACAGCGCCTTGGAGATGGCTGCCACCGGGAATGCCGCCGACGAACCGACGCTCAGCCAGTAGCCGAGCATGGCCAGCGGAATACCGCTGCCCAGCACTGCCAGGCCCACGCAGAGCAGCTGCGCCGGCATCGCCCAGCCGCGCAGCCGCACCGGTTGCGCGCGCCGTGCCACGCCTTGGCCGATGCGCACATGACGGGCTTTACCGCGTACCCGCAACTCCAGCCACAGCATCACCAGGCACATCGCCAGCAGCACGGCAGACAGCATGGCCGCGTTGGCATTGCTGAACTCCAGTTCGAACTGCTGGTAGATCGCCGTGGTGAAGGTTTGCAGGCCGAGGATCGACAAGGCGCCGAATTCCACCAACATGTGCAGGGCGATCAGCAGCGCACCGCCCAGCATCGACGGCCACAGCAGCGGTAAGGTGACCTTGATGAACACGCCCCAGCGGCTGCAACCCAGGGTACGTGCCGACTCCTCCAGCGAAGTGTCGAGGTTGCGCAGGGTGGCGGCCACGGGCAGGAACACCAGCGGGTACTTGGACAGGGCCATGACCATGATCGCCCCGCCCAGGCCTTCGAAGTCCGAGCTCAGCGACACCCAGGTGAAGCTGCTGACGAACGACGGTACGGCGAACGGCAGGCACAGCACCACGCCCCACAGCCGGCGGCCCGCCAGGTTGCTGCGCTCCAGCAGCCAGGCCAGGGCCAGGCCGACCACCATGCAGGTCAGCGTCACCCCGACCATCAGCATCAGGGTGTTGCGCATCAGCCCCCAGACAAAGGGGCGCCACAGCAGGTACAAGGCTTCGCGCCAGCCGGCTTCCCAGGCTTTGATGGCGACATACAGCAGTGGCAGCAAGCTCATCGCCACCAGGAACAGCACAGGCAGCACCACCCAGATGGAGGGGCGCTTGCGGCGCGGTACGAAGCGTACCGGCACCGGTTCGGACAGGGCGGCGGTCATCAGAGCAGGCCGACCTCGCGTTCCAGCTCCAGGGCTTCCTCGGCATTGCCCAGGTCAGCCGGCGAGATCTTCGGCGGGCGCAAGTCCTCGAACGGCTTCAGGCCACGATCGGAAACCATGCCCTTGTGCAGCGGGTACTCGGCGGTGGTTTGGGTGATCACGCGCTGGCCTTCTTCGCTGGCCATCCAGTTGAGCAGGGCCTGGGCTTCTTTCGGGTGCTTGCTGGCCTTGACCGCAGCGGCGCCGGAGATGGTCACCAGGTTGCCGGCATCGCCATCGGCCAGGTAGTACAGCTTGGAGTCGAGCTTGCCGCGCTCACGCTCCAAGGCGTACCAGTAATAGTTGTTCACCAGTACCGCGGCGACTTCGCCTTTTTCCACGGCCTTGAGTGCGACCATGTTGTTGGTGTAGGTCTTTCCGAAGGCTTTCAGGCCGGTCAGCCATTCTTCGGTGGCTTCGCGGCCGTGCATTTTCAGGATGGCCACGGCCTGTTCCTGGAATGCGCCACTGGTCGGCACGTAGCCGACGCGGCCATCCCATTCAGGGTCGGCGAAGTCCATGACGGTGGTCGGCAGGTCTTTTTCGTCGATCTTCTTCGGGTTGTAGACCACGACCCGGGTACGCGCGGTGACGCCCATCCAGGTGCCGTTGGCGGCTACGTATTCCTTGGGCAGCATGTTCAGCGTGGCGTCGTCGATCTTCGCCAGCAGGCCTAGCTCGCCCAGGTTGTTCAAGGGCGGGGACTCTTCGGTATAGATGATGTCGGCCGGCGAGCGGTCGCCTTCCTCGATGATCTGGCTGGCCAGCTGGTTGCTGCTGCCCTTGCGGATGTTGATGTGAATACCGGTCTTGGCCTCGTAGGCCTGGGCGATGGCCTCGCCGATTTCCTTGTGCTGACCGTTGTACATGGTCAGGGTGACCGGTGCGTCTGCCATGGCGGCCGGAGCGCCGATGACCAGGCTCAGCACGGCGGCGGCCAGGGTGCGCATCAGCGGTTGCGGGCGGATCGTCATGCGGGTACTTCCTCGCTTACGGCTACATATTTGGAAACAATGGTAAACGAAATCGTTTCTCAAGTGGCTGAGTGACAAGAAATTCATGGGCAGACAAAGGTGTAACAGCCTTGGAGGTGGGTTGACTGTGCCGGCCTCTTCGCGGCTAAAGCCGCTCCCACCTCGACCGCATAGGCCTCAAGCCCTGTGCAATACCTGTGGGAGCTGGCTTGCCGGCGATGAGGCCGGTTCAGGCAATACAAGGCAGTTACTCCCACCTCGACCGCATAGGCCTCAAGCCCTGTGCAGTACCTGTGGGAGCTGGCTTGCCGGCGATGAGGCCAGTCCGGGCAATACAAGACAGTTGCTCCCGCAGAGTCACCACAGGGCCTGGTAAGTGCAACACCTGTGGGAGCGGCTTTAGCCGCGAAGAGGCCGGCACAGGTTTGCACTTTATGGGCAATCGATGTCCGGAAGAGGGGGATACAAAAATCGCAGGCAAGAAAAAACCCACTAGCAAGCTAGTGGGTTTTTGTATGGTGCCCAGGAGAAGACTCGAACTTCCACGACCGTTAAGTCACTGATACCTGAAACCAGCGCGTCTACCAATTCCGCCACCTGGGCAAAGCTTTGCATCATCTGGTGAAGGCGACTATCGTTCGCTTTCACACAGTAGTAACAGATCCTTGGTCATCTGTTACTTGAAATATTTGGTGCCCAGGAGAAGACTCGAACTTCCACGGCCGTTAAGCCACTGATACCTGAAACCAGCGCGTCTACCAATTCCGCCACCTGGGCACACATTCGAGACTACAAGATGCTTTACAGCGCCGTTCATCTCTACTACAACTTCGGGGTTGTCCGTCGTTGTGGTGCGCACTATACGGACGCTCTGGAGGGCTGTAAAGCCCCCAGTCGAAAAAAAATTCAAAAAATTCAACTTGTTGATTCCGCAGGCCTATTCCTGCTCGCCGGAGACGCCGGTGGGGCTGTCCAAGCCTGACATTTCCGGTTTCAATACGCCTATGCCAGAATTCATATCTATATACCCCAAGGTGAACCCCTTCTGATGGCCGATTGGCAATCCCTCGATCCAGAGGCCGCTCGCGAAGCGGAAAAATACGACAACCCTATCCCCAGCCGTGAGCTGATCCTGCAGCGCCTCGCCGACCGTGGCGAACCGGCCGCACGCGAGGAGCTGGCGGCAGAGTTCGGTCTGTACGACGAAGACCAGATCGAAGCCCTGCGCCGTCGCCTGCGTGCCATGGAGCGTGATGGCCAGCTTATCTATACCCGACGCGGCACTTATGCCCCGGTAGACAAGCTGGACCTGATCTGCGGCCGGGTCTCCGGTCACCGCGACGGTTTCGGCTTCCTCATTCCGGATGACGGCAGCGAAGACCTGTTCCTCAGCCCGTCGCAGATGCGCCTGGTGTTCGACGGTGACCGCGGCCTGGCCCGCGTTTCTGGCGTCGACCGCCGTGGCCGCCGTGAAGGCGTGCTGGTCGAAATCATTTCCCGGGCCCACGAAAGCGTGGTCGGCCGTTATTTCGAAGAGGGCGGCATCGGTTACGTGACGCCGGACAACCCGAAGATCCAGCAGGAAGTGCTGGTGACCGCCGGGCGTAACGGCGGCGCCAAGATCGGTCAGTTCGTCGAAATCAAGATCACCCACTGGCCAACCCCGCGCTTCCAGCCGCAAGGCGACGTGGTCGAGGTCATCGGCAACTATATGGCGCCGGGCATGGAAATCGACGTTGCCCTGCGCAGCTACGACATTCCGCACGTCTGGCCCAAGGACGTGATCAAGGAAGCGCGCAAGTTCCGCTCCGAAGTCGAAGAGAAAGACAAAGAGAAGCGCGTCGACCTGCGCCATCTGCCATTCGTCACCATCGACGGCGAGGATGCCCGCGACTTCGACGACGCAGTTTATTGCGAACCGCTGGGCAAGCTGCGCCTGTTCTCCGGTGGCTGGCGTCTGTACGTGGCTATCGCCGACGTGTCCAGCTACGTGCGCCTGGGCTCGGCGCTGGATGTCGAGGCCCAGCAGCGCGGCAACTCGGTGTACTTCCCCGAGCGCGTGGTGCCGATGCTTCCCGAAGAGCTGTCCAACGGCCTGTGCTCGCTGAACCCGCACGTCGATCGCCTGGCCATGGTCTGTGAAATGACCATGAACAAAGCCGGCCAGATGGTCGACTACCAGTTCTACGAAGGAGTGATCCATTCCCACGCCCGCCTGACCTACAACAAGGTCAGCAGCATGCTCGAACACGCCCGCACCCGTGAGGGCAAGGCGCTGCGCGAGGAATACAAGGCAGTCGTGCCAGACCTGAAGAACCTGTACAACCTGTACAAGGTGTTGGTGGATGCCCGCCATACCCGCGGTGCCATCGACTTCGAGACCCAGGAAACCCGCATCATCTTCGGTGACGAACGCAAGATCGCGGAAATCCGCCCGACCGTGCGCAACGACGCCCACAAGCTGATCGAGGAATGCATGCTGGCGGCCAACGTCGCCACCGCCGAGTTCCTGCAGAAGCACGGCGTGCCGGCCCTGTACCGGGTGCACGACGGCCCGCCGCCGGAGCGCCTGGAAAAACTGCGCGCCTTCCTTGGCGAGCTGGGCCTGACCCTGCACAAGGGCAAGGACCCGTCGCCGAAGGACTACCAGGCCCTGCTGGCGAGCATCGCCGGGCGCCCGGACTTCCACCTGATCCAGACGGTGATGCTGCGCTCGCTGAGCCAGGCGGTGTACAGCACCGACAACAACGGCCACTTCGGCCTGAACTACGAGGCGTACACCCACTTCACCTCGCCGATCCGCCGGTATCCGGACCTGCTGGTGCATCGCGCCATCCGCAGCATCATCCGCTCCAGGGTCGAGACCCCGCACGTCAAGCGTGCCGGCGCCATGAGCATCCCCAAGGCGCGTATCTACCCGTACGACGAGAACACCCTCGAGCAACTCGGCGAGCAGTGCTCGATGACCGAGCGCCGCGCCGATGAAGCGACTCGTGACGTGGTCAACTGGCTCAAGTGCGAGTACATGAAGGACCGCGTGGGCGAGACCTTCCCGGGTGTGATCACCGCGGTGACCGGTTTTGGCCTGTTCGTCGAACTGACCGACATCTATGTAGAAGGCCTGGTGCATGTGAGTGCGCTGCCGGGCGACTACTACCACTTCGACCCGGTTCACCACCGCCTTTCCGGCGAGCGCACCGGGCGCAGCTTCCGTCTGGGCGACACCATTGAAGTCAAGGTCATGCGGGTTGACCTGGACGAGCGCAAGATCGACTTCGAAGTGTCGCAACAGACCCTCGCCGCACCGATCGGCCGCAAGCAACGTGGCGCCGCGCCGGTTGCCGACAAGGCCGAGCCGGCCCCGGTCGAGGCCAAGGCCACGCCGAAGCCACGCAGCCGCAAGAGCGAAGCCGCCGAGGCGTACTTCCCGAAAGACGCCGTGCAGCGTAACGCCGAAGTGCGCAAGAGCCGCGAAATGAAGAAGGCGCTGATGAGCGAGGCGCGCACTGGCGGCCATGCCAGCAGCAAGTCGGACAAGGGTGGCAAGGCCGCCGGCAAGCCGACCAAGCACCGTAAAGGCCCGCCGAAGTCCGGCGCGCCACGCAAGAGCAAGAGCAAGTCATGAGTCAGCTGGAAAAGATCTACGGCGTGCACGCCGTGCAGGCATTGCTGCAGCACCATCCGAAGCGGGTCAAGCAGATCTGGCTTTCGGAAGGGCGCAGCGAACCGCGCCTGCAGGCCCTGCTGGCGCTGGCCGCGGAAAACCGCGTGGCGGTCGGCCAGGCCGAGCGCCGCGAGATGGATGCCTGGGTCGAGGGCGTGCACCAGGGCGTGGTCGCCGAGGTCAGCCCGAGCCAGGTGTGGGGCGAGCTGATGCTCGAAGAGCTGCTTGAGCGCACAGAAACTCCGCCGCTGATCCTGGTGCTGGACGGTGTGACCGACCCGCATAACCTCGGCGCCTGCCTGCGCACCGCCGATGCGGCCGGGGCCACGGCGGTGATCGTGCCCAAGGACAAGTCTGCAACCCTTACCCCGGTTGTGCGCAAGGTGGCTTGCGGCGCGGCCGAGGTGATTCCGCTGGTAGCCGTGACCAACCTGGCGCGTACCCTGGAGAAGTTGCAGCAGCGTGGCCTGTGGGTGGTCGGTACCGCCGGCGAGGCCGAGCAGGAGATCTACCAGCAGGACCTGACCGGGCCGCTGGTGATGATCATGGGCGCGGAAGGCAAGGGCATGCGCCGGCTGACCCGCGAGCATTGCGATTTCCTGGTGAAATTGCCGATGGCCGGTAGCGTCAGCAGCCTGAACGTGTCGGTGGCGACTGGCGTGTGCCTGTTCGAGGCCGTGCGCCAGCGGCAGGCCAAGCGCTGATCCATAGCCTGTACCGGCCCTATCGCCGGCAAGCCAGCTCCCACAGGATCGTCACAGGTGCTGAACCCGGTGGGGTACCTGTGGGAGCTGGCTTGCCGGCGATAGGGCCAGAACAGGCATAAAGTGTTTCCGGCTGTTCAAATATTCACCAATCACCTTGCTTGTCCGCCCCGGCTTCTCTACAATTGCGCCCCTTGCCGAGCTGGCAGGCGCACATGTGCCTCCCCTCCGTGCAAGACATACAGTGTCATTCACTCCTTGTCTGACCAGATTCGCTGGCAGACTACTAACCCGTAAGGAGCATTCATGCGTCATTACGAAATCATCTTCCTGGTTCACCCGGACCAGAGCGAGCAAGTCGGCGGCATGGTTGAGCGTTACACCAAGCTGATCGAAGAAGATGGTGGCAAGATCCACCGCCTGGAAGACTGGGGCCGTCGTCAACTGGCCTACGCAATCAACAATGTTCACAAGGCTCACTACGTGATGCTGAACGTTGAGTGCACCGGCAAGGCCCTGGCCGAGCTGGAAGACAACTTCCGCTACAACGATGCCGTTATCCGTAACCTGGTCATCCGTCGCGACGAAGCCGTTACCGGCCAGTCCGAGATGCTGAAGGCTGAAGAAAACCGCAGCGAGCGCCGTGAGCGTCGTGAGCGTCCTGAGCATGCTGAATCCGCCGACGGCGACGACAGCAATGACAGCGACTCCAGCGATAACGCTGACGAGTAATCCACGGACCTTTAGAGGAGCCTATTAAATGGCACGTTTCTTCCGTCGTCGTAAATTCTGCCGCTTCACTGCTGAAGACGTGAAAGAGATCGACTTCAAAGATCTCAACACCCTGAAAGCTTACGTATCCGAAACCGGCAAGATCGTTCCAAGCCGTATCACCGGTACCAAAGCTCGTTATCAGCGTCAGCTGGCTACCGCTATCAAGCGCGCCCGCTTCCTGGCCCTGCTGCCCTACACCGACAGCCACGGCCGCTGAGACCGGGTCGTCGACAAGCAGTAAGGGATTAGCATGCGAGCGTTAGCAAGTTTCATCATGCGCGGTCGTGTGCAGGCCACCCTGGTGGTGGTCATCAGCGCGGTACTGCCGCTGCTGTTCTGGTTGAGTGCCGCTGCCGGCAGCCTTGTGCTGCTGCGGCGTGGGTTCAAGGATGCTACTACGGTCATCGCCGGCGGCCTGCTGGCCGGGCTGGCCGTGTGGGTCATGGGCGATCCCATCACCTTTCTGGTGATTGCGGGTGCCCTGGCCTTGGCCGCCATGTTGCGTGCCGAGCATCCCTGGAGTCGGGTGTTGCTCGCCAGTGCCGTGTTCGCCGTGGCTTTCAGCCTCGTGCTCGATCTGGCGCTGGCGCAAACCTTCGATGCGCTGGCCAAGGCGTTTGCCGAGGCCATGCCGAAAATCGAAGGGCAACCGGTGCTCTCCGGTGAGCTGATCCGCCCTGTGCTGGTCGCTTCCACAGCAGTGACGGTGCAATTGTTCAGTGTGCTGGCGTTGATGCTGGCGCGCTATTGGCAGGCAGCGTTGTACAACCCTGGAGGCTTCGGTCGCGAGTTTCGCGAACTGAAGTTGCCGAAACAGACCATGGCGGTCTTGGTGGCAGTGATGGTGGTGGCGCCGTTCATCGGGCCGCAGTTCATCATCCTGGCATCGGCTTCCAGCCTGGTACTGGTGCTGGCCGGCATCGCCTTGATGCACGGGCTGGTGGCACAGGGCCGACTGGCTGGTTTCTGGCTGGTGGGTATGTACGTGACGTTGCCGCTGATCATGCAGCTGATTTATCCGTTGCTGGTGGTTTTGGCCATTGTCGACAGCCTGATTGATTTTCGCGGTCGCAAGTCCCCCAAGGGGAATGACTCCGCGAACGGTGAAGGTTAAAAGTTAAGAGGTTTTACCAAATGGAACTGATCCTGCTGGAAAAAGTCGCTAACCTGGGCAACCTGGGCGACAAAGTAAAAGTTAAGGCTGGTTACGGCCGTAACTTCCTGCTGCCATTCGGCAAGGCCACCGTTGCCAACGCCGCCAACCTGGCTGCGTTCGAAGAGCGTCGCGCCGAGCTGGAAAAAGCAGCCGCTGACAAGAAAGCTTCGGCTGAAAGCCGCGCTGCCCAACTGGCCGAGCTGGAAGTGACCATCACTGCCACCGCTGGCGACGAAGGCAAGCTGTTCGGTTCGATCGGCACCCACGACATCGCTGACGCCCTGACCGCCTCCGGCGTTGAAGTGGCCAAGGCTGAAGTTCGTCTGCCGAACGGCACCATCCGTCAGGTTGGCGAATACGACGTAGCCGTGCACCTGCACAGCGACGTTGAAGCCACCGTACGCGTGGTTGTCGTAGCTGCCTAAGCTGCGCTGACTGGCTGGCTCCTTGCGGGCCAGGCGGTTAACATCGGGCACGGTCCTGTTTTCGACAGGCCGTGCCCTTTGTCTTTTTCGTACTCCAGAATTCTTTCGTGGCCATGAACGAGATCACCACTTCCGAACAGCTAGACCTGCAAACCGCAGCCCTGAAGGTGCCGCCGCATTCCATCGAGGCCGAACAGGCCGTGCTCGGTGGCCTGATGCTGGACAACAACGCCTGGGAGCGGGTGCTGGACCAGGTGTCGGACGGCGATTTCTACCGGCATGACCACCGCTTGATCTTCCGTGCCGTGCACAAGTTGGCCGACGCCAACCAGCCATTCGACGTGGTGACTTTGCACGAGCAGTTGGACAAGGAAGGTTTGTCTTCGCAAGTGGGCGGCCTGGCGTACCTGGCCGAACTGGCCAAGAACACCCCGTCGGTGGCCAACATCAAGGCCTACGCCGCGATCATTCGCGAGCGGGCCACGCTGCGCCAGCTGATCAGCATCAGTACCGACATCGCCGATAATGCCTTCAACCCGCAAGGGCGTAACGCCGAAGAAATCCTCGACGATGCCGAGCGGCAGATCTTTCAGATCGCCGAGGCCCGGCCGAAAACCGGCGGCCCGGTAGGCGTCAACGAGCTGTTGACCATGGCCATCGACCGCATCGACACGCTGTTCAACTCCGACAGCGACATCACCGGTGTGTCGACCGGTTTCACCGACCTGGACGAGAAGACCAGCGGCCTGCAGGCTGCCGACCTGATCATCGTCGCCGGTCGTCCGTCGATGGGTAAGACCACCTTCGCCATGAACCTGGTGGAGAACGCCGTGCTGCGTACCGATAAGGCGGTGCTGGTGTTCTCCCTCGAGATGCCTGGTGAATCGCTGATCATGCGTATGCTTTCGTCGCTTGGCCGTATCGACCAGACCAAGGTGCGTTCCGGCCAGCTGGACGATGACGACTGGCCGCGCCTGACCTCGGCGGTGAACCTGCTCAACGACCGCAAGCTGTTCATCGACGATACCGCCGGCATCAGCCCCTCGGAAATGCGCGCGCGTACCCGCCGCCTGGCCCGTGAGCACGGCGAAATCGCCATGATCATGGTCGACTACCTGCAGCTGATGCAGATCCCGGGCTCGGCTGGTGACAACCGTACCAACGAAATTTCCGAGATCTCTCGCTCGCTCAAGGCCCTGGCCAAGGAGTTCAACTGCCCGGTCATCGCCCTGTCGCAGCTGAACCGCTCTCTGGAACAGCGCCCGAACAAACGCCCTGTGAACTCCGACTTGCGTGAATCCGGTGCGATCGAACAGGACGCCGACGTGATCATGTTCGTGTACCGCGACGAGGTGTACCACCCTGAGACCGAGCACAAGGGCGTGGCGGAAATCATCATCGGTAAGCAGCGTAACGGCCCCATCGGCTTCGTGCGCCTGGCGTTTATCGGTAAGTACACCCGCTTTGAGAACCTTGCGCCGGGGATGTACAACTTCGACGATGACGAGTAACGGCCGTTCTCATTACGCTGCGCATAACTCACTGCGTTAGCAGGGACCCTGTGGGAGCGGCTTCAGCCGCGAAGAATCCAGCGCGGTAGCTGGCACCGGCTACGCCGGTATTCGCGGCTAAAGCCGCTCCCACAGGTACAGCGTTAACTCGAGGCCGGCGCAGTACCTGTGGGAGCGGGCGAGCCCGCGAAGCAGGCAATGCGATTTATGGCACCGGCTGCGCCAGTGATCGCCGGCAACCAGCTCCCACAAGCTAGCGCCGGCTAGCTCAATGTTCTAAGAAGCGATCTCCGCTTGCACTTGGCTGATGATCCGCCCCTCGCTCATGCTGATAACCCGGTCAAGCCGCGACAGCGCGCTCTGATCATGTGTCACGCAAATTAGCCCTTTCCCTTGGAATGCTTCGAACAACAGATCCCAGGTACGCTCAGCCGACCTGACATCGAGCCCAGCTGTAGGTTCGTCAAAGAAATTGAATTCCCCAGGCTGGTTAAGAATGCGTAGCAGCGTCAGCCTGCGTGCTTCGCCGCCCGAAATCGATTCTGCGCGTGCATCCAGATCAAGTTCGTACCAGTCTTTGCTTAGGCCCAGTCGCTCAAGCCATCCCTCGACTTGAGCCCGTTCATGCGCATACTCGAACAGCACCGCGCGGGGCAGTGGGCCTGGTATGAAGTGCGCATCTTGAGGGCAGAGCCGTAAGCGACTGAACTGCTCATAAGCTTCGAGCCCAGCCAGGCACCTGCCGTGCAGGCGAACATGCTTGCGCAACTGGAACACCGTTCCGGCCAGTGCATGCAGAAGTGTCGATTTACCACATCCGCTTGGTCCGATCAGCGCGACCCGTTCTCCCTTGTGCAGTACCAAGGGTTCCTCGATTTGCAGTTGTACAGTATCTCGAGCGCTCAACTGGCATGGGGCGATGCTCAGGCCAGCGTCCTTGTCTTGGGACTTCGCCTCAGTAGTGCATGCCGGGCCGAACGAGGGGAGCTGGAGCCAGTGTTCGAGTTTGCGTTTGTCTAGCCGAAACTGGTCTAGCAATCGCCAGGCCTCAGCAAGTTGCGCAACCCCTGCCAGCAATCCGCTCACCAAGGTGAAGAGAGCAACCAACTCGCCCAAGCTCAATTGCGGTGTTGCCAGAGCCTGATCATGGATACCCCACATGAGCAAACCGCCACTGCCCAGGCCTATGAACAGGGTGCGCAGGCTCTGAATCCAACCCCCACTGTGAGCTACCTGCACTGCTGAGTCGGCATAGTGCGAAAGTGTCTGGTTGACCGGGAGCATTGCGGCATCCTCGGCCTTTTCCAGTTTGACCGTTGCCGCGCTGGCGAAGGTATCCACCCATTGTTCCGCCAGTTCATCCTCGCGCGCGTTCACTGCCTCGATATGTGGCCGGCGCCAGCGCACCAGGCGATCGTTGGCCCACAGGTAGGCCAGGCTCAAAGGGATGAGGCCGATCAATACCGAAGTAGCCCCCAGGTAAGCGAAGAGCGTTATCAGCACTGCAGCTTCGGCCAGCACCGGCCATGCCGAGCCAATTAGAAAGCCTAACCACCGCTCCTGTGCGGTAATGCCCCTATCCAGCACTTTTACCAGTGTTCCGCCATGGAGTTGTCCATAGGCCTCGAAGCGCTTGTCCAGCAATTCGCGGCACCATCGGATGGAAAGTTGCTTCACGCGTTCCTGGCAGAGCCGCGCCAGGCACCAGGCTTGTAGAGGGATCATTGAGGCTTGCAATGCGACAAGGCATATGAAGGCTCCGAGCAGAAGCTGGGTAGATGCGGCTGAGGTGGCCAGGTTGTCAATGATGTCGGCCAAGACAAGAGCAGGTACGACGGTCGCGATTTTCAGGAGCAGTGTCGCGCCTAGGGCAGCGAGAATTCCTCTATAGATTTGCATGTCATTGCCTTATGCCTTTGAGTGCACTCTGTGGCGCGACTGGAATACCTGATCTGATCAGGTGGAAGCGTTCAAGTCCGGGTATGAATACCTGAACAACCGTAGCGAGATTCGGGTGCTCATAAAGTGTGCGATAGAATGCGACCTTATTATGTTTTTCCAAGTTGATCAGTGTTCGCTTGACTTGCCCGCGCACGCTGAGATCGGTACGCGGAGGGTGAAAAGCGGGTACAGCATATGTGGGGCATGGGTGTAGAAGTGCTGAAAGGCGGGTTGAATTAGTAAGCATTTTTTCAGCAGAGAGATCTTCTTGTTTTTCTGTGGCCCCAGAAAGCTGCTCGCACTGAATCTGCTCCGTTACGGCGCGGTACATTGCAATGGAGGGGTTGGTGGAGCTGCCGGAGCCTATGCTGCTGAGTGAACCTTCTTTTTTACTAGGAGAAACAGCAATGCTCGGTATCATGGGCAAATGTTTCTTCCAAAAAGGAGCTCGAGGGTTGGTAAAGTTTGGGTGGGGAAGTCAGGCCACAAAGTGATAGGTAGTACATAGAAAGTGCGTGACGTTCGATAGCTTCATTGATGGCGTGGAGCAGAGCCTCGCTCTCCGTGCAGCCAAGTGCTGTGCCAGAGTTGGTCGCATATTTGGAAAGAAAGCCCGCTGCAGTTTTTTCGATTTCATCAATGTTTCTGGAGGAGGGGGCTATCAATATCGCGGGAATGGCTATTTCGTCGTAGCTGTTCAATGCCTGAAGACTGAAATAAGGTATTCGGCAGTCAGGTGGTATAGATTTAAGGAGCCAATCGTCAAATGGGGCTATCGATTGCAAAATTATGTCGCTTTCTATGAGTGGTGGAGTGCTCTTGTCGACGAAGTAATGTTCTAGGCTCTCGGCAAGGGCTCCTAGCTCGCAATGCTCCCCTTTTCCTGCTCCGCAAGAGACTTCTTTGTAGGCACTGTCGTATAAGTGGCATGTGGCGACCAAGCTATTCTTTTTTGATAGTTTTGTTTTCCAATGAAGCCCTAAGTGATGATGCAACCTTGTCAGGCGGTTGTAAGCCTCTTCTATGGTTAGCTCGCGTTCGGTAATCATGCTCTGCTCCTTGGTAGAGCCAGAAGGGGCTAAGCCCCTTCTGGTTTGTCACTTACAGAAGGTTGAGAAATTCAACCTCGGACTCGGTGAATGTGTAGTTCATCACGCGCGGGATCTGCAGAGTGTGGATTTCAGAACGACGACGTCCCATGGCTAGTGCTCCTATAGAGTTGGTTTGAGTGCGCCTTTCAGCGCGTCACTGTTGTATCACTTGTTTTTTTATTGGTTCAAGATCTGCTCGGGATTTGTTGAGGGAAGTTGGCGTAGGATTTTTTACTAAGACTTGAAGTTCGATTCCTACAATTCTTTAGGAGCTAGAAAAAATGTACTAATAATTAGCCGGTTAGCATTTTCTGAGGGTTGGAGAGGCTAAACATTTAGTAAAGATCTGAAGGGATTTCGATCGCTCAGCAGGGGGAGGGCGCGGTCCCCACGATCCCGCTTTTATTGAAGACAACCCGATGCAGGGGCAGATGCCTGCTGTAAGGCTTCATTGATATGTCGCCTGGATGGGCCCTTTCGCGGGCATGCCCGCTCCCACAGGTAGAGTGCAAGTCGCGAAATCTGTGGTGACCTTGTGGGAGCGGGCGTGCCCGCGAAGAGGCCCGCCCAGGCAGTCGAGAATTTCCAGGGGATTGAACAATGACAACAGAAGACACCCAGTTCACTGTCGGCAAGACCACTTTTTACCAAGGCGAGAATGGCACCCACCCGCTGTTCCGCATCGAGCCCGGTATTCCCTGCAGGGATGCCCGCGAGCAGTCTTCGGAGTTGATGGGGTATGTGCGCGAATTGACCATCACCGGGTTGATGGATGAGAAGCCGATGATGATCTGGGCTGCCCATTACCTGAGTGCGATGGTCAAGGTGCTGATGGATGATGCTGAGTTGGGGGGGAGGCAGTGAGGGTTTGGCTTCAAGTTGCATAAGGGCTGCCAGGTGTTCGCCGCAGCATTTTCAGCGCCTGTGAGATCGAGCGCCGCCCGCGCGGCGCATCGCCGGCAAGCCGGCCCCCACATCTGTTTCGGGCCAATCTCTCCTGTGAATTTACCGCTGCCCGCCTTGTTTGTTCCCTTCGATATCGAAGGTGTCACCTGTGCTTTTCTGCTATCTCCAGCCATGCACCCAGGGAGCGAGTGCGGAGGAGGCAGGAGTAACTGGCCCGAAACAGATGTGGGAGCCGGCTTGCCGGCGATGCGCCGCGCGGGCGG
>NZ_JYKS01000063.1 GCF_000935045.1 Pseudomonas sp. 10-1B
TTGTCTGGACTGGCCTCATCGCCGGCAAGCCAGCTCTCACAGGTGCTGCAGAGGGCTTGAGGCCTATGCGGTACCTGTGGGAGCTGGCTTGCCGGCGATGAGGCCAGTCCAGGCAAATACAAGACCGTTGCTCCCACAGAGTCGCGTCGGCTGTTAGATACGGAGCAGCACTCAGCTGTTCCAGTCCGGCGCAAACTCCGGGTTGACCACGCGCTGGTCCTTCGCCAACCCGGCAATCGCCGCGCGGTCTTCATCATCCAGTTGCACGTTCAACGCCGCCAGGTTGGCCAACTGGTTGTCGCGGCTGCTGGCCTTGGGGATCGCCGCCACGCCGTCCTGGTCCAGCAACCACTTCAGTGCCACCTGGCTGGGTAGCACACCATGCTTGCGGGCGATCGCCTGAATCACCGGCTGCGCCGCCGCCTGCCCGCGGGCCAGTGGGGTATAGGCGGTGAGCAACAGATCGTGGCGGCGGGCGTAGTCGAGCAACGCTTGCTGGTCGAGCAGCACGTGGTATTCCACCTGGATCGCCGACAACGGCGCGCCCAGGGTTTCGACCACCTGGCGCAACAGCCCCAGCGGGAAGTTGGCCACGCCAATGCTGCGCGCCTTGCCCTCGTCACGCAGCGCTACCAGAGTTTCGATGCTGCGGGCCAGGTCCCAGTCCTTGCCGGGCCAGTGGATGTGGAACAGGTCGACCTGCTCGGTGCCCAGCGCGCGCAGGCTGTCCTCCAGCGACTGGCGCATGGCCTTGGGCTGCAGGCGGTCCCACCACACCTTGGTGGTCAGATGGATCTGCTCGCGCGGCACGTCGCTGTCGCGCAGGGCCTGGCCGACGGCCGCTTCGTTGTCATAGGCGGTGGCGGTGTCGATGTGCCGGTAACCCACTTCCAGCGCCTGGCGCACGGCCTGGGTGCATTCGCTGCCAGTCATCGGCCAGGTGCCAAGGCCGATCGCAGGGAGGTCCAGGCCGTTACGGGTGGTGAGCCTTTGCATGTAAATTCCTTGTAGGTTGGGGGGCACGGTCGATGGTCGACGATCCACACGGCACGAGCCATGCGTGCAAGGCACAAAGTGGTCGATCAGCGAACAAAAATTGCAATCGCCCTGGACAAGCGGCAATTGAACTTCCTTATTCTTCGGCATCTCTTCTAGAATTCGAGCTGTTGCATCCGCCAGGCCATGCCTGCGCGGCCTTCCCAGGGCGCTGCATGGAGCCGCGCCGTCATCGAGAGAGCCATGAGTTCCAGCACCCCGCTGTCCGGCGTCAACCAACCCCTGCGCGGTATCGCCCTGGTAGTGGTGGCGACGTTCCTGTTTGCCAGTCACGATGCCCTGTCCAAGTTCCTCGGCGGTCTGTACCCGATCATCATGGTGGTGTGGGCGCGTTATGTGGTGCATACGTTGCTGATGGCCGGCATTTTCCTGCCCAAGTCCGGCCTCAACGTGCTGCGCACCCGCCGCCCGCTGTTGCAGACCCTGCGCGCCTTGAGCTTGCTGAGTACCAGCCTGCTGTTCACCACTGGCCTGCAATACCTGCCGTTGGCCGAGGCCACTGCGGTCAACTTCCTCGCCCCGGTGCTGGTGACCGCGCTGTCGGCACCGCTGCTGAAAGAGCGGGTGACGGTGGGGCAGTGGGTGGCGGTGGTAATGGGTTTCATCGGCGTGCTGGTGGTGGTGCACCCGGGTGGGGCGATGTTCACCCCGGCCATCCTGTATCCGTTCGGCTCAGCGCTGGGTTTCTGCTTCTACCAGCTGCTGACACGCATTCTGGCCGCCCATGACAGCCCGACCACCAGCAACTTCTATGCTGGGCTGTGCAACACCCTGGCGATGAGTGCACTGGTGCCGTTCTTCTGGGAGATGCCACGTTGGGACCATGCGCTGCTGATGCTGGCGCTGGGTGGCTTCGGCATGACCGCGCACCTGCTGCTGACCCAGGCCTTCCGCCATGCGGCGCCGGCGTTGCTGGCCCCGTTCAGCTACTGCCAGATCGTGTTCGCCGGGCTGCTCGGGCTCGTGGTCTACAGCCAGGTGCCAGACACCCTGAGCCTGGTGGGTATTGCGGTGATCTGCCTCAGTGGGCTGGGGGCGGCGTGGATGCAGCGGGGCAAGTAAACCCTGCGCAGTACCTTGTGGAAGCGGGTTCGCCCGCGAAAGGGCTGGTGCCGCAAAACCCTGACAGAGCGAGCCTATCAGCGCTCAATAGCCACTCTATTAGACCTCTGCCCAAGCTCGGCTAGTCTTTCCCGTGGCCCCGCGAATTCCGCGAGTGGGCGGCGTGCCTGCACCTGCGTGCAAGGCCGTGCCGAGCCGCCGCGACAGTTTCGCCAGCCCCGTGTAGACCTGATGAGGGGTAGCACGAGCCCACGCGCTCGGCTGAAAGAACACCTGGCATTAGACCGGAAATCTGGATAACCGACCCAAAGGTACCCGCAGATGTCGAATGAATCGAAATGCCCGTTCCATCAAACCGCAGGTGGCGGCACCAGCAACCGTGACTGGTGGCCTGACCAGCTCAACCTGAGGATTCTTCACCAACATTCGTCCAAGTCCGACCCGATGGACCCGGACTTCGACTACGCCAAGGCGTTCAAGAGCCTCGACTTTCAGGCTCTGAAAAAAGACCTGACCGCCTTGATGACCGACTCCCAGGACTGGTGGCCCGCTGACTTCGGCCACTACGGCCCACTGTTCATCCGCATGGCCTGGCACAGTGCCGGTACCTACCGCATCGGCGATGGCCGTGGGGGCGCAGGCTCTGGCCAGCAGCGTTTCGCACCACTCAACAGCTGGCCGGACAACGTCAGCCTGGACAAGGCCCGGCGCCTGCTGTGGCCGATCAAGCAGAAGTACGGCAACAAGATCTCCTGGGCCGACCTGATCGTGCTCACCGGTAACGTCGCCCTCGAATCCATGGGCTTCAAGACCTTCGGCTTCTCCGGCGGCCGCGCCGATGTATGGGAGCCGGACGAAGATGTGTACTGGGGTTCGGAAAAGGTCTGGCTGGGCGGTGATACCCGCTATGGCAAGGAACAGGTCAAGGCCCAGCCGCCAGGCCAGGGCGACCTGGTGGCCGAGCCGGCCAAGCGCCCCGAGGAGGAAAGCCGCGACCTCGGTAGCGAACGCAACCTGGAAAACCCGCTGGCTGCGGTGCAGATGGGCCTGATCTACGTGAACCCGGAAGGCCCGGAGGGTAACCCCGACCCGGTGGCCTCGGGCAAGGACATCCGTGACACCTTCGGCCGCATGGCCATGAACGATGAAGAAACCGTAGCCCTGATCGCCGGCGGCCACGCCTTCGGCAAGACCCACGGTGCTGGCCCCGCCGACAATGTCGGCGCCGAGCCGGAAGCGGCAGGCCTGGAACTGCAAGGCCTGGGCTGGGCCAACAAATATGGCACCGGCAAGGGCGGGGACACCATCACCAGCGGCCTGGAAGTGATCTGGACCTCGACCCCCACGAAATGGAGCAACGAGTACCTCAACAACCTGTTCAACTTCGAGTGGGAGCTGACCAAGAGCCCGGCAGGCGCCCACCAGTGGCGGCCGAAGGAGGGCAAGGGCGCAGGTACCGTACCGGATGCCCACGACCCGGCCAAACGCCATGCACCGTCGATGCTCACCTCTGACCTGGCCCTGCGTTTCGACCCGATCTACGGGCCGATCGCCCGCCGCTTCAAGGACAACCCAGACCAGTTGGCGGATGCCTTCGCCCGTGCCTGGTACAAGCTGATCCACCGTGACATGGGCCCATTGGCGCGCTACCTGGGTCCGGAAATGCCTAACGAAGAGCTGCTGTGGCAAGACCCGATCCCCAAAGTCGACCACCCGCTGGTGGGCGAGCAGGACATTGCCGCGCTCAAAGCCAAGGTGCTGGCCATGGGCCTGAGCGTTGGCGAGCTGGTTGCCACTGCCTGGGCAGCGGCTTCGACCTTCCGTGGTTCGGACAAGCGTGGCGGGGCCAACGGTGGCCGCCTGCGCCTGGCGCCGCAGAAGGACTGGCCGGCCAACCAGGGCACCGGCAAGGTGCTGGCGGCACTGGAGCAGATCCAGGCCGAATTCAATGCCGGTGGCAAGAAGATCTCCCTGGCCGACCTGATCGTCCTGGCCGGCGCCGCTGCGGTGGAAAAGGCCGCCAAGGACGCCGGGCATAACGTCAACGTGGCGTTCCGCCCGGGGCGTGCCGATGCCTCCCAGGAGCAGACCGATGTCGAGTCGTTTGCCGTGCTGGAACCGCTGGCCGATGGCTTCCGCAACTTCACCAAGGAGCGCTACAGCGTCAAGGCCGAGAAGCTGCTGCTGGACAAGGCCCAGTTGCTGACCCTGACTGCGCCGGAACTGACCGTGCTGATCGGTGGCTTGCGCGTGCTGGGGGCCAACCATGGCGGCAACCAGCAGGGCGTGTTCACCGACAAGGTCGGCACCTTGAGCAATGACTTCTTCCGCAACCTGCTGGACATGGGCGTGGAATGGAGGCCGACCTCGGCGGACAACGAAACCTTCGAAGGCCGCGACCGCAAGACCGGGCAGGTGAAGTGGACCGGCAGCCGGGTAGACCTGGTGTTCGGCTCCCATGCCCAGTTGCGGGCGTTGAGCGAGGTGTATGGCAGTGGTGATGGCGGTGACAAGTTCGTCCGGGACTTTGTGGCGGCCTGGGAGAAGGTTATGGAGCTGGATCGCTTTGACCTGAAATAACCTCGCTGGAAATTGGGGGCGCTTTGCGCCCCATCGCCGGCAAGCCAGCTCCCACAGGTACCGCGCAGAGTTCAGGAATTGCGCGATCCCTGTGGGAGCTGGCTTGCCGGCGATGGGCTGCAAAGCAGCCCCCCAAGGCCATTGGCAATCCCGCCAATTTCAGGTCGGATAGATACAAAAGCGTCCTCGTTCGTTCTGTTGCAATGCTTTCAAGGCGGCCGGCCTGAACAGCGTGCTCACAACGACAAGGAACCCCGACCATGCAAATGCCCAAGACCCTGAAAATCCGCAACGGCGACAAGGTACAGCCGACCTTTTCCGCCCAGGAATACGCTGCCCGCCACGCCCGTCTGCGGGCCTACATGGCCGAGCAGGACATCGAGGCGGCAATCTTCACCTCGTATCACAACGTCAACTACTACAGCGATTTCCTCTACTGCTCGTTCGGCCGCCCCTATGCGCTGGTGGTGACCCAGGACAAGGTGGTCTCGATCAGTGCCAACATCGATGGCGGGCAACCCTGGCGGCGCACGGTCGGCAGCGACAACATCGTCTACACCGACTGGCAGCGCGACAACTTCTTCGTCGCCATCCAGCAGGCGCTGCCGTTGGCCTCACGCATCGGAGTGGAGTACGACCACCTCAACCTGCAGAACCATGGCAAGCTCGCCGCCTGCTACCCCAAGGCCGAGCTAGTGGATATCGGCGCGCCGTGCATGCGCATGCGCATGATCAAGTCGGCCGAGGAGCAGGCACTGATCCGCCACGGTGCCCAGGTGGCCGATATCGGCGGGGCGGCGGTGGTCGAGGCGCTGCGCGAGGATGTGCCTGAATACGAAGTGGCGCTGCATGCCACCCAGGCGATGGTCCGTGAAATCGCCAGGCGCTTCCCGGACGCCGAGTTGATGGACACCTGGACCTGGTTCCAGTCCGGGCTCAACACCGATGGCGCACACAACCCGGTAACCAGCCGTCGGGTCGGCAAGGGCGAGATCCTCAGCCTCAACTGCTTCCCGATGATCGCCGGCTATTACACCGCCCTGGAGCGCACACTGTTCCTCGACCACTGCCCGGACGAGTACCTGCGCCTGTGGCAGGCCAACGTCGAAGTGCACGAAGCCGGGTTGCAACTGGTACGGCCAGGTATGCGTTGCAGTGACATCGCCCGGGAGCTGAACGAGATCTTCCTGCGCCATGACCTGCTGCAGTATCGCACCTTCGGTTATGGCCACTCGTTCGGCACCTTGAGCCACTACTACGGCCGCGAGGCGGGGCTGGAGCTGCGCGAAGACATCGACACGGTGCTGGAGCCGGGCATGGTGGTGTCGATCGAGCCGATGATCATGTTGCCCGAAGGGCGACCAGGGGCGGGCGGGTACCGCGAGCATGACATCCTGATCGTCAACGACAACGGTGCCGAGAACATCACCAAATTCCCGTATGGGCCGGAGCACAACATCATTCGCAAATAAGGACCGACACTGCCTCATCGCCGGCAAGCCAGCTCCCACAGGTACTGCGCAGCATTCAGCACCTGTGGAGGACCCTGTGGGAGCTGGCTTGCCGGCGATGAGGCCAGTGCAGACAACAAAAATATCACTGTATGACCACCAGACCCTGCCTCCAATTAAAAGAACCAGAGGGTACCCCGTCATGTCCAGCACCACCCTGAACGCTTCCACCCTCGAAGGCGCCGCTCATGGCGCCGAACGTCAGGCCTTGCGCAAGGCCGCCCGGGCCAGTTTCATGGGCAACTTCGTCGAATGGTTCGACTACGCCGCCTACGGCTACCTGGCCACCATCATCGCCGCCACCTTCTTCCCGCAAACCGACAAGACCACCGGCTTGCTGGCGACCTTCGCGGTATTCGCCCTGTCGTTCCTGGTGCGCCCGCTGGGCGGCATCGTCTGGGGCCACTTCGGTGACCGCCATGGCCGGCGCAACGCGTTGTCGTGGTCGATCCTGATCATGTCGGTGTCGACCTTCTGCATCGGCCTGTTGCCAGGCTATGCGCAAATCGGCCTGTGGGCGCCGTGCCTGCTGTTGCTGATTCGCCTGGTGCAGGGCTTTTCCGCTTCGGGCGAATACGCCGGTGCCGCCGCCTTCCTTGCCGAATACGCGCCGCCCGGCAGGCGCGGCCTGTACACCAGTATCGTCCCGGCCAGCACGGCGGCGGGGTTGCTGTTCGGCGCGGCGTTCGTGGCAGTGCTGCACGAGTCGCTCAGCAGCGAGGCCTTGCATGAGTGGGGCTGGCGCCTGCCGTTCCTGCTGGCTGCGCCGTTCGGGTTGGTGGGGCGCTACATCCGCATGAGCCTGCAAGACACCCCCAAGTTCCTGGAGATGGAGCAGCGCCTGGAAAACAAGGTTTGCATGGCCCCGACGCCGCTGCGCGAACTGCTGGGCCAACACCGGCGCAGCCTGGCCATCGGCATTGGTGTCACTTGCCTGAATGCGGTGGCGTTCTACCTGCTGCTCAGCTACATGCCCACCTACCTGTCCAGTGAAATGGGCATGAGCGAGCGCGACTCGTTCATCGCTTCGACGGTATCGCTGGCCACCTATATCGGTTTGATCTTCCTGATGGGGCGGCTGTCCGATCAGTTTGGCCGCAAGACCATGCTGGTGGTGGCGTCGCTGTTGTTCCTGGGGCTGACCGTGCCGTTGTTCCGCTTGCTCGACGGGCAGCCGCTGCTGGTGATCCTGGCGATCCAGATCTTCTTCGGGGCGATGCTGGCGATGAACGACGGGACCTTGCCATGCCTGCTGGCGGAAATTTTCCCGACCCGTGTGCGCTTCAGTGGTTTCGCCCTCAGCTTCAACGTGGCCAATGCCCTGTTTGGCGGGACTGCGCCATTCATCGCCACCTGGTTGATCCAGGTAACGGGTAGCAAGCTGGCACCGGCGGGGTACTTGCTGGCGGCGGCACTGGTGGCGCTGCTGGCGATGCTGATGTGCCGGGAGACAGCGCACTCGGCTCTGGAGGATTGATCAGCCTGCACTGGCCCTATCGCCGGCAAGCCAGCTCCCACAAGTACAGTGCAAATCCCTAAACCAGTGGGATCCCTGTGGGAGCTGGCTTGCCGGCGATAGGGCCAGTGCAGAAGACACACCTTTCAATCAATGCAAAGAAGCCTGCCGCCGCTCCCCCAGCGGCGACAAGCCGAAGAACCGACTGTAACTCTTGGAAAAATGCGCCGGCGAGCTGAACCCGCACGCCAGTGCCACCTCGCGCACCTGGACGTCGCTGCGCAGCAGCAACTCCCGTGCCCGCGATAGCCGCAACTCCAGGTAATACTGGCTGGGCGTGCGTTGCAGGTACTTGTGGAACAGGCGCTCCAGCTGGCGCACGGTCACCTCGTTGAGGCTGGCCAGCTCTTCCAGCCCCAACGGCTCTTCCAGGTTGGCTTCCATGATCGCCACCACCTGGCTCAGCTTGGGCTGGGCGCTGCCGAGCAAGGTGCGCAGCGGCACCCGCTGGCGTTCGCGCTCGCCACGCACCCGGTCGCACAGCAACAGCTCGGCCGCCTTGGCCGCGATGTCCTGGCCGCCGGCCTCGCGGGCCACTAGCTGCAGCATCATGTCCATGGCCGCTACGCCGCCCGAGCAGGTATAACGGTCGCGGTCCAGTTCGAACAGCTGGCTGGAGATGACGATGCCGGGGAACTGTTCCTGCAACGTCGGCAGGTCTTCCCAGTGGATGGTGCAGCGGTAACCTTTGAGCAGTTCGGCCTTGGCCAGCAGGTAGCTGCCCGTGCAGATACCGCCCAGCGGCAAGCGTTGGCGGGCCAGCTGGCGTAACCAGTCGATCAGCGGGCGGTTGCCACGGCCGCGGTCGATCGGGTTGGCGCCGACCACCAGCAGGGCATCCAGTGCGGGGGCGTTGGCGATGCTGTAGTCGGGCAGTACGCGCATGCCGTTGCTGGCCATCACCGGCGCATCGTCCGCAGCGATCAGTACGCTGCGAAACAGCGGCTGGCGTGCGGCCAGGTTGGCCATGCGCAGGGTCTCCACCGCCGACGCCAGGCCAATGGTGGTGAAATTGGGCAAGATCAGGAAACCGAAGGTTTTTGACCTGCCAGGCGGTAGGTATGCAGAAGCGGGGTGGACCATTGCGCTGTTCCTGTGCAAGCTGAGGCATGGTTGGTCAGGGGCAGTGAGCAAAACAGCCTCGCGTGGTTCTTGTTGTTATAGGTCGTTGCCGGGTCGATCTTACACCCCGGGCGCAGCGGCCAGGAATGGCCCGCCGGCTGGCAGGGCCGACAGTGATTGCACACAGAAGGTGATCGTTAGTGAACCCCGAATCCATGCTGGCGGCATTGCCAGGCTACGCCATGGCGGCCGAGTCGATCCAGGTGCTGCCCGATGCCAAGGCCTACCGCGCCTGCCTGCTCGAGCGCATCCGCGCCGCGACCCGGCGCATCGTCATCGTTGCGCTGTACCTGCAGGAGGACGAGGCCGGCCAGGAAGTGCTGGATGCCTTGTACCAGGCCAAGGCCGCCCGGCCGGGCCTGGAAATCACCATCGTGGTCGACTGGTTTCGTGCCCGGCGCGGCCTGCTGGGGGCCGGGCGCCAGCCGGGAAATGCCGCCTGGTACCAGGCCCAGCGCCAGCACCACGGGCTGGACATCGTGATACACGGCGTGCCGGTACAGACCCGCGAGCTGTTCGGCGTGTTGCACCTCAAAGGCAGCATCATCGACGACTGCGTGATCTACACCGGCGCCAGCCTGAACAACGTGTACCTGCACCGCTTCGACCGCTACCGCCTGGACCGCTACCACCTGTTCCAGTCGGCGGCACTGGCCGACGCCATGGTCGAGCTGGTGCGGCGCTTGCTGCACCACACCGCCACCCCGCGCCTCGACCTGCCGGCGCCACCCTCTACCCGCAGCCTGCGCGGCGACATCCGGCGCCTGCGCGCCCGGCTACGGCGCATGGCCTACGAGGCACCGGCCGGGGTGGCGGGGCAGGGCCTGCGGGTGATTCCGCTGTTGGGCGTGGGGCGTGGCAACCCGCTGAACCGGGCACTGTGCACCTTGCTGGCGGCGGCGCGCACGCAGGTCATCATCAGCACGCCGTATTTCAACCCGCCGCGGGTGTTGATACGCGAGCTCGACCATGCCCTGGCGCGGGGAGTGCGGGTGGAGCTGATAGTCGGTGACCGCACGGCCAACGACTTCTACATCGCTCCCGGCGAGCCGTTCAGCGCCAGCGGCGCGTTGCCGTATCTGTACGAAGACAACCTGCGCGCCTTCACCCGGCGCCGCCATGTCGCGATTGCCAGCGGCCAACTGCAAGTGCGGATCTGGAACGACCCTGGGCATACCTTCCATGCCAAGGGGGTGTGGGTCGACCAGCGTTATTCGCTGCTGACCGGTAACAACCTGAACCCACGGGGGTTCAACCTGGACCTGGAGAACGGCCTGCTGATCGATGACCCCCTGGGGCAATGGCTGGTACCACGGGAAGCGGAGCTGGCGGCGCTGCGCCAGCATGCGCCGGAGATTGGCTCGGCAGAAGCGCTGGGTATCAAGGCCGAGCACCCCAAGGAAGTGCGCAAGTTCTTGCGGCGGCTGCGCTATAGCCGGCTGGAGCCGTTGATCAAGCGGGTGCTCTGAGGTATTGCCCCATCACCCAGCTTGGGGCCGCTTTGCGGCCCATCGCCGGCAAGCCAGCTCCCACAGGGTCGCGCAACTCCTGAATGCTGCGCGGTCCCTGTGGGAGCTGGCTTGCCGGCGATGGGCTGCATAGCAGCCCCAGCAATAGTGGTGGGCTGAAATCGAGGGGGGCTTTGCGAGCCTTTCGCTGCCCCACGGGCGGGTTTTCAGCCATAGGCAACGGCCTACTGTGCCGGGGCCAGGCGAATACCGCTCACCTGCACCTGATCATCGGGCTTGAAGCGGGCATTGGGCGAGCGATAGCGCTGTGTGCTGCCGTCGTCGTGGCGCACCACGTAGGCCTGGTCGCTGTGCCCGCTGCCTTGTTGTACGGCAGCACCGCCAAATGCGCCCAGGACGGCGCCAGCGACGGCCCCGAACGGGCCGCCCAGCGCGGCACCGAGCATCAGGCCGCTGACGCCGCCAGCGCCATAGCCGATGGTATTGTCGGGGCTTGCCGACAGCACCTCGTCGGCGCAGGCGGGCAGGGCGATGGACAGGCTCATCGCCAGAGGGAGGAGGAGCGTTTTCATGATGATTATCCGCAAGGCAGGTATTGGCGAAAGAGAACGGTTCAGCTTTCGTGCCAAGTGGTCAGCCCTTGCAAACCGGGCTGTTGCGCCGGGTTGTTGTCATTACGACAGCGATTTCTGTGGTGCGAATGACACGCCGATGTCAATATGACATCGCCTGCGCACGGGCTGGGCTATCCTGTGCAGTCAAGTGTGCACGGCCCCTCTGAAAAGTCATCGTCAGCGCATACAATCGGGCCCTTTTAATCGTTAACCAGATAGGCCGATCCGTATATGGCGCTTGATCCATCCACGATGCTGACCCTCTCGATTGCCCTGGCCGCCGCGGCTGCCTTGTATCTGGCGGTCGAATGGCGCAGCGTTGGCGAGCCGTCGCTGCTGCTGTGGAGCGCAGGCTTTGCCACCATCATGATCGGCTCCACCCTGGCTTTGCTGCGGGGCATCGGCTTGCTGCTGATCGGTATCTGGTTCGCCAATGGTTTGCTGGTAGTGGCGCACTGGTTCTTCCTGGCGGGGGTGTTGCGCTTTACCCAGGTGCGTCTGTCACCTACTTGGCTACTGGTCGTCCTGGTGTGGTTCGCCTTGCTGCTGTTGCCCGTGGGGCCGCAGTGGTCGAAGGTGATGCTGATGGTCAATTCGTCGCTGGTGGCGCTGCTGACGCTCAAGGCCAGCTTCCTGTTGCGGCCCCATGGCAAGTCGCTGAGTGTCGGCGCGGTGCAGTTGCGCTATGTGTTGCTGATTCATGGGCTGTTCTACGTGGCCAAGGCGCTGATCGCGGTCATGCCGGGTACGCTGATCGATCTGGCGACCTTTGGCGGGCTGATCATTCAGGTTTCCTTGGTCGAAGGGGTGATGGCGATCATGTTGATCGCCTTGTCGATGACGGGCACCGTGCGTTACCGGCGTGAGGAGCGGATTGCCCGCTTGGCAGCCCGCGACCCGCTGACCGCCCTGTACAACCGGCGCGCGCTGGAGGTGCGGGCGATGCATTTCTTCAAGGATGTGAGCCCGGCACAGCCAGGGGCGTTGCTGTTGATCGACATCGACAATTTCAAGCTGGTCAACGACCTGCACGGGCATGTGGCGGGGGACCGCTTGCTGATTGCCCTGAGCGAGATGATTCGCACGCTGCTACCCGAGCGCTCGCTGGCGGCGCGCCTGGGCGGCGATGAGTTCGTCATTCTGCTGAGCAGGGCGACCAGCGCGGGGGTGATGGAACTGGGTGGGGTGTTGCGGGAACAATTCCAGCAGTTTGCTGGCAAGACGATGCCGACGCCGCAGGCGGTCACCTTGAGCATTGGCGTCAACCTGTTCGATCAGCCGCCGGCGAGTTTGGCGGCGCTGATCGAGCAGGGGGATGTGGCGTTGTACCAGTCCAAGCGGGGTGGGCGCGACAGTATTCGCTTTGTCGAGCGGCCGATGGCCGACCTCGGCCAATGATTGAGCTGAGCTGACTTTGGTCATTCCCATGTGCGGCCTTTTCGCCTATCGTCGATAGTCCCTTCCCCAAGCGATTGGCAGGTTCATGGAGAAAGTCATCGTCATCACCGGTGCCAGTCGCGGCATCGGCGCCGCCACCGCGCTGTTGGCCGCGCACCAAGGCTACCGCATCTGCATCAACTACAACGCCGACGACCAGGCCGCCGAAAATATTCTCAGCCAGGTCCGTGCCCTGGGCGTCGAGGCCATCACCGTACGCGCCGATGCCAGCGTCGAGGATGAGGTCATCCAACTGTTCCAGCGCGTCGACGAAGAGCTCGGCCCGGTCACCGCGCTGGTCAACAACGCCGGCACCATCGGCCAGCAGAGCCGGGTCGAGGACATGTCCGAGTTCCGCCTACTCAAGGTCATGAAGACCAACATCGTCGGCCCCATGCTTTGCGCCAAGCACGCCCTGTTGCGCATGGCACGCCGACATGGCGGGCAGGGTGGGGCCATCGTCAACGTGTCATCGGTGGCCGCACGCCTGGGCTCGCCCAACGAATATGTCGACTATGCCGCCTCCAAAGGCGCGCTCGATACCTTCACCATCGGCCTGGCCAAAGAGGTGGCGGGCGAGGGCGTGCGGGTCAACGGCGTACGCCCGGGTTACATCCATACCGGTTTCCATGCGCTATCCGGCGACCCTGACCGGGTCAGCAAGCTGGAACCCGGCTTGCCCATGGGCCGCGGTGGGCGCCCCGAGGAAGTGGCCGAGGCCATCCTCTGGTTGCTTTCGGACAAGGCCTCCTACTCCACTGGCAGTTTCATCGACCTGGGCGGCGGGCGCTGATCCAGGCGCCCATCAGAACGAGCGAATGATTCGCCCGAGGGTTTCCATGGCCTGTTCGGCACCATCATGCCAGGGGCTGCCGTAGTTCAGGCGGATGCAATTGCCGAAGCGCCGTGTGGGCGAGAAAATTGGCCCGGGGGCGATGCTGATGCCTTGGGCCAGGGCCATGTGGAACAGTTTGAGGGCGTCCATCTGTTCGGGCAGCTCCAGCCACAGGAAGTAGCCGCCGGAGGGCTGGCTGACCCGCGTCTGCGCCGGAAAGTGACGGGCGATGGCCGCGAGCATGTTGGCCTGCTGGCCTTCCAGGGAGTAGCGCAGCTTGCGCAGGTGGCGGTCGTAGCCGCCGTGCTGCAGGTAGTCGGCGATGGCGGCCTGGGCCGGCATCGACGCGCATAGCGAGGTCATCAGCTTGAGTCGCTCGATCTTTTGCGCAAAGCGCCCGGCTGCCACCCAGCCGATGCGGTAGCCAGGTGCCAGGCTTTTGGCGAACGAGCCGCAGTGCATCACCAGGCCTTGGGTGTCGAAGGCCTTGGCCGGCTTGGGGGCCTGTTGCGCGTAGTACAGCTCGGCGTACACGTCGTCCTCGATCAACGGCACCTGATGGCGTGCCAGCAGCTCCACCAGCGCCTGCTTCTTCGCCTCCGGCATGCTCGCGCCCACCGGGTTCTGGAAGTTGGTCATGCACCACACGGCTTTTACCGGGTGCTTTTCCAAAGTCTGCGCCAGTACGTCCAGGTCCATGCCCCCGCGCGGGTGCACGGGGATTTCCACGGCCTTGAGCTTGAGCCGCTCCAGCACCTGCAGGCAGGCATAGAACGCCGGTGCCTCGATGGCCACCAGGTCACCGGGCTGGGTGACGGCCTGCAGGCACAGGTTCAGGGCTTCCAGCGCGCCGTTGGTGATCAGTAGTTCTTCCATCGGCAACATCAGCCCGCCAACCATGTAGCGCAGGGCAATCTGCCGACGCAGTTGCGGGTTGCCGGGCGACAGGTCGGTCACCACCATGCGCGGGTCCATGCTGCGGCTGGCGCTGGCCAGCGAGCGCGACAGGCGCTGCAGCGGGAACAGCTCGGGGCTGGGGAAGGCCGAGCCGAATGGCACGGTGTTGGGGTCCTTGATCGAGTCGAGGATCGAGAACACCAGCGCGCTGACGTCGACATCGGTGGACTCGCTGACCGGCTGCAATGCCTGTGGTTCGCTGAAATGGCGCGGGGCGTGAGCGTTGACGAAGTAGCCTGAGCGCGGCCGGGCGCGGATCAGCCCACGCCGTTCCAGCAGGTAGTAGGCCTGGAACACGGTGGAAGGGCTGACCCCGTGGGTCTGGCTGGCATAGCGCACCGAGGGCACGCGCTGGCCGGGGCCCAGCACCCCCGAGCGGATCAGTTCGGCAATGTCGTCGGCGAAGCGTTCGTAGCGTTTCATTCTGGCCTTCTGTCGAAGCCTGGCAGGCAAGGTGGAGAATCAGTGTAAGGGATCAGCGGTTCAGCGGTGCGACGAAGCGGCTGTGGGCCACGCTGCGGATGGCGGGGGCGTCGCGCTCGCGGATTTCGAAGCTCAGCGTCTGCGAACTGTTGGCCGGGCGTTCGGCAAGCATCGCCACCGACACCGGCAGTTCGCTCATTTCGCCGGCCGGGATCACCAGTGCGGTCTTGCCTTGCAAGGTGAAACCATCGGCGTCCAGCAGGCGCAGCTCATAGTGCTGGGTGCGCTCGGTCTTGTTGATGACCTTGAGCAGGTAGATGTTCTCGATCTGGCCCTGGGCATTCTCGCGGAACAGGCCACGGTCCTTGATCACGTCCAGCGATACCATCGGGCGCAGCTGCAAGGCCAGCACCAGTGCGGCGATCATGACCCCCAGCGCAGCGGCGTAGCCCAGCAGACGTGGGCGCAGCCAGTGGGTGGTGCCGCCCTGCAGGCTGTGTTCGGACTTGTAACCAATCAGGCCGCGGGCGTAACCCATCTTATCCATCACCCCGTCGCAGGCGTCGATGCAGGCCGCGCAGCCGATGCAGGCCATTTGCAAGCCTTCGCGGATATCGATGCCGGTGGGGCACACCTGCACGCACAGGGTACAGTCGATGCAGTCGCCCAGGCCCTGGGCGCGGGCGTCGCTGCCTTTCTTGCGCGGGCCGCGGGTTTCGCCGCGACGTGGGTCATAGGCGACCGCCAGGGTGTCCTTGTCGAACATCACGCTCTGGAAGCGTGCATAGGGGCACATGTGCAGGCACACCGCCTCGCGCAGCAGGCCGGCATTGATGTAGGTGGCGGCGGTGAAGAACAGCACCCAGAACAGTGCCACGCCGCCCAGTTGCAAGGTGAACAGTTCCACCGCCAAGGGGCGGATCGGGGTGAAGTAGCCGACGAAGGTCAGGCCGGTGAGCACGCCGATGGCCAGCCACAGGCCGTGCTTGAGCGTGCGGCGGGCCAGTTTGTTCACGCTCCAGGGCGCGGCGGCGAGTTTGATGCGCTGGTTGCGGTCACCTTCGGTGAGCTTCTCGCACCACATGAACAACCAGGTCCAGGTGCTTTGCGGGCAACTGTAGCCACACCACACACGGCCGGCATAAACGGTGATGGCGAACAGGCCGAAGGCGCAGATGATCAGCAATGCCGAGAGCAGGATGAAATCCTGTGGCCAGAAGGTGGCGCCGAAGATGTGGAACTTGCTGTTGCCCAAGTCCCACAGCACGGCCTGGCGGCCGTTCCAGTCCAGCCAGGCGGTGCCGAAGAACAGCACGAACAAGGCGCCGGCGAAGCCGATGCGCAGGTTGCGATACAGCCCAGTGAAGCTGCGGGTGTGGATGCCGCTGTCGGTGCGTCGTGGGTGGGCGTTGGCTGGGGCAGTGGCGATCTCTATGAAAGGGATTCTATCGTTCATGGCTCGGTGCTCATCAGGCCTCGATCAGGCATGAGCACTATGGCCCCGAGGCTGTTATCAGCACAGGCTCAGGTTTTGCGATAAAAACCATATCAGATTACCTGCCTGGCCCTGCCAGGCCTCAGATTACCGAGCCTGGCGCGCTGGCCTTCAGATGCCTGCGGCTATCCACCGCACCCGCCACGGTCAGTGCGTCGGCCTCGGCTTCGGTGATCGGCACGCGTTGGCCGGCGAGCAGTGCCACTGACATGCGCAGTTGTTCGTCGGTGATGATTTCGATGGCCGGGCCATCGCCCTCGATGCGCAGGTCCTCGCCGATCAGTGTGCAACGGCGGGTGGCTTCGTCGATTTCAACTGGCATGGGGTGATCCTCCTGGGGGTGGTTACAGGGTGGACCGCAGTGAGGGGCGGGTTGCTGCATCAGCAGGCTGAGCGGCACTTTGCGTTGTGTGCAGAGGTCAATCTTTGTAGATGGCAGGCCCGGCCCTTTCGCGGGCTTGCCCGCTCCCACAGGTACTCACAGTTCTTGAAACTTGTGGTGACCCTGTGGGAGCGGGCGAGCCCGCGAAGGGGCCGGGCCTGGTAACACAATGCTCAGCATGGGAACAAGGCAATGGACTTGATCTGGCAAGCAATCCAGGCCGAATTCGCCGATGTCACCGACATCCGCGAGGTCACGCAAATCCTCGTGCGCTTGCTGATGGCGGCCGTGCTCGGTGCCGTGCTGGGCTTCGAGCGCGAGTCCAAAGGCAAGTCGGCCGGCGTACGCACCCACATGCTGGTCTCGCTGGGCGCCGCGCTGTTCGTGCTGGCACCGAGCATGGCCGGGGCCGACGAGCAGGCGCTGAGCCGGGTGATCCAGGGCATTGTCGCCGGTATCGGCTTTCTTGGTGCGGGCACCATTCTCAAGGGTAACGGCCAGGACACCAGCCATGTGAAAGGCCTGACCACCGCCGCCGGGCTGTGGATGACCGCCGCTATCGGCACGGCAGCTGGCATGGGCCGTGAAGCCACGGCGTTGATCAGCACGGTGCTGGCCCTGTTGGTACTGGGCACGATGCCGTTGCTGGTAGAGAAGGTCGAAGGGCAGGCTGAGGAAAAGCAGAAGGAGGAAGAGGGCAGGAAGCACTGAGGGGAGCCGAAGCTCCCCTCAAAGCGTTGTTGCCTGCTCTTTTTTTATTATTGAGACTAGCCTGTTGTTGTTTTTGTCAGCCTGTCTTGGTGTCGCGGGCGACCCCCATGCGGGGTCAAGAGCAAACGTATTTTTTTGAGCGCTGACCTGCCTTCATCATTGCTGATCCGAACCTGGCTGCCGCTACCTTGTGGTAGTTTTATTGTTCTGTGCCAGACCGCGGGGCGTACCCCTGAAAAGCGTGTCGACTCCAAAAAAATCTGCTTGCTACGCCTCTGCCGTGTTGTTCTTGTTATGTCAGAGCCGTTACCTATTGTTTTTATTGGGTGTCACATTTTTTTTGTTGTTGTACCAGAGATATAGCAGGGTGCGTGCCAACTTTTGCAAATCCTTTAAAATCAAGCACTTGCCGAATATGGTCGAAATCGCCTGACCTGAAATTCTGTCGATTTGTTTCCCTGTTACCCGATTTTTTGCTGTGAAACGTGGGGGAGGTAACACTTCACCCACGCCCATGTGACACCCGTATGACTTATTGCGCGCTGCGCGCCCGCGCTACCCGCGACCCATTGTCGCGGCCCAGCACACTGCTGATGCGTTGCCCGGCGGCGATCAGCCGGTCCAGGTCGATGCCGGTCGCGATGCCAAGCCCCTGCAACAGGTAGACCACGTCTTCACTGGCAATGTTGCCGGTAGCACCCTTGGCGTAGGGGCAGCCGCCCAGCCCGGCCACCGAGCTGTCGAACACGCTGATGCCTTCGAGCAGGCTGGCATACACGTTGGCCAGGGCCTGGCCGTAGGTGTCGTGGAAGTGGCCGGCCAGTCGCTCGCGCGGTACCTGTGCCGACACCACCTCGAACAGGCGCCGGGTATCGCCGGCGGTACCGGTACCGATGGTGTCACCCAGCGACACTTCGTAGCAGCCCATGTCGTGCAGGGCGCGGGCCACCGGGGCGACCTGCTCGGCGCTGACCTTGCCCTCGTACGGGCAGCCGAGCACGCACGACACATAGCCGCGTATGCGTACGCCATGGTTGCGCGCGGCTTCCATGATCGGCTCGAAGCGCTTGAGGCTGTCGCTGATCGAGCAATTGATGTTGCGCTGCGAGAAGGCTTCGGAAGCGGCAGCGAACACCGCCACTTCCTTCACCCCTGCCGCCAGCGCGTCCTCGAAACCGCGCAGGTTGGGGGCCAGCGCCGCATAGGTAACACCGGGGCGCTGGTGGATGCCGGCGAACACCTCGGCAGAACCGGCCATTTGCGGTACCCACTTGGGCGAGACGAAACTGCCCACTTCGATATAGGCCAAGCCCGCCTCGGTGAGGTCGTCCACCAGGCGCACCTTGTCGGCGACGCTGATGGGCTGGGCTTCGTTCTGCAGGCCGTCGCGGGGGCCTACTTCGACCAGACGGACTTCTTTGGGCAAGGGCATGGCGGGTTTCCTGTGGCGTTCAGCGGTTGTCTTTATTGTTCAAGGTGGCGGCAAGGGCTTGTTCGCAGCGCTCCTGGGCGGTGTCGAGTTCCAGTTGCATCTGGTGAATGTCAAGCATCTGCTGTTCCAGCTGGGCACGCCGCTCGGCGATTTTCGCCAGCATGCTGTGGAGCTGCTTGAGGTTGCCGCTGGAGGGGTCGTACAGCTCGATCAGTTCGCGGCATTCGGCCAGTGAAAAGCCGATGCGCTTGCCGCGCAGGATAAGCTTCAGGCTGACCTTGTCGCGCGCCGAATAGATACGTTCCAGGCCGCGGCGTTCGGGGCTCAGCAGGCCCTGCTCCTCGTAGAAGCGGATGGCGCGGGTGGTGATGTCCAACTCGCGGGACAGGTCGGAAATGCTGTAGGTCTGGGTGCTCATGCTGGGGCTCGGCGGGGGTTATGCGGGTATCCTGAAGGCAGGTTGACGTTTACGTCAAGCAGGGGGAAGATGTGTGCCGCCTGTGCCGGCCTCTTCGCGGGCTTGCCCGCTCCCACAGGTATTACATCAGTCCTGAGGGCGGCGCCGTCCCTGTGGGAGCGGGCAAGCCCGCGAAGAGGCCGGCACAGGCGAGCACAAATCAGTCTGGCTGCGCCCGCCGATACCCATTCGGCGTCTGCCCACTCAACCGCTTGAACCACCGGGCAAAGTACGTCGGGTCAGTGAACCCCAGGCTATCCGACAACTGCCCGATGCTCATCCGTGTGTAGACAAGATTGCGCCGCGCCTCCAGCAACAAGCGCTGATGCACCACCTGCAGTGCCGTCTGCCCACTCAACGCCCGGCACAGCTGATTCAATTGCAGGCTGGAAACATTCAGGCGTGCGGCAAACTCCTCTACCGACAGGTGCTCGCGGTAATGCGCCTCGACCAGGCGCAAGTACTGCCCCAGCAGCTGGCGGTCACGTTCATCGCGGTTGCGCGGCGCCTGCACCAGCTGCTGGCGGCGGCTGATCCACACCATCAACGCGGTCACCAACGCTTCGAGCAGGGCCGCACGCGCCGGGGCATTGCCCTGGTACTCCTGCTGCAGGGTGTCGATCAGGCTGCGCAGGTGCACGCGGTCATGGCCCAGCGGGTAACACGCCGGTTGCGCCAGCACCGTCAGCGGCGTGCCCAGGCGCTGCTCCAGGATCGCCACCAGTGCCGTACCAAAAGTCAGCACGTGCCCCTGGATATCGGCACTGAAGCGAAAGCCATGCACGGTCATCGGCGGTACCACCTGGATCGCCGCTTCGCCGATGGCACTGTGTACCCCTTCGATCTCTACCTGGGCCTGGCCGCGCTGCACGTACAGCAGTTGGAACAGTTCGGCATGCTGATGCGGCTTGATCTCCCAGTGGTGCAGGCGGCTTCGCGCCGGGATCGACTCGCAGTGCAGCAGGTCGGTGCCGGGCCAGGCTTGGTTTTCGCCATACAGCTTGAACAATGGGACACCGGGGAGGGTGGATTTCATGCGGGCTGGCCTGTCCGTTAATCGAACGATTTTTGTAAAAGTGCAGTTTTTATATGGAATAGCACACTTAACCAGCAGTTTTTGCCAGTAAAAATGCAAGGGCAAACCCTAACAGCAGATGCCGTTCCACTGCCAGCCCAGGGCCGGTATCGTCCGAACAGAGACAACAACAATGAAAACTCAGGTTGCAATTATTGGCGCAGGTCCGTCTGGCCTGTTGCTGGGTCAACTGCTGCACAACGCCGGTATCGACACCGTCATCGTCGAACGCCAGACGCCCGAGTACGTGCTCGGCCGCATCCGTGCCGGGGTGTTGGAACAAGGTACTGTCGACCTGCTGCGCGAAGCCGGCGTGGCCGAGCGGATGGACCGTGAAGGCCTGGTGCACGAAGGTGTCGAGTTGCTGGTTGGCGGGCGCCGCCAACGCCTGGACCTCAAGGCCCTGACTGGCGGCAAGACGGTGATGGTATACGGCCAGACCGAAGTCACCCGTGACCTGATGCAGGCCCGTGCAGCCAGCGGCGCGCCGATCATCTATTCGGCCAGCAATGTCCAGCCGCATGAACTCAAGGGCGAGCGGCCCTACCTGACGTATGAGAAGGACGGCCAGTCGCACCGGCTGGACTGCGATTACATCGCCGGTTGTGATGGTTTCCACGGTGTCTCGCGGCAGAGCATCCCCGAAGGCGTTCTCAAACAGTACGAGCGGGTCTACCCCTTTGGCTGGCTGGGCCTGCTGGCGGATACGCCGCCGGTCAACCATGAGCTGATCTACGCCCATCACGAGCGCGGCTTCGCGCTGTGCAGCCAGCGTTCGCAAACCCGTAGCCGTTACTACCTGCAGGTGCCCTTGCAGGACCGGGTGGAGGAGTGGTCCGACGAGCGTTTCTGGGACGAACTCAAAGCCCGTTTGCCGGCGGAGGTAGCGGCGCAGATGGTCACCGGCCCGGCGCTGGAGAAAAGCATCGCGCCGCTGCGCAGCCTGGTGGTCGAGCCCATGCAGTACGGCCATCTGTTCCTGCTCGGCGACGCCGCGCACATCGTCCCGCCTACCGGTGCCAAAGGCCTGAACCTGGCGGCATCGGACGTCAACTACCTGTATCGGATCCTGGTCAAGGTATACCGCGAAGGGCGCACCGACCTGCTGCAGCAGTATTCGCCACTGGCACTGCGCCGGGTGTGGAAAGGCGAGCGTTTCAGCTGGTTCATGACCCAGTTGCTGCACGATTTTGGCAGCCACAAGGATGCCTGGGACCAGAAGATGCAGGAGGCCGACCGCGAGTACTTCCTCACCTCGCCAGCGGGGTTGGTGAATATTGCCGAGAATTATGTAGGCCTGCCGTTCGAACAAGTGGCCTGACCTGCAATCGCGAAAGCCCGGTCAATACGCAATGCGTGTAGGAGCGTGTCTGGCTGGAAACTAACGAGCCAGCAGCGTCTCCATCTGCCGATACCCCCGCTGGCGCGCATGCTCCAGCGCGGTCACCCCGTCCTTGTCGGCAATCTGTCGATCGGCCCCGGCTGCCAGCAGCCGGCGCACGATCTCCACATGCCGCGGCCCGCCATCACCCAGGATCACTGCCTCCAGCAGCGCAGTCCAGTGCAGGCGGTTCAGGTGGTTCACGTCCACCCCGGCATCGATCAGCATTTGCACGGTCTCGACATGCCCGCGCTCGGCGGCGGGGATCAGCGCGGTGCCCCCATAGCGGTTGGTGCTCTTGAGGTCGGCACCATGGCTCAGGGTCAGACGCAGGATGTCGTTCAGGCCCCGGGCGCCGGCATACAGGTACGGGCTGTCGTCAATGTTGTCCTTGGCGTTCACGTCGGCGCCGGCCTCGATCAGCGCTTTCGCCGCCGCAACCTGGTTGCCATGGGTCGCCACCAGCAGGGCGGTACGCCCTTGGTCATCACGGCTTTCCAGCTGGGCACCTTGTGCCAGCAACTGTTGCAGGGTGCGCACGTCATCGTGGCGGGCGGCGTCGTGCAGGCGGTAGTCCATGGTACTGGTCTCGGCGTGGGCGGCAAGGCTGGTGAACAGGGCAAACAGCAGCGTTGCGAGTGATGGACGCATGGGGTGGGCTCCTCGATAACTTGCTTGCATCCTAGAAAAAACACACCAGGGCTTGAAGTTAAGTTTGCGCATGACCGACAGTGCCTCGCTGAATAGTTGATGGCAGGAAGCAAAACCATGAAATTTCCCATGGCCCTGATGAGCGTCCTATGCCTGGCGGCCGCCAGTGGCTCGGCCTGTGCCGACCAGGTGTTGCCCGCGCCACCCGAATTGGCCTCCGGCTACCGCAATGGCCTGCAGCCTGTGCATGCCAGCAGGCATATGGCCGCCGCCGCCAACCCACTGGCCAGCGAGGCGGGGCGGGCGATGTTGCGCGCCGGTGGCAGCGCTATCGACGCAGCAATCGCCATGCAGATGGTGCTGACCCTGGTCGAGCCGCAATCCAGTGGCATCGGTGGCGGGGCGTTCATCCTCTACTGGGATGGCAAGCGCGTGCAGGCTTTCGACGGCCGTGAGGCTGCACCGGCGGCCGTGACGGAAAAGCTGTTCCTGCAGCCCGACGGTGCGCCAATGCCGTTCAGGGCGGCGCAGATCGGCGGGCGTTCGGTTGGCGTGCCGGGGGTGCTGCGTGCATTGAAGTTGGCCCACGAGCAGCACGGCAAGCTGCCCTGGCGCGAGCTGTTCGCACCGGCTATCGCGCTGGCGCGCAACGGTTTTCCGGTTTCCGAGCGCCTTCACACCCTGCTGGCCGGGGACCCGTTCATTGCCCGTTCACCGGCCATGGCTCGTTACTTCCTGGATGAACAGGGCAGGCCACTGCCGGTGGGAACATCCCTGCGCAATCCCGAGCTGGCCCAGACCTTCGAGCAGATTGCCGCCCAAGGCCCCGAGGCGTTCTACCGCGGCGAGATCGCCGAAGCCATCGTGGCCAAGGTGCGTAGCCACGCCAATGCCGGTTACCTGTCATTGCAGGACCTGCAGCAATATCAGGCCAAGGAGCGCGAGCCAGTATGCGGCCCTTACAAGGCCTGGCGCATCTGCGGCATGCCGCCGCCATCTTCGGGTGGGGTAGCGGTACTGCAGACCCTGGGCATTCTCGAAGCCTTGCAGCGGACTGCAGCGCAGCCCGACCTGGTGACATTGCGGCCTGTGGCGACCTCGTCCGCGGCTGGCCTGGAGGCGCCACCGCTGGCCGTGCACCTGATCGCCGAGGCCGAACGCCTGGCCTACGCCGACCGCGCCCAGTACCTGGCTGACAGCGACTACGTAGCGGTACCGATCAAAGGCCTGACCGACTCCGCCTACCTGGCCAGTCGTGCCACGCTGGTCGGCGAATACAGCATGAAGCGAGCGCGCCCGGGCCAGCCGCAAGGTGCGGACCTGGCCCTGGCGCCTGACCGTTCGCCATTGCGCATTTCCACCTCGCACCTCAGTGCGGTGGATGACAGCGGCCAGGCCCTGGCCATGACCACCTCGGTGGAGGCCGCGTTCGGTTCGCACCTGATGGTCAAGGGCTTTCTGCTCAACAACCACCTGACTGACTTCTCGTTCATCCCCCAGGAGCACGGCAAGCCCGTGGCCAACCGCGTGCAGCCGGGCAAGCGGCCGCTGTCGGCGATGGCGCCAACCCTGGTGTTCTCGCGCACCTCCGGCGAGCTCGTGGCCAGCCTGGGCTCACCGGGTGGCTCGCAGATCATCGGTTACGTGAACAAGGCACTGGTCGGCCTGCTGGATTGGCGACTCGACCCGCAGCAGGCCGCTGGCCTGCCCAACTTCGGTAGCCGCAATGCCGGCACCGAAGTGGAGGCGGGGCTGGCCAGCCCGGCGCTGATCCGCCAGTTGGCGGCCTGGGGCCATGAGGTAACACCGATGACCATGACCAGCGGCATGCAAATCATCCAGCGCAGCGCCACGGGCTGGGCAGGCGGTGCCGACCCCCGGCGCGAAGGCGTAGCCCTTGGCGACTGAGCCTGTGCGTTGCAGTGCATGAGGCCGCGTGATAGAAGTCAGTCTTGCCATTCAGAAGTTGAATACCAAGATGTCTATCAGCGTGAAATCGAATAGAGCCCTGTTCGACCTAGACCTGCTGCGCGCCATTGTCGTGGTGGCCGATTGCGGCAGCTTCACCACCGCTGCCGCCCGCCTGCACTCGACCCAATCGACCATCAGCCAGAAGGTGCGCCGCCTCGAGGACATGGTCGGCCACCGCTTGCTGGTGCGTGGCAACCGTGATGTGTTGCCGACCGATGCCGGGCAGACCTTGCTTGGCTATGCCCGCCACATGCTGGCGCTGAACGACCAGATGCTCGAAGCCCTGGCCGGGGCCATGGTCGGCGTTACCGTGCGCCTTGGCGTGCCCGAGGATTTCGTCGGCGGGCGCACCACCAATGCGCTGTCGGCGTTCAGCCGGCTGCACCCGCAGGTGAAGCTGGAAGTGACCAGCGGCCTTTGCCGCGACCTCAGCCAGGCCTATGACAACGGCGAGCTCGACCTGGTGCTGCTCAAGCAGCGACGCAACAGCCGCGAAGGCGTGGCCTGCTGGCCAGAGCGCCTGCAATGGATCGACAGCGCGCGCATGCCATCTTTCGAGCTGGACCCGATCCCGCTGGTGACCTTCCCGCCACGCGGCCTGTATCGCGACGACATGATTACCGCCATCGAGGGTATGGGCCGGCGCTGGCGCATCAGCTTCACCAGTTCCAGCCTCAGTGGCATCCAGGCTGCGGTCGCCGATGGCATGGGCATCAGCCTGTTGCCGCCACGGGCGGCAACTGCTGAACATCGCGTGCTGGGGGCAGGGCAGGGGTTGCCGGAGGTGGACAGCTACGAAATCGTCATCGTGCACCGGCCGACGGCAGATGTGATGGTCAAGGCATTGGCCGAGGTGATGACACAGTTGTTGGCGGGCGGCGGGATCTAGCGGGTAAGGGAAATGTTTCAGGCTTTAGCTGGATGGAATGCCTGGCAGGTTGTGCAGTCCCACCTAAATACGTGGGTACGACGTCCAACAGCCCAAGCCATGGAGAAACGATATGAAAGTAGTGGTTTTTGCCGCATTGCTGGCCAGCGCTGGCCTCGCCCAGGCGGCCCAGACGGTGGAGCTGACCTTGGCGGGTCCCGATGGCCCAGGCAAGTCGATCGGGACTGTCAGTATCGAGCAGAATAAATATGGCACGCTGCTCACTCCCGACCTCAAGGACCTGCCTCCGGGCGTGCATGGCTTCCACTTGCATCAAAAGGCTTCGTGTGCGCCAGCTGAAGAAGGGGGTAAACCCGTGCCTGCAGGCGCGGCGGGTGGCCATTGGGACCCGGCCTCCACGAACGCCCATAAAGGCCCATACGATGACAGCGGCCACCGTGGCGACCTGCCGGCATTGTATGTAGGACCAGATGGCAAGGCCACCTATCCGGTGCTGGCGCCTCGCCTGAAAGCCGAAGACTTCAAAGGCCACGCGCTGATGGTGCATGCCGGCGGTGACAACCACAGCGACCACCCCGAGAAGCTGGGCGGCGGTGGTGAGCGTGTGGCTTGTGGGGTTGTGCAATAAGCCTGGTATCGCGACACAAGGCTCCTACAGCACCTGTGGGAGCGGGCTTGCCCGCGAAGAATCCTGCGCGGTGGATGGCACCGGCTTTGCCGGTGTTCGCGGCTAAAGCCGCTCCTACACGGGTAGCGTGAGCCCGAAGCCTGCACAGTACCTGTGTAGGAGCGGGCTTGCCCGCGAAGAATCCAGCGCGGTGGATGGCACCGGCGTTGCCGGTGTTCGCGGCTAAAGCCGCTCCCACAGGTATAGCGTGAGCCCGAAGCCTGCACAGTACCTGTGTAGGAGCGGGCTTGCCCGCGAAGAATCCAGCGCGGTGGATGGCACCGGCGTTGCCGGTGTTCGCGGCTAAAGCCGCTCCTACACGGGTAGCGTGAGCCCGAAGCCTGCGCAGTACCTGTGTAGGAGCGGGCTTGCCCGCGAAGAATCCAGCGCG
>NZ_JYKS01000064.1 GCF_000935045.1 Pseudomonas sp. 10-1B
GCAATATGGCGTATCGGTCACCGATGCCTGCATCGACTGGTCGGCTACCGAGAAGACCCTGCGCAGCATGCGGGCCAAGCTGAAGGATGTGCTGCCGCAGCGTAAGCGCGGCTGATGTAAAAAGCGGGGCCGCTTCGCGCCCCATCGCCGGCTAGCCGGCTCCCACATTTCACGCATTTCGCCGTACGTGTGGGAGCCGGCTAGCCGGCGATGGGGCGCGAAGCGGCCCCGCTTTTTATTTACAGAATCAAACCTTGCTCGAATGCCGCTGCTGACGCTCCATGTAGCGCTCCACATACGAGCAGGACGGAATCACCGTATAGCCCATCTCTTCAGCGTACTCCAGGGCCCTTTCGGTCAATGCGGCAGCAATCCCGCGGCCTCGCAAGGCATTGGGGACGAAGGTGCGATAGATGTCCAGCGTCTGCTTGCCCAGGTCCATGTACGTCAGATAGGCACGATGACCGTCCACGTTGGTCTCGAACTGATGACCGGCCTGGTCATGGTGGATGGTCAGCGCTTCGCTCATCACTACTCCTCGCAGGTCTTCTCGGCAGACCCATACCTTAACCGATGGTGGTTTATCCGGCACAGAATCCTCTACGCCACCTGTTGCCCCTTCGACCCCTGGACGATTGCAATCGTTCGGATTCTCTGGCACTGACAAGATAGTAGGCGCCGCAAGTGGGATTGCTCAAGGTGGCAGCGGTTGAAAATGGCGAAAACGCAGCGAGAATGGCTCTTGCCCGCACGCCCAACAGCCGCCGGATGTTCTAGGGCTTAAGACGCTGAACGACAGTTAAAGTCACCGTTAGTTCAACAAAAAGTTCCTGTACTACAATCGCTTGCGAAGCCTGCCGGTTTTTTTCACAGACGTGTCGCAAATCTTGTCGATGCGACCTCGAGCAACATTTTTTTTGCAGTTCTTGCGCTCAGTCAGTTTACTTACTACAAGTAATGGGTACTATGTACGCCGGCCAGTTTCTCTTTTCCGAGAGATGGCTATTTAATAGAAAGTCCTTGAAGGGGAACACGATGAACAACGTTCTGAAATTCTCTGCTCTGGCTCTGGCCGCAGTTCTGGCTACCGGTTGCAGCAGCGTATCCAAAGAAACCGAAGCTCGTCTGACTGCGACTGAAGACGCAGCAGCCCGCGCTCAAGCTCGTGCTGACGAAGCCTACCGTAAGGCTGACGACGCACTGGCAGCCGCTCAGAAGGCTCAGCAGACCGCTGACGAAGCCAACGAGCGCGCTCTGCGTATGCTGGACAAAGCCAGCCGCAAGTAATAATCCTCACGGATTGTTATGAAGCCGACCCACTTGTGGGTCGGCTTTTTTATTGCCTGCAGGCAAGGTAAACCTGCCAGACAGAATCGAAAAAGCCCGCACTAAGGCGGGCCCTGATGTATCGCATTTACCTACTGCAGTTCGGGCGGAATGCTCGAGACCATCGGTGCGCCACCCTGGTTTTCGACCGGCACGGCAATTTCCACCGGCATGCCATCTTCCGCAGCCACCACATCACGTACCATGTCCCAATTCATGCGTAGGTTATTGGCCAGGTCTTCACGCTTGAGCAAGGCATTGATAACGGCGGTGTGTTTGTCGACCACCGACGGATTACCCTGGTCGTCCAGCGGCGTGTGCGCCTCCAGGTAGACCTTGCCGCCACTGATGCCGAACTTGTACGGCTCGTTGATGATGCGCACCGGCGTGCCTACCGGCACCATTTTCGACAACTCCAGCACGTTGTTGTTGAACATGCGGAAGCAACCGTGGCTGGTACGCATGCCAATACCGAACTTCTTGTTCGAACCGTGGATCAGGTAGCCCGGCACGCCCAGGGTGAACTTGAACGGCCCCAGCGGGTTGTCCGGACCGGCCGGCACCACAGCCGGCAGAATGTCGCCATCAGCCGCGTGCTCGGCGCGGATCGACGCTGGCGGCGTCCAGGTCGGGTTCGCCGTCTTGGCGGTGATCTTGGTGTTGGCGATCGGCGAACCCCACCCTTCACGACCAATGCCCAGCGGGAAGGTATGCACCACGTTCTGCCCTTTCGGGAAGTAGTACATGCGGTACTCGGCCAGGTTGATGACGATGCCTTCACGCGGGCCCGGCGGCAGGATGTAGCGAGTCGGCAGGATGACTTCGCTGCCAGCGCCCGGCAGCCACGGGTCGACACCCGGGTTGGCGGCGATCATTTCCAGGTAGCCGAGGTCGTTGGCGGTGCCGATATCGGCGAACGTGTCCTCGTACTTTGCCTTGATCACATGCACCTGGCCGACGATGTCTTCACCGGGCGGTGGCAGTGGCAGCTCCAGCGCAGCAGCGGGGCCCGCTACCAGCAGGGCGGCCAGGGACAGGCTACGGGTGACGGCAGGAAAGCGCGGCAACATCCGGTAAATCCTTCGAAAGGTGGGTCAAGAGGGTCGATTGTACACCCGTGCCGATGCAAGCGGGAGGCATTGGCGCCATGCAAGCGTTTCAGATGATGAAAGGCGCTCAGCAGCCTTGCAGCTCTGGCCACACCGGGCGCATGCCGCGCCGCTGGGCATCGAGGATGGCGCGGCACAGCTCACAGAGGCGGCCGTCGCGGTAGATCGAACGCGGCACGCCGGACCAGCGCGGTTGCGCCGGCAACAGGCCACCGCACAAGGTGCGGTCGACCGGCACGCCCAGCTCGAGCTGGCGGGCCACCAGGTGGACGCGGATTTCCTGGCAGGCGAACAAGTCGAGCTGCTCATCGGGCTCGATCAGTTGGTAGGCATACAGGGACCAGGCAGGGCGCGGCATCGGGGGCACTCGAAACGGGGGGCGCAACATTAGCCGAAAGCCGGCGCCGTTTAAAGCGTCAGAGCAAGGGTTTTATCGCCGGCCAGGCATTTTCCAGCAGGCGCTGCTGGGCACCCAGGGCCGGATGGATGCCATCGGCCTGCATCAATTCAGGCACGCCCCCTACCCCTTCGAGGAAAAACGGCACCAATGGCACCTTTTTGTCTGCGGCCAGCTGTTCATACACCTGGGCGAAGGCAGTGGTATAACGCACGCCATAATTGGGTGGCAGGCGCATGCCCAGCAATACCACCTTGGCACCAGCCTGGTGCGAGCTTTCGATCATCGAGGCAAGATTTTGTTGCAATTGCGCGGGTGGCTGCCCGCGCAGGCCGTCGTTGCCGCCCAGCTCCAGTATCACAAGGCTGGGTTTATGGGCTGCAAGCAGCGCCGGCAGGCGCGCCTGGCCACCTGCACTGGTGTCGCCGCTGATCGACGCATTGACCACTTTGTCATCGAAACCTTCCTCCCTGAGGCGTGCCTGCAACAGCGACACCCAGCCCTGGCGGGTATCCAGGCCAAAACCGGCGCTGATACTATCGCCGACAACCAGCAGTGTTCCCGCCGCCGCGCTCTGGGCCAGGCAATACAGGGCCAGACCGGCACTCAACCACCACACTCGCATCGGATTCTCCATGGGCCCCAGCATTCTCGTTGCGCAGAACCTTAGCAAAGTGGTCCCCAGCGCGGAAGGTGACCTGACCATCCTCCACGCACTGTCCCTCGACCTCGCCCAGGGCGACAGCCTGGCCATCGTCGGCGCCTCGGGCTCGGGCAAGTCGACACTGCTCGGCCTGCTCGCCGGCCTCGACCAGCCCAGCGCCGGCAAGGTTATCCTCGCAGGTCACGACCTGGGGCCGCTGGATGAAGACCAGCGCGCCCGGGTACGTGCCGAACATGTGGGGTTCGTGTTCCAGTCGTTCCAACTGCTCGACAGCCTCAACGCCCTGGAAAACGTCATGCTACCACTGGAGCTGGACGGCCGCCGCGATGCCCGCGAACACGCGCGCACCCTGCTCGAACGGGTCGGCCTGGGCAAACGCCTGAGCCATACCCCGCGCCAGCTGTCGGGCGGCGAACAGCAACGGGTGGCCATCGCCCGCGCCTTCGCCGCGCAACCGGCGGTGCTGTTCGCCGACGAACCCACCGGCAACCTCGACAGCCATACCGGCGAGCGCATCAGCGACTTGCTATTTGAACTGAACAAGGAGCGCGGTACCACCCTGGTGCTGGTCACCCATGATGAACGCCTGGCCCGGCGCTGCCGACGCCAGATCCGCCTGGACGCGGGCCGCCTGGTGGCCCCGGTGGAGGCATGATGAGCCACATGCCGCTGTCCCGCCTGTGTGGCCTGGCCCTGCGCCAGTTGCTGCGCGACATTCGCGCCAGCGAAGTCCGCGTGCTGTTCTTCGCCCTGCTGGTGGCAGTGGCGGCCAGCACTGCCATCGGCTATTTCGGCGCCCGCCTCAACGGCGCCATGCAACTGCGTGCCAGCGAGTTCCTTGGCGCCGACCTGGTGCTGCAGGGCAGCGCTCCGGCCCGCGATCAACAGCTCGCTGCCGGCAAGGCGCTTGGCTTGCGCCATGCGCAAGTGGTCGAGTTCACCAGCGTGGTGGGCGGCGACAACGGCATCCAGCTGTCCAGCGTCAAGGCTGCCGACGGCGCCTACCCGCTACGCGGACAAGTGCGCAGTGCCGCAGCACCCTATGCCGAAGAAACACCTGGCGGTGGCCCGGCGCCTGGCGAAGCGTGGGTCGAACCGCGCCTGCTGGCCGCGCTGGGGTTGGCGGTCGGCGACAGTATCGACGTAGGCATGAAAACCCTGCGCATGAGCCGCGTGCTTACCTACGAGCCGGACCGCGCCAACAATTTCTACAGCCTGACCCCGCGGGTGATGATGAACCTGGCCGACCTGGAAGCCACTGGCGTGATCCAGCCAGGCAGCCGGGTCACCTACCGCGACCTGTGGCGCGGCGATGCCGAGGCGCTGGCCCAGTACCGCCAGGCCGTGGAAAAAGACCTGGCCGCCAACCAGCGCCTGCGCGATACCCGCGATGGCAACCAGCAGGTCGGCGGCGCCCTGGGCAAGGCCGAGCGCTACCTGAACATGGCCAGCCTGGTGGCGGTACTGCTGGCCGGGGTCGCCGTGGCCTTGTCGGCCAGCCGCTATGCCGCACGCCGCCTGGATGCCAGCGCCCTGCTGCGCTGCCTGGGCCTCTCGCGTCGGCAAGCATTGGGCCTGTATTGCCTGCAGTTGGCCATGCTCGGACTGGTCGCCGCCCTGGCGGGCGCCCTGCTCGGCTGGCTGGCACAGCTGGGCCTGTTCCGCCTGCTGCATGGCCTGCTGCCGAGCGTGGTACCTGCGGGCGGCGTCGTCCCGGCCCTGGCCGGTATCGGTACAGGGCTGGTGGCCCTGGCCGGCTTCGCCCTGCCGCCAATAGCCGCCCTGGGCCAGGTGCCGCCACTGCGGGTGCTGCGCCGTGACCTCTTGCCGATACCGCCCAGCAGCTGGCTGGTGTACGGTGCCGCGCTGCTCGCCCTGGGCCTGATCATGTGGCGCTTGAGCCTCGACCTGCTGCTCACCTTCACCCTGCTCGGCGGCGGCCTGGCTGCCGCGCTGCTGCTCGGTGGTCTGCTGTTGCTCGGTTTGCGCAGCCTGCGCCAATTGTTGGCCGGGGCACCGCTGACCTGGCGCCTGGGGCTGGGGCAACTGCTGCGTCACCCCATGGCCGCCGCCGGCCAGGCCCTGGCCTTCGGCCTGATCCTGCTGGCCATGGCCCTGGTCGCCCTGCTGCGTGCGGAACTGCTCGACACCTGGCAAGCGCAGTTGCCCAAGGATGCTCCCAACCATTTCGCCCTGAACATCCTGCCGGATGACCGTGAACCCTTTGCCCAACGCCTGCACCAGGTGCATGCCACATCGGCGCCACTGTACCCAGTGACGCCGGGGCGCCTGGTGCAAATCAATGAGCAACCGGTGCAGCAGGTCGTCAGCAAGGACTCGGCCGGCGAACGTGCCGTGCAGCGCGACCTCAGCCTGACCTGGGCGGCCGAGCTGCCCGAAGGCAACGCACTGACCGCCGGCAGCTGGTGGCAGGCCTTGCCATCCGCTGATGAAACCCCCGGTGTCTCGGTGGAGGCGGACCTTGCCACCAGCTTGAAGCTGCAACTGGGCGACTTGCTGACCTTCGACATCAGCGGCCAGCAGCATCAGGCTCGGGTCAGCAGCCTGCGCAGCGTGCATTGGGACAGCTTCCAGCCGAACTTCTACATGATCTTCCAGCCCGGCACGCTGCAAGGGTTGCCGACCACCTACCTGACCAGCTTCTACCTGGCACCGGGCCATGACCTGGATGTGGTGGCGCTGTCACGGGCGTTCCCGGCAGTGACCATCCTGCAGGTGGACGCCTTGCTCGATCAACTGCGCAGCATCCTCGCCCAGGTGACCCTGGCGGTGGAGTATGTACTGCTGTTCGTGCTGGCGGCTGGGCTGGCGGTGCTGTTCGCCGGGCTGCAGGCAACGCTGGACGAACGTATCCGCCAAGGCGCCTTGCTGCGCGCGCTGGGCGCGGCGCGGCCGTTGCTGGTCAAGGCGCGGCGCATCGAGTTCGGTTTGCTGGGTGCGGCCAGCGGGCTATTGGCGGCTGTGGGCTGCGAGCTGATTACCCTGGTGCTGTACCGCTATGCCTTCGCCTTGCAATGGAGCCCGCATCCGTGGCTGCTGGTGTTGCCGCTGGCCGGGGCGCTGCTGGTGGGGGGTGCGGGGGTGTTGGGGACGCGGCGGGCGCTGAATGCCAGCCCTTTGGCGGTGCTGCGAGAGGGTTGAGGGTTACCTGTGGGGGCCTCTTCGCGGGCTCGCCCGCTCCCACAGGGATATCACAGCATCTGGAGGTTGTGCCGGACCTGTGGGAGCGGGCAAGCCCACGAAGAGGCCCGCAC
>NZ_JYKS01000065.1 GCF_000935045.1 Pseudomonas sp. 10-1B
TCCGCACTCGCTCCCTGGGTCTATGGCTGGAGATTGCTGAAGGGCAGTGGCGCAACCCTCGATAGTGAAGAGAAGAGAAAAGGGCGCGCGCGCCAATGGCACAGGCTGGACTGGCCCGAAACAAATGTGGGAGCCGGCTTGCCGGCGATGCGCCGCGCGGGCGGCGCTCGATCTGGTAGGCGCCAGAGAACCCAAGGCAGGCACCTCTCAAAGCCTATGCCATCTAGAGGCAGGCACCTAGCGCCTCCACCCCACTCTCAAATCGCCCTCCCCTGCCTCCTGCCAACCTTGGGCAGCAGCCGCGCAACAACAGGCACACGCAATACCATCAACACCGCCCCAATCCCCGCATAAACCGCCCACTCCCGCAGATCCGAGCGAACAATCCACAAAAAATGCAGCAACCCCAAACCAAGAATCACATACACCAACCTGTGCAACTTCTTCCACCTGGCCCCCAACCGCCGCTGGCTATACCGGTTCGAGGTAACCGCCAACGCCAGCAACCCAAGAAACCCCAGCGCCCCCACAATAATGTAGGGCCGCTTGCGCAACTCCACCGCCAATTGCCCCCAGTCCAGCCCCAGGATAAAGAACAGATAAGCCAGGATGTGCAGCACAATATAGGCAAAAACCCACAACCCCAGCTGCCGGCGCACCACGATCCAGCCCGACCACCCGGAGAGTTTCTGCAGCGGTGTCATGCTCAAGGTGACCAGCAGGAAGGTCAACGCGCCCAGCCCCAGGCGGTCCATCAGGATCTTCCCAGGGTCTGGCCCGAGCTGGTTCATCGCCGCCTCATACAACCACCACGCGGGGAGCAGGCACCCCACGACAAAGATGGCCAGACGAAACCAGGGATAGCGCATCAATAGTTCTTCCGCAGGTCGAGCCCGGTATACAGCGACGCCACTTCATCGGCGTAGCCATTGAACATCTGTGTTTCCCGCACATTGGGGCTGAACAACCCGCTGGGCAAGCGCCGCTCGCGCGCCTGGCTCCAGCGCGGGTGGTCCACCGTCGGGTTCACGTTGGCATAGAAACCATACTCATCCGGTGCCAACCCTTCCCAGGTAGTGCCGGGCTGCTCGGCCACCAGGCTGATGCGCACGATCGACTTGATGCTCTTGAAGCCATACTTCCATGGCACCACCAAGCGCAACGGCGCGCCATTCTGGTTGGGCAGCTCCCGGCCATACATCCCCACCGCCAGAATCGCCAGCGGATGCATCGCCTCGTCCAGGCGCAACCCTTCTCTATAAGGCCAGTCGATCAAGGCGAACCCCGACCGCTGCCCCGGCATATGCTGCGGGTCCTTCAAGGTCTCGAAGCGTACGTAGCGCGCCTTGGAAGTCGGCTCGACCTGCTTTAGCACCTGAGCCAAAGGGAACCCCAGCCACGGAATGACCATCGACCACGCCTCTACGCAACGCAGTCGATAGATGCGCTCTTCAAGCTGATAAGGTTTGACGAAGTCTTCCAATGCATAGCGCCCCGGCTTACCCACCTCGCCATCAACTACCACGCTCCATGGTTCGGTTTTCAGGCTGTCGCCATTGGCTGCCGGGTCCCCTTTGTCAGGCCCGAACTCATAGAAGTTGTTGTAGTGGGTAGCATCCTTGAATGGCGTGATCGCCTCATCCTTCACCGTCACCGCCTGCCAGCGCGTGGCCACGAGCTTGTCGGTGAACCAGGCCGGTGCGGCTCCGGCCTGCACATCGGCATAACGCGAGACCTCAGCGGCCCCCACCCCGCCCGGCAACGCACCCAGGGCAAGGCCAGCCAGGGAACCGCCCAGCAGAGCGCGACGGGAAAAGTAGATGTCTTCGGGGGTGATCTCCGATGCCTTGCACTCGGAAGACCTGGGAAGCTTGATGAGCATGGGCGGCTCCACAGCACTGGATAACGGATGTACCAGTAAGACTATGGAGCCGGAAGGTTATTCCAGCGTTAAGCGATTTTCACGCCTTGCGCCGACGCGCCTTCAACAAGAACTGGATCGGCCCCGAAGCCGCATAGGCGAGGAAGATCAGCAGCAGGATGCGCGGTGGGTCGCTGAACACCACGGCAAACACCAGCACCACGGCCAGGATCGCCACGAACGGCACGCGGCCCTTGAGGTCCAGTTCCTTGAAGCTGTTGTACTTGATGTTGCTGACCATCAGCATGCCGGCCGCAGCCACCAGCAGCGCCACCAGGAACGACAGCTTGGAGCCCTGGATACCGTAGTCGCTGAACGCCCACACGGTACCTGCAACCACACCCGCAGCAGCCGGGCTGGCCAGGCCGATGAAGTAGCGTTTGTCGGCGGTGCCTACCTGGGTATTGAAACGCGCCAGGCGCAGCGCCGCACCGGCCACGTAGATGAAGGCGACCATCCAGCCGACCTTGCCCATGTCGCCCAGCGCCCAGCCAAAGGCCAACAAGGCCGGGGCCACGCCGAAGGCGACCATGTCCGACAGCGAGTCGTACTCAGCCCCGAAGGCACTCTGGGTATTGGTCATGCGCGCAACGCGGCCGTCCAGGCCGTCGAGCACCATGGCCACGAAGATGGCGATGGCGGCAAAGGCGAAGTACTTGCTCGCTTCACGCGGGTCACCGGCACTCAGGGCGCTCTGTGCGCTCATCGAGCTGATGATGGAATAGAAGCCGGCAAACAGGTTGGCGGTGGTAAACAGGTTGGGCAACAGGTAGATGCCGCGGTGGCGCACCTTGCGCCCTTCGGCGTCATGCCCTTCTTCAACGTGCTCATCGACAGGTAGCAGGCTTTCGGCGTCGGAGGGCTTGTTCGGCTCTTCGGGACGTTCGCTCATGGAGGGTACCTTGCAACAGGATGGAAAATGTTCGACACGGGCCCGCGAAACAGGTTCTGACAGCAGGCCACTGGTCTGCTTTATACCAGATGCTGACTGCCAGAACGAAAAAACGCGGCCGAAGCCGCGCTTTTCATCTTTCGATAAGACTTAGTTCTTGGTCTTGTCGACGATTTTGTTAGCCGAGATCCACGGCATCATCGAACGCAGTTGCTCGCCGATGATTTCGATGCCGTGAGCGGCGTTGTTGCGACGCTTGGCGGTCATCGATGGGTAGTTGGTAGCACCTTCGGAGATGAACATCTTCGCGTACTCGCCGTCCTGGATGCGCTTCAGAGCGTTGCGCATGGCCTTGCGGGATTCTTCGTTGATGACTTCCGGACCGGTTACGTACTCACCGTACTCGGCGTTGTTGGAGATCGAGTAGTTCATGTTGGCGATACCGCCTTCGTACATGAGGTCAACGATCAGCTTCAGCTCGTGCAGGCACTCGAAGTAGGCCATTTCTGGCGCGTAGCCAGCTTCGACCAGGGTTTCGAAACCGGCTTTGACCAGCTCGACGGTACCGCCGCACAGAACGGCCTGCTCACCGAACAGGTCGGTTTCGGTCTCGTCCTTGAAGGTGGTTTCGATGATGCCGGTACGGCCGCCACCGACGCCAGCGGCGTAGGACAGGGCGACGTTCTTGGCGTTGCCCGAAGCGTCCTGGTAGATAGCGATCAGGTCAGGGATGCCGCCGCCTTTGACGAACTCGGAGCGAACGGTGTGGCCCGGGGCCTTCGGCGCGATCATGATCACGTCGAGGTCGGCACGCGGAACGACCTGGTTGTAGTGGATCGAGAAGCCGTGGGAGAAGGCCAGGGTAGCGCCCTTCTTGATGTTCGGCTCGATTTCGCTCTTGTACAGCTGGCCCTGGAATTCGTCCGGGGTCAGGATCATGACCAGGTCGGCAGCAGCGACGGCGGTAGCCACGTCGGCAACTTTCAGGCCGTGGGCTTCAGCCTTGGCAACGGTAGCCGAACCTTTACGCAGACCGACGGTAACGTCTACACCGGAGTCCTTCAGGTTGCACGCCTGAGCGTGGCCCTGGGAACCGTAACCGATGATGGCGACTTTCTTACCCTGGATGATGGAAAGGTCGCAGTCTTTATCGTAGAAAACTTTCATGAAAATACCCCTGGTTATATCTCGGCCCCTGCGGAGCCATCGCTAATTTTTGAATTTAGATGCTGAGCACTTTGTCGCCACGGGCAATGCCGGTAACGCCGCTGCGCACGGTTTCGAGAATCGATGCAGTGCCGATCGCCTGGATGAAGCTGTCCAGCTTGTCGCTGGTACCGCTCAGCTGCACGGTGTACACGCTGGCGGTCACGTCGACGATCTGGCCACGGAAAATGTCCGTGGTGCGCTTGATCTCGGCGCGCTGGGCACCGGTGGCCTTGACCTTGACCAGCATCAGTTCACGCTCGATATGAGCGCTTTCCGACAGGTCGACAAGCTTGACCACTTCGACCAGCTTGTTCAGGTTCTTGGTGATCTGTTCGATCACTTCGTCATGGCCAACGGTGGTCAACGTCAGACGCGACAGGGTCGGGTCTTCGGTCGGCGCCACGGTCAGGCTTTCAATGTTGTAGTTGCGCTGGGAGAACAGGCCGACCACGCGGGACAACGCACCTGGTTCGTTTTCCAGCAGCAGGGAAATGATGTGCCGCATATCAGGTACGCTCCGTCTTGCTCAGCCACATGTCACGCATCGAGCCATCCTTGATCTGCATCGGATAGACGTGCTCACTGCGGTCAACCGCGATGTCGATGAACACCAGGCGGTCCTTCATCGCGAACGCTTCTTCCAGCTTCGGCTTGAGGTCCTTCAGGCTGGTGATGCGGATACCCACATGGCCATAGGCCTCGGCCAGTTTGATGAAATCAGGCAGCGACTCGACGTACGAGTGTGAGTGACGACCGTTGTAGGCCATATCCTGCCACTGGCGGACCATGCCCAGCACACCGTTGTTCAGGTTGACGATCTTCACCGGCAGGCCGTACTGCATGCAGGTGGACAGCTCCTGGATGTTCATCTGGATGCTGCCTTCGCCAGTCACACAGGCTACGTCCTGGTCCGGGAAGTTGAGCTTGATGCCCATCGCCGCCGGGAAACCGAAGCCCATGGTGCCCAGGCCACCGGAGTTGATCCAGCGGTTCGGCTTGTTGAAGCGGTAGTACTGCGCCGCGAACATCTGGTGCTGGCCCACGTCGGAGGTGACGAAGGCATCGCCATTGGTCACTTCGCACAGGGTTTCGATGACTTTCTGCGGCTTGATGACATTGCCGTCGCCCTTGTCGTAAGGGAACAGCTCGCCATTGCCACGCCATTCGTCGATCTGCTTCCACCAGGCATCCAGCGCCGCCTGGTCAGGCTGCTCGCCGATTTCCTTGAGGATGCCGAGCATTTCGCTGAGCACGCTGTCGACCGGGCCGACGATCGGCACGTCGGCCTTGATCATCTTGGAGATCGACGCCGGGTCGATGTCGATGTGGATGATCTTGGCGTTCGGGCAGAACTTGGCCGGGCCATTGACCACGCGGTCGTCGAAACGGGCACCGACCGCGAGGATCACGTCGGCGTTGTGCATGGCCATGTTGGCGGTGAAGCTGCCGTGCATACCGAGCATGCCGAGGAACTGGCGATCGGTACCCGGGAAGCCACCCAGGCCCATCAGGGTATTGGTGACCGGCAGGTTCAGCGACTTGGCGATTTCGGTCAGGGCTTCGGAGCCACCGCCGAGGATCACGCCACCACCGGAGTAGACGATCGGGCGCTTGGCGGCCAGGAGCATCTCGGCAGCCTTGCGGATCTGGCCGGAATGGCCACGCACTGCCGGGCTGTAGGAGCGCAGCTTGACCTTTTTCGGGTAGACGTATTCGAATTTCTCGGCCGGGTTGGTCATATCTTTTGGAATGTCGACCACGACCGGACCTGGGCGACCGGATTGCGCCAGGTAGAAAGCTTTTTTCAGAATTTCAGGGATCTCGGTCGGGTTCTTGATCATGAAGCTGTGCTTCACGATCGGCCGCGAGATACCGATCATGTCGGTTTCCTGGAAGGCATCGGTACCCACCATGGTGCTAGGCACCTGGCCAGACAGGATGACCATCGGAATCGAGTCCATGTAGGCGGTGGCAATGCCGGTAATGGCATTGGTCGCGCCCGGGCCGGAGGTTACCAGCACCACACCGGCCTTGCCGGTGGCGCGGGCATAGCCGTCCGCCATATGGGTAGCCGCCTGCTCGTGACGAACCAGGATGTGCTCGACTTCCGGTTCCTTGAACAGCGCGTCGTAAACATGCAGGAGAGCACCACCAGGGTACCCGTAGATGTGCTTAACGCCTTCGTCACGCAAGAAGCGGACGACCATCTCAGCGCCAGATAAAAGCTCCACGTTGTTCACCTCTAAAACGCCAGAATACCGTCCCTAGTGGACGGGTCTTAATAGGTTTACTGCCAAGCAGAGCATGAGCGAACGTCAGCACTGACTGAGCAAGTATTGGGAGCGCCCCAGAGTGTTGCGGGGTTTTCCCACCCAGCGCGAGGTAACGCGTTGCGGGGTGTAACAGGTCGGCGCGGGTGTGCACCTCATGATCTGCTTAGCGGGTCTGCTTCTGGCAGTCCCTCTACAGCGGAAGTTGGATTCTTGTGATTTGGCGGCTACAAGTCAAGAAAAATTATTGCCAATTTTTCCTCAAGATGAATTCCTGCCACCACTAAAAAACGCTTCAGCAGCAGAATTAATAAGATTTCCACAAAAAAGGGCCACAATCTGCGGCCCTTGAAGGAAAAACTGAAGAAATCAGGCGGAAGGAGCAATCAATTGATCGAATGCTGCCAATAGGCGGCGAAGCTCACGACTTTGCTCTGGCCGGTCGACAAACACGCTTTCGGCCATGACCAGGATGCCAGAGGCGCTGGGCAGCGGGTGGCCCAGCTCGATGATGATCTTCATGCGCGGCAGGAAAATCCATTGCAGCCACTGCTCGAAACTGAGCGTATCGACGGCGAACGGCACGGTACTGGCCAGGGCCTCGTCGCTTGGCGGCTCGTCATCCCACCAGCCTTGCACCTGCAGCTCACGCTCGATCAGCAGCAAGTGGTCGGCAATATCCAGAACGCGTTGCTCGATCATCACGAATTGACCCGTGCCTTTTGCCGGGCCAGTGCGGCACCAGCGCTGTCACCCTGCTTTTCACGGGCCTGGGCGATGGTGTTCCACAACTCGGCCTGCAGGCTCGGGCGGCCGTTGGCGTAAGTCAGGGCGCGACGCGCCAGTTGCTCGGCCTGTGCTGCATCACCTTGCGCCAGGCGCACCTGGGCCAGGCGGTACAGCACCTGCGGCTCGCGTGGGGCAATGCGCTGGGCACGCTCCAGGCTCGAGGCGGCACCGTTGAAGTCACCACTGCCCTGCTGCGTCTGCGCGGTGGTCAGCAACGCCAGCACCGGGCCGTCCAGTTGCTCATCGGCCGACAGGCCACCTGTAGCGGCGCCGCTACGTGGAATGCCGGTTGGCGCGCTGGCACTTTGCGAGGCGCTGTTCATTGCCGCGATGTCGAACGGTTCGTCGGCGATCGGGTTTGGATTGGTGGTCATCGGTGCCGAAGTGACCGGCCCCGGGGTGATCGGCGAGGTGCTGATCGGCGCCGCGCCATTGGCCGCTGGGAACGTCTGGATGCCTGAAGCGCCAGCGCCCTGCGGGATCATCACGGTGACGCCGGACTCCTCAGGCAACGTCTGCGCTTGCGCGGTGCCCGTGTTATAGCCAGCCGCCGCGCGGTTGGCCGTCACGCGTTCGCTGTTGGACACGCGGGTGCTCGAGTCGACCACCGGGATATTGCCGCGCGGGACGCTGGAGCACCCCTGGAGCACAGCCAGCGCCGTCACGGCAGGAAACAGCCACTTGTTCACGTCACACCTCATCAATGCAGCCTGTGCTTAATTCATCCAGCCTTTGACCCAGTCCATGACTGATTCTGCCGGATTCTGCTCGCCGCCACAGGTCGCGCCGGCGGGCGGTTCACTCCCGCGAATATACGGCATCTGCACCGCTCCCGGACAGCTGCCATCGGACCCTTGGCCGCTGTACGGGTCAATCCAGGCCTGCACCACGTTGTCCGGTTGCGGCATGTCCAGCGGCAGCGGGTCGGCCTTCTTCATGAAGCTCGTCCACACCTGCAGGGCACCGGTGGCACCGGTGAATGGCGTCTTGCCGTTGTCGTCACGGCCCATCCACACCACCGCCAGCAGGTCCTGGCTGAAACCGGAGAACCAGCTGTCGCGCGAATCGTTACTGGTACCGGTCTTGCCCGCCAGGGTCAGCGTGCGCGGCAAGGTGTTGTACACCGAACGGCCAGTACCTTCGCGCATTACCCGCTGCATGGCGTTCTGTACGAGATAGATGGCACCTGGGTCGAAGGTTTGCTGGATCTGGAACGGGTAGCGCTTGAGCGGCTCGCCCTCGGCGGTGAGCACGCTGCGGATACCGCGCATCGGCGTGTTGAAGCCACCGTTGGCGATGGTCTGGTACATGGTCGCGACCTGCATCGGCGACATGCCACCGGCGCCCAGCAGCATCGCCGGGAAGGCAGGCCAGTCGACATTCACCCCCAGCCGGCCAATGGTCTTGATCACGCTAGGCACGCCCACTTCCAGGCCGACCTTGGCGGTCGACAGGTTGTAGGAATTGGCCAACCCCTGATACAGGTAGATGGTGCCGTGCGGGCGGCGATCGTAGTTTTGCGGGCGCCAGACCTGGCCGTCGGCACCTTTGACCGAGAACGGCTCGTCCTGCACCCAACTGGTCAGGGTATATTTGCTCGGCTGTTCCAGTGCGGTCAGGTACACCGCCGGCTTGACCAGCGAACCGATCGGCCGCACGGCGTCGATGGCGCGGTTGAAGCCGGCGAAGCCCGCCTGGCGGCTACCGATCAATGCTTGCACCTCACCGGTTTCCGGGTTGGTCACGACCATCGCCGATTCCACCTCGTCAGCCCCCTTGCGCCCGGCCAGGCGCTTGAAGGTCTCGCTCATCGAGGTTTCGGCCTTCATCTGCAGGATCGGGTCGAAGCTGGTGAAAATGCGCAGGCCTTCTTCGGTCAAGTCTTCGTCACGGTAATCCTGGCGCAGTTGACGCTTGACCAGGTCGAGGAACGCCGGGAACGAGCTGTCGGCCAGGCTGCCGCGCTTGGTCACGCCCAGCGGCATCTTCTTCGCCGCATCGACTTCCGCCTGGCTGGCCACGCCCTGCTCGGCCACCAGGTCGAGCACCAGGTTGCGCCGAGCCAATGCGCGCTCAGGGTAACGGCGCGGGTTGTAGTAGGACGGGCCCTTGACCATGCCCACCAGCAAGGCGATCTGGTGCAGCTTCAGCTCCGACAGCGGCTGGCTGAAGAAGAACTGGCTGGCCAGGCCGAAGCCGTGCACCGCCCGCTGGCCATCCTGGCCGACGAACACTTCGTTGAGGTAGGCCTCGAGGATTTCACGCTTGTCGTAGTGCAGCTCCAGCAGCATGGCCATCATCGCCTCGGTCAGCTTGCGGCTGAGGCTGCGCTCGCTGGTGAGGTAGAAGTTCTTCACCAACTGCTGGGTCAGGGTACTGCCGCCCTGGCGCATCGAGCCGGACGAGGTATTGACCCACATGGCTCGGGCGATGGACTTGGGCGATACCCCGAAATGGCTGTAGAAATCGCGGTCTTCGGTGGCCACCAGGGTTTCCAGCAGGTACTTGGGCACCTGGTCGATCTTGATCAGGATGCGGTCTTCGAGGTTTTTCGGGTAGATGCCGCCGATCATCAGCGGCTCCAGGCGCACCACATCGAGCGCCTTGCCGTTGGCACCGGAAAGCCCCGCCACGTAATCGCCGGAGAAACGCACGCGCACGAACTGCGCTGGCTCCATGCCCTCGTAGAACTGAAAGCCACGGGTGTTAAGGTCGACAGTATTGCCACTGACTGCCGCCGCACCCGGGCCGTTGGCCGCGCTTTCACGCCGGTAGCCGAGCGCATCGAGTTCGGTGAGGAAGTCGTTCTTGCTCAGCTTCTGGCCGCTGAACAGTTCCAGCGGCCGGGCATACACCTTCGCCGGGATGGTCCAGCGCTTGCCAGAGAATTTCTCCTGGACGACGGCATCGAGGTAAACCGCGAAACCGGCAACGATCACCAGGCCGACCAGGCTGAGCTTCAACGCCCAGCCCAGCCAGGCGCGGGAGCGGCCGGTCGGGCGTTTCTTAGGGGTACGGGGATTTCGGGTTCGGGTCATGGCGGCGGATTATACGCACTTTATAAAGGCTGGGCAGACGGCCCGGCGGTAGGCAGGGACGGCACCATTGACCATAATGGCGCATTCGAATTCCCTGCCCCGGAAGGATTTCCCGTGAGCCAAGCCCTTATCGCTGCATTGCAGAACCCTGCCCTGTACCCTCATCCCGTGGATGGGTTCCAGCTCATCGAGACGCATATCTCCTGGGTCCTGCTCACTGGCGAATACGCCTATAAGGTCAAGAAGCCAATGAACTTCGGCTTCCTCGACTTCACCAGCCTGGATCAGCGCCAGCACTTCTGTAACGAAGAGTTGCGCCTGAACCAGCGCCTGACCGACGGCCTGTACCTGGAAGTATTGCCGATCACCGGTAGCGCTGAAGCACCGCAGATCGGTGGCGAAGGCGAAGCCATCGAATACGTATTGAAGATGCGTCAGTTCCCTCAGGGGCAGATGCTCAGCACCCTGCAGGCCAATGGCGAGCTGAACGCCGCGCACATCGACCAGATGGCCCGGCAAATCGCCGAGTTCCACCTGCAGGCCCCGCGCGTACCGGTGGAGCACCCGCTGGGCACGCCAGAAAGCGTGATGGCGCCAGTGGAGCAGAACTTCGAACAGATTCGCCCGTTCCTCAGCGACAAGGCCGACCTGCAGCAACTCGACGCCTTGCAGGCCTGGGCACGCAGCAGCTTCGAACGCCTGCATGGCCTGCTGGAAAAGCGCAAGGCCAACGGCTTCATCCGTGAATGCCACGGTGATATCCACCTGGGCAACGCCACCCTGATCGATGGCAAGGTGGTGATCTTCGACTGCATCGAGTTCAACGAACCGTTCCGCCTGACCGACGTCTACGCCGACACCGGCTTCCTGGCCATGGACCTGGAAGACCGCGGCCTGAAATGCCTGGCCCGACGCTTCATCAGCCAGTACCTGGAGCTGACCGGCGACTACGAAGGCCTGGAACTGCTCAACTTCTACAAAGCCTACCGCGCGCTGGTGCGGGCCAAGGTCGCGCTGTTCAGCATGCCGGCCGACGCCGATGGTGTGCAGCGTGCCACCACCCTGCGCACCTACCGCAACTACGCCAACCTGGCAGAAAGCTACAGTGCCATCCCGTCGCGCCTGCTGGCCATTACCCACGGTGTTTCGGCGGTGGGCAAAAGCCATGTGGCCATGCGCATGGTCGAGGCCCTGGGCGCGGTCCGCGTGCGTTCGGACGTGGAGCGCAAGCGCCTGTTCGGTGAACAACAGCAGGCCGACGCTGGCCAGCTGAGTGCCGGCATCTATGACCAGGATGCCAATGCGGCGACCTACCAGCGCCTGCACGAAGTGGCGGCAACCGTGCTGCGCGCCGGCTTCTCGGTGGTGCTGGATGCCACCTACCTCAAGCGTGAGCAGCGCCAGGCCGCGGCGGACGTCGCCAGCCAGACCGGGGTGCCGTTCCTGATCCTCGACTGCCATGCGCCAGACGCGGTCATCGCCAGCTGGCTGGAGCAGCGCCAGGCAGAAAACAGCGACCCATCGGATGCCACCCTGGAGGTGGTCAAGGCCCAGCAGGCCAGCCGTGAACCGCTGGATGCGCAGGAACAGGTGCACAGCACCCAGGTCGATACTCAGACTGCTGGCAGCATGAACCAGGTGATCGAGCAGATTCGCCAGCGTCTGCCTGGCCTGTAAGCTAACTGATTTCCTGGGCTGGCCCCTTCGCGGGCTTGCCCGCTCCCACAGGTAAACCACAGTCCTTGAAGGCTGCGCCGAACCTGTGGGAGCGGGCGAGCCCGCGAAGAGGTCGGCACAGGGCATCTCATCGCGCCGATGGCAAAAAGCCGCATATTCCCCAACCCCCGCTACACTCCTCTCTGACCTGCTCGCGATTTATCCCCCAATCCCCGTTCAGCCATCGCAAGGAGGCTCGATGAACGATGAATTGCAGCATCTGAAGAACCTTGGCAAGACCTCTGCGCAGTGGCTGCATGCAGCCGGTATCCATAGTGCCTCGGACTTGCGCCGCCTGGGCGCGGTGGGTGCGTACCAGGCCGTGAAGACCCGGGGGTTCCGCGCATCGAAGGTGCTGTTGTACGCCATTGAAGGCGCCCTGCTGGACATGCACTGGAACGATTTGCCGCTCGAACGCAAAGAAGCGCTCAACCAACAACTGGATGCGAAAAGCCCTCCGCAAAAAAATCCAAAATAATCGCGGAAAGGGGATTGACTCCGAAATGAGAATCGTTATGATTATCACAACTGGTCGCGAGACTGGTTGGATAAGCTAAGAGCCCCTGGTTCGGACTCTCAGATTATCTCCTCATCAGGCTAATCACGGTTATTGACCCGGCAATTTGCCGGGTCTTTTTTTGCCTGTAGGTTTTGTGCCGCCAGGCCAGGCCCTATCGCCGGCAAGCCAGCTCCCACAGGTACAGCGTTAGCCTTGAGTCTTGTACTGTCCCTGTGGGAGCTGGCTTGCCGGCGATAGGGCCAGTGCTGGTGACGCTACTGCCGCAGTTGAGCGCAATAGTCCTGTTCCGGCATCGCCGCCGTGTACCACAGGTAATCGGCCTGCCCTGCCTCGACCTGCTCGCCCACTTCAACCAGCAACAGCACCTTGCTCTCCCCCTGCGCGCCCAGATCACTCAAGTGCAATGGCACACCCAGGTCCTTGCGCACGTGATAGGCACCGGCAAACAGCAGTGCCGGTTGCGGCGCCGCCAGCAAGCGCTCGGCCATGCGCCGGTCGCGCTGCTGCTGCACGGCCAGCATCGCCGGCAACTGGCTTTCCGGCAGCATGCCGCAATGCCCAGCGCGAACCTGTTCGAGCAAGGCGGCCTTTACCGCTGGCGCATTGGAATTTTTGCCGGTTAACGCAACCGGCTGTCGATAGGCCTGGCGCATCTCGCCAGGCGACAGGTTGGCTGCCAGCAGTGGCACCCGCTGCTGCAAGGCTTCAGTCACGATTGGCCCGTACAACTGCCAGTCCCAGCCCTCTTGCCAGGCCAGGGCCTTGGGCAGGTCCGTCGGCAAGGGTTGCCCGGCAAGCTGGTCCAGCAACGGTTGCTGCTCGGGTTGCAGCATCTCCAGCAGCAGGCTGCCCTGCGCACGCTGGCCTTGCAGGGCACGCAGCAGCCACAGTTGCAGCGCGTGGTGGTCGGGGTTGTCGTGTTTCTCGCCAACCAGCACGCGGGGGGCGACAGCCAGGCGCTGTACCAACTGCTCAGGGCTTATCGGTTGCCCATCGGCAAGATCGATGATGCGCCCCAGCTCGGCATGCGTGCGCCCTTCACTGCTCTGCCAGGCGGGCAACGGCGGCAGGCTGGCCTGGCAGCCGCCCAGCGCCAGCAGCAGGCACAGCGAGAAACCGAAAAGCAGCGGGTGTCGCATTGGCATTGCCTCCATGTCATTCACAATTGACCCGGCCTGCACCATTTCCTGTGGGAGCGCAACATGCCTCTCAGCGGGTGATGATCAGCGGATGCCCACGCTCCGGGTGCGCCTGTACCAGCACATCGATCCCGTATACAGCCTTCAACGCCACCGGCGTCAGCACCTCTTCGGGCGAGGAGAACGCATGGCAGCGACCCTGCTCCAGCAGCAGGATACGGTCACAGTAGCGCGCCGCCAGGTTCAGGTCATGCAGGATCACCAGCACCGCAGCGCCACGGTCGGCGAAGCGGCGCACGGACTCCAGGGTGGTGTGCTGGTGCAGCGGGTCGAGCATCGAGGTCGGCTCGTCGAGCAGCAGCGTGGTGCCCCGCTCCCCCGGCCACAGCTGCGCCAGCACGCGGGCCAGGTGCACCCTTTGCCGCTCGCCACCGGACAACGCCAGGTAGCTGCGCTCCACCAGGTGCCAGGCATCCGCCGCGTGCAAGGCCGCCTCGACGATTTCTGCATCGCGCCGTTGCCCGGTGCCATGGGGCATGCGGCCCATGCTCACCACTTCCTCGACCCGGAACGAGAAACCCAGGCTGGAAACCTGCGGCAGCACCGCCAGGCGCCTGGCCCGTTCCTGTCCGGCCCAGTCGGCCAGTGGTCGGCCCTGTAGCGTCACCTGCCCGCGGTCGGGCGCCAGCTCGCCACACAACACACCCAGCAGGCTGCTCTTACCTGCACCATTGGGGCCAAGCACCCCCACGACCTGCCCTGGGCTCAGTTGCAGGTGAATGTCGTGCAGCACCTCATTGCCGCCCCGCCGCAGGTGCAGGCCCTCGACTTGCAACATCAGCTGCGCCCTCGTATCAGCAGGAACAGGAAGAACGGCGCCCCGATGAAGGCCGTGACGATACCGATCGGCAGCTCGGCAGGCGCCAGCAGCAGCCGCGCCGCCAGGTCGGCGAACAGCATCAGCACGCCCCCGGCCAGCAACGAGGCCGGCAGCACCACGCGATGATCGGGCCCCGCCAGCAGCCGCACCAGGTGCGGTACCACCAGGCCGATGAAGCCGATCAGCCCAGCCGCAGCCACCGCAGCGCCCACGCCCAGCGCCGTGCAGAACACCAGCTCGCGTTTGAGCCGCTCCACGTCGACCCCTAGGTGCCGCGCCTCCGACTCACCCAGCAACAGGGCATTCAGCGCCTTGGCCCGGCGTGGCAACCACAGTGCCACCCCCGCCGCCACCAGCAGCAACGGCCACAGCCGCTCGTAGCTGGCGCCATTGAGGCTGCCCAGGTTCCAGAAGGTCAGCGTGCGCAGGGCAGCGTCATCGGCCAGGTAGGAGAACAGCCCCACGGCAGCGCCACCCAGCGCGGTCATGGCCACCCCGGCCAGCAGCATCGTGGCGACGTTGGTCTGGCCATCGCGCCGCCCCAGGCGATAGACCAGCGCGGTCACCCCCAGCCCGCCAATGAAGGCGCACAGTGACAGCAAATAAGGGGCGAATGCATCCGGCATACCGCCCAGCCAGCTGCCACTCACGATGGCCACCGCCGCGCCCACTGCCGCCCCAGCAGCCACCCCCACCAGCCCGGGGTCGGCCAGCGGGTTGCGGAACAACCCCTGCATGGCCACGCCCGACAGCGCCAGCACCGCGCCCACCGCCAGCCCCAGCAGGGTACGCGGCAAGCGGATCTGGCCCAGGATCATCTCGGCCTGCTGCAGGCCGTCAGCGGCGATGGGCAGCCCCAACAGGCGCAGGCCGGCACGCAGCGTATCGAACAGTGGCAGGCTGACCGGCCCCAGGGCCAGTGACAGCCAGATCGCCAACAGGCACAAAAGGCTCAGGCAAATGAACAACGTACGTGGCTGGACCCGTTGTTTCATTGCGCGAAGCTGGCCTTGGCTGCCGGGTAGAAGGTGGCTGCCAGCGACTGCAAGGTCGCCGGCAGGCGCGGCCCGAGCCCACCTACCAGCAATGTCGGGTCGAGCGATACCAGGCGTTTCTCACGCACAGCGCGGGACACCGCCAACGCCGGGTTTTCTTTCAGCAGTGCCTGCAAGGCTTGCTCGTCAGCCAGTGCCCGGTCGGAAAACACGATGACATCCGGGTCCAATGCCGCCAGCGCTTCGTTGGAAAAATTCTTGTAGCCCTGATGCTCTGCCAGGTTGCGCCCGCCCGCCTGGCCCAGCAGCCAGTCACCAGCGGTGCCCTGCCCGGCGATCAGCGGCTTGGCCCCGGCATGCCCGACCAGCAGCAACACCCCCGGCGCCTTCTGCCCGGCCTGGGCCTGCTTGACCTTGGCTTGCAAGGCATCGAGCTGCTGATGGTAGCCTGCCGCCAACTCCCCGGCTTGCTGTTCTGCGCCGAGCAACTGCCCCAGGTGCTTGAGGTTTTCATCCACCGCAGCCAGTTCGGCCTTGCTGGAGAACAGCTCGACCTGCACGCCAGCCTTGCGGATTTGCGCCAGTACCGGCGGCGGGCCCATTTCCTCGGTGCCCACCAGCACGTCCGGGCGCAGGCTGAGAATGCCTTCAGCCGACAGCTGCCGCTGGTAACCCACACTGGGCAATGATTTCAGCGATGCCGGGTGCTGGCTGGTGGTGTCCACGCCGACCAGGCGCGCTTCCCCGCCTAGCGCGGTTATCCACTCGCTCAATGCACCACCGGCGCTGACCCAGCGCTGCGGCAGCTCGGCAGCCAAGGCCTGGGTGGAAAGCACAAGGCTTGCGCACAGCGCAAGCAAGGCGACAGGACGGCGCATCATCGGGTTCCTTCTGCAGGCGGGCCGCGCACCTTGTGGCGGGCGGCGGAACTGCGCACCATAGACAGCCGGGCGCAGCGAATGCGGGCAATTTGATAATTATTCGCATTGAAGCGTCAAGCCATCCCTTGTTTCACGAGCCGTCCTTGCCATGCACTTCCTTTGTACCTCCCACGGCCTGGCCGAAGGCCAAAGCCGCGCCTTCAGCGTAGACGGCACCGAGCTGTTCGGCGTGCGCCGCCAGGGCCAGGTGTACCTCTACCGCAACCGTTGCCCGCATCGGGGCATCCCGCTGAACTGGGCGCGAGACGCGTTTCTCGATGACAGCGCCAGCCTCATCCACTGCGCCCACCATGGTGCGTTGTTCCTGATCGAAAGCGGCGAATGCGTGGCCGGGCCCTGCGAGGGCGAACAACTGCAAGCCCTGGGCTGCCACGAAGACAGCCAGGGCATCTGGTTGATGCCCGCCAGATAAGCCATGGGGGCAGCTATTGGGGCTGCTGCGCAGCCCATCGCCGGCAAGCCAGCTCCCACAGGTATTGCGAGCAGCTCAAGGTTTGCGCAATACCTGTGGGAGCTGGCTTGCCGGCGATGGGCCGCACAGCGGCCCCATTGGTCAAGGGCCGAGCAGTACCGGCAAACGGCGATCGATGACGATGCCTTCAGCGTCCAGGCGGGTACCGTAGGCCAGCACTTCCACCCCGTCCGCCACTGCGGTGCGCAGGGCCTGGGCATAAGCTGCGTCGATTTCCTCGGCCGGGCGCACGGCTTCGATGCCGGTCAGGTTGACGCAGTACAACTGCACAGCCCGCACGCCCTGCCGGGCAAGTTTCGCCAGCTCGCGCAGGTGCTTGGCGCCACGCTGGGTCACCGCATCGGGGAAGGCCGCCACGGGGCTGTCGGGATAGCCCAGAGTCACGCTCTTGACCTCGACAAAAGCGGGAACACCGTCGAATTCCAGGCGAAAGTCGATGCGGCTGCCTTCCTCGCCATAGGCCACTTCTCGCTTTAGCGCGGTGAAGCCGGCCAGCTCGGCGATGGTGCCGGCCCGCAGGGCCTCTTCGACCAGCGTATTGGCCCGCCCGGTATTCACGCAGGCCAGCCGCCCCTGTGGGGTTTCGCTGATTTCCCAGGTGCCCGGCAGCTTGCGCTTGGGGTCGTTGGAGCGGCTGAACCATACCTGCCCGCCTTCACGCATGCAGTTGAGCATGGAGCCGGTGTTCGGGCAGTGGATGGTCATCTGCTCGCCGTTGGCCAGTTCGATGTCCGCCAGAAAACGCTTGTAGCGGCGCAGCAGGCGGCCCTGCTCAAGTGAGGGAGAAAAGCGCATCAGCCTTGCCAGCTCCGCAGGCCACGGGCAATACGCTGCACCGCCTCTTCCAGGCGCGGCAGGCTCTGGGTGTAGGCAAAGCGCACATGGTGCCCGGCCAGGTGGCGGCCAAAGTCCAGCCCCGGGGTGAAGGCCAGGTGCTCGGTTTCCAGGAAGTGCCGGCAGAAGGCGAACGCATCCCCACCAAAGGCACTGATATCGGCGTACAGGTAGAACGCCCCCTGCGGCTCGACGGCAATGCGGAAGCCCAGCTCACGCAAGGCCGGCAACAGGTAGTCGCGGCGGCGGGCGAACTCGGCGCGGCGCTCTTCGAAAATGGCCAGGGTTTCGGGCTGGAAGCACGCCAACGCGGCGTGCTGGGCCATGCTTGGTGCGCTGATGTACAGGTTCTGCGCCAGCTTTTCCAGATCGGCCACGGCGCCGGGGGGCGCCACCAGCCAGCCCAGGCGCCAACCGGTCATGCCGAAATACTTGGAAAAACTATTCAGGACGAACGCCGAGTCGTCCACTTCCAGCACGCTCGGCGCGTCCATGCCATAGGTCAGGCCGTGATAGATCTCGTCCACCACCAGGTGGCCATGGCGCTCACGGGTGGCTTGGGCAAGGCTGGCCAACTCGTCACGGCCCAGCACTGTGCCGGTGGGGTTGGCTGGCGAGGCGACCAAAGCGCCGACCGTGTCCTTGTCCCAGTAACGATCGACCAGGTCTGCCGTCAGCTGGTAATTCACCTCCGGCCCTACCGGCACCAGTTGCGCGCCGCCTTCGACCAGGCGCAGGAAGTGGCGGTTGCACGGGTAGCCCGGGTCGGCCAGCAGCCAGTGCTTGCCCGGGTCGACCAGCAGGCTGCTAGCCAGCAGCAGCGCGCCGGAGCCACCCGGGGTAATGAGGATGCGCTCCGGGTCGACATTCAAGCCATAGCGTTGGCCGTAGAATCCGGCAATGGCTTCACGCAGCGCCGGCAGGCCGCGCGCTGCGGTGTAGCGGGTGTGCCCGGCGGCCAGTGCCGCCTGGCCGGCGGCGACGATGGGCGCGGCGGTGGTGAAGTCCGGCTCACCGATTTCCAAGTGGATCACGTCGTGCCCGGCCGCCTGCAGCTCGTTGGCCCGGGCCAGCAGTGCCATGACATGGAAGGGTTCGATGGCGCGGCTGCGCGCACTGTAGGGGTGGGCCATGACCTTCTCTCAAATGGGGCTAAACTGGAGATTCTACCTCTGCACGCCACCGAACGTGCGGCTCGCGCCGCTGTCAATTGCCAGGATCGGGCGGGGTAGCGCACCCCCGATCTATCTGGTAAGTTCGGCGGCTCGCAGTCGCAGGGCCGGCGGGTGCCGGAGATGGAGCATCCTGCGCATTGGATCAGATGAGTGAGAGGCGGTCTATTCATGTCCACCGTAGAAAAGCAAAAAGCCCAGACCATGTACGGTGTCGAGCCCTACGTAGAAACCAAGGGTGAAGAGTACATGGGCGAGCCCATGAAAAAGCACTTCACCAAGCTTCTCGGCGCCTGGAAGCAAGAGCTGATGACCAGTGTGGACCGCACTGTGGACCACATGAAGGATGAAGCGGCCAACTTCCCCGACCCGGCCGACCGCGCCAGCCAGGAAGAAGAATTCGCCCTGGAGCTGCGCAACCGCGATCGCGAGCGCAAGCTGATCAAGAAAATCGACAAGACCCTCGACAAGATCAAGGCCGACGAATACGGCTGGTGCGAATCGTGCGGCATCGAGATTGGCCTGCGTCGACTGGAGGCCCGCCCCACCGCAGACCTGTGCTTCGACTGCAAGGAAATCGCCGAGAAAAAGGAAAAAACGGTCGGCAAAGGCTGATCCTTCTTCTATTTGAACGGGGCGCATCATGCGCCCCGTTTCATTTATATGCCCAGCATGACCATGACCGACTCCAGTTATATCGGGCGTTTCGCCCCTACCCCCAGCGGCTTCCTGCACTTCGGCTCGCTGGTCGCCGCCCTCGCCTCCTGGCTCGATGCCCGCGCCGTCAATGGCCGCTGGTTGCTGCGCATGGAAGACACCGACCCACCCCGGGAAATGCCCGGCGCCCGCGATGCGATCCTGCAGACCCTGGAACGCTACGGCCTGGAATGGGATGGCGAGGTAGTCTGCCAAAGCCAACGTCACGACGCTTATGCCGCGGTGGTCGACCGCTTGTTCAACATGGGCCTGGCCTATGCCTGCACCTGCTCGCGCAAGCAGCTGGAGGGCTACCACGGCATCTACCCAGGTTTGTGCCGTAACGCCGGGCATGCCCGCGAAGGCGCGGCAATCCGCTTGCGGGTGCCGGAGTTGATCTACCGCTTTACCGACCGGGTGCAGGGCGAGTTCCAGCAACACCTGGGGCGTGAGGTGGGTGACTTCGTCATCCAGCGCCGCGACGGGCTGTATGCGTACCAGTTGGCAGTGGTGCTGGACGATGCCTGGCAGGGTGTCACCGACATCGTGCGCGGCGCCGACCTGCTCGACAACACCCCGCGCCAGCTGTACCTGCAGGAGCTGCTGGGCTTCTCGCAGCCGCGTTACCTGCATATTCCGCTGATCGTGCAACCGGACGGGCACAAGCTGGGCAAGTCGTACCGTTCGCCGCCGCTGCAGGTGGAGCATGCGACGCCGTTGTTGCTGCGGGCGTTGCGGGCGCTGGGGCAGGACACCGACCCGGAGCTTTTGCTGGCAACACCGGCTGAAGTGCTGGCAGTAGCGCGCCAGCAGTGGCGACCAGAAGCGATTGCACGGAAGACTACGGTGCCAGAGGCTGATTTGCACTGAGGCTTTACCGCCCTATCGCCGGCAAGCCAGCTCCCACAGGTACGGCGCAACGCTCAGGTCCTGTGGTAATCCTGTGGGAGCTGGCTTGCCGGCGATAGGGCCAGAACAGGCAACCCTTCTCTAAAATCAAAAGCCCAATAAATTCAAACTCTTGGCTAACCCTATGGATTCCCGCTAGCATCCCCCCAGCCATTTGCGCCAATAATAAGTCCAAGCCCGCAGCGCCCAACCATCGAGGCCAGCATGTACATCTATCGTTTGGTCCTGCTTCTGGTCGTGGGGATCTACCTGTTCTCCCCGGCCATCATGGACTGGTGGATCGAACCGACCGGAGCCTGGTACCGCCCTTACCTGCTCTGGCTGATCCTGATCGTCGTCACCTTCATCCTGCAGAGCCAACGAGATGCCGATGAGCTTTAGCCTGACCCAGATGATCCTGATCAGCGCCGGGTACCTCATGGTGCTGTTCGGCGTGGCCTGGATCAGCGAGCGTGGGTTGATCCCGCGCTCGCTCATTCGTCACCCGCTGACCTACACCCTGTCGCTGGGCGTGTACGCTAGTGCCTGGGCCTTCTATGGCTCGGTGGGCCTGGCCTACCAGTACGGCTACGGCTTCCTCGCCTGTTACCTGGGGGTGTCCGGCGCATTCCTGCTGGCGCCGGTGCTGCTGTACCCGATCCTCAAGATCACCCGCACCTACCAGCTGTCATCGCTGGCCGACCTGCTGGCGTTCCGCTTTCGCAGCACCTGGGCCGGCGCGCTGACCACGATCATCATGCTGATCGGCGTGCTGCCCTTGCTGGCCCTGCAAATCCAGGCAGTGGCCGACTCGATCAGCATCCTCACCGGTGAACCGGTCAAAGCCCGGGTGGCCTTCGCCTTCTGTACTCTGATCATCCTGTTCACCATCTTCTTCGGCTCGCGGCACATCGCCACGCGCGAAAAACACGAAGGGCTGGTGTTCGCCATCGCCTTCGAGTCGGTGATCAAGCTGCTGGCCCTGGGCGGTATCGGCCTGTATGCCCTGTACGGCGTGTTCGGCGGCCCGCACGAGCTGGAAGTCTGGCTGCTGCAGAACCAGACCGCCCTGGCGGCCCTGCACACCCCACTGCAGGAAGGCCCATGGCGCACCCTGCTGCTGGTGTTCTTCGCCTCGGCCATCGTCATGCCGCACATGTACCACATGGCCTTCACCGAAAACCTCAACCCGCGCTCGCTGGTCAGCGCCAGCTGGGGCCTGCCGCTGTTCCTGCTGCTGATGAGCCTGGCCGTGCCGCTGGTGCTGTGGGCCGGCTTGCGCCTGGGCGCCAGCACCAACCCCGAGTACTTCACCCTGGGCCTGGGGATTGCCGCCAACAACCAGGCACTGGCGCTGCTGGCCTACATCGGCGGCTTGTCGGCAGCCAGCGGCCTGATCATCGTCACCACCCTGGCGCTGTCGGGCATGGCCCTCAACCACCTGGTGCTGCCGCTGTACCAGCCACCGGCCGAGGGCAACATCTACCGCTGGCTGAAGTGGACCCGCCGCGCGCTGATCGTCGCCATCATCACCGCCGGCTTCATGTTCTACCTGACCCAGAACAACCACCAGAGCCTGGCCAACCTGGGCATCGTCGCCTTCGTCGCCACCTTGCAGTTCCTGCCGGGGGTGCTGTCGGTGCTGTACTGGCCTACCGCCAACCGCCGCGGCTTCATCGCCGGGCTGCTGGCCGGCACCCTGGTGTGGATGGTGACCATGCTGCTGCCGCTGCTGGGCAACCTGCAGGGCTTCTATATCCCGCTGCTGGACATGATCTATGTGCTGGACGACACCAGCTGGCACATGGCAGCAATCGCCTCGCTGGCGGCCAACGTGCTGCTGTTCACCCTGATCTCGCTGTTCACCAACGCCAGCACCGAGGAGGTCAGCGCGGCCGAAGCCTGCGCGGTGGACAACGTGCGCCGCCCGCAGCGCCGCGAGCTGCATGCCGCCTCGCCGCAGGAGTTCGCCACCCAGCTGGCCAAGCCGCTGGGCGCCAAGGCCGCGCAAAAGGAGGTGGAACAGGCCCTGCGCGACCTCTACCTGCCATTCGACGAGCGTCGCCCCTATGCCTTGCGCCGCCTGCGCGACCGCATCGAGGCCAACCTGTCCGGCCTGATGGGGCCGAGCGTGGCCCAGGACATGGTCGAGACCTTCCTGCCGTACAAGTCCGGTAACGAAAACTACGTGACCGAAGACATCCACTTCATCGAAAGCCGCCTGGAAGACTACCACTCACGCCTGACCGGCCTGGCCGCCGAGCTCGATGCCTTGCGCCGCTACCACCGCCAGACCCTGCAGGAACTGCCCATGGGCGTCTGCTCGCTGGCCAAGGACCAGGAAATCCTGATGTGGAACAAGGCCATGGAAGAACTGACCGGTATCGCCGCCAAGCACGTGGTCGGCTCGCGCCTGGTCACCATCGGCGAACCCTGGCGCGGCCTGCTGCAGGGTTTCATCAACGTGCCTGACGAACACCTGCACAAGCAGCGCCTGGCGCTGGATGGCCAGACACGCTGGCTGAACCTGCACAAGGCGGCCATCGACGAGCCGCTGGCCCCGGGTAACAGCGGCCTGGTGCTGCTGGTCGAAGACCTCACCGAAACCCAGGCACTGGAAGACAAGCTGGTGCACTCCGAACGCCTGGCCAGCATCGGCCGCCTGGCCGCCGGCGTGGCCCACGAAATCGGCAACCCGATCACCGGCATCGCCTGCCTGGCGCAGAACCTGCGCGAGGAACGCGAAGACGATGGCGAAATCATCGAGCTGTCCAGCCAGATCCTCGACCAGACCAAGCGCGTGTCGCGCATCGTCCAGTCGCTGATGAGCTTCGCCCATGCCGGCGGCAGTCACCAGAACAGTGAAGAGCCGGTGTGCCTGGCCGAAGTGGCGCAGGACGCCATCGGTCTGCTGGCGTTGAACCGGCGCAATTTCGAAGTACAGTTCTACAACCTCTGCGACCCGGAACATTGGGCCGAAGGGGACCCGCAGCGCCTGGCCCAGGTGCTGATCAACCTGCTCTCCAACGCCCGCGACGCCTCGCCGCCCGGCAGCGCTGTGCGCGTGCGCAGCGAGGTCAGCGAGCACACCGTCGACCTGATCGTCGAGGATGAGGGCAGCGGGATCCCGAAGAACATCCAGGACCGCCTGTTCGAACCTTTCTTCACCACCAAGGACCCGGGCGAAGGAACCGGACTGGGGCTCGCTCTGGTCTATTCCATCGTGGAAGAGCATTATGGGCAAATCACCATCGACAGCCCGGCCGATATCGAACGGCAACGTGGCACACGGATCCGCGTGACCCTGCCCCGGCATGTCGTAGCGACGTCCCCTGAAATTCGAGACCGTCGAGAGAATTGAATCAATGCCGCACATTCTGATCGTCGAAGACGAAACCATCATCCGCTCGGCCTTGCGTCGCCTGCTCGAACGCAACCAGTACCAGGTCAGCGAAGCCGGCTCGGTGCAGGAAGCCCAGGAACGCTTCAGCATTGCCACCTTCGACCTGATCGTCAGCGACCTGCGCCTGCCTGGCGCGCCCGGCACCGAACTGATCAAGCTCGGCCAGGGCACCCCGGTGCTGATCATGACCAGCTACGCCAGCCTGCGCTCGGCGGTGGACTCAATGAAAATGGGCGCGGTGGACTACATCGCCAAGCCCTTCGACCACGACGAGATGCTACAGGCCGTGGCGCGTATCCTGCGCGACCGGCAAAACGCCCCAGCCGCCGCAGCGGTCGCCGAGCCACGCTCCAGCAACGGCAAGGCCGCCCCGGCCGACAAAGGCAGCGCGGCGCCGGCCAATGGCGAAATCGGCATCATTGGCTCGTGCCCGCCAATGCAGGACATGTACAGCAAGATCCGCAAGGTCGCGCCCACCGACTCCAATGTGCTGATCCAGGGCGAGTCGGGCACAGGTAAAGAGCTGGTGGCCCGCGCCCTGCACAACCTGTCGCGGCGGGCCAAGGCACCGATGATCTCGGTGAACTGCGCGGCCATCCCCGAGACACTGATCGAGTCCGAGCTGTTCGGCCACGAAAAAGGTGCGTTCACCGGCGCCAGCGCCGGGCGAGCCGGCCTGGTGGAAGCTGCCGACGGCGGCACGCTGTTCCTCGACGAAATCGGCGAGCTGCCACTGGAAGCCCAGGCCCGCCTGCTGCGCGTGCTGCAGGAAGGCGAGATTCGCCGAGTAGGTTCGGTGCAGTCGCAAAAGGTCGATGTGCGCCTGATCGCCGCAACCCACCGTGACCTGAAGAACCTGGCCAAGGCCGGCCAGTTCCGCGAAGACCTGTATTACCGCCTGCACGTGATCGCCCTGAAACTGCCGGCCCTGCGCGAACGCGGCAGCGACGTGAACGAGATCGCCAGCGCCTTCCTCGCCCGCCAGAGCGCACGTATCGGCCGCGACGACCTGCATTTCTCGGCCGAAGCCGAGCAGGCCATTCGTCACTACAGCTGGCCGGGTAACGTGCGTGAACTGGAAAACGCCGTGGAGCGCGCGGTGATTCTCAGCGAGAGCGCAGAAATTTCCGCCGACCTGCTGGGTATTGACATCGAGCTGAGCGACCTGGAAGAGGACGAGATCCTCGACAACGCCCTGGCCGTGACCAGTGGTGCCAATGCCAGCCATGAACCGACCGAAGACCTGTCGCTTGAGGACTACTTCCAGCATTTCGTCCTCGAGCACCAGGACCACATGACCGAGACCGAACTGGCCCGCAAGCTCGGGGTCAGCCGCAAGTGCCTGTGGGAACGCCGCCAGCGCCTGGGCATTCCACGGCGCAAGAGCAACGCTACCAGCGACAATTGACCGGCCTGGGCAGGAGGTTCCTCCTGCCCCTTCTCTATAAGCCTCCCCGGCCCTTTCGCGAGTACACAGGGTTGTGCATACCTGTGTAGGAGCGGGTTTACCCGCGAAGGGGCCAGAAAGGCTAGCACACGGATCCCAGGTAACACCTCACCTGCCCCGCAAATCTGTTACCCAACCTTTCCCCCGTAACAGTTGCCGAGGCATACGGTAACGAAATTTCGCCATTTTCAGCCTGCAAAATTTTGCCTGAACGTCTCAACCCCTTGATTTTACTAGGCTTCGAAAAGTTGGCACGGCACCTGCTATATGTCTGGTACAAGAACAATAACAAGCACTGCAACTCAAAATAAGAACAAGACGAAACGGCTCACGCACAATAAAAACAAGACGGCGGAGGCGCAGCTAACTGATTCTTTTGGAGAGGATGCGTGTTTGGGGCTTGCCCCACAACCAGGCAGAGAACAACAAAAACTGCACTAAAAAGCAGCGCCTGAACTGGTTGGATCGACAGATCAACGTGACATCAGCGACCAAAGCAATCCGTTTGCTCTTAACCCCTGGATTGGGGGTCGTCCACAAGCTTCGAGATTTGTGGGCAGGGCACTCAACAAAAACAAGAAGCCCAGCAAAAAAATAATAAGAGCACGCAACGACACTTCTTGGGGAGCTTAGGCTCCCCTTGTCGTTTCTACCCTTCCGGCAGGCATCCTGCTACCCGCCTACACCATTCCTTGAGTAAATGCTAGAATCCCCGCCCATCATGCGGCCATTCTCCTATTCTTGGCCGAACATTCCTTCAAACAGTGCATCCCATGCTGAAGAAGCTGTTCCAGTCGTTCCGCCCGCCCGTACCGGGCCAGCACCACAGGCGCACCACGCCTGAGGTGATCAACAAAAGCCAGCACTCGCTGCAGCGCCACCAGTTCAGCCGCCATGCGGTGAACATCGTGGAGCGCCTGCAAAGCGCCGGCTACCAGGCTTACCTGGTCGGTGGCTGCGTCCGCGACCTGATGCTGGGCATTACGCCGAAAGACTTCGACGTCGCCACCAGCGCCACCCCCGAACAGGTCCGTGCCGAATTCCGCAACGCGCGCATCATCGGTCGCCGCTTCAAGCTGGTCCACGTGCATTTCGGCCGTGAGATCATCGAAGTCGCCACCTTCCGCGCCCACCACTCGGAAGACGACCAGGGCGACAGCCACCGTTCGTCGCATAACGCCAGTGGCCGCATCCTGCGTGACAACGTGTACGGCACCCTGGAAGAAGACGCGCAACGCCGCGACTTCACCATCAACGCCCTGTACTACGACCCGGTCAGCGAGCGCATTCTCGATTACGCCAATGGCGTGCACGATATTCGCAACCGCCTGCTGCGCCTGATCGGTGACCCTACCCACCGTTACCAGGAAGACCCGGTGCGCATGCTGCGTGCGGTGCGCTTCGCCGCCAAGCTCGACTTCGGCATCGAGAAGCACACGGTCCAGCCGATTCGCCAGCTGGCCTCGCTGCTGCGCGAAATTCCGCCGGCGCGCCTGTTCGAAGAGAGCCTCAAGCTGTTCCTCTCTGGCCAGGGTGCCATCGCCTTCGAGATGCTGGTCGACCTGCAGCTGTTCGAGCCACTGTTCCCGGGCAGCTCGCACGCCCTGGACGAACGCCCGACCTACACCCACACGCTGATCAGCCAGGCGTTGCACAACACCGACCTGCGCGTGAAGCAGGGCAAACCAGTGACCCCGGCGTTCCTGTTCGCTGCACTGCTCTGGCCTGCCCTGCCGGCCCGTGTACTGCACCTGCAGAACCAGGGCGTGCCGCCGATCCCGGCCATGAACGGTGCGGCCCACGACCTGATCGCCGAGCAATGCGCACGCATCGCCATTCCCAAGCGTTTCACCCTGCCGATCCGCGAGATCTGGGACATGCAGGAGCGCCTGCCACGGCGCAGCGGCAAGCGTGCCGACGTGCTGCTGGACAACCCACGCTTCCGCGCCGGTTACGACTTCCTGCTACTGCGTGAGAGCGCCGGCGAAGAAACCGACGACCTCGGCCAGTGGTGGACCGACTATCAGGATGCCAACGACAGCGAGCGCCGCGAGATGATCCGCGAGCTGGGCAGCCGTGACGAAGGCACCGGCGCCGGCCCGCGCAAACGCAAGCGCAGCGGCGGCAAACGCAAGCGCAGTGGCGACGAGGCGTTCGAGTGAACACCCGCGCCTACGTCGGCCTGGGCAGTAACCTGGACGCTCCTGCCGAGCAACTGCGCAGCGCCTTGCAGGCGCTGGACCAGGTCGAAGGCACGCGCCTGGTGGCGGCCTCGGCCCTGTACACCAGCGACTCGCTGTTGCCCGGCCAGCCGCGTTACACCAACGCCGTCGCCGCGCTGGACACCGCCCTGCCGCCCCTGGCCCTGCTCGATGCGCTGCAGGCCATCGAGAACGACCAGGGCCGCGTGCGCAAGGAGCGCTGGGGCCCGCGCACGCTGGACCTGGACATCCTGCTATTCGGCGACCACGTGCTCGACGAGCCACGCCTGAAAGTGCCGCATTACCACATGCATGCCCGGCCTTTCGTGCTGTACCCACTGGCCGAACTGGTACCGGGCGATTTCCGCCTGGCCGATGGCCGCGCCCTCGCGCAGTTGCTTGACGACTGCCCGTTCGTCGGCCTGGAGCGCCTGTAGGCCGGTCGTTCCAGCCTCACGCCAGCACGGTAACGCCAGTAACACCCTGATCGTAACAATGCGGTAACAGGGTGATTGACTTCCCCCACCTCGCTCACGACTATAGGCGTCCCGTGTGGCACCAAAGTGCCGCATACCCGTATTTAGGCCCGGACGGACCTGTGCCCGAACATCACACGCGATGATGTGCCGCTCCGGAAGATGACTACACGCGTTGACTGCAGTCGTTTTTTACAGCGCCTGAACGAGGAATTTCCTACATGCCTGAAGTAACCCTGACCACCCTCAATGGCCTCAAGGCCAAGGGTGAAAAAATCACCATGCTGACCTGCTACGACGCGACCTTCGCCAAGGCCGCCAGCCAGGCCGGTGTCGAAGTGTTGCTGGTGGGCGACTCGCTGGGAATGGTCCTGCAAGGCCACGACAGCACCTTGCCGGTAACCACGGCGGATATGGCCTACCACACCGCCTGCGTCAAACGCGGCAACGACGGCGCACTGATCCTCGCCGACCTACCGTTCATGGCGCACGCTACCCCGGAGCAAGCCTTTGCCAACAGCGCCACGCTGATGCAGGCCGGCGCCCACATGATCAAGATCGAAGGCGCTGCCTGGCTGGCCGAGACCATCCGCCTGCTGGCCGAGCGTGGCGTGCCGGTGTGCGCGCACATGGGCCTGACCCCGCAAACCGTCAACGTGCTGGGCGGCTACAAGGTACAAGGCCGCCAGGAAGCCCAGGCCAGGCAGATGCGCGCCGATGCCATCGCCCTGGAGCAGGCCGGTGCGGCCATGCTGCTGCTTGAATGCGTGCCTAGCGAACTGGCGGCGGAAATCACCAGTGCCGTGGGCATCCCGGTGATCGGCATCGGTGCCGGCAGCGCCACCGATGGCCAGGTGCTGGTCCTGCACGACATGCTCGGCCTGTCGTTGAGTGGCCGGGTGCCGAAGTTCGTGAAGAACTTCATGCAAGGCCAGGCGGATATCCACAGCGCCCTCGTCGCTTACGTCGAGGCGGTCAAGCAAGTCAGCTTCCCAGGCAGCGAACACGGGTTCAGTGCATGAATACAGTCAAGACCGTCCGCGAATTGCGCGCCGCAGTAGCCCGCGCCCGCAGTGAAGGCAAGCGCATCGGCTTCGTGCCGACCATGGGCAACCTGCACAGCGGCCACGCCGCCTTGGTGACCAAGGCCGCGCAGCGCGCCGACTTCGTGGTGGCCAGCATTTTCGTCAACCCGCTGCAGTTCGGCGCCAACGAAGACCTCGACAAGTACCCGCGCACCTTGGCCGCCGATCAGGAGTGCCTGCTGCAGGCCGGCTGCAACCTGCTGTTCGCGCCCACCGTCGAAGAGATGTACCCCGATGGCATGAGCGTGCAAACCCGCGTCAGCGTGCCGCAGCTTTCCGAAGGCTTGTGCGGCGCCAGCCGGCCTGGGCATTTCGAAGGCGTGGCCACTGTGGTCAGCAAACTGTTCAACATGGTCCAGCCCGACCTTGCGGTGTTCGGCGAAAAGGATTTCCAGCAGTTGGCGGTAATCCGCGCCATGGTGCGCGACCTGAACATGCCGATCCAGATCATCGGCGAACCCACCGTGCGGGCCGAGGATGGCCTGGCGCTGTCTTCGCGCAATGGCTACCTCACGCCTGAGCAGCGCGCTGCCGCGCCGGCGCTGTACCGCACACTGCAGCACATCGCTGGAGCCATCGGCCATGGCCAGCGTGATTTTGCCGCACTGGTCAGCGAAGGCCAGGCGCAACTGAGCGCTGCTGGCTTGCGTCCGGATTATCTGGAAGTGCGCCATGCGCTTACCCTGCGACCGGCAATGATCGATGACCGCGACCTGGTGGTGATTGCCGCGGCGTACCTGGGTAACACACGGTTGATCGACAACCTGTACCTGCATGTGGAAGAGAAGACCGCGTAACAGCCTGGGGCTGCCTTGCAGCCCATTCGCCGGCAAGCCAGCTCCCACCTCGACCGCATGAGTCTCAAGCCCTGTGCAGTACCTGTGGGAGCTGGCTTGCCGGCGATTGGCGCGCAAAGCGCCCCCAAATTCCCCCCGCCATACCCATTCCCTGCAAGTGGCCTTTGCCTATAATGGTGCCAGCCTGAACCCGGCAATGACTGCCATGTCCAAGCCACCACCACGCATTAAGGGAACCCAGCGCAATGGCGTATTACCGTACACCCCATGATGTGACGGCCCTGCCCGCCTGGCAGGCGCTTCAGCAACACCGCGACGCCATGCAGAGTTTCAGCATGCGCGAAGCCTTCGCCGCCGATGCCAAACGCTTCGACCAGTTTTCCCTTAGCGCTTGCGGCCTGTTCCTCGACTACTCGAAAAACCTGATCACCGAGCAAAGCCGCGACCTGCTGGTCAACCTGGCCAACGAAGTGGGCCTGCAGGACGCCATCAAGTCGATGTTCGACGGCGAAATCATCAACGCCTCCGAAGGCCGCCCGGTGCTGCACACGGCCCTGCGCCGGCCGGTGGGCGACAAGCTCAGCGTCAATGGCGTGAACGTCATGCCGGAAGTGCACAAGGTGCTCAACCAGATCACCGAACTGGTCGGCCGCATTCACGATGGCCTGTGGCGCGGCTACAGCGAAAAGCCGATCACCGACGTGGTCAATATCGGCATCGGCGGCTCGTTCCTCGGCCCCGAGCTGGTCTCCGAGGCACTGCTGCCCTACGCCCAGCGCGGCGTGCGCTGCCACTACCTGGCGAACATCGACGGCAGTGAATTCCATGAGCTGTCGGCCAACCTGCGCGCCGAAACCACCCTGTTCATCGTCTCGTCGAAGTCGTTCAACACCCTCGAGACCCTGAAAAACGCCATGGCCGCGCGGACCTGGTACCTGGCCCAGGGCGGCTCGGAAGCCGAGCTGTACCGCCACTTCATCGCCGTCTCCAGCAACAAGGCCGCCGCCGTGGCCTTCGGTATCCGCGAAGAGAACATCTTCCCGATGTGGGACTGGGTCGGCGGGCGTTACTCGCTATGGTCGGCCATCGGCCTGCCGATCGCCCTGGCCATCGGCACGGCCAACTTCAAGGAGCTGCTGTCCGGTGCCTATACCATGGACCAGCACTTCCAGACCGCGCCGTTCGACAAGAACATGCCCGTGCTGCTGGCCCTGCTGGGCGTGTGGTACGGCAACTTCTGGGGTGCCAGCAGCCACGCGATCCTGCCGTACGACCACTACCTGCGCAACATCACCAAGCACCTGCAGCAGTTGGACATGGAGTCCAACGGCAAGAGCGTGCTGCAGGACGGTACCCCGGTGAAGACCGATACCGGCCCGGTGATCTGGGGCGGCGTCGGCTGCAACGGCCAGCATGCCTACCACCAGTTGCTGCACCAGGGCACCCAGCTGATTCCGGCCGACTTCATCGTCCCGGTGGTGAGCTTCAACCCGGTGGCCGACCATCACCAGTGGCTGTATGCCAACTGCCTGTCGCAGAGCCAGGCGCTGATGCTGGGCAAAACCCGTGAAGAAGCCGAAGCCGAGCTGCGCGGCAAAGGCCTGAACGAAGCGGACATCGAAAAGCTGGCCCCACACAAGGTGATCCCGGGCAACCGCCCGAGCAACACCCTGGTGGTCGAACGCATCAGCCCACGCCGGCTGGGCGCGCTGGTAGCGATGTACGAGCACAAGGTGTTCGTGCAGAGCGTGATCTGGGGTATCAACGCCTTCGACCAGTGGGGCGTGGAACTGGGCAAGGAGCTGGGCAAGGGCGTTTACCAGCGTTTGGTCGGCAGCCTGGAAGACAGCGCCGAAGATGGCTCCACCCAAGGCCTGATCAACTACTTCCGCGGCCGTCATCGCGGGTGATCCAAAACCTGTACCTGCCTCTTCGCGGGCAAGCCCGCTCCTACAAGGGACCGCACAAATTTCAAGGATTGTGCGGTCCCTTGTAGGAGCGGGCTTGCCCGCGAAGAGGCCGGTACAGGTTGAACACCTCCCCCAGCTACACTGTCTTATCGAATAGCCGTTAGCAGTCCATCGCCCCTTACAAGAGCAGGACCACCCGCCATGTTCGATATCCGCAACTACCCCCAGGCCCTGGCCGTCAGCCAGTCCGCCGCTCTCACCCCCGACGAGTACCGCCGCCTCTACCGCCAGTCGGTCGACGACCCCGACACCTTCTGGGCCGAACAGGCCAAGCGCCTGGACTGGATCAAGCCTTGGTCAAGCGTGCAGCAATGCGACCTGAAGACTGGCGAGGCCCGCTGGTTCGACGGTGCCCAGCTCAACGTCAGCGCCAACTGCATCGACCGCCACCTGGCCCAACGCGGCGAACAGACTGCCCTGCTGTGGGAAGGCGACGACCCCAAGGACGCCAAGGCCATCAGCTACCGCGAACTGCACCGCCAGGTCTGCCGCCTGGCCAATGCCCTGAAAGCGCGCGGGGTGAAGAAGGGCGACCGAGTGTGCATCTACATGCCAATGATCCCCGAAGCCGCCTTCGCCATGCTCGCCTGCACGCGCATCGGTGCTATCCACTCGGTAGTGTTCGGCGGCTTCTCGCCCGATGCCCTGCGCGACCGTATTCTCGATGCCGACTGCCGCACCGTGATCACCGCCGATGAAGGCGTGCGCGGTGGCAAGCGCATCCCACTGAAACTGAACGTCGACAAAGCCCTGGCCAGCTGCCCCGCGGTCAGCAGCGTGTTCGTCGTGCGCCGCACCGGCGGCGATGTCGCCTGGGCCGAAGGCCGCGACCTGTGGTACCACGAGGTGACCGAAAAGGCCGGCGACGACTGCCCACCCGAGCCGATGGGCGCCGAAGACCCGCTGTTCATCCTCTACACCTCCGGCAGCACCGGCAAGCCCAAGGGCGTGCTGCACACCACTGGCGGCTATCTGCTGCAGGCCACCCTCACCTTCAAGGTGGTGTTCGACTACCGCGACGGCGAGGTGTTCTGGTGCACCGCTGATGTGGGCTGGGTTACTGGCCACAGCTATATCGTCTTTGGCCCGCTGGCCAATGGCGCGATCTCGCTGATGTTCGAAGGCGTGCCCAACTACCCGGACACCTCGCGCTTCTGGCAGGTGGTGGACAAGCACCAGGTGAACATCTTCTACACCGCGCCGACCGCCCTGCGTGCCTTGATGCGCGAAGGCTCAGGGCCGCTGCAGGGCACCTCGCGGCAAAGCCTGCGCCTGCTCGGCAGCGTCGGCGAGCCGATCAACCCGGAAGCCTGGGAATGGTACTTCGAGGAAGTCGGCCAGAAGCGCTGCCCCATCGTCGATACCTGGTGGCAGACCGAAACCGGCGGCATCATGATCACCCCGCTGCCCGGCACCCAGGCGCTCAAGCCCGGTTGCGCCACCCAACCCATGTTCGGCGTGCAACCGGTGCTGCTGGATGACAAAGGCAAACTCATCGAAGGCCCCGGCGCCGGCCTGCTGGTGATCAAGGCCAGCTGGCCCGGGCAGATCCGCAGCGTCTATGGCGACCACCAGCGCATGGTCGACACCTACTTCAAGCCCATGCCCGGCTATTACTTCACCGGCGACGGTGCCCGCCGCGATGCCGATGGCGACTACTGGATCACCGGGCGCATCGACGATGTGATCAACGTTTCCGGCCACCGCATCGGCACCGCCGAAGTGGAAAGCGCGCTGGTGCTGCATGACAGCGTCGCCGAGGCCGCCGTGGTCGGCTACCCCCACGACCTCAAGGGCCAGGGCGTGTACGCCTTCGTCACCCCCATGAATGGCGTGACCCCGGACGGTGCGCTCAAAGCCGAGCTGCTGGCCCTGGTCAGCAAGGAAATCGGCAGCTTCGCCAAACCCGAGCTGATCCAGTGGGCCCCGGCATTGCCCAAGACACGCTCAGGCAAGATCATGCGGCGTATACTGCGCAAGATCGCCTGCAACGAGCTGGACAACCTGGGCGACACCTCGACCCTGGCCGACCCCAGCGTGGTGCAGGGTCTGATCGACAAACGCCTCAACCAGTAACCGGCGGCCGCTGCTCGTGGCCGCCCTGAGCCACAGGTCGCCATGGAAGCCCTTCGACGCCGCATCGAAACCCAGGTCATGAGCCTAACCGGGCTGGCCCTCGGCCAGCTCGACCTGGAATCGCCCAAGGGCGACCCCGGCCTGTTCGGCCCGCACAGCATCAGCTGGCGGGTGCACGGCGACTTCCCGAGCATGCTGGTGGGCGGCATCAGCGCGCTCATGCTGCAGTTACTGCATCCGCTGGCCCTGGCCGGCGTGTGGGACCACTCCAACTTCCGTGAAGACCTGCTCGGCCGCCTGCGCCGCACCAGCCAGTTCATCTCTGGCACCACCTTCGGCGCCAGCCGCGATGCCGAATGGCTGATCGACAAGGTACGCACCATTCACCTGCAAGTCACCGGCACCGCACCGGACGGCCGCCCCTATGCGGCCAGCGACCCGGATTTGCTGACCTGGGTTCATGTTGCCGAAGTCAGCAGCTTCCTCGCCGCCCATATTCGCTACCGTGACCCGCACCTGACGCGCGCCGGACAGGATGCCTACTACGACGAAATCGCCCTGATCGCCGAGCGCCTGGGCGCCCGTGACGTACCGCGCTCGTGCCTGCAGGTCGAGGATTACCTGCAGCGCATGCGCCCGCACCTGCAATGCGACGCCCGCAGCCACCAGGTAGTCGACATCCTGCTCGACGCCCCGGCCCCCAGCCGCCTGGCACAGCCGGTGGGCAAGCTGATGCTGTACGCCGGCATCGACCTGCTGCCTGATTGGGCCCAGGCCATGCTCGGCCTGCAGCAGGGCCCGCTGCAGCAGCGCATGATCCGCCTGGGCCTGCGACGCACCGCACCGATACTGCGCTGGGCCATGCGCGACGGCTCGGCACACCGGGCCAAACGCCGCATGGGCATCGAGTGAGCGAAATGGTCGCGCCAGCGGAACTGATTTAACCTGCCATACTCCAAGCACTCTTGCTTAGACAGACGAAGCGACACATGTACAAAGGATTGACTCGCGCCGTTGGCGCCCTGCTAGCTCTCGTAGCGCTGTACAGCCTTCTCGGCTTTTTCATTCTCCCCGGTGTCGCGCTGCGCATCGCCAACCAGCAGTTGGCCCAGTACGCGACCGTGCCGGCGCATCTCGAACGGGTCGAGCTAAACCCCTTCAGCCTGGAGTTGACGCTCTGGGGCCTACAGATTGGCGAACCCGGCAAGGAGCAGGTCGGCTTCGACCGCTTGTACGCCAACCTCTCGCTCGACAGCCTGTGGACGCGTGCCCTGCACCTGGACGCGGTGGAGCTCGACAAGCCACGCAACGAAGTGCTGTTCGCCAAGGACGGTACGCTCAACCTGACTCGCCTGTTCAAGCTGCCCGCCAGCGAAACCAAGCCTGATGAGCCGCCCAGCGACCCGTTCCCGCTGCGTATCGGCAGCATCAAGCTCAGCGACGGCTACCTGCACTTCCAGGACCAACGCCCGAGCGAGCCGATCGAGTTCCTCTACGACAACATGAACCTGGAGCTGAACAACCTCAGCACCTTGCCCAACGACAATGCCGACATGACCCTGGTGGCCCTGGGCCCGAACGGCGGGCGCATCGACTGGAAAGGCACCCTGAGCCTGTCGCCGATCGCCTCCGAGGGCACGCTGAAGGTCACCGACGGCAAGATGAAGCTGTTCTGGCCCTATGTACGCGATGCCGTGCCACTGGTGCTGGAAGACGGCGTGTTCAACCTCGACACCCACTATAAGCTCAACCTCGCCAAACAAACCGAGCTGCTGCTGGACAACGCTTCGGTCCGCATCGCGCCGTTCGCCATCAAGGCACCGGATGGCCGTCCGTTGGCGCGCCTGGCCAGCCTGGAGGTGAGCGAGACATCCGTCGACCTGGTCAAGCAGTTGGTCACCGTGGGCAAGATCCGCAGCGAAAAGCTGGAAACCTGGGCTGCACTGGAAAAGGACGGCCAGCTCGACTGGCAGAAGCTGTTTGCCAGCCAGCCCGCCAAAGCCACGCCGCAGGAAAAGGCCAAGCCAGCCGCCGCCGAGCCCACGCCCGAAGAACAAGCCGCCAAAGCGCCGAACAAGCCGTGGCAAGTGCTGCTCAAGGACGTCCAGCTGCGTAACTATCTGGTGCATCTGGCAGACCGCAGCCAGAAGGAGCCGGTAGCCCTGGATATCGGCCCGCTCAACGCCGACCTGCAAGGTTTCGACAGCCTCAACCAGTCGCCCTTCACCATCAAGCTCGATACCGGCGTGGGCAAGCAAGGCAAGCTGCAGGCGGCCGGGCAGGTCAACCTGGCGCCCATATGGGCCAAGCTGGACGTGAGCATCCGCGACATCGACCTGCGTGTGGCGCAAGCCTATATCAGCCCGTTCATCCTCCTGGAGCTGCGCAGCGGCATGCTCGCCAGCGACCTGAAGGTGGACCTGAAGAACACCGCACCGCTGGCCTTCAGCGTCACTGGCAAGGCACAGGTGAGCCAGCTGCACACCCTGGACACCATCAAGAGCCGCGACTTCGTCAAATGGCAGCAGGTCAACGTCGACGGTTTGTCCTACGTGCACGGCGATGCGCTGTCGATCGACAAGGTGACCCTGCGACAGCCCTATGCGCGCTTCATCATCAACGAAGACCGTACCACCAACATCAATGACCTGCTGATCCCGCAGCCGGCGAGCGCCCCGACGGCCAGCCAGGCCAAGCCGGCCAGCAGCGACAAGCCGCTGGGTATCCACATCGGCCAGATCGACATCAACGACGGCTCGGCCAACTTCGCCGACCTGTCCCTCACCCCCCACTTCGCCACCGCCATCCAGCAGCTCAACGGCCAGATCGGCACCATCGACAACCGCAAGCCGGTGCCGGCCAAGGTCGACGTCAAGGGCAAGGTCGACCGCTACGCCCCGGTCACCATCAAGGGCGCCCTCAACCCGTTCGACCCGCTGGCCAGCCTGGACATCGCCACCAGCTTCAAGCGCGTCGAGCTGACCACCTTGACGCCCTACTCCGGCAAGTTCGCGGGCTTCCGCATTCGCAAGGGCCGGCTCAACCTCGACCTGCACTACCTGATCACCAAGGGCCAGCTCAAGGCGGAGAACAAGGTGGTGGTGGAGCAACTGCAGCTGGGCGAGAAGGTCGACAGCCCGGACGCGGTCGACCTGCCGATCCGCCTGGCGGTAGCACTATTGAAGGATACCGAGGGCAAGATCTCGATCGAGCTGCCGGTGTCCGGCGACCTCAACAACCCGCAGTTCAGCGTCATGCCGATCGTCTGGCAAACCCTGCGCAACCTGGTGCTGCGCGCGGCGCAGGCGCCATTCAAGTTCATTGGCGGGCTGGTTGCTGGCGGTGGCTCGGAAGACCTGGGCAACGTGGCCTTCGCCCCGGGCTCCAGCGAGCTCAGTGGCGATGCCCAGGCGTCCCTGGACAAGCTGGCGGCGGCCCTGAAAGAGCGCCCGGAACTGCGCCTGGAAATCGAAGGCACCAGCGCCCAGGCCAGCGATGGCCCGCTGATTGCCCAGCAGCGCCTGGAGCGTGAATACCAGGCCACCTGGTACAAGATACTGCAGCGCCGGGGTGACAAGGTGCCGGCCAATGCCTCGATGCTGGTGGTCGACGACAGCGACAAGCCGGCGATGCTCGAAGGCATCTACCGCACCCGCCTGAAGCAGCAACCGCCTGCCGAATGGGAGCAACTGGGCCGCGACGAGCGCACCGCCAAGCTGCGCGAGGCGGTGATCAAGTCCTGGGCCGAGAGTACCGCCCTGCTGCGCACCCTGGGCCAGGACCGGGCCAGCAGCATCAAGGACTATCTGGTGGACAAGGGCAAGCTGGAGGATGACCGGGTGTACTTCATCGATACCAGCCTGGGGCAGCCTGAAAGCGATGGGCGGGTGGTGACGCCGATGCACTTGGATGCCGAATAGTCTCCGCTAACAGGACCGACCTCTTCGCGGGCTCGCCCGCTCCCACAGGGATAGCGTGAGCCCAAAACCTGCACAGTACCTGTGGGAGCGGGCATGCCCGCGAACACCGGCAAAGCCGGTGCCATCCCCCGCGCTGGATTCTTCGCGGGCGAGCCCGCTCCTACAAGGTACTGTGCAGGTTTTGGACTCACGCTATACCTGTGGGAGCGGCTTCAGCCGCGAAGAGGTCCTGACAGGCGTCAAACCAACCGCTGCCCCGACACCGCCGGGTGATACAGCGGCTGTACCTTGTTCCCCGCCGGGTCCAGCAAATGGAAACTGCGCGCGCCGTCACCGTGGTTGAACGGCCGGTCCAGCAAGGTTACGCCATGGGCCTTGAAGTACTGGTACCAGGCCTCCAGCTCCTCCACGCTATCGACGATGAAGCCGTAATGGTCCAAGGTCTGCAGGCCATTGGCCGCCCCTGCCCCGCGCCCCAGCGACAGGTTGTCGTTGCCACAGGTGAGGTAAACCAGGTCTTCGTTGGCGCGGTTCAGCACTTCCATGCCCAGCACATCGACGTAGAAACGTTCGCACTCCTCCAGGTTGGGCACCAGCAAGGCAATATGGCGCAGGCCGTTGAGGCGGCCAGGGCGTGCAGGCAATTCGGACATTAGCGAAACTCCATTTTTGTATACAATTCAATATTGAATTTAAAACAAAAGGAGAGCCATGTGTATAGCCTGTTCATCAAGACACGCGTGAAACCCGGTTGCGCGGAGGATTTTCTGACTGCCATCAAGGTCAACGCCGCGGCCTCCGTCGCCACCGAACCAGGCTGCCTGGTGTTCGATGTGTCGCAGGACCGGGTCGACCCCGAGGTGATCTACCTGTACGAAATCTACCGCGATGATGCGGCGTATGAAGCGCATACCCAGACTGCCCACTTTCGCGACAGCCGGCCGCTGGTGGACCCGCTGATCGTTGAACAGAAATGCTTCGAGAGTGATGTGGTTGCGCGTAATCCGGTGTATTAAGTGAAAAGGGGCTGCTTTGCAGCCCTTCGCGGGCACGCCCGCTCCCACAGGGTCAGCGCGATCCCTGTGGGAGCGGGCGTGCCCGCGAAGGGCCGCAAAGCGGCCCCTTTTCTGAATGGTGGCCAAGTCCGTTTGGCCGATGGGACGTCCCTTATTCGGATTTCAGGCCATCAGCCGATACGGCCTGCACGCCTTTGATCTTCTTGGCAATGGCAATTGCCATTTCTTTCTGTGCATCGGTTACCGCCGTGTCAGAAGACAGCGACACGACACCCTTGTTGGTTTCAACCTTGATATCGCTGCCAGGCACACCTTTCTCGGTCATCAGGTCAGCCTTCACCTTGGTGGTGATCCAGGTATCGGAGGCCGCTTCCTTGGTTTTGGTCACCTCACCGGCCGCAAGCGTCATCGGGGCCTGGGTGGATTGCTGGGCAAATGCCGCGTTAGCCATGGTCAGGGTCAGAGCGGTAGCAGTAGCGGCAGCAATGGCGAACTTCTTCATGTGAGTCACTCCTGTTTTTCGAAAGGTCTGCGCCGTATGTCCTGGCGGCAGGTATGAAGGTAGTTGCATGTGCTGTGCCAGCTTTTCTGCCCCATTTATTTCCTTTTAAATCAAACAGTTATAAATAAACCGCTATTCTCGAAGTCGTGCATTTTGCAATCCATGCGGTAAACCTGCATGCAAGATGCAAGTCCGCAAACAGTTCCCGTCGCCCACAAAAAAAGGGTTCCGAAGAACCCTTTTCTTGTTGCGTGGCAGTCGCTTAGACGCCCGAGGCCTTGGCCGCGGCAACGTCCTTGATCGACAGCTTGATACGGCCGCGGTTATCCACGTCCAGTACCAGCACTTCGACTTCCTGGCCTTCTTTCAGGATGTCGGTGACTTTCTCGACGCGAGCATCGCTCAGCATGGAGATGTGCACCAGGCCGTCCTTGCCAGGCAGGATGTTGACGAAGGCGCCGAAGTCGACGATGCGCTCGACCTTGCCGACGTAGATCTTGCCGATCTCGGCCTCGGCAGTGATGCCCAGGATGCGCTGCTTGGCAGCATCTGCCGCTTCCTTGGTTTCGCCGAAGATCTTGATCGAGCCGTCGTCTTCGATGTCGATCGAAGCCTTGGTCTCTTCGCAGATGGCGCGGATGGTGGCGCCGCCTTTACCGATGACGTCACGGATCTTGTCGGTGTCGATCTTCATCGCGATCATGGTCGGGGCGTTGGCCGACAGTTCGGTACGCGACTGGCCAATGACCTGGTTCATCTGGCCGAGGATGTTCAGGCGCGCTTCCAGGGCCTGGCCCAGGGCGATTTCCATGATCTCTTCGGTGATGCCGTTGATCTTGATGTCCATCTGCAGCGCGGTGACGCCTTTGGCGGTACCGGCTACCTTGAAGTCCATGTCGCCCAGGTGGTCTTCGTCACCCAGGATATCGGTCAGGACCGCGAACTTGTCGCCTTCCTTGACCAGGCCCATGGCGATACCGGCAACCGGCGCCTTCATCGGCACACCAGCGTCCATCAGCGCCAAGGAAGCACCACAAACCGAAGCCATGGAGCTGGAACCGTTGGATTCGGTGATTTCCGAAACCACACGGATGGTGTACGGGAACACGTCAGCGGCAGGCAGCATGGCCTGGACCGAACGACGGGCCAGACGGCCGTGACCGATTTCGCGACGGCCAGCACCGCCCATGCGGCCACACTCGCCCACCGAGAACGGCGGGAAGTTGTAGTGCAGCATGAAGGGGTCTTTCTTCTCGCCTTCGAGGGTATCCAGCAGCTGGGCGTCACGGGCAGTACCCAGGGTCGCAACGACCAGGGCCTGGGTTTCGCCACGGGTGAACAGTGCCGAACCGTGAGTCTTCGGCAGAACGCCCACCTCGATGTTCAGCGGACGAACGGTCTTGGTGTCGCGGCCGTCGATACGTGGCTTGCCGTTGACGATGTTTTCGCGAACGGTGCGGTATTCGATTTCGCCGAAGATGTCTTTTACTTCCGCAGCCGAAGGCTGGCCTTCTTCACCGGAGAACTTGGCGATCGCCTGGTCGCGCAGTTCACCAAGGCGCGCATAGCGGTCGGCCTTGACGGTGATGGTGTAGCCCTGCGAAACAGCTTCGCCGAACTCGGCGCGGATAGCGTTGAACAACTCGGTGTTGGCAACGGCTGGCTTCCAGTCCCAGGTCGGCTTGCCAGCTTCGGCAGCCAGCTCTTTGACAGCCTGGATAACAGCCTGGAATTCGTCATGGGCGAACAGCACCGCACCCAGCATCTGGTCTTCGGTCAGCTCTTGAGCTTCCGACTCAACCATCAGTACGGCGTCGGAGGTACCGGCAACGACCATGTCCAGGCTCGAGGCAGCCAGTTGCTCGTAGGTCGGGTTCAGCAGGTAGCCGGTGCTTTCGTGGAAGGCAACGCGGGCAGCGCCGATCGGGCCTTCGAACGGAATGCCGGAAATGGCCAGGGCGGCCGAGGTACCGATCATCGCAGCGATGTCCGGGTCGGTCTTCTTGCTGGTGGAAACCACGGTGCAGACGACCTGCACTTCGTTCATGAAGCCTTCCGGGAACAGCGGACGGATCGGGCGGTCGATCAGGCGCGAGGTCAGGGTCTCTTTCTCGGAAGGACGGCCTTCACGCTTGAAGAAGCCACCTGGGATCTTGCCGGCGGCATAGGTCTTTTCCTGGTAGTGAACCGACAGCGGGAAGAAACCCTTGCCTGGATCAGCCTGCTTGGCGCCGACCACGGTCACCAGCACGGTGACGTCGTTGTCGACGGTAACCAGCACGGCGCCGGTTGCCTGACGGGCAATACGGCCCGTTTCGAGAGTAACGGTCGATTGACCGAACTGGAAAGTCTTGATTACCGGGTTCACGGTTTCCTACCTTTTTCAGTGGCTCTTGGGGGAACTGGTTTCTTGCGAATTCTTGGGCAGAACGGGGAGTCGGCCCCATTGACCGTCCAGATACAACACGAGGCTGGGAGCCTGGCGCCAAGCGGAAAAACCGCTCAGCATTGCCAGGCTGCCAACCTCGGAGATACGCGTGGCGTGTCCAACGGCAGCGCTGTAAAACAGCCCTGCCGAAGCCTGCGACACGCCATGCACACCACTGGCCAGGCCGCTATTAGCGACGCAGACCCAGGCGACCGATCAGGGCGCTGTAACGAGTGGTGTCTTTGCCCTTCAGGTAGTCCAGCAGCTTACGACGCTGGTTGACCATACGGATCAGACCACGACGGGAGTGGTGGTCTTTGTCGTTGGCCTTGAAGTGGCCTTGCAGCTTGTTGATGTTGGCGGTCAGCAGAGCAACCTGCACTTCCGGGCTACCGGTATCGCCGGCGGCTTGCTGGTATTCGGCAACGATCTGAGCTTTTTCTTCAACGCTGAGGGCCATTTGGCTTCTCCTGATAACGGATCCCGCACGCGGGGTCCAATAGGCCAGGGACAAATCCCTGTATTAATAAAAAAGGTGTGACCGTGCCTACTGACAGCCACCCTTGATGCCGTGGGGTTCGGCAACGGCCTTACCCCGCGGTTTCGGTCATTCCGACCGAATCAGCCGACGCGGCGCAATGCGCCCGTCTTCGCTCACCTCACCGATACCGATGAAGCGCGCATTGTGATCTTGTACCCGGACCATGCCAAATTGTGGCGCGTCCGGTGCGCGTACCGCCTGCCCATGCAGCCAGTAGAACGCGCTGTGCTCGGACAGGCACACCAGGGGCCAGTCCTGCAGGCCGCTGTCCGATGGCATCAGGAAGCGATCGAGCGCTTCGTTGCCGCCTTCGGCGTGGGCTTGTTCGAGTTCCTCGAGGGTGACCGTCTGTGCCAGCGCGAAGGGCCCGGCCTGGGTCCTGCGCAGCTCGGCGACATAGGCGCCGCAACCAAGGGCCTCACCGATATCCTCCACCAGGGTGCGGATATAGGTGCCTTTGCTGCAGCCTACGCTCAACCGTGCACGGGTGCCTTCACACTCGAGCAACTCCAAGCGGCCAATGATAACAGAACGCGCCTCGCGCTCCACTACCTCTCCTGCACGTGCCAGCTTGTACAGCGGCTGGCCGTCACGCTTGAGCGCCGAGTACATCGGCGGTATCTGGCTGATCTGGCCACGAAAACGTGGCAGCAGCGCCTCGATATCGGCACGACCAACGGTCACCTCGCGGGTCTGCAGCACCTCGCCTTCGGCGTCGCCGGTGTTGGTAGTCTGCCCCATCTGCATGACGGTTTCGTAGCCCTTGTCGGAATCGAGCAGGTACTGCGAAAACTTGGTCGCTTCGCCAAAGCACAATGGCAGCACACCGGTTGCCAACGGGTCGAGGCTACCGGTGTGGCCGGCCTTTTCCGCGTTGAGCAGCCAGCGCACCTTTTGCAGGGCGGCGTTGGAGGTGAAGCCCAGCGGCTTGTCGAGCAGGATGATGCCGCTGACGTTGCGGCGGATACGTTTGACCTGGGCCACCGCTTACTCCTTGGTGTCCGGCTCGTCGGCTTCCTTGTGCAGGCGGTCTTCGGCCACTGCACGCTCGATCAGCGCCGACAGGTGCACACCGCGGCTGACACTTTCATCGAAGTGGAAGTGCAGTTGCGGCACGCTGCGCAGTTGCATCGAGCGCCCCAAGTGCAAACGCAGGAAGCTGGCAGCGCTGTTCAGTGCCTTGAGCGACTGCTGCACGGCGTCCGGGGTTTCCTCGCCCATGACGGTGATGAACACCTTGGCATGGCCCAGGTCACGGCTGACGTCGACGGCGGTGATGGTCACCAGGCCGACACGCGGGTCCTTGACTTCGCGACGGATCAGCTCGGCCAGCTCGCGCTGCATCTGATCGCCAATACGTTGGGTACGGCTATATTCTTTGGCCATTCTTGCTACCTGTAACTTAAAGCGGCAAACGCCCGGTCAGACGAATGCCTGACCGGGCGCTACCTGAAGAGGTGCCGCAAACCGCCCTGTAGCGGGGGCTTGCGGCTCGCTCGCCCTTAAAGGGTACGAGCCACCTGGACTTTCTCGAAGACTTCGATCTTGTCGCCGACCTTGACGTCGTTGTAGCTCTTGACGCCAATACCGCACTCCATGCCCGAACGGACTTCGGAGGCATCGTCCTTGAAGCGACGCAGCGATTCCAGCTCGCCTTCGAAGATCACAACGTCGTCGCGCAGTACGCGGATCGGACGGTTGCGGTACACGGTACCCTCGATGACCATACAGCCAGCGATGGCGCCGAACTTCGGCGAACGGAACACGTCACGCACTTCGGCGACACCCAGGATGTTCTCGCGAACATCGCTGCCGAGCATGCCGGTCAGGGCCTTCTTGACGTCTTCGATGATGTCGTAGATCACGTTGTAGTAACGCATATCCAGACCTTCCTGCTCGACGATCTTGCGCGCACCGGCATCGGCACGTACGTTGAAGCCGAACAGTACTGCGTTCGAAGCCAGTGCCAGGTTGGCATCGCTCTCGGTGATACCACCGACGCCACCGCCAATCACGCGTACCTGCACTTCGTCGTTGCCCAGGCCGCCAAGCGAACCCTGCAGTGCTTCCAGAGAACCACGCACATCGGTCTTGAGAACGATGTTGAGGGTTTTCTTCTCTTCCTGACCCATGGTCTCGAAGATGTTTTCCAGCTTGCCGGCATGAGCACGGGCCAGCTTGACCTCGCGGTACTTGCCTTGGCGGAACAGGGCAACTTCGCGGGCCTTCTTCTCGTCGGCAACCACGGACAGCTCGTCACCGGCTTCCGGGGTACCGTCCAGGCCGAGGATTTCGACCGGGATCGACGGGCCGGCTTCCTTCACAGGCTTGCCGTTCTCGTCGAGCATGGCACGCACGCGGCCATAGTTGGAACCGCACAGGACCATGTCGCCCTGACGCAGGGTACCGTCCTGAACCAGGATGGTCGCCACCGGGCCGCGGCCCTTGTCCAGGCGCGATTCGACGACCACGCCACGACCTGGAGCGGTCGGGGTTGCGGTCAGTTCGAGGATCTCGGCCTGCAGCAGGACGGCTTCGAGCAGTTCGTCGACACCGGTACCCATCTTCGCCGAAACCTTGACGAACGGCGTGTCACCACCCCAATCCTCGGAGGTAACGCCTTCGACGGCCAGCTCGTTACGGATACGATCGAGGTCAGCACCTGGCTTGTCGATCTTGTTCACTGCAACCACCAGCGGAACGCCAGCTGCCTTGGCATGCTGAACGGCTTCGCGGGTTTGCGGCATCACGCCGTCGTCCGCCGCCACCACCAGGATGACGATGTCGGTCGCCTTGGCACCACGGGCGCGCATCTGAGTGAACGCTGCGTGGCCCGGGGTATCGAGGAAGGTGACCATGCCGCGGTCGGTTTCCACGTGGTAGGCACCGATGTGCTGGGTAATACCACCGGCTTCGCCAGCGGCAACCTTGGCACGACGGATGTAGTCGAGCAGCGAGGTCTTACCGTGGTCAACGTGACCCATGACGGTAACGACCGGCGCACGCGACTCGGCCTGGCCTTCGAACTTCAGCGATTCGGCCAGGGAGTCTTCCAGGGCAGTGTCGCTGACCAGGGTGACCTTGTGGCCCAGCTCTTCAGCGATCAGCTGAGCGGTTTCCTGGTCGAGCACCTGGTTGATGGTGACCGGAGTGCCCATCTTGAACATGAACTTGACCACTTCAGCGGCCTTGACCGACATCTGCTGGGCCAGTTCCGAGACGGTGATGGTCTCGCCGATGGTCACGTCACGAATGACCGGGCCAGTCGGGTTCTGGAAGCCGTGCTGGTTACGCTTCTTCAGCTTGCTCTTGCCACCACGACCACGACGAGCGCCATCGCTCTCTTCGTCGGTGGTACGCGGAGCGGCACGTGGAGTCGGCGCCTTTTCCTTCTCCTTGACCTTGACCTTGATCGACACACGCGGAGCCTCGCCACGACGACGGTCGTCATCGCGAGTACGGCTTTCGTTGCGACGGGTCTCGTCCTTCTTGCGCTCGGCGGCACGCGCGGCAGCGTCTTCCGACGCAGGTGCGTCAGCGACTACCGGGGCCGGAGCAGCAGCCGGAGCTGGCGCTGGCTTGGCGGCAGGCGCTGGGGCAGCAGCAGGGGCTTCTGCCGCCTGACGGCGAGCCTGCTCTTCGTTGCGCTGGCGAACTTCGGCCTCGACCTTCTCGCGAGCGGCATTTTCAGCCGCACGGCGCTCTTCCAGCTCACGCTTCTGCTCGGCCTGGATCTCTTCCGGGCTGCGCTGCACGAATACTTTCTTCTTGCGTACTTCTACGCTGATGCTCTTGCTACCGGCGACACGCAGGGTGCTGGTGGTTTTGCGCTGCAAGGTAATCTTGCGCGGCTCTTCCGCCTTGCTCTTGTGGCTGCTCTTCAAATGAGTCAGCAGGGTCTGCTTCTCATTGTCGGTCACTACCTGACCGGCGTCGGTGTGCGGCAGACCTGCCTCACGCATCTGCTGCAGCAGGCGCTCTACCGGTGCCTCGACCTCTTGGGCCAGTTCTTTCACCGTGACTTGCGTCATGCACTTCTCTCCTCAGGCCGCGCCTAATTACTCGAACCAGTGGGCTCGGGCGGCCATGATCAACTTGCCGGCACGCTCTTCGTCGATGCCGTCGATGTCGAGCAGATCGTCGATCGACTGCTCGGCCAGGTCTTCGCGGTTAACCACGCCGCGCACCGCCAGTTCCGCCGCCAGGTCCTTGTCCATGCCCTCGAGGGAGAGCAGGTCGTCAGCCGGATGGGCGTCTGCCAGTTTTTCTTCGGTAGCGATGGCCTTGGTCAACAAACGGTCCTTGGCTCGAGCGCGGAGCTCATTGACGATATCTTCGTCAAAGCCATCGATGTTGAGCATTTCTTCCAACGGTACGTAGGCAATTTCTTCGAGGCTGGTGAAGCCTTCGTCGACCAGCACTTGGGCCAGCTCCTCGTCGACTTCCAGTTCATCGATGAAATTGCGCAGGATGTCACCGGTTTCGGCCTGCTGCTTGGCCTGGATGTCCTTCTCGGTCATCACGTTCAGGGTCCAGCCGGTCAGCTGACTGGCCAGGCGAACGTTCTGACCGCCACGACCAATGGCCTGGGCCAGGTTGTCCTCGGCGACGGCGATGTCCATGGCATGGGCATCTTCATCAACGATGATCGCCGCGACTTCAGCCGGCGACATGGCGTTGATAACGAACTGCGCCGGGTTATCGTCCCACAGGACGATATCCACACGCTCACCACCCAACTCCCCGGATACGGCCTGGACGCGCGAACCACGCATGCCGATACAGGCGCCTTGCGGGTCGATGCGCTTGTCCTTGGAGCGGACGGCGATCTTGGCTCGCGAACCCGGATCACGGGAAGCAGCCATGACTTCGATGAGGCCTTCGGCAATTTCCGGCACTTCAATGCGGAAAAGCTCGATCAGCATCTGTGGCGCGGTGCGCGACAGGATCAGCTGGGGGCCACGGTTTTCGGTGCGAATTTCCTTGAGCAGCGCACGCAGGCGCACGCCAACACGGAAAGTCTCACGCGCAATGATGTCCTCGCGGGCCAGCAAGGCCTCGGCGTTGTTGCCCAGGTCAACGATGACGTTGTCGCGGGTAACCTTTTTCACGGTACCGGAGATGATCTCGCCGACGCGCTCGCGGTAAGCATCGACCACCTGGGCACGCTCGGCCTCGCGGACCTTCTGCACGATGACCTGCTTGGCGGTCTGGGCGGCGATACGACCGAACTCGATGGACTCGATCTTCTCTTCGATCACGTCACCGATCTTGGCGTCCGGATGGGTGTCCTTGATCTTGTCCAGCCAGGTCTCGATCGCTGGATCGTCCAGGTCGTTCTCATCGACTACAGTCCAGCGACGGAAAGTCTCGTAGCTACCGGTGTGGCGGTTGATTTCCACACGCAAGTCGACTTCGTCTTCAAAACGTTTTTTGGTTGCAGTGGCCAGGGCCACTTCCAGCGCTTCGAAAATGACGCCGGGCGGTACACCTTTTTCGTTGGATACCGATTCAACAACCAGCAGTACTTCTTTGCTCATCGTACGCCTCGCCTTGCGCAAGCCATTGGGCCCGGATAGTCCGCCGGGCCCGGCACGTCTCAGTCAAAACTGGGAATAATATTGGCCTTGTCGATCGAGTCGATCGGCAACAGGAACTCCTGGTTGTCCACCTGGACCACCACATCCTGCTCCTCCACACCGCGGAGAAGGCCCTGGAAGTTACGACGACCCTCGAAGGGTGAGCGCAGCTTGATCTTCACTTGTTCGCCGGCATGCGAGGCAAACTGTTCCAGAGTGAACAGTGGGCGATCCATGCCTGGAGAAGACACCTCGAGGGTGTATTCACTGCTGATCGGATCTTCCACATCGAGGATCGCGCTGGCCTGACGGCTGACCGCTTCGCAGTCGTCCACCAGGATGCCGCCTTCCTTGTCGATGTAGATACGCAGTACCGAATGCTTACCTTGGGAAACGTACTCGATCCCCCAGCACTGATAGCCCAGACCCTCGACAACCGGGGCCAACAAGGCCTGCAACTGTTCTAGCTTGCTCGACACCTGAACCCCCTCGTGCATGCTGTGCAAATAAAAAATGGGCGAAGCGCCCATCCCTGAAAGCGCCGTTGGACAACGACGCCGAAAACTGTGCGGTTAGCAAAAAGCCCCTGAAAAGGGGCTCCGCTGAAGCTGGTTGCGGGGGCTGGATTTGAACCAACGACCTTCGGGTTATGAGCCCGACGAGCTACCAAGCTGCTCCACCCCGCGACAAAGCTGGGGCAAAAGTATAAGACCGAACCCGCTTGAGGGTCAAATCCGAACTTTCACCTGCAAGAAAGCCCGCTAAAGCGGGCTCTCAAGCTTCAATTGGTACCGAGAAGGGGACTCGAACCCCTACACCCTATGGGCACAACCACCTCAAGGTTGCGTGTCTACCAATTCCACCACCTCGGCAATACTACTACTTGAAACCCGTTACTTCTGCTCTTGCGCCGGAGGAGGTACATCACCAGTGTTATTGGTGGTTTCGCTCTGCTGTTGCTGGAGCACCGGTACATCATCATTAACTGCCGGTTTCTGCGGCTCTTTCACTTCTAGCACTGCTGGATCTGGAAGACCTGCTTGGCTAAGCTGGTGAGCTTGTTGCTTCGCGAAGTATCCTAACCCAAGTGCTGTCAAAAAGAAAGTGGCAGCGAGTATAGCAGTTAATTTACTCAGGAACGTTGCAGAGCCCTGGCTCCCGAACACGGTGTTTGAAGCACCCGCGCCGAAAGATGCACCTGCTTCGGCACCTTTACCCTGTTGCAACAGAACCAGCACTACAAGCGACAGCGCTGCCAACAGATGAAAAACAACGATGACTGTTTCCAGCATTTGTTCAGTTTCCTGCGGCGCGACAAATTGCACCGAATTCGTCTGCGTTCAGGGAAGCCCCACCAATGAGACCCCCATCGATATCCGGCATGCCGAACAGTTCGGCCGCATTGGCCGCCTTCACGCTGCCGCCGTAGAGCAACTGCACCTTCGCAGCCACTTCAGCATCTTCTGCCGCCAGCTGACCGCGGATGGCGGCGTGCACATCCTGGGCCTGCTGTGGCGTGGCCGTAAGGCCGGTGCCAATGGCCCATACAGGCTCATAGGCAATTACTGCATTGGCAAAAGCCTTAACACCGAATGCTTCGATGATACTGCTTAGTTGACGCCCGACAACTTCGAGCGTTTTGCCAGCCTCGCGCTCTTCAAGGGTTTCCCCGATGCAAAGCACTGGCTTCAAACCTTTGGCCTGGGCCGCTGCAAACTTGCGATTAAGCACTTCGTCGGTTTCACCAACGATCTGGCGACGCTCCGAATGGCCAATCAACACCAACTTGCAACCTGCTTCGACCAGCTGTTCCGGAGCAACTTCCCCGGTCAGCGCACCCTGTTCGGGTTGTACAGCTGAATTCTGTGCGCCAACAGTAATTTCTTTACCTGCCAGGCCATCGATCACTTGATTGATGAACAGGGCCGGTGGAAATACCGCGACTTCCACTCCGCTCGGCAAGGCGAGATTGCTCAAGCCTTCGGTCAGCTCAGCGACGCTAGCGCGGGTACCGTGCATCTTCCAGTTACCAGCTACCATGGGGCGACGCATGCTTTACCTCGTCGGTCAAAGTGGGCGCAGATCTTACCCAACCAGATCTGCGCTGGCAAGCGCCTTCAGACACAAACTTCGCCGACCAGTTTGGCCAGTGCTTCGGCATGTGCACGCACCTGGCTTTCATCTTCGCCTTCGACCATGACCCGCACCAGCGGCTCGGTCCCGGACTTGCGCAGCAGCACGCGACCACGACCAGCCAAAGCCTCGGTCACCTTGGCACTGGCCTCCTTGACCGCAGGGTGCTCCAGCGGGTCGACCTTGCTGGCGCCAAAGCGTACGTTGATCAGCACCTGCGGGCACTTGCGCAGCGCCTGACGGGCCTGGGCCAGGGTTTCGCCACGGCGCTTGAGCGCCATCAGCACCTGCAGTGCGGCAATGATCGCGTCACCGGTGGTGGTGTGGTTGCAGCACACCACGTGACCGGAGTTTTCACCACCGACCAGCCACTCACGCTCCAGCAGCTCGGCCATGACGTAACGGTCGCCGACCTTGGCCCGCACGAACGGGATGCCCAGGTCCTGGAGCGCAAGCTCCAGGCCCAGGTTGCTCATCAGCGTACCGACCACGCCGCCCTGCAGCTTGCCACGGTCCTGCAGATCGCGGGCGATGATGAACAGCAGCTCGTCACCGTCGACGATGGCACCGGTGTGGTCGACCATCAGCACGCGGTCGCCGTCACCATCGAAGGCGATGCCCAGGTCGGCATGCCCCACCAGCACGGCGGCCTGCAGCGACTCGATGTGGGTCGAGCCGCAGCCTTCGTTGATGTTCAGGCCGTCCGGTTGTGCATGCAGCACGGTCACGTCGGCACCCAGCTCGCGGAACACGCTTGGCGCAACCTTGTAGGTAGCACCGTGGGCGCAATCGACCACCAGCTTGAGGCCTTCAAAGCTGGTGCTGGTCGGCACGCTGCTCTTGCAGAACTCGATGTAGCGGCCAGCGGCATCGTTGATGCGCGAAACCTTGCCCAGCTTGCTCGACTCGACAACGGTCATCGGCTGGTCGAGCAGCTCCTCGATCATCAGCTCGACTTCGTCCGGCAGCTTGGTCCCTTGGCCCGAGAAGAACTTGATGCCGTTGTCGTCATGCGGATTGTGCGAGGCACTGATGACGATACCGGCTTCGGCGTGGAAAGTACGCGTCAGGTAGGCGATGGCCGGTGTCGGCATCGGCCCGAGCAGCATCACATCGGCACCTGCCGCGGACAGGCCGGCCTCGAGTGCGGACTCGAACATGTAGCCGGAGATACGCGTGTCCTTGCCCACCAGCACCCGGCAATGGCCTTGCTTGCGGAAGGCCATGCCGGCCGCCCAGCCAAGCTTCAGCATGAAGTCGGGCGTGATCGGGTATTCGCCGACGCGGCCACGAATGCCGTCGGTACCAAAGTATTTTCTGCTCATAGCGACTCCAATGTTCTTATTCGGCGTTTTGCACCGCAGCAATCATGCGTACCACATCGACCGTTTCGGCCACGTCATGGACGCGGAGGATGCTCGCCCCCTTGGTCATGGCCAACGCCGCCAGCGCAAGGCTGCCGTACAACCGCTCGCCGACCGGACGTTCCAGCGTCAGGCCGATCATGCTCTTTCGTGAAACGCCTACCAGCAGCGGACGCCCAAGCCGATAGAGCGCTTCCATGTGCTTGAACAGGCTCAGGTTGTGCGCCAGCGTCTTGGCAAAACCAAAGCCCGGGTCAAGGATGATTCTGTTCGCGTCGATGCCCGCCGCAGCACAGGCAGCCATGCGCTGCTCAAGGTAACGCGTGACGTCGGCAGTCACATCTTCGTAATGCGGGTCGTCCTGCATGTTACCCGGCTCGCCACGCATGTGCATGAGGCACACCGGCAGGCCGGTATCCGCCGCGGCGTCCAGGGCACCATCGCGCTCCAGGGCACGCACGTCGTTGATCAGCCCGGCACCAAGGCGCGCTGATTCACGCATGACGGCAGGCGTGGAGGTATCGACCGAGATGACCACGTCGAGGCGACTGCTGATCGCTTCGACCATGGGCGCCACCCGCTCCAACTCCTCGGTCACCGACACCGCGCGCGCACCAGGGCGCGTGGACTCGCCGCCAATGTCGATCAGCGTGGCGCCTGCGGCAACCATCGCTTCGGCATGACGCAACGCCTCGTCGCGCTGGTTGAAGCGCCCGCCATCGGAAAAGGAGTCGGGGGTGATATTGAGAATACCCATGACATGGGTACGCGACAAATCAAGAACCCGGTTGCCGCAAGGCAACCGGGTTGGGTACTGCACTGAGCTCATAGATGCCCTTAGTGTTGAGCTGCCGGGCCGCCGATTGGCGATTCCGGACGATCATCCTGGGCCGCAGGAGTGCCCGAGTTCTTGTCATCGTCCCAATCACGCGGTTCGCGTGGCGTACGCCCAGCCATGATGTCGTCAATCTGATCGGCATCAATGGTCTCATACTTCATCAGTGCTTCGGTCATCGCTTCGAGCTTGTCGCGGTTGTCGATCAGCAACTGCTTGGCAGTGGCATAGCAGTGATCGATGATGCTGCGCACCTCGGAGTCGATCAGCTTGGCTGTCTCGCCGGATACACTGGCGTGCTGGCTGCCGGCACTGCGACCGAGGAATACCTCGCCCTCTTCCTCTGCATACATCAGCGGACCGAGCTTCTCGGAGAGGCCCCACTTGGTCACCATGTTGCGAGCGATCTGGCTGGCACGCATGATGTCGTTGGAAGCACCGGTGGTGACACCATCGAAGCCCAAGGTCATTTCCTCGGCGATACGGCCGCCGTACAGCGAGCAGATCTGGCTGATCAGGGCGCGCTTGGACAGGCTGTAGCGGTCTTCTTCCGGCAGGAACATGGTCACACCCAGGGCACGACCACGCGGAATGATCGACACCTTGTAGACCGGGTCGTGCTCAGGCACCAGGCGACCGACGATGGCATGGCCAGCCTCGTGGTAGGCGGTGTTCTGTTTTTCCTTCTCGGACATGACCATGGTCTTGCGCTCGGCGCCCATCATGATCTTGTCCTTGGCCAGTTCGAACTCTTTCATTTCGACCAGGCGCTTGTTGGAACGCGCGGCGAACAGCGAGGCCTCGTTGACCAGGTTGGCCAGGTCGGCACCGGAGAAGCCTGGGGTACCACGGGCGATGACCGCCGGGTTGACGTTCTCGCCGACCGGCACCTTGCGCATGTGCACCTTGAGGATCTGTTCGCGACCGCGGATGTCCGGCAGGCCAACCACTACCTGGCGGTCGAAGCGGCCGGGGCGCAGCAGCGCCGGGTCCAGCACGTCCGGGCGGTTGGTGGCGGCGATGACGATGATGCCATCGTTCATTTCGAAGCCGTCCATCTCTACCAGCAACTGGTTGAGGGTTTGCTCACGCTCGTCGTGACCACCGCCCATGCCGGCGCCACGGTGGCGACCAACGGCGTCGATCTCGTCGATGAAGATGATGCACGGGGCGTGCTTCTTGGCCTGCTCGAACATGTCGCGCACACGGCTGGCACCGACACCGACGAACATTTCCACGAAGTCCGAACCGGAAATGGTGAAGAACGGCACCTTCGCCTCACCGGCGATGGCCTTGGCCAGCAGGGTCTTACCGGTACCGGGCGGGCCAACCATCAGCACACCGCGCGGAATACGGCCACCCAGGCGCTGGAACTTGCCCGGGTCGCGCAGGAATTCGACCAGCTCGCCCACTTCTTCCTTGGCTTCGTCACAACCTGCCACGTCGGCCAGGGTGGTCTTGACCTGGTCTTCGGACAGCAGGCGCGCCTTGCTCTTGCCGAAGCTCATCGGCCCGCCCTTGCCGCCCGCACCGCCTTGCATCTGGCGCATGAAGAACATGAACACGGCAATGATCACCAGGATCGGGAAGCTCGCCACCAGCAGTTGCGTCCAGATGCTCTGCTGCTCGGGCTGCTTGCCCTCGACGATGACGTGGTTGTCGACCAGGTCGCCGATCAGGCCGTTGTCGGTAATGGCCGGGCGCACGGTCTTGAAGTTGTCGCCGTCGGCGCGCTTGCCGGTAATGATGTAGCCGTCGACGGTAACCCGCTCGACCTTGCCATCCTTGACCTGCTGGATAAAGTCGGAATAGTTGAGGGTCTGCGGCTCGTTAGGGCTGGAGAAGTTGTTCATCACCGTCACCAGGACAGCCGCGATGATCAACCACAGGATCAGATTCTTTGCCATGTCGTTCAATTCGCTACCCTCTGAGGCCGGCGCACGACGCAGCCGTGCCTCGCATGATATTCATCGCCCTAACTTACTACATTACCTACGCAGACGCAGGCACCGTCTGTAACCCTTTGTGAAAGCTAGACTACACGAAGTTCGGACGATCCTGACGCAGTGGCCGATTGGAATTAACTATCGGCCACCCCGCTTGACACCTTTCACGCCCCTTTGAAGCCCCTGCCCAACAGGTATTGCTCGCGGGAACGGTCCCGCGACGACGACGGCTTGCGCATCTGTACCTTGTCGAACTTGCTGCGCACGTCCTTGAGGTACACGTCAAAGCCTTCGCCCTGGAAGATCTTGATCAGGAAGTCGCCGCCGGGCTTGAGTACGCGAGTCGCCAGATCGAGGGCCAGTTCGCACAGGAACATCGCACGCGGGATGTCCACTGCGGGCGTACCACTCATATTGGGGGCCATGTCGGAAATCACAAGGTCCACATGCGAATCGCCGACCGCCTCGAGAATACGCTGCAGCACCTCGTCCTGGGTAAAGTCGCCCTGAATGAAGGTCACGTCGGCGATGGCGTCCATTTCCAGGATGTCGGAAGCGATCAGGCGGCCCTGGCCACCAATCAGACGACTGGTCACCTGCGACCAGCCACCAGGGGCCGCACCGAGGTCGATTACGCTCATGCCGGGACGGATCAGGCGATCCTTCTCCTGGATCTCGAGCAGTTTGTAGCTCGCACGCGAACGGTAGCCATCCTTCTGCGCCTGTTTCACAAAAGGATCGTTGAAATGCTCTCGCAGCCAGTTTGCGCTGCTTTTGGAACGTTGTACCACGGGGCACCTCGATGATATGCGTCGTGATTGACTGGGCGGAGCCGGTGGCCCTCGGGTAAAATGCCGGTCAATTTTACAGAATCAGACGGAAAGGGTCAGATTATGCCGCTCAATAACGAGCAGAAGAAGCAATACAAGTCCATTGGTCATGACCTGAAGCCGGTCCTGATCGTTGCTGGCAACGGTTTGAATGAAGGCGTCATCGCCGAGCTGGAACGCGCTCTGGCCGACCATGAACTGATCAAGGTCGAGATTCGCTCGGAAGACCGCGAAGAACGCGCCGAAACCATCGCAGAACTGTGCAAGGCCGGCCGCGCCGAGCTGGTGCAGACCATCGGCAAGAAAGCCCTGATCTACCGCAAGAACCCACAGCCGAACAAGCAGCTGTCCAACATCCACCGTTACAAGTAACGGCAAGGTGTTCTCAGCCTGACAGGGCACCTGTGGGAGCGGCCTTGTGTCGCGATAGGGCCGCAAAGCGGCCCCCCCGGATATCAGCACTTGCGCAGATATTGCTGGGGCTGCCTTGCAGCCCTTTCGCGACACAAGGCCGCTCCCACATGGAACCGAGCCATTGGGCTAGCGCCGCGCCCTGACCGGCACCGGCTGGGCCACCAGCACGATGCCGGAAAAGCCCAATACCAGGAAACAGAACATCTGCCAGCGCTCACCCACGGAAATGCCATAGCGCAAGGTGTAGTACCCCACACAGGCACCGAAGCCGAGCAACAGCATCTGGCCACGGAACTGCCGCCACCAGGCCGCCAAACCGTCCACCCTCGCCAGCACTGCCAGCTGGGTCAACAAGCCTAGCAGCGCCACGCCGATCAACCAGCGGTCGATCTGCCCGGCGATATCCTGCACCAGCAGCGGCGCCAGGCCACTGACCTTGAGCGCAGGCACCAGCCCCACGTGAAACACCCACAGGCCCCCGACCCAGAAAACCTGGGCCAGTTGCCAGAGGATCCCCTCAAGGGATGGCGCCCGCTGGCGCCGGTCAGATGTGCTTGACTTCGACAATCTCGTACTCGACCGTGCCGCTAGGCGTCTTGACGACGACGATATCACCTTCTTCCTTGCCGATGATGGCGCGGGCGATCGGTGCACTCGCCGAGAGCTTGCCCTTCTTGATGTCGGCTTCATCCTCGCCAACGATCTGGTAGGTCACCTGGTCACCGGTCTCGGTGTTCTCCAGGTCCACGGTAGTGCCGAAGATAACCTTGCCAGTGTGGGCAATGGTGGTCACGTCGATCACCACCGAGTTCTGCAGGCGGCCTTCGATATCGCGGATACGTGCCTCGACCATGCCCTGCTCCTCACGGGCGGCATGGTATTCGGCGTTTTCCTTGAGGTCGCCCAGCTCGCGCGCTTCGCCGATGGCCTGGCTCAGGCGCGGGCGCTCGGTCTTGCTCAGGAACAGGTGCTCCTCTTCCAGGGCGCGCGCGCCCTGGACGGTCATTGGGTACTTGGTAATGCTCATGCTTTCAGTCCTGCATGCAGATCCTGCAAGCGACGAACGGTCTTTTCCGGACCGAATTTCAGCGCTTCGCAGATGGCTTCACCGGCCGCAATGGTGGTGGTGCAGTAAATCTTGTGCTGCAGCGCATTGCGACGAATCGAGTAGGAATCGGCGATCGACTGGCGACCTTCGGTGGTGTTGATGATCAGCGACACTTCGTCGTTCTTGATCATGTCGACCACGTGCGGACGACCTTCGGTCACCTTGTTCACACGGCGCACTTTCAGGCCTGCCGCCTCGATGACCTTGGCGGTGCCGGCAGTTGCAACCACTTCGAAGCCCAGGGCGATCAGGTCGCGGGCAACGCCAGCCACTTGCGGCTTGTCGTCGTCACGCACACTGATGAACGCGGTACCGCCGGTCGGCAGCACTTCGCTGGCACCCATCTGGGCCTTGGCGAAGGCTTCACCGAAGCTGTCGCCGACACCCATGACTTCACCGGTCGATTTCATCTCAGGGCCGAGGATCGGGTCAACCCCCGGGAACTTGGCGAACGGGAAGACGGCTTCCTTGACGCTGTAGAAGTTCGGGATGATTTCCTGGGTGAAGCCCAGCTCTTTCAGGGTTTTGCCAGCCATGACGCGGGCCGCGATCATCGCCAGGGAAGTGCCGATGCACTTGGACACGAACGGCACGGTACGCGAGGCACGCGGGTTGACTTCGATCACGTAGATCTTGTCGCCCTGCAGGGCCAGCTGCACGTTCATCAGGCCGACCACGCCCAGCTCCAGGGCCATTTTCTTGACCTGTACGCGGACTTCGTCCTGCACTTCCTTGCTCAGCGAGTAAGGTGGCAGCGAGCACGCCGAGTCACCGGAGTGAACGCCGGCCTGTTCGATGTGCTGCATGATCGCGCCGATCACCACGTCGGTGCCGTCGCAGACCGCGTCCACGTCCATCTCGATGGCGCAGTTGAGGAAGTGGTCGAGCAGTACCGGGCTGTCGTTGGACACCTGTACCGCCTCACGCAGGTAGCGCTTGAGCTCGTCCAGTTCGTAGACGATCTCCATCGCGCGGCCGCCCAGTACGTAGGACGGGCGCACCACCAGCGGGTAACCGATGCTGCCGGCAGCGCGAATGGCTTCGTCTTCGCTGCGCACGGTAGCGTTTGGCGGCTGCAGCAGGCTCAGGCGCTGAACCATCTGCTGGAAGCGCTCACGGTCTTCGGCGCGGTCGATGGCGTCAGGGCTGGTACCGATGATCGGTACGCCGGCTTCTTCCAGGGCGCGAGCCAGTTTCAGCGGGGTCTGGCCACCGTAGTGGACGATCACGCCTTTCGGCTTCTCGACGCGGCACACTTCCAGCACGTCTTCCAGGGTCAGCGGCTCGAAGTACAGGCGGTCGGAGGTGTCGTAGTCGGTAGAGACGGTTTCTGGGTTGCAGTTGACCATGATGGTCTCGTAACCGTCTTCACGCAGCGCCAGAGCGGCGTGTACGCAGCAGTAGTCGAACTCGATACCTTGGCCGATACGGTTCGGGCCGCCACCCAGGATCATGATCTTGTCGCGGGTCGACGGGTTGGCCTCGCACTCTTCCTCGTAGGTGGAGTACAGGTAGGCGGTGTCGGTGGCGAACTCGGCAGCGCAGGTGTCGACGCGCTTGTACACCGGGAACACTTCCAGCTTGTGGCGGTGGCGGCGCAGGTTCTTGTCGGTGATGCCCAGCAGCTTGGCCAGGCGCTGGTCGGAGAAGCCCTTGCGCTTGAGGCGCAGCATGTAGTCCTTGTCGATCGCCGACAGGGCCAGGGTCTTGACCTTCTCTTCTTCCTTGATCAGGTCTTCCATCTGCACCAGGAACCACATGTCGATGCCGGTCAGGTCGAAGATCTGCTCGCAGGTCATGCCGGCACGCATGGCGTCGGCCACGTACCAGATACGCTCGGCGCCCGGTACGGTCAGCTCGCGCTTGAGGATGCTGCTGGCTTCCGGGCTGGCCAGGTCGACTTTCGGGTCGAGGCCGCAGGCGCCGACTTCCAGGCCGCGCAGGGCTTTTTGCAGCGACTCCTGGAAGGTACGGCCGATGGCCATGACTTCACCCACGGACTTCATCTGGGTGGTCAGGCGGGCGTCGGCCTTGGGGAATTTCTCGAAGGCGAAGCGTGGCAGCTTGGTGACGACGTAGTCGATCGACGGCTCGAAGGACGCCGGGGTGCGGCCGCCGGTGATGTCGTTCTGCAGTTCGTCGAGGGTGTAGCCGACAGCCAGCTTGGCAGCGATCTTGGCGATCGGGAAGCCGGTGGCCTTGGAGGCCAGTGCCGAGGAGCGCGAAACGCGCGGGTTCATTTCGATCACGACCATGCGGCCGGTGTTCGGGCAGATACCGAACTGCACGTTGGAACCGCCGGTTTCCACACCGATTTCACGCAGCACCGCCAGCGAGGCGTTGCGCATGATCTGGTATTCCTTGTCGGTCAGGGTCTGTGCCGGGGCAACGGTGATCGAGTCACCGGTGTGCACGCCCATCGGGTCGAAGTTCTCGATCGAGCAGACGATGATGCAGTTGTCCTTCTTGTCGCGGACCACCTCCATCTCGTATTCCTTCCAGCCGATCAGCGATTCGTCGATCAGCAGTTCCTTGGTCGGCGACAGGTCCAGACCGCGGGCGCAGATTTCTTCGAACTCTTCACGGTTGTAGGCGATACCACCACCGGTGCCGCCCATGGTGAACGACGGGCGGATGATGCACGGGAAGCCCAGGCGCTCGAGGACAGCGTTGGCTTCTTCCATGCTGTGGGCGATACCGGAGCGCGGGCACTCCAGGCCGATGGCCTTCATCGCCTTGTCGAAGCGCGAACGGTCTTCGGCCTTGTCGATGGTGTCGGCGTTGGCACCGATCATTTCCACGCCGAACTTTTCCAGAACGCCATGGCGCTCCAGGTCCAGGGCGCAGTTCAGTGCGGTCTGGCCGCCCATGGTCGGCAGCAGTGCATCAGGGCGCTCTTTTTCGATGATCTTGGCCACCGACTGCCACTTGATCGGCTCGATGTAGGTGGCGTCGGCCATGGCCGGGTCGGTCATGATGGTGGCTGGGTTGGAGTTCACCAGGATGACGCGGAAACCTTCCTCGCGCAGGGCCTTGCAGGCCTGGGCGCCGGAGTAGTCGAATTCGCAGGCCTGGCCGATCACGATCGGGCCGGCGCCGAGAATCAGGATGCTTTTGATGTCTGTACGTTTTGGCATAGTTGTCACTCAAATCCGGGGTCAGTCGGCAAGCCGCTTTGAACAATCTGGGTCAGGCGCTACCGGGCGCGGCAGATGCCGGCCCGGGGCCTTGAAGCAGGATGCTCAGCGGCGCTTGGCCATGGCATCGATGAAACGATCGAACAGTGGCGCGACGTCGGTCGGGCCTGGGCTCGCTTCAGGGTGGCCCTGGAAGCTGAACGCGCTCTTGTCGGTACGCTCGATACCCTGCAGGGTGCCGTCGAACAGCGACTTGTGGATGGCGCGGACGTTACCCGGCAGGGTAGCTTCGTCAACGGCAAAGCCGTGGTTCTGGCTGGTGATCATGACCACGCCGGTATCCAGGTCCTGGACCGGGTGGTTGGCACCGTGGTGGCCGTGGCCCATTTTCACGGTCTTGGCACCGGAAGCCAGGGCCAGCAGCTGGTGGCCGAGGCAGATGCCGAATACCGGGATCTCGGTCTCGAGGATGTCCTTGATCGCCTGGATGGCGTAGTCGCACGGCTCGGGGTCACCAGGGCCGTTGGACAGGAACACGCCGTCCGGGTTGAGTGCCAGCACTTCGCTGGCTGGAGTCTGGGCCGGCACCACGCTCACGCGGCAGCCACGGGCAACCAGCATGCGCAGGATGTTCAGCTTGACGCCGTAGTCGTAGGCGACCACGTGGTACGGCAGGTCGGCGGCTTCGATGGTCGGGTGGCTGTCGGTTTTCAGTTCCCACACGCTGGAGCGCCACTCGTAGCGCTCGGTGGTGGAAACCACCTTGGCCAGGTCCATGCCCTTCAGGCCCGGGAAGGCGCGGGCAGCGGCGATGGCGGCTTCTTCGCTGATGTTGTCACCGGCGAGGATGCAGCCGTTCTGAGCGCCCTTTTCACGCAGGATTCGGGTCAGGCGACGGGTGTCGATGCCGGCGATGGCGACGACGTTGTTGGCCTTGAGGTACTCAGGCAGCGACTGGGTGTTGCGCCAGTTGCTGGCCAGCAGCGGCAGGTCACGGATGACCAGGCCAGCGGACCAGACACGGTTCGACTCGGCGTCTTCCGGGGTAGTGCCGGTGTTGCCGATGTGCGGGTAGGTCAGGGTAACGATTTGCTGCGCGTAGGAAGGGTCTGTAAGGATTTCCTGGTAGCCGGTCATAGCGGTGTTGAATACCACCTCACCAACGGTCTGACCGTCGGCACCGATAGCTTCACCGCGGAAAATACTGCCGTCGGCAAGGGCGAGTATGGCTGGCTTTGTCAAGAAGACCTCCCGTAAATCAAGCATGAAAGGGCGATCGCAGGTTGCAAAAAAGCGGAGTGACGTATGGACACGTCACCCCGCTTTCATGTGCTGAATTCAATTCGCTGCGCGCTTTTAGTGGACACACTAAAGCTGTAGCTTACAGAAAAGTGCGTTTTCGGTCTACCGTGGATGTGTCTCTAAAACACATCGATGCGACAGGTTGAGATCGGCGGTTGCTTCTTCGCGGGCTTGCCCGCTCCCACAGGGACCACTTCAGATCCTGAAACCGGTGCAATACCTGTGGGAGCGGGCGAGCCCGCGAAGAAGCCAACACCGCTATCACGGTTTAGCGCAGTTCGAGCACATCCTGCATGTCATACAGGCCAGGCTCGCGCCCATCCAGCCACAGCGCCGCACGCACGGCGCCCTTGGCGAAGGTCATGCGGCTGGAGGCCTTGTGCGTGATCTCCACGCGCTCGCCTTCGGCCGCGAACAACACAGTGTGGTCACCCACCACATCACCAGCACGCACAGTGGCGAAGCCGATAGTCTGGCGCTCACGCGCACCGGTCTGCCCTTCGCGGCCATACACGGCCACTTCCTGCAGATCACGGCCCAACGCCTGGGCAACCACTTCGCCCATGCGCAGCGCGGTGCCCGACGGCGCATCGACCTTATGCCGGTGGTGCGCCTCGAGGATCTCGATATCCACATCGTCACCCAGCACCCGCGCCGCGGTATCCAGCAGCTTCAGGCACAGGTTGACGCCGACGCTGAAGTTGGCAGCGAAGACGATCGGGATTTCCTTGCCGGCCTCGGCCAACTGTTGCTTCTCTTCCGGGGTGAAGCCAGTGGTGCCGATGACCATGGCCTTGCCCGCCTTGCGGCAGAACGCCAGGTTCTTCAGGGTCACCGAAGGGTGAGTGAAGTCGATCAGCACGTCGAACTCGTCGACCACCTTGGCCAGGTCGTCGGAAATCGGCACACCAATACGGCCCAGGGCCGCCAGCTCACCCGCATCGGCGCCCACCAGGGTGCTGTCCGGGCGGTCGATCGCTGCCGTCAGGCCCGCCTGGGGCGCCTGCTGCTGCACGGCCTCGACCAGGGTCTTGCCCATCCGCCCTGCCGCGCCCATCACTGCAATACGTCGCATAGCCATTTCCTTGTCAGAGATCGCCGAAGAAGCGCTTCACGCCATCGAACCAGCCATTGGCCTTGGGCGAATGGGAACTGTCGCCTTCCAGCGAGTCACGCAGCTCTTCGAGCAATTCGCGCTGGCGGCGGCTGAGGTTGACCGGGGTTTCCACCGCCACACGGCACAGCAGGTCTCCCGCACCACCGCCACGCACCGGCGCCACACCCTTGCCACGCAGGCGGAACTGCTTGCCGGTCTGGGTGCCTTCCGGAATTTTCAGCTTCACGCGACCATCGAGGGTCGGCACTTCCAGCTCGCCACCCAGGGCAGCATCGGTGTAGCTGATCGGTACTTCGCAGTACAGGTGCTTGCCATCGCGCTGGAAGATCTCGTGCTCACGCACGTTGATCACCACATACAGGTCGCCGGTCGGGCCACCATGGGTGCCGGCCTCGCCCTCGCCCGACAGGCGGATGCGGTCGCCAGTGTCGACACCCGCCGGCACCTTGACCGACAGCGTCTTGTATTCCTCGACGCGGCCTTCGCCGTGGCACGAGGTGCACGGATCGGTAATGATCTTGCCCTGGCCATGGCAGCGCGGGCAGGTCTGCTGCACCGAGAAGAAGCCTTGCTGCATACGCACCTGGCCGATGCCGCCACAGGTCGGGCAGGTCGACGGGGTCGAGCCCTTCTTGGCGCCGGAGCCATCGCAAGGCTGGCAGTTGACCAGGGTCGGCACGCGGATACTGACCGTGGTGCCGCGCACCGCTTCTTCCAGGTTCAGCTCCAGGGTGTAGCGCAAGTCGCTGCCGCGCTGGGCACCGCCACGTCCGCCGCCGCGACCACCACCGAAGAAGTCACTGAACACGTCACCGAAGATGTCGGAGAAGTTGGCGCCACCGAAGCCGGCACCACCGCCACCCATGCTCGGGTCGACGCCAGCATGGCCGTACTGGTCGAACGCCGCGCGCTTGCTGGCGTCAGACAGCACTTCGTAGGCCTCGTTGGCCTCCTTGAACTTGTCTTCCGATTCCTTATCGCCCGGGTTGCGGTCCGGGTGGTACTTCATCGCCAGACGGCGGTAAGCCTTCTTGAGGTCAGATTCGCTGGCGCCGCGCTCGACACCCAGGACCTCATAATAATCACGCTTGGACATAGGTCATTTGCACCTTGTTGGGCGTTCGGCATTTACGCCGCGCCGTCAGCACCTGCCCGCCCATCCAAGGGCCGCTGACAGATGCTGTAAATTCTTGAATTCCAGATACGCCAACGCGGGAGCAAGCCCCCGCGCGGCGACATCCTACCAGTTCACCGGCAAACGGCGATGAACTGGCCGACAACATGCAACGATTACTTCTTGTCGTCGCCTTTCACTTCTTCGAACTCGGCGTCAACCACGTCATCGTGCTTGGCTTCCGGTTCGGCCTGCTGTGCGCCGCCCTGAGGCTGTTCAGCCGACTGCTCGGCATACATCTTCTGGGCAACCGGCGCCGAGACCTTGGACAGCTCCTCAACCTTGGCGTCGATCGCAGCCTTGTCGTCGCCTTTGACAGCGGCTTCCAGGGCAACGACAGCAGCCTCGATGGCGGTTTTCTCTTCGGCGGTAACCTTGTCACCAGCGTCAGCGACCATCTTGCGGGTCGAGTGCACCAGCGCGTCACCCTGGTTACGGGCAGCGGCCAGCTCTTCGAACTTGCGGTCTTCCTCGGCGTTGGCCTCGGCATCACGCACCATGCGCTCGATTTCTTCGTCCGACAGGCCGGAGTTGGCCTTGATCACGATCGACTGCGACTTGCCGGTGGCCTTGTCTTTGGCGCTGACGTGCAGGATGCCGTTGGCGTCGATGTCGAAGGTCACTTCGATCTGCGGAACGCCACGCGGAGCCGGCGGGATGTCAGCCAGGTCGAACTTGCCCAGCGACTTGTTCTGTGCAGCCTGCTTACGCTCACCTTGCAGCACGTGAATGGTCACGGCGCCCTGGTTGTCGTCGGCAGTCGAGAACACCTGCGACTTCTTGGTCGGAATGGTGGTGTTCTTCTCGATCAGCGAAGTCATCACGCCACCCATGGTTTCGATACCCAGGGTCAGCGGGCTGACGTCCAGCAGCAGTACGTCCTTCACGTCACCGGCCAGCACGGCGCCCTGGATGGCAGCACCCATGGCCACGGCTTCGTCCGGGTTGACGTCCTTGCGCGCTTCTTTACCGAAGAAGTCGGCAACGGCTTTCTGCACCAGCGGCATACGGGTCTGGCCACCGACCAGGATCACGTCGTCGATCTTGCTGGCGTCGATACCGGCGTCTTTCAGGGCGATGCGGCAAGGCTCGATGGTACGGGCAACCAGGTCTTCGACCAGCGACTCCAGCTTGGCGCGGGAGATCTTCACGTTCAGGTGCTTCGGACCGGTAGCATCTGCAGTGATGTACGGCAGGTTGACGTCGGTCGACTGGGCGGACGACAGCTCGATCTTGGCCTTTTCAGCGGCTTCTTTCAGGCGCTGCAGAGCCAGCGGATCGTTCTTCAGGTCCATGCCGGACTCTTTCTTGAACTCGTCGACGAGGTAGTCGATCAAGCGCATGTCGAAGTCTTCACCACCCAGGAAGGTGTCACCGTTGGTGGCCAGTACTTCGAACTGGTGCTCACCGTCGACTTCAGCGATTTCGATGACCGACACGTCGAAGGTACCGCCACCCAGGTCATAAACGATGACGGTGTGGTCGCCCTTGGCCTTGTCCATGCCATAGGCCAGCGCAGCGGCGGTCGGTTCGTTGATGATACGTTTTACGTCCAGGCCAGCGATACGGCCGGCGTCTTTGGTGGCCTGACGCTGACTGTCGTTGAAGTAGGCCGGAACGGTGATGACCGCTTCGGTGACTGGCTCGCCGAGGTAGTCTTCGGCGGTCTTCTTCATTTTCTTCAGGACTTCAGCGCTGATCTGCGGTGGCGCCATGTCCTTGCCGCTGGCCTGCACCCAGGCGTCGCCGTTGCTGGCCTTGACGATCTTGTACGGCACCAGCTTGATGTCTTTCTGCACGACGTCTTCTTCGAAGCGGCGGCCGATCAGGCGCTTCACTGCGAACAGGGTGTTGTGCGGGTTGGTGACGGCCTGGCGCTTGGCCGACTGGCCGACCAGGATTTCGCCGTCGTTGGCGTAGGCCACGATCGAAGGGGTGGTACGCGCACCCTCGGCGTTTTCGATGACCTTGACGTTACCGTTTTCCAGCACGGAGACGCACGAGTTAGTGGTCCCCAGGTCGATACCGATAATTTTGCCCATGTTAACTCTCCCGAAACTTGAATTTGGTAGCAGCGACTACTTTGGCCAACTGCGGTAATACTTGAAGGCTTGACACCTAGATGGGGATGCCCCGACGGATTTCAAGCCTTTTCATTGATCGAGGGTTGCGCCGCGCTCGGCGCCTTGCTGACCACCACCATGGCGGGGCGCAGCAGGCGGCCGTTCAGCAGGTAACCCTTCTGGAACACGTTCAGCACGCTGTTCGGTTCTACCTCGGCGTTTTCCTGCATGGCCATGGCCTGGTGGTGCTCAGGGTTGAACGGCTGGCCGTGCGGGTCGACAGCTTCGAGGTTGTAGCGCTTGAGGGTGTCCTGGAACATCTTCAGGGTCAGCTCGACGCCTTCGCGGATCTGCTTGACGTGCTCATCGTCGGCACTGGAGTGGGCCAGGGCCAGTTCCAGGCTGTCGATCACCGGCAGCAGGTCGCTGGAAAACTTCTCCAGGGCGAACTTGTGGGCTTTCTCGACATCCTGCTCGGCACGACGGCGTACGTTCTGCAAGTCGGCTACGGCGCGCAGCGACTGGTCCTTGGCGGCGGCCAGCTGTTCCTCGAGTTCCAGAACACGGGCGTCAGCAGTGGTTTCTGCACCAGTTTCTTCAACGTTAAGGTCTTTTTCGTTCAGCTGTTCGTCAGCCATGGGGTCTCTCCTGCGCAATTTTGTGGACTGCGAGCCAGGCTCGCCTTGGATGTCGCCTATATGGGGCCGGAAAAACCAGCTTCAAGGGGCAAGGTGGTTTTCCGGGCTGCGACAGAATCTGCCAAGGGGCATTGGCAGGCCTGAAAAAAGTACTGTATAAATAACCAGACATGACTTTCGGGAGCTGCCCTCATGCTGGTGCATCTGTCCATTCACAACTACGCCATCGTCGAGCACCTCGACCTCGAAATCGCCCGCGGCATGTCCGTCATCACCGGCGAGACCGGCGCCGGCAAATCGATCATGCTCGACGCCCTCGGCCTGGCCCTGGGCGACCGGGCCGACAGTGGCGTGGTGCGCCCCGGCACCGACAAGGCAGACATCCTCGCCACCTTCGACCTGGTGGACATCCCCGAGGCGCATGCCTGGCTGGCCGAGCGCGACCTGGACAACGACGGCCTGTGCATCCTGCGCCGGGTGATCACCGCCGAAGGCCGCAGCCGCGGTTACATCAACGGCACGCCCTGCCCGCTCGGCGACCTCAAGGCTCTTGGCGAGCTGCTGATCGACATCCACAGCCAGCACGAGCACCAGTCACTGCTCAAGACCGACACCCACCGCCGCCTGCTCGACGAGTACGCCGGGGCTGTCGACCTGGCCCGCCAGGTGCAGCTTGCGGCCAAACGCTGGAACCAGACCCGCCTGGAGCTGGAGCGGCTGTCCAATTCCGGTGACGAGCAGCGCGCCCGCCATCAGTTACTGAGCTACCAGCTGGAAGAGCTGGACAACCTCGGCCTGGGCGAACACGAACTGGAGCAGCTGGAGCAGGAACACAAGAACCTGACCAGCGCCGAAGCCCTGTTCGGCATCTGCCGTCAGGTTATCGACCAGTGCAGCGAGAGCGACTCGGGCAATGTGCTCAGCGCCCTCACTTCCAGCCTCAACCGGCTGGGCGCTGCCAGCAACTCGCCCAAGGCACTGGGCGAAGCGGCCAACCTGATCGCCAGCGCACAGATCCAGGTCGAGGAAGCCGTGGGCGAGCTCAACCGCTTCCTCGACAACTTCGACGCCGACCCGATGCGCCTGCAGGCCCTGGAAGAGCGCCTCGACACTATCTATACCCTGGCGCGCAAGCACCGCGTGCACCCGACCGAACTGCCACACCTACAGCAGCAGTTGATGGAAGAGCTCGAAGGCCTGAACGCCAGTGACGAGTCGATCGAGCGGCTGGGCGAAGAGCTGGCCGCCTATGCCCAGCACTATAAAGAGAAGGCCGTCGAGCTCAGCGCCCTGCGCCAGCAGGCCGCGCAGCAACTGGCGGTGGCCGTGGAACAGGAAATCCAGCGCCTGGGCATGCCGGGCGGGCGCTTCTGTATCGAGCTGACGCCCAACGAGGGCGCAGACCTGTCGCCCCATGGCCTTGAGCAGATCGAGCTACTGGTCAGCGCCAACCCCGGCCAACCCCTCAAGGGCTTGGCCAAGGTAGCCTCGGGCGGCGAGCTGTCACGTATCAGCCTGGCGATCCAGGTGATCACCGCACAGACATCGCGCATTCCCACCCTGGTGTTCGATGAAGTCGACGTGGGCATCGGCGGGCCTACCGCTGAAATCGTCGGCCAATTGCTGCGCCGCCTTGGCGAACGCGGCCAGGTGCTGACAGTGACCCACCTGCCACAGGTGGCAGCGCAAGGCCACCACCACCTGTTCGTGCACAAGGTGCGTAACAGCGAAACCACCCACACCGCCGTGGCCAGCCTGGGCAAACGCGAGCGGGTGGAGGAAGTGGCGCGGATGCTGGGCGGCATCGACCTGACCAAGGAATCCCTGGCGCATGCACGCAAGATGGTCGTGAGCGGCAGGGTCTGACCCTAATGCCTGTCAGTCAAGCAATTTGGGGCCGCTTTGCGGCCCATCGCCGCGGTTCGTCGCCACGACAAGCCGGGCTCCCACAGGAACAGTGCAGACCTCAAGCTTTGCGCAGTCCCTGTGGGAGCTGGCTTGTCGTGGCGACGAACCGCGGCGATGGGCTGCAAAGCAGCCCCATTCACAGGATGATCACCGGCCCTGAAACCTGTGGTGTACCTGTGGGAGCGGGCGCGCCCGCGAAGAGGCCAGCACCGACAACACACCTTCCAACCCCTCCATAAAGCACAAAGGCGACCCGAAGGTCGCCTTTGCATTCATAACGATAAAAATCGTTACTTCTTCTTACGCACGTACAGAACCAGATTGTGGTCCACCAGTTCGAAACCGTGCTCCTCCACGATTTCGCGCTGGCGCTTCTCGATCGCGGCGTCCATGAACTCGATGACTTCGCTGGTATCCACGTTGACCATATGGTCGTGGTGACCGCCATCGGCCAGCTCGAACACTGCGTGACCGCCGTCGAAGTTGTGGCGAACCACCAGCCCCGCCGCCTCGAACTGGGTCAGCACGCGATAGACGGTGGCCAGGCCTACGTCCTCGCCAGCTTCCATCAGCGCCTTGTAGACATCCTCGGCACTCATGTGACGCTGCTCGGTGGAGTCGAGCATCTGAAGGATCTTGACTCGAGGCAGGGTCACCTTGAGACCGGCTTTGCGCAATTCGCTATTTTCAACCATGGTCAGCTTTCTCGCCGATGCTGCTTCGCAGCTTCTCTTAATACGGGTATGATCGGGGTTTACGTTGTCCAGCCAAGATAGTGGAAGTCGCCCACCGATGCAAAACACCAAGCTCTTGCTAACCAGCCTCACCTTTGTGGGACTGCTCGCACTCGCCGGTTGCTCGTTTCCCGGGGTTTACAAAATCGACATCCAGCAGGGCAATGTCGTCACGCAAGACATGATAGACCAATTACGCCCCGGAATGACCCGACGGCAAGTAAGGTTTATCATGGGCAACCCGCTGATTCAGGATACCTTCAACACCAACCGGTGGGATTACTTGTACAGCCTGCAACCAGGTGGCGGCAAACGTCAGCAAGAGCGCATGAGTGTGTTCTTCAACGAAAGCGACCAATTGGTCAGCCTATCTGGCGACTTCATGCCAGGCGTCAGCCGCGACCAGGAAATCCTCGGTGGCAGCGGCGACACCACGGTCAGCCCGACGGCCCAACCAGAGCAGCCAGCAGCGCAGCCTGAAAAACCGGCCAAGCCCGGCTCGGTGGAAGAGTCCATCCAGCGCGAGATCGACACCATCGAGACCACCCCGGTGCCGACCCCAGCGCCGCTGGAAATCCAGTAATCGGCCTGCAGTTGCAAAAAAGCCCGGACTTGGTCCGGGCTTTTTGTTTGCGCCTTATCCGTCAGGCATTCAATTGCTTGGCGCGCTGGCAGAAGGCATCGACCAGGGTGTTGGCCGCCTGGTTGAACAGCGGCCCCAACGTGGCACGCACGATTGGCCCGGCATAATCGAAGGACAGGTCCAGGCTGATCTTGCAGGCCTTTTCACCCAGCGGCTTGAACACCCACAGACCGTGCAGCTGCGTGAATGGGCCTTCCTCGAGGTTCATTTCTATGGACTGCCCCGGCACCAGTACATTGCGCGTAACGAAGTGCTGGCTCATGCCGCCCTTGGCCACCTCCACCTTGGCCCGCATGGCCGTTTCGCTGACTTCGATCACCGTCGAGGCCGAGCACCAAGGCAGGAACTGCGGATAGCTGGCCACATCGTTGACCAGATCGTAGAGCGCCTGGGCGGGGTATGGCAGCAGGGCGGAGCGTTGAATATGGGTAGTCATCCAGGCGTCACTTCCAAGGCTGGGTGGCGGCGCTTCGCAGCGTGCCGAAAACAGGTTCTGTCACCAAGACAGGGCCTGTATTGTCCGGTATTCATTGCAGTGGCTCAAGCACACCGAAATCCCATAGCGAACGACGCGCGGACTTGCCTATAATGCCGCCCCTATGGCTAAGCAAAAAAAACATCCGACCGGGACCATCGCGCAGAACAAGAAAGCGCGACACGATTACTTCATCGAACACAAGTTCGAGGCCGGGCTGGTCCTGTCCGGCTGGGAAGTAAAAAGCCTGCGGGCCGGCAAGGCGCACCTCGTGGACAGCTACGTGCTGCTCAAGGACGGTGAAGCCTGGCTGTTCGGCAGCCACATCACCCCGCTGACCACCGCCAGCACCCACGTCATCGCCGACCCCATCCGCACCCGCAAGCTGCTGCTGAACAAGCGCGAGCTCGAGCGCCTGGAAGCTGCGGTGGCGCAAAAGGGTTACACCTGCGTGGCCTTGGCGCTGTACTGGAGCAAGCACCTGATCAAGTGCGAAATTGCACTGGGCAAGGGCAAGAAGGAATTCGACAAGCGCGACACCGTGCGCGAGCGCGACTCCAACCGCGAGCTGCAGCGTGCGGTGCGCAACAAGGGCAAGGAAGACTAAACAGCCTGCCTAGCCGCTGTGGGAGC
>NZ_JYKS01000066.1 GCF_000935045.1 Pseudomonas sp. 10-1B
GTACTACCTTGGACTGATCCGTTGTCTGTTTTGGCCCTTTCGCGGTCATGCCCGCTCCCACAGGGTTCTCCACAGGCCTCGGGGCCGGCATAGGTCCTTGTGGGAGCGGGCGTGCCCGCGAAGAAGGCAACTCGGTCTTTCAGTGTAGACACTACCCAGGCGCGAGCATCAGATTGGGAGCCAACCGATGGAAGCCCTCCTCGTCCAGGCGGATATCCAGCGCCAGGCTGGCCAGATCATCGGCCAGCGGCTCCGCCGCCGCATCGTTTTCCAGGTAGTTCTGCTTCAGGTAGCTTTCGCACCCTGGGCAGCACTCGGCCCGTAGCGGTGCCTTGCCCGGTGCATGGCGGTCATCCTCGAGGCTGGTGTAGCGCAGGTCCTTGCTCGATTCGCAGTACACGCACTTGACCCGCACCACATGCCATTCACAGGCACACAGTGAACAGGCCAGGTAGCGCAGACCATTGTGTTTGCCACGGTTGCGCACCACCCCAGCCATCGCCGGCGAACCACACGCCGGGCACTGCGCCAGGCTGCCAGCGGGTTTCAGCTCGGGTGTCGGCAGCGCCAGCAGCCAGCTGGACCAGGCAGCCTGCAGCGCGGCCCCCAGGAACGGCACCAATGCTGCGGGCACCGCATCGTACTGGCCAGCCAGCAAGGCAATGCCCCAACCCTTGCGCTGGTTGTCATCACTGCTTCGCAGCACTTGCAACGCCTCGCCCAGTGGGCCGTTGGCCACATCGACGAGGTGTTCGAGCAACGCCTGCAACCAGACCAGCCAGGGCCCTTCGCGCACCAGGCTGTCAGCCGCCAGCGGCGGCAACCCATGACTTATGCACAGGCGCTGACGCTCCTCGGCCACCGGTAAACTGCCAGGCGGGTTATCCACAAGCCGCTGCTGAACGCGACACAGTTGCGCAATCAAGCGCAGGTAGTCGCCAAGCGCATTGCCCTCGGCCAACTGCTCCAGGCGTGCGGCGCGCAGTTCGAACAGGTTGGCGGGCGGCAGGTGCAGAAACGGCGGCATCACCGCCGACGCTTCGATCTGCCCAGGTTCGAGTATCGTGCTCAAGTGCTCATCCTTCTTTTCGTCCGTGATTGCTCGGCGTTTTATCGCCGGTCACTTCGCGGTACCACAACTCATGATGCTTGCGTGCCCAGGCCCGGCTGACCCAGCCATGCAGCATGGCGCCGACCGAGCCCTTGATCCAGATACCGGCGTAGATGTGCACGATGATGCTGAGGATCAGCACGAAGCCCGCCAACGCATGGGCAAGCGACGCCAGGCGAATCGAGCCGATGTCGAAGAAATGGCTGAAATAGGCACGCCAGATCACCACGCCGCTAAGCAACAACACCAACATGCACAGCAACAGCGTCCAGAACAACAGCTTCTGCCCGGCGTTGTACTTGCCGATCGGTGGCACGCCCTCTTCCTTGTTGAGCATCACTCGATCGATGCGGCGCAGCCACAGGCGGTCGTTGGCGGTGATGAAGTTGGCGCGCCAGAAACGCAGCACCAGGCCGAGGAAGAACACGAACATCGCCACCCCGAGGAACGGGTGCAAGATGCGTGTCCAAGGGCCGCCACCGAACAGGTGGCTGAGCCAGAACATCGCCGGGTGGAACAGCGCCAGCCCGGACAGCCCGGCCGTCACGAACAGGATGGCGACGATCCAGTGGTTGGTCCGCTCGTTGGCGTTGTAGCGCAGGATGGGTTTGTTGTCGTTCATGGCCGCTGCTCCCCTTGGCCGGCAGGCTTGGTCGGGTCATAGACGTGCACCGACGGGTCCACCTGGTGCACGCCGTCGTCCGCTGGCGCCGGGTGTTCGTCTTCCTCGACCCGCTGCGGGCCAACCCGCACGTAGTGGAAGAACCCGGCCAGCACCGCCGCGCCCATGGCCAGTAGCGCCAACGGCTTGGTGAAGCCCTTCCACAACCCCACCAGCGGGCTGATCACCGGCTGGTCCGGCAGGCCGGCGTACAGCTTTGGCGTGTCGGCATGATGCAGCACGTACATCACGTGGGTGCCGCCGACACCGTCCGGGTCATACAGCCCGGCCTTGTCGTAGCCCCGCGACTTGAGGTCGACGATGCGCTCGGCGGCATGCACCTTCATCTCGTCCTTGCTGCCGAACACGATCGCCCCGGTCGGGCAGGTTTTCACGCAGGCCGGCTCCAGGCCGACGGTCACACGATCGGAACACAGGGTGCACTTGTACGCCTTGTGGTCCTTCTGCGAGATGCGCGGGATATTGAACGGGCAGCCGGTGATGCAGTAGCCGCAACCGATGCAGTGGTCCTGGTTGAAGTCGACGATGCCGTTGGCGTGCTTGATGATCGCCCCCGGGCTCGGGCAGGCCTTGAGGCAACCTGGGTCGGCGCAGTGCATGCAGCCATCCTTGCGGATCAGCCACTCCAGGTTGCCGTCGTCGCGCTCGTGCTCGGTGAAGCGCATCAGGGTCCAGGTCTCGGCGGTGAGGTCCTGGGGGTTGTCGTAGGTGCCGTGGTTGTGGCCGACCTCGTCACGCAGTTCGTTCCACTCCGAACATGCCACCTGGCAGGCCTTGCAGCCAATGCACTTGGTGGTGTCGATCAGCTTGGCGACTTCCTGCTGCTGGCGTACCGAAGGCGGTACGGTGGTGGTGGCCGAGCGGGCGATGATGTCTTGGCTGGCCATCAGAGTTTCTCCACTTTGACGAGGAACGACTTGGACTCTGGCGTCTGCGTGTTGCCGTCACCCAGGAATGGCACCAGGGTATTGGTCAGGTAGCCATGCCGCGTAGACCCGGTGAAGCCCCAATGCAGCGGGATGCCGATCTGGTGCACAGTCTGGTTGTTGACCTGTAGCGGGCGAATCCGCTTGGTCACCACCGCCACCGCATCGATGTGCCCGCGCTTGCTCGACACCCGCACCCGGTCACCGGCCTTGATGCCCTTCTCGTTGGCCAGCACCTCGCCGATCTCGACGAACTGCTCGGGCTGGATAATGGCGTTGAGCGGGCAATGCTTGCTCCAGAAGTGGAAGTGCTCGGTCAGCCGGTACGTGGTCGCCGCGTATGGGAACTCGTCGTGCTTGCCGAGGGTGTCCCACACCGAGTCGAAGACCCGCCCGGCCGGGTTGCTGGTGGCCTTCTTGTTCTGCGGGTGCAGCGGGTTGATGCCAATCGGCGTCTCGAATGGCTCGTAGTGCTCGGGGAACGGGCCTTCGGCCATCTTGTCGATGGCGAAGAAGCGCGCCACGCCTTCGGGGTTCATGATGAACGGGTTCATCCCCGCCTCCGGTGGCGAGTCGACCTTGAAGTCGGGCACGTCGGTGCCGGTCCAGGCCTTGCCGTTCCACCACACCAGGCGCTTCTTCTCCGGGTCCCACGGTTTGCCTTGCGGGTCGCTGGAGGCGCGGTTGTAGAGGATGCGGCGGTTGGCCGGCCAGGCCCAGGCCCAGTTCTGCACCTGGTGCATGCCGTACGGGTCGCTGTTGTCGCGGCGGGCCATCTGGTTGCCCTGCTCGGTCCAGCAGCCGGTGAAGATCCAGCAACCCGATGCGGTGCTGCCGTCGTCCTTGAGCTGGCCGAAGCCTGCCAGTTGCTGGCCTGCCTTGATTAGCGCACCGGTCGGGTCGGTGACGTCGGCCACCGCCCAGCCGTTCATCTCCTTGGCCAGCTCCTCCGGCGACGGCTCTTCAGGGATCTTGTACGGCCAGCTGATGTTCATCATCGCGTCTGGGTAGGCACCGCCCTCGGCCTGGTAGCGTTGCCGCAGGCGCAGGAACAGCTCGCTCATGATGTGTACGTCGGTGCGGGTTTCGCCCGGGCCGTCGGCGCCCTTCCAGTGCCACTGCAACCAGCGGCTGCTGTTGACCAGCGAGCCGTCTTCCTCGGCGAAGCAGGTGGTGGGCAGGCGAATCACTTCGGTCTGGATATTGGCCGTTTCGACATCGTTGAACGGCCCGGCGTTGCGCCAGAACTCCGAGGTTTCGGTGGCCAGCGGATCCATGACCACCAGCCACTTGAGCTTGCCCAGCGCCGCGGTCACGCGGTTCTTGTCCGGCAGCGCGGCAATCGGGTTGAAGCCCTGACACATGTAGCCGTTGACCTTGCCCTGGCCCATCATCTCGAACATGCGTAGCACGTCATAGGCCGGCACATCGAGCTTGGGCAGCCAGTCGTAGCCCCAGTTGTTTTCAGCCGTGGCGTTGGCGCCATACCAAGCTTTCATCAGGCTGACGTGAAACTTGCCGTAGTTCTGCCAATACGACAGTTGTCCCGGACGCAGTGGCTTGGAGGCGCGCTTGTCGATGAACGCGGCGTAGTCCTGCTCGGCATCGCCGGCCAGGGTCAGGTAGCCCGGCAACGAGTTGGACAGCAGGCCGAGGTCGGTCAGGCCCTGGATGTTGGAGTGCCCGCGCAAGGCGTTGACCCCGCCACCCGGCATGCCGACGTTACCTAGCAGCAGCTGGACCATGGCCGCACTGCGGATGATCTGCGCACCGATCGAGTGCTGCGTCCAGCCCAGCGCGTAGAGGATCGTCATGGTCTTGCCCGGCACCGAGCAGGTGGCGATCTCTTCCCAGATTTTCAGCATGGCGTCCTGCGGCATGCCACAGGTCATGCTCGCCAGTTCCGGGGTATAGCGGCTGTAATGCTGCTTCATCAGCTGGAACACGCAGCGCGGGTGCTGCAGGGTCGGGTCGACCTTGGCAAAACCGTCCTCACCCAGCTCGTAGCCCCAGCCGGATTTGTCGGCATATACGCGCTTGGCCTCGTCGTAGCCGCTGAACAGCCCGTCCTCGAAGCCATAGTTCTCTTTGACGATGAACGACACGTCGGTGTAGTTGCGCACGTATTCGTGCTGGATCTTGTCGTTGCTCAGCAGGTAATTGATCAGCCCGCCCATGAAGGCGATGTCGGTCCCGGTACGGATCGGCGCGTAGTAGTCCGCCACCGAAGCGGTACGGGTAAACCGCGGGTCGACCACGATCAGCCGCGCCTGATTGTGCGCCTTGGCCTCGGTCACCCATTTGAAGCCGCACGGATGCGCTTCTGCTGCGTTGCCACCCATCACCAGGACCAGATTCGCGTTGGCGATATCGGACCAGTGGTTGGTCATGGCGCCACGGCCATACGTCGGGGCAAGACTTGCCACCGTCGGGCCATGTCAGACACGTGCCTGGTTATCGAACCCCAGCATGCCTGTTGCGCGGATGACCTTGTGGGTCAGGTAGCCAGCCTCGCTGGAGGCGGCGGAGGCAGCGAGAAAACCGGTGGTGAGCCAGCGGTTGACCGTTTGCCCCTGGGCGTTCTTCTCGATGAAGTTGGCGTCGCGGTCCTGCTTCATCAGGTCGGCGACGCGGTCGAGCGCCTCGTCCCAGCTGACCCGCACCCACTCGTTGCTGCCCGGCTTGCGCATCTCGGGGTACTTGAGACGGCTGGGGCTGTGGATGAAGTCGAGCAGGCCGGCGCCTTTCGGGCACAGGGTGCCGCGGTTGACCGGGTGGTCGGCGTCGCCTTCGATGTGGATGATGTTCTGTTTGACGTTCTTGCCCGCGTCACCCTGGCTGTACAGGATCAGGCCGCAGCCGACCGAGCAGTACGGGCAGGTGTTACGGGCTTCTTTGGTGTGCGCCAGCTTGAAGTGGCGCACCTGCTCGGCGAAGGCAGGTGTCGGGGCCATGCCCAACGCCGCAAGGCTCGAGCCTCCAAGGCCGACGGCGGCGACCTTGAAGAATTGCCGACGGTTCAGGTCCATCGTGCACTCCTGATCAGGTTTGGACGCTCGGAACATAGCCGGCGCCTCTTGAGTAATCACGGTGGCGGCTTTTTGATGGCCGCCAATGGATAAGACTAGTCAAGAAACGAGAAGGTGCGATGACATGGGTCAGTGGCAGACACTGTTGCTGGCGCTACCTGTGCAAAGCACCGTGCTCAGGCCCGAGCCTAAGCGCTATTCCTGTGGGAGATCACACAGCCCTGCAGGGCTGCGCTGTCGCGCAGAGAACTCAATTCGTAAGCGCGACGCGGCCTGTGTGGGAGATTCTATGGTTTCTGGCAATGGCATCAGGGTTGCCAGTGCTCGCCGCGGCATCTTCAGCGCCTGTGAGATCGAGCGCCGCGCGGGCGGCGCTCGATCTCAAAGGCGCTGCATATCTTGTGGCAAACACTTGTCAGCCCTGATGCGGCCTCTGTGGGAGCGGGCGTGTCGAGGGACGAACCACCGCGAAGAATCCAACGCGGTGGCTGGCACCGGCTGCGCCGGTGTTCGCGGGCGCGCCCGCTCCCACAGGGCCCCTGCTAAATCAATAAGTTATGTGTTGTTCTATGAGAGATCACCCAGCCCTTCCGGGCTGCGCTATCGCGCAGCAAACAGGATGCGCATGACTTTAGATCTGCGCTGACATCGAGATCTAGAAAAGCATTCGACAACTGATCCGGGTAGGTCAGCCGCCGAATGCTTTGCTATGGTTCCCAATGCGCAGGAAAGAGGCCGTAGACCGCACTGGTGTGCAGCTTTGCTCCCGAATGAGAGAGTGGCCCAAATGGTATCGGCGTTAGTCCCTGTCGGCACAGCTTGCTGTGACCATATCAACATTTTCAGATGCTTCCTACACAGGATGGCTACCCATAATAAAACCAGAGCAGTCGCCCTGGATTTGGCGTTCGCACAGGCGGCACTCGAAAACGGAACATTACCGCAATGGTCGAAATGGACATCAAAGTAGCGGCGTTCACATTACTCGTGTATCGACTGATTATTTAGTGGATGGATATATTGAATGTGTCGCCTTCCAGATAACGCAGTTGAGCTTCGCCGCTGACATCTTTCCCGTCATGAGCGAGAAGCTTGTAGCGCGTCAACAGAAACACTTCTCGGCTAACAGCCTTTTTTGCATAAAGGTGAGTCCCCAAAGCAAATAGAGCTCCACCCACAGTGAATATCGGACCTGGATACATCTCTACGTATTGAAATAAGGTTGGACCCGTGACCCTGTTATAGGTAATCGTCTCAGGGCCGAAAACCATCGTGCCGAAACCCACCAGGGCAATCAAGGCACCTACCGCCATCACGAAGCCTCCGGAGTATCCTGCCCCTTCATTGCAACCTTCGAGATATGCTGCATAGTCCTCACTGAATCCAGGGACCTGATAGGTCCCTGCCGAATCCTTCAGCGTTATATGCTTTTGAACTAACTCTTCATTGTCTGATTGCATGATCCACTCCTTTGAAAAGCGTGGATACTAAACAATCGCGACAATAAATAGTTGACGCAAGACCAGCTTCAGAAATGCCTTACAAGAAAAAAAGGTATTTCATGGGAATTATAGAAGTCCTGGCATCATCACCTTGCGCCAAGGAAAAAAAACCCAAGGCAGTTGCCCTGGGTTTCTGGTCTAGCTAGACGTCTGACTGTTCTGATCAGAACGGAATATCGTCATCAAAGCTGTCAAAGTCAGCCGCCGGCTGTGGGGCTGGCTGCTGCGGCGCCGGGCGCTGAGGGGCCTGTTGCGGGCGCGGGGCCTGCTGGCGTGGGGCCTGGTTGTACTGCTGCTGGCCACCGCCGTAGTTGCCGCCACCCTGGTTGTACGGGTCGCCGCCCTGCTGCTGGTTCTGCGGACGGCCGCCGAGCAGCTGCATGGTGCCGTTGATGTCGACGATGATCTCGGTGGTGTAGCGCTTGATACCGTCTTTTTCCCACTCGCGGGTCTGCAGCTTGCCTTCGATGTAGCACTGCGAACCCTTGCGCAGGTACTCGCCAGCGATTTCGGCAACCTTGCCGAACAGCGACACACGGTGCCACTCGGTACGCTCGACCTTCTGGCCCGACTGCTTGTCGGTCCACTGCTCGCTGGTGGCCAGGCTCAGGTTGGTCACGGCGTTACCGTTGGGCAGGTAGCGGACTTCGGGATCCTGGCCACAAGTGCCGACCAGAATGACTTTGTTAACCCCACGGGCCATAACGTTCTCCTAGGCTTCGCACGCCGAAGAGGCCGGGTTCACCAGGCGCTCGAGGGTCGTACGGTCCAAAATTTTCGTATCCAGTTTGATATAGATGGCGGCTTCTTCTGCCACCACAACGGCGTCGGTCACACCCGGCACGGCCATCAGACGCTCGCTCAGGCCGGCTTCCCGGACTGCCTCGGGCGTCAGTGGCATGCGCAGGCTGGTCACATAGGGCGGCTCGTTCATGCCCAAGGCGACGACCAACCAGATGGCACACAGTACCGCGCAACCGAGAAACACCGTGCTCAGCCCGCCGTGCTGGAACAACCAGCCACCGAGGATTCCTCCCAGGGCAGCACCGAGGAACTGGCTGGTGGAGTAAACCCCCATTGCCGTCCCCTTGCCACCTGCAGGCGACACCTTGCTCACCAGTGAAGGCAACGACGCCTCCAGCAGGTTGAATGCAGTGAAGAATACCACGGTGCCGATCACCAGTCCGCGCAAACCGTCAGCCCACTGCCAGAAGAACACCTCGACCAGCAGCAACACACTGACCGCCCCGGCCAGCACACGTTTCATCTTGCGCTTTTTTTCGCCGTAGATGATGAACGGGACCATTGCAAAAAATGAGATGAGCAACGCGGTCAGGTACACCCACCAGTGCTGCTCCTTCGGCAGGCCGCCGCGCTCGACGAAGGCCAATGGCAACGCGACGAAGCTGGCCATGAGGATGGCGTGGAGAACGAAAATGCCCACGTCCAGGCGCAGGAGGTCCGGGTGGCGCAGGGTCGGGCCGATGGCCTGGCGTGCCACGCCCGACTCGCGATGCTGCAGGATGCTGTGCGTGTTGGGCACGACGAAGGCGATCAGCAGGATACCGACCAAGGCAAGTCCTGCCGTGGCCAGGAACAATCCTGACAAACCAAAGGCTCTTGTCAGCAATGGGCCGACGACCATGGCGACGGCGAACGACAGGCCGATGCTCATGCCGATCATGGCCATGGCCTTGGTCCGGTGTTGCTCGCGGGTGAGGTCGGACAGCAATGCCATGACTGCGGCGGAAATCGCCCCGGCGCCCTGCAGGATACGCCCGGCGATCACGCCCCAGATGGAGTCGGCCTGGGCGGCCAACACACTGCCCAGGGCAAACACCACCAGCCCCAGGTAAATCACCGGCCGGCGGCCGATGCGGTCGGAAATCATCCCGAACGGGATCTGCAATACCGCCTGGGTCAGGCCGTAGGCACCAATGGCCAGGCCAATCAACGCAGGCGTGGCACCGGCCAGGTCCATGCCGTAGGTAGCCAGCACCGGCAAGACCATGAACATGCCCAGCATACGAAAGGCAAAGACCAGGGCCAGGCCACCAGCAGCACGGGTTTCGCCGCTGCTCATGCGCTCGTTGTGGGTGTCGTGCATGGATTAACCTCGTGTGAACCGGCGGCGATTCTATCAGTCCGACAGCTTGACGGCATCTACGCGACGCTTTGCCGCGTCATACTGGCGCGCCGTATACTTCCTTGTTTATGCCCGCCGAGCGAGGCCGCAGTGGACAAGATCCTGATTCGTGGGGCACGTACCCACAACCTGAAGAACATCGACCTGACCCTGCCCCGGGACAAGCTGATCGTGATCACCGGCCTGTCCGGTTCCGGCAAGTCGTCCCTGGCGTTCGACACCCTGTACGCCGAAGGCCAGCGCCGCTATGTGGAATCGCTGTCGGCCTACGCCCGGCAGTTCCTGTCGATGATGGAAAAGCCTGACGTCGACACCATCGAAGGCCTGTCGCCGGCCATTTCCATCGAGCAGAAGTCGACCTCGCACAACCCGCGCTCCACGGTCGGCACCATCACCGAAATTTACGACTACCTGCGCCTGCTGTACGCCCGCGTCGGCACCCCACGCTGCCCGGACCACGATATCCCGCTGGAGGCGCAAACGATCAGCCAGATGGTCGACCTGGTGCTGGAGCGCCCGGAAGGCAGCAAGCTGATGCTGCTGGCACCGGTAGTGCGCGAGCGCAAGGGCGAGCACCTGGCAGTATTCGACGAACTGCGCGCCCAGGGCTTCGTGCGCGCCCGGGTCAACGGCAAGCTCTACGAGCTCGACGAACTGCCCAAGCTGGACAAGCAGAAGAAGCACAGCATCGATGTGGTGGTGGACCGCTTCAAGGTCCGTGCCGACCTGCAACAGCGCCTGGCCGAGTCGTTCGAGACCGCGCTGAAACTGGCCGACGGCATCGCCCTGGTGGCGCCGATGGACGACGAACAAGGCGAAGAGATGATCTTCTCCGCGCGCTTCGCCTGCCCGGTGTGCGGCCATGCCATCAGCGAGCTGGAGCCGAAGCTGTTTTCCTTCAACAACCCCGCCGGTGCCTGCCCGACCTGCGACGGCCTGGGAGTGAAGCAGTTCTTCGACACCAAGCGCCTGGTCAATGCCGAACTCACCTTGGCCGAGGGCGCGATCCGCGGCTGGGACCGGCGCAATGTGTATTACTTCCAGATGCTCGGCTCGCTGGCCGCACATTACGGCTTCAGCCTGGAGGAACCGTTCGGCCAGCTGTCGGCCGAGCACCAGAAGGTGATCCTGCAGGGCAGCGGCAAGCAGAGCGTCGACTTCAAGTACCTCAACGACCGTGGCGACATCGTCAAGCGCTCGCACCCGTTCGAGGGCATCGTGCCGAACCTGGAGCGCCGCTACCGCGAAACCGAGTCGGCCACCGTGCGAGAAGAACTGGCCAAGTTCCTCGGCACCCAGCCCTGCCCGGATTGCCGTGGCACTCGTCTGCGCCGTGAGGCGCGTCACGTGTGGGTGGGCGAGAAAACCCTGCCGGCGGTGACCAACATGCCGATCGGCGATGCCAGTGGGTATTTCGCCGGCCTCACACTGACAGGCCGCCGTGGCGAGATCGCGGCGAAGATCCTCAAGGAAATCTGTGAGCGCCTGCAATTCCTGGTCAACGTCGGCCTCGACTACCTGACCCTGGACCGCAGCGCCGAGACGTTGTCTGGCGGTGAAGCCCAGCGTATTCGCCTGGCCAGCCAGATCGGCGCCGGCCTGGTGGGGGTGATGTACATCCTCGATGAGCCGTCCATCGGCCTTCATCAACGCGACAACGACCGCCTGCTGGCCACCCTCAACCACCTGCGCGACCTGGGCAACACGGTGATCGTGGTGGAACACGACGAGGACGCCATTCGCTTGGCCGACTACGTGGTGGATATCGGCCCAGGGGCCGGCGTGCATGGCGGGCAGATCGTCGCCGAGGGCTCGCCGCAGGAGGTCATGGACCACCCCGACTCGCTGACCGGCAAGTACCTGTCCGGGCGCAAGAAGATCGTCGTGCCGGCCAAGCGCACGCCGCGCAACAAGAAGCTGCAGCTCAAGCTCAAGGGCGCGCGCGGCAACAACCTGCAGAACGTCGACCTGGAAGTGCCAATCGGCCTGCTGACCTGCGTGACCGGGGTGTCCGGCTCGGGCAAGTCGACGCTGATCAACAACACCCTGTTCCCCCTCGCCGCCACTGCCCTCAATGGCGCAAGCAGCCTGGAAGCGGCAGCGCACAGCAGCATGGACGGCCTGCAGCACCTGGACAAGGTGGTGGATATCGACCAGAGCCCGATCGGCCGCACTCCGCGTTCGAACCCGGCGACCTACACCGGCATCTTCACGCCGATCCGCGAGCTGTTCTCCGGCGTGCCGGAATCGCGCTCGCGCGGTTATGGCCCGGGGCGGTTCTCGTTCAACGTCAAGGGTGGCCGTTGCGAGGCCTGCCAGGGCGATGGCCTGATCAAGGTGGAGATGCACTTCCTGCCGGACATCTATGTGCCGTGCGACGTGTGCAAGAGCAAGCGCTACAACCGCGAAACCCTGGAGATCAAGTACAAGGGCAAGAACATCCACGAGGTGCTGGAAATGACCATCGAGGATGCGCGTGAGTTCTTCGATGCAGTACCGGCGCTGGCGCGCAAGCTGCAGACGTTGATGGACGTGGGCCTGTCATACATCAAGCTGGGGCAATCGGCGACCACGCTGTCTGGCGGCGAGGCACAGCGGGTGAAGCTGTCACGCGAGCTGTCCAAGCGCGATACCGGCAAGACCCTGTACATCCTCGACGAGCCGACCACAGGCCTGCACTTTGCCGATATCCAGCAGTTGCTGGACGTGCTGCATCGCCTGCGGGACCACGGCAATACCGTGGTGGTGATTGAGCACAACCTGGATGTGATCAAGACTGCAGACTGGCTGGTGGACCTGGGGCCGGAAGGCGGCTCCAAGGGTGGGCAGATCATTGCCTGCGGTACGCCGGAAGAACTGAGCGAGATGAAACAGTCCTATACCGGGCATTACCTGAAACCGCTGTTGGAGCGGGATCGCGCGTAAGGCTTTGGGGGCGCTTTGCGCCCCTTTCGCGACACAAGGCCGCTCCCACAGGGAAATGCAATCCTCCGGTGGGAGCGGCCTTGTGTCGCGAAAGGGCTGCAAAGCAGCCCCGGCTTTTTTACATCTGCGACTGCAGGTAGTTTTCCAGGCCAATGGCCTTGATCAGACCCTGCTGCTTCTCCAGCCAGTAGGTGTGATCTTCTTCGGTATCCGCCAGTTGCGCACGCAGGATGTCGCGGCTGATGTAGTCCTTGTGCAGCTCGCACAGCTCGATACCTTTGCACAGCGCGGCACGTACCTTGTACTCGAGCTTGAGATCGGCCTCGATCATTTCCGGCACGGTGCTGCCTACGTGCAGGTCATCCGCGCGCATGTCAGGGGTGCCTTCGAGCATGAGGATGCGACGCATCAGGGCATCGGCGTGCTGCGTCTCTTCCTCCATCTCGTGATTGATGCGCTCGTAGAGCTTGGACAGGCCCCAGTCTTCGTACATACGCGAGTGAATGAAGTACTGGTCGCGCGCCGCCAGTTCGCCCTTCAGCAGCGTAACGAGGTAGTTGATTACGTCCGGGTGACCTTGCATCGCCCTGCTTCTCCATGTGAAAACGTCTATGCCACATAGTGTGAACCAGCTTTTGCCTGCGGTCACTGAAAAACGCGCAATTAGATGCAAAAAATCGGCTAAACAGTAGTGATATTCATTGAAAAACCGCCCAAATGAGGGCGGTTCTCCTTATCACTTCGACTTAGCCGAGATTGATGCCCAGCGCCTTGGCGATACCTTCGCCGTAGGCCGGGTCAGCCTTGAAGAAGTACTGCAGTTGGCGCTGGATCACGTCTGCGCTGACGCCTGCCATGGTACCGGCGATATTGCTGATCAACAGCGCCTTCTGCTCATCGTTCATCAGGCGGAACAGTGCGCCGGCGTGGCTGTAATAGTCGGTGTCCTCGCGGTGGTCGTAGCGGTCTGCCGCACCATTCAGTGCCAGTGCAGGCTCAGCATGGCGTGGCGACTGCTTCGGCGCATCAGCGTAGCTATTGGGCTCGTAGTTCGGCGCGCTGCCGTAACTGCCAGTGGCCATGGAGCCGTCGCGCTGATAGCTGTTTACCGGGCAGCGTGGCGCGTTCACCGGCAATTGTTGGTGATTGGTCCCTACACGGTAGCGGTGTGCGTCAGCGTAGGCGAATACGCGGCCTTGCAGCATGCGGTCCGGCGACAGGCCGACACCCGGCACCATATTGCTCGGCCCGAATGCAGCCTGCTCGACCTCGGCAAAGTAGTTGAGTGGGTTGCGATTGAGTTCAAGCACGCCCACCTCGATCAGCGGATAGTCCTTCTGCGACCAGGTCTTGGTCACGTCGAAGGGGTTTTCGTCGCGGCTGGCGGCCTCGGCTTCGCTCATCACCTGGATGCATACCGTCCAGCGAGGGTAATCACCACGCTCGATGGCCTCGAACAGGTCGCGCTGGGCGTAGTCCGGGTCGCTACCTGCCAGGCGTGCGGCATCTGCCGGGGCGAGGTTCTTGATGCCTTGCTGGGTCTTGAAGTGCCACTTGACCCAGGTGCGCTCACCCTTGGCATTGATCAGGCTGTAGGTGTGGCTACCGAAGCCGTGCATGTGACGATAGCCGTCCGGAATGCCGCGGTCAGAGAACAGGATGGTGACCTGGTGCAGCGCCTCTGGGGAGTGCGACCAGAAATCCCACATCATCTGGGCGTTCTTCAGGTTGGATTGCGGGTGGCGCTTCTGGGTGTGGATAAAGTCCGGGAACTTCAGCGGGTCGCGAATGAAGAACACCGGCGTGTTGTTACCGACGATGTCCCAGTTGCCTTCCTCGGTGTAGAACTTGACGGCGAAGCCACGTGGGTCGCGCTCGGTATCCGCAGAGCCACGCTCGCCACCAACGGTGGAGAAACGCAGGAAGGTCTCGGTCTGTTTACCGACTGCCTCAAACAACTTGGCACTGGTGTAGCCAGTGATGTCGCGAGTGACGGTAAAGGTGCCATAGGCGCCCGAACCCTTGGCATGGACGCGGCGCTCAGGAATGTTCTCGCGATTGAAATGGGCGAGCTTCTCGATCAGATGAAAGTCGTCGAGCAGCAGCGGGCCACGCGGGCCGGCGGAGCGGGAGTTCTGGTTGTCGGCTACAGGTGCACCGCTGGCGGTGGTGAGAATCTTGCTCATGGGCTCTCCTTATCAGTCTTCAAGCGCCGGCTAATCGGCTTAGGAGAGAGTATTGACGAGCAAGGTTACAGGGACAAATTCATTACATGACTTATATCAATAGAAATAAATAATACATACAAAAACAAAAAACCGGGCACTAGGCCCGGTTTTTTGTAGCAGACAGAACGTCTTACTCAGCAGCTTCTACAGCACCGCCGACCGGACGATCAACCAGCTCGACGTACGCCATAGGAGCGTTGTCGCCAGCGCGGAAACCGCACTTCAGGATGCGCAGGTAGCCGCCCTGACGGGTGGCGTAACGCTTGCCCAGGTCGTTGAACAGCTTGCCAACAGCGGACTTCGAACGGGTACGGTCGAAGGCCAGACGACGGTTAGCTACGCTGTCTTCCTTGGCCAGGGTGATCAGCGGCTCGGCAACGCGGCGCAGTTCCTTGGCTTTCGGCAGGGTGGTTTTGATCAGCTCGTGCTCGATCAGCGACACTGCCATGTTCTGGAACATAGCCTTGCGGTGAGAGCTGGTACGGCTCAGGTGACGTCCACTTTTACGATGACGCATGATTCATTCCTTACCAAACACTACGTTCGGTGATTACGACGATCAGGCGGTCGCCTTGTCGTCTTTCTTAAGACTTGCAGGCGGCCAGTTGTCGAGGCGCATGCCGAGAGACAGACCACGAGAGGCCAGGACGTCCTTGATTTCAGTCAGGGACTTCTTGCCCAGGTTAGGAGTCTTCAACAGCTCTACTTCGGTACGCTGAATCAGGTCGCCGATGTAGTAGATGTTCTCCGCCTTGAGGCAGTTGGCCGAACGTACAGTCAGTTCCAGGTCGTCAACCGGACGCAGCAGGATCGGATCGATCTCGTCTTCCTGCTCGACTACGACAGGCTCGCTGTCACCTTTGAGGTCGACGAACGCGGCCAACTGCTGTTGCAGGATGGTCGCAGCGCGGCGGATAGCCTCTTCAGGATCCAGAGTGCCGTTGGTTTCCAGATCAATGACCAGCTTGTCCAGGTTGGTACGCTGTTCAACACGGGCGTTCTCGACCACATAGGCGATACGACGCACCGGGCTGAACGAAGCGTCCAACTGCAGACGGCCAATGCTACGGCTTTCGTCTTCGTCGGTTTGACGGGAGTCAGCCGGCTCGTAACCACGACCACGAGCTACGGTGAGCTTCATGTTCAGGGCGCCGTTCGACGCCAGGTTCGCGATTACGTGATCGGGGTTGACGATCTCGACATCGTGATCCAGCTGAATATCGGCAGCGGTAACCACCCCCGAACCCTTTTTCGACAAGGTCAGCGTAACTTCGTCACGACCGTGCAGTTTGATAGCCAGGCCTTTCAGGTTCAACAGGATTTCAATGACGTCTTCCTGTACACCTTCGATCGCGGAGTACTCGTGGAGTACGCCATCGATCTCGGCCTCGACTACTGCACAGCCAGGCATGGAGGACAACAGGATGCGGCGCAGCGCGTTGCCCAGGGTATGGCCGAAACCACGCTCGAGAGGCTCGAGCGTGATCTTGGCGCGGGTCGGACTGACTACCTGCACATCAATGTGGCGGGGAGTCAGGAACTCATTTACCGAAATCTGCATGGATGCACCTATTTTCTAGCCCTTACTTGGAGTAGAGCTCGACAATCAGGTTCTCGTTGATGTCGGCAGACAGGTCGCTGCGAGCAGGAACGTTCTTGAAAACGCCCGACTTTTTGGCAGCATCCACGTCAACCCACTCAACGCGGCCACGCTGGGCGCACAGTTCAAGGGCTTGAACAATGCGCAGCTGGTTCAGCGACTTCTCGCGAACCGCGACCACGTCACCCGGACGAACTTGGTAGGATGGAATGTTTACAGTCTTACCGTTGACGCTGATCGCTTTGTGCGAAACCAGCTGACGGGACTCGGAACGAGTCGAGCCGAAGCCCATACGGTAGACGACGTTATCCAGACGGCACTCGAGCAGTTGCAGCAGGTTCTCACCGGTTGCGCCTTTTTTCGAGGCTGCAGCCTGGTAGTAACCGCGGAACTGACGCTCCAGAACACCGTAGATACGACGAACTTTTTGCTTCTCGCGCAGCTGGGTACCGTAGTCGGACTGACGGCCACGGCGCTGGCCGTGGATACCTGGGGCTGCTTCGATGTTGCACTTCGATTCCAGAGCGCGAACGCCGCTCTTCAGGAACAGGTCAGTGCCTTCACGACGAGACAGTTTGCATTTTGGACCAATGTAACGTGCCATTTATCTGTCTCCTGATTACACGCGACGCTTCTTCGGCGGACGGCACCCGTTGTGCGGGATTGGCGTCACGTCGGTGATGCTGGCGATCTTGTAGCCGCAGCTGTTCAGTGCACGAACGGCGGACTCACGACCTGGACCTGGACCCTTGACGTTAACGTCGAGGTTCTTCAGACCGTATTCCAGCGCAGCTTGACCAGCACGCTCAGCAGCGATCTGAGCTGCGAACGGGGTGGATTTGCGCGAACCACGGAAACCCGAACCACCGGAGGTCGCCCAGGACAAAGCATTGCCCTGACGGTCGGTGATGGTCACGATGGTGTTGTTGAAAGAAGCATGGATGTGGGCGATGCCATCAACCACTGTCTTTTTGACTTTCTTACGAGGACGAGCAGCAGGTTTTGCCATGTCTATATTCCTGGGCGATTACTTGCGGATCGGCTTACGCGGGCCCTTACGGGTGCGTGCGTTGGTCTTGGTGCGCTGACCGCGAACCGGCAGACCTTTACGATGACGCAGGCCGCGGTAGCAACCCAGGTCCATCAAGCGCTTGATCTTCATGTTGACGTCACGACGCAGGTCACCTTCGGTGGTGAACTTCGCGACTTCGCCACGCAGGGTTTCGATTTGCTCGTCGCTCAGATCCTTGATCTTTGCGGCTGGGTTTACACCAGCGTCTGCGCAGATCTTCTGCGCAGTTGTGCGACCGACACCATAGATGTAGGTCAGCGAGATAACAGTATGCTTGTTATCTGGAATGTTGACGCCTGCAATACGGGCCATTCAGTGGGACTCCAATTGACAGCTACCTACGCCCCGGAAGCCAAGAAATAGGGCGCGAGATAATATCGCTGTAGAAACGAATAATCAACCCAGCAGCACACTAGCTGCTGGGTTTGAAGCGCAGATCACACTCAGCCTTGGCGCTGTTTGTGACGCGGTTCCGCGCTGCAGATCACACGTACGACGCCTTCGCGACGGATGATCTTGCAGTTACGGCACAGCTTTTTCACCGATGCACGAACTTTCATTACCGACTCCTCGAACCTTAGGGGCGTATCAGCGCAGCAGACCGCTGCCACCGTAGCCTTTCAGGTTGGCTTTCTTCATCAGGGATTCGTACTGGTGCGAAACGAGGTGCGATTGTACTTGGGACATGAAGTCCATCACAACCACTACCACAATCAGCAACGAGGTCCCGCCAAGGTAGAACGGCACATTTGCCGCCACCACCAGGAACTGGGGCAGAAGGCAGACGGCCATCATGTAAAGAGCACCGAACATGGTCAAACGGGTCAGAACGCCATCAATGTAGCGTGCCGACTGCTCACCAGGACGGATACCCGGAATAAAGGCACCGGACTTCTTCAGGTTTTCCGCTACGTCTTTCGGGTTGAACATCAGCGCTGTGTAGAAGAAGCAGAAGAAAATGATCCCTGCACTAAACAGCAAAATGTTCAACGGCTGACCAGGAGCGATCGACTGCGAGATGTCCTGCAGCCAGCCCATACCTTCGGACTGACCGAACCAGGCACCCAGCGAAGCCGGGAACAGCAGAATGCTGCTCGCGAAAATGGCCGGGATAACCCCCGCCATGTTCACCTTCAGCGGCAAGTGGCTGGTCTGCGCAGCGAAGACCTTACGGCCCTGCTGACGCTTGGCGTAGTGAACGGCGATACGACGCTGACCACGCTCGATGAACACCACGAAACCGATAATCGCTACTGCCAGCAAACCGATAGCGACCAGGGCGAAAATGTTGATATCGCCTGTGCGTGCAGACTCGAAAGACTGCCCGATTGCTCTCGGAAGACCGGCAACGATACCTGCGAAGATCAACATCGAGATACCGTTGCCCACACCGCGCTCGGTGATCTGCTCGCCCAGCCACATCATGAACATCGCGCCTGCCACGAAGGTGGAGACGGCAACGACATGGAAGCCCAGGCCCGCAGAAAACGCCACGCCCTGGTTGGCCAGGCCAATGGACATGCCAATGGCTTGAACCAGTGCCAGGATAACGGTGCCGTAGCGGGTGTACTGGCTGATCTTGCGACGGCCAGCTTCACCTTCCTTCTTCAACTGCTCCAGTTGCGGGCTGACCGCAGTCATCAGCTGCATGATGATCGATGCCGAGATGTACGGCATGATCCCCAGTGCAAAGATGCTCATGCGCTCGAGCGCGCCACCGGAAAACATGTTGAACAAGCTAAGAATGGTCCCCTCATTCTGCCGAAACAGATCCGCCAGACGGTCCGGATTGATGCCAGGAACCGGGATATGCGCACCTATCCGATAGACGATGATCGCCATGAACAGAAAGCGCAGACGAGCCCAGAGTTCCGACATCCCGCCCTTACCGAGCGAAGAGAGAGCACCTTGCTTAGCCATTTATTCCTCGAACTTGCCGCCAGCTGCTTCGATAGCCGCACGCGCACCCTTGGTGGCTGCGATACCCTTGATGGTGACTGCGCGAGTGACTTCGCCAGACAGCATGATTTTCACGCGCTGTACGTTCTGGCCGATCACGTTGGCATCCTTCAGGGATTGCACGGAGATCACGTCGCCTTCCACCTTGGCCAGCTCGGACAGACGCACTTCGGCGCGGTCCATGGCTTTCAGGGAAACGAAGCCGAACTTCGGCAGACGACGGTGCAGCGGCTGTTGACCGCCTTCGAAGCCAGGAGCGATCGAACCACCCGAACGGGAAGTCTGACCTTTGTGGCCACGGCCGCCGGTCTTACCCAGACCGCTACCGATACCACGACCTGGACGATGCTTCTCGCGACGGGAACCCGGCGCTGGACTCAGATCATTGAGTTTCATCGATTAACCCTCGACCTTCAGCATGTAGTAAGCCTTGTTGATCATCCCGCGGTTCTCGGGAGTATCCTGGACTTCTACAGTGTGACCGATGCGACGCAGACCCAGGCCTTTAACGCACAGCTTGTGGTTAGGCAGGCGGCCCGAGACGCTCTTGATCAGCGTTACTTTTACGGTTGCCATGATCAGAAGATCTCCTCGACGCTCTTGCCGCGCTTGGCAGCAATGGATTCAGGAGATTGCATGGCTTTCAGGCCCTTGAAGGTGGCGTAAACCACGTTCACAGGGTTGGTCGAACCGTAGCACTTGGCCAGAACGTTCTGAACACCAGCAACTTCCAGGACAGCACGCATTGCGCCACCGGCGATGATACCGGTACCTTCCGAGGCAGGCTGCATGTAAACCTTCGAGGCGCCGTGGGCGGCCTTGGTGGCGTACTGCAGGGTGGTGCCCTTCAGGTCAACCTGGATCATGTTGCGGCGAGCAGCTTCCATGGCTTTCTGGATCGCGGCAGGTACTTCGCGCGACTTGCCACGGCCGAAGCCAACACGACCTTTACCATCACCTACCACGGTCAGCGCGGTGAAGGTGAAGATACGGCCGCCTTTTACGGTTTTGGCAACGCGGTTAACTTGAACCAGCTTCTCGATGTAGCCTTCGTCGCGCTTTTGATCGTTATTTGCCATAACTTAGAACTCCAGCCCGCCTTCACGAGCAGCATCAGCCAGCGCTTTGACGCGGCCATGGTACTTGAAGCCGGAACGGTCAAAGGCAACTTGAGATACACCGGCGGCTTTCGCGCGCTCAGCTACCAGCTTGCCAACCTTAGTGGCCGCGTCGATGTTGCCAGTGGCGCCATCACGCAGTTCTTTGTCCAAGGTCGAGGCGCTTGCCAGAACCTTGCTGCCGTCGGCCGAAATGACCTGGGCGTAGATGTGCTGCGAGGAGCGGAACACGCACAGGCGCACGACTTCGAGTTCGTGCATCTTGAGGCGTGCTTTGCGAGCGCGACGCAGTCGAATAACTTTTTTGTCGGTCATTTGCTAGGCCCTACTTCTTCTTGGCTTCTTTACGACGGACTACTTCGTCCGCGTAACGCACACCCTTGCCTTTGTAAGGCTCTGGCGGACGGAAGTCGCGGATTTCAGCGGCCACCTGACCCACCAGCTGCTTGTCGATACCCTTGATCAGGATGTCGGTCTGGCTAGGGGTTTCAGCGGTGATACCGGCTGGCAGTTCGTAGTCCACTGGGTGCGAGAAGCCCAGGGCCAGGTTCAGGACGGTGCCCTTGGCCTGTGCCTTGTAACCAACACCGACCAGCTGGAGCTTGCGCTCGAAGCCTTGGCTTACGCCCTGGACCATGTTGTTCACCAGAGCGCGGGTGGTACCGGCCATGGCGCGAGCTTGCTGATCACCGTTGCGAGCGACGAAACGCAGCTCGCCAGACTCTTCGGTAACTTCAACAGACGAGTGAACGTTCAGTTCGAGAGTGCCTTTGGCACCCTTCACCGAAAGCTGCTGGCCGGCGAATTTGACTTCGACGCCTGCTGGCAGCTTAACGGGGTTCTTAGCGACGCGAGACATGCCTATCTCCCCTTAGAACACTGTGCACAGAACTTCGCCGCCGACACCGGCAGCGCGCGCAGCGCGATCAGTCATCACACCTTTGTTGGTGGAGACGATAGACACGCCCAGGCCGCCACGTACTTTCGGCAGCTCTGCGACGGACTTGTACTGGCGCAGGCCTGGACGGCTGGAGCGCTTCAGTTCCTCGATGACCGGACGGCCTTCGAAGTACTTCAGTTCGATCGACAGGGAAGGCTTGGCCTCACCAGTTACCTGGTAGCCAGCGATGTAACCTTCGTCCTTCAGAACTTTGGCAACCGCGACCTTCAAAGTGGAGGAAGGCATGCTTACGACGGACTTTTCAGCCATCTGGGCATTACGGATGCGAGTTAGCATGTCCGCTAACGGGTCCTGCATACTCATGGGCTAGATGCTCCTGATACAAGAATTATTAGCCTTGCGGCTATCACAACCACCCGAGCAGGCAGGGCAAAAAACCCCAGGCTCAGGTGAGCCGGTCATTCTAGACACAAGGCAGAAACGAAACAAGCCCCATATAGGGGCTTGTTTGTTGGCGAGGTCACCGGCGGTCGGAAGATTGCTCCCCTTGCGCCGGGATTCTGCCTGCAGCGATTACCAGGAGGCCTTGACCAGACCTGGTACGTCACCGCGCATTGCAGCTTGACGCAGCATGTTACGGCCCAGGCCGAACTTACGGTATACACCGTGAGGACGACCGGTCAGGCGGCAACGGTTGCGCAGGCGCGAGGCGCTAGCGTCACGTGGCTGCTTCTGCAGAGCGACAACGGCAGCGAAACGCTCTTCTGGAGAGGCGTTGACGTTGACGATGGTCGCTTTCAGCTCAGCACGCTTCTTAGCGAACTTGGCTACCGTGAGCTGACGCTTCAGCTCGCGGTTCTTCATGCTCTTCTTGGCCATTTTCCTACTCCAATCAGTTGCGGAACGGGAACTTGAAAGCACGCAGCAGAGCGCGGCCTTCGTCGTCCGAACGAGCAGTGGTGGTCAGGGTGATGTCCAAACCGCGCAGAGCATCGATCTTGTCGTAGTCGATTTCCGGGAAGATGATCTGCTCTTTCACGCCCATGCTGTAGTTGCCACGGCCATCGAAGGACTTGGCATTCAGGCCGCGGAAGTCGCGAACCCGAGGCAGGGAGATCGCCAGCAGGCGGTCCAGGAATTCGTACATCTTGTCGCTACGCAGGGTCACCTTGACGCCGATCGGCCATCCTTCGCGGACTTTGAAGCCAGCGATGGATTTACGAGCGAAAGTCACGACCGGTTTTTGACCGGTGATCTTTTCCAGGTCAGCTACAGCGTGCTCGATGACTTTCTTGTCGCCGATCGCTTCGCCCAGACCCATGTTCAGGGTGATCTTGGTAACGCGCGGAACTTCCATCACGTTCGACAGCTTAAGTTCTTCCTTAAGCTTAGGAGCGATTTCGTTCCGGTAAATCTCTTTCAGTCGTGCCATGGTCTTCTACCTAGCAGTGTTCAAGCATCAACCGCTTTTTGGGTCGACTTGAAGACACGAATTTTCTTACCGTCTTCTACTTTGAAACCAACGCGGTCAGCCTTGTTGGTTTCGCCGTTGAAGATGGCAACGTTGGAAGCGTGCAGAGGCGCTTCTTTCTCGACGATACCGCCCTGAACGCCCGCCATCGGGTTAGGCTTGGTATGACGCTTGACCAGGTTCACACCGCCAACGACCAGACGGTCATCAGCCAGAACCTTCAGCACCTTACCGCGCTTACCTTTGTCTTTGCCGGCGATCACGATGATCTCGTCGTCACGACGAATCTTTTGCATGTCGGATCTCCTTACAGCACTTCAGGGGCGAGCGAGACGATCTTCATGAACTTCTCAGTACGAAGTTCACGGGTCACTGGCCCGAAAATGCGAGTGCCGATCGGCTCTTGCTTGTTGTTCAGCAGAACAGCAGCGTTGCCGTCGAAACGAATGATGGAACCGTCAGCGCGACGTACACCGTGACGGGTACGGACGACAACAGCAGTCATCACCTGGCCTTTTTTGACCTTACCGCGCGGAATTGCTTCCTTGACGGTTACTTTGATGATGTCACCGATGCCGGCGTAACGGCGGTGCGAACCACCGAGCACCTTGATGCACATGACGCGACGAGCGCCGCTGTTATCGGCCACATCGAGCATGGATTGAGTCTGAATCATAAAATTTCTCCGACCCCTAGCCCTTAGACTTCAACAGCGCGTTCGAGGACTTCAACCAGTGCCCAGGACTTGGTCTTGGCCAGCGGACGGGTTTCACGGATGGAAACCTTGTCGCCGATCTTGCACTGGTTGGCTTCGTCGTGCGCGTGCAGCTTAGTCGAACGCTTAACGTATTTACCGTAGATCGGGTGCTTTACGCGACGCTCGATCAGAACGGTGATGGTCTTGTCCATTTTGTCGCTGACGACACGGCCAGTCAGCGTACGGACGGTTTTTTCAGCTTCAGCCATGATCACTTACCTGCCTGCTGGTTGAGCACAGTTTTCACGCGAGCGATGTCACGCTTAACTTGCGAGAGCAGGTGCGACTGCCCCAACTGGCCAGTTGCTTTCTGCATACGCAGATTGAACTGGTCGCGCAGCAAGCCGAGCAGTTGCTCGTTCAGTTGCTGTGCCGATTTTTCACGAAGTTCATTCGCTTTCATCACATCACCGTCCGCTTAACAAAGGAGGTGGCGAGAGGCAGCTTTGCAGCAGCCAGGGCGAAAGCTTCGCGCGCCAGCTCTTCAGAAACACCCTCGATCTCGTACAGGACTTTGCCTGGCTGAATCTGGGCAACCCAGTATTCCACGGAGCCCTTACCTTTACCCATACGAACCTCGAGAGGCTTCTTGGAGATCGGCTTGTCCGGGAACACACGGATCCAGATCTTACCGCCACGCTTAACGTGACGGGTCAGCGCACGACGTGCGGACTCGATCTGGCGAGCGGTGAGGCGACCGCGAGCAACAGCTTTCAGGGCGAATTCGCCGAAGCTGACTTTGCTACCGCGCAGTGCCAGACCACGGTTGTGGCCAGTCATCTGCTTGCGGAATTTTGTACGCTTTGGTTGCAACATTTGGCGTACCCCTTACTTAGCAGCTTTTTTACGAGGCGCTGGTGCTTGTGGTTTCAGTTCTTCTTGGCGACCACCAATAACTTCGCCTTTGAAGATCCAAACCTTCACACCGATCACACCGTAGGTGGTGTGAGCTTCGTAGGTGTTGTAGTCGATATCGGCACGCAGGGTGTGCAGAGGCACACGACCTTCGCGATACCACTCGGTACGAGCAATCTCAGCACCGCCGAGACGACCGCTCACCTGGATCTTGATGCCCTTGGCACCAATACGCATGGCGTTCTGTACGGCGCGCTTCATGGCGCGACGGAACATTACGCGGCGTTCCAGCTGCTGAGCTACGCTCTGCGCAACCAGCATAGCGTCGAGTTCCGGCTTGCGGATCTCTTCGATGTTGATGTGCACAGGCACACCCATCTGCTTGGTCAGGTCCTGACGCAGCTTCTCTACATCTTCACCTTTCTTGCCGATAACGATACCGGGACGAGCGGTGTGGATGGTGATGCGTGCAGTTTGAGCCGGACGATGAATATCGATACGGCTTACGGACGCGCTTTTTAGTTTGTCTTGGAGGTACTCACGCGTTTTCAGATCCTTCAACAGGTAATCTGCGTAAGTAGCACCGTCTGCGTACCAGACGGAGGTGTGCTCCTTGACGATTCCCAGGCGAATGCCAGTGGGATGTACTTTCTGACCCATCTGATCGACTCCGTTACTTGTCCGCAACCTTGACAGTGATATGGCAAGACCGCTTGACGATGCGATCAGCACGGCCTTTGGCACGTGGCATGATGCGCTTCAGCGAACGCCCTTCGTTGACGAAGACGGTGGAGACCTTCAGGTCATCAACGTCTGCGCCTTCGTTGTGTTCGGCGTTGGCTACGGCCGACTCGAGGACTTTCTTCATGATTTCAGCGGCTTTTTTGCTGCTGAAGGCCAACAGGTTGAGCGCTTCGCCCACCTTCTTCCCGCGGATCTGGTCGGCGACCAAGCGGGCTTTCTGGGCGGAGATGCGAGCGCCCGACAACTTAGCGGCTACTTCCATTTCCTTACCCCTTAACGCTTGGCTTTCTTGTCAGCCACGTGCCCGCGGTAGGTGCGGGTACCGGCGAACTCGCCCAGTTTGTGGCCGACCATGTCTTCGTTCACCAGAACTGGGACATGTTGACGACCGTTGTGTACCGCGATGGTCAGACCGACCATTTGTGGCAGGATCATCGAACGGCGCGACCAGGTTTTAACTGGCTTGCGATCGTTCTTCTCCACCGCCACTTCGACCTTCTTCAGCAGGTGAAGATCGATAAAAGGACCTTTTTTCAGAGAACGTGGCACTGTCGTATCCCTCTAGTTACTTGCGACGACGGACGATCATGTTGTCGGTACGCTTATTACCACGGGTTTTCGCACCCTTGGTTGGGAAGCCCCATGGCGATACCGGATGACGACCACCGGAGGTACGACCTTCACCACCACCGTGTGGGTGGTCAACCGGGTTCATGGCAACGCCACGAACGGTTGGGCGAACGCCGCGCCAGCGTTTGGCACCAGCTTTACCCAGCGAACGCAGGCTGTGCTCGGAGTTCGAGACTTCGCCCAGGGTCGCACGGCACTCAGCCAGGACTTTACGCATTTCACCAGAGCGCAGACGCAGGGTCACGTAGACACCTTCGCGAGCGATCAGCTGAGCCGAAGCACCAGCGGAACGAGCGATCTGAGCACCTTTACCCGGCTTCAGTTCGATGCCGTGGATGGTGCTACCTACTGGAATGTTGCGCAGCTGCAGGGAGTTACCGGCCTTGATTGGGGCCAGGGCACCTGCGATCAGCTGGTCGCCAGCGCTCACGCCTTTAGGGGCGATGATGTAGCGACGCTCACCGTCTGCGTAGCACAGCAGGGCGATGTGAGCAGTACGGTTCGGGTCGTATTCGATACGCTCGACAGTGGCTGGAATGCCATCTTTGTCGTTGCGACGGAAGTCGACCAGACGGTAATGCTGCTTATGACCACCACCAACGTGACGAGTGGTGATGCGGCCATTGTTGTTACGACCACCAGACTTCGATTTTTTCTCGATCAGCGGTGCGTGAGGAGCGCCTTTGTGCAGCTCCTTGTTGACCACCTTGACCACGAAACGGCGGCCAGGGGAAGTCGGTTTGCATTTAACGATTGCCATGATGCACCCCTTCCTTACTCAGCACTGCTGCTGAAATCGAGATCTTGGCCTGGCTGAAGGGAGACGATCGCCTTCTTCCAGTCATTACGCTTGCCCAGACCACGTGCGGTACGCTTGGTTTTACCCAGAACGTTAACAGTCGACACGTTTTCAACTTTTACGTTGAACAGGCCTTCGACAGCTTTCTTGATTTCCAGCTTGGTTGCATCGGTAGCAACCTTGAATACGAACTGGCCTTTTTTCTCAGCCAGAACGGTAGCCTTCTCGGAAACGTGCGGGCCAAGGAGGACTTTGAATACGCGTTCCTGGTTCATCCCAGCAGCTCCTCGAATTTCTTCACGGCCGAGACAGTGATCAACACTTTCTCGTATGCGATCAGACTGACCGGGTCGGAACCTTGTACGTCACGTACGTCGACGTGCGGCAGGTTGCGAGCAGCCAGGTACAGGTTCTGATCAACAGCGTCGGAAACGATCAGTACGTCGCTCAGACCCATGCCGTTCAGCTTGTTCAGCAGATCTTTGGTTTTCGGTGCTTCAACAGCGAAGTCCTGAACCACGACCAGACGGTCGCTACGCACCAGCTCAGCGAGGATGGAGCGCAGAGCTGCGCGGTACATCTTCTTGTTGAGCTTTTGCGAGTGATCTTGAGGGCGAGCTGCGAAGGTTACACCACCGCCACGCCAGATCGGACCACGAGTGGTACCAGCACGAGCACGGCCAGTACCCTTCTGACGCCATGGGCGCTTACCGCCACCAGCCACGTCGGAACGGGTCTTTTGCTGCTTGGTGCCCTGACGGCCGCCGGCCATGTAGGCCACGACTGCTTGGTGTACCAGCGTCTCGTTGAATTCGCCACCGAAAGTCAGTTCGGAAACTTCGATCGCCTGAGCGTCATTTACATTAAGTTGCATGTCAGTTTCCCCTTAACCGCGAGCCTTGACAGCTGGACGTACAACAACGTCGCCGCCAGTAGCGCCAGGTACGGCACCCTTGATCAGCAGCAGGTTGCGTTCAGCGTCTACGCGAACTACTTCCAGGGACTGAACAGTCACGCGCTCGGCGCCCATGTGACCGGACATTTTCTTGCCCTTGAACACACGACCAGGAGTCTGGCACTGGCCGATGGAACCAGGAACACGGTGCGACACGGAGTTACCGTGGGTGTTGTCCTGACCACGGAAGTTCCAGCGCTTGATGGTACCGGCGAAGCCTTTACCTTTGGACTGACCAGTAACGTCAACCAGCTGGCCTGCAGTGAAGAGTTCAGCTTTGATCAGATCGCCAGCCTGGAAATCGCCTTCTTCAAGACGGAACTCCCAGACACCGCGACCAGCGGCAACGTTGGCCTTGGCGAAGTGGCCTGCCTGAGCGGCAGTCACACGCGAAGCACGACGCTCGCCGACAGTGACTTGCACTGCACGGTAGCCATCGGTTTCTTCAGTTTTGAACTGGGTGACGCGATTCGGCTCGATCTCAATGACCGTGACCGGAATGGAGACACCTTCTTCGGTGAAAATGCGGGTCATACCGCACTTGCGACCGATTACACCAATAGTCATGTTGTAAACCTCATGAGTGTACGGGGCTTTCACCCGCTATGGCCGCCCATTTCAGAGCGTTACACGACTAGACCGAAGTCTTAGCCGAGGCTGATCTGTACTTCCACACCTGCCGCCAGATCAAGCTTCATCAGCGCGTCAACGGTTTTATCCGTTGGCTGGACGATGTCCAGAACACGCTTATGAGTGCGAATCTCGTACTGATCACGCGCGTCTTTGTTGACGTGCGGGGAGACCAGAACGGTGAAACGCTCTTTGCGGGTAGGCAGTGGAATTGGACCACGCACTTGTGCACCAGTACGTTTCGCGGTTTCCACGATTTCCTGGGTGGATTGGTCGATCAGGCGATGGTCGAAAGCCTTCAACCTGATACGGATTTGCTGATTTTGCATTGGATTTCAGACTCCAGGCTGTTCCCAACGGACGCACTACGCCCGCTAAAAGGAGGCGTGATTCTATAGACGCCCCCATTTAGTGTCAACCCAATAAAAAAAACCCCCGCTGAGCGGGGGTTTTTTCAATCGGTCGAGGGATTACTCGATGATTTTGGCTACGACGCCGGCGCCGACGGTACGACCGCCTTCACGGATAGCGAAGCGCAGACCGTCTTCC
>NZ_JYKS01000067.1 GCF_000935045.1 Pseudomonas sp. 10-1B
CTGTGGGAGCCGGCTTGCCGGCGATGAGGCCAGTTCAGGCCATACAAGACAGTTGCACCCACAAGAACCGCGACCCAGCATAAAGAGCCTGCTCTCAACGCCCGCTACGCCGCTCCGCCCGGGCCACCCGCTGCGCCTCTTCATGCGCCTCTTCCAGCACCTCCTGCACATACAGGATATGCCGGCTGGACACCTCCCGCGCATCATCCGCCCTACCCTCGACAATCGCCAGGTACAGCTCCCGGTGCTGGCTGATCAGCATGTCCCGGGTCTCGGTCCGTTGCTGGTACATGCCGCCGATATTGGTCACCACGTTGCGCTTGAGCAGGTCGAACAAACCACGAATGGTGTGCAGCAGCACGGCGTTATGGCTGGCCTCGGCAATCGCCAGGTGGAAGCGCGCATCGGCCGCGCCTTCCTCCGCCCGGGTCACTTCATCGACCCTGGCATAGCAGTCCTGCAACGTATCGAAGGCCGCCTTCAGCCGCGCACGGTCCGGCTCGGTGGCGCGCTGGGCCGCGTAATAGGCACAGGAAGCCTCCAGGGTATGGCGGAATTCGAGCAGGTCACGCTGCGCCTCGGCACTGTGCTCCAGCAGCTGTAGCAATGGGTCGCTGAACGTAGACCCCAGCGACTCGGCAACAAAATTACCGCCACCCTGGCGGCTGACCAGCAGCCCCTTGGCCACCAACTTCTGGATCGCCTCACGCAGTGACGGGCGGGACACGCCGAACTGCTCGGCAAGGACGCGCTCGGCCGGCAGCCGCTGCCCCGAGGTCAGCGTGCCTTCCAGAATCATCCCTTCCAACCGATCGACGATGTCGTCGGACAGGCGCCGTTGGCGGACCTGATCAAAAACCATCACATGCTCTCCACAAACCCCCGGCAAATTTCAGGGGGCGCCTATTCTCGCCGATCCACGCCGCGCAAACACCCACCAAGCCACGATTTTCCCAGCGCATCAGGCGCCCGCTCATCGGCACACGACCAAAGTTTTGCACAGGACAAATTGACACACCCACGAAAGCGCTTTTAACCTAGCGACCAGCCATTGTAAATTGGTCTTACCAATTATCCAATGCCAGCGCCTGACCAACAACAATTAGGGGCCACCCCATATGCAAACCTGGCAACAACTCTATAGCCCGCTTGGTAGTCTTGGCCTGTCCGCACTGGCGGCGGTCATTCCCATCGTGTTCTTCTTCCTCGCCCTCGCCGTGTTCCGCCTCAAAGGCCATGTGGCGGGCAGCATCACCCTCGCGTTGTCGATCCTGGTGGCGATCTTCGCCTTCCAGATGCCTGTCGACATGGCCTTCGCCGCCGCGGGTTATGGCTTCCTCTACGGCCTCTGGCCAATTGCCTGGATCATCGTTGCCGCGGTGTTCCTGTACAAACTCACGGTCAAGAGCGGCCAGTTCGAAGTAATCCGCAGCTCGGTGCTGTCGATTACCGACGATCAGCGCCTGCAAGTACTGCTGATCGGCTTCTGCTTCGGTGCCTTCCTGGAAGGCGCGGCGGGCTTTGGCGCACCCGTGGCGATCACTGCCGCGCTGCTGGTGGGCCTGGGCTTCAACCCGCTGTACGCCGCCGGCCTGTGCCTGATCGCCAACACTGCACCGGTGGCCTTCGGCGCCCTGGGCATCCCGATCATCGTGGCCGGCCAGGTCACCGGCATCGACGCCTTCCACATCGGCGCCATGACCGGTCGCCAGCTGCCGCTGCTGTCGCTGTTCGTGCCGTTCTGGCTGGTGTTCATGATGGACGGCCTGCGTGGCGTGAAGGAAACCTGGCCTGCCGCCCTGGTCGCCGGCCTGAGCTTCGCCGTCACCCAGTACTTCACCTCGAACTTCATCGGCCCAGAGCTGCCGGACATCACCTCGGCCCTGGCCAGCCTGGTCGCCCTGACCCTGTTCCTGAAAGTCTGGCAGCCCAAGCGTTCGTTCAGCGAGGCCAAAGGCAGCGTCGGCGCCGCCGTGGTGCAGCCAAGCGGCAGCCAGCCAAGCCCCTACAGCTTCGGCGAGATTTTCAAGGCCTGGTCGCCCTTCCTGATCCTCACCGTGCTGGTCACCATCTGGACCCTGAAGCCGTTCAAGGCAGCCTTCGCCCCAGGCGGCGCGATGTACGACTTCGTGTTCAACTTCGCCATCCCGCACCTCGACCAGCTGGTGATCAAGACCGCCCCGATCGTCGCCGCGCCGACCGCCATGCCAGCGGTGTTCAAGCTCGACCCGATCTCCGCCACCGGCACCGCGATCTTCCTCTCGGCGCTGATCTCCATGGCAGTGTTGAAGATCAACTTCAAAACTGGTCTGACCACTTTCAAGGAAACCTTCTGGGAGCTGCGCTGGCCAATCCTGTCGATCGGCATGGTGCTGGCGTTCGCCTTCGTCACCAACTACTCGGGCATGTCCTCGACCATGGCCCTGGTGCTGGCCGGCACTGGCGCTGCGTTCCCGTTCTTCTCGCCGTTCCTCGGCTGGCTGGGCGTGTTCCTGACCGGCTCGGACACCTCGTCCAACGCCCTGTTCGGCTCGCTGCAGGCCACCACCGCACACCAGATCGGGGTCAACGACACCCTGCTGGTGGCTGCCAACACCAGCGGCGGCGTGACCGGCAAGATGATCTCGCCACAATCCATCGCCGTGGCCTGCGCCGCCACCGGCCTGGTTGGCAAGGAATCCGACCTGTTCCGCTTCACCGTCAAGCACAGCCTGTTCTTCGCCACCATCGTTGGCCTGATCACCCTGGTCCAGGCCTACTGGCTGACCGGCATGCTGGTTCATCACTAAAGTGAAAGGGGCCGGGCGCCAGTGCGCGCCCGGCAATCCCCACAAGCAACGCTGCGAGAATCCATGATCATTTCCGCCTCTACCGACTATCGCGCCGCGGCCCAACGCAAGCTGCCTCCGTTCCTGTTCCACTACGCCGACGGCGGCGCCTACGCCGAGCACACCCTGCGCCACAACGTCTCGGACCTGGCCGGCATCGCCCTGCGCCAGCGCGTGCTGAACAACATGTCCGAGCTCAGCCTCGAGACCAAACTGTTCGACGAAACCCTGAGCATGCCGGTGGCCCTGGCCCCGGTCGGCCTCACCGGCATGTACGCCCGCCGGGGCGAAGTGCAGGCGGCGCGCGCGGCGGCGGCGCACGGAATTCCGTTCACCATGTCCACGGTGTCGGTGTGCCCGATCGAAGAAGTCGCCCCAGCCATCGACCGGCCAATGTGGTTCCAGCTGTACGTGCTCAAGGACCGCGGCTTCATGCGCAACGCCCTGGAGCGGGCCAAGGCCGCCGGGGTCAAGACCCTGGTGTTCACCGTCGACATGCCCGTGCCCGGCGCCCGCTACCGCGACGCCCACTCCGGCATGAGCGGCAGCAACGGCCCACTGCGCCGCGTGCTGCAAGCCATGACCCATCCCGAGTGGGCATGGGATGTGGGGGTAATGGGCCGCCCGCATGACCTGGGCAACATCTCCAAATACCGTGGCAACCCCACCGGCCTGGCCGACTACATCGGCTGGCTGGGCAACAACTTCGACCCATCCATCTCCTGGAAAGACCTGGAGTGGATCCGCGAATTCTGGGACGGCCCGATGATCATCAAGGGCATCCTGGATGCCGATGACGCCCGCGATGCGGTCAAGTTCGGTGCCGATGGCATCGTCGTGTCCAACCACGGCGGCCGCCAGCTCGACGGCGTGCTGTCCAGCGCCCGCGCCCTGCCGGCGATTGCCGACGCGGTCAAAGGCGATCTGAAAATCCTCGCCGACTCCGGCATCCGCAGCGGCCTCGACGTGGTGCGCATGATCGCCCTGGGTGCCGACACCGTACTGATCGGCCGCGCCTTCCTCTACGCCCTGGCCGTGCATGGCCAGGCCGGGGTGAAAAACCTGCTGGAGCTGTTCGAGAAGGAAATGCGCGTGGCCATGGTACTGACCGGTGCCAAGTCGATCAGCGAAATCACCCGCGACTCGCTGGTACGCGAACTGGGCGCCTGAACGCCTGCACGAAACACCGCCTGATTGACCGGGGCATGTGGCGCACAGACGCTACAGCCCCGCGAGGAGACTGCATGAGCCTGCCCGCCGCGTTCCTGCGTGATGCCGAGCGCCTGATCCCCGCCGAACGCCGTTTCGACGACCCCACCTCCACCCTGGCCTTCGGCACCGACGCCAGCTTCTACCGGCTAGTCCCCAAGCTGGTGGTACGCGTCGAGTCCGAGGACGAAGTGGTCGGCCTGCTCGAACTGGCCCAGCGCGAGCGGGTGCCGGTCACCTTCCGTGCCGCCGGCACCAGCCTGTCTGGCCAGGCCATCAGCGACTCGGTACTGATCGTGCTCGGTGATAACTGGAACGGCCGCGAGATCCGTGACCAAGGCGAACAGATCCGCCTGCAACCCGGCGTCATCGGCGCCCAGGCCAACGCCTGGCTGGCCCCCTACGGGCGCAAGATCGGCCCCGACCCGGCCTCGATCAACGCCTGCAAAATCGGCGGCATCGTCGCCAACAACGCCAGCGGCATGTGCTGCGGCACCGCGCAGAACACCTACCACACCCTGGCCGGCCTGCGCCTGGTGCTGGCCGACGGCACCCGCCTCGACAGCGAAGACCCGGCCAGCGTCGCTGCCTTTGAAAACAGCCACGCCGAGCTGCTGGAAGCGCTGGCCCGCCTGGGCCGTGAAACCCGCGCCAACATCGCACTGGCCGAACGCATCCGGCACAAATATCGGCTGAAGAACACCACCGGCCTGTCGCTTAACGCGCTAGTGGACTACGACCAGCCACTGGACATCCTGCAGCACCTGCTGGTCGGTTCCGAAGGCACCCTGGGCTTTATCAGCGCCGTCACCTACGACACCGTGCCCGACCACCCGCACAAGGCCAGCGCCCTGCTGGTGTTCCCCAGCGTCGAAAGCTGCTGTCGCGCGGTGACCGTGCTCAAGCGCCAGCCGGTTTCGGCCGTGGAACTGCTCGACCGCCGCAGCCTGCGCTCGGTGCAGAACATGCCCGGCATGCCGCTGTGGGTAAAAGGCCTGTCGGACAATGCCTGCGCGCTGCTGATCGAATCCCGCGCCGCCAGCCAGAGCCTGCTGCACGAGCAACTACAACAGGTCATGGCCTCGATCGCCGACTTCCCGCTGGAACAGCAGGTCGACTTCAGCGAAGACCCGGCCGTGTACAACCAGCTGTGGAAAATCCGCAAGGACACCTTCCCCGCCGTCGGCGCCGTGCGCCAGACCGGCACCACGGTGATCATCGAAGACGTGACCTTCCCCATCGAGCAACTGGCCGAAGGCGTCAACCGCCTGATCCAGCTGTTCGACAAGCACCACTACGACGAAGCGATCATTTTCGGCCACGCCCTGGAAGGCAACCTGCACTTCGTCTTCACCCAAGGCTTCAACAGCGCCGAAGAAGTCGCCCGCTACCAGGCGTTCATGGACGACGTGGCACAACTGGTGGCGGTGGAGTTCGGCGGCTCGCTCAAGGCCGAGCACGGCACCGGGCGCAACATGGCGCCATTCGTGGAACTGGAATGGGGCCATGACGCCTACCAGCTGATGTGGAAACTCAAACGCCTGCTCGACCCCAACGGCATCCTCAACCCCGACGTGGTGCTGAGCAACGATCCGGACATCCACCTGAAAAACCTCAAGCCGCTACCCGCAGCCGACGAGATCGTCGACAAGTGCATCGAATGCGGCTTCTGCGAACCGGTGTGCCCATCCAAAGGCCTGACCCTCAGCCCACGCCAGCGCATTGTCATGTGGCGTGACATCCAGGCCAAGCAGCGTGCCGGCATCGACACCCGCGAACTGCGCCAGACCTACCAGTACCAAGGCATCGACACCTGCGCCGCCACCGGCCTGTGCGCCCAGCGCTGCCCGGTCGGCATCAACACTGGCGAACTGGTGAAGAAGCTGCGCAGCCAAGCCGCCGACCACGAAAAAACCGCCGACTGGCTGGCCGAGCACTTCCACACCGCCCTGGGCGGCGCCCGCCTGACCCTGACCGCCGCCAACAGCGCACGCAAGCTACTCGGCGCCCCGCGCCTGGGCCGCCTGAGCGCCTCCTTGAGCAAAGCCAGCAAAGGCCGCCTGCCGCAGTGGACACCGGCCATGCCACAACCGCTGCGCCCGTTGGACTTCGGCCCAGCCAGCAACGACGCCCGCCCCCGCGTGGTGTACCTGGCCGCCTGCGTATCGCGGGTAATGGGCCCGGCCTATGCCGACCGCGAGCAAAGCTCGCTGCTGGACAAGACCCGCGCCCTGCTGGAAAAGGCCGGTTACCAGGTAGTGTTCCCCGACGACGCCGACAGCCTGTGCTGCGGCCAGCCGTTCGCCTCCAAGGGTTACCCCGAGCAGGCCGAACACAAACGCCAGGAACTGATCAACGCCCTGCTGCACGCCAGCCGCGGCGGCCTCGACCCGATCTACTGCGACACCAGCCCCTGCACCCTGCGCCTGGTGCAAGACCTGGGCGAAACCCGGCTGGACCTGTACGACCCGGTGCGCTTCATCCGCACCCACCTGCTCGAACGCCTGGAGTTCACCCCCCAGGACGAGCCGGTGGCCGTGCACGTGACCTGCAGCACCCAGCACCTGGGCGAAAGCCAGGCCCTGATCGACCTGGCGCGGCGTTGCAGCAAACAGGTGGTGATCCCGGAAGGCATTCATTGCTGCGGCTTTGCCGGTGACAAAGGCTTCACCAACCCCGAGCTGAACGCCCACTCGCTGCGCAGCCTGAAGGATGCGGTGCAGTATTGCAGCGAAGGCATCTCCACCAGCCGCACTTGCGAGATCGGCTTGAGCAGCCACAGCGGCATCGACTACCACGGCCTGGTCTACCTGGTCGACCGCGTTACCCGGCCACGCAGTATCTGACCGCAGGCATGCACCCGCTTGGTGTGGGAGCGCTTGGTGTGGGAGCGGTGTGGGAGCGGTGTGGGAGCGGCCTTGCGTCGCGATAGGGCCGCAACGCGGCCCCACGATTCATGCACAGACGCTGAAATCCCGGGGCTGCTGCGCAGCCCTTTCGCGACACAAGGCCGCCCCAGGTGCTTCACTGGCTTCGAACTCACGCAGAAACCTGTGGGAGCGGCTTCAGCCGCGAACACCGGCAAAGCCGCTTGGGGCTGGGGAATGTTCGCCAGGGCATTTGCAGCGCCTGTGCGATCGAGCGCCGCCCGCGCGGCGCATCGCGAGCTGCGCTCGCTCCTACGTTTGTTTCGGGCCAATCATGCCTGTGGGATTTGCGCGCGAACGCCTTGGCGCATGGCTCGATATCGCGTCGTACCAACAAGGCGGCCGCGCGCGCCTGTCACAAGCGTTACTGGCCCGAAACAAACGTAGGAGCGAGCGCAGCTCGCGATGCGCCGCGCGGGCGGCGCTCGGTCTCACAGGCGCTGCAAAAACCCCGGCGGGCGCCTATAAGCCCACATTGCTTAACCGACTGGCATCAGAGCATGGATGGTTTTGGCTTCCCACCCGAAACATTTAATTTCAGGTTCAAAATCTACCTACAGCCGCAAAGATTGAACCCTCGCGAAATCGCCACAGTCCACCCTACAGGCCCACCTTCCAGAGGCCCCAGAGGAGACTCCCATGAAAGGTACCGCGCTTTCGGCCCTGTTCGCGGCCGCCACCCTGCTGGCTTCGCCGGTGTTCGCCGCCGAAGACCTGTGCACCGCCAACCTGCAAAAGATCGATGACAGCATGGCCACCGCCGGCGCCAGCTCCGAGGGCCTGGACAAAGCCATCACCGAGCACGTCGACAAAGCCAAGGCCGCCCAGGCCTCGGGCGACACCAAGGAATGCATCGCCATCACCAGCAAAGTGCTGGAGCGCCTGGAGAAAACCGAGAAAGGCAGCGGCTCGGCCGGTGGCAGTGGGGCCTGACCCCGAAGCGGGCGGCGGAACCTGCTGTCGACGCCGCCCGCTTTAGCGCGTATACTCAGCCGTACGTGCCGTAAGGTGCGTTAGCTTAGAGCTAGTGTGGGGCCGATTAGGATTCGACGCCGGTAGCGAAACTCTAGGTGCATGCCGAGTTGGTAACAGAACTCGTAAATCCACTGTTGCAACTTTCTATAGTTGCCAATGACGAAAACTACGAGGGTTACGCTCTCGCTGCGTAAGCAGCTGAGCCCGCTCTCCTGGTAGCTTCGGCTCCAGCAATCATCAGGGGATGCCTGTAAACCCGAAATGATTGTCATACAGAACAGGATCGTCGTGTAGCACGTTGGGGGCAAAGCGACTAAAACTTACCCAACTCGTCCAAAGCACCCTGCCCGTCGGGCGGCTGCGGATTAACTCAGTAGACACGGCTAAGCATGTAGTACCGACAGCGGAGTACTGGCGGACGGGGGTTCAAATCCCCCCGGCTCCACCAATTTGTCTTCCCAGGAAGACCCAGAAAAGCCGTAAAGCCTAGAGAAATCAACGCTTTACGGCTTTTTTCTTGCCCACGTTTTCCCAGCTGATCCCAGGGCATCCCACGGTTGACGGGGGCATATATGGGGGCATAAAACGCTCATCAGCTCGCTCGGAGAGGATGTGCCCCCAATGCCCCTGAAAGACACCAACTGCCGCAACGCCAAGCCCCAGGACAAGCCGTACCGCCTGTATGACGAACAAGGTTTGTACCTGGAAGTGCAGCCCAACGGAGGCCGTTACTGGCGCTTGAAGTATCGCTTTCTGGGCAAGGAAAAACGCTTGGCTCTTGGCGTTTACCCAGAGGTCGGCCTGCAGGAGGCGCGGCGAAAACGTGATGATGCTCGTGTCCAGCTCGCCAGCGGCCAAGACCCCTCACTGCAAAGACGCATGGCCAAGGTGGTCAGCCAGCTCGATCACCAGCACACGTTTGAGTCAGTTGCCACGCAGTGGCTGAGTATTCGCGAGTCCTCCTGGGACCCGGAGTACACCCGCACGGTGCGGCAGCGCCTTGAGCTCAATGCCTACCCCTGGCTGGGGAAACTCCCGATCAGCAGCATCAGCACGCCTATGCTGGTAGAAAACCTCCAGCGCATCATCAAGCGCGGCGCGCGCGAGACAGCACGTCGTGTTGCTCAGATCTACAAGCAAATTTTCGAGTTCGCCGAAGCTGCCGGCATCACCCCACCCAACCAGATTGGGAATCTCTCACGTACGCTCCCAGCCAAGCGGGTGAAACACTTTGCTGCCGTGACCGACCCTGAAAAGCTCGGCGCTCTGCTTAAAGCACTGGATAGCTATAGCGGAACGATGCCTGTTTGTTGTGCCTTAAAACTGGCTCCGTTGCTGTTCTGCCGACCCGGAGACCTGCGTCACATGGAGTGGTCGGAGGTCAATCTGGATACGGGCGAATGGTTGATTCCTGGTCACAAGATGAAAGGGCTTACTGCCACCAAACAGGATCGGCCGGATCATTTGGTTCCTCTCAGCCAACAAGCAGTCGCGGTTCTGCGCGAGCTGAAACCACTCACCGGCAGACATCGGTACGCCTTCCCCTCGGCACGAGGAGGCGACCGGCCGATGTCCAACAATGCCGTACTCAGCGCATTACGCCGCATGGACATCAGCGGCGACGAAATGACTGGGCACGGCTTTCGTGCGACAGCGAGAACCATAGGTGCGGAGGTGCTAGGATTTCGCCCCGATCTCCTGGAGCATCAGCTTGCTCACACGGTAAAAAATCCGCTGGGACGTGCGTACGATCGAACCACCTTCTTGCCGGAGCGCCGCGAAATGATGCAGACATGGGCCGATTATTTGGACTCGATAAAAAACTGAATGCGCGCTCGCGCCATCAGCCGGCCCCCTTGAAACCAGCACAAGCACCATCGCTTCGCATGAGTACGGGCTGAATTGCTAAACTGCGCGGATTTGGCGTCTGCAATGCGCCACGCATAGTTCAAAAGGAATTCCTGCCGATGTCAGCCTTATCAGCCTTGCTCACTACCTACCGCAGCGCTTCTGTCACCGAACGCGAAAAAGGTACTTACTTCGAAGAGCTGGTTTGCACTTATCTGCGCAACGAAGCCACCTACCGCGACCTGTACGAAAAGGTATGGACATATGCGCAATGGGCCAAGGAGCAAGGACTCAGCGGCAAAGATGCTGGCATTGATTTAGTGGCTCGCACCCAGGGCACCGGCCAATACCACGCTATCCAGTGCAAGCTGTATGCCGAGGACTACAAAGTCCAGAAGAAAGACATCGACAGTTTCTTTACCGCCTCGGGCAAAACGCCGTTCTCGCACCGCGTCATCGTTACCACCACTAACAACTGGAGCGAGCACGCCGAGGATGCGCTTCAAGGCCAGCAGCCCCCAGTCAGTAAGATCGACTTACAAGCCTTGGAAGACAGCCAAATTGACTGGGCCAAGTATCAACCCAATCAGGCAGTCGCCCTCAAGGCCAAGAAGCAGCTTCGCGATCACCAACAGACCGCACTAAACGCCGTAGCCGCCGGCCTCAAGGATGCCGAGCGCGGCAAGCTGATCATGGCTTGCGGCACCGGCAAGACCTTCACCAGCCTGAAGATTGCCGAGCAGCAGACCGGTAAGGGTAAGCGCGTACTGTTCTTGGTGCCCAGCCTGTCGCTGCTATCGCAGACCCTTACCGAATGGACGCAGGAAAGTACCACCCCGCTCCACAGCTTTGCCGTCTGCTCCGACAGTGACGTAGGCAAGAAGCGCAAAGCAGAGGATGACGCGGTTCAGGTGTTCACCCACGAGCTGCGCTACCCGGCTACCACCCAGGCGGATCGCCTCGCAGCGGAAATGCTCAAGCGCCACGATGCCGAGCACATGAGCGTGGTGTTCTCCACCTATCACTCCATCGACGTGATCAGCCGCGCCCAGCATGAGCATGACATGGCCACGTTCGATCTGGTGATCTGCGACGAAGCGCACCGCACTACCGGCGCAACCTTTGATGATGACGACGAAAGCACCTTCGTGCGCATCCATGATGCCGACTACATCCGCGCCAGCAAACGCCTATACATGACCGCCACGCCGCGCATCTATGGCGACAACGCCAAGCTCAAGGCTGAGTCCGGCGAAGTCACACTGTGCTCGATGGATGACGAGGCGCTGTACGGCAAAGAGCTGTTCGTCATCAACTTCTCCGAGGCCGTTCAGCGCGGCCTGCTCACTGATTACAAAGTGCTGGTACTCACCGTCGAGGAGAGCACCATCAGCCGCCGCCTTCAGGACATGCTGAAGGACGAGAACAACCAGCTCAAGGTAGATGACGCCGCCAAGATAGTCGGTTGCTGGAAGGCGCTGGCCAAGCAGGGACTGGCGGAAAACCTGGTGGGTGATGATCAACCCATGAAGCGCGCTGTAGCTTTCTGCCAGGTCATCTCGCCCAACTACAAGGGCACCAAGCACAAGGTCAGCTCGATCAACATCGCCAGCATGTTCCAGTCGGTGGTAGAAGCTTATCAGGAGTCAGAAAACATCGATGAGGCCTCACGCATCATCTGCGAAGCCGCACACGTCGATGGCGGCATGAACGCCAGTGCCAAGGAAGCCAAGCTCAACTGGCTCAAGGAAGAACCGCCAGCCAACACCTGCCGCATCCTCAGCAATGTGCGCTGCCTGTCTGAAGGTGTCGACGTGCCAGCGCTGGACGCCGTGCTTTTCCTCACCCCGCGTAATTCCCAGGTCGACGTGGTGCAATCCGTTGGCAGGGTAATGCGCAACGCACCGGGCAAGAAGCGTGGCTATGTGGTGCTGCCGGTGGTTATTCCTGCCGGTATGGAGCCCCATGAAGCGCTCAACGACAACCAGACCTATAAGGTGGTCTGGCAGGTGCTTCAGGCACTGCGCTCGCACGACGACAGCTTCGACGCCATGGTCAATAAGCTCGACCTGATTGGCTCTGACCCGCGCAAGATGGAAGTCATCGCCATCACCGACAAGGCCGAGAAAAAGGCCAGGAAAGCTAGTGGCACCAGCAACGGCCAGGCAGGCAAAGGCCAGTACGGCATTGGTGAGAAACGCGCTAAGTACGATGTCGAAGGCCAGATGACCCAGCAGGCCGAGCTGGCCTATGAGGTGGGGGAAATCGAGAAGGCCATCTACGCCAAGATCGTTGACAAGTGCGGCAACCGCCACCACTGGGAAGACTGGGCCAACGACATCGCCAAGATCGCCCGCACCCATATCGACCGCATTCAGGGCATCCTGGAGAACCCTGCCAACATCCAGGAAAAGACCGCATTCAATGCCTTCGCCACCGAGCTGCGCGACGACCTCAACGACAGCATCAGCGATGGCGAGATTGTCGAAATGCTCGCCCAGCACCTGGTAACCAAGCCAGTGTTCGACGCGCTGTTCGATGAATACAGCTTCGCCAGCCACAACCCCATGTCCAAGGCCATGCAAGGCGTACTGGACGCGCTTCATGAACATCACCTGGCCAAGGAAGCCGATACCCTGGATAAGTTCTACGCCAGCGTGCGGCAACGCGCTGCCGGCATCAACAATGCCCAAGGCAAGCAGAAGATCATCGTCGAGCTGTACGACAAGTTTTTCCGCAATGCCTTCCCCAAGATGACTGAGCGCCTAGGGATCGTTTACACCCCGGTTGAGGTCGTGGACTTTATTCTGCACAGCGTCAATCACCTGCTGCAGCAGGAGTTCAGCCAGACCTTGGGCAGCAAGGGCGTCCACATCATTGACCCGTTCACCGGCACCGGTACCTTTATCACCCGCCTGATCCAGTCAGGCCTGATCAAGCCGGACGAGCTGCCGCACAAATACAGACACGAGATTCACGCCAACGAGCTGGTACTGCTGGCCTACTACATCGCGGCCATCAATATCGAAGCGGCATACCACGGCGAAGTGATTGACGAATACACCCCGTTTGAAGGTATCTGCCTGACCGACACCTTCCAGATGTACGAAAAGGACGATTTGGTAAGCGCGCTGCTGGAGGACAACAGCGCCCGGCGTCAGCGCCAGAAGGATTTGGATATACGGGTGATTGTGGGTAATCCGCCGTATTCGGTTGGTCAAGGAGATGCCAATGCCAACAATGCCAATGTGCCCTATCCATCATTGGACGCACGCATTCGTGATACATACGGAGCGCGTTCTGAAGCAACCAACAAGAACTCGCTGTATGACAGCTACATTCGCGCCATCCGATGGGCCAGCGATCGTATCGGTGATGCCGGGATCATCGGCTTTGTTACCAACGCCGGCTTTGTAGATGCCAGCACTACTGACGGACTGCGGAAGTGCCTAAATGATGAGTTTTCCAGCCTGTATGTGTTCCATCTGCGCGGGAACGCCCGCACATCAGGTGAAACACGCCGGAAGGAAAAGGACAACGTGTTTGGCATGGGTAGTCGAGCGCCTATTGCCATCTCCCTATTGGTCAAGAATCCTAACGCAGAGGCTTGTGGCCAGATTAATTTCAACGACATAGGCGACTACCTCAGCCGTGAGGAAAAGCTGGAGAAGATCGCCGGCTTTAGCAGCGTGGCCGGCATCGAGCAGTGGCAGCCGATCACCCCGGATGAGCACGGGGACTGGGTTAAGCAGCGTGACGACAGCTTTAACCAGTTCATTGTGTTGGGCGAAAAGGACGACAAAAGCGCACTTACACTGTTCGACAACTACTCCAATGGCGTGAAAACTCAGCGTGATGCTTGGGCCTTCAATTCCTGCAAAGCCAAATTAGCGACCAATATGGAAGGCATGATTGGTTTCTACAACGCTGAAGTAAAGCGCTTCAATGCGGCGCATCCGGGGCTGGATACCAAGGGCCGTCAGGCTCAGGTGGATGGATTTATTGACACCGATCCGACACGCATCAGTTGGACTCGCGCACTGAAGCAGGATCTTGGCAAAGATCGCAGCTATGCCTTCGAGGTCGACTGCTTGGTGCCTGCACTTTATCGCCCTTTCACCAAGCAATGGTTGTACTTCAACCGTCGATTCAACGAGATGGTTTACCAGATGCCGCGCATTTTTCCCGATGCCGTGGCTGAGAATTTGGTGATCGGCGTTTCTGCCACAGGTGAAAAGGTTGCATTTAGCGCCTTGATTTCTCGCCATGTACCAAGCCTTCACTTCGTGGATATTGAGGGTTCGCAGTGCTTCCCCCTGTACCTCTACGACGAAACCGCACAGGCCTCGAAAAAAGATCTCTTTTCCGAGCCCACTGAAGCCGGGCTGCGCCGGCGCGATGCCATCACCGATGCCGGCCTTGCACACTTCAATACCACCTACCCCGGCGAGCAGATCAGCAAAGAAGACCTGTTCTACTACGTCTACGGCATCCTGCACTCCCCAGACTACCGCGAGCGCTTTGCTGACAACCTGAGCAAAGAGCTGCCGCGCATCCCGGCTGTCAAGAAGGCCGCCGACTTCTGGGCTTTCAGCAAAGCAGGCCGCGCCCTGGCTGACCTTCACCTGAACTACGAAACTGTCGAGCCGTACCCGTTGACCATCGAGGCCAAGGGCACGCTGACCGATGCCGACTACCGAGTGGAGAAGATGAAGTTCGCCAAGAAGGGCGACAAAACCACAGTCATCTATAACCCCCGTATCACCCTCAAGGGCATCCCCGAGGTGGCTTGGGATTACGTGGTCAACGGCAAAGCTGCGCTGGATTGGGTAATGGAACGCCAAGCCGTGCGCACCGACAAAGCCAGCGGCATCGTCAACGACGCCAACGACTGGGCAACCGAAACCATGGGCAACCCCAAATACCCTCTGGAGCTGTTCCAGCGCGTGGTCACCGTGAGCTTGGAAACCCAGAAAATCGTCAAGGGATTGCCCAAACTCGATATCGGTACAGATGACTAGTTGAGTCCGATAAAACGCTGAGCACTCAGTCAACTATTGCCTTGGTTGGGCCACCCTTTCCCAACCAAGGCAGAGCACCTGCTGATTGCCAGCCCGGCACTCTCATGTTAAATAGTGTTCGTCCCAAGCGATCCATATCGATCCGCAACGGTCCGCCACGTCGCCCTGGTAACGATGTTAAAAACTTCGCCTCGTTCGCATCCGCTGAACGGCCCGCATCAGCTGCCCTTGGTTGATTTGCGTATCTGGCCAGGACACTCTCAGTCCGTTCTGCCACTAGAAGCCTTAGGGCCCTAGAACTTCTGTAGCCCACAACGACCTCCGACGCTACCGAACATCAATCTCGGAAACGCGCATATACCTATGCGTGTGGCAAATGCCCCTGCTCGCTATATAGCCAGCCGATATCCGTCTTTTACCCTTTTTAGCAGTAGTGCCGGAGGACGCTGCCCCACGCTTCAGAACCTAGGACTCAAACCTATGGCAATGCACGTTAGCAACTCTGACGATGTCAGCGACGATGACAAAATTCTTCGTTTGCGCGATGTCGAGGCAATCGTCGGCCTAAAACGTTCAACGATCTATCGGAAAATTTCGGAAGGCCTTTTCCCGCGACAGCGCCTTTTGTGCGGCTCCAGCGTCGGTTGGCGTAATAGCGAAGTCCAGGCTTGGATTCGGCAAAGGGAGGCGCTGTAATGCAGCGCCGAACACCTCAACAACCGGGCTGGATGATAGAACTCACAGCAGCGGTCGATATCCCAGCGGAAAAAATCCAGTGGATTTGGCCAGGCTGGCTGCCAAAGGCAAAGTTATCCATTCTTGCCGGCGCAGGTGGATGCGGCAAAACCACGCTGGCAATCTCGCTGGCCGCCACGCTCAGCAGAGGTGGTGACTGGCCAGACGGCAGCAAATGTGAGGAAGCAGGCAACATCGTAATCTGGAGCGGCGAGGATGGTATCGCTGACACGATCATTCCCCGCCTTACGGCTGCAGATGCAGACCTAACCCGCGTGCACATAATCGAAGGGCTAAGTGATCAGCGCGGGAACAGGCGACAGTTTGATCCTGCAGCCAACTTTGCCCTTTTGAATGAGGCAGCAGCACGTATTGACGGCGTTTCATTGCTGATTTTCGATCCACTGATCAATCTTATTCGTGGGGATATGCACCGAGCAAACGAGGTTCGGCAAGGGCTACAAATGGTAGTGGATTTTGCAGAGCGGCATTGTTGCGCTGTCCTCGGCATATCTCACCTGAGCAAAGGTACGGCCCAGTCCTCCGCCGCTAATCGTGTAATCGGCAGCCAGGCATTCTCCGCGCTCGCTCGCACTGTACTGGTGGCAGAGAAGGATCAAAATTCAGAAGCCAGGGTGCTTGTCCGAGCCAAGTCCAACGTTTCGATTGATAACGGAGGAATCGAGTATTTCGTTGAGCCCATCGTTATAGACGAGCAGTTGGAGACAACCTGCATCCGATGGGGAGAGGCCATCGATGGTAGCGCTGAAGCCATTCTCGCTGCTATCGAGCAAACGGGTGACGCCAGACCCGCATCAGCTACTCAAGAAGCGCGCAGCTTTCTTGAGGAGACGTTGCAAGCTGGGCCTGTTGCAATCAATGCGTTGATGGCTTTAGCTGAAGAACGTTGCATTTCTTCGGCGTCACTTCGCAGAGCCCAGAAACAGCTAGGTATACGTTCACACAAAACAGGTATGCAGGGCGGATGGGCATGGGAGCTTCCCACCGCTCCCTGAAGGCGCTCAACGCACGTCGAAGGTGCTCAATACTCGTGTTGAGCATCTTCGTTTTTATTGAACGCCTTCGACTCGCGAGAGAGTCTGTATGACTGATTCCGCAGATAAAACCCCGGCACGCCAGGCGCACAGGTCGACCACGAACTACTTCCCAATGAAATAGAGATTGCCGTTCTTGTTGTAAATAGCGGCAGGTCGGAAGTCCTTAGGCCAATTCCGTCCAGGGTAGTATGCATATATCCATTCGGGCAGGTGACGAGCAATACCCGCCAGCGCATCCATGCCGTCCTTATCAGCTCTGCTAGCGTCAGCAAATAGTTCGCCTGAGGGATCGGTCAGGAAAATCGGGCCGTAGGCTTTCTCGGCCGAAATGAATGCTGGCGCAGCGCTCGCCGGAGCGTCGAACGGTGCAGGGTTCCCAGCAGCCAAATCTGCAAGCCTGTCGTATTTCTTGCCTGATCCGTCAGCGTACTTAGCCGGCTCATGACGCAACTTTGAGATTTTCCCACCGAAGTATTTTTCTCTCGCATCAAGCCAGGCCAACCTGACCAACGCAGATGCCTCCTTTGGGTTAGACGCGAGTTCCTCAGGCACCCACGCAGCAACCTGGTAATGATAGACAGGGCCAGCGCTGCCACCACCCAGCAAGAACAACCCGACGCCAAGAGAGGCTGCTCCTGCGCTGCTAAAACCAGTTGGAGGTGACACGTATCCCAAACCTGCCGTCGCCAGACCTCCAGAGCCTCCCGAAGACCCCAGCGCGCTCAAGTTATTTACCTCGTTCCCGACCATTTCCCTTGGAATATCGCGCTGACCATCGATGCGCATGGCTTCCAGAACCAGCATGGCATCGGACCATTTCTCGCGAGGAACATTTTTAGGTTCTGGCAACGTGACCCTCGGGGTACTGGAGCACCCAACTAGCGCAACCAACAGCAAGGTACCAACGCATCCCTTCACAGAAAAATGCACCGACATGAAAACTCCCTATTTTTATTCAGTGGTAGTACGGCACACGTAGTGCGCCGGAGACATCCGTCACTTGCCTGCCAGGTCATAGCGCCCAAAATTATCTGGACAACTTCAGCGGAAAATACCACCACCACTTAAACGACCGCAGATGATTTCTGCGAACCGACGTAGCGGTAAAGCGTTGTTCGAGAAACGCCATACCGTCGGGCAACATCGGTTACCTGTATCTCAGGATCTCTGAGAAGAGCTCGTATCTCACGTACCTGACGATCATCCAGCGCAGGCTTGCGTCCACCGTTTCTCCCACGGGCACGAGCCGCAGCCAGCCCTGCACGAGTTCGCTCTCGAATGAGGTTGCGCTCGAACTCCGCCAGGGCAGCGAACACGTGAAAGATCAGCTTACCGGCAGCGCTGGTGGTTTCGATTCGTTCGGTCATGGATTCGAAGGCCACCCCTTCCCGCTCCAAGCTACTGACAATCCCAACCAAGTCAGGCAGAGAACGACCGAGGCGGTCCAGTCGCCAGACAACCAGAGTGTCACCACTACGCAGAGCTTTTAGGCAATGCCCAAGCTCCGGCCTGTCCGCCGACTTGCCGCTCATGGTCTCCTCGTAGACTGTTGAGCACCCAGCCAGAGCAAGTGCATCTCGCTGCAGGTCGAGGTTCTGATCATCAGTCGACACTCGGGCATACCCAATCCGCTTTCCCATACGTTTTTCTCACACTGATTTCGGTACAGGAAAAGTGACAGGAAAGCGGTAAATCCCAAGTCCAAAAGATCATTTGGAATAGGTGTGCCATAAACGACCGTTTACGGGATGGATGCGCTCGTCAATTTCAGGCGCTAAATGCGACCGAAAACGAAGCCCAGGATATTTTTTCTCGCTCAACATTTCCTTTAGCAGCTCAGCACCTGAGCTGAATGGAGAAATGACCCATGAAGCAGAGTTTCCACTCACATTTTGATCGGGACTTGACCAAGGCCGGCTCGGCGGTACTCGGGGAGGCAGTCCGACGCGGTCTACTTGGGCAACACGAGGCCATGATCCACGACCAGCAATGGGCGCAGTTCTGTGTTTATGCCAGGGACTCTCATGAGGTGGATATCCTGGAATTCGTCAATAAAAAACTTGTGAGGGAGTACGGGGAAGAGCTGTACATCCAGGCATACCAAGGGAACCTTCCGCAGCAAAACGTAATCGCTCTGCTTGAGACTGTACATTCAGTAATGAGCTTCGCAAGTGATGGACGCTGGAAGGGCTCAGCCGCTGATGCTGGTAGCCGGCTTGGCTTTCCAAGCCATGCACGGATTACGGTACCTCGCGGTCTTGACCGAACTAGGTTTGAAGCCGCGATGGTAGATATTCAGGCTCTCCACTCAGAGCAGCTAGCAACATTGATCAGATTGGTTCGATACCTCGGCATGTCAATGCTAGACGCTTTTTTCTTCGACGCAGAAGATGCTCATAAAGAAGCCGAGGCGGAAAACATCTTTTATGCGTTCAGCAAAGATAAGCGTGAGCATCGGATCATTAATATTTCTGATCCTGAGCAAATTGTCATTCTGGATAAGGCCGCAGCATTTCAAAAACGACATGGCAGCAGGCGCCCGAAGCCTGCAGCTTGGCGTACATGGAAATCAAAGAACCTACCTGCAGCGCAAGAGCTTTTACTTTCTCACGGACTAAACATTGATGACTGTCGCGCAGCATATGCCTGCGAGCTCTACCAGCGGACGTCTGGTCACCACGCCCCGATTCTTGGAGGAAAAGCACCCGACGATGAGGATCTGGAGGCTCGGAATGACGTCGCCTACGAGTTAGGGCATTTGCATATTTGGGAAACTGATGCGTACGTCGGTGCCAGGGCCTACATGCGGAAAGAGCCTGCAGGCACCGGGCGCAAAGCCGTCACACAGTAGATTTGGGATTCGATCAAAAGCCCTTAACCTTTAGACCTCAAATCAAAGGAGTAAGGGCATGGATCGTTTTGAGCTGCTTGTATATGCCGTGCTTGCCGTCGTCAGTGCGCTGACCATCGCAGGCGCTATTGGCTACATGGTCGCAGCGCGTCTGGACAAAAAGCGTGGCGACGACTGAGTCTTCAGCGGTACGGCCAGCTACCTGCAGCAAACTGCCCGCTGCCTCTTTTGGCAGCGGGCGCTGATCCAAATCCAACGGCAGGGCACCCTACCGCTGCGATACGCAGTATTTTCCCAAGCCTGTGAGGTCATGGGATGACTTCGGAAGGGCTGTCAGTTTCGGCACCCTAGCGAAAGTGAGCAAAACGCCGAAGCGTTTAGATCAGCTACATGCACGCACGCCATGTGGCGAGCTAGCTTGCCCAGCAAGATAAACTCGTGCGCCGACTCGCTGACAACAGCTGACCTTGGGTTTTCAGGAAGCTACCGGAGAGTGTCTAGCGACCTCATCTATCCGGAGCACCACCATGGAATTTCGTCACCTCGGTAACGGGCAATACTTCCCACCTATTGCACCAAACGGTCGGGTTTACGCTGTACCTCTTGGGCAGGAAACCCAGGTAGAAATTTTTTGCCTGACCCCAGTAGGCATCATGGGCGCGGGCATCCAATCGCACTGGTCAGAAATCGTTGGCTGTTACTACGACGACGAAACATGGGAGATCATCCCGCGCAATTACTCGGGACGAGGAATGCGCTTCCGCAGAGGCCTATCCTGCATCATGGTGATCGCAGGCAATGAGGCCCTCACGACACACATCCAGGGCTACCCCATCCCCATGTGCGTAATTAACCGCATTGCATTCGAGCAGCAGCGTGGCAGTGAGAGATAGCGCGTTACCGCCACCACCCGCTACGCGACACAGGTACCAGCTGGAACGGCACCTACCAATGTTTATTTTATGAAAGTGAAGCCTTTCACTACTAATACAAACGAAAGCTGGCCGGCTGACTTGGTCGTAAGCGTCACTGCTAATAGCAAATACGGCCTCCGCCCCCGCCTGCATGGTCCTGCTGGCTGACAACGAGTAGATTTAGCGCCCTACACTGCTTATAGCCCGAACCCGTCGCCTTCCCTGATCAAGCGCAGCAATATATCTCGCCATAGTTCACTGCTGGTACGAGAAAGCCCCGCCAGACCAAGCTGCACGGGGCTTTCGGGATTTACAATCGGGTCAAATCTGTTCGGCACTGCTTATAGGTACTCAGCCGCTACCCTGCCGAATAGAGGTCGCCATGATTAAGCGTTTGGTATCTAGACAGCTTCTTCTCATAAGCGACCAACGTCCGACGTAGCTGACGATTCTCGCTCGCAACGCGGCGAATCTCCGCAAGCCGCCCCTCAACTTGCAGAACGAGGTGACGGTATGGATATTCAACAAACTCAAACGAGGAAGCCGGGTATTTATGTTTGCCATTCCCCTTGGCAATAGTCAGGGGCGCGAATTTGTTTTTTTGTCCTTGCAGCGGCACCAGTTTGCACCAGTAGATCGAATACGCATTCGGGCTCACCTGCTTGATTGATACGCCGGCCACAACAGATTTGACCCCGGTCTTTTTGTACAGCTTCATGGACGTATCCACATAGCTTGCTACCAAGCATCTAGCGTCCGTAAGCAGCTGCTCGTACTGCTGATCCAGCAGGGTGACTATCGTTTGTGCTTCTTTGCTCATGACGAAAGCTCTCTTCTTTGTAAGAGCCAAATGGTGACCGATCGCTGAGCACCCGGGATTCGATTTCAGACCGTTCTACCGTCGGAAATCTACGGTAAGTGGGCGGACTGGCTCAGGCTGTGACCCAGCTTCGCATCAGATGACCGACGGATGACGACATGTCAGTCGCAGAAAAACATAACATGCAAAGGATGCACGATAGATGACGACGGCAACCTTGACCCTTTGCGAAACAAGGTCGACATGTTAGAAGCAGATGACAGCGAGCGGGCGTGTATCCCTAGCAAGCTGCAACTGGCCAATTTCTGCCAGTTACGAAAGGCAGAAATCGGCCAGGAGCGGCCAGTCACCTCTATAAATAAATCTCCTTACCCAAGTCGTCAGGCGGGGAGCGACTTGCCCTCCCTACCCGGTTTAGCGCGAGCGCCTTGGCGCAAAACCAGAACTTATAAGGGCCTGGAAAAATACGGCGCATGCTTAACAACACCGTATGCAGCCTCCAGTTAGAGCAGTTCAGTACGCCTTGAATTGTCGCAAACTGGAAGGAAATGCGCGGCAAACTCCCTGGCAGGCAGGGGCTTGCTGCACAAGTAGCCTTGCCAGAAATCGCAGCCGCTCTCGGCCAGAAAACGCCGCTGCTCCTCCCTTTCAACGCCTTCGGCCAGTACGTTCAAACCGAAGTTCTTGGCCATCGCGATGATGGTGATCGCCAGTTGCACATCCGTGGCATCGTGGGGGATGTCGTTGATGAAGCTGCGGTCGATTTTCAGTTTGTTCACGGGAAAGCGCTTGAGATAGGCCAACGAAGAGTAGCCGGTACCGAAGTCGTCGATCGCCAGACCTACACCGAGGCTCTTCAGGTCGTGCAGGAAGTGTTCGGCCTGTGACCCATACGCCATCAGGCCGGACTCCGTGACCTCCAGCTCCAGGCATGCCGGAGGAAATCCGGTTTCTTCGAGAATCCTTTGCAGTTGTTCCTTGACTCGGCCGCCGTGGATCTCCATGGAGGAAAGGTTGACCGCGATGATGCCGGGCGTACGCCCCTCATCGAGCCATTGGCGACCCTGCCGGCAAGCCTCGCGCTGAACCCACTCGCCAAGCTGGACGATAAGGCCGGTTTCTTCCATCAGGGGAATAAATTCGGCCGGGCCCACCGGGCAGTCGGCATCGGGGTGCATGCGCACCAAGGCCTCCGCGCCGATGATGCTGCCATCCGCGCAGGAAACCAGGGGTTGGTAGTGCAATTCAAATAACCCCAGCCGCAGGGCACGCCGCAGACGCGCTTCCAGCGTCAGCCGCGAGCTGGCAGCAGTGGTCAGGTGATGGGCATAGCTGCGCCACAGTTTGCGCCCCGAGCGCTTCGCGTCATTCAGTGCGGCTTCCGCGTTGCGCAGCAATTCGGCGGCATTCGCACCGTCATCGGGGAAGAGCGCCAGACCTATGCTGAACTGGGCGAACAGCTCGCCTGCGCTGGCCAGCTGCAGGGGCTCGCTGAACGCATCGATAAGCTGTTGCGCGATAATCCCGGCCGCTGCGCTGTCGGCCAAATTGTCGACGACGGCGACGAACACATCGCCGCCCTGGCGGCCGAGGATGCGATGCGCCCCGAGCTCGCGGGACAGCCGCTGCGCCGCCATACAAAGCAGCTCATCGCCGACCGCATGGCCAAGACCGTCGTTGACGGTATGGAAGTCATCGAAATCGATGACCAGCACCGCGACGCCGGCGTTGGCTTGCTGGGCTTGCGCCACGGCCTGTTCGAGCCGCAACCAGATCAGGGTCCGGTTGGGCAGCCCGGTGAGCGGGTCGAGATAGGTCAGCGCATCGAGTCGCTCTTCGGCCTGTTTCACCCGGGTCAGATCGGTCATCACGTAGACATAGTGGGCGGCCTTGCCCTCGGTATCGGGAACACTGCCGATCGACATGAAGTGCGGCAGTGGCATGCCGTTCTTGCTCTGGCTCATGACCTCGCCTTGCCAGCAGCCTGCGTGCGCGAGCGTGTTCATCATGTCGATGAACAGGGCTTCGGGATAACTCCCAGAGTGGAGCAGGCGCGGGGAACGGCCGACGGCTTCCGCAGCGCTGTATCCGGTCTGATCGCTGAACGCGCGATTGACCATGACGATGTGCCCGCCGAGGTCGGTGATCAGCACCGCGTCCCGCGAGTTCTCCAGCGCCGCGGCCAGGAGTGCGAGATGGGCCTGCTGCGCGGCATGTTGCTGGTCGATCTCGAAGCGCGTGAGCGCGAGTGAGACTTCGTCCCGAATCTCTTCGAAGAGTGCCTGCTCGTCGGCGCGCTCCAGATCGAGCCTGGGGCTGGCGAGATGCAACACCCCCGTCAGGCGCTGTCCGCGGCGTAACGGGATGCCGACCCAGGCCTCCATGCCGGCCGCCGTCAGCGTCTCGATCCATGGCGGAACGCTGACCAGGCGCTGCAGCCGGGACAGAGATACCACCTTGTTGTTCTGCCATGCCTCCACCACCTCGCCGCTATAGGTCGATGCCAAGGCTGTCGTCGGTCCCGGGTCTTCGGGTTGCTGCGGCTCGGACTCCGAAGCCTGGAGCAATTCGATACGCGCGTCATGAAAGCGTCCCTGCTCCCGTGCGCAGGTGCAGATCCGCTCGAACAGCTCATCCTGGGTCGTGCTGTGGACGATGGCCTGACTGACCTGGCTGAGAAACCCGTATAACCGCGACAGATCCCGCACGCGTTGTTCGCTGGCATGACGTGCGGTGACGTCCCAGGTCAACCAGATGACCGTGTCGGTGTCCCCGACCGGGGCAATGCGCGCCTCGAAATAGCGCTCTTGGCCATCGATCGGCAGGCAATACTCATAATTGCTGGTGTGCCGGCTGGCAAGGGTTGTCGCGATGACCTGTAGGCAACCGCTGGCCACGCCTTGCGGCAGCATGTCGGTGATCTGCCGGCCGATAAGCTGCTCTGTCGGCATGGCAAACCCGCCCGTGCCGATGCCATAGGCTTCGAGGTAACGCCCGCTGGCATCGAGTAGAAACGAGCGTTCCGGAATGCCCGAGGCGAAAGCGCGCAGACGCGACTCGTTGACAGCCAGTTCGGTAAAGGCCTGGGCGCGGCCTTGTTCGATGCGCGCCAGAATATGCAGGAGCAGCAGGGCCAAGCCGCCTGTCAGGGCAATGTTGAGGGCCGCGAGCCAGCGCTGCTGCTCATGCCTTGCTGCAACCTCGTGAAGAATGATGCTTTCCAGCTCGGATGCGGCGACATCGATCTGGCGATAATGCACGCGCAAGGCGAGTGCGGAAGTCGGTGAGGGGCTGGCCAGGCGATCGCGAATTGCCTGCGCCATTGCCTTCAGAGCCCGCACATACGCCTCGGTCGCTTGGACAATCTCGGCCGGCGGACGCCGGTTGATGGTGAGGCCGGCAAGGTGCCCCTTGCCGGCGGCCAGCTCTCTGCTTGCCGCCAGGGCTCGTTCCAGGCTGGCGATCACCAGCTCCGCGGTCACCGCGGGGTCGCCATCGAGGACCCGTTCCAGATGCACTTCGGCCACGGTCGCCGCCCGCCGCGATTCAGACAGCTGATCGAGGGGCAGCAGCCCTTGCCGCAATATCTGGTCCCAGCGAAAGCTCGAGAACACCATCAGCGCCATGACTGCAGTGACGAAGAGCGCCAAGGCGACGAGAACTGGTACGGGATTGACCGTGCGTGCTGAGCTTCTGTTCATCGTTCCGACTCCTCCGTTGCGCTCGGCAGATCGCTGGCGACAAACCCGAACTTTTCCACCAGTTGGAGATGCTCGGCACTGCCGATGAAGGAGGCCAGCGCCTGATCTACCTGCTCGTGGAGGCGGGAGTCTTGCCGACGGAAGGCAAAGGCCGGGGCACCTGGCGCCTGCTCCGTTTGCGCCGCAACCAGCTCGAATGCCTCGGCGCCATTCCTGTCGATGAGGTAGCGCAGCGACACGGCCGACAAGAGCAGGCCGTCGGCCTGCCCTGCACGAATGGCCGCCATTGCGCTCACCTCATCGGGAAAGAACTTGAGCCGGCGCTCGGGAACTCCGGCGGCATGTGCCTGTTGTTGCTCAATCGAGCCGTCGATAACGGCAAGACGAGCCCCTGACTGGCTGGAAAAATCTGCCAGCGAAAGAAGATTGAATGGGTTGCCGCGCCGAACCAGGAGGCCGGGACGAATGAGCGCAGTCGGACGGCTGAACAGGACACGCTCGCGACGCTCCGCAGTGACGAACATGCCGGCCGCGATGATGTCGATCCGGCCGCTTTCGAGCTCTCGGATGAGGCTGCCGAAATCACTGTGCAACCAGACCACGCGCTCCAACCCCAGGGTATGCAGCACGTGACGCAACACCTCCGACGCCTCCCCGGTGACGTCGCCATCGGCATCGAGCATGACGAAGGGGGCTTCGAGGGCATAGCCGACTCGCAGCGGCAAGCCGTGCTGGTAACGGGTCAGAGCGTCTTCGCCACCGATCTCCAGAACGCTGAACGCCAATACGCTTGTCAGTAGAGCCAGGAGAATGGCTGCTACGAGGTATGGCCGCTTCATGAAAAAGATGCTTCCTTGCCCCATTCGCTACAAAGCCTCCCGACCGATGCCTATCTTCATTGCCCTCGTTCCCTGCTGGGAATGGCGCGTTTCACAGGTGTAAGGATAGTCACTACAGCACTATGCCTATAAAAATGTCGGATAAGCCGACTGCCAGGGGCAGGTGTCGGATTTTGCGGGGGCCGGTGTCGCATCGGTTCGGCGACTGTCGACCGAGTCAGTGCTGGACGCGCAACTGGTACTGGCTGGTCATCCAGAGAAACAATTGGAACCATTGTACTCATAATGTGAAGCGTCTGTTTTGGGTCGATTTCAGCCGGTTACGACCGGCCGCTGTTGGCCGATTGCTGCCTTCCACAGCACGATCACCGGTCAGCAATCAACAAACCAGTTGTAAAAATGGTATCCCGCGGTAACCGACACAGCACATGTGCCAAGCGTCAATAGAGACCACTGTCCTTCGACACCAAGCCACCACTGCACCTTGAACAGAAGAGCCCCCACCAATACGCAGGCCAGAACACCAAGAGCTAGGCCTACCAACGCGAACAGCCGAGCCCCTAACGCTGGATTTCCGCCGTGCCAGTTCTCACTCAGGCAAAAGGGGCAATGATTGGACAAAGGCGAATACCCCCAGAAACCACGGCTATATGACGCTCTCGGAACCATCGCTTTGCCACAGTTGTGGCAGGTAACCATCGAGTGTCTCATACCGCACCTCAGCTCAAATCGTCTTAGATGAGCCCATGGTGCGCTGCCGCTGAAAAAACCCAACTGCGTGACCTGACATCTACCCAGCAACCGGTCTGAGCTGGGCATCAAACCCTCTGGCCAGCTAACCGAGGTTGTGCTGTACACGACCGACTCTATTAAATGCTCCCGGTGGTTGACTGGCCTCGCCCGGTCGCTAACGAGATTCAGGACGCCAGTTCAACTCCTTAAATAGCCGCTCATCGGAAATACGTGCACGGGGGCACTTATGGGGGCACTTAATAATGAACTTTTAAATAAATCCATTTAAAACAATATCTTATGTATAAATCTTTAATTCCCCCGGCTCCACCAAATGATCAAAAAAAGACGTCCACGGACGTCTTTTTTTTTGCCTGAAAGCCAGTAAAAACG
>NZ_JYKS01000068.1 GCF_000935045.1 Pseudomonas sp. 10-1B
ACAAACGTAGGAGCGAGCGCCAGCTCGCGATGCGCCGCGCGGGCGGCGCTCGATCTCACAGGCGCTGAAGCTGCTGTGGCGAGCACCCGGCAACCCTGATGTCCTTGCCAGAAACCATAGAATCTCCCACAGGTGACCCCGCTAGCCTTCGAAAATCGGGTAAGGCGGTTGCCCTACAGCCCTTTCAGCCTTTTCCTTCAACTCTGCAAGTGGCCCTGTGCCGCTCCACTGCCTTAAACTCGGCCCCTCTCCCTGGAAGGCGCTACCCATATGGAAATCCAATGGTGGATCTGGCTAGTCTTCGGCATCGCCCTGATCCTGCTCGAACTGGTCCTGCCGACGTTCTTCATCCTCTGGTTCGGCATCGGTGCCGTGCTGGTCTCGCTGGTCTCGCTCGCCGCCCCCAGCCTTCAACTGGACATGCAGGTGCTGCTGTGGGTGCTGCTGTCATCGGTCACCACTGCACTGTGGTTCAAGCTGTTCCGGCGCAAGCAGCCGGATGTGCGCTGGACCGCCGACAGCGTGATCGGCGAAGTGGGCTTGCTGACCACTGGCGTCTCGGAGTTCCAGAAAGGCCGCGTGCGCTTCCAGAAGCCGATCCTCGGCAACGAAGAATGGACCTGCATCGCCGATGGCGAAATCCCGGCCGGCGAGCGGGTACGCATTACCGCCATCGAGGGCAACACCGCCCGTGTCATCCGGGCCTGAATCCGCATTAAAAGGAAGTTTGCATCATGACCAGCCTCATCATCGTCGGCGCCATCGCCTTGTTCGTCCTGATCACCGTGTTCAAGGGCGTGCGCATCGTGCCCCAGGGCGAGGAATGGATCGTCGAGCGCCTGGGCCGCTACCAGAGCACGCTCAAGCCCGGCCTGAACATCGTCATCCCGTACATGGACGTGGTCGCCTACCGCCTGCCAACCAAGGACATCATCCTCGACGTGCAGGAACAGGAAATCATCACCAAGGACAACGCGGTGATCGTCGCCAACGCCCTGTGCTTCGCCAAGGTGGTCGACCCGCAGAAAGCCTCCTACGGCGTGCAGAACTTCTCGTTCGCCGTCACCAGCCTGACCATGACTTCGCTGCGCGCCATCGTTGGCGCCATGGACCTGGACGAAGCGTTGTCCAGCCGCGAGCAGATCAAGGCACGCCTGCGCGAGGCGATGTCCGAGCAGACCGAAGACTGGGGCGTGACCGTGCGCTCGGTGGAGATCCAGGACATCAAGCCGTCGGAAAACATGCAACTGGCCATGGAGCGCCAGGCAGCCGCCGAACGTGAGCGCAAGGCCGACGTGACCCGCGCCGAAGGGGCCAAGCAGGCGGCGATCCTCGAGGCCGAAGCACGCCTGCAGGCAGCCAGGCTGGATGCCGAGGCGCAGATCAGCCTGGCCGAGGCCTCGGCGCGGGCGATTTCGCTGGTCAAGGACGCGGTGGGCAACGAGACCGTGCCGGCAATGTACCTGTTGGGTGAACGCTATGTGGGGGCGATGGAGAACCTGGCGGGCAGCAGCAATGCCAAGGTGGTGGTGTTGCCGGCAGACCTGCAAGAGACCGTGCGCGGGTTGATGGGTCGCAACAAGGCTTGAGATTGATTTGGCCTGCTTCGGGGGCACGCCCGCTCCCACAGGTACTGCACAGCTCTCAAGGCTGTAGGCAATCCTGTGGGAGCGGGCATGCCCGCGAAGCAGGCGACATCACTTCAACTGCCTGCGTCACTTCACCGCACCCCGCCATTTTTACCTATACTCGGCCTTACAATAGCCACCACGATTCCTGACCGGATCTCTCCATGCCCCCACGTCGGCACATCGCCTGGATAGCCTGCCTTGCAGTGCTGTTCAACCTGCTGGCCATGCCGCTGGCCTCAGCTGTGCCCAAAGGCCCGGCCGAGCAGCTGCTGTGGGGGGCTTTCTGTTCCAGCATGGCCAGCAAGGCCAAGGTCGACGTCCAGGCCCTGGCCAAGATCGACCTCGGCCCGCAAAGCGACGACAGCGCCAGCATGATGAATTGCTGGTGCTGCTCCGGTGCCGCACCGCTGCTGGCCCTGCCCGGCTACCCGCCGCAGTTGCACAACCCGCCAGCGCTGCGCGCCGGGCTGCTGCCGCCACCTGCCGACTACCAACCGACGCCGCGCCAACTCCGGCCTGCGCTCAACCCCCGTGCCTCTCCGTTGGCCTGAGTTCATCACGCTGTTTGCCTGAACCTGAACACAACGGAGATTCATCATGCTCAAGCACGCCCTCGTCGTGGCCGCCCTGCTGCTGCCCGGTGCCTTTGCCAACGCTCACGAATACACCGTGGGTGACCTGCACATCGCCCACCCTTGGTCGCTGCAGTTGCCCCCCAACGCACCCAATGTCGCCGCCTATTTCGTGGTGCATAACAATGGCAAGGCCGACGACCGCCTGCTGAGCGTCGACAGCCCCATCAGCGATGATGCGCAACTGCATGAACATGCCATGAGCGCCAGCGGCGCCATGAAGATGCAGCAGGTGCCCAGCGTGGTGGTGCCCGCCGGCAAGGACCTGACCTTCGCCCCCAGCGCCTACCATGTGATGCTGATGCAGCCCAAGGACCGCAGCCTGCTCAGCGACGGCAAGCGCTTTCCGTTGACCCTGCACTTCGAAAAGGCCGGCGACATCACCGTCGAGGTGGCCGTGCAGAAGCAGGCCCCAACGGACCAGCCGCAAGCCCACGAACACGCGCACTGACCACCCGCTGAAAGGCACTCGCCATGAGCCTGCCGCGCAACAGCATCAGCCGTACCACCCGCCCTGACCGCAGGCGCGCCGGTGGCGGATGGCTGAGCCTGTTCGCCATGTGGATGATCTTCATCGGCCCGCTGATTTCCCAGTCGATGCCGATGGATCACCACGCCGGCATGAGCATGCCGATGGAGATGCCGGTGGCGGCTGCCCATCAGCATGGCGGCGACACCCATCACGGCCACGGCGGTGATGGCCAGCTGCACGTGATGTGGGAAAAGTGCGGTTACTGCAGCCTGTTGTTCAACTGCCCGGCCCTGCCCCAGGCCCTCAGCCCGCTGAGTGCCGGCAGCGTCATCCCTTCCCTCCACCTGCTTGCGCCAACGCACCAGGGCCATGCCCGGCAGGCTGTATTCCCTGGTGCGCGCAGCCGCGCCCCGCCTTCCTCGATCAGCGTCTGAACACACTTTTTTGCGCACGGAGCCAGGAGGCTTCGCGCTAACTCATGACTGATCGACTGGAATCATTATGTCCGGCTGCACCCCTGTTTTTGCCTTGTCCCTGCGTGGGGCCATTGCCGCCGTGTGCGGTTCGCTGCTCGCGCCCGTGGCTCTGGCCGCCGACCCTGGCCATGAAGGCCACACGCACGACGCACCCGAGCTGAGCCCGACGGTGATCACCGCCGTGGCCCCGAGCTCGCCGCTGACCGTGGTCACCAACCCGAAAGACCCGCGCCAGCCGGTGCCGGCCAGCGACGGCGCCGACTACCTCAAGACCATCCCCGGCTTCTCGGCCATCCGCGCCGGCGGCACCAATGGTGACCCGGTACTGCGCGGCATGTTCGGCTCGCGCCTGAACATCCTCACCAACGGCGGCCTGATGCTCGGCGCCTGCCCCAACCGCATGGATGCCCCCACGTCCTACATTTCGCCGGAAACCTACGACCGCCTGACCGTGATCAAAGGCCCGCAAAGCGTGATCTGGGGCCCGGGCGGCTCAGCGGGTACCATCCTCTTCGAGCGCGAACCGGAGAAGTTCGGCACCCTCGGCAGCCGCGTCAACGCCAGCCTGCTGGCCGGTTCCAACGGCCGCTTCGACAAGGTGCTGGACGCCGCTGCCGGCAACAGCCAGGGCTATGCCCGCTTCGTCGGCAACCAGTCGCGCTCGGACGACTACCACGACGGCAACGATGACACCGTGCCGTCGCGCTGGGACAAATGGAACGGCGATGTCACCCTCGGCTGGACGCCCGACCAGGACACCCTGCTGGAACTGACTGCCGGCAAGGGCGATGGCGAAGCCCGCTATGCCGGGCGCGGCATGGACGGCTCGCAGTTCAAGCGCGAAAGCCTGGGCCTGCGCTTTGAAAAGTCCAACCTCGGCGAGGTGCTGGACAAGGTCGAGGCGCAGGTCTACTACAACTACGCCGACCATGTGATGGACAACTACAGCCTGCGCACGCCGTCGGGCAGCGGCATGATGGGCATGCCGATGGTCAGCAACGTCGACCGTCGCACCATGGGCGCGCGCATCAAGGCCACCTGGCGCTGGGCCGACGTGCAACTGATCAGCGGCATCGACGCGCAGACCAACGAACATCGCCAGCGCGGCGGCATGGGTGTGGACGCGCACAAAGGCCAGGCCTGGACCAAGGACGCCGACTTCCACAACTACGGTGCCTTCAGCGAACTGACCTGGTACGTCAGCGGTGAAGACCGCCTGATCACCGGCGCCCGCCTGGATCGCGCCTCGGCCCGCGACTTCCGCCAAGGCAGCGCCACCGAAGGCGACACCCGCGCCGACACTCTGCCCAGCGGCTTCATCCGCTACGAGCACGACCTGGCAGCCATCCCGGCCACCACCTACATCGGCCTCGGCCATGCCCAGCGCTTCCCCGACTACTGGGAGCTGTTCTCGCCCAAGCTGGCACCGCCCGGTGCGGCCAATGCCTTCGACGGTATCAAGCCAGAAAAGACCACCCAGCTCGACTTCGGCATCCAGTACCGCGACGAGCGCCTGGAAGCCTGGGCCTCGGGCTATGTCGGGCAGATCCGCGACTACATCCTGTTCGACTACCGCACCGGCATGATGGGCATGAGCACCTCCCAGGCACAGAACATCGACGCCCGCATCATGGGTGGCGAACTGGGCGCCGCCTACCAGCTGAGCGAAAACTGGAAGGCCGATGCCACGCTGGCCTACGCTTGGGGCAAGAACAGCAGTGATGGCAAAGCGCTACCGCAAATGCCTCCCCTGGAAAGCCGCCTGGGCCTGACCTACAGCCGCGACGTGTGGAGCGTCGGTGCGCTGTGGCGGCTGGTGGCGGCGCAGAACCGCATCGCCGAGAACCAGGGCAACGTGGTCGGCAAGGACTACGACAAGAGCGCCGGCTTCGGCGTGTTCTCGTTCAACGGCGCCTACAAGGTGAACAACAACCTCAAGCTCAGCGCAGGGGTCGACAACCTGTTCGACAAAACCTACGCCGAGCACTTGAACCTGGCCGGGAACGCCGGGTTCGGCTACCCGGCAACCGATCCACAGCCGGTCAATGAGCCAGGCAGGACCTTCTGGACCAAGGTCGACTTCAGCTTCTGACAACAACAACGGGCGCAGCTTCGGTGGCGCCCATCTGCTGGTCAAACAGGAGGTTCCCATGAGAGGAACACGCATCAATTTCTATAACCTGGCCTGGCGTTGGCACTTCTATGCGGGGCTGTTCGTCGCCCCGTTCATGATCCTGTTGGCGATCACCGGGATCATCTACCTGTTCAAGCCACAGCTCGACCCGCTGCTGTACCGCGACCTGATGGTGGTGGAAGCCGGCCACCACCGACAGGGTGCCGACCTGATGCTGGCCGAAGTGCGCCAGGCCTACCCCAACGGCCACGTCGGCCAGTACCTGCCGCCGTTGAATGCCGAGCGCAGTGCGCAGTTCGTGGTGCATGACGGCGGGCGTGAACTGAACGTGTTCGTCGACCCTTACAGCGGCAAGGTGCTCGGTGAGCAAGACGGCAAGCAGAACCTGCAGGCCATCGCCCGTGCCCTGCATGGTGAGTTGATGGTCGGCACGGTCGGCGACCGCCTGGTGGAACTGGCCGCCGGCTGGGGCATCGTGCTGGTGGTGTCGGGCCTGTACTTGTGGTGGCCGCGTGGGCGCAATGGCGCTGGCGTGCTGTGGCCAAGGCTGTCGGCGCGCGGCCGATTGTTGTGGCGCGACCTGCACGCGGTTACCGGCTTCTGGGGCTCGGCCTTGCTGTTGCTGATGCTGGTCAGCGGCATGACCTGGACCGGCCTGTGGGGCAAGCAGTACGCCGATTTGTGGAACCGCTTCCCGGCGGCCATGTGGAACGACGTGCCCAAGTCGGACCAGCAGGCGCGCGAACTGAACAGCGCGCACCGCCAGACCGTGCCCTGGGCAATGGAAAACACGCCGATGCCGCAGTCCGGCGCGCACGCCGAACACGCCGGGCACCACATGATGTCGAACATGCCGGCTGCGCCCCAGGTGAGCGTGCAGCAAGTCGAAGACATCGCCACCTCGCGCCAGGTCGAGCCGGGCTACAGCATTACCCTGCCCACCACGGCAGAGGGTGTGTTCACCATCGCCGTGTTCGCCGACGACCCGCGCAACGACGCCACCCTGCATGTCGACCAGTACACCGGCAAGGTGCTGGCCGATGTGCGCTGGCAGGACTACAGCCCGGTCGCTCGCGCTACCGAGCTGGGGGTGATGCTGCATGAAGGCAAGATGTTCGGGGCGCTCAACCAGGTCATCATCCTGCTGGTGTGCCTGATGATCCTGCTGGGTTCGGTGAGCGGGCTGGTGATGTGGTGGAAGCGCCGGCCCGAGGGTGGGCTGGGAGTGCCACCTTTGCGCCATGACCTGCCGCGCTGGAAGACGGCGGTGGGGGTGATGCTGGTATTGGGGGTGATGTTCCCGCTGGTGGGGGTGTCGATGGTGGTGATGTGGGTGGTGGATAGTCTGGTGGTAAGGCGCCGCCGGGTGCTGGCCAGCGCTTGAGCCTTGTATTGCCTGTGCCGGCCCTTTCGCGGGTAAACCCGCTCCTACAAGGGACCGCGTTGCCCTTGTAGGAGCGGGCTTGCCCGCGAAGAGGCCGGTACAGGTAGAACACTGCTACCCAAAAGTCGAGTCGATCTGTCGCGCGCCGAACTGGAACGCGCGTGTTAGCCTAGCCGGCTACCTCTGACAAGAAGACCGACCTTTCAAGGGAATGCAGCCTATGACCTCACCCACAGCGCCAGATGAACAGCATCTGCAGCGCAACCTCACCAACCGCCACATCCAGTTGATCGCCATTGGCGGCGCGATCGGCACCGGCCTGTTCATGGGCTCGGGCAAGACCATCAGCCTGGCCGGACCGTCGATCATCTTCGTCTACATGATCATCGGCTTCATGCTGTTCTTCGTCATGCGCGCCATGGGCGAACTGCTGCTGTCGAACCTGAACTACAAGTCGTTCATCGACTTCTCCGCCGACCTGCTCGGCCCCTGGGCTGGTTACTTCACCGGCTGGACCTACTGGTTCTGCTGGGTGGTCACCGGCATCGCCGATGTGGTCGCCATCGCTGCCTACACGCAGTTCTGGTTCCCCGACCTGCCGCAGTGGATACCGGCGCTGTCCTGCGTGGCGTTGCTGCTGTCGCTGAACCTGGTGACCGTGAAAATGTTCGGTGAGATGGAGTTCTGGTTCGCCCTGATCAAGATCGTCGCCATCCTCGGCCTGGTCGCCACCGGCCTGTACATGGTCATCAGCGGTTTCACCTCGCCCAGCGGGCGTACCGCGCAACTGGCCAACCTGTGGAATGACGGCGGCATGTTCCCCCATGGGTTGATGGGCTTCTTCGCCGGCTTCCAGATCGCGGTGTTCGCCTTCGTCGGCATCGAGCTGGTGGGCACCACCGCCGCCGAAGCGAAAAACCCGGAGCGTACCCTGCCGCGGGCGATCAACTCGATCCCGGTACGGATCATCGTGTTCTATGTATTGGCCCTGGTAGCGATCATGGCCGTGACCCCATGGCGCGACGTGGTGCCGGGCAAGAGCCCGTTCGTAGAGCTGTTCGTGCTGGCCGGCCTGCCAGCGGCGGCCAGCATCATCAATTTCGTGGTGCTGACCTCGGCGGCCTCGTCGGCCAACAGCGGTGTGTTCTCCACCAGCCGCATGCTCTTTGGCTTGAGCCAGGAAGGTGATGCACCCAAGGCGTTCGAGAAACTGTCGAGCCGCTCGGTGCCGGCCAACGGCCTGTATTTCTCCTGCACCTGCCTGCTGCTGGGGGCGGTGCTGATCTACCTGGTGCCGAACGTGGTCGAGGCGTTCACCCTGGTCACCACGGTGTCGGCAGTGCTGTTCATGTTTGTCTGGACGCTGATCCTGCTGTCTTACCTGAAGTACCGCAAGCACCGCGCCGCGCTGCACCAGGCGTCGAAGTACAAGATGCCTGGCGGGCGCTTCATGTGCTACGTGTGCCTGGTGTTCTTTGCCTTCATTCTGGTGTTGTTGAGCCTGGAGGCGGATACCCGTTCGGCACTGGTCGTCACGCCGATCTGGTTCCTGCTGCTGGCGGTGACCTACCAGTTCGTGCGCAGCAAGCGCCATTTGCGCACAGCTGTGCATAACGGCTGATGGCCCAGGGGGCTGCTTTGCAGCCCTTTCGCGACACAAGGCCGCTCCCACAAGGTGTACGCCGTCAAATGTGGGAGCGGCCTTGTGTCGCGATGGGCCGCACAGCGGCCCCAATCCTGTGCACACCAAAATACCAGGCACCAACCTGGACCTCCCATACGCCCCAACAGCTCGCACAACCCCTCTATCCCGCCCTTCCCGCCATTAGGCACACCCCTTGCAACGCCCCTCCCCGCTTGCCCAACACATAAAAACCCAGCGGAGAGAGCACATGAAGCGTCGCAGTCTGATCAAGGCCTTTACCCTCAGCGCATCGATTGCCGCAATGGGCCTGAGCTGGAGTATCCAGGCCGCCGAGACCATCAAGGTCGGCATCCTGCATTCGCTGTCGGGGACCATGGCCATTTCCGAGACGTCGCTCAAGGACATGGCGCTGATGACCATCGAGCAGATCAACGCCAAGGGGGGCGTGAATGGCAAGCTGCTCGAACCGGTGGTGGTCGACCCGGCCTCCAACTGGCCGCTGTTCGCCGAAAAGAGCCGCCAGCTGCTGACCCAGGACAAGGTCGCCGTGGTATTCGGCTGCTGGACCTCGGTGTCGCGCAAGTCGGTACTGCCAGTGTTCGAAGAACTCAACGGCCTGCTGTTCTACCCGGTGCAGTACGAGGGTGAAGAGATGTCGCCGAACGTGTTCTACACCGGCGCCGCGCCCAACCAGCAGGCCATCCCCGCCGTGGAATACCTGATGAGCGAAGACGGCGGCAACGCCAAGCGCTTCTTCCTGCTGGGCACCGACTACGTCTACCCGCGCACCACCAACAAGATCTTGCGCGCCTTCCTGCACAGCAAGGGCGTGGCCGACAAGGACATCGAAGAGGTGTACACGCCGTTCGGCCATAGCGATTACCAAACCATCGTCGCCAACATCAAGAAGTTCTCCGCCGGTGGCAAGACTGCGGTCATCTCCACGGTCAATGGCGACTCCAACGTGCCGTTCTACAAGGAACTGGCCAACCAGGGCCTGAAGGCCACCGACGTGCCGGTGGTGGCGTTCTCGGTGGGCGAAGAAGAGCTGCGCGGCATCGACACCAAGCCACTGGTGGGCCACCTGGCAGCGTGGAACTACTTCGAGTCGGTGGATAACCCGGTGAACCAGAAGTTCGTTGCCGACTGGAAGGCCTACGCCAAGGCCAAGAATCTGCCAGGTGCCGACAAGGCAGTGACCAACGACCCGATGGAGGCCACCTACGTGGGCATCCACATGTGGGCGCAGGCAGTGGAGAAAGCCCAGTCCACCGACGTCGACAAGGTGCGCGAGGCACTGGCCGGGCAGAGCTTCGAGGCACCGTCGGGCTTCACCCTGACCATGGACAAGAGCAACCACCACCTGCACAAGCCGGTGATGATCGGCGAGATCCAGGATGACGGGCAGTTCAGCGTGGTATGGGAAACCGAGCAGCCGCTGCGGGCGCAGCCGTGGAGCCCGTTCATTCCGGGCAACGACAAGCGCCCGGACTATGCAGTGAAAGGTAACTGAGTGCACTGGGGCTGCTTTGCAGCCCATTCGCGGGTGAACCCGCTCCTACAGGGATCGCGCAGGTTTCAAACCTTGCGCCGTACCTGTGTAGGAGCGGGTTCACCCGCGAAGAATCCACCGCCGATTTCCAGGATTACCCGCATGCTCAGACTCCTGCTCACTCTCCTGCTGCTAATCCCCCTGGCAACCCAGGCCAACGAGGGCGAGTTCTTCCTCAGCGCCAAGCCCGCCGAGCAGGCCCGCCTGCTCGAAAGCTGGGCAGCACAACCCGATGCCGCACGCCTGCCACTGCTGGAAAACCTGCGCCAAGGCCGCATCGCCGCCGACGACACCCGCAAGGTGCGCCTGAACAACCGCCTGCGCGGCCTGATCGACAACGCCCTGGCCAGCCACCAGTTGCTCAGCGACAACAGCGACACCCGCCTGGCCGCTGCCCAGCAACTGCAAAAAAGCGCACAACCGGCGCAAATGGCCTTCCTCGACCGGCGCTTCGCCAGCGAACCCGACGCCGCCGTGCACGCCGCCCTGGGCCTGGCCCTGGCCAACCTGCAGCTGGGCGCCAGTGAGCCGGCAGTGCGCCTGGCCGCCGTGCGCCTGCTGGGTGAAACCGGTGACCCACTGGCCCGTACCCGTCTCGAAGCGCTGCTGCAACCCGACGCAGAAACCAACCCAGGCGTGCGCACCGCCGCCGAAACCAGCCTGGCCCAGGTCCAGCGCAAACTGCTGGTCGGCGAACTGCTCGGCCAGGCCTTCAGCGGCTTGTCGCTGGGTTCGATCCTGCTGCTGGCGGCGCTCGGCCTGGCCATCACCTTCGGCCTGCTCGGGGTGATCAACATGGCCCACGGCGAGATGCTGATGCTTGGCGCCTACAGCACCTACATGGTCCAGGTGCTGCTGCAGCGCTACGCCCCGGGCGCCATCGAGTTCTACCCGCTGATCGCCCTGCCGGTGGCCTTCGCCGTCAGTGCCGGGGTCGGCATGGCGCTGGAGCGCACGGTGATCCGTCACCTGTATGGCCGCCCGCTGGAAACCCTGCTGGCCACCTGGGGCATCAGCCTGATCCTGATCCAGGCCATCCGCCTGCTGTTCGGCGCGCAGAACGTCGAAGTGAGCAACCCGGCATGGCTATCGGGCGGCATCCAGCTGCTGCCCAACCTGGTGCTGCCGTACAACCGCCTGGTGATCATCGGCTTCGCCCTGGCCGTGGTGCTGCTCACCTGGCTGCTGCTCAACCGCACGCGGCTGGGCCTGAACGTGCGTGCAGTCACCCAGAACCGCAACATGGCTGCCTGCTGCGGCGTGTCCACCGGGCGCGTCGACATGCTCGCCTTCGGCCTCGGCTCGGGTATCGCCGGGCTTGGCGGCGTGGCCCTGAGCCAGGTCGGCAACGTTGGCCCGGACCTGGGCCAGAGCTACATCATCGACTCGTTCCTGGTGGTGGTGCTTGGCGGTGTCGGGCAACTGGCGGGCAGCCTGTGGGCGGCGTTTGGCCTTGGCATCGCCAACAAGCTGCTGGAGCCGCAGATTGGCGCCGTGCTCGGCAAGATCCTCATCCTTGCGTTGATCATTCTGTTCATCCAGAAGCGCCCGCAAGGCCTGTTCGCCCTCAAGGGACGGGTAATCGACTGATGAACCAGCCACTGCTTGTCACCGCCACGCAAAAAGCCGGGCCGCGCCTGTCGCTGGCCATCGGTACCATCGTCGTCCTGGCCCTGCTCGCCCTGCCGCTGCTGTCACTGCTGCCGGCGGACCATGCCCTGCAAGTCTCGGCCTACACCCTGACCCTGGTCGGCAAGATCCTCTGCTACGCCATCGTCGCCCTGGCCCTGGACCTGGTCTGGGGTTACGCCGGGCTGCTGTCGCTGGGCCACGGCCTGTTCTTCGCCCTTGGTGGCTATGCCATAGGCATGTACCTGATGCGCCAGGCGGCCGGTGACGGCCTGCCGGGGTTCATGGCCTTCCTGTCGTGGACCGAGTTGCCCTGGTACTGGGCCGGCACCCAGCACTTCGCCTGGGCCCTGTGCCTGGTGGTGCTGGCGCCCGGGCTGCTGGCGCTGGTGTTCGGCTGGTTCGCCTTCCGCTCGCGAATCAAGGGCGTGTACTTCTCGATCATGACCCAGGCCCTGACCTTCGCCGGCATGCTGCTGTTCTTCCGCAACGAAACCGGCTTTGGCGGCAACAACGGCTTCACCAGCTTCCGCACCATCCTTGGCTTCGACATCGCTGCCCAGGGCACCCGCGCGGTGTTGTTCCTGCTCACCCTCGGCCTGCTGCTGGCCAGCCTGTACCTGTGCTGGCGCCTGACCCGCAGCAAGTTCGGCCGCCTGCTCACGGCCGTGCGCGACGCCGAGAACCGCCTGATGTTCTGCGGCTACGACCCGCGCGGCTTCAAGCTGCTGGTGTGGGTGCTGAGCGCCGTGCTGTGCGGCCTGGCCGGTGCGCTGTACGTGCCGCAGGTAGGCATCATCAACCCCAGCGAGATGTCGCCGACCAACTCTATCGAGGCCGCCGTGTGGGTGGCCCTGGGTGGGCGTGGCACGCTGATCGGCCCGCTGCTCGGTGCCGGCCTGGTCAATGGCATGAAAAGCTGGTTCACCGTGGCCTTCCCGGAGTTCTGGCTGTTCTTCCTCGGCGCGCTGTTCATCCTCGTCACCCTGTACCTGCCCAAGGGCGTGGTCGGCCTGTTGAAGAAAAGGAGCCAGCCATGAGAGGCGTGCCCCCGGTCCACCCTGAATTCATGCTCGAGCCGGTGTTCGACAACCTCGGCAACAGCCGTGAGGCGATCGGCCTGGGCCACAGCCGCAAGGCCGGCCTCGACACCCGCCACGGCACGGTACTGAGCCTGGAGGACATCAGCGTCAGCTTCGATGGCTTCAAGGCGCTAAACGCGCTCAACCTGTACATCGGCGTGGGTGAACTGCGCTGCATCATCGGCCCCAACGGCGCCGGCAAGACCACGATGATGGACGTGATCACCGGCAAGACCCGCCCCGACACTGGCAGCGCCTACTTTGGCGACACCCTCGACCTGACCCGCATGAGCGAGTACCAGATCGCCCAGGCCGGCATTGGCCGCAAGTTCCAGAAGCCCACGGTGTTCGAGGCACTGACGGTGTTCGAGAACCTGGAGCTGGCGTTGAAGACCGACAAGTCGGTGTGGGCCAGCCTGGCAGCCCGCTTGGGCGATGAGCAACACCAGCGTATCGAAGAGGTGCTGGCCACCTTGCGCCTGCTGCCCTTGGCCCAGCGCCAGGCAGGCTTGCTGTCGCATGGGCAGAAGCAGTTTCTGGAGATCGGCATGCTGCTGGTGCAGGAGCCGCAATTGCTGTTGCTCGACGAACCGGTGGCCGGCATGACCGATGCCGAGACCGAGTTCACCGCCGAGCTGTTCAAGGGCCTGGCTGGCAAGCATTCGCTGATGGTGGTGGAGCATGACATGGGTTTTGTCGGCAGCATTGCCGACCATGTGACCGTGCTGCACCAGGGCAGCGTGCTGGCGGAGGGGTCGCTGGAGCAGGTACAGGCGGATGAGCGGGTGGTCGAGGTGTATCTGGGCCGCTAGACATGGAAACCTGCGCTGGCCTCTTCGCGGGTAAACCCGCTCCTACACCCGTGGCATTACACGGTCCATGTAGGAGCGGGTTCACCCGCGAAAGGGCCAGCACAGGCACAGCAACCCTTTCAGGAACACCAACATGCTCAAGATCGACACCCTGCACCAGTACTACGGCGGCAGCCACATCCTGCGCGGCCTGTCCTTCGAGGCCAAGGTCGGCGAAGTCACCTGCCTGCTGGGTCGCAATGGCGTGGGCAAGACCACCTTGCTGCGCTGCCTGATGGGCCTGGTGCCGGCCCGCGAAGGCAGTATCGAATGGGAAGGCAAGCCGATCAGCGCCCTCAAACCCCAGCAACGGGTCCAGGCCGGCATCGCCTACGTGCCCCAGGGCCGCGAGATCTTCCCGCGCCTTACCGTCGAGGAGAACCTGCTGATGGGCCTGTCGCGCTTCCCCGCCCGCGAGGCCCGCGAAGTACCGGCCTTCATCTACGAGCTGTTCCCCGTACTGGAACAGATGAAGCAGCGCCGTGGCGGCGACCTGTCCGGCGGCCAGCAGCAACAGCTGGCCATCGGCCGCGCCCTGGCCAGCCGCCCGCGCTTGCTGATCCTCGACGAGCCGACCGAAGGCATCCAGCCCTCGGTGATCAAGGAAATCGGCGCAGTGATCCGCCGCCTGGCCGAACGCGGCGACATGGCCATCCTGCTGGTGGAGCAGTTCTACGACTTTGCCGAACAACTGGCCGACCAGTACCTGGTCATGGCCCGTGGCGAAATCGTCCAGCGTGGCCGCGGCGAAAACATGCAAGCCGAAGGTGTGCGGGGGCTGGTAACCATTTAATCTGCAAACAACGACCCTGCGAGACGCTGTCATGAGTTATGAAATCCGCGACGCCCTGCCTATCGACGTGCCGGGCATCCTCGACATCTACAACGACGCGGTGCGCAACACCACGGCGATCTGGAACGAAACCCCGGTCGACCTGGCCAACCGCCAGGCCTGGTTCGAAGCACGGGCCCAGCAGGGTTACCCGATCCTGGTGGCGGTGGATGAGACTGGCGTGCTGGGCTATGCCTCGTTTGGCGACTGGCGGCCGTTCGAGGGCTTTCGCCTTACCGTGGAACATTCGGTGTATGTTCGTGGCGACCAGCGTGGCAAGGGGTTGGGGCCTCTGCTGATGGCGGCGCTGATCGAGCGTGCGAAGGGCTGTGGCAAGCATGTGATGGTGGCAGCCATCGAGAGTGGCAATGCGGCGTCGGTGCGCCTGCATGAGCGGCTGGGCTTCGTGGTGACCGGGCAGATGCCGCAGGTGGGGGTGAAGTTTGGCCGCTGGCTGGATTTGACCTTCATGCAACTGCTGTTGAACCCAGGCGCCGAGCCAAGCTGAAATGCGAGCCCATGTGGGAGCGGCCTTGTGTCGCGAAAGGGCTGCGTAGCAGCCCCAGATCTCTGTTCCACCTCAATATCGCCGGGGCTGCTTTGCAGCCCTTTCGCGACACAAGGCCGCTCCCACATGGGCCGGTGCGCTGACTCACATCTGGATAAACCGGCCCAGCCGCTGCTTCAACATGCTGTTCTCACTGCGCAACTGCTGCACTTCCTCCAACAACTCCAGCGCCAGCGCCACCCCTTCCCATTCCAGCTCCAGGTCCTGGTGCAGCTTCGCCGCGCGCCTGGCCAGCAGCGGGGCCTGATCGTCGAACAGCCAGTCCTCCGGCGTTCGCCCGGAAGGCTCGACAATGCCGTGCTCGACAATCTCGATCACGCAGTCAGCCGTGATATCGGCCTCCTGACACAGGGTACGCATGTCCAGTTGAACGATCAGGGTGCTGCTCATGGTTACTTACTCCATTGTGTCCTCGGATTGAACGCGGCCTTTTCGGAAAGCTTGGCCCACAGTTCACGGGTAGACTCGTCGGATGTCGTCGGCATAACCACTTTGAGCTGCGCGTAGAGGTTGCCGCGCTCGCCCTGCTTGTTCGCCAGGCCCTTGCCCGGCACGCGCAGGCGCTGGCCGCTCTGGCTGTCGGGGCGGATGGTCAGGTTGATCTTGCCGTCCAGGGTAGGCACCGCCACCTTGGCGCCCAAGGCCGCCTCCCACGGTGCCAGCGGCACGGTGATGATCAGGTCATGACCTTCGACATCGAACAGCGGATGCGGTGCCATGCGAATGGTCAGGAACAGGTCGCCGTTGGCCCCGCCACCGCTGCCCGGCGCGCCCTGGCCCTTGAGGCGAATGCGCTCGCCGTCGGCCACCCCGGCCGGGATCTTCACGTTCAGGGTCTTGGTGGTGAAACCGGTGCGCTGGCCCAGGGCATTGGTTTGCGGCACCTGAAAGCTGATCTGCTTGGACTCCTTGTTCAGGGTCTCTTCAAGGAATACCGCCAGTTCAAGCTCCACGTCCTGCCCTCGCCTGCCGGCACTGCGTTGCTGTTGCCGAGCACCACCGAAGGGGTTGCCACCCCGCCCGCCGAAGATCGAGCTGAAGAAGTCGGAGAAATCGCCGCCCTCGAAGCCGCCGCCACCGCCACGGTTCTCCCAACCCGGTGGTGCCTGGAATGGCCGGCCATGCTGGCCACCATACTTGCGAATCTCGTCGAACTCGGCACGTTTCTGCGCGTCGCCCAGCACTTCGTAGGCCTCGTTGGCCTCTTTGAATTTTTCCTCGGCGTCGCGCTCCTTGCTGACATCGGGGTGATACTTGCGCGCCAGCTTGCGGTACGCGGCCTTGATCGCCTTTTCGTCCGCCGTGGGCTCTACGCCGAGTATCTTGTAATAGTCTTTGAAGTCCATCTATGGATCACCAATGTGAATGTACGTGTTGCAACAGAAGATAGGGGTCAAGCATAGCCTTTCAAGACCGCCTTGGCTTTGCCCCATGGCAGACGACTGGTCTTGATTCTGTAGCCAACTGGCATACACTGCGCGGCCGTTTTGCCCTCCGGAAGCTCATTTCCCATGTCTGACGTATCCCCGGCCCGTGCCCTGGGCATCGACTTTGGCACCTCCAACTCCACCGTCGGCTGGCATCGCCCCGGCGTCGAGTCGCTGATTGCCCTGGAAGACGGCAAGATCACCCTGCCTTCGGTGGTGTTCTTCAACATCGAGGAACGTCGCCCGGTGTATGGCCGCCTGGCGCTGCACGAGTACCTGGAAGGCTACGAAGGCCGCCTGATGCGCTCGCTGAAAAGCCTGCTGGGCTCCAAGCTGATCAAGCACGACACCAGCGTGCTGGGCAGCGCCCTGCCGTTCAAGGACCTGCTGGGCATGTTCATCGGCGAGTTGAAAAAGCGCGCCGAGGCCGCCGCTGGTCGCGAATTCGAGCAGGTGGTGCTGGGCCGCCCGGTGTTCTTCGTCGACGAAGACCCGGCTGCCGACCAGGAGGCCGAGGACACCCTGGCCGAGGTAGCGCGCAAGCTCGGCTTCAAGGACGTGTCGTTCCAGTACGAGCCGATTGCCGCGGCCTTCGACTATGAGTCGGGCATCAGCCGCGAAGAGCTGGTGCTGATCGTCGACATCGGTGGTGGTACCTCGGACTTCACCCTGATCCGCCTGTCGCCCGAGCGCCACCAGGTGGCCGAGCGCCAAAGCGACATCCTCGCCACCGGTGGCGTGCATATCGGCGGTACCGACTTCGACAAGCAATTGAGCCTGCAAGGCGTGATGCCACTGTTCGGCTATGGCAGCCGCATGAAGAGCGGCGCACTGATGCCCACCAGCTACCACCTCAACCTGGCTACCTGGCACACCATCAACGCCCTGTACTCGCAGAAGTCGCAGCTGGCCCTGGGCAGCATGCGCTACGACATCGAGGACACCCTGGGCATCGACCGCCTGTTCAAGCTGATCGAAGAGCGTGCCGGGCACTGGTTGGCAATGGAAGTGGAGGCCAGCAAGATCGAGCTGACCGAGCAGCAGAGCCGCCGCGTCGACCTCGGCCGCATCGAGCACGAGCTGGGCGTGGACCTGTCGCGGGCGCTGTTCGAGGGCGCTATCGAAGGGCTGCTGGAGCGCGTGCGCGGTAGCGTGAGCGAACTGTTGGCCAAGGCTGGCGTGAGCGAAGGCCAGGTCGACACGGTGTTCTTCACCGGCGGTTCCAGCGGGATTCCGGCGCTGCGCAACAGCGTGGCGGCGATGCTGCCGAACGCGCGGCATGTGGAAGGCAATATCTTCGGCAGCATCGGTAGCGGCCTGGCCATCGAGGCGCGCAAGCGGTACGGCGCTGCCTGAGGCATCTCTTTAGCCTGTACCGGCCTCTTCGCGGGCTTGCCCGCTCCCACAGGTACTGCACAGGTTTTGGATTCTGTGCGGTCCCTGTGGGAGCTGGCTTGCCGGCGATGAGGCCGGCACAGGCTGATGATGGATCAGACCAGCTCGGCCCGCTTCAGCTCACTCTTCAGGTACGCGTAATAGATCGGCCCCGCCACCACCCCAGGCAGCCCGAACGCCGCCTCGAACACCAGCATCGCCAGCAGCAATTCCCACGACTTGGCACTGATCTGCCCGCCGACGATCCGCGCGTTGAGGAAATATTCGACCTTGTGGATGACGATCAGGTACCCCAGCGCCGCCGCCGCCACCCAGATCGACAGCGACAAGCCGACGATGGTGATCAGGGTATTGGACATCAGGTTGCCGATCACCGGCAGCAGGCCCAGCAGGAAGGTCAGCACGATCAGCGTCTTGGTCAGCGGCAGGTGCACGCCGAACATCGGCAGCACCACAGCCAGGAAGATGCCGGTGAAGGTGGTGTTGAGCAGCGAGATCTTGATCTGCGCGAAGACGATGTTGCGAAACGCCTGCACCAGCAGGCTCAGACGCTCGAACAATGCCGCTGCCAGCGGCTTGCGCCGGGAGATGTCGGGGATGCGCTGCAGGGCGAGGATGGCCCCGAGGATCATGCCGATCAGCAGGGTGACGAACATGTGCGCCATGCCCTTGCCGACCAGTTGCAGGTCGCTCAGGTGGCTCTTGATCCAATCACCGATAGCCACCTTGAACTCCGCCGCGCTGGCCGGCAGGTAGCCCTCGATGAAGGGCGGCAGTTGCCCGCGGGCACGCTCGACCAAGGCCATGAACTTGTCCAGCGAAGCACCGGGGTTTTCCGCTTCGTGCAGCAGAAAGCTGAAGGCGCCGGCAATCAGCAGCGTCAGGGTGCTGACCACCAACGTGCCAAGCAGGGCCACGGCCAGCCAGCGGGCGCGTTGCCCGGCAATCAGCGGCTGCAGCCGCGGCGTGAGCATGTTGACCAGCTCGAACACCAGCAGGCCGGCCAGCAGGCTCGGCAGTAACTTCATCGGCAGCGCCAGCAACAGACCGGCAAACACGATGATCCAACTGGCCAGGGTGATCTGGCGGGGGGTGAAGGTCATACAGCCTCAACGGCAGACAACGGAAAAGACCCGCAGTCTGCCAGCCTTATGCCTACAGGCATAGGCGCAGGTCATTTCTTCTTCAGGCAGTCGCTCATGAACGCCTTGCGCTCGTCACCCTTGAGCGCCTTGGTGGTGGCGTCGGCGTTGCAGGTTTTCATCTTCTCTTGCTGGGTTTGTGGCACGTCTTTCTTCAGGCAGGTGCTCATGAAGGCTTTGCGTTCATCGCCCTTGAGGGCCTTGGCGGTGGCGTCGGCATTGCAGGTTTTCATCTTTTCCTGCTGAGCGGTATTGGCGGCGAAGCCTTGGGCGCTGAACAACACCGCCAGTACCAGCAAGGGAATTTGCAGCAATTTCATGGAGTGGTCTCCTTGGCTCCGCGCCCGATGCACGGGGGTCGCGCTGAGTGTAGTCAATAATTCTCAGCGCCCTGCCCGCGCCTGGCGGCGGTATTGCTCGGGCGTGCATTGGGCCTGGCGCTGGAACATGGCGATGAATGCCGAAGCACTGCTGTAGCCCAGGTCGAACGCGATGGCCTGGATCGGCAGGCCGGCTTCCAGCGCTTCGATGGCGCGCAGAAAGCGCAGGCGCAGGCGCCATTCGCCAAAACTGATGCCCAGCTCGCGCAGGAACTGGCGGGCCAGGGTGCGCTCGCTGACATGTACCCGGGCGGCCCAGGCGGCCAGCGGGCGGTTGTCCCCGGGCTCGGCGCTGAGGGCGTCGAGCACCTGGCACAGGCCATCGCTGTGCGCAAAGGGCAAGTAGCAGGCCTGGGTGGGCGCCAGCAACAACTGGTCGAGCAGCACCTGCATTAGGCGCTGGTCGCGTTCGTCGTGGGCCACCTTGAGGTCGCGCCGGGCGAAGTCGGCAAGGATCGCCTTGAGAATGTCGCTGATCATCAGGCTGCAGGGTTGCTGCGGCAGCGCGGCGCACAGGCTGCGGTCGAGATAGATCGAACGGTAGACGATCGCCTGCGGGTTGTAGCAGCCATGCACAGTGTCGGGAGGCACCCACACAGCGTAGTGCGGTGGCGACAGGAAGCGCTGGCCGGCGACATCCAGGTGCATCACCCCGTGGGCGGTGTAGTTGAGCTGGCCCCAGGCGTGCTGGTGCAAGGCACTATGGGTGTCGGCGCCGAACTCGTCGTGGCGGAAGTACACCAAGGCCGGGAGTTGGTTGAACTGGGGGATGTCGAGGTATTTGCGCGGCATGCTGACTGTTTTGCGGGGCGGGTTGTCTGGATAGGAGTATAGGCTTGTGAACGGACAACCGATAATACAGACCGATCGAGGGCCTGCCTTGCAGGCCTTCGCGGGCTTGCCCGCTCCCACAGGATTTGCGCCGGTCTCCGGGCCAGTGACATCCCAGTGGGAGCGGGCAAGCCCGCGAAGGGCTGCAAAGCAGCCCCAACCAGTCCAAAACGAGTATCCCGCTCCATGAACTACCTGTTCCCCCTAACCGCCATCCTCATCTGGGCCGGCAACACCGTGGTCACCAAGATGTCCGCCGGTGCCATCCAACCCGCCGAGATTGGCTTCTACCGCTGGCTGCTGGCGGCCTTGCTGTTCACCCCGTTCCTGCTGCCCGCCGTGTGGCGCAACCGTGCAGCCATCCGCCCGCAACTGGCCAAGGTGTTCGTGCTGGGCGTGCTGGGCATGGCGCTGTACCAGAGCCTGGCCTACTTCGCCGCCGGCATCACCAGCGCCACCAACATGGGCATCATCCTCTCGCTGATGCCGCTGATGTCCCTGGCGCTGTCCATCGCCTGGCTGGGCCAGCGCCTCAGCTATGGTGCCCTGCTGGGCGCCATGGTGTCGTTTTTCGGCGTGCTCGAAGTGGTCAGCGCCGGCCACCCCGCCAGCCTGCTGGAACAGGGCCTGAACGGCGGCGACCTGCTGATGCTGGTGGCCACCCTGGCCTACGCGCTGTACAGCTTCCTGCTGAAGAAATGGCAACTGCGCCTGCCGCCCATGCAGTTGCTGTACCTGCAAGTGCTGGTGGCGATCGTGGTGCTGCTGCCGCTGTTCCTGCTGTCGGACAAGACCGGCCTGAACAGTCGCAACATCGGCCTGGTGCTGTATGCCTGCGTGCTGGCCTCGATGATCGCGCCACTGGTGTGGATGCAGGCCGTGCACCGCCTGGGGCCCAGCCGTACCACACTGTTCTTCAACCTGCTGCCACTGGTCACCGCATTGATCGCCGCCGTGGTGCTCAACGAGCAACTGGCCAGCTACCACCTGGTCGGTGGCCTGCTGACCCTGGCCGGCGTGGTACTGGCCGAGCGCTGGACTACGCCGATCCGCCGTTAAAGCCCCGCGGCCTTGAGCCGGGCGACATGTTCGGTGAACAGCCGCACCGGCTCGGCACCTTTGCCCACCGCGCCAAGCGACTGGTTGACGATATCCAGGTGATCGAGCGGGTAATCGTCGCCGATTACCTGCCCCAGGTGCGAGCTGAAGCGCCCGACCATGCCGTCGCAGTGGCCCTTTTCCTTGACGAAACTGCGCGCGAACAGGCGGCAGAAGCGGCTGCTGCCGTCGAAACGGTTGCGCCCTTGGTCGGTCAGGCCGGGCTGCAAGGTGCCGGACCATGAGTAGTAGCGCACGCCGTTGACTTCATAGTCCCCTTCCCCGCCCCAGGTCTGCGGCAACCCTTGTGGATAAGCCTGGTTGAACAGCGCCACCCCGGCGCTGGTCAGCGACTGGTGCGAGGCGTGCACATCTATGGGTAGCGGGTCGCGGCGCCAGCCGGTTTCCAGCCACACCAGCAGCACGGCAAAGCCATGCAGTACAGCCTTGAGGATACGCCCCTGGGGTGAATCACCGGGCGCCGTGCGCTCCAGGTGGTCGGCCAGCTCCGAGCCATGGTTGGGGCCTGCCACCGAGGTGACCGAAGCCACCCGCCCGGGCCGCCTGGCCGCAGCGTAGCGCGCGCTCAAGGCGCCCTGGCTATGGCCGATGAGGTTGACCTTTTCCGCGCCCGTGCGCTGGCAGATGTCTTCGATGATCAGCAGCAACTGCTCGCCGCGCACCTCGCTGGAGTGCAGCGGCGAAACCTGCACTGGAAACACCTGCGCCCCGCCCTTGCGCAAGGCCGGGACGATACCGAACCAGTAGGGATAAAGCAGTACCCGCACAAAGCCGAGCATGCCCGGCACCAGCACCAGCGGGTATCGCGTGGCCAATTCCTGCTGCATTGTCCCAGCCCCTTTCCATGGACGACCAGCCAACACTACAGCGGCCAGGATGACCATCGCAATCGAACTCCCGGCGCGCGCTGTGGTTCCAAACCAGACAGACCCTTTGCAAGGAGCGGGAACATGTACAAGCAGACCCTGGCAATCCTTCTGGCAAGCGCCACCCTGGCCGCCTGCGGCAGCCGCCCGGAAAACCCGGTGGATTACGTCACCTACCGCGAGGAGCCGCTGGTCAAGCAGGTGGAACACGGCATGACCATGCAGAAGGTCATCGCGATCGGCGGTAGCCCGTCTAGCGTGATGGACCTGCCTCATGGCGGTACCTGTAACGACTACATCCTCAACCGCGACGGCCATCAGCAGCCCTACTACGTGCGCTTCGATGCCACTGGCCATGTCGATGCCAAGGGCTTCAAGACCTGCAAACAACGCGAAGAAGACAGCGACGCCGTCGATGGCGCGTAAGCCTTCCAGAACATTCCCATGACCACCCTGATGCTTCCGGAGACGAACATGAATGCGACTGAACTGACCGATGTGCAAACCCTGCGCGAACGTGCCCGCCAGCATGTCGAGCAAGGCGCGGTGACCGAGGGTTACCACGCCGACCGCAAGGAAATCCTGCGTCTGCTCAACGAGTCGCTGGCCACCGAGCTGGTCTGCGTGCTGCGCTACAAGCGGCACTACTTCATGGCCAGCGGCATCAAGGCCAGCGTGGCGGCCGATGAATTCCTCGAGCATGCCAACCAGGAGGCCGAACACGCCGACAAATTGGCCGAGCGGATCGTGCAACTGGGCGGGGAGCCGGATTTCAACCCGGATAACCTGACCAAGAACTCCCATGCCCAGTACGTGGCGGGCAATTCGTTGAAAGAGATGGTGCTGGAGGACCTGGTGGCCGAGCGGATCGCCATCGACAGCTACCGTGAGATCATTCAGTACATTGGCGACAAGGACCCGACCACCCGGCGCATCTTCGAAGACATCCTGGCGCAGGAGGAAGAGCACGCGGACGATATGTCCGATTTGTTGCAAGGCTTGTAATTGCTGGGGGCGCTTTGCGCCCCTATCGCGACGCAAGGCCGCTCCCACAGACCTCAAGGTTTGCGCGATACCTGTGGGAGCGGCCTTGTGTCGCGATGGGCTGCAAAGCAGCCCTCTGCTATTTCCGCCCTTTCACCGCCGCCGGCGCCTTGCCCGCCTTCATCTGCTGCAACAGCGGTGTGCATTGGTTGGGATCATCCCCGCTGCTGGGCGCAATCAACGCCAGCAACCCCGCCGCCGGCCCGGCCACCACGCCCAGCGCCAGCATCCCCGCGCCACGCAACGCCAGCGGCACCGCCTGCACACCGGCGCTCGGCTTGGCGAAAGGCCCACGCACATACAGCGGCGAACGCAACGAGAACAACCGCAGGCCTTTCGATTCCGGGGTAATTTTCAGGTCCAGTTGCTCGCTGGCAAAATTGGCCGTGCCGTTGATGTAGATAATCGCGTTCTCGGTATCGAAGATGAACAGGCGCGTAGTCGCCAGACCATTCTTGATGCCCACATCGGCCGCCGCGCAGTTGATCTTCACGTCCTCATCGCCAAACAGCTTGCCGACCACGTAGTTGCCCACGTTCAACCCGGCAATCTCCATCAGGCCGCGGCTGATAGCGCCGTCATTGATCAGCATGCGCAAGTCACCATTGGCGGTGCCCAGCAGGGCAGCCACCGAGTTGCCGCGGCCGCTGATGTCGGCATCGCCGTTCAACTCGCCAAAGCTGGTCTGCATCGGTGCGAAGGTGGGGAACAGTTGCTTGAGCTTGAAGCCTCGCGCCGTCAGCCGGGCCCGCCCCTGCAGCGGCACGCTGCGCCCGTCCAGGCGAATGTTGGAGGCCAGGTTGCCGCCGGCCACGCCGAAGCGCAGCGGGTCCAGGCGCAGCAGGCCGTCGTCCAGGATCACATGGGCCGACAGGTCGTTGAAGGGCAGTTGCGCGCTATGCACGATGCGCTTGCCGGCAAAGGTCACGTCGGCATCCATGGCGCGCCAGCGCTCGGTGCGGAATTCTTCGACCGGCAGCACTTTGCCCGTCGGCTGCTTGCTGGCACCGCCACGGGCCTTCTGCTCGGCATTGGAGTCGGCGCCGATCAGCGGCGCCAGGTCCTTGAACAGCAACTGGTTGGACACCAGGTTACCGGACAGCTTGGGCCGTGGTTGGCTGGCAACGAAGGCCAGGTCGCCGTGAATATCACTGTCACCGATCTTGCCGTTGAAGCCCTGGTAGTCGAAGGTCGCGCCTTGCGGAGCATGCAGATTGGCAGTGAGGTGGCCGTCGGTGGAGTAGGCCGGGGTGTCCGGCAAGGTCACCCCGGTCAGCGGGTACAGGTTGCCGAGGCTAGCGCCCGACAAACGCAGGCGCAGATCGAGGGCGCCTAGGCTAAGCGGGTCGGTCAGGGTACCGGCCAGCACCACATGCGTGTCGGCGATGCGCACGTCGGCCTGCAGCGGGAACGGCTGGCTGGCGTCCTGCAGGGCCAGCAGGCCGCCAATCTTGCCGGTGCCGGACACCGGCTGGCCTTTGTAGCGGCCCTGGGCCTTGAGCCCGAAGGCGTAGTCCTGCGCAGCGCCGGCCTTTTCGGCATTGGCCTTGCCGACGATGTCGCTGAACGGGATCGGTTTGCCCAGGGGGTCGATCTGCACCTTCATGCTGGTTTTCAGGGTTTGGTCGTCGAAGCTGACATTGCCTTGGTCGAAACCGATGGCGCCGATATCCAACTGCCACTTGGAGGGTTCTGCGTTTTCATCCTTGGGGCCGAAATCGAAGGTCCAGTTGGCCCGGCCATCGGCCAGGCGCGTAAGGCTGGCGGTGGGCTTGGTCAGGTCGATGCGCGGGATGCTGATCTGCTGGAACAGCAGCGGCAGCGGTGCCAGGCGAAACTCGACACGCTCCAGGCCGACCATTCTTGGCTCCTTGAGCCACTCGGGGTTGCCCAGGGTCAGGTCCTCGGCAATGAAGTGCGGCCATGGCACCCAGGCCCGCCAGCCGCCCTCTTCCGGCTCGGTGCGCCAGTGCACGGCGAGGTTGCCATTGATGGCGAAGGGCCGCTGCAGGGCCTCGGAGACTTTCTCATTGAGCAGCGGCTTGACGCGGTTCCAGTCGAAGGTGGCGATCACCACCACCAGGATCGCCAACAGGGTCAGCAGGCTGGTGAGGGTCCAGACGAGGATTCTGACGGGACGCGTCATTGCGTGATTCTCCTTGCGGTATGACACAAAACAGGCGCAGCGGTGGCACTCAATATGTCGGACTGACGAAAACCCGTGGGGTTTTATCGATGGCGCCATGATAGCGAAGTTTTTCCTGGCCTTTTGCTCAGCAATTCGACGTATCAGACTGTGCGTGTTACCTGCAAACAGCACAATCAAATTGCCATTATTCGACTTGTAATGTGCTTTCTAGAGGCGTTTTGAATCTCTATCAATACGGTCAATTGTTACCATTACCCATATGAACTTCTCTCTGGCGTTACCCGGCGTAGCATTGGCTCCGTACCCACTTTCCAGCCCCCGAGAGGAGCACCGAAATCATGAAACGCCACCTGCTGACCCTGACCCTGTCCATCCTGGCTGCCAACGCTTTTGCCCTGCCAGGTGCCGAGCAACACCTGACCGCCGAAACGCGCTCCAGCGCTGCCGAAATCGCCCAGCCGCTGAAAGCCGTTGCTGAAGGTGGTTCCGATCGCCTGATCGAACGTACTAGCCGTGTCGCCGAAGGTGGTTCCGATCGCCTGATCGAACGCACTGGCCGTGTCGCCGAAGGTGGCTCCGATCGCCTGATCGAACGCACTGGCCGTGTCGCCGAAGGTGGCTCCGATCGCCTGATCGAACGCGCTGGCCGTGTCGCCGAAGGTGGTTCCGATCGCCTGATCGAACGCGCTGGCCGCGTCGCCGAAGGTGGCTCTGATCGCCTGGTTGAAATCAGCCGTGTGAGCTGATCGCCATGGCCGAAAAGAACAACCTCTGTCACAACGCTTGCTCCCCTCCAGGCCCGGTCCATTGACCGGGCTTTGTTTTTTTAACTAGAGTGCCCAGCCTTACCGTCACAGAAGCCCGCACCATGCTGCCGCGCGCCGAACAGAAGCTACAGACCCGCCAGGCCCTGCTTGATGCCGCCTGCCTGCTCATGGAGAGTGGCCGTGGTTTCGGCAGTATCAGCCTGCGCGAAGTGGCGAAGACCGCAGGCATCGTGCCCACCGGTTTCTACCGGCATTTTTCCGATATGGACGCCTTGGGCCTGGCCCTGGTGGCCGAGGTCGACACCACCTTCCGCCAGACCATCCGCCTGGTGCGTCACAACGAATTCGAACTTGGCGGCATCACCGACGCCTCGGTGCGTATCTTCCTCGACGTGGTGGCCGCCCACCGTGCCCAGTTCCTGTTCCTGGCCCGCGAGCAGTACGGCGGTTCGCAGGCTGTACGCCAGGCCATTGCCCGCCTGCGCCAGGACATCAGTGACGACCTGGCCACCGACCTTGCGCGCATGAAACGCTGGCAGCATCTGGACAGCGCCGCGCTGGCGGTGATGGCCGACCTGGTGGTGAAGACCGTGTTCGCTACCCTGCCCGAGCTTATCGACAGCCCGGAGCCGGGTTATCCACAGGCGCTGACGCCGCAGGAAAAGATCACCCAGCAGTTGCGCTTCATCTTTGTCGGGGCGCGGCATTGGCAAGGGCTCGGCAACCCGGGCTGATCGGTAGCCTGTACCGGCCTCTTCGCGGGCAAGCCCGCTCCTACAGGGGTTTTGTGGTCCGGTGTAGGAGCGGGCTTGCCCGCGAAGAGGCCAGCACAAGCTACCGAAAACCCCAGTTCTGCTACCATGGCGCCCTGCCCGACAGCGACGAGCGCCGAAATGTCCGACCCCCGCCCCACCCTGCCCGAACTGGCCCGCTTCAACCAGCACTTCGCCGAACGCATCGTGCCATTGTGGCAAGGCCCGGGCTGGAACGCCGACATGGCCCTGCCCTACGAGGCGCTGGACGCCCAGCACCAGCCATTGCCGGTGCAGCGCTACCGGGCCATGGCCTGCGCACGCCAGCTGTACCTGTTCAGCAGCCGTATCGAGCAACCCGGCGCGGCCGAGCGAGCGGCAGCGTTGTTCCGTTCGCTGCAAAAGCACTTCCACGATGCCGAACACGGCGGCTGGTACTACAGCATCGACGCCCAGGGCAAGCCGCTGGACCGGCGCAAGGACCTGTATACCCATGCCTTCATCGTCTTCGCCTGCGCGCACTACTGGGGCAAAGTGCGCGAAAGCCTGGTGGAGTCCAGCCTGAACGCCGCACTGGGCATCATCGACCAGCAGTTCGCCCGCGACGATGGCCTGTACGAAGCCAGCCTTGGCGAAGACTGGGCCGACCTGAGTAGCGGCCCGCTGCAAAACCCGCAGATGCACCTGGCCGAGGCGTTCCTGCAGGTGCTGGCGGTACGTGACGACGAACATACCCGGCAGTCGCTGCTGCAGTTGTGCGACGCGCTCGAGGCACACTTCATCGATCCAACCCACGGCCTGATGCTGGAAAAGCCACGCGGCGCTGTGGATAACTGGTTCGAGCCGGGGCACCAGTTCGAGTGGTTCTACCTGCTGCATACCTCGCCGCTACTGCGTGACACGCCGCTGCATGCGTCCATCGACCGGGCTTTCGGCTTTGCCGAGCAGTGCGGGGTGAAGGACGGGGCGGTGCTGGCGATGCTGGATGTGGATGGCCAGGTGCTCGACGCTACGCAGCGGATCTGGGCGCAGGCGGAGTACCTGCGGGCGTTGGTGTTGCGTGCCGGGGGTGAAGCAAAACTGCCTGGGCAATTGCAGGTGCTGGAAGCGCGGTTCCTGCGGGAGGCGGGCTGGTATGAGTGCCGGGATCGGGAAGGCAATGTCAGCCGGCATGATATGCCTTCGACTACACCCTACCATCTGGCGACTTGCCTGGAAGGGTTGCAGCGACTGAGCTGACGCATTCGCGGGTAAACCCGCTCCTACAGGGATCGCGGCGCATCTGAAACCTGCGCAGCACCCTGTAGGAGCGGGTTTACCCGCGAAGAGGCCCCCAAGACTTAACCCTTGGCCGAACGGTCGATCGAGAACCCTGCCCAATCCTGGCTCACCGGCATCAGCTCAAGGCTGTTGATGTTGATGTGTGCCGGCTGGTTGAGGATCCAGAAGATGGTTTCGGCGATTTCCTGCGGCTGGATCGGCTCGGCGCCAGCGTAAGTGGCGTCGTACTTGGCCTGGTCACCGCCGAAGCGCACCAGCGAGAACTCGCTCTCGCACATGCCCGGCTCGATATTGCTGACGCGCACGCCAGTACCACGCAGGTCACAACGCAGGCTCAGCGAGAACTGGCCGACGAAGGCCTTGGTACCGCCATACACGTTGCTGCCCGGGTACGGGTAGTTGCCCGCCACGGAACCTACGTTGAGGATCGACGCGCCACGGCCATGGGCGATCAGGCGGGGCAGCAGCAGGCGGGTGGTGTACATCAGGCCCTTGATGTTGGTGTCGACCATGGTTTCCCAGTCGTCCAGGCTGCAGTTCTGCGCCGCATCCACGCCCAATGCCAGGCCAGCGTTGTTGACCAGGCCGCACAGCTTGTCGAAGCCGGCCGGCAAGTTGGCGATGGCCTGTTCCATGGCCTTGCGGTCACGCACGTCGAGCACCAGGCCATGCACTTCGGTCTTGGCCGACAGCTCGGCGCACAGGGCGTCCAGGCGCTCCTTGCGTCGACCGGTTAGCACCAGCTTCCAACCGGCTTCGGCGAAGCGGCGGGCAGTGGCCTCGCCAAAACCGGAAGTTGCGCCAGTGATGAATACGGTGGACGTCATGCTGTGTTCCTCACGGTAGGGTGTCATGGCAGCTTTGCAGCATGCCCGCGCCGGGCGCTGGCAGCAAGCTGCTCAGGCCGCTGTTCATTTTTTGTTCATATACGGCAAACCCTTGTGGCAGAGGGCTCGGCGCCAGCTATGCGCATGTTATCCACAAGACTTTCCCCATGGATTGGGGGCAACTTGTCCACTGTGCGGAACCCTTTCAGTGATCCGTGGTCGGTGGATATCTTTTCGGTGATGGCGCAAGGCTTTCAAGCATGCCGCCTGTAGCGGTCTGTCCAAGGTTTTTCAACAGAGTTATCCACAGGATTCGCGCAGTACGCTGAAGGCATGCAGGGCATTGAAAAGCTTGGGAAAATCATCCACAAGGGGGATGTGATCAAAAAATGATCATACCTCTGCAAGGCTTGGTATTAAAGGGCTTGAGTGAGATGCCACCATGTTTTCCACAGGCGGTTCCACATTATCCGTGGAAAAGATCTGGCCTGTGGAAACAAGGGCTTGGGAAGGGATGGTGATGTACATGGAGGCAGGTGCAAGACAAGTTGTCCACATTTGGAATGGGCTGCTTTGCAGCCCATCGCAGGCAAGCCAGCTCCCACAGGGATCCCGTAACCTCTGAGGGCAACGCAGTACCTGTGGGAGCTGGCTCGCCTGCGATGGGCCGCAAAGCGGCCCCGAATTCAACTCAATGCCCGCCAAGGTAGGCGTTGCGCACTTCCTCGTTGACCAACAGCTCCTGCCCGGTGCCGGTCATGCGAATCTGCCCGTTGACCATCACATACGCCCGGTCCGACAGCTTCAGCGCATGGTTGGCGTTCTGCTCCACCAGGAAGATGGTCATGCCGGTCTTGGCCAGCTCACGCAAGGTCGAGAAGATCTGCTTGACCACGATCGGCGCCAGCCCCAGCGACGGTTCATCCAGCAACAGCAGCTTCGGCCGGCTCATCAGCGCCCGGGCAATGGCCAGCATCTGCTGCTCGCCACCGGACATGGTCATGGCCCGCTGGTTACGCCGCTCCTTCAAGCGCGGGAACAGTTCGTACATGCGCTGCATGTCTTCGTCGGCATGCTTGTCGCCGATGGGGATGGTGCCCATCATCAGGTTCTCCTCGACGGTCATGTCAGGAAACACCCGGCGCCCTTCCGGCGACTGGGCGATGCCGTTGGAAGCGATGTAGTGCGACGACTTGCGGGTGATGTCGGTACCCCGGTATACGATCTGCCCCGAGGCCGCCCGCGGCTGCCCGAAAATCGACATCAGCAGGGTCGACTTGCCGGCACCGTTGGCGCCAATCAGGCTTACCGTCTCGCCTTCGTCGATGTGCATCGAGACCTTTTTCAGCGCCTGGATCGGCCCATAGAACACGTCCAGGTCCTTCAGCTCGAGAATGGGTGCACTCATACCAGTTCCTCTTCGTCGGCACCCAGGTAGGCGGCGATCACCGTGGGGTTGTTACGGATGTCCTGCGGCGCGCCTTCGGCGATCAGTTTGCCGTGGTCGAGCACCACGATATGGTCGGAAATGCTCATGACCATGCCCATGTCGTGTTCGATCAGCACCACGGTGATGTCGTGCTCATCACGCAGTACGCGAATCATGCGGCTGAGGGCCTCGGTTTCCTGCGGGTTGAGGCCAGCCGCCGGCTCGTCCAGGCAGATGATCTTCGGCCGCGTGCACATGGCCCGGGCAATTTCCAGGCGGCGCTGCTGGCCGTACGACAACTCGCCGGCCAGGCGGTTGGCGCAGTCGACCAGGTCGACCACTTCCAGCCAGTAGAACGCGTGGTCCAGCGCATCGCTCTCGGCCTGGCGATAGCCCTTGGTGTTGAGCACCCCGGCCAGCAGGTTGCGGTTGACCCACATGTGCTGGGCCACCAGCAGGTTCTCGACCACCGACATTTCCTTGAACAGGCGAATGTTCTGGAAGGTACGCGCAAGGCCGGCGCGGTTGACCAGGTGGGTACCGCCGAACATCTTGTAGTACAGGCGGTTGGCAAAGCGCGCCGGCGAAACGAAATCCGCCACTTGGAAGCGCTCGCCGAGCAGCTGGATGACATTGGTATGGCTGCCACGCACGTTCAGTTCGATACGCCCGCCAGTGGCCTTGTAGAAACCGGTCAGGCAGTTGAACACCGTGGTCTTGCCGGCGCCGTTGGGGCCGATCAGGGCGAAGATCTGGTTTCGCCTGACCTTCAGGCTGACATCGCTGAGCGCCTTGATGCCACCGAACTGCATCATCAGGTTGTCGACCGACAGAATGATATCGTCGCTCATGGCGCCACTCCTTTACGCGGGGTCACACCGGTACGGCTGATGCGAATCAGCCCACGCGGTCGCCAGATCATCATTAGCACCATGAGCACACCGAACAGCAGCACCCGGTATTCGGAGAAGCTGCGCAGCAGCTCGGGCGCCACGGTCAACACGAAGGCCGCGATCACCACCCCCACGGTCGAGCCCATGCCACCCAACACCACGATGGCGAGGATCAGTGCCGACTCGAAGAAGGTGAACGACGATGGGTTGACGAAGCCTTGATAGGTGGCGAAGAACACCCCGGCCAGGCCGGCGGTGGAGGCACCCAGGGTGAACGCAGAGAGCTTGACCAGCACGTGGTTCAGGCCCATCGAGCGGCAGGCGATCTCGTCTTCGCGCAGTGCTTCCCAGGCGCGGCCGACCGGCATGCGGGTCAGGCGGTGCTTGATGTACAGCACGGCCAGCACCACTAGGAACAAGACCGCGTAGATGAACACGAACTTGAGGTTGGCGTTGTAATCGAAGCCGAAGAACTCGTGGATCGGCACCCCACCGTCCTTGGCCCGGCGGCCGAATTCCAGGCCGAAGAAGGTTGGCGACGGTGCCGGCATGCCGTTGGGGCCACCGGTGAACGACAGCCAGTTGTTCAGCACCAGGCGGATGATCTCGCCGAAGCCCAGGGTCACGATCGCCAGGTAGTCACCATGCATCCGTAGCACCGGGAAGCCGAGGATGCACCCCGCCAGCGCCGCGGCGATGGCCGCCAGTGGCAGCACGCTCCAGAAGCCCAGGCCGAGATACTGGTAGCCAAGCGCCAGGCCGTAGGCCCCGATGGCATAGAACGCCACGTAACCCAGGTCGAGCAAGCCGGCCAGGCCGACCACGATGTTCAGGCCAAGGCCCAGCAGCACGTAGATCAGCCCGAGGATGACCACGGTCAGCAGGTACTTGTTGGCGAAGATCGGGAAGACGATGGCGATCACCACCAGCGCCGGGATGATATAGCGCAAGCGCGACACATAGCCTGGCGCACGTACATGCACGCCGGAGCCACCGCTGTCGAAGCTTTCGAGCATGCGCCGCCCACCTGCAGTCTGTACGTACAGGCTCAGCAGGAAACGCCCGACCATCACGGCGCCGACCAGCCAGGCCACTCGGCGCGGTTCGGCATTGAAGCTGTAGCCATCGAGGACCACACCTACGACCGGGCCGAAGACAATGAGTGCCAGCAGGCCGGCGATGATGGTCTCGATCAGGCTGCTCTTGATATCGAAGCCTTTGCTTGTTGCAGAGGCAGAGGCAATTTTGGCAATGGACATGTTCACACCTTAGCCACGAGCGGGCGACCCAGCAGGCCTTGTGGGCGGAAGATAAGGATCATCACCAGCAGCGAGAAGCTGAACACATCCTTGTAGTCGGAGTTGATCAGGCCAGAGAACAGCGACTCGGAAATACCCAGGATGATCCCGCCAAGCATGGCGCCAGGCAACGAGCCGATACCACCGAGCACCGCGGCGGTGAACGCCTTGATGCCGATGATGAAGCCGGCGTAGAAGTCGAAAGTGCCGTAGTTCATGGTGATCAGTACGCCAGCCAGGGCGGCCATCACCGCACCGATGACGAACACGTAGGAGATCACCCGGTCGGTGTTGATGCCCAGGATCGAGGCCATCTTGCGGTCTTGCTGGGTGGCACGGCACATGCGGCCGAGCTTGGTGTACTTGATCACGTAGGTGAGCAGGCCCATGCCGACGAAGGCTGCGATCAGGATGAAGATCTTGGTGTAGGTCAGTTGCACGAAGCCGGTACCGACCTCGACACGCATGGCACCTTCAAGCAGGGTCGGCACGCCTTGCTGGCGAGCGCCCTGGCTGATCTGCGCATAGTTCTGCAGGATAAGCGAAATGCCGATGGCACTGATCAGCGGTGCCAGGCGCGTGGAGTTGCGCAGGGGTTTGTAGGCGATACGCTCGATGGTGAAGCCATATACGGCGGTGACGACGATGGTGAACAACAGCGTGCCCAGCATCAGCAGGGGGAACGATTCGATGCCGAAGTAAGCCAGCAATGCCAGGCTGATCGCCGCCAGGTAGGCGGAAATCATATACACCTCGCCGTGCGCGAAGTTGATCATGCCGATGATGCCATAGACCATTGTGTAGCCGATGGCGATCAGGCCATAGACCGACCCGAGGGTCAGGCCATTGACCAGTTGCTGCAGGAAAATACCATCCATAACGCAATCTCACCTATTGAGATTGCACGAGCGCCGACCACGGTGGGCCGCCTATGCAGCGGCCCTCGCAGCGCAGAACTGTGCAGATCTACGGATAAAGACAGGTACCGCGGGGCTTTGGCCCGGGGCTTGGGCACCCGGGCCGTCGGCCGTTGTTATTTTTGTTTTTCCAGCTGGTGGTATTTGCCGTCCTTGTCCCACTGGTAGACCACGTAGTCCGACACGGTCAGGTCGCCCTTGCTGTCGAATTTCTTCTCGCCCATGACGGTCTGGACCGAGTTGGCCTTGAGCCACTTGGCAGCATCCTCGCCCTTGTTCGACTTGGCGCCATTGAAGGCAGCGGCCAGGACTTGCATCGAGGCGTAGGCGTACAGGGTGTAGCCCTCAGGTTCGGTACCGGCCTTGCGGAACTCCTCCACCACCGCCTTGCTGTCGGGCAGCAGGCGCGGGTCGGCGCCGAAGGTCATGTACACGCCATCGACGTACTGCGCGCCACCGGCTGTGGCCACCAGCTCGTCAGTGACGATGCCGTCATCGGACATGAACTTGACATCCTTCAGGCCCTGCTCGCGCAACTGGCGTACCAGCGGGCCAGCTTCCGGGTGCAGGCCGCCGAAGTAGACCACGTCGGCACCGGTAGAGCGGATCTTGGTGACCACGGCACTGAAGTCCTTCTCGCCACGGGTCAGGCCTTCGTACAGCACCGGCTTGACGCCGCGTTTTTCCAGCTGCGCCTTGGTCGCGTCGGCCAGGCCCTGGCCGTAGGTGTCCTTGTCGTGCAGCACCGCGACTTTCTTGGCCTTGAGCACGTCGATGATGTAGTCGCCGGCAACGATGCCCTGCTGGTCGTCACGCCCACACATGCGGAACATGGCACTCAGCCCGCGCTCGGTCACCTGCGGGTTGGTCGAGCCCGGGGTAACGGCGATCACGCCAGCTTCGTCATATACCTCGGAGGCCGGGATGGTGTTGGAGGAACAGAAGTGGCCAACCACACCGATCACCTTGTCCTGGTCGACCAGGCGGTTGGCCACGGAAACGGCCTGCTTCGGCTCGCAGGCGTCATCGCCCCTGACCAGGACGATTTTCTCGCCGTTCACGCCACCGGCGGCGTTGATCTTGTCGGCCGCTGCCTGCGCACCTTTCATGTACTGCTCGCCAAACGCTGCGTTAGCCCCGGTCATGGGGCCCGCGACACCGATCTTGACGTCGGCCTGAACATACGAAGAAACACCCAGTGCCGTAGCTACGGCCAGAGCCAGGAAACCTTTCTTGTAAAACGTCTGCGACATGAGGTGGTGCTCCTTGAGTTTTTTTGGTTGGCACTACAACTTCTCAGCCCTGTGCTCAGAGCAAGGGCCGTGCCATCGGTTTTGTCTTCCGGGAAAACACACGGTGCAGGTCGCCTGCAGGCGACCGACGGCCTTTTCTTTATTGAGCGTGCAACCGTCTGCCACGCGGCAGGCGCCACCACACGTACAGACAAGGAGCAACCGTCGAGCGCCATCATTGCAACCCCGGCAAGTGTTTACGTGCAACCGCCCTGTAACAGCAGACGTCACCGAACTGCACACCGCTGGTGCGCGACTGCTACAGGCCGCACCGTTTCAAGGCTAGCTGGTGCACGGAAAAACACCTCTGTTTTGGCTGTTCTGGCCCCTTCGCGGGTGAACCCGCTCCCACAGGTATTGCACCGCTCTTGTGCTCAGCGAGGTTCCTGTGGGAGCGGGCAAGCCCGCGAAGAGGCCGCAACAGCCACAACAAGCCCCAAAAGGCTGGCACAATGTCCGCCATTCGCCGCTTCCGGAGCCACTTTGATGAGCGAGAGCGCATTCGCCGAGCGCATCGTGCACAACCTGCTCGACACCGACTTCTACAAACTCACCATGATGCAGGGTGTGTTGCACAACTACCCGGACGCCGACGTCGAATGGGAATTCCGCTGCCGCAATGGCGAGGACCTGCGCCCCTACCTCGGCGAGATCCGCAGCCAGCTCGAACTGCTCAGCGACCTCACCCTGGATGATGGCCAGTTGGCCTTCCTCGAACGCATCAGCTTCCTCAAGCCCGACTTCCTGCGCTTTCTGCGGCTGTTCCGCTTCAACCTGCGCTATGTGCACCTGGGCATCGAAAACGACCAGCTGTTCCTGCGCCTGAAAGGCCCGTGGCTGCACGTGATCCTGTTCGAAGTGCCGCTGCTGGCGATCATCAGTGAAGTGCGCAACCGCCAGCTGCACCCACGCATGCGCCTGGCCGAAGCCCGCGACCAGCTGTACCGCAAGTTCGACTGGCTGCGCGCGCATGCCAGCGACGACGAACTGGCGGAACTGCAAGTGGCCGACTTCGGCACCCGCCGGCGCTTTTCCAGCCGCGTGCAGGAAGAAGTGGTACGCGTGCTGCGCGACGACTTCCCGGCGCGCTTCGTCGGCACCAGCAACGTCGATCTGGCATGGAAACTGGATATCAAGCCGCTGGGCACCATGGCCCATGAGTGGATCATGGCCCACCAGCAACTCGGCCCGCGGCTGATCGACAGCCAGATCGCCGCACTCGACTGCTGGGTGCGCGAATACCGCGGCCTGCTCGGCATCGCCCTGACCGACTGCATCACCATGGATGCCTTCCTCGGCGATTTCGACTTGTACTTCGCCAAGCTGTTCGACGGCCTGCGCCACGATTCGGGAGAGCCGGTGGCCTGGGCGGAAAAAGCCATTGCCCACTACCAGAAACTGGGTATCGACCCGATGACCAAGACCCTGGTGTTCTCCGACGGCCTCAACCTGACCCGCTCGCTGGAAATCTTCCGCGCCCTGCGCGGTCGCATCAACGTCAGCTTTGGCATCGGCACCAACCTGACCTGCGACATCCCGGGCGTGGCCCCGATGAGCATCGTGCTTAAAATGACCGACTGCAACGGCGCGCCGGTGGCGAAGATCTCCGACGAAGCCGCCAAGACCCAGTGCCGCGACGAGAACTTCGTCGCTTACCTGCGCCACGTATTCAAAGTCCCCAGCAAGGAGTAACCCATGCAAGCGGTTCAGCAAGAGATTGCCCAGGCGCTGAAGGTACAGCCGCCGTTCGCCGACGCCGCCGCGCTCGATGTGGAAGTCGCCCGGCGCGTGGCATTCATCAAGGATTGCCTGGCCAACGCCCGGCTCAAGACCCTGGTGCTGGGCATCAGCGGCGGCGTCGACTCGCTGACCGCCGCCCTGCTCGCCCAGCGCGCCATCAACGAGCTGCGCGCCGAAACCGGGGACCAGGCCTACACCTTCATCGCGGTGCGGCTGCCCTACCAGGTACAGCATGACGAGCATGACGCCCAGGCGTGCCTGGACGTGATCAAGGCCGATGAAGTGCACACCGTGGATATCGCACCGGCGGTGCGGGCATTGGCGGCGGAAGTGGTGGAGTTGAAGAACGGCTCGCCGACCCTGGTGGACTTCGTCGTCGGCAACGTTAAGGCACGTACCCGCATGGTCGCCCAGTACACCATCGCCGGCGCCCGCGCGGGGCTGGTGATTGGTACTGACCACGCCGCCGAGGCGGTGATGGGCTTCTTTACCAAGTTCGGTGATGGTGCTTGCGACCTGGCGCCGCTCAGTGGGCTGGTGAAAAACCAGGTACGGGCAATTGCGCGCAGCTTTGGTGCGCCGGAGTCACTGGTGGAGAAAGTGCCTACTGCCGACCTGGAAGACCTGGAGCCAGGCAAGCCGGACGAAGCGTCGCATGGCGTGACTTACCAGCAGATCGATGCCTTCCTGCATGGGCAGCCGGTTGACCAGGCAGCGTTCGACATCATCGTCGCCACCTACCGCAAGACCCAGCACAAGCGCGAACTGCCGTTCGCCCCATAAAAAGCTTCGCGGGCACGCCCGCTCCCACAGGATTTTCACTGCCCTTGAGAACAGTGATTATCCTGTGGGAGCGGGCGTGCCCGCGAATAGGCCCGAATGGCCTACACAACCATCATTACTTGACGATGACCTTGCCTTTCATCATCGAGATGTGGCCTGGGAAGGTGCAGAAGAAGCTGTAGTCACCACCGGCTTCCAGCTTGGAAGTGTCGAACTTCACTTCGGTTTCTTTCTCTGGCGCGCCGATCATCGCGGTGTGGGCGATGATGTTGGCGTTATCTTCTTTCAGATAACCCTTTTCAATGCCTTGAGTCATGCCTTCTGTGGCAATGCCCTGCATGTCGGCAGTCTTGCTGATCACCAGGTTGTGGCCCATGACGTTCTTCGGCAGGTTGCCGGAGTGGGTCAATTTGACGGTGAATTCCTTGCAGCTCTTGTCGACGGTGAATTCTTTCGTGGTGTACGACATCTGGTCGGTGGAGTCGACAGTCACCGAGCACTCGGCTGCGAAGACAGACGCGCTGGCGAGGGTCAGCAGGGATACCGCTACAGCTTTCGCAAACATCATGAATCTCCTTGGCAGGGTTTTATCAATTGCGAGACTGCCTGAAACCGTTCAGCCCCTTGCTGATGTGAGTCAAGGGGGTGTCAAGTGGCCAGCCAGTAGAATTGTTTAATCGATTGTATACAACCAATTCAAGGGCACATCATGCCCTTTTATTAGACGATGGGACAACCTCTCATTTAGGAGCAATACCAAATGCCCATCTCCAGCCTCTTGAACAGCCTGCTCGCCGCCTATGCCCACGGTGCCACGGGTGCCATCTGCGAATTCTCCCGCCCGGAATGAACCCGGGCTTGGAAGCGACGGGCATGCGCCGTACCCTGTCACGCTGAGTGACAGGAGATGAGCAATGCCCGTACGTTCCATTTGTGTGTTCTGCGGCGCCAGCATCGGCGCCAACCCTGCCTACCGTGAAGCGGCCGTCGCGCTTGGCCAGGCTATCGCCCGCCGCGGCCTGACCCTGGTCTATGGCGGTGGCGCGGTCGGCCTGATGGGCACCGTCGCCGACGCAGCCATGGCGGCGGGCGGCGAAGTGATCGGGATCATCCCAGAAAGCCTGATGAATGCCGAAATCGGCCACAAGGGCCTGAGCCGCCTGGAAGTGGTGGACGGCATGCACGCACGCAAGGCCCGCATGGCCGAGCTGAGCGATGCCTTCATCGCCCTACCGGGTGGGCTGGGCACGCTGGAAGAGTTGTTCGAGGTATGGACCTGGGGGCAACTGGGCTACCACGCCAAGCCGCTGGGCCTGCTCGATGTGAATGGTTTCTATGAAAAACTCGGCGGGTTCCTCGACCATATCGTCGAAGAAGGCTTCGTGCGACCGCAACATCGGGCGATGTTGCTGCTGGGACAGCAGCCGGATGAGCTACTGGACGGGATGGACAGCTTTGTCGCGCCAGTGGTGCCGAAGTGGGTCGACAAGAAACCCGACTGATCCTGAGATTTTTGGGACCGCGTTGCGGTCCTTTCGCGACACAAGGCCGCTCCCACAAAGGCACTGCGTACGCCTATCAATGTGGGAGCGGCCTTGTGTCGCGATGGGCTGCAAAGCAGCCCCAAAAATCACCCAGTTAGCGCGGGATAACTGGCTGACGCGGCTTCTTGTTGCCCTTGCCACCCTTGGCCGCTTCCTTGCGCTCCTTGGCCGCCTGCTGGTTGCGGGCAAACGCCTCGGCCTTGGCCTTCTCGCGCTTGTCCCAAGGCTTGCTGCCATCGCTACCACGTGGTGGCAGACCGGTGTGCTGAGTAAGGATCTTCTGCTCCTTGCCCACTTTGTGGCTACCCGCCGGGGTCGAGTTCTTGCGGCGCGCACTCTGGTAAGTATCGGTCTGCGGCTGGTGCGCCGGAATCAGCTGGTGCTTGCCCGGCCCGATCAGGTCGGCACGGCCCATGCGCTGCAGTGCTTCACGCAGCATCGGCCAGCCCTTCGGGTCGTGGTAGCGCAAGAACGCCTTGTGCAGGCGCCGCTGCTCGTCGCTCTTGACGATCTCCACCCCTTCGCTCTTGTAGGTCACCTTGCGCAGCGGGTTCTTGCCCGAGTGGTACATGGCCGTGGCCGAGGCCATCGGCGACGGGTAGAACGCCTGCACCTGGTCGGCGCGGAAGCCGTTGCCCTTCAGCCACAGGGCCAGGTTCATCATGTCTTCGTCGGTGGTGCCCGGGTGCGCGGCGATGAAGTACGGGATCAGGTACTGCTCCTTGCCCGCCTCTTTCGAAAACTTCTCGAACATGCGCTTGAAGCGGTCATAGGTGCCGATGCCCGGCTTCATCATCTTGTCCAGCGGGCCACGCTCGGTGTGCTCCGGGGCAATCTTCAGGTAACCGCCGACGTGGTGGGTGACCAGCTCCTTGACGTACTCCGGCGATTCCACCGCCAGGTCATAGCGCAGGCCCGAAGCGATCAGGATCTTCTTCACACCCGGCAAGGCACGGGCCTTGCGGTACAGCTCGATCAGCGAGCTGTGGTCGGTGTTGAGGTTTTCGCAGATGCCCGGGAACACGCACGACGGCTTCCGGCAGTGCTTCTCGATGTCGTGGCTCTTGCAGGCGATGCGGTACATGTTGGCGGTCGGGCCACCAAGGTCGGAGACCACGCCGGTGAAGCCCGGCACCTTGTCGCGCATGTCCTCGATCTCTTGCAGGATCGACTCGTGCGAGCGGTTCTGGATGATGCGGCCTTCGTGCTCGGTGATCGAGCAGAAGGTGCAGCCACCGAAGCAGCCACGCATGATGTTCACCGAGAAGCGGATCATCTCGTAGGCTGGGATGCGCGCCTTGCCATAGGCCGGGTGCGGCACACGGGCGTACGGCATGCCGAACACGTAGTCCATTTCTTCGGTGCTCATGGGGATGGGTGGCGGGTTGAACCACACATCCACTTCGCCGTGCTTCTGCACCAGGGCGCGGGCGTTGCCCGGGTTGGTCTCCAGGTGCAGCACGCGGTTGGCGTGGGCGTACAGCACCGGGTCGTTACGCACCTTTTCGAACGATGGCAGGCGGATCACCGACTTGTCGCGGGTCACCCGCGGGCTGTCGAGAATCTGCACCACCTTGGCTTCGTTCGGGTCTTCCACCTCGCCCTTGGCCTGCTCGATGGCGCAGGCCTGGGTGTCCTGGGTGTTCACGTACGGGTTGATGATCTTGTCGACCCGGCCCGGGCGGTCGATGCGGGTGGAGTCGATCTCGTACCAGCCCTCGGGGGTGTCACGGCGCACGAAGGCGGTGCCGCGCACATCGGTGATGGTCTCGATCTTCTCGCCGTTGGACAGGCGCTGGGCCACCTCGACCACCGCGCGCTCGGCGTTGCCGAACAGCAGGATGTCGGCGCTGGCGTCGATCAGGATCGAATGGCGCACCTTGTCCTGCCAGTAGTCGTAGTGGGCGATGCGGCGCAGCGAGGCCTCGATGCCACCGAGCACGATCGGCACGTGCTTGTAGGCTTCCTTGCAGCGCTGGCTGTACACCAGGCTGGCGCGGTCCGGGCGGCTGCCGGCCAGGCCACCGGGGGTGTAGGCATCGTCGGAACGGATCTTCTTGTCCGCGGTGTAGCGGTTGATCATCGAGTCCATGTTGCCGGCGGCCACGCCGAAGAACAGGTTCGGTTCGCCGAGCTTCATGAAGTCGTCTTTCGACTGCCAGTTCGGCTGGGCGATGATGCCCACGCGGAAGCCCTGGGCCTCCAGCAGTCGGCCGATGATGGCCATGCCGAACGACGGGTGATCGACGTAGGCGTCACCGGTCACGATGATGATGTCGCAGGAATCCCAGCCGAGCAGATCCATCTCCTCCCTGCTCATCGGCAGGAAAGGTGCTGGCCCGAAGCATTCGGCCCAGTACTTGGGATAGTCGTAGAGTGGTTTGGCTGCTTGCATGTCAGTGACCGGTTCTGGTGTGCAGGGAAATCGCGGGCGCGGAATATAGCACAAATTTTGACCAAATCCGACTGTGTTCGTGGGGATTGGTGGGTGGGGCGACGGTTGGGGG
>NZ_JYKS01000069.1 GCF_000935045.1 Pseudomonas sp. 10-1B
GCCCGCGCGGCGCATCGCGAGCTGGCGCTCGCTCCTACGTTTGTTTCGGGCCAATTATTCCTGTGGGATTTGCGCGCGAACGCTTTGGCGCATGGCTCGATATCGCGTCGTACGAACAAGGCGGTCGCGCGCGCCTGCCACAGGCCTCACTGGCCCGAAACAAACGTAGGAGCGAGCGCTAGCTCGCGATGCGCCGCGCGGGCGGCGCTCGATCTCACAGGCACCAAACCTCTCAAGGCATACACCCGGTAGTCCTCACCAAACCCTAACGCCTAACCCCCCGCTAATTGCTAATTTCTCCCCCCGCCCATCCGTTCCCCTGTGTACATCCCCGGTCGCCATACGTTGCCCGCCCACGTTCGCGGAGCAGCTGGCGGACCCAACCAGACACTGGCAGGAACACCCCATGACGGACGCCTTCGAACTCCCGCTCTCGCTGGTCCAGGCCCTGGCGCAACGCGCCGCGCAGACCCCGGACAAGATTGCCCTGCGCTTTCTGGCCGACGCTCCCGGCGAGCAGGCCGTGCTCAGCTACCGGGACCTCGACCAGCGCGCGCGCACCATCGCTGCCGCCTTGCAGGCCCGTGCCGGCTTCGGCGACCGTGCCGTGCTGTTGTTCCCCAGCGGGCCGGACTACGTGGCGGCGTTCTTCGGCTGCCTGTATGCCGGGGTCATCGCGGTGCCGGCGTACCCGCCGGAATCCGCGCGCCAGCACCACCAGGAGCGTCTGCTGTCGATCATCGACGACGCCGAGCCGCGCCTGCTGCTGACCGTGGCGGCGCTGCACGACAGCCTGCAGGGCCTGGAAGCCCTGGCGGCGGACAATGCCCCCCAACTGCTGGCAGTGGATGGCCTGGACCCGGCCCTGGCCGCGAACTGGCGCGAGCCCGCGCTCAAGGGCGATGACATCGCCTTCCTGCAATACACCTCCGGTTCCACCGCACTGCCCAAGGGCGTGCAGGTCAGCCATGGCAACCTGGTGGCCAACGAGCAACTGATCCGCCAAGGCTTTGGCATCGACCTCAACCCCGACGACGTGATCGTCAGCTGGCTGCCGCTGTACCACGACATGGGCCTGATCGGCGGCTTGCTGCAGCCGATTTTCAGTGGTGTGCCCTGCGTGCTGATGTCGCCGGGCTACTTCCTGGCCCGCCCGTTGCGCTGGCTGCAGGCCATCAGCGAGTACGGCGGCACCATCAGCGGCGGCCCCGACTTCGCCTACCGCCTGTGCAGTGAGCGGGTTAGCGAGGCTTCCCTGGCCGGGCTCGACCTGAGCCGCTGGCGCGTGGCCTATTCCGGTTCCGAGCCGATCCGCCAGGACAGCCTGGCGACCTTCGCCGACAAGTTCCAGGCCTGCGGCTTCGATCCGCAGAGCTTCTTTGCCAGCTATGGCCTGGCCGAAGCGACCCTGTTCGTCAGCGGCAGCCGCCGTGGCCAGGGTATCGCCGCGCTGGAGCTGGACGCCGCAGCCTTCGCCGCCAACCGCGCCGAGCCTGGCGACGGCAGTGTGCTGATGAGCTGCGGCTACCCACAGCCGGGGCATGCCGTACGCATCGTCGAACCACAACGCCTGCAAGTGCTGGACGACAACCAGGTGGGCGAGATCTGGGCCGGCGGCCCGAGCATCGCGCTGGGTTACTGGCGCAACCCCGAAGCCAGCGCCCGCACCTTCGTCGAAATGGACGGCCAGACCTGGCTGCGCACCGGCGACCTGGGCTTCATGCGTGACGGCGAGGTGTTCGTCACCGGGCGTTTGAAAGACATGCTGATCGTGCGTGGCCAGAACCTCTACCCGCAGGACCTGGAAAAAACCCTCGAGCGTGAAGTCGAGGTGCTGCGCAAAGGCCGGGTGGCGGTATTCGCTGTCGAGCACCAGGGCGAAGAGGGCATTGGCGTGGCGGTGGAGATCAGCCGCAACGTGCAAAAGGCGATCAAGCCCCAGGACCTGATCAAAACCCTGCGCCAGGTGATCGCCGACGCCTGCCGCCAGGCGCCGGCCGTGGTCCTGCTGCTGAACCCGGGCGCGCTGCCCAAGACCTCCAGCGGCAAGCTGCAGCGCTCGGCCTGCCGCCTGCGCATGGACGATGGCAGCCTGGATTGCTACGCCCGCTTCCCTGAGGCGAGCGAGGCCAGTGCAACCGTGGCCGCTGGCGATGAGCTGCAGGCGCGTATCGCGGCTGTGTGGCGTGACATCCTCAAGGTAGAGGCGGTGGCCGCGGACGACCACTTCCTGCTGCTGGGCGGCAACTCCATCGCCGCCACCCAGGCCAGCGCACGCCTGGCCGATGAGCTGGGCATCGACCTGAGCCTGCGCACCCTGTTCGAGGCACCGGTACTGGCCGACTACAGCAAGGCCGTGGCGGCGATCATCGCCGCAGGCGGTGCCCAGGCTGCTGCCATCGCTACCCTGGAACGCGGCCAGGCGCTGCCGCAGTCGCTGGCGCAAAACCGCCTGTGGCTGCTCTGGCAGCTGCAGCCGCAGTCGGCGGCCTACAACATTCCGGCTGGCTTGCAGCTGCGCGGCGAGCTGGACGAAAGCGCCCTGCAGGCAGCCTTCCAGGCACTGGTGGCGCGCCATGAATCGCTGCGCACCGTGTTCAGCGAAGAGCACGGCCACGCCCTGCAGCGCATTCTGCCGCAACAGCCGTTCAGCCTGCATTGCCTGGACCTTGAAGGCCAGCCTGCCGAGCAAGTCGCCGCCCAGCGTGAAGCGGAGGCCCGCCTGCCGTTCGACCTGACTCAGGGCCCGTTGCTGCGGGTGACCCTGGCGCGGCTGGACGATGAAGACCATCAACTGTGGGTGACCCTGCACCACATCGTCGCCGACGGCTGGTCGCTGAACATCCTGCTCGACGAGTTCGCCAAACTGTACGCCGCCCACTGCCAGGGCCTGCAGGCCAGCCTGGCGCCGCTGACCCTGGGCTACGCCGACTATGGCACCTGGCAGCGGCAATGGCTGGCCGAAGGCGAAGCCGAGCGCCAGCTGCAGTATTGGCAGGCGCGCCTGGGCGACGAGCTGCCGGTGCTCGACCTGTGCACCGATCACCCACGTGCCAGCCAGCGCGACTATCGCGCCGCGCGTTTCAACCTCAAGGTGCCGGCCAAGCTCGGCGAAGCGCTCAAGGGCCTGGCTCGCGAGCAGCAGGCCAGCCTGTTCATGGTCCTGCTGGCAGGCTGGCAGGCGCTGCTGCACCGCTACAGCGGCCAGGCCGACATCCGCGTCGGTGTGCCTAACGCCAACCGCCCGCGCCTGGAAACCCAGGGCATGGTCGGCTTCTTCATCAACACCCAGGTGCTGCGCGCGCAACTCGATGGCCGCCTGCCGTTCGCGCAGTTGCTGGCTCAGGTGCGCCAGGCCACCCTGGAAGCCCAGGCCAATCAGGACCTGCCGTTCGAACAGCTGGTCGAAGCCCTGCCAGAGGCCCGTGAGCAAGGCCTGTTCCAGGTCATGTTCAACCACCAGCAACGCGACCTGTCGGCCCTGCGCCGCCTGCCCGGTCTGCTGGCCGAAGAGCTGCCGTGGCACAGCCGTGAAGCCAAGTTCGACCTGCAACTGCATAGCGAAGAAGACCACCAGGGCCGCCTGAGCCTGGCCTTCGACTATGCCGCCGAGCTGTTCGAAGCCAGAACCGTCAAGCGCCTGGCCCACCATCTGCTGGCCCTGTTGGAACAAGTGAGCGCCGCGCCGCAGCTGGCCCTGGGCGAGGTGCAATTGCTAGACGAGCCAAGCCGAGCGCAGTTGCTGGGCTGGGGCCAGGCAGCGGTCGAGGCGCCGCAACGCCTGCTGGTGGAGCAGCTCAACGAACAGGCGCGGCTGACCCCGCAACGTACCGCCCTGGTGTGGGAAGGTGGCAGCCTCGACTATGCCGAGCTGCACCAGCGGGCCAACCGCCTGGCCCATTACCTGCGTGACAAAGGCGTCGGCCCCGACACCTGCGTGGCCATCGCCATCGAGCGTTCGCCACAATTGCTGGTGGGCTTGCTGGCCATCCTCAAGGCCGGTGGTGCCTACGTGCCACTGGATGTCGATTACCCGGCCGAGCGCCTGGCCTACATGCTCGCTGACTGTAACGCCGGCCTGCTGCTCAGCCACAGCAGCCTGCTGGGCAAGCTGCCGCAGGTCGAAGGGGTCAGCGCCATCGCCCTCGACCAGTTGCACCTGGACAGCTGGCCCAGCCATGCCCCGGGCCTGCACCTGCATGGCGACAACCTGGCTTACGTGATCTACACCTCCGGCTCCACCGGCCAACCCAAGGGTGTGGGCAACACCCACGCGGCCCTGGCCGAGCGCCTGCAGTGGATGCAGGCCACCTACGCGCTGGATGACAGCGACGTGCTGATGCAAAAGGCACCGATCAGCTTCGACGTCTCGGTGTGGGAATGCTTCTGGCCGCTGGCCACCGGCTGCAAGCTGGTGCTCGCCGGCCCCGGCGAACACCGCGACCCGCAGCGCATCGCCGCGCTGGTCCAGGCCCATGGCGTGACCATGCTGCACTTCGTACCGCCGCTGCTGCAGGTGTTCGTCCAGGAGCCGCAAGCGGGCGCCTGCAGCAGCCTGCGCCGGCTGTTCTCCGGGGGCGAAGCGTTGTCCGCCACGCTGCGTGACCGCGTGCTGCAAGTGCTGCCGCAGGTGCAGTTGCACAACCGCTATGGCCCGACCGAAACCGCCATCAACGTCACCCACTGGCATTGCCAGGCCGCGGACGGCGAGCGCTCGCCGATTGGCCGCCCGCTGGGTAATGTGCTGTGCCGCGTGCTGGATGATGAGCTGGAACTGACCGCCCCCGGGGTACCGGGCGAGCTGTACCTCGGCGGTGCCGGCCTGGCCCGCGGCTACCTGGGCCGCCCGGGCCTTACCGCCGAACGCTTCGTGCCCCAGGCCGATGGCAATGGCGAGCGTCTGTACCGCAGTGGCGATCGTGCCCGCTGGCAGGTGCAGACCGAGGCACTGGAATACCTTGGCCGCCTCGACCAGCAGGTAAAGGTGCGTGGCTTCCGCGTCGAACCCGAGGAAGTCCAGGCCTGCCTGCTGGCGCAGGCGGGGGTCGAACAGGCGCTGGTATTGATTCACAAGGATGCTGTCGGTGCGCAACTGGTGGGCTACTACTGCGGTAGCGCCGAGCCCGCCGAGCTGTTGGCCGTGCTGGCTGCACAGCTGCCAGCGTACATGGTGCCGGCACAGCTCATCCCGCTGGCAGAGATGCCGCTGGGCCCCAGCGGCAAGGTCGAGCGCAAGGCGCTGCCGGCCCCGGTGTGGCAGCAGCGTGATCATGTCGAGCCACAAACCGAGTTGCAGCAACAGGTCGCGGCGATCTGGCGCGAAGTGCTGAACCTGCCGCGCATCGGCCTGCAGGACGACTTCTTCGCTCTGGGTGGCCACTCGCTGCTGGCCACCCAGATCGTCTCGCGCAGCCGCCAGGCCTGCGATGTCGAGCTGCCGCTCAAAGCCCTGTTCGACGCCAGCGAACTGGGTGCCTTCTGTGCCGAGATCGCGCGCATCCGCGCCGCCGGCGAGCGCAACCTGCAAGGCGAAATCGCCCGCGTCGACCGCCGCCAGGCGGTGCCGCTGTCGTACTCGCAGCAGCGCATGTGGTTCCTCTGGCAAATGGAGCCGGACAGCCCGGCGTACAACGTCGGCGGCATGGCCCGCTTGCGTGGCACCCTGCATGTGGATGCCTTCGAGCGTGCGCTGCAGGCGCTGATCGTGCGCCACGAAACCCTGCGCACCACCTTCCCCAGCATCGACGGCGTGCCGTACCAGTGCGTAGCCGAGGACAGCGGCCTGCACCTGGACTGGCAGGACTTCAGCGCCTTGCCCGCCGAAGCCCGCCAGCATCGCCTGCAACAACTGGCCGACGAGCAGGCGCACCAGCCGTTCGACCTGGAGCGTGGCCCGCTGCTGCGTGCCTGCCTGGTCAAGGCCGAGGAGCGCGAGCACTTCTTCGTCCTCACCCTGCACCACATCGTCACCGAAGGCTGGGCCATGGACATCTTCGCCCGCGAGCTGGGCGAGCTGTACGAGGCTTTCGTCGATGACCGCGAGTCGCCGCTGGCGCCGCTGCCGGTGCAGTACCTGGACTACAGCGTGTGGCAACGGCAATGGCTGGAAAGCGGCGAGGGCGCACGCCAGCTGGCCTACTGGAAGGCCCGCCTGGGCGATGAGCACCCGGTATTGGCCTTGCCAGCCGACCGCCCACGCCCAGCGGTGCAGAGTCACAGGGGCGAGCTGTACCGCTTCGAGCTCGACCCGGCGCTGGTCGCCCGCGTGCATGCCTTCAACAGCAAGCGCGGCCTGACCCTGTTCATGACCATGACCGCCACCCTGGCCGCCTTGCTGCACCGCTACAGCGGCCAGCGCGACCTGCGCATCGGCGCACCGGTGGCCAACCGCATCCGCCCGGAAAGCGAAGGGCTGATCGGCGCCTTCCTCAATACCCAGGTGCTGCGCTGCGAGCTGGACGGCCAGATGACCGCCGCTCAGTTGCTGGAGCAGATGCGTCAGGCCACCATCGAAGGCCAGTCGCACCAGGACCTGCCGTTCGACCAGTTGGTGGAGGCCTTGCAGCCGCCGCGCAGCAGCGCCTACAACCCGCTGTTCCAGGTGATGTGCAACGTGCAGCGCTGGGCCTTCCAGCAAAGCCGCACCCTGGCCGGCATGCAAGTGGATTACCTGGTCAACGACGCCAGCGCGACCAAGTTCGACCTGTACCTGGAGGTGACCGACCTCGACGGCCGCCTGGGTTGCTGCCTGACCTACAGCCGTGACCTGTTCGACGAGCCGCGCATCGCACGCATGGCCGAGCATTGGCAGCAACTGCTGGTCGGCCTGCTGGACAACCCGCAACAGCGCCTGTGCGAGCTGCCGATGCTCAGCAGCGCCGAGCAGCAGGTGCTGGCGGGCCAGTTGCAGGGCGAGCACGATTTCGACCTCGACCAGACCTTGCACGGCCTGTTCGCCGCCCAGGCCGTGCGCACGCCACAGGCTGGCGCGTTGACCTTTGCTGGCCAGCACATGACCTATGCCGAGCTCGATCAACAGGCCAACCGCCTGGCCCGCGCCCTGCGCGAGCGCGGTGTCGGCCCGCAGGTACGCGTGGGCCTGGCCCTGGAACGCTCGCTGGAAATGGTCATCGGCCTGCTGGCTATCCTCAAGGCCGGCGGCGCCTACGTGCCGCTGGACCCCGAGTACCCACTCGACCGCCTGCGCTACATGATCGAAGACAGCCGCATCGGCCTGCTGCTGAGCCAGCGTGCGTTGCTGCAAACCCTCGGCGAGCTGCCCGAAGGCGTGGCGCGCTGGAGCCTGGAAGACGACGCTGCCAGCCTGTCGGCATACAGCGACGCGCCGCTGGACAACCTCAACCTGCCGCAGCACCAGGCCTACCTGATCTATACCTCCGGCTCCACCGGCAAGCCCAAGGGCGTGGTGGTCAGCCATGGCGAGTTCGCCATGCATTGCCAAGCGGTGATCGCCGCGTTCGGCATGCGCAGCGATGACTGCGAGCTGCATTTCTATTCGATCAACTTCGATGCCGCCAGCGAGCGCCTGTGGGCGCCGCTGCTGTGTGGCGCCCGTGTGGTGCTGCGCGCCCAAGGGCAGTGGGGCGCCGAGGAAATCTGCCAACTGGTGCGTGAGCAGCAGGTGAGCATCCTCGGTTTCACCCCCAGCTACGGCAGCCAACTGGCCCAGTACCTGGGCGGGCAGGGCGAACAGTTGCCGGTGCGCCTGGTGATCACCGGCGGCGAAGCGCTGACCGGCGAGCACCTGCAACGCATCCGCCAGGCTTTCGTGCCACAGCAGTTCTTCAACGCCTACGGCCCGACCGAAACCGTGGTCATGCCGCTGGCCTGCCTGGCGCCGCAGGTGCTGCCAGCCGACCTTGGCAGCGTGCCGATCGGCCGCGTCATCGGCAGCCGCAACGCCTATATCCTCGACGAGGACCTGGCCCTGTTGCCGCAAGGCGGCATTGGTGAGCTGTACGTCGGCGGTGCCGGCCTGGCCCAGGGTTACCACGACCGCCCTGGCCTGAGCGCCGAGCGCTTCGTCGCCGACCCGTTCAGCAGCGAAGGCGGGCGCCTGTACCGCACTGGCGACCTGGTGCGCCTGGGCAGCGATGGCCTGGTGGAGTACGTTGGCCGTGCCGACCAGCAAGTGAAGATTCGCGGTTTCCGCATCGAGCTGGGCGAAATCGAAAGCCGCCTGCAGGCGCATGCCGATGTCGAAGAAGCCGTGGTACTGGCCCTCGACCTGCCAGGTGGCAAGCAACTGGTGGGCTACCTGGTGTGCCAGCAGGCCACTGCCGACAGCGAGGCGCAAAACCTGCTGCGTGAGGCGGTGAAAGCCGATGCCCGTCAGCACCTGCCGGACTACATGGTGCCCGCGCACCTGGTGTTGCTCGCTAGCCTGCCGCTGATGGGTAACGGCAAGCTCGACCGCCGCGCGTTGCCGCTGCCCGACCTGGAGCAGGCGCGCCAGCAGTACCAGGCCCCTGGTAATGAGGTGGAAGCGCAACTGGCGCAGATCTGGCGCGACGTGCTCAACGTTGCCCGGGTCGGCGTGCAGGACAACTTCTTCGAACTGGGCGGTGACTCGATCCTGTCGATCCAGGTGGTCAGCCGGGCCCGTCAGGCCGGCTTGCAATTCACCCCGCGCGACCTGTTCCAGCACCAGACCATCCAGACCCTGGCAGCTGTCGTTAGTCACAGCGAAGCCACCAGCGACATCGAACAGGGCCTGCGCCAGGGCCAGACTGGCCTGACGCCGATTCAGCATTGGTTCTTCGACAGTGAAGTGTCGCAGCCCCAACACTGGAACCAGGCGGTGCTGCTGACGGTGCGCCAGCCGCTGGATGAGGCGGCGCTGCAGCAAGCCCTGGCGGCCCTGGTGCAGCACCACGACAGCCTGCGTCTACGGTTCACCCAGGCCAATGGCCGCTGGCAGAGCGAATACAGCGTACCTGTCGCCCAGCAATTGCTGTGGACGGCCACGGTGGCCAGCTTCGACGATTGCCAGGCGCTTTACACCGATGTGCAGCGCAGCCTCGATCTGGCCGATGGCCCCCTGCTTCGCGCCTTGCTGGTCAGCGATGGCCAGGGCGCTCAACGCCTGCTGCTGGCGATCCATCACCTGGTGGTCGATGGCGTGTCCTGGCGCGTGCTGCTCGAAGACCTGCAGGCGTTGTACCGTGGCCAGCCGCTGCCGGCCAAGACCCACGCCATGGGTGACTGGGCTGCCCGCCTGGCCAGCTATGCCGGCAGCGACTCGCTGCGCGACGAGCTGGGCTGGTGGCAAGGCCAGCTGGGTGGCGTGCGCCGCGAACTGCCATGCGATCACCCGCAGGGCGGCAACCTGCACCGTCATGCCCGCACCCTGGCCATTGGCCTGGACGTGGAGCAGACTCGGCAATTGCTGCAACAGGCCCCGGCGGCCTATCACACTCAGGTCAACGACCTGCTGCTGACCGCCTTGGCGCGTGCCGTGTGCCGCTGGAGCGGGGATGACGAAGTGCTGGTGCAGCTCGAAGGCCATGGCCGTGATGGGCTGTTCGAAGACATGGACCTGACCCGCAGTGTCGGCTGGTTCACCAACGCCTATCCGCTGAGCCTGTGCCCACTGCCAGGCGAGGACGATGCAGCGCGGGCCGGGTCGATCAAGCGCATCAAGGAGCAACTGCGCCAGGTGCCGCACAAGGGCTTGGGCTACGGCGTGTTGCGCTACCTGGCCGACGCGGCCGGGCGCGAGCACATGGCGTCCTTGCCGCAGGCGCGCATCACCTTCAACTACCTGGGCCAGTTCGACCAGCAGTTCGACAGCGCGGCACTGTTCCAGCCGCTGGATGCCCCTGCCGGCCTGGCCCACGACCTCGATGCGCCGCTGCCCAACTGGCTGAGCGTCGATGGCCAGGTGTATGGCGGTGCCCTGCAACTGCGCTGGACCTACAGCGCCGAACGCTACGACGAGCGCACCATCGCCAGCCTGGCCGAGGCTTATCACCAGGAGCTGCTGGCGCTGGTCGAGCATTGCCTGGCAGATGGCAACGGCAGCTTCACCCCGTCGGACTTCCCGCTGGCGCATCTGAGCCAGGAACAGATCGACGCGCTGCCGGTACCGGCTGCACAGATCGAGGACGTCTACCCGCTGACTCCGATGCAGGAGGGCATGCTGCTGCACACCCTGCTGGAGCCAGGCACCGGTCTCTACTACATGCAGGACCGCTACCGCATCAACAGCGCCCTCGACCCCGAGCGTTTCGCCCAGGCCTGGCAGGCGGTGGTGGCGCGCCACGAAGCGCTGCGTGCGTCGTTCAGCTGGAACAGCGGCGAGGCCATGCTGCAGATCATCCACAAGCCGGGCAACCTGCCGGTGGATTACCAGGACTGGCGTGGCCTTGCTGACGATGCCCAGGAGCAGCGCTTGCAGGCCCTGCACAAGCAGGAGCGCGAGGCTGGTTTTGCCTTGCTCAGCGAGGCGCCGTTCCACCTGCGCCTGGTGCGCGTGGCCGACGAGCGCTACTGGTTCATGATGAGCAACCACCACATCCTCATCGATGCCTGGTGCCGCTCGCTGCTGATGAACGATTTCTTCGAGGTCTACCAGGCCCTCGGCGAGGGCCGCCAGGCCCAGCTGCCGGTGCCGCCGCGTTATCGCGACTACATCGGTTGGCTGCAACGCCAGGGCCTGGATGACGCGCGCGCCTGGTGGCAAGCCAACCTGGCCGGCTTCGAACGCGCCACGGCCATCCCCAGCGATCGGCCGCTGCGTCACGACCACGCCGGTAGCGGCATGATCGTGGGGGACTGCTACACGCGCCTGGCGGTGAGCGACGGCGTGCGCCTGCGCGAACTGGCCCAGGCCCACCAGCTCACCGTCAACACCTTCGCCCAGGCGGCCTGGGCCCTGGTGCTGGCGCGCTACAGTGGTGATCGCGACGTGGCCTTCGGCGTGACCGTGGCCGGGCGCCCGGTGAGCATGCCGCAGATGCAGCGCACCGTCGGCCTGTTCATCAACAGCGTCGCCCTGCGCGTACAGTTGCCGGCTGCCGGCCAGCGCTGCAGCGTGCGCCAGTGGCTGCAAGGCCTGCTGGAACGCAACATGGAGCTGCGTGAGTACGAATACCTGCCGCTGGTGGCGATCCAGGAGTGCAGCGAACTGCCCAAGGGCCAGCCGCTGTTCGACAGCCTGTTCGTGTTCGAGAACGCACCGGTGGAAACCGCCGTGCTCGACCACGCCCAGCACCTGAACGCCAGCTCCGATTCGGGCCGTACCCACACCAACTTCCCGCTGACGGCGGTGTGCTACCCGGGCGATGACCTGGGGCTGCACCTGTCGTTCGACCAGCGCTACTTCGACTACCCGACGGTCGAGCGCCTGCTGGCCGAGTTCAAGCGCTTGCTGCTGGCATTGGTGCAGGGCTTTGACGGTGAGGTGAGCGCGCTGCCGCTGCTGGGTACCGAGGAACAGCGCTTCCTGCTGGAAGACTGCAACCGTACCGAGCGCGCCTACCCTCTGCAGCAGAGCTACATCGCGCAGTTCGAAGCACAGGTTGCCGCGCACCCTGAACGTACGGTGGCGCGTTGTCTGGAAGCATCCTATGACTACGCCGGGCTGAACCTGGCGGCCAACCGCCTGGGCCATGCCCTGGTTGCGGCGGGTGTGAACCTGGACCAGCCGGTGGCGCTGTTGGCCGAACGTGGGCTGCCATTGCTGGGCATGATCGTCGGCAGCTTCAAAGCCGGCGCCGGCTACCTGCCGCTGGACCCGGGCCTGCCGGCGGCGCGCCTGCAAAGCATCATCCAGCTCAGCCGCACGCCGGTGCTGGTGTGCAGTGCCGCCTGCGCTGAGCAAGGGCGGCAGTTGCTGGGTGAGCTGGAGGCGCAGGTACGGCCGCAACTGCTGGTATGGGAAGACGTCCAGGCCAGCCAGGTTGCCAGCCACAACCCCGGTATCCACAGTGGCCCGGATAACCTGGCCTACGTGATCTACACCTCAGGCTCCACCGGCCTGCCGAAAGGCGTGATGGTCGAGCAGCGTGGCATGCTCAACAACCAGCTGAGCAAGGTGCCGTACCTGGCGATGAGCGAGCAGGACGTGATCGCCCAGACCGCGTCGCAGAGCTTCGACATCTCGGTGTGGCAGTTCCTCGCCGCACCGCTGTTCGGCGCCAGGGTGGAGATCGTGCCGAATGCCATCGCCCATGATCCGCAGGGCCTGCTGGCGCATGTGCAGGCTACTGGCATCACCGTACTGGAAAGCGTGCCATCGCTGATCCAGGGCATGCTGGCCAACGACCACCAGGCCCTCGACGGCTTGCGCTGGATGCTGCCGACCGGCGAAGCCATGCCACCGGAGCTGGCGGCGCAATGGCTGCAACGTTACCCGCAGATCGGCCTGGTCAACGCCTATGGCCCGGCGGAGTGTTCCGATGACGTGGCGTTCTTCCGCGTCGATGCCGAGTCGACCCGTGGCAGCTACCTGCCGATCGGCACGCCGACCGACAACAACCGGCTGTACCTGTTTGGCGATGAGCAGGCGCTGGTGCCGCTGGGTGCAGTGGGCGAGCTGTGCGTGGCCGGTACCGGCGTGGGCCGTGGGTATGTTGGCGACCCGGTACGTACCGCGCTGGCGTTCATCCCGCACCCGTACGGCGCGCCAGGCGAGCGCCTGTACCGTACCGGTGACCTGGCGCGACAGCGCCCGGACGGTGTGCTGGAGTATGTCGGGCGTATCGACCACCAGGTGAAGATTCGCGGTTACCGCATCGAGCTGGGCGAGATCGAAGCCCGCCTGCATGAGCAGAGCGAAATCCGCGATGCTGCCGTGGGAGTGCAGGAGGGCGTCAACGGCAAGCATCTGGTTGGCTACCTGGTGGCGCACCAGGGCATTGCCGGTGATGCTGCGTTGCTGGAGCAGGTCAAGCAACGTCTGCGAGCCGAGTTGCCAGAGTACATGGTGCCGTTGCATTGGGGCTGGTTCGACAGCCTGCCGCACAATGCCAACGGCAAGCTCGACCGCAAGGCCCTGCCGGCGATCGACATCGGCGGTCAGCACAGCCAGGCCTACCAGGCACCACGCAACGACCTGGAAGAAGTGCTGGCTGGCATCTGGGCCGATGTGCTCAAGGCCGAGCGGGTAGGGGTGCACGACAACTTCTTCGAACTGGGCGGGCACTCGCTGCTGGCCACGCAGATCGCCTCGCGGGTGCAGAAGCAGTTGCAGTTGAACGTGCCACTGCGGGCGATGTTCGAGTGCAGCACGGTGGCGGAGCTGGCCGAGTATGTGCAGGGGCTGCAGGGCAGTGTGCTGGATGACGACAAGGTCGATCGGCTTAGTGATCTGATGGCGGAGCTCGAAGGGCTGTAAATAGATTGGCGCAGCCTGCGCCGGACTCTTCACGGGCTTGCCCGCTCCCACAGGTACTGCGCAAAACTCGAGAATTGCGCGATCCTTTGTAGGAGCTGGCTTGCCTGCGATGGGCTGCGTAGCAGCCCCGGCAATATCTGTGTCGACGCTGAGATCCTGGGGCTGCAAAGCGATTAAGGTTTTTCAGCGTTGCTATGCAGCCCCCACTTCGTCCAGCAACATCGAAGCATTGATGAACGCTTCATCCAAAGATCCCGCCCGATAGCGAGTCAGGAATTGGTCTGAGCTATGGAACGCTTCGAGTTGACGATGGGCAAGCATGTAAAACCGATCGCAATGGGCCGCGATTTCCTGCGTATAGTGGGATGAAACCAAAACACTGGCGCCTTCGTTGCAAGCGTGTTTGATCCCAAGCCAGATAAAGTGTCGAAACTCCGGGTCCAGGCCAGCCGTGGGTTCGTCAAGTATGATCAGGTCGCTGCCCATGAGTAGCAGCGTCAAGGTGAAAAAACTTCGGACCTCGCCATAGCTGCAAGTAGAAGCTTTCTTACTGGAAATATCCGAATATCGTTTGGAAAGCGCAGGCGACCATGCACCAAGCCGAGACAGTGCTTCAGACAGGCAAGGTTTCGACGGGGCATTCAAGTGGGTAATGAGTTCGTAAACTTCCATCATCCGCAGTTGGGGGGGGAGGCGTCAGAATTTGCGTCAGATAAGCCAGATGTTGGGCGCGATTGATGATCTCACCCTGGTCAGGTTGTCTAAGCTTACAAATCAAGTCGAAGAGCGTCGTTTTTCCAGCTCCGTTGCTCCCTAGTATACCCACCGCTTCACCGGGCGAGAGATGCAGGTTGAGACGCTGCAGTAAGGTTTTTTCTTTATATGAAAAGGTCAATTCATTAATGATCAGTAGGCTCATTTAGTAACGACTCCAGATAGGCTGGACTCTGAAATGAGTCGCTGTCATATGAAAGCCAATCAGGGCAAGGGTCAATACCGCCGGGAAAGCTGCCAATAACGGAAGCTCAGCGCGAAATACGCGGGTGCTCAAGTACAGAGGGTTGACTAACGCGATCAGTTGATTTTGCTCTTTTCCTGTGGCGGCGCCCAGATAGCTGGACATCAGCATCAGAAATGACAGCAGTGAGAAAAGCGTGCTGGCTGTTCCAAATTTGATAGGCAGGGCGGCCATGACCAAACCTACACAGGAGAAGCCCAGGTAGCTGGTAAAGAAGCAGGCCATTATGAAAAGGTATTCGTGGGCCGAATAATTTCCATGCATGGGTTTGGTGACCAGGTAGAGAACAAGGATGCGTAGGTGATGCTTAGTATTGAATAACTGAGCATGTGAGACGCAAGAAAAAGGCGAATGGATTTCTTTTGGTAGATGAACGAACCGATGAAGCCGCTTTCCCGTCTGCCGATAAGGTAAAAGCTGAATCCAAAAAATGCGACGTTCGCTGAAATGTAGGCGTAGAACCACCCTGCATAGGATAAATAGGGTTGAGCGGTCCCGTCTGGATTCAGATAGCTTGGGCTCATGATAAAGAACAGCATGCAGGGGGCGAAGGCAGTCCACAACAGACTGGAAGGCTCTCTGAGGTGCTCTTTTATCAAAATTCTTGAGATGTTATAGAGTTTTGTCAGTCTGAGGGGGTATCGGCTGCTGGTCATGGGAAAGGTACCATTTGATCCGAGTAGTTATTCTGGGTGTCGAGGTGGAGGCGTTGTTCATGGGGAGGAATAGTGTGTCCATTGAGATCTCCTTGTTTTCAGCGCGCCAGGGCTCTGTAGGTTTGGATTTATACTTTAAATGCGTAAAGTTTGCTGGTTGATTTGCTGGTAGGCACGCTATCTACTGTTTGAGTTGCAGCTGGTGTTGCGGGGTTTTTCTGAGCGGTATTTCTGATGAAAATCCAATGATTGATCGCGAGTGTGGGAAACTTCCTGTTGTGATGTAGGGCTAGTCCGTATCTCTCGCAGGATTGATATGTGTTTCAGTTGGGGATGTTCTGTTTGCGATGGGTGGCGTTTATTGCTTTAGACGCACAATTCAGTGTTTCAAGATGTAAAATTTGATTGTGATTCAGAAAATTCGCTACCTGGTGGAGCCCTGCGGAGGGCCCTGCCGGCGATCGACAGCGGCGGCCAGCACAGCCAGGTCTACCAGGCACCACGCAACGACCTGGAAGAAGTGCTGGCTGGCATCTGGGCCGATGTGCTCAAGGCCGAGCGGGTAGGGGTGCACGACAACTTCTTCGAACTGGGCGGGCACTCGCTGCTGGCTACGCAGATCGCCTCGCGGGTGCAGAAGCAGTTGCAGTTGAACGTGCCGCTGCGGGCGATGTTCGAGTGCAGTACGGTGGGGGAGCTGGCCGAGTATGTACAGGGGCTGCAGGGTAGTGTGCTGGACGACGACAAGGTCGACCGGCTCAGTGATCTGATGGCGGAGCTGGAGGGGTTGTAGGGGGTAGGGTTCGCCTTGAGGCTTGCTGCGCGGCAGAAATCGAGCGCCGCCCGCGCGACGCTTCGCGGGGCAAGCCCCACTGTCTGTTTCGGGCCAGTTTCGCCTGTGAGAGGCCCGCGCGCTCCTTGGCGTATGACTTGATACTAAGTCGTACAAACAAGGCGGCCAGCGGTGACCTCACAGAAGAGACTGGCCCGAAACAGACAGTGGGAGCGGGCTTGCCCCGCGAAGCGCCGCGCGGGCGGCGCTCGATCTCACAGGCGCTGCATATCTTGTGGCAAACACTTGTCAGCCCTGATGCGGCCTCTGTGGGAGCGGGCATGTCGAGGCGTCGAACCGCCGCGAACACCGGCAAAGCCGGTGCCATCCATCGCGTCGCCTGTTTCGCGGGCACGCCCGCTCCCACAGATATAGCGCCGCTCTCAAGGCTTATGCAGTACCTGTGGGAGCGGGCATGTCGAGGCGTCGAACCGCCGCGAACACCGGCAAAGCCGGTGCCATCCATCGCGTCGCCTGTTTCGCGGGCACGTCCGCTCCCACAGATATAGCGCCGCTCTCAAGGCTTATGCAGTACCTGTGGGAGCGGGTTCACCCGCGAACAGGCCGGTACTGGCAACCAATATCTCAGCGCTTGCCAAGAATCTTCCCAAGCATCTCCGGCCGAGGCGCCCCTTGCTGGCTCTGCAGGTTGCCCTGCTCATCCTGGAAGAAAATCGCCGGGGTCGCCTGCAACCCCATCTCTTCCATCAACGCCATGTTCGCCGCCAGCTTCTGTTGCACCGCCTCCGGCACCTGCTCCAGTGGTTTCAGCGTGCTGGCCTTGCCGGCCTTTTCATGTTGTTGCAGGGCCTTGGCCGGATCTTTCGCCGCCAGCAGCGCCGCCGACTTGCCCGGGCTGTCTTCGCGGATGATGCCGACCATGATATGGCGCAACTGTACCTTGCCCGACTCCACCCACGGCCGCGCCTGCTCCCAGAACATATTGCAGTACGGGCAATTGGGGTCACTGAACAGGTACACCTTGCGCGGCGCATCGGCCTTGCCATCGGCGATCCAGGCAGTTTTCTCCATCTTCGCCCAGATCGCCTTGCTCATCGGCGCATACACCAGCTTTTCCAGCGGCTCGGCGCTAAGGTCCTTGCCCTGTTCGTCGAACAGGCTGCCGACCAGCACGTGCTTGCCGTCGGGGGTCAGGTACAGGGCCAGGGCGTTGCTCTGGTACTCGGCGGCATAACCGCGCAGGCCGTTGGGCGCGTCGAAGCTGCCCTTGATCACGGCGCCCTTGGCCTGCAGTTGCTGAACCGCCTTGGGCAGTTCTTCAGCCTGCAAGACAGGGGCGGCCAGCAGGGCCAGGGACAGGGGCAGGGGCAGCAGTGCAGTCAATCGCATGTCAGTTTCCTTGTGCGGCAGGGGCGGGCGCGCTGGCCCGGTCGAAAGGTTCCAGGGCGTGGCGCAGGCTGGCCCGGGACAGCTCGCCCAGGTGGCTGCCGACCAGCCGCCCGTCGGCGTCGTAGAACAGGGTGGTGGGCAGGGCCATGGAGCCGACGCGCTGGGCCAGCAGGCCGGTACCGTCGAACAGTACGTGGGTCAGGCTCAGGCCGGTGGTGGCGAGGAAGGTGCTGACGTTCTCCGGGGTTTCGCCTTGGTTGACGAACAGGAAGGTCACGTGGGGAAAGTCGCCTTGTGCCTGTTGCAGCACCGGCATCTCGCGCCGGCAGGGTGGGCACCAGGTGGCCCAGATATTGATCACCAACGGCTTGCCCCGGTAGCTGTGCAGCGCCACCGGCTGGCCGCCGGCGTTGCGCAAGCTCAGTTCGGGCAGTTCGGTGCCTTTGCTGTACAGGTGCCCGCCGAGGCTGGCCAGGCCCCAGAACAGCGCGCCGCTGAACAGCGCCCAGCCCAGCGGGCGGCGCAGGCCCGGGTGACGCCAGCCCTGCCATAGGGCACCGAGTACCATGCCGGCCAGGCCGGACCAGAACAGGAAACCGCCATCGCGAATGTCGATGACCTGCAGCGGTTCGTCCCGGTACATCGGCCAGTAGGCCAGCACGAAGCCAGCGCGGGCGCACAACAGGCCGATCAGGAACAGGTTGAACAGTGCCGATTCCGGGCTTTCGCCGCCACGCCGGGCGACCCACCAGCCGACCACGCAGGCGATCACCAGGGCGGTGAGCATCAGCAGGTGATTGAGGGCCATGGTCAGCGGCCCCAGGGTTACGGTGAGCATCAGCCTTGGCTCCTGGTCTGGGTCCAGTGTTGCTGGAACGCTGCCGCATCCACCTCACCGGTGATGCGCCGCGCGCGGCGTTCTTCGCCTTCCGGGCCGATCCAGATGATGCTGGGCGGGCCGGGTACCTGATAGCGCTGCAGCAGGGCTTTGCTGGCCGGACTGTCGGCGGTCACGTCCAGACGCAGCAGGTGCACGCCGGCCAGGCCTGCCTGCACGTCGCTGCGGGCGAACACCTGTTTTTCCATGACCTTGCACGACACGCACCAGTCGGCATAGTAGTCGAGCATCACCCACTGGCCACGGGCCTTGGCCGCATCCAGTTCGCGCTGCAGGTCTTCGGGGCGGCTGACGGTGACGAAGCTGTCTTCGACGTGCTGCCCGGTGGCCGGCGCGGCTCCACTCCCGGCGAACGGGCGCAGGGGCTGCCAGAGGTCATTGCCACCAGCGGCCGCGCCTACCAGCAGCAGGCCGCCCCACAAGGCGCCCAGCAGTGGTACCGCGCGCAATGCCGGCAGGCGCTGCAGTGCTGGCCAAGTGGCCCAGGCCAGGGCGATCAGCCAGGCGCCGCTCAGTGCCAGCAGCAGCGTCGAGGGCAGCAGGCTGCGCACGGTGTACAGCGCCATGGCCAGGAATACGAAGCCGAACACGCCTTTCACCCGGTTCATCCAGGCGCCCGGGCGCGGCAGGTAGCGATTGCCCAGGGTCACCAGCAACAGCAGCGGCACGCCCATGCCCAAACCGAGACTGAACAGTACCAGCGCGCCTTGCAGCACATCGCCGCTCTGAGCGATGTACAGCAGCGCACCGGCCAGTGGCGCGGTCATGCATGGGCCCAGCAGCAGCCCGGAAAGTGCGCCCAGCAACGCCGCGCCATACAGGTTGCCGCCACGGGTACTTTGCCCGGCCCGGTCGAGGCGATCACGCAGGGCTGCGGGCAGCTGCAGCTCGAAGGCGCCGAACATCGGCAGGGCAAGGACCACGAACAGCCCGGCCAGGCTACCCAGCAGCCAGGGTTGTTGCAGCCACGCCTGCAGGCTGGCGCCCAGCAGCGCGGCGACCACGCCCAGGGCGGCGTATACCAGCGCCATGCTCAGCACGTAGACCCCCGCCAGCACCCAGCCGCGGCGGGCACTGGCGCCATTGCCCAGCACCAGCCCGGCCAGGATCGGTAGCATCGGCAACGAGCATGGGGTAAAGGCCAGCAGCAGGCCCAGGCCGAAGAAGGCCAGCAGGCCCCAGGCCAGGTTGCCGCTTTGCAGGCCGCTGGCCAGGGCTTGGTCGCTTGCCTGGTCGCTGGCTGGGGTGACGCTGCCGCCCAGGTCGATGGCCGTGGTTTGCGGCGGGTAGCACAGCCCGGCGTCGGCGCAGCCTTGCCAGCCCAGGCGCAGCTGGCCCTGGGCGTTGGCTGGCAGCAGCAGTTCGAGCTGGTCGCGGTACACCGCGCTGTCGCCGAAGAACTCGTCGTGGTGGTTGAGGGCCGCCGGCAATTGCGGGTGCTGTTCGGCGGGCAGGCCGTCGAACTTCAGGCGTTTCTGGTACAGGTAGTAGCCTGGCTTGATCTGGAAGTACAGGCGCATCTGGCCGTCGGCCTGGCGGTCGTGGGTCAGCACGAAGGCCTGGTTGACCGGCAGGAAGTCGGGTTTGACGTCGAACGGGTTGGCCTGCAGTGGGCCGGCCAGTAGCAGTGTCAGGAAGAGCAGGAGGACGCGCATGTCTTCGCCTTGGCAGGTCTAGGAATGGGGCCATGCTGGCTGGGGTTGATTAAATGAAGGTTAACTCTGGTTTTGGGTTGTAGGAGGCGTGTCAGGGCTTGCAGGTGCTTGCCGGGGGATTTGCAGCGCCTGTGAGATCGAGCGCCG
>NZ_JYKS01000007.1 GCF_000935045.1 Pseudomonas sp. 10-1B
TCCTTGGGGTGAAGGTGCCGGGCTGAGGTTTTGAAGGGGATTGCGCCTGGCTTGAGGGCAATAGTAGTGAGGCGGAGTTATTCTTAAAAATACTGTTTAAGAATGTTTATATAACCATTTATACAAATCAGCATGAAGCCTTTGTAGGAGCGGGTTTACCCGCGAATGCGATGGTGGATCCACCATTGCATTCGCGGGTAAACCCGCTCCTACAGTGTTCAGTGTTGGGTTTTAGTCGTGTTTTCAGGCTCGCGGATCTTGTACCAGGCCACATACAAGGCCGGCAGGAACAGCAGCGTCAGCAGCGTTGCACTGATGATGCCGCCGATCATGGCGTAGGCCATCGGCCCCCAGAACACTTCGCGGGCAATCGGGATCATGCCCAGGCTCGCCGCCGCCGCCGTCAGCAGAATCGGCCGCCGCCGGTGGTTGGTGGCCTCCATCACCGCGTCCCAGGGGGAATAGCCCTGCGCTTCGAACTCGTCGATCTGGGTCACCAGGATCACCGAGTTGCGAATGATGATGCCCGCCAGCGCCAGGATGCCAAGGATTGCCACGAAACCCATCGGCGTGCCCGTGGGCACCAGCGCCAGCACCACGCCGATCAACCCCAGCGGCGCCACGCTGACCACCAGGAACAGCTTCTGCACGCTGTGCAGCTGGATCATCAGGAAAGTCGCCATGAGGAACAGCATCAGCGGGATGACCTTGGCGATCGGCCCCTGGGCCTTGCTGCTTTCCTCCACGGTACCGCCAGTGGCCACTTCGTAACCGACTGGCAGCTTGCTGGCGAACTCGTCGATCTTCGGCTTCAGCTGGGCCACCAGGTCGGTGGGCTGGATGGCGCCGTTGACCGAGGCCTTGATGGTGATGGTCGGCTTGCGGTCGCGGCGCCACACCAGCGGCTGCTCCAGCTCGTAGCGCACGGTGGCGAACGCCAGCAGCGGGATCGAGGTGCCGTTGGGGGTGAGGATTTGCAGGTTCTGCAGGGTATCGGGCGAGCCGCGTTCACTGTCCTCGGCGCGCGCGACCACGTCGACCAGGTAAATGTTGTCGTTGACCTGGGTAATCTGCACGCCGCTGACGATGCTGTTCATCACATTGGCCACGTCTTCCGATGACAGCCCCAGCTGGCGCGCCTTGTCCTGGGCGATCTCCACGCGCAGCACCTTACCCGGCTCGTTCCAGTCGTAGATCATCTCGCCGATGTGCTCGTTCTGGTCGAGCAAGGTGGCCAGCTCGATGGCGTGCTTGCGCACCTGGTCGATGTTGGCGCCACTGACCCGGTACTGGATCGGCCGCCCCACCGGCGGGCCCATCTCCAGTGACTGCACGTTGGTACCGATGCCGACGAACTCTTCATGCAAGATCTTCTGCAGGCGCTCCATCATGCCCTGGCGCTCTTCGAAGCCTTTGCTGACGATCACCAACTGGGCGTAGTACGGGTTCTGCAGCTGCTGGTCGAGGGGCAGGTAGAAGCGAATCGCACCCTGGCCGATATAGGTACTCCAGTGCACCAGGTCGGGGGCATCCTTGATTCGCGCCTCGAAGCGGTCGACCACCTTGCGTGTCTCCTCGATCGAGGCGTTTTGCGGTAGGTTCAGGTCGACCAGGATCTCCGGGCGGTCCGACGAAGGGAAGAACTGGTTCTGCACGAAGCGCATGCTGAACAGCGACAGGGCAAACAGCAGGATGGTGCCGATGATCGTCAGCCAGCGATGGCGCATGCACCACAGCAGCCCCCCTTCGAACGCCCTGCCAACCCGCCCGGGTTCGGCTTCATGTGCCTTGAGCTTGCTGCTGCTGAGAATATGCACACCCAGCACCGGGGCGAAGAACACCGCAACGATCCATGACACCAGCAAGGCCACGGCGATGACCGCGAACAGCGTGTAGGTGTATTCACCGGCGGAGCTGGCGTTCAGGCCGATCGGCACGAAACCGACCACGGTCACCAGGGTGCCGGTGAGCATCGGGAACGCCGTGGAGGTATAGGCAAAGGTGGCCGCCTGCTCCTTGCTGTCGCCCATCTCCAGCCGGGTGACCATCACCTCCACGGTGATCATCGCATCGTCCACCAGCAGGCCCAGGGCAATGATCAGCGCACCCAACGAAATCCGCTGCATGGTGATGTCGCTGTACTCCATGAACACGAACACCATGGCCAGCACCAGCGGGATCGAGCAGGCCACCACCAGGCCGGCACGCACGCCGAGGCTGACGAAGCTCACCGCCAGCACGATCACCACCGCCTCGAACAGCGCGCTGGTGAAGCCGCCGACCGCCTGCTTGACCACCACCGCCTGGTCCGACACGGTGTGCACCCCAACGCCTATCGGCAGGTCTTCGACCACCTGGTCCATGCGCTTTTTCAGCGCCGCACCGAACACCTGGATGTTGCCGCCGGCCTTCATGCCGATGGCCAGGCCAAGGGCCGTCTGGCCGTTGTAGCGGAACATCGGCGACGGAGGGTCGACGTAGCCGCGCTCGATGTCGGCGATATCGGCCAGACGGAAGAAGCGGTCGTTGATCCTCAGGTTGACGGTTTGCAGGTCCTTTTCCGAGGCGAACTGCCCGGTGGTGCGCACCGAGATGCGCTCCGGGCCGGCCTCGATCACCCCGGCCGGGGTCACCGCGTTCTGCGATTGCAGCGCCTGCATCACCTGGCGCTGGTCGATGCCCAGGGCGGCCAGCTTGCGCGTGGAAAAGTTCAGGTACAGCACCTCGTCCTGGGTGCCGATCAGCTCGATCTTGCCGATGTTGGGCACGTCACGCACTTCGGCCCGCGCCTGTTCCACGTAATCACGCAGCTGGCGCAGGGTCAGGCCATCGGCGGTGAAGGCGTAGATCGAGCCGAACACGTCACCGAATTCGTCGTTGAAGCCTGGTCCCTGGATGCCCGAGGGAAACTCACCGCGAATGTCCTGGATCTTCTTGCGCACCTGGTACCAGATTTCCGGAATGTCCTTGGCCTTGGTGGTGTCGCGCAGGTACACGTAGACCGTGGACTCGCCGGGGCGGGTGTAGCTTTTGGTGTAGTCGAGCGAGTCGAGCTCCTCGAGCTTCTTCTCGATGCGGTCGGTGACCTGGTACAGGGTTTCGTCCTGGGTCGCGCCGGGCCAGCGGGTCTGTATGACCATGGTCTTGATGGTGAACGACGGGTCTTCTTCACGGCCCAGGTTGAAGTAGGAAAAAATCCCCATCAGCAGGCCGACGAACATCAGGTACCAGACGAACGATTGATGCTTGAGTGCCCAGTCGGACAGGTTGAAGCTTCCTTTCATTGCGCATCCTCGTCGAAGGTGACCTTCTGGCCAGGCTTGAGGCTGTTGACGCCGGCGGTTACGACCCGTTCGCCGGGCTGCACGCCTGAGGTCAGCACAATGCTGTAGGCGGTGCGGTCGATCAGCGCCACGTCACGGGTGGCCACGGTCTTGTCCTGCGTATCGATCACCCACACCTGGGTCTTGCCGTCACGCTCGAGCAAGGCACTCAAGGGCAACTCGCTGCGCGGGGTCACTGCCGAGCTCAGGGTCACGCTGATGGCAGTGCCCAGGTGGAAAGCCGCTGGCGTGCTGGCCAAAGTCAGGCGGGCGCGCCGGGTGCGGGTGGCGGCATCGGCCTGGGGCTCCAGTTCGCGCAGGCTGGCGGTGGTGTTGATGGTTGGGTCGAGTTGCGAGGCAACGGTGAAGGTCAGGCCTTTGCTCAACTGCTCGGCCAGACCGATCGGCAGGTCGATCACCGCCTCCTTCACATCCGGGCGCGCCAGGGTCACCACGGCCTGGCCGGCGGTGACGGTTTGCCCGGCTTCGGCCTGCCAGGCCGTGATCACGGCAGCGTGGTCGCTGCGCAGGGTACTGTAGTCGAGCTGGTCACGGGCCTGGCTGACGGCCGAGCGCGCCTGTTCCAACGCCGCACTGGTGGTTTTCAGGTTGGTCTGGGCGATGTCCAGCTGGGCCTGGGCACCGACACCGCGGTCGTACAGCTGCTGCTGGCGGCGGGCATCGGCCTGGGCGTTGATCCACTGCGCCTGCACCCTGGCCAGGTCGCCTTCGGCGGCGCGCAGCTGGTTTTGCTGGTCGGTCGGGTCGAGGGTGGCCAGGGTGTCGCCCGGTTTCACCTGGGCGCCCACATCCAGCCAGCGCCGGGCGATGCGCCCGGAAACGCGGAAGCCCAGGGTGCTTTCGAAACGCGCCTGGATACTGCCGGCAAAGCGCCCCAGCTGTGATTGCACCTGGGGCTCGACCTTGACCGACAGCACCGGCCGAATCGGCTCTGGCGCTTCCTTCTCGCTACCGCAGCCGGCCAGCAACACGCCGGCCGCGAGCATCAGCAGCAGGCGTTTCATAGCTCACCCCCCTGGGCCTTGGCATCGACCTTCTGCACCTGCATGCCGGGGTGCAGCAACTGCCCGCCATTGACCACCACGGTCTCGCCACCCTTCAAGCCGCTGGCGACCACGATCTTGCCAGTCAGGTAACGGCTGACCTCGACTGTGCGCAGCTCTACCTTATCGCCCTCGCCCACCACCCATACGGCAGGCTCATGCAAGGCCTTGGTCAGCGCCGACCACGGCAGCTCGATGCTGGGCCGGCCCTGCGCGTTGGTGGTAGCGGTCACCGGCGCGCCCAGTTGCATGCCCGGCGGCACGTCCTTGAGCCCGACCTTGACCTGCACCGTGCCGCTTTGCGCCGACACGGTGGGGGTGATTTCGCGCACGAAGCCGTGGGCCTGGATCTTCGGGTCATCCAGCAGACTGACGACCACCCCGGCATCGCTGGGCGGTGCTACCAGCAGCGATTCGTAGACGTTGAACACGGCATCACGGTCGCCATCGGTGGCCAGGCTGAAAATCGGCATGGTTGCCTGCACCACCTGGCCGACCTCGGCCTGGCGCTCGGTGATCACGCCGTCGGCCTCGGAGACCAGTGCGGTGTAGCCGAGTTGCTCGTTGGCATTGGCCAATTGCGCCTGGGCGGCCTTGAGTGCGCTCTGGTTGCTGCGCAGCGCCGCTTCGGCAGAATCGTATTCGCTCTGGCTGGTGTAACCCTTGGGCAGCAGTTTTTGCTGGCGCACGAAGGCGGCGCTGGTCTGGGTGACCCGCGCTTGCGCGGCGAACACCTCGGCCTTGGCCGAGTCGACGTTGTTCTGCAGGTCTTTCGGGTCCAGTCGCGCCAGCACCTGGTTGGCCTTGACGTGATCGCCCACGTCGACGCTGCGCGAAATGATCTTGCCGCCTACACGGAACGACAGGTCGGTCTGCACCCGCGCCTGTACATCGCCGGTCAGGGTGACCCTGGCAGCGAAGTCGGTGGACTGAACCTGTTGCACGCCAACCCGAGGCAGCGCCTCGGGGGCCTCTTCCTTGCTACAGCCGGCGAGCATGTACAGCAGCCCCAGGCAAACGACCGACAGCGGACGCATCAACGTCATGCAGGCTCCTTGCTTGCGCACAAATGATTTGTGGGATGCGACTGTCAGCGTAGTTCAGGGTTCGATAAACATCACTGATGGGGGCCAAGCTGGCATCTTCGGTGCCTGTGCCGGCCCCTTCGCGGGCACGCCCGCTCCCACAAGTACGGCGCAAGTCTTGAGGAATTCACTATCCCTGTGGGAGCGGGCGAGCCCGCGAAGAGGCCGGCACAGTCACGGATAAGCTTCTGCCATATCCAGAAACCATCAGCCACCCGGCAACCTCGCTTCAGCCGCTACCTTTCAAAGGGCGGTTCATTTTCAAGGAAGATCACAATGTCGTTAGCCGAGTCCCACCGACTGCGCCGTGGGCGCTTTTCCGAGCCAGGCAGGCTCTACATGCTGACCACCATCACGCACCAGCGAAAGCCACTTTTCCTCGACTTTCACCATGCCCGGCTGGTGGTCAAACATCTGCGGATCTCAAATGACATTCAGGACTGCCGGTCATTGGCCTGGGTAGTGATGCCGGACCATCTGCATTGGCTGATAGAACTGAAGGAAGTGACATTGGGGACACTGATGCGAAAGTTCAAATCACGCACAGCCATTGCGTTACGCAAGGCAGGTGTCAGGCATAAGCCGATATGGCAAGCGGGTTACCAGGACCATGCGCTGCGGCGGGAAGAGAGTGTGGTGCATGTAGCCCGGTACATTGTTGCCAATCCCTTGAGGGCTGGATTGGTCAGGAGTGTCAGGGATTATCCTCACTGGGATGCGGTATGGCTTTGAATCGGTGTTGGGGCCTTCGCGGGCTTGCCCGCTCCCACAGGGATTACCACAAGCCGGAAAGCCGTGCGGTCCCTGTGGGAGCGGGCAAGCCCGCGAAAGGGCCGGGTCAGGCCGACGCAGCCAGCTGCGTCGGGCGCTTGACCTGTGGCTGCGAGGCATTGGCCGCAGCGCCTTCCTCGATCGCCTGCTGAATCGCCTTGCGACGACGTTCTTCGGCCTGGCGGCTGAAGTACCAGACGAAGAAAGTCACCAGCGACACCGACAGCAGGATCAAGCTGGCCACGGCGTTGATCTCCGGCTTCACGCCCAGGCGCACCGCCGAGAACACTTCCATCGGCAAGGTGGTCGAGCCAGGGCCGGACACGAAGCTGGCCAGCACCAGGTCATCCAGCGACAGGGCGAACGACATCATGCCACCCGCCGCCAACGACGGCGCGATCATCGGGATGGTAATCAGGAAGAACACCTTCCACGGCTTGGCACCCAGGTCCATCGCCGCTTCCTCGATCGACAGGTCCAACTCGCGCAGGCGAGCCGACACCACCACCGCCACATACGCCGCGCAGAACGTGGTGTGGGCGATCCAGATGGTGACGATGCCGCGCTCCTGGGGCCAGCCGATCATCTGCGCCATGGCCACGAACAGCAGCAACAGCGACAGACCGGTGATCACCTCGGGCATCACCAGCGGCGCGGTGACCAGGCCGCCGAACAACGTGCGGCCCTTGAAGCGGGTGACCCGGGTCAGCACGAAGGCCGCCAGGGTGCCCAGCGCCACTGCAGCCACCGCCGTATAGCAGGCGATTTCCAGCGAGCGCATCACCGAACCCATCAGCTGGGTGTTGTCGAGCAGGCCGACATACCACTTCACCGACCAGCCGCCCCACACCGTCACCAGCTTGGAGGCGTTGAACGAGTAGATCACCAGGATCAGCATCGGCAGGTAGATGAACAGCAAGCCGAGCACCAGCATCAGCTTGGAGAAACTGAAGCGTTTCATGCCCTGCCCTCCATTTCTTTGGCCTGGCTGCGGTTGAACAGCAGGATCGGCACGATCAGGATCGCCAGCATCACCACCGCCAGGGCAGAGGCCACCGGCCAGTCACGGTTGTTGAAGAACTCTTGCCACAGCACCTTGCCGATCATCAGGGTTTCCGGGCCGCCAAGCAGTTCAGGAATCACGAACTCACCCACCACCGGGATGAACACCAGCATGCAGCCGGCGATGATGCCGTTCTTCGACAACGGCACGGTGATCTTCCAGAAGCTGTTGAAGGTGCTCGAACCCAGGTCGGAAGCGGCTTCCAGCAACGAAGGGTCGTGCTTCACCAGGTTGGCGAACAGCGGCAGGATCATGAACGGCAGGTACGAATAGACCACGCCGATATACACCGCCAGGTTGGTGTTGAGGATCTGCAGTGGCTGGTCGATCAGCCCGATCCATTGCAGGAAGCCATTGAGCAAGCCGTTGTTGCTGAGAATGCCCATCCAGGCATAGACACGGATCAGGATCGCGGTCCAGGTCGGCATCATGATCAGCAACAGCAAGACCGTCTGCGTCTCTTTCTTGGCGTTGGCGATGGCATAGGCCATCGGGTAGCCAATCAGCAGGCACAGCAATGTGCTGAAGAAGGCCATCTTCAGCGAGCCCAGGTACGCCGAGATGTACAGCTCATCCTCGGTCAGCAGGCCGTAGTTGGCCAGGTTGAGCACCAGCTGCATCTTGTCTTCGACGTAGCTGTAGATCTCGGTATACGGCGGGATCGCCACGTCGGCTTCGGCGAAGCTGATCTTCAGCACGATGAAGAACGGCAGCATGAAGAACAGGAACAGCCAGATGAACGGCACGCCGATCACCAGGTGCCGCCCCTCCGGGGTGATGCGCTGGAAGGCTCGCTTGAGCTTGCGCAGTTTCATGACCGCAGTACCACGCCACTGTCGTCTTCCCACCACACATACACTTCATCGCCCCAGGTCGGCCGGGTGCCCTGGCGCTCGGCGTTGGCGACGAACGACTGGACGACCTTGCCGCTCGGCAACTCGACGTAGAACACCGAATGGCCGCCCAGGTAGGCGATGTCGTGGACCTTGCCGCGCGACCAGTTGTGCTCGCAGGTCGGTTGCTGGGTGGTGACCAGCATCTTCTCCGGGCGCAGGGCGTAGGTGATGTGCTTGTCTTCCACCGAGGTGGTGATGCCGTGGCCGACGTAGATCTTGCGCTCCAGCTCCGGGCTGGCAATGATCGCGTGGCCTTCGGCATCGTCGACCACATCACCTTCGAACAGGTTGACGTTGCCGATGAACTCGCACACCAGGCGGCTGGTGGGCGTCTCGTAGATGTCCACCGGCGAGCCGATCTGGGCGATCCAGCCCAGGTGCATGATGGCGATGCGCTGGGCCATGGTCATGGCCTCTTCCTGGTCGTGGGTCACCATCACGCAGGTCACGCCCACGCGCTCGATGATCTCCACCAGCTCCAGCTGCATCTGCGAACGCAGTTTCTTGTCCAGCGCGCCCATCGGTTCGTCGAGCAGCAGCAGCTTGGGGCGCTTGGCCAGGGAGCGGGCCAGGGCCACGCGCTGGCGCTGGCCACCGGACAGCTGGTGCGGCTTGCGCTTGGCGTACTGGGTCATGTGCACCAGCTTGAGCATCTCGGCCACGCGGGCGTCGATCTCGGCCTTGGGCATCCTGTCTTGCTGCAGGCCGAAGGCGATGTTCTGCGCCACGGTCATGTGCGGGAACAGCGCGTAGGACTGGAACATCATGTTGATCGGCCGCTCGTAGGGCGGCATGTCGGTGATATCGACGCCATCGAGGAAGATCCGCCCTTCGGTCGGGCGCTCGAAGCCGGCCAGCATACGCAGCAAGGTGGACTTGCCGGAACCGGAGCCGCCCAGCAGGGCGAAGATCTCGCCCTTGCGGATTTCCAGGGACACATCGTCCACGGCTACCGTTTCGTCGAACTTTTTCGTGACCCGGTCGATCTTGACCAGCACCTGCTTGGGTTGCTGGCCACCCTCGAGGGCTTTTTTATAGGCACCGGAGGCAACTGCCATGAGTGAAACTCCCAACAAGATTTTTGTGCCCGCACGGCCTGGTCTGCAGGTGCCGCTGCGGGTCTGGATTTTTACTTGCCCGACTTGACCTTGGTCCAGCTACGGGTCATCAGCCGTTGCACCTTGGGTGGCAACTCTGAGTTCACGAACATCTTGTCCAGCACTTCCTGCGGTGGGTAAACCGCAGCGTCAGTCCTCACGGCCTGGTCCATCAGGTCGCCAGCCTTGGGGTTCGGGTTGGCGTAACCGACGTAATCACTGACCTGGGCGATAACCTCAGGCTTCAGCAAATAGTTGATGAAGGCATGCGCCTCTTTGACGTTCTTGGCGTCCTTGGGGATCGCCAGCACGTCGAACCAGAGGTTGCCGCCTTCCTTGGGAATGGCGTAGGCCAGGTTCACGCCCTTCTTCGCTTCTTCAGCGCGGGCCTTGGCCTGGAACACATCACCCGAGAAACCCGCCGCGACGCAGATGTCGCCGTTGGCCAGGTCGGTGATGTACTTGGACGAGTGGAAGTAGGTCACGTACGGGCGTACCGCCAGCAGTTTCTGCTCGGCAGCCTGGTAGTCCTTGGCATCGGTACTGTTGGGGTCCAGCCCCATGTAGTTGAGCACCGCCGGCAGCATCTCGTCCGCCGAGTCGAGGAAGGCCACGCCGCACTTGGCGAGCTTCTTCATGTTCTCGGGCTCGAACAGCACGGCCCAGGAGTCGATGGTGTCCACGCCCAGTGCGGCCTTCACCTTGTCGACGTTGTAACCGATGCCGTTGGTGCCCCACAGGTAAGGCACGGCGTACTGGTTGCCCGGGTCGTTCTTTTCCAGGCGCTTCATCAACGCCGGGTCGAGGTTGGCATAATTTGGCAGCAGGCTCTTGTCGAGCTTCTGGAACGCGCCCGCCTTGATCTGCTTGCCGAGGAAATGGTTGGACGGCACGACCACGTCGTAGCCGGTGTTACCGGCCAGCAGTTTGCCTTCCAGGGTTTCGTTGGAGTCGAACACGTCCTGCACGGGCTTGATGCCCGTGGCTTTCTCGAAGTCCGCGAGTGTGGTCGGGCCGATATAGTCGGACCAGTTGTAGAAGTGCACCGTAGGCGCCGCTTGGACGCTGCATGCCAGCGTCAGGCCCGCTCCAGCCATCAAGGCCTTGCGTAATAAGGAAATAGACAAGTGGGTGGTCCTCACAATCAGTGCCTGGGTAGCGACAATGCTGCCGCACACGCAAAACCGGCGCGCAACTTACCTTCGCAGCCTCGATGCCGCAATCATCAATTGCCTTTCACTGGCTCTGGGCCGGAAACCCCGGCCCAGAGGTGCTGCATCGGGGTTATTTGCCCGACTTGATCTTGGTCCAGCTGCGGGTGATGGCGCGCTGGGCGGATTGGTCCGGCGCGGCGATCGCGTACAGTTGCTTCTTCACATCAGCTGGCGGATAGATGCTCGGGTCGCTGGTGATGTCCTTCTCCACGAACGGAGTGGCGGCCTTGTTGCCATTCGGGAAGCGCACAGCGTTGGTGATTTCGGCCATGACTTCCGGCTGCATCAGGAAGTCCATGAACTTGTAGGCAGCTTCCTTGTGCTCGGCATCTTTAGGGATGGCGACCATGTCGTAGAAGGTACCAGCACCTTCTTTCGGAATGATGTAGTCCACTTTGACCTTGTCGCCAGCTTCGTGGGCGCGGGCCTTGGCCTGCTCGACGTCACCCGAATAACCGACGGCGACGCAGATGTTGCCATTGGCCAGGTCGCCGATGTACTTGGACGAGTGGAAGTAGGTAATCGAAGGACGAACCTTGAGGAACAGATCTTCGGCGGCCTTCAGGTCTTCTTTCTTGGTGCTGTTGCTCGGCAGGCCCAGGTAGTGCAGCGCGGCCGGCAGCATTTCGGTCGGGGCATCCAGGAAGCTCACGCCGCAGCTCTTGAGCTTGGCGATGTTCTCAGGCTTGAACACGGCGTCCCACGAGTCGATGTGGTCGACGCCCAACGCGGCCTTGACCTTCTCCGGGTTGTAGCCGAGGCCGATCGAGCCCCACATGTAGGGGAAGGCGTATTTGTTGCCCGGGTCGCTGGCATCACCGACGGCCTTGAGCAGGTCTTCGTCGAGGTTGTTCCAGTTCGGCAGTTTGGAACGGTCCAGTTCCTCGTAAACGCCAGCCTTGATCTGCTTGGCCAGGAAGTTGTTGGACGGCACCACGATGTCGTAGCCGGACTTGCCGGCCAGCAGCTTGGCTTCGAGGGTTTCGTTGCTGTCGAAAACGTCGTACTTGACCTTGATCCCAGTCTGCTTCTCGAACTTGGCGATGGTGTCCGGAGCGATGTAGTCCGACCAGTTGTAGACGTTCAACACCTTGTCTTCAGCCTGAACAGCGGTGGCCATGGCACCCATCAGCGCCGCAGCCAGCAACGTCTTGCCCATTTTCTTCATGCGTAATGCTCCAGAATTTTTATTTAGCCATCTGTTCAGCAGCCAGGACCTACGGTGCAGAGCGCGCGGCGACTGAAACAGTCGCTAGTCTGGCAAGTTACAAGGCTCTGTTTCAAGGAAAGCAGGGCCTTGTAACGACTTAATGTCACATCGCTAGCCTAGCAGGTGCTCAGTTGATCGCTTCCAGCGTCAAGTCGAGGCACTTGCGCGCCTTCTCCACCAGCTCATCGATCTCCGCATGGCTGATCACCAGCGGCGGCGCGATGATCATGGTGTCGCCCACCGCGCGCATGATCAGGCCGTTGTCGAAGCAGAAGGTACGGCAGATCATGCCCACGCCCTTGCCTTCGTAACGGCTGCGGGTGGCCTTGTCCTTGACCAGCTCGATCGCGCCGAGCAGGCCCAGGCCGCGTACCTCGCCCACCAGTGGGTGGTCCTGCAGCTCACGCAAACGTTTCTGCAAATACGGTGCCGCTTCGCTGCGCGCCTTCTCGATGATTTTCTCATCGCGCAGGATGCGCAGGTTTTCCAGGCCCACCGCGGCCGCCACCGGGTGGCCGGAATAGGTGAAGCCATGGTTGAAATCGCCACCCTCGCTGAGCACCTGGGCCACAGTGTCACGCACGATCACACCGCCCATGGGGATGTAACCGGAGGTCAGGCCCTTGGCGATGGTCATCAGGTCGGGCTTGAGGTCGTAGTAGTCGGAGCCGAACCACTCGCCGGTACGGCCGAAACCACAGATCACTTCGTCGGCGACGAACAGGATGTCGTACTTGGCGAGGATCTCCTTCACCTTCGGCCAGTAGGTGTCCGGCGGGATGATCACCCCGCCGGCGCCCTGGATCGGCTCGGCGATGAAGGCGGCGACGTTGTCTTCGCCGACTTCGAGGATCTTCTTCTCCAACTGCTCGGCCGCCCACACACCGAACGCATCCGGGGTCATGTCGCCGCCTTCGCCGAACCAGTATGGCTGCGGGATATGCACGATGCCCGGGATCGGCAGGCCGCCCTGCTCGTGCATGCCGCTCATGCCACCCAGGCTGGCACCGGCCACGGTGGAGCCGTGGTAGCCGTTGATGCGGCCGATGATGGTCTGCTTGTGCGGCTTGCCCTTCAGCGCCCAGTAGTGGCGGACCATGCGCAGCACGGTGTCGTTGCCTTCGGAGCCGGAGCCGGTGAAGAACACATGGGTCATGCCTTCCGGCGCCACGTCGGTGATCGCCTTGGCCAATTCCAGCGCAGGCGGGTGGGCGGTCTGGAAGAACAGGTTGTAGTACGGCAGTTCGCGCATCTGCTTCTCGGCCGCCTGCACCAGCTCCTCACGGCCATAGCCCACTGCCACGCACCACAGCCCGGCCATGCCGTCGAGGATCTTGTGCCCCTCACTATCCCACAAATGCACACCCTGGGCCTTGGTGATGATGCGCGGCCCTTTCTCCTTCAGCTGCTTGTAGTCGCTGAAGGGCGCCAGGTGATGCTCCCCACTCAGGGTTTGCCATTCACGGGTTTGCGGGTTGTTGACGCTCATGTGCTTCTCCGTTATTCGACAGCCGCGTCCTCTGCGGCACCGGGTTGATCAGACAGCGAACAGCAGGAACTCACGTTCCCAGGAACTGATGACACGTTTGAAGTTTTCGTGCTCGGCGCGCTTGGTGGCGACGTAGCCGGTGATGAATTTCTTGCCCAGGTACTGCACCAGCGCACGGCTGTTTTCCATGCGTTCCAGGGCGTCTTCGATGGTCAGTGGCAGGCGCAGGTTGCGGCGCTCATAGCCACGGCCCTGTACCGGCGCGCTGGCCGCGATGCCTTCGACCATGCCGATGTAGCCGCACAGCAGGCTGGCGGCAATGGCCAGGTACGGGTTGGCGTCGGCGCCCGGCAGGCGGTTCTCGACCCGGCGGCTTTGCGGGCCGGCATCCGGCACGCGCAGGCCGACGGTACGGTTTTCTTCGCCCCACTCCACGTTCACCGGCGCCGAGGTGTCGGGCAGGAAGCGGCGGAACGAGTTGACGTTGGGGGCGAACAGCGGCAGCGCCTCGGGGATGAACTTCTGCAGGCCACCGATGTGGTGCAGGAACAGCTCGCTCATGCTGCCGTCTTCATTGCTGAAGATGTTCTTGCCGGTGGCCACGTCGACCACGCTCTGGTGCAGGTGCATGGCGCTGCCCGGTTCGCCGGTCATGGGCTTGGCCATGAAGGTGGCCGCTACATTGTGCTTGAGCGCGGCTTCGCGCATGGTGCGCTTGAACACCAGGATCTGGTCGGCCAGGTGCAGGGCGTTGCCGTGACGGAAGTTGATCTCCATCTGCGCCGTGCCGTCTTCGTGGATCAGCGTGTCGAGGTCCAGCTGCTGCAGCTCGCACCAGTCGTAGACGTCTTCGAACAGCGGGTCGAATTCGTTGGCGGCTTCGATAGAGAACGACTGGCGGCCGGTTTCCGGGCGGCCCGAACGGCCTACCGGGGGCTGCAGCGGGAAGTCCGGGTCTTCGCTGCGCTTGGTCAGGTAGAACTCCATCTCGGGCGCGACGATCGGCTGCCAGCCCTTGTCGGCGTATAGCTTGAGGACTTTCTTCAGCACGTTGCGCGGCGACAGTTCGACCGGGTTGCCCTTCTTGTCGTAGGTGTCGTGGATCACCTGGGCGGTCGGCTCGATGGCCCACGGCACCAGGAACACGGCGTCTTCGTCGGGCCGGCAGATCATGTCGATGTCCGCCGGGTCGAGCAGTTCGTAATAGATGTCGTCGTCGACGTAGTCGCCGGTCACGGTCTGCAGCAGCACGCTCTCGGGCAGGCGCATGCCTTTTTCGGCGATGAATTTGTTGGTGGGCGAAATCTTGCCGCGCGTGATGCCGGTCAGGTCACTGATCATGCATTCGACTTCGGTGATCTTGTGCTCTTTCAACCAATCGGTGAGCTGGTCGAGGTTGTTACTCATAAATACCTCAGGAGGTAAGGTGGGCCGCGCATTGATTCTGGATGGAGTACATTGCTAAAGCAAAAACCCCCGCGCAGAGCCACAGTGGATACACTGAAAACAGGTGTGTCCGTAATGAGTTCGAAGGGCAGGAAGACGAAACGAAGGGCGGCAAGCCGCTACGAGGGCAGGCCTGGAAACGCCAAACGTCAATTATTGCGGCCAGGGCGGCCACGCCATTGACGAAGCTTGCAGAGATGACGGAGGTACCCGACGACACTGCGCAGGCAGTGCTTTCAGGTCGCGGCAAGCGGACCATGTGACCCTCGTATTATTGTGTTCTGGGTTGAGACCGAGCTTAGCCTTGTTCATTTTTTTACACAACACCTCCGTAAAAAATAAAACACGGCGTGTCGGAGATAGCCCTTTACGTAGGAAATAGCGGATAATGGCTTGCCCTGATATGCAGCAAATCTGCCGTCGATGTGCCATTTCAGGGCATCATGGGGTTGGCTTGACATCAGTTTGTCTTTTCGATTGACTGGTCCTGCAAGCCCCCCTTGATTGATATTTTTAACAACAAAGGTGTTGCATCATGTCGGTACCCCCGCGTGCCGTTCAGCTTAACGAAGCGAACGCGTTCCTTAAGGAACATCCTGAGGTTCTCTACGTTGACCTTCTGATTGCAGATATGAATGGTGTGGTGCGTGGCAAGCGCATAGAACGCACCAGCCTCCACAAGGTTTACGAGAAAGGCATCAACCTGCCTGCCTCCCTCTTCGCCCTGGACATCAACGGTTCCACCGTCGAAAGCACCGGGCTGGGCCTGGACATCGGCGATGCGGACCGCATCTGCTATCCAATCCCCGACACACTCTGTAACGAGCCGTGGCAAAAGCGCCCTACCGCCCAACTGCTGATGACCATGCACGAGCTGGAAGGCGAGCCGTTCTTCGCCGACCCACGCGAAGTGCTGCGCCAGGTGGTGAGCAAGTTCACTGATATGGGCCTGACCATCTGCGCCGCGTTCGAGCTGGAGTTCTACCTGATCGACCAGGAGAACGTGAACGGCCGACCACAGCCACCACGCTCGCCTATCTCGGGCAAGCGCCCGCAGTCGACCCAGGTATACCTGATCGACGACCTCGACGAATATGCCGACTGCCTGCAGGACATCCTCGAAGGCGCGAAGGAACAAGGCATCCCGGCTGACGCCATCGTCAAGGAGAGCGCCCCGGCGCAGTTCGAAGTCAACCTGCACCACGTGGCCGACCCGCTCAAGGCCTGCGACTACGCGGTACTGCTCAAGCGGCTGATCAAGAACATCGCCTACGACCATGAAATGGACACCACCTTCATGGCCAAGCCCTACCCGGGCCAGGCAGGCAACGGCCTGCATGTACACATTTCCGTGCTGGACAAAGATGGCAACAACATCTTCACCAGCGAGGATCCCGAGCAGAACGCCGCGTTACGTCACGCTGTCGGCGGTGTGCTCGAGACCCTGCCCGCGTCCATGGCGTTCCTTTGCCCGAACGTCAACTCGTACCGCCGTTTTGGCGCGCAGTTCTACGTACCGAACGCGCCAAGCTGGGGCCTGGACAACCGCACCGTGGCCCTGCGCGTACCGACTGGTTCGGCCGATGCCGTGCGCATCGAGCACCGCGTAGCCGGTGCCGACGCCAACCCGTACCTGATGATGGCTGCCGTGCTGGCTGGCGTGCACCATGGCCTGACCAACAAGGTCGAGCCAGGCGCACCGATCGAAGGCAACTCGTACGAGCAACTGGAGCAGAGCCTGCCGAACAACCTGCGCGATGCCCTGCGCGAGCTGGACGACAGCGAGATCCTCAACAAGTACATCGATCCGAAGTACATCGACATCTTCGTCGCGTGCAAGGAGAGCGAGCTGGAGGAGTTCGAGCACTCGATCTCCGACCTCGAGTACAACTGGTACCTGCATACCGTGTAAACAAAACGCCGCCCCCATTGTGGGAGCGGCCTTGTGTCGCGAAAGGGGTGCGAAGCGCCCCCAAGATTTCGTGTAACAAGCTGAGATTGCCGGGGCCGCTTTGCGGCCCTTTCGCCGGCAAGCCAGCTCCCACCTCGACGGCATAGGCCTCAAGCCCTGTGCAGTACCTGTGGGAGCTGGCTTGCCGGCGATGAGGCCGGCCCAGGCAATACAAGACAGTTGCTCCCACAGGTACTGCACAACCTTCAGGGCTGGCGCTTTCCCTGTGGGAGCTGGCTTGCCGGCGATAGGGCCAGTACAGGTTTACAAAGGCTTCTCGAAAATCTTCGAATTACGCTGGTAGTTGTACAGCGAAGCCCGCGCCGCCGGCAGCCGCTCCACACCACTCGGCGCAAAGCCGCGCTCGCGGAACCAATGCGCCGTGCGCGTGGTAAGCACGAACAGGGTACTCAAGCCCAACTGCCGCGCCCGGCTCTCGATGCGCTCCAGCAACTCATCTCCGCGCCCGCCATGGCGGTATTCCGGGTTCACCGCCAGGCACGCCAGCTCTCCGGTGTCGGAGTCGGCAATCGGGTACAACGCCGCACAGGCGATGATCATGCCTTCACGCTCGACCACGCTGAACTGCTCGATCTCCCGCTCCAGCACTTCGCGCGAACGGCGCACCAGGATGCCCTGCTCTTCCAACGGGCTGATCAGCTCCAGCAGGCCGCCAACGTCCTCGATGGTCGCCTCGCGCACCACTTCGAACTGCTCCTGCGACACCAGCGTACCGCCACCGCCACGGGTGAACAGCTCGGTCAGCAAGGCGCCGTCTTCGGCATAGCTGACGATATGGCTGCGCGCCACACCGCCCTTGCAGGCCTCGGCCGCAGCATCCAGCAACTCACCCTGGTAGTCGCTGCCCAGGCGCTGCAGATGCGGGGCAACCTGCTGCGGGCGCAGCTCACGCACCAGCTTGCCGTCGGCATCCAGCAGGCCCGGCTCGGCACCGAACAGCAGCAACTTGTCGGCTCCCAGCTCGATGGCGGCGCGGGTGGCCACGTCTTCGCAAGCGAGGTTGAAGATTTCCCCGGTGGGCGAGTAACCCAGTGGCGACAACAGCACGATGGAACGCTCGTCGAGCAGGCGGCTGATGCCCTTGCGGTCGACCCGGCGCACTTCGCCGGTGTGGTGGTAATCCACCCCTTCGAGCACGCCGATCGGCCGCGCCGTGACCAGGTTGCCAGAGGCTACACGCAGGCGTGAGCCCTGCATCGGCGACGCGGCGATATCCATCGACAGGCGCGCCTCGATGGCCAGGCGCAAGGCGCCGACGGCATCGATCACGCAATCCAGGGTGGCGGCATCGGTGATGCGCATGCCACGGTGGTAATGCGGGGTCAGCCCACGATCAGCCAGGCGGCTTTCGATCTGTGGGCGCGAGCCATGCACCAGCACCAGCCGCACGCCAAGGCTGTGCAGCAGCACCAGGTCGTGGACGATATTGCCGAAATTAGGGTGTTCCACCCCATCGCCAGGGAGCATGACCACGAAGGTGCAGTCGCGATGGGCATTGATGTACGGGGAGGCATGACGCAGCCAGTTGACGTAGTCGGGCATGACAGGGCCTGTGGATAAGTGGACGGAGAACGGCGATACAGGGAGCGTTCAGGATCATCGTCGGAACAGGCTTGCGGTCACGCGCGGTCTCCTCTATGCAGGAACGAATCAACTCGATGGACGTTTAGTTCAGGCAGTAATGCCGGATCAGGTCACGCAATAGACGCACGGTAGGCTCGATTCGTGACATTTCAAGGTATTCGCCGGGCTGGTGGGCACAGGCGATGTCGCCGGGGCCCAGCACGATGGTCTGACAGCCCAGCTGCTGAAGATAAGGCGCTTCGGTGCCGAACGCCACCGCTTCGGCACGGTGGCCGGTCAGGCGCTCCGCCACTTGCACCAGCTCGGCATCCGCGGCCTGTTCGAACGGCGGCACTTCCGGGAACAGCGGCGCGTAGTCGATACGCACCTCGAAACGCTCTGCCACGGGCACCAGCTTGTCGCGGATAGCCGCGCGCAGCTGCTCCACATCCATGCCCGGCAACGGCCGCAGGTCGAATTCCAGGGCACACTGGCCACAGATGCGATTGGGGTTGTCGCCGCCGTGGATACAGCCGAAGTTCATGGTCGGCGTCGGCACGGTGAATTGCGGGTTGCGGTAGGTTTGCTGCCATTGCTGGCGCAGGCCCATCAGCTCGCCCATCACCGCGTGCATGGCCTCCATGGCGCTACGGCCAAGGCTTGGGTCCGAGGAATGGCCACTGCGCCCGAGGATGTCTATGCGGTCCATGAGGATGCCCTTGTGCATGCGGATCGGCCGCAGCCCGGTGGGCTCGCCGATCACCGCCGCACGCCCCAGCGGCTGGCCGGCCTCGGCCAGGGCGCGGGCGCCGGACATGGAGCTTTCTTCGTCACAGGTAGCGAGGATCAGCAGCGGCTGCTTGAAATCGTGCTCCAGCAGCGGAATGACCGCTTCGATGATCAGGGCGAAGAAGCCCTTCATGTCGCAGCTGCCCAGGCCGACCCAGCGGCCATCGGCCTCGGTCAGCTTCAGCGGGTCGCTGGTCCACAACTGTTCGTCATAAGGTACGGTGTCGCTGTGCCCGGCCAGCACCAGGCCGCCCGGGCCTGTGCCACGGCTGGCCAGCAGGTTGAACTTGCCAGGGCTGACCTGTTGGATGTCGCACTTGAAGCCAAGGTCGCCCAGCCAGCCGGCCAGCAGGTCGATGACCTGGCGGTTGGACTGGTCCAGCGCAGGCTGGGTGCAACTGACCGAAGGCGCGGCGATCAAAGCGGCGAACTGGTCTTTCAGCGTCGGCAACGGCATGCGCGTACTCCTCGGAAGCGTTGCCCATCATAGCAATGCCATTCGTTCGCAGGGCAAGAGTGTGGGCTTCTTCGCGGGCTCGCCCGCTCCCACAGGGATTTCACTGCCTTCAAGGGCTGCGCTTTACCTGTGGGAGCGGGCGAGCCCGCGAAGAAACCACCACGATCCAACAGACCACAGCCGACTCCTGTAAACTCTTTGCCAACCACGCCCCTCCTTCGAGTCTGTGATGCACAAAGAAACCGAACTCAAGCTCCGCGCCAGCCGCGAGACCCTTGCCGCCCTGCGCGAGCACCCTCTGCTGAAAAAGCGCAACAAGTCCGGCTGGCAGACCCGCGAACTGACCAACCAGTACTTCGACACCCCCGAGCGCGAGCTGTCCGCCGCGCGCGTGGCCCTGCGCCTGCGCCGCGATGGCGATGTGGTCATCCAGACCCTCAAGTGCCGCGGCCAGAGCGTAGCGGGCCTGTCCGAGCGCAACGAGTACGAGTGGAATCTGGACAAGGCCAAGCTCGACCTGAAAAAGCTCGACGCCACCTGCTGGCCCGAGCAACTGGCCGACCTGGACAAAAAGACCATCAAGCCGCTGTTCACCACCGACTTCACCCGCGAATTCGCTGAAATCGCCTGGGGCCGTGGCAAGAGCAAGGTGGTGATCGAGGCCGCGCTGGACCAGGGCTTCGTGGTCGCCGGCAAGCGCAAGGAAGAAATCTGCGAGCTGGAGCTGGAACTGCGCGAAGGTGAGCCGCAGGCACTGCTGGAACTGGCCGCCGAGCTGGCCGCCAGCCTGCCGCTGATGCCTTGCGACATCAGCAAGGCCGAGCGTGGCTACCGCCTGCTGGAGCCGGACAGCTACGAGCTGGGCCTGCCGCACACCGAGCTGGAAGCCGAAATGGCCGTGGACGACGCCTATGCCGCGCTGGCCTGGCAACTGCTGGGCAGCAGCCAGCGCCTGGCCGAACAATACCGCCACAACGGCCACTGGCGCCTGCTGCAGGACTGGGTGGAGTGCCTGAGCGAGCTGCGTGCACTGACCGCAAGCCTGGGCCAGGCCGCGCCGCGCGCGACCACCCGCGACCTGCGCAGCAGCCTCGACGCCCTGCTCGAAGACTGGCGCCCGCTGGTACAGGCCGGCAACGATGACGAAGACATCCGCCGCGCCGCCCCCGAGCAGTTCGCCGAAGAACTGGAAGACGTGCGCTGGGGCCAGTTCTCGCTGGAAACCTCGCGCTGGCTGCTGGCTCGCGCCTGGACCGCAGAGCGCAAGGGCCGTGGCGAGCGCCAGGGCAAGGCGCAGCTGGCCAGCTGGATGGCGCACCTGCTGGGCGAAGAAGGCCGTGCGTTGAAGCTACCGCTGTACACCCAGCGCCCGGAAGACCTGGCCGAGCAATTGCCGCGTATCGAGCAACTGCTGGCCTGGTTGCACCATGCCCGCCAGGTGCTGGAGGCGCCGCAGATGGACCGCCTGTACGGCGACCTGAAGAAGCTGCATGAACTGGCCGAGCAGCCGATCAGCGATGAAGTGCTGGAAGCGCGCATCGAGCAGGCTCGGGCGGTGGATCAGAGCCGCGGCTGGAAGCACCTGCTCAAGGCTTGATTCCGCGTCGCCTGCTTCGCGGGCTTGCCCGCTCCCACAGGGAACTGCGCCAGGCCTGAGACTTGCTCGGGACCTGTGGGAGCGGGCGAGCCCGCGAATAGCCTCACCGCAATAGCGGCAGGCTAGTGGTGGACTTGATCTCCGAAAGCGCCACGATCGAGTTCACTTCCTGAATCCCCGGCACGTTCGACAGCTTTTCGAAGAAGAACCGCTCATAAGCCTCGATATCCGAGGTGACGATGCGCAGCAGAAAGTCCACCGAGCCCATCAGCACGTAACACTCCAGCACCTCCGGGAACCCGCGGATCGCCTCGGTGAATTCGGTGAAGTTGGAGCGCCCGTGGGCATTGAGCTTCACCTCGGCGAAGATCTGCGTATTCAGGCCGACCTTCTTGCGATCAAGCAAGGTCACCTGGCCGCGAATCACCCCCTCCTCCTTCAAACGCTGGATGCGCCGCCAGCACGGCGATTGCGACAGCCCCACGCGCTCGGCGATCTGTGCGCTGGACAGCGAAGCGTCCTCTTGCAGCAGTTCGAGAATACGGCGGTCGTAGGCGTCCAGCTCGCTATGCATTATTCATTCTCCAAAACCACATGATTCGAATAGCTCAATTCGTAAAGACAGCGAATTCATCAAATCATAGCGAAAAAATGCCGCCGCCAACGTGCAAGAATTTCTTCCACATTCGCGGAGACCAGCATGAACGCACAGCCCCGTACCGACGCATGGGCCGCCAGCAACGCCCACAGCACCGTTAGCTATCGCCTGCAGGCCGAAGCCGAGCCCGACAGCCTGTGCCGTGTGCTCAACCTGTTTGCCCTGCAGTTCCTGACCCCACACAGTGTGCAGGTCAGCCAGCAGGATGACTGGCTGGATATCGAGGTCGGCATCGGCGGCCTGAGCTGGCACCGGGCCGAGGTGATCGCGCAGAAACTGCGTAACCTGGTGTGTGTGGGTGAGGTGAGCCTGAGCAACCTGCAGCGGGTGGAGCTGGCGGTTGTGTAAGCATTTACCGGCCCTATCGCCGGCAAGCCGGCTCCCACAGGATCACCACAGGCTCGAACATCGCGCTGTACCTGTGGGAGCTGGCTTGCCGGCGATAGGGCCCGTACAGGCTCGGCAAAATCCCGAAACCCTTGATCCGCATTGACCCTCCCCCGTCCGGCTAGCCTTGATCAGCACTCCCCCCATCAGGCACGGACGCCAATCATGCATACCCCCGACAACCCGGCACTCGACCTCAAGCGTGTGCTCCAGGCCCTGCTCGTCGACCAGCACCTGCACGCCAACGACACCCTGCATGTGCTAGAGCACGCCGCCACCCGCCCCACCTGCCACCCACTGGAGCAGATCGCTGCCTGTGGCCTGGAAAGCCGCCAGCATCCCGGCCAAGCTCTGGACCTGGACCACCTCTGCCAATGGCTGGCCGGCAAGGTCGGCCAACCCTACCTGCGCATCGACCCGATGCAACTCGACATGCCCCAGGTCGCTGGCCTGATATCACCCGCCTTCGCCCAGCGCCACGGTATCCTCATCGTCGCCGCCGACCCTTCCGAGGTCACCGTCGCCAGCGCCCAGCCCTACCAGGATGACTGGCAGGCAGACCTGGCCCGCAGCCTAGGTCGGCCGATCCGCCGCGTGCTGGCCAGCCCGCTGCAGATCCGCCAGTCCGGGCAGTCGTTCTACCGCCTGGCCCAGTCGGTAAAGGGGGCGCAGTACCAGCAGTCGGCCAGCCTGGGCGAACTCGAGCAACTGCTGGAACTGGGCAAGCGCCACGCCGAGGCCAACGCCAACGATGCGCACATCGTGCACATCGTCGACTGGTTGCTGCAGTACGCCATCGAGCAGCGCGCCAGCGATATCCACCTGGAACCACGCCGTGAGCAGGGCCAGTTGCGCTACCGCATCGACGGCCTGCTGCACACGGTCTACGCCTTCCCCGCCGGGGTGACCCTGGCACTGGTCAGCCGCCTGAAGCACCTGGGGCGCATGGACGTCGCGGAAAAGCGCCGCCCGCAGGATGGCCGGCTGCAAAGCCGCCTGCCAAATGGCGGCGAGGTGGAATTGCGCCTGTCCACCCTGCCGACGCCGTTCGGCGAAAAGCTGGTACTGCGCCTGTTCGACCCGCAACAGCTACAAGAGGGCTTCGACCGCCTCGGCCTGGACGGGCCACAACTGGCCCATTGGCAAGGCCTGCTGCGTCAGCGCCAGGGCATCATCCTGGTGACCGGCCCCACCGGCTCCGGCAAGACCAGCACGCTGTACGCCAGCCTCAAGCTGTTGGCCACGCCGCAGGTCAACCTGTGCACCATCGAAGACCCGATCGAACGCCTGGAGCCGGCCTTCAACCAGTTGCAGGTCCAACCAGCCCTGGACCTGGGTTTTGCCAACGCTGTGCGGGCCATGCTGCGCCAGGACCCGGACATCATCATGATCGGCGAAATACGCGACCGGGAAACCGCCCTGGTGGCGGTGCAGGCGGCCCTGACCGGGCACCTGGTGCTGTCGACCCTGCATACCAACGACGCCTGCTCCGCAATCACTCGCCTGCAGGAACTGGGTGTGGCCGACTACCTGATCAAGGCCACGCTGGCCGGGGTCATGGCCCAGCGCCTGGTACGCACACTGTGCGCGGACTGCCAGGGCTGTGCAGCAGCTGCCAGCGGCCAGCCATGCCGCACCTGTCGTGGCACCGGGTTCCATGGCCGTACAGGGCTGTTCGAGCTGCTGGTACCCAGCGACAGCCTGCGCGCCCAGATAGGCCCGGGCAGCGACCTGGCCAGCCTGCGACGCCAGGCACTGGCCGATGGCCTGCTCGACCTGCGCAGTTGCGGGGAGGCCAAAGTGGCTTGCGGACAGACCCGCCCAGAGGAGGTGCTGCGGGCCTGTTCCTGAGCAAAAATCCTTTGTATTCAAGGAACTTGAAGCCGCGAAGCAGGATCAAACCACGCATCTTCAACCCTCACCCGTCGAGGTTTTTCATCATGCGTCGCAAAACCGCCATCGCCGCCGCTGCCTTGCTTTCGCTGCCCATCGGCTCGGCCATGGCCGATACCTTCTGGCGTAACGTGATCTCTTCGGGTGCCACCACGGCCTCGACCTACCTGACCTCGCGGGATCACAAACTGGTGATGGCGGCGCAGGATGACGCTGGCAGCTTCGTGGCCAGCGAAGGTGCGATCCGCGGGCCGTTCCTGGAAGCGGCGATTCGTCAGGCCCGTGCGGAAAACCCAGGCATGCAGGCTTCCGACATGGAACTGGCCAATGCCATCCTGGCCAAGAATGCGGTAGCCGAATAACCGCGTCGCCTGTTTCGCGGGCTCGCCCGCTCCCACAGGTATTGCACAAGATTCAAGCCTTGTGCAATACCTGTGGGAGCGGGCAAGCCCGCGAAGAATCCAACACCAACCTCCAGCCCTACCGATAAGCCTCCACCGGCACACACGCACAGAACAGGTTCCTGTCCCCATACACGTTGTCGACCCGGTTCACCGCCGGCCAGTACTTGTGCTGGCGCACGTGAGCGCTGGGCGCTACCGCCTGCTCCAGGCTGTACGGCCTGTCCCACGCCCCCAGCACATCGGCCAGGGTATGCGGCGCATGCTTGAGCGGGTTGTTCTCCGCTGGCCAGTTACCCTCCTGCACTTCGCCAATTTCCGCCCGAATCGCCAGCATCGCCTCGACGAACCGGTCCAGCTCGGCCTTCGACTCACTCTCGGTCGGCTCGACCATCAGCGTGCCCGGCACCGGGAATGACATGGTCGGGGCGTGGAAGCCATAGTCCATCAGGCGCTTGGCCACATCCTCTTCGCTGATGCCGGTCAGCGCCTTGAGCGGCCGCAGGTCGAGGATGCATTCGTGGGCCACCCGCTGGTTGCGCCCGCGGTAGAGCACCGGGAAGGCCGCGCCCAGCTGGCTCGCCAGGTAGTTGGCCGAGAGGATCGCCACCTCGCTGGCATCGGCCAGTTGCGGCCCCATCATGGCGATGTACATCCAGCTGATCGGCAAGATGCTCGCACTGCCCCACGGCGCGGCGCTGACCGCGCTGATGTTCGGGTCCAGGCCGGGTACCGGCACCACCGGGTGGCTGGCGACAAAGGGCTTGAGGTGGGCGCGAATGCCGATCGGCCCCATGCCGGGGCCGCCACCTCCATGGGGGATGCAGAAGGTCTTGTGCAGGTTCATGTGCGACACATCGGCGCCGATGTCCGCTGGGCGCGCCAGCCCCACCTGGGCATTGAGGTTGGCGCCATCCATGTACACCTGGCCACCGTGCTGGTGGACCACTTCGCAGATTTCGCGAATCCCCTCTTCGTATACGCCGTGGGTCGACGGGTAGGTGACCATCAGGCACGACAGACGGTCCCCGGCCGCGTGGGCCTTGGCCTTGAGGTCGACCAGGTCGACGTTGCCGTCGTCATCGCAATCGACGATCACCACCTCCATGCCAGCCATTTGCGCCGACGCCGGGTTGGTGCCATGGGCCGACGACGGGATCAGGCACAGCGTGCGTTGTGGCTGGTGGCGGCTGCGGTGGTAGCGGGTAATGGCCATCAGGCCGGCGTATTCCCCCTGGGCACCAGAGTTGGGCTGCATGCAGATGGCGTCGAAACCAGTGATCGCGCACAGCCACTTTTCCAGTTCGTCGATCATCGCCTTGTAGCCCGTGGTTTGGGATGCCGGGGCAAACGGGTGCAGCAGGGCAAAGCCAGGCCAGGTGATGGGGATCATTTCGCTGCTGGCGTTGAGCTTCATGGTGCAGGAGCCCAGAGGGATCATCGACTGGTTCAGGGCCAGGTCCTTGTTCTCCAGCTGCTTGAGGTAGCGCAGCATCTCGGTTTCGCTGTGGTGCAGGTTGAACACCGGGTGGGCGAGGAACGGCGTGCGCCGTACCAGGCTGGCGGGGATGCCTTCGGGCAGGGCCAATTGGTCGAGCGCGGCGATATCCAGGCCGTGGTCCACCCCCAGGAAAATGTCCAGCAGGCGCAGCACTGTCTGCTCGTTGCAGGTTTCATCCAGGCTCACGCCCAAGTGCCCACGGCCAAGGATGCGCAAGTTGATCTGCGCGGCTTCGGCGCTTTCGATGATGGCTGCCTGGGCACCGCCGACCTCCAGGGTAAGGGTGTCGAAGAAATGCTGGTTGAGGCGTTTGATGCCTTTGGCCTCGAGGCCGGCGGCCAGGATGAAGGTCAGCCGGTGCACGCGCTGGGCGATGCGCTGCAGGCCTTCCGGGCCGTGGTACACCGCGTAGAAGCCGGCAATGTTGGCTAGCAGCACCTGGGCCGTGCAGATGTTGGAGTTGGCCTTCTCGCGGCGGATATGCTGCTCGCGGGTCTGCAGGGCCATGCGTAATGCGCTGTTGCCACGGGCATCGCGCGACACCCCGATGATGCGCCCCGGCATGGCCCGCTTGTAGTCGTCGCGGCAGGCGAAATAGGCCGCGTGTGGGCCACCGTAGCCCATTGGCACGCCAAAGCGCTGGGTCGAACCCAGTACCACATCGGCGCCCAGTTCCCCGGGTGGCGCCAGCACCACCAGGCTGAGCAGGTCGACGGCCACGCAGGCCAGGGCGTGCTGGCTGTGCAACTGGTCGATCAGCGGGCGCAGGTCGCGCACCTCGCCGTGGGTGTCGGGGTACTGCAGCAAGGCCCCGAACACGGCGTGCTGACCCAGGTTATCCACAGAGTCGACGATCAACTCGAAGCCAAAGCCCTCGGCTCGGGTCTTCAGCACCGACAGGGTTTGCGGGTGGCAATGTTCGTCGGCGAAGAAGGCGTTGCTCTTGTTGCGCGCCACCCGCTTGGCCAGGGCCATGGCCTCAGCGGCGGCGGTGGCTTCGTCGAGCAGCGAGGCATTGGCCAGGGCCAGCCCAGTGAGGTCGATGACCATCTGCTGGAAGTTCAGCAACGCCTCCAGACGGCCCTGGGCGATTTCAGGCTGATACGGCGTATAGGCAGTGTACCAACCGGGGTTTTCCAGCACATTGCGCAGGATGACCGTGGGCGTGATGGTGCCGTGGTAACCCATGCCGATCAGGCTGGTCCACACCTGGTTCTGCCCGGCGTAACCCGCGAGCTTGGCCAGCGCGGCCTGTTCGTCCAGTGCCGGCGGCAGGTCGAGGGGGCGATTGAGGCGGATATCGGGTGGTACGGTCTGCTCTATCAGCTCGCTGCGGCTGGCGACGCCCAGCGCATTGAGCATGGCCTGCTGCTCTGTGGCATCGGGGCCCAGGTGGCGACGCAGGAATGGGTTGAGCTCTTGCAATTGATGCAGGGATGGCGACTGGGACATGACGACGCTCTCTTCCTGGAACAGCTCTCATGGAGACTTACAAGTCTAGGAAGGGATTGCCGATTGTGCGGGGAAACTTGTTTGGTCAGTACCGGCCCTATCGCCGGCAAGCCAGCTCCCACAGGTCAACCACAAGCCCTGAGGCGCGCGCTATCTCTGTGGGAGCTGGCTTGCCGGCGATGAGGCCTGAAGCCTTATTCGCCGATAGCGGCTTGGTAACCGGCAGCATCCAGCAGCTTGTCCAGTTCGGCCTTGTCGCTTGGCTTGAGCTTGAAGATCCACGCCCCATAAGGCTCTTCGTTGAGCAGTTCCGGGCTGTCGGCCAGCTCTTCGTTGACCGCGATCACTTCGCCAGCGACCGGGGCGTAGATGTCCGAAGCAGCCTTGACCGACTCGACCACACCGGCAGCATCGCCAGCGGCGAACACCTTGCCGACTTCGGCCAACTCGACGAACACCACATCACCCAGGGCTTGCTGGGCGTGGTCGCTGATGCCCACGGTCACGCTGCCGTCGGCTTCCAGGCGAGCCCACTCATGGCTTTCGGCAAAACGCAGGTCGGCGGGGATATTGCTCATGTCTTGAATTCCTCGATTGGCTCAGCGGTACGCCCGCCGGTTGGTAGTGTTCAGATCAGGATCTTGCCGTGGCGCACGAAGGTCGGTTTGACCACCCGCACCGGGTACCACTTGCCGCGAATTTCCACCTCGGCCCGGTCACCAGTGGCCATGGGTACGCGCGCCAGGGCAATAGACTTGCTCAGCGTAGGCGAGAAACTACCACTGGTGATCTCCCCTTCGCCAATGCCGGCCACACGAACCACCTGGTGGGCACGCAGCACGCCGCGCTCCTCCAGCACCAGGCCGACCAGTTTTTCCTGCACGCCGCGCTCGATTTCCGCCAGCAGGCCGGCGCGGCCGATGAAATCGCGCTCGGCCGGCTCCCAGGCAATGCTCCAACCCAGGTTGGAGGTGAGCGGGGTGTGGTCTTCGTCGATGTCCTGGCCGTACAGGTTCATGCCGGCCTCCAGGCGCAGGGTATCGCGGGCGCCAAGGCCACTGGGGGCAATGCCAGCGCCGACCAGGTCGTTGAAGAAGGCCACGGCCTGCTCGCCCGGGAAGATGATTTCCAGGCCGTCTTCACCGGTATAACCGGTGCGGGCAATGAACCAGTCGCCTTCGGCAACCCCTTCGAACGGGCGCAGCTCGCGGATCAGCGCGGCGCGCGCAGGGCTGAGCAGGGCCGCGACCTTTTCGCGGGCATGCGGCCCCTGGATGGCGAGGATGGCCAGGTCCGGGCGGACCTGAAAGTCCACGGCAAAACCGGCGCGCTGCCGTTGCAGCCAGTCGAGCACCTTGGCCCGCGTGGCAGCGTTGGTGACCAGCCGGTAGCCGCTTTCGGTGCGGTAGACGATCAGGTCGTCGATCACACCGCCTGCTTCGGTGAGCAATGGGCTGTACAGCGCCTTGCCGGTATCGTCCAGGCGGGCCACATCGTTGGCCAGCAGGCGCTGCAGCCAGGCGCTGGCGTCGCGGCCATCGACATCGATCACGGTCATGTGGGAAACATCGAACACCCCACAATCGCTACGCACCTGATGGTGCTCCTCGACCTGCGAGCCATAGTGCAGGGGCATGTCCCAGCCACCGAAATCGACCGTTTTGGCGCCGAGCGCCAGGTGTAGGTCATACAAAAGCGTGCGCTGTCCCATGGGTTTCTCCTTCCGGGCGTGGCGAAGCGGCGGCGGTCGATGACGTTGGGTCTTCAGCTTTTCTTATCAGCTCTTATCGCTTACACCCGCCGCGCGAATGCCGCGCATTGTAGCCGCAAGGGCGCAAGCTGGCACCCTCAGTGACTGTGACCGGGCCGACGCGCCGAACGGCGAATCAGGCCGATGACCGGCAGCAAGCCCACCAGCACCAGGGTCAGCGCCGGCAGCGAGGCGCGCGCCCACTCGCCCTCGCTGGTCATCTCGAACACCCGTACCGCCAAGGTGTCCCAGCCAAACGGTCGCATCAGCAAGGTGGCCGGCATTTCCTTGAGCACGTCGACGAACACCAGCAGGGCGGCGCTAAGGGCACCGGGCACCAGCAGCGGGAGATACACCTTGAAAAACAATCTGCCGCCACCGACGCCCAGGCTGCGGGACGCCTCGGGCAGTGATGGGCGGATACGCTCCAGGCTGCTTTCCAGCGGCCCGTAGGCCACCGCGATGAAGCGCACCAGGTAGGCCAGCAGCAAGGCGGCAAGGCTACCCAGCAGCAGCGGTTTGCCCGCCCCGCCCAGCCAGCTGGACAGCGGGATGACCAGATGGTTATCGAGGTAACTGAAAGCCAGCATGATCGACACCGCCAGTACCGAGCCGGGCAAGGCATAGCCCAGATTGGCCAGGCCGACCCCGGCGTTGATAGCACCGGTCGGCGCCTGGCGCCGGGCAAAGGCCAGCAGCAGCGCCACGCATACCGTGACCAGCGCCGCCAGACCGCCCAGGTACAGGGTGTGCAGCACCAGGCCGACATAGCGTTCGTCCAGGTCGTGCCGGCCGCGCTGCCAGAACCACACCAGCAGTTGCAGCAGCGGGATGACGAAGGCGCAGGCGAACACCAGCAGGCACCAGCCACTGGCCAGCAGTGCCTTGGCCCCACGCAGGTGGTACAGCGCCTGCCCTCGCGGCCGTTCGTTGCCGCTGCGGCTGGCGCCCCGGGCGCGGCGCTCGCCGTACAGCACCAGCATCACCGCCAGCAGCAGCAGGCTGGCCAGCTGGGCCGCACTGGACAGGCTGAAGAAGCCGTACCAGGTCTTGTAGATGGCCGTGGTGAAGGTGTCGAAGTTGAACACCGCCACCGCGCCGAAGTCGGCCAGGGTTTCCATCAAGGCCAAGGCGATGCCGGCGCCGATCGCCGGCCGTGCCATCGGCAGGGCCACGCGCCAGAATGCCTGCAGGGGTGACAAGCCCAGCACTCGCGCCGCCTCCATCAGGCCCTTGCCCTGGGCCAGGAAAGCCGTGCGCGCCAGCAGGTAGACATAGGGGTAGAACACCAGCACCAGGACGATGATCACCCCACCGGTGGAACGCACCCGTGGCAGGCGCATCGGCCCGAACACCTCGCGCAGGGCACTTTGCACGGGGCCAGCGAAGTCCAGCAGGCCGACGAAGACGAATGCCAGCACGTAGGCAGGGATGGCGAACGGCAACATCAGTGCCCAGTCCAGCCAGCGCCGGCCGGGGAACTCGCAGAGGCTGGTGAGCCAGGCCAGGCTGACGCCCAGTACAGTGACGCCGATGCCCACACCCACCACCAGCGTCAGGGTGTTGCCGAGCAGGCGGCTCATCTGGGTGTCGAGCAGGTGCGACCAGATCTGCAGGTCGATCGACTGCCAGGACAGCAGCAGCACGCTAAGGGGCAGCAGCACCAGGGCGGCGATCAGGGATACCGGGAAGTACCAGCGGCGTTGGGGGGTGTGGGGCAAGTTGAATGTCTCTGTGGCTGGTTTGCGACCGCTTTGCGGTCGTTCGCGGGCTCGCCCGCTCCCACAGGGACCGCACAACTCTCAAGGGCAGTGGAGATCCTGTGGGAGCGGGCATGCCCGCGAAGAGGCCTTTGCAGGCCTGCGCAAGGATAAAGCCTGGCGCTTAGTTCCAGCCAGCCCGATCCATCAGGCGAATGGCTTCAGCCTGACGCTTGCCGGCAATTTCCACGGCGATGCTGTCTGCCTTGAAGCTGCCCCACGCCGCCACTTCGTCCGATGGCTTGACCTTCGGGTTGGCCGGGAACTCCTGGTTGATGTCGGCGAACAGCTTCTGCGCTTCCTCGCCAGTCATCCATTCCACCAGCTTTTTCGCAGCCTCCGGGTGTGGCGCATGCTTGGTCAGGCCAATACCCGACAGGTTGACGTGCACACCGCGGTCACCCTGGTTGGGCCAGAAGATCTTCACCGGCAGCTGAGGGTTCTGCTTGTGCAGGCGGCCGTAGTAGTAAGTGTTGACCACGCCCACGTCGCACTGCCCGGCCTCGATGGCCTGGATCACCGAGTTATCGTCGGAGAACACGTCGGTGGACAGGTTGTTGACCCAGCCTTTGACGATTTGCTCGGTCTTGGCCTCGCCGTGGGTCTCGATCAGGGTGGCGGTCAGTGACTGGTTGTACACCTTCTTCGCCGTACGCAGGCACAAGCGGCCTTCCCACTGCTTGTCGGCCAGGGCTTCGTAGGTGCTCAACTCTTCAGGCTTGACCCGCTCGGTGGAGTAGATGATGGTGCGGGCACGCAGGCTCAGGCCGGTCCAGTCATGCGACGAAGCGCGGTACTGCGGCGGGATGTTCTGGTCGATGACTTCGGACTTGATCGGCTGCAGGATCCCCATCTGTTCGGCCTGCCACAGGTTGCCGGCATCGACGGTCAGCAGCAGGTCGGCCACGCCGTTGTCGCCCTCGGCCTTGATGCGCTGCATCAGCGGGGCTTCCTTGTCGGTGATGAACTTGATCTTGACGCCGGTCTTGGCGGTATAGGCATCGAACACGGGCTTGATCAGCTCGTCGATGCGCGAGGAGTACACCACCACTTCGTCCGCCGCCTGGGCGGTGCCGCCGAACAGGGTCAGGGCCAGGGCGGCCAGTAGGGGCTTGCGTGGCAACATGGGAAGCACTCCTCGGATCGTATGAGAAGTGCAAATGGTAGTGAATCCCATTTTCTGGCTCATCTACAGAGCCGTTACCGGATGTTGCAGAGGGATAACAACTGAAAGGCTCCTGTGGGAGCGGGCATGCCCGCGAACACCGGCAAAGCCGGTGCCATACACCGCGTCGCCTGTTTCGCGGGCATGCCCGCTCCCACCGGATTTCTGCAAGCTCAGGCCTTCGCGAGATCCGGCAGATCCCCGGAAAGCCCCAACGCCTGGCGCACGAACACAGCCTTGGCCTCGGGCATCTGCTCCACCAGCTTCAAGCCACTGTTACGCAACCAGCGCAACGGCAGCGGGTTGGCCTGGAACAACCGCTCGAACCCCTCCATCGCCGCCATCAGCGCCAGGTTGTGGGGCATGCGCCGTCGCTCGTAACGGCTTAGCACCTTCACATCCGCCAGCCGCTCACCACGCTCGCAGGCATTGACCAGCACCTCGGCCAGCACCGCCGCATCGAGGAAGCCCAGGTTCACGCCCTGCCCGGCCAGCGGGTGAATGGTGTGCGCGGCATCGCCGATCAACGCCAGGCCTTCATCCACATAGCGCTTGGCGTGGCGCTGGCGCAGCGGCACGCATACCCGTGGGTCGGCCTGCAGAACGTGGCCCAGGCACCCCTCGAAGGCCCGCTCCAGGGCCTGCAGGAACGCCGCATCATCCAACGCCATCAATTGCTCGGCATGCTCCGGCGTAGTCGACCAGACGATCGAACACCAATCCTGCTGGCCATCACGCGTCAATGGCAGGAAGGCCAATGGCCCTTCATCGGTGAAGCGCTGCCAGGCGGTGGCCTGGTGCCCGGCACTGCAGCGCACGCTGGTGACGATGGCATGGTGCAGGTAATCCCACTCGCGGGTTTCGCAACCGGCCAAGCGCCGCACTGCCGAGTTGGCGCCGTCGGCGGCAATCACCAGCGGCGCGCGCAGTTGCCGGCCATCGGCCAGGGTCAGCAGCCATTCGTCGCCGGAGCGGCGCAGCTGCTCCAGGCGCGCGTTGGGCAGCAGGCCGATGTCACTGTCGTGCAGGCGCTCCAGCAGGCCGTCCTGCACCACCCGGTTCTCGACGATATGGCCAAGCACCTGGGCATGCACGCTGGAAGCCGAAAAATGAATCTGCCCGGTGCCGCTGCCATCCCACACGTGCATGTCCGAATACGGCGTGGCACGCCGCTGGGCAATGCCGTCCCAGGCGCCAAGGCGCTCGAGGATGCGCTGGCTGGCCGCCGAAAGCGCGCTGACACGCGGCTCGAACGGTGCCTGTGCATCGAACGGCTTGACCGTCAGCGGGCCACCGTCGAGCAGCAGGATTTGCAAGCCGCTGTGGCGCAACGCCAGGGCCAGGGCGCTGCCGACCATACCGGCACCGACAATCAACAGATCTGCGCGCATTTCCATGCCTTACGCCAGCCTCGCTTGCGGCTTGAGCCGCACGTATAGGGTTTTATCGACCCGCGCCACCAGCTCACCGGCGCCATCGCGGATATCGACCTGCAAACGCGGCAGGCACTTCTTGCCGGTGGCGGTCTGCTGGCGGATTTCGTCCAGCAACGCGTCATCGACGTGGAACTCGGCGTACACCGGGCCTTTGCCCGGCGAGATGAAGTCGATGCTGGCAGCCTTGTCCCAGACGATGTAGTCGCGCCCCAACTGTTCGATCAGCAGCAGCATGTAGAACGGGTCGACCATCGCATACAGGCTGCCACCGAACTGGGTACCGACGTAGTTGCGGTTCCAGCGGGTCAGTTTCATCGCCACCTTGACGCTGCGCAGGTCCGGGCTGATGTGCTGCACACGGATACCAGCACCCAGGTACGGCGGGTAAAGGTTCAACATCCAGCGCAGCATGCGCGCCCGGCGCGCCAGTTTACCTGGGTTGCTCATGCCTGGCCCCGCGGATCGGGACGGGTGCCCAGGCCCATGGCCTGGCGGGCGAACCAGCTTTTCGCCGGTGGCAGCAAGTCGAGCCCGAGCAGGCCGAGGTTGCGCCCCGCGGCCAGCAACGGCTGGCTGCTGCCGAACAGGCGCGTGACCTGGTCGGAAAAGCCGATGGTCAGGGCCTGGTCCAGGCGCTGGCGCTGGTGATAGGCCTGCAGCGTGCTCAGGTCGCCAGGCTGCTGCGGGCCGGCCAGCAGCGCCTCGGCCAACGCCTGCACGTCACGCAGCGACAGGTTGAAGCCCTGGCCGGCGATCGGGTGCAGGCTGTGCGCGGCGTTGCCCAGCACCACCAGGTGCGGCCGCACCTGCTCCTGGGCTTCGATCAATGACAGTGGGTAGAGGTGCCGTACCCCGACCTGGCGCAAGGCGCCCAGGCGGTAACCGAACACGCCCTGCAGCTCACGCAGGAAGCTGCGCTCGTCGATGTCGGCCAGGCGCCGTGCATCCATGCCCTGGCGGGTCCAGACCAGCGCACAGCGGTTTTCTGGCAGCGGCAGCAGGGCCATGGGGCCTTCTTCGGTGAAACGTTCGAAGGCCTGGCCGCCATGGGCCTCGCCCGGGGTGATATTGGCGATCAACGCGCTCTGTTCGTATGGCGTTTGGCGCACGTGGATGCCCAACTGCTCGCGCAGGCCAGAACGGCCGCCATCGGCCAGTACCGCCAGGTCGCATTCCAGCTGGGTATCATCGTTCAGCAACAGGCGGTAGCCGCCTTCGACCGCCTGCATCGAGGTCACTTCCGCCGGGCAGCGCCAGCTCACCACCTCGCTGTCCAGCCCTTGCCACAGGCACTGGCCCAGCCAGGCGTTTTCCACCACATAGCCCAGCGCCGGCACACCTTCTTCCAGAGCATCCAGGCGGGTAGCGCCGAAGCGGCCACGGTCGGACACGTGAATCTGCAGGATCGGCTCGGCGCGGTGGCTGATGGTCTGCCACAAGCCCAGATGCTGGTAGATCTGCTGGGTGCCGAACGACAGCGCCGAAGAGCGCGCATCGTAGCTGGGCTGGAAGCTGTCGCCGGGGGCGAACGGCTCTATCAGCAGGATTTTCCAGCCACGCGCCTTGGCCCCGGCCTGCAGGGCCAGGGCCAAGCTCGCCCCCACCAGGCCACCACCGATGATCGCCAGGTTCACCCGGTTCATGCCGCGTCCTTGCGGGCGGCCTGCATCAGCGCCTCGATCTCGGCGACCGTGCGCGGCACGCCGGAAGTCAGGATTTCACAACCTTGCCTGGTGACTACCACGTCGTCCTCGATCCTTACCCCAATGCCGCGCCATTTCTTGGCCACGGCCTGATTGTCGGCGCCTATGTAGATGCCCGGTTCGACGGTCAGCGCCATGCCGGGCTCCAGCACCCGCCACTCGCCACCCACCTTGTAGTCGCCCACGTCATGCACATCCATGCCCAGCCAGTGCCCGGCACGGTGCATGTAGAAGGCTCGATAGGCCTCGCTGTCGATCAGCGCCTGCACCTCACCGCTCAGCAAGCCAAGTTCCACCAGGCCCTCGGTGATGACCCGCACGGTCGCCTCGTGGGCGTGGTTCCAGTGCTTGCCGGGGGCGATTTCGGCAAACGCCGCCGCCTGGGCCTTGAGCACCAGCTCGTAGATGAGCTTCTGCTCGGGCGAAAAACGCCCGCTGACCGGGAAGGTGCGGGTGATGTCGCTGGCGTAGCAGTCGATTTCGCAGCCGGCGTCGATCAGCACCAGGTCGCCATCCTTGAGCGGGGCATCGTTTTGCTGGTAGTGCAGGATGCAACCATTGCGCCCGGCCGCGACGATCGAGCCGTAGGCCGGCATCTTCGCCCCGCCCTTGCGGAATTCGTAGTCCAGCTCGGCTTCCAGGCTGTACTCGTGCAACCCGGCCCGGCAGGCCTGCATGGCCCGCACATGGGCCCGCGCGGAAATATCCGCAGCAGCGCGCATCACCTTCACTTCCGCCGCCGATTTATACAGGCGCATGTCGTGCAGCAGATGATCCAGCGCAACGAACTCGTTCGGCGGCTGGGCACCCAGGCGCGCCTTGGAGCGGATCACGTTGATCCAGTCCATCAACCGGCGATCGAACTCGGGGTTGCTGCCCATGGCGCTGTAGACACGCTCGCGGCCTTCGATCAGGCCCGGCAGGATCTCGTCGATATCGGTGATGGGGAAGGCATCGTCGGCACCGAAATCGCGTACCGCGCCTTCCTGGCCAGCCCGCAGCCCGTCCCACAGCTCGCGCTCGGGGTTGCGTTCACGGCAGAACAGCACGTATTCGCCATGTTCACGCCCTGGGATCAGCGCGATCACCGCCTCCGGCTCGGGGAAGCCGCTGAGGTACTGGAAGTCGCTGTCCTGGCGGTACACGTGCTCGACGTCGCGGTTGCGGATGGCAACCGCGGCAGCGGGCAGGATGGCGATGCTGTTGGGGACCATCTGCGCCATCAGCGCCTTGCGCCGACGGGCATACTCGGCCTTGGGAATGTGGCTCATGGGCAGACTACCCCTGGTTGATCAGTGCAGCGATGGCTTGGGCGCGGGGGCGGCCGGCTTGGCCAGCTCGGAGAACAGCAGCAGGGGCGCCACACGCAGGTATTCCATGACTTCCATGTAGTCGCTCTCGCCGTCCTCGGACTCTTCGAGAGCTTCCTGGACCTGGGAAATGGCCACCAGGTCCTGCAGCACTTCCTTGGCTTCGATGGACAGCTCCTTGCCGCCGGCGTTCAGGCCGAAACCGGTGATGAACCCCTGGCACCACTGACCCAGCGCGGTGGCGCGGTCGCTCAGCGCGGCGTCGTCGGTAGGCAGCAGCAGGACGATCGCCATGTCGTCGCTGGTGAGCTCGCCCTTGACCATTTCCTGCAGGCCGACCAAGGCGTTGCGCACGCTGTCACCAGGCTCGGTTTCCAGCAACTGGGCGGCATCGGCCAGCCAGCCTTCGGCGTCGAAGCCGGCACCGGCGCAACTGCGGCCGATCAGCAGGCCGTGCAGTTCGGCCGGGGTGACAGGATGGCCATTGCTCGAGAGCAGCATGGCGAAGGCGATGTAGGGCGATTGGGTATTGGGCATGGGCAGCTAGGCGCCAGACGGCGCAATGACTAGAATGGAGACCTTGTATCCTAGCACCGGCAGGCGCGCCAAGACCATCGGCACTGGCCGTCCCGGCACAGGGAGAGGCATCATCGCCAGGTGACTCAACGACGGAGCGAATCGAGTGCAACCCACGCAAGAGAACGACCTGCAGGCACTGATGAGCCGATTCGAGTTGCTGATCGAACGCATCGAGCAACTAAAACGGCAAAATGCACTCCTAATAGCTCAGGAAAAATCCTGGCGCGAAGAGCGCGCCCACCTCATCGAAAAGAACGAGATCGCCAGGCGCAAGGTCGAGTCGATGATTTTACGCCTCAAGGCTCTGGAGCAAGACTCATGAGTTCAAGCAATAGCGTCACCGTGCAGATCCTCGACAAGGAGTACTCGATCATCTGCCCACCGGAAGAGCGCAACAACCTGGTCAGCGCCGCGCGCTACCTGGACGGCAAGATGCGCGAGATCCGCAGCAGCGGCAAGGTGATCGGCGCCGACCGCATCGCGGTCATGGCCGCCTTGAACATCACCCACGAGATGCTGCACCGCCAGGAAGACCGCAGCGATGCCCCGGCAACCGGCACCACCCGCGAACAGGTGCGCGACCTGCTGGAACGGGTCGATCAGGCATTGTCCGACGATGCGGATACCAAAATCGGCTGAGATTGGTATACTGGCGCCACTCCCTGGGGGATGCGCCAGTCGGTTATGTCCCTGAGCCGATACGCACAACCACGGGGGTTGCACGCTGGGGCCGGTGTGCATGTCCGCCCGACGGAAAGCCTTAACGCCCCCTGCAATCTCCACCTTGAACTTTCGGGTTCAAGGGCTACACCGATAGCGGTCTTATCGGGGAGCCTGAATGCTCTTGCCCGCCTCTTCCGGCGGGCAATTCGTCTTGGCCGACAGCGTCGGCCAGCACACCTGGGATCGCCCGTGCCATGACCGACACCGCGCCGCTCACCCGCCCCCAGCTCCGTCGCCTGCTCCGCAATGCCCGCCGCGCCCTCACCCCTGCCCAGCAGCGCCAGGCTGCCGTTGGCCTGTACCGCCAGTTGGCGCAACACCCGCTGTTCCGCCGTGCCCGGCACATTGCCCTGTACCTGCCCAACGATGGCGAGATCGACCCTTACCTGCTGCTGCGCGAAGCCCAGCGCCGTGGCAAGCGCACCTACCTGCCGGTGCTGCACGCCTGGCCACGCACGCGCATGGTGTTCCAGCGTTTCGAGCATGGCGAGAAGCTCAAGCCCAACCGTTTCCGTATTCCCGAGCCGGTCACCGAGCGCAAGCGCCAGCGCCCGATCTGGTCGCTGGACCTGATCCTGCTACCGCTGGTCGGTTTCGACGAAGTGGGTGGGCGCCTGGGGATGGGCGGTGGCTTCTATGATCGCAGCCTGGCCTACCAGGCGCGTCGGCAGACCTGGAAGAAGCCTTTGCTGCTGGGCCTGGCGCATGAATGCCAGAAGGTCGAGCGGCTGGCGCAGGCCAGTTGGGATGTACCGCTACAGGGAACGGTCTCGGACCGCGACTGGTACCTGGCGCCGCGTTGAGCGGCGCCGGCGGGGAGCATCAACGTTGTGGCTGGCTGGCGTCGACCGGCATCTGATAGGCGTTGTCCAGCTTGCGCTCCCAGAACCCTTGCGCATAACCGGTAGTGACCACACCCAGGCCAAAAATGAACACCAGGACCCACAGCAGATCCGGCTTTTTACGTTGATTCATCGAAGATTGCCCCCCAGGCAAACTGTTCAGTGCTCGGCGATTTTCTGGGTATCGCCGGAGCGTCGCGCTTTAAACGGGGCGCATTTTCCGACAACCTGCGTCTGCACGCAAACCTTGACGTCAACCGGCTGTCGGTTTCGTGCAATAGGTTATTTCAAACCTTTTCAGGAGCAGCATCCATGGCCTACTGGCTGATGAAATCCGAGCCCGACGAGCTCTCCATCGAAGCCCTCGGCCGCCTGGGCGAAGCGCGCTGGGACGGCGTGCGCAACTACCAGGCGCGTAATTTCCTGCGGGCCATGAGCGTTGGCGACGAGTTCTTCTTCTACCACTCCAGCTGCCCGCAACCGGGCATCGCCGGCATTGCCAGGATCACCCGCGCGGCCTACCCCGACCCGACCGCGCTGGACCCGCAAAGCCATTACTACGATGCCAAGGCCACGGCCGACAAGAACCCGTGGAGCGCGGTGGATGTGGCCCATGTGCAAACCCTGCCGCGGGTACTGGAACTGGGCTGGCTGAAACAGCAGGCCGGCCTGGCCGAGCTGCCGCTGGTGCAGAAAGGCAGCCGCCTGTCGGTGATGCCGGTGACGCCCGAACAATGGGCGGTGATTGTCGCGTTGCGTTGAAACTGCGGCTAAGGTCAGAGTTTGCTTAGCGGCTCGGTCCCTGTAGGAGCGGCTTTAGCCGCGAACACCGGCACCGCCGGTGCCATCCACGGCGGTGTCTGCTTCGCGGGTAAACCCGCTCCCACAGGGACCGTGAGGGCCTTTTGACCGATATCAACACACCCCACATGGCCGCAAGCCATGATGTGCTGTGCATGACCGCAAGGATGCAGAACGATGAACCGATACGCTCCCAGAATCTTCGCCACCGCACTGATCGCCCTGCTCGCTGCAGCCGGTGGGCTGGGGTACTGGAAGTCGCTCCACGACCAGTTGCCCGAAGGCCTGAGCATGGGCAACGGCCGCCTCGAAGCCACCGAAGTGCAGATCGCCAGCAAAATCCCCGGCCGCCTGGCCGAAGTGCTGGTCGACGAAGGTGACAAGGTAACCCGCGGCCAACTCCTGGCACGTATCGACACCCGCACCATGGAAGCCCAGCGTAGCCAGGCCGAAGCCGAAGTGCTGCGCGCCCGGGAAAACTACGCGGCCGCCCAGGCCAGCGTGCAACTGCGCCAAAGCGAACTGCTGCTGGCCAGCCAGGAGCTCAAGCGCGTGCGCGAGATCTTCCAGCGCAAGTACGCCAGCCAGCAACTGCTCGACCAGCAGCAGGCGCGTTTCGACACGGCCAACGCCGCTGTGGTCGCCGCCCGCGCTCAACTGGCGGCGATCAAGGCCGCCATCGGTGCCGCCGAGGCCCAGGTGGCGCAGCTCACCAGTGAAATCGACGACAGCAGCCTGCGCGCGCCGATCGACGGCATCATCCAGCTGCGCCTGGCCGAGCCCGGCGAAGTATTGGGTGCTGGCGGCCGCGTGCTGATGCTGATCGACCCGAGCGATCAGTACATGAATCTCTACCTGCCGGCCTCCACCAGCGGCCAGCTGACCGTGGGCGACCAGGCCCGTATCGTGCTCGACGCCCTGCCCGAGCGGGCACTGCCGGCCAAGGTGGCGTTTGTCGCGGCCAAGGCCCAGTTCACCCCAAAGCAGGTGGAAACCCGCGACGAACGGCAGAAGCTGGTGTTCCGCGTCAAACTGCGCCTGAGCGACCCCGATGCCGTGCCGCAGGCCAAACCAGGCATGCCCGGTGCCGGCTATGTACGCACGGCTGAAGTGGACTGGCCGGCCAACCTGCAATGAACGCCCCGGCACTGCTGGCCGAGGGTATCAGCCACCGCTATGGCGACCTGACGGCCCTGCACACCCTTGGTTTCAGCCTGCCGGCGGGCACCCGCTGCGCGCTGATCGGCCCGGATGGGGCTGGCAAATCGACCCTGCTGGGGCTGATCGCTGGCGTCAAACGCCTGCAACAGGGCGAACTACAGGTGCTGGGTGGCTCGATCCGCCAGCGCCGGCATCGCGCGGCGCTTTACCCGAAAGTGGCGTTCATGCCGCAGGGGCTGGGCAACAACCTGTACCCGGAACTGTCGATCAGCGAGAACATCCGCTTTTTCGCCACCCTGTTCGGCCTGGGCCGGCGCGAGTGCGAGCAACGCATGGCCAACCTGCTGCAGGCCACCGACCTGCAGCGCTTTGCCGAACGCCCGGCCGGCAAGCTGTCGGGCGGCATGAAGCAGAAGCTGGGCCTGTGCTGCGCGCTGATCCACGAGCCGGACCTGCTGATCCTCGACGAACCCACCACCGGGGTCGACCCTCTGTCGCGGCGGCGCTTCTGGGAACTGGTCGGACAGGTCCGCGCGCAGCGCCCGCAACTGACCCTGCTGGTGGCCACCGCCTACATGGAAGAAGCCGAACAGTTCGAGCATTGCCTGATGCTCGATGGCGGCCGCCTGCTCGCTGCCGGCCCCAGCCACGAGCTGGCCGCAGTCACCTCCAGTGGCAAGCTGGACGACGCCTTCACCCACTACCAGGGTGCGGGCAAGGCGCAACACCCATCACTCATCATCCCGCCGCGCCCGGCCACTGACGGCCCGGTCGCCATCGAGGCCCACGACCTGACCCTGCGCTTTGGCGACTTTACCGCGGTGAACAAGGTCAGTTTCGCCATTGGCCGCGGGGAGATCTTCGGTTTCCTCGGCTCCAACGGCTGCGGCAAGACCACCACCATGAAAGTGCTCACCGGCCTGATGCCGGCCAGCGAGGGCAGCGCCAGCTTGCTGGGCCGCCCGGTGGACGCCAGCGACCTGGCCACGCGCAAGCGGGTCGGGTTCATGTCGCAGAGCTTCTCCCTGTATGGCGAACTCAGCACCCGGCAGAACCTGGCCTTGCACGCGCGCCTGTTCGACCTGCCCAAGGCCGAGAGCGCCCAGCGCATTGATGAACTGATCGAACGCTTCGACCTCGGCGGTATCGCCGAGCAACCGTCCGCCGCCCTGCCCCTTGGCCTGCGCCAGCGCCTGTCGCTGGCGGTCGCGGTGCTGCACCGTCCCGAAGTGTTGATCCTCGACGAGCCGACCTCCGGCGTGGACCCGGCCGCCCGGGACGACTTCTGGCGCCTGCTGGTGGAGCTGTCACGCGAACAGGGCGTGACCATCTTCCTCTCCACCCACTTCATGAACGAAGCCCAACGCTGCGACCGCATCTCGCTGATGCATGCCGGCCGGGTACTGGCCTGCGACACACCGGCTGCGCTGCAACGCCAGTACCAGGGCGACACCCTGGAAGACGCGTTCGTGCGCTGCCTGGAGCAAGCCCAGGAACTGGCCCCGCAAGCCACTGACCACAGTGTGCTGGAGCAGGCGGCCACACCCACGCCGCCCCTGCGCCGGGGCTTCAGCCTGCGCCGCCTGCTGGCCGTGGCCAGCCGCGAGGGCAAGGAGCTGCTGCGTGACAAGGTGCGCCTGGCCTTCGCCCTGCTGGGCGCGGTGTTCATGATGGTGATCTTCGGCTACGGCATTTCGCTGGATGTGGAAAACCTCGCCTTCGCCGTGCACGACCAGGACCAGAGCCCGCAGAGCCGGGCCTACCTCGAAGCCTTCCGCGGCTCACGCTATTTCGCCGAACAGGCGCCGATCCGCGATAGCCGTGAGCTGCACCAGCGCCTGCAGCGCTCGGAAATCAAACTGGCGCTGGAGATTCCGCCCGGGTTTGGCCGCGACCTGTATGCCGGGCGCCAACCGGTGGTGGCGGCCTGGCTCGACGGCGGCATGCCGTTCCGCGCAGAAACCAGCCGCAACTACGTGGAAGCGGTACACCAGGCCAACCTCGAACAACTGGCTGCGGCCAGCCAGCAGCCGCAGCCGCGCCAGGACCTGGTGCGCCTGGAAACCCGTTTTCGCTACAACCAGGACGTGGTCAGCGTGAATGCCATCGGCCCGGGGGTAATGGCGCTGATCCTGGCCTTCATACCGGCCATGCTCACCGCCCTGGGCATCGTCCGCGAGAAAGAGCTCGGCTCTATCACCAACTTCTACGCCACGCCCCTTACCCGCCTGGAGTTCCTGCTCGGCAAGCAGATGCCGTACCTGGCCGTGAGCCTGGTCAACCTGGCGTTGCTGGTGGCGATGAACCGCTGGCTGTTCGCCGTACCGCTCAAGGGCAGCGTGCTGGCCCTGGCCTGTGGCGGCGTCGCGTACCTGCTGGCGACCACCAGCCTGGGTTTGCTGATCTCGGCCTTCACCCGCACCCAGATCGCCGCCATCCTCGGCACCATGATCATCACCAGCCTGCCGACCATCCAGTTTTCCGGGCTGATCGTGCCGCGCTCGTCGCTGGACGGCGCAGCGGCGGTGATGGGCCAGTTGTTCCCGGCGGGCTATTTCCTCGATATCGCGGTCGGCACCTTCACCAAGGCACTGGGCCTGCGCGAGCTGTGGCCGCAGTGCCTGATCCTGCTGAGCTTCTTTGCCGTGTTCACCGGCCTGAGCCTGGCCATGCTGAAGAAGCAGGAGGCCTGAGATGTCGCGCCTGAACCACACCCTGCGCCTGGGCCTGAAAGAGCTGACCAGCCTGCGCCATGACAGCGTACTGCTGCTGTTCCTGCTGTATGCCTTCAGCGTGGCCATCTACATGCCCGCGGCCGGCTCGGTGATCGGCGTGCACAACGCCAGCGTCGCGGTGGTGGACGAAGACCACAGCCTGCTCTCGCGCAAGCTCGGCGAAGCCCTGCAACCGCCCGAATTCCAGCCCGCCGTGCCGCTGGCCCCGGACCGCCTGGACCAGGCCATGGACAGCGGCCAGTACACCTTCGTGATCAATGTGCCGGTGAACTTCCAGAGCGACCTGCTGGCCGGGCGCTCGCCCGAGCTGCAAATCAACGTCGACGCCACGGCCATGAGCCAGGCGTTCATGGGCGCCGGCTATATCGGCCGTATCTTCGAGCGCGAGCTGCTCGACTACAGCCAGCGCAGCGACGGGCAAAGCCCGGTACTGATTAACGCCAAGGCCCTGTTCAACCCCAACCTGGAAGGTGGCTGGTTCCTGGCGGTGATTCAGATCGTCAACAACATCACCATCCTGGCGATCATCCTCACCGGCACCGCGCTGCTGCGCGAGCGCGAGCACGGCACCCTCGACCATCTGCTGGTGCTGCCGCTGACCGCGCTGGAGATCATGCTGGCGAAAATCGCCAGCAACGCACTGGTCGTGGTGATCTGCACCTGGATTTCGCTGGTGGTGGTGGTCAAGGGCGCGCTGGGTGTGCCGTTGTCCGGCTCGATGGGGCTGTTCCTCGGCGTGACTGCGCTGTACCTGTTCGCCAGTACCGCGCTGGGCATCTTCCTCGCCACCTTGGCACGCTCGACGCCGCAGTTCGGCCTGCTGGCGATCCCGGTGATCATCCCGATGCTGTTGCTGTCCGGCGGCAGCACCCCGCTGGACAGCATGCCGCAGTGGCTGCAGTGGGTGATGCAGGGGTCGCCATCGACGCACTTCGTCAGCCTCGGTGCAGCGATCCTGTTCCGCGATGCCGGGTGGGCGGTGGTATGGCCGGATATCCTGGCGCTGGCCTTGATCGGGCTGGTGTTCTTCAGCGTGGCCCTGGCGCGGTTTCGCCGTAGCCTGGCGTCCTGAACAAAAGCCGAAACCTGCGCAATCCCTGTGGGAGCGGGCGAGCCCGCGAACACCGGCGCAGCCGGTGCCATTCACCGCGCCGCCTGCTTCGCGGGCTTGCCCGCTCCCACAGGTCCCGGCAAGGCCATTGGATGAAAATTCTATCCGAGGTCCGCTAGCTCTAACGAGCGGGTCACTGCACGATCAAGTTGTTGAACAGCAAGTCCTCAACGATCGGCTTGCCCTCTTCGGCTTCCATCACCTGCTGCACCTGCTTCAGCGCCTCTTGGCGAAGATGCTCCTTGGCCTCGACGTTGCTCATGCCGTCCAACGACTGCTGGGTGAACAGCGCCACCAGTTGGTTACGGATCAGCGGTTCATGGTGCTGCACCGCCTTGGCGGCTTCGGCACCGCTCACGCGCAGGGCCACGTCAGCCTTGTACACGCGCAGCCGCGGGCCGCCGTCGAGGGCATAGTTGCCGACAAAGGGCGGGGTCAGGCTGATGTAGGCGACCTTGGGCGCCCCTTCCTTGGCTTCCTCGGCCATGGCCGCAGCCGGCAGCAACAGCGCCAGCACCATCAAGATCCACGCTTTCACGAATTCGCTCCTCAATACAGTTGGCGCCAGCTTACCCAGCACACCGCTCAAACCCAAGCCCGGGCTTATGCCAGCCCATCAGGGCGGGCCATGCTCGTTGACCCGGCAGGCGGCCCTCCTACACTTATCGGCCACTACCCGCAAAGGAATAGCCCCGATGAAAGCTGTATTGTGCAAAACCCTGGGTCCGGCGCGCGACCTGGTGCTGGAAGAGGTGGCCAGCCCGGTGCCGAAGAAGAACGAGATCCTGCTGGATGTGCAGGCCGCCGGGGTCAACTTCCCCGATACCCTGATCATCGAAGGCAAATACCAGTTCCAGCCACCGTTGCCGTTCTCCCCCGGCGGCGAGGCGGCAGGGGTGGTTGCTGCAGTCGGGGAAAAGGCCGGCGCGTTCAAGGTGGGCGACCGGGTCATGGCGCTCACCGGCTGGGGCGCATTCGCCGAACAGGTGGCGGTGCCGTTCTACAACGTGCTGCCGATCCCGGCGAGCATGGACTTCACCACCGCTGCGGCGTTCGGCATGACCTACGGCACGTCCATGCATGCCCTGCGCCAGCGTGGCCAGTTGCAGGCAGGGGAAACCCTGCTGGTGCTGGGTGCGTCCGGCGGGGTCGGCCTGGCGGCGGTGGAAATCGGCAAGGCCATGGGCGCGCGGGTGATCGCGGCCGCCAGTAGTGCCGAAAAACTGGCCGTGGCCAAGGCGGCCGGGGCGGATGAACTGATCGACTACAGCCAGGCCAGCTTGCGTGAAGAGATCAAACGCCTGACCGGTGGCCAGGGCGTGGATGTGGTCTACGACCCGGTCGGTGGCGAGCTGTTCGAACAAGCGGTGCGCGGGCTGGCCTGGAATGGCCGACTGCTGGTAGTGGGGTTTGCCAGCGGGACCATCCCGCAGCTAGCAGCCAACCTGGTGTTGCTCAAGGGCGCGGCGGTGCTGGGGGTGTTCTGGGGGGCGTTTGCCCAGCGCCAGCCGGAGGACAATGCCGCCAACTTCCGGCAGCTGTTTGCCTGGCATGCCGAGGGCAAGTTGAAGCCGCTGGTGTCGCAGACTTATCCACTGGCTGAAGCCGGGGCTGCCATTGAGAAACTGGGGCAGCGGCAGGCTGTGGGTAAGTTGGTGGTGCTGGCCAGGTAAGGCTTTAGATCTTCATCAGCAGTCCCGGCCTCTTCGCGGGCAAGCCCGCTCCTACAGAGGGCTGTGTAGGAGCGGGTTTACCCGCGAAGAGGCCGGCCCAGGCTGATCAAACCTCACGCAGGTTATGACAGCGCCTGAACCGCGCCTCCAGGTTGCGATCAGGCATCTGGTGGCTGCGCAGGGCATTCAAGGTCTGTTCGACATAGTCGCGCGTGCTGCCATAGCGCCCCTTGGCACTGGCCAGGATCTGGCTGAGCAAGGTATCCGGCAGGTTGCCGGCATAGCACGGCAAATGCCGCTCCAGCACGAAACCTAGGGCCTGCACCTTGCTGCCATCGCCCAGCCGGCAGCTGAGCCAGTGCGGCCGGTACGCCGGGAACGGCATCTCGCGTTGCCACAGGGCCATCAGCGAGTCGTCCAGGTTGCTTTCATCCAGCCTGAAGGCAAAGCCACTGCAGGAACCACCGCGGTCCAGGCCAAATACCAGGCCGGGGGTTTCCGGGGTGCCGCGGTGTTCGTGCGACCACAAGTACAAGCCACGATGATAACCATGTACCCGCGCGCGTTGACGCTCTACCGAGTTGCATTCCGGACGCCATATCAACGATCCATAGGCGAACAACCAAACCGGGCCGCCCTGATGCTGTGACATGGTCATCTGCATGGAGTTGTACAGTTGCTCGCGAGTCAGTTGCTGACCGAAGTCGAGCGAGGGAGGATAAGTAACTTTCCAGGACGAACTTTCAAGTGCCGACATAAGCTGCCGCCATTATTCCCTGTGAACTACGCATGTAGCGAAAAACGATCTCAAGCAGCAATTATGTACCGCCTGTTCCGGCCCTATCGCCGGCAAGCCGGCTCCCATAAGGGAGTCATGCATAACCTAAGGCAGACCGGTGCGTTAGCTCAAGTATATGTCGGAATTTTCATCGAGCATTCCGACGATTGGGAATTATTATTCCTGGCCGTGTGAAAGTTATTAGCCAAGGCGGTAACAATTACCGCCTTATACCCAAACTTTCAAACTTCGGTTATTAGCCGCGCGGGGCGTAGGCGAACACATCCGCACGCATGCGGTGCGCATCCATGCCGGCCTCGACCAGGGCGTCGAGGGTGGCGTAGATCATGTTCGGCGAGCCACTGGCATACACATGCACGGTATTGAGATCGCCAATATCCTCGCAGACGGCCTCATGCAGCATGCCGCAACGGCCTTCCCAACCACAAAGGTCGCTGACCACCTGGTGCAGGAACAGGTTGGGCAGACGCTGCCATTCGTCCCAGTGCTCGATCTGGTAGAAGTCCTCGGGCTGGCGTACGCCCCAGTAAAGATGTACCGGGTGCTTGAAACCCTTGGCCCGGCAATGCTCGACCAGGCTGTGCATCTGCCCCATGCCGGTGCCAGCGGCAATCAGCACCAGCGGCCCATCGGGCAGCTCGGCCAGGTGGGTGTCACCGAATGGCATTTCGATGCGCGCCAGGCGGTCGCGCTGCAGCTGCGCGATCAGTTGCAGCGCGCTGGGCTCACGCGCCAGCACATGCAGCTCCAGCTCACGCCCGGCGTGCGGCGCGGAGGCCAGCGAGAAAGCCGCCTGCTTGCCGCCCTCGCGCTCGATCATCAGGTACTGCCCGGCGTGATAGCGCGGTGGCTTGCCGGCCGGCGCGCGCAGACGCACGCGCCAGACGTCGCCGCCGACGTCGACGCATTCAGTGACGCTGCATGCCAGCTTGCGCACCGGCAGCTCGCCCAAGGCGAGCACACCATCCCAGAGCAACACGCAGTCCTCCAGCGGTTCGGCAATGCAGGTGAACAGCTCGCCATGGTCGCGCACTTCGCCGTTCTGGCGTACCCGGCCTTCGACCAGCAACGCGGCGCAGACATGGCAATTGCCATTGCGGCAGCTGTTCGGGCAGTCATAGCCCAGCCGCCGCGCTCCATCCAGGATCCGTTCCCCGGGTTCAAGCGCCAGCACCGCCCCGGACGGCTGCAACGTTACCTGCATCAATCTATTCCCAACTGATCCCACAGCTCATCGATACGGCGGGTGACGGCTTCGTCCTTGACGATGACCCGCCCCCATTCGCGTGTAGTCTCGCCCGGCCACTTGTGCGTGGCATCCAGGCCCATCTTCGACCCCAGCCCCGATACCGGCGACGCGAAGTCCAGGTAATCGATCGGGGTGTTGTCGATCATCACCGTATCACGCTTGGGGTCCATGCGCGTGGTGATGGCCCAGATCACATCGTTCCAGTCGCGGGCGTTGATATCGTCATCGGTGACGATAACGAACTTGGTGTACATGAACTGTCGCAGGAACGACCACACACCCAGCATTACACGCTTGGCGTGGCCGGGGTACTGCTTCTTCATGGTCACCACCGCCATGCGATACGAACAGCCTTCCGGCGGCAGGTAGAAGTCGACGATTTCCGGGAACTGCTTCTGCAGGATAGGCACGAACACTTCGTTCAGCGCCACGCCGAGAATCGCCGGCTCATCTGGTGGGCGACCAGTGTAGGTACTGTGGTAGATCGGTTTCTGCCGGTGGGTGATGCGTTCGACGGTGAACACTGGGAAGCTGTCCACTTCGTTGTAGTAACCGGTGTGGTCGCCGTAGGGGCCTTCCGGGGCCATTTCTCCCGGGTGGATCACGCCTTCGAGGATGATCTCGGCAGTGGCCGGCACCTGCAGGTTGCTGCCTCGGCATTTGACCAGCTCGGTGCGGTTGCCACGCAACAGGCCGGCGAAGGCATATTCGGAGAGGGTGTCCGGCACCGGCGTCACGGCACCGAGGATGGTCGCCGGGTCAGCGCCCAGCGCCACGGCGACCGGGAACGGCTGGCCGGGGTTCTTCTCGCACCACTCGCGGTAATCCAGGGCACCACCACGGTGGCTGAGCCAGCGCATGATGACCTTGTTACGGCCGATCACCTGCTGGCGGTAGATGCCCAGGTTCTGGCGGTCCTTGTTCGGGCCACGGGTGACGGTGAGGCCCCAGGTGATCAGCGGCGCCACGTCGCCCGGCCAGCAGTGCTGGATCGGCAGTGCGCCGAGGTCGACATCGTCACCCTCGATGACCACCTCCTGGCACACCGCATCCTTGACCACTTTCGGCGCCATCGACACGACTTTCTTGAAGATCGGCAGCTTCGACCAGGCATCCTTCAGGCCCTTCGGCGGCTCGGGCTCCTTGAGGAAGGCCAGCAGCTTGCCGATTTCACGCAGTTCATCGACCGACTCGGCGCCCATGCCCATGGCCACGCGCTCCGGGGTACCGAACAGGTTGCCCAGCACCGGGATGTCGAAACCGGTGGGCTTTTCGAACAGCAATGCCGGGCCCTTGGCACGCAGGGTACGGTCGCAGACCTCGGTCATTTCCAGGACGGGGGAGATCGGAACCTGGATGCGCTTGAGTTCGCCGCGCTGTTCCAGGCCACGGATGAAGTCGCGCAAATCGCGATACTGCATGCATGAGCCTCGTGTTGGCCGTATCGGTCGGGGTGCAGAGTGTAGCGCCGTTCGGTGCCCAATGGCCAAAAATGACTTGGGGCCGCTTCGCGCCCCTTCGCGGGCAAGCCCGCTCCTACATCGGGTCGCACTGACCTGTGTAGGAGCGGGCTTGCCCGCGAAGGGCTGCGAAGCAGCCCCAATCAATCCCAGCCTGAAACGCTTACTTACGCTTCATCGACAGGAAGAACTCGTCGTTGGTCTTGGTCTGCTTGAGCTTGTCGACCAGGAACTCGATGGCGGCGATTTCATCCATCGGGTGCAGCAGCTTGCGCAGGATCCACATGCGCTGCAGCTCGTCGTCGGCGGTCAGCAGCTCTTCGCGGCGGGTACCGGAACGGTTGATGTTGATGGCCGGGAACACACGCTTCTCGGCGATGCGGCGGTCCAGCGGCAGCTCCATGTTACCGGTGCCCTTGAACTCTTCGTAGATCACTTCGTCCATCTTCGAGCCGGTTTCGACCAGCGCGGTGGCGATGATGGTCAGCGAACCGCCTTCCTCGATGTTACGTGCGGCACCGAAGAAGCGCTTCGGCTTTTCCAGGGCGTGGGCATCGACACCACCGGTCAGCACCTTGCCGGAGCTCGGGATCACGGTGTTGTAGGCACGTGCCAGACGGGTGATGGAGTCCAGCAGGATGACCACGTCCTTCTTGTGCTCGACCAGGCGCTTGGCCTTCTCGATCACCATCTCGGCAACCTGCACGTGGCGGGTTGGCGGCTCGTCGAAGGTGGAGGCAACCACTTCGCCGCGCACGGTGCGCTGCATTTCGGTCACTTCTTCCGGGCGCTCGTCGATCAGCAGGACGATCAGGTGGCACTCGGGGTTGTTGCGGGTGATGTTGGCCGCGATGTTCTGCAGCATGATCGTCTTACCGGCTTTTGGCGGGGCGACGATCAGGCCACGCTGGCCTTTGCCGATCGGGGCGCACAGGTCGATGACGCGGCCGGTCAGGTCTTCGGTGGAGCCATTACCGGCTTCCATCTTCAGGCGCTTGTTCGGGAACAGCGGCGTCAGGTTTTCGAACAGGATCTTGTTCTTCGCGTTTTCCGGGCGGTCGAAGTTGATGGTGTCGACCTTCAGCAGGGCGAAGTAACGCTCCCCTTCCTTCGGCGGGCGGATCTTGCCGACGATGGTGTCGCCGGTACGCAGGTTGAAGCGGCGGATCTGGCTGGGCGAGACGTAGATATCGTCGGGGCCGGCCAGGTAGGACGCATCAGCCGAGCGCAGGAAACCGAAACCATCCTGGAGAATCTCCAGCACGCCGTCACCCGAGATCTCTTCGCCGCTTTTCGCGTGCTTCTTCAACAGGGCGAAAATCACGTCCTGTTTGCGCGAACGGGCCATGTTTTCGATGCCCATCTGTTCGGCCATTTCCAAAAGATCGGTAATCGGCTTTTGCTTGAGTTCAGTCAGGTTCATAAGGGGAGTGACGTAATCATGTAAGAAGGGAGAATTAAGCTTCTGGCTTAATGAGGCCGCGCCGCTAGATGGCGACAGGATCGCGTACTGATTCGAATTAGGGATGCTTCGGCGACGGCGTGTAGAGGGCACTGGAGAAGCAGTGCGAGGCCGAATGTAACACTTGCTTTTTTCTGCGTCTAGTGCTCTGAAAAAGAAAAGCCCCGCATTCGCGGGGCTTTTTCATATCACAGGTGGGCGTCGAGGAACGCGGCCAGCTGCGATTTGGACAGTGCGCCAACCTTGGTGGCTTCGACGTTGCCGTTCTTGAACAGCATCAGCGTCGGGATACCACGCACGCCGTGCTTGGCCGGGGTTTCCTGGTTCTCGTCGATGTTCAGCTTGGCGACGGTCAGCTTGCCCTCGTAGGTGGCAGCGATGTCGTCCAGAACCGGAGCGATCATCTTGCATGGGCCGCACCATTCAGCCCAGTAGTCGACCAGCACCGGGCCTTGAGCCTGCAGTACGTCGGCTTCGAAGCTGGCGTCGGTGACGTGTTTGATTTTGTCGCTCATGGAAATCTCCAAGGTCGTAAGCAATAAAAAACGTTGCCCATCATAGCCGCCCCCGTCGCCTACAGGAAGCCACGGACGATTGAGTGTAACTATAGTTGGGCAAGACGCCGCGAATCGAAACTGTCATATAGCGGTCATAGAATCGAATGGCACATTGCCTTGCATCAAGGCCAGCACAACGGCTGCGTGTCACGCGTTGGCGATAGCCTGCTATCGTGGCACGATTGCCAGGTTAACGACCGAGAACAACCAGATCATGCCGCATACCATCGCGAAGAACCTGTCCCTGATCGCCGCCATCGACCTTGGCTCCAACAGTTTCCACATGGTCGTGGCCAAGGCCCACCATACCGAAATCCGCATCCTCGAGCGGCTCGGCGAGAAGGTTCAGCTAGCCGCCGGCATCGACGAAGAGCGCAAGCTCAGCGAAGAAGCCATGGAACGAGGCCTGGATTGCCTCAAGCGCTTTTCCCAGCTGATCAACGGCATGCCGGCCGGCTCCGTGCGCATCGTCGGTACCAACGCCTTGCGCGAAGCGCGCAACCGCAACGAATTCATCCAGCGCGCCGAAGCCATCCTCGGCCACCCGGTCGAGGTGATCTCCGGCCGTGAAGAAGCGCGCCTGATCTACCTGGGTGTCTCGCACACCCTGGCCGACACCCCCGGCAAGCGCCTGGTCGCCGACATCGGCGGCGGCAGTACCGAGTTCATCATCGGCCAGCGCTTCGAGCCACTGCTGCGCGAAAGCCTGCAGATGGGCTGCGTCAGCTTCACCCAGCGCTACTTCCGCGACGGCAAGATCACCCCGGCCCGCTATGCCCAGGCCTACACTGCCGCGCGCCTGGAGCTGATGAGCATCGAGAATGCCCTGCACCGCCTGACCTGGGACGAGGCGATCGGCTCGTCCGGCACCATCCGCGCCATCGGTGCCGCCATCAAGGCCGGTGGCCTGGGCAATGGCGAGGTCAACGCCGAGGGCCTGGCCTGGGTCAAGCGCAAGCTGTTCAAGCTTGGCGAGGTCGACAAGATCGACTTCGACGGCGTCAAGCCGGACCGCCGCACCATCTTCCCGGCCGGCCTGGCAATTCTCGAAGCGATCTTCGACGCGCTGGAGTTGCAACGCATGGACCACTGCGACGGCGCCCTGCGCGAAGGCGTGCTGTTCGACCTGCTCGGTCGCCATCACCATGAGGACGTGCGCGAGCGCACCCTCAACTCGCTGATGGAGCGCTACCACGTGGACCAGGGCCAGGCCGCGCGCGTCGAGCGCAAGGCCCTGCACGCCTTCGACCAGGTGGCCGAAGGCTGGGAGCTGAAAGATGGAAACTGGCGCGATCTGCTGGGCTGGGCGGCGAAAGTGCACGAAATCGGCCTGGATATCGCCCACTATCACTACCACAAGCATGGCGCCTACCTGATCGAGCACTCCGACCTGTCGGGCTTCTCCCGCGAGGACCAGCAAATGATGGCCTTGCTGGTGCGCGGCCACCGCCGCAACATCCCCAAGGACAAGTTCGCCGAGCTGGGCGAGGAAGGCGTCAAGCTGCTGCGTCTGTGCGCATTACTGCGCTTCGCCATCCTGTTCCACCACATCCGTGGCAACCAGCAAATGCCGAAGGTACAGCTCACGGCTGCCGGTGACAGCCTGGATGTGGTGTTCCCGCAAGGCTGGCTGGAACAGAATCAGCTGACCCAGGCCGACTTCGCCAACGAGGCGGAATGGCTGGCCCGGGTCGGCCTGGTGCTCAGCGTACGTTGAGCACCGGGTTGCTCAGGCGTTCCAGCAGGGTCGCCTGGGCACTGCGCGGGTTCTGGTTGCCGGTGGGGGTGCTGCGCACGTAGCGCCCGTCTGGCTGCAAGGTCCAGGCGTGGGTGTTGTCGGTCAGGTAGCCTTCCAGCTCTTTCTTCACCCGCAACAACAGCTTCTTGCCTTCCACCGGGAAGCAGGTCTCGACACGCTTGTCGAGGTTGCGCTCCATCCAGTCGGCACTGGACAGGTAGATCTGCTCCTCGCCGCCATTGAGGAAGTAGAACACCCGCGTGTGCTCCAGGAAGCGACCGATGATGGAACGCACCTGGATGTTGTGCGAAACCCCCGGAATGCCTGGGCGCAGGCAGCACATGCCACGTACCACCAGGTCGATCTTCACGCCCGACTGGCTGGCCTTGTACAGCGCCTTGATGACCTTGGCATCGGTCAGCGAGTTGAACTTGGCGATGATGTGCGCCGGCTTGCCTTCGAGGGCGAACTGGGTTTCCCGCGCGATCATGTCGAGCATGCCCTTCTTCAGGGTGAACGGCGCGTGCAGCAGCTTCTTCATGCGCAGGGTCTTGCCCATGCCGATCAGCTGGCTGAACAGCTTGCCGACGTCCTCGGTGAGGGCATCGTCAGAGGTCAGCAGGCTGTAGTCGGTGTACAGGCGGGCGTTGCCGGCGTGGTAGTTACCGGTGCCCAGGTGCGCATAACGCACGATCTCGCCCTGCTCGCGGCGCAGGATCAGCATCATCTTGGCGTGGGTCTTGAAGCCCACCACGCCGTAGATCACCACCGCACCGGCCGCTTGCAGGCGGCTGGCCATCTGCAGGTTGGACTCTTCGTCGAAACGCGCACGCAGTTCGATGACCGCGGTGACCTCCTTGCCGTTACGCGCCGCGTCCACCAGGGCATCGACGATTTCCGAGTTGGCCCCGGAACGGTACAGGGTCTGGCGCACGGCGAGCACGTGCGGGTCCTTGGCTGCCTGGCGCAGCAGGTCGATCACCGGGGTGAAGGACTCGAACGGGTGCATCAGCAGGATGTCCTGCTTGCCGATCACGCTGAAGATATTGTCGGCGTTCGCCAGCAGCTTGGGGATCGCCGGGGTGAACGGCGTGTACTGCAGCTCCGGGTGGCTGTCCAGGCCGGTGATGCTGAACAGCCGGGTCAGGTTGACCGGCCCGTTGACCTGGTACAGCTCGCTTTCGCTGAGGCTGAACTGCTTGAGCAGGTAGTCCGACAGGTGTTTCGGGCAGGTATCGGCCACCTCCAGGCGCACCGCATCGCCGTAACGGCGCGAGAACAGCTCGCCGCGCAGGGCGCGGGCCAGGTCGTCGACCTCTTCGGAATCCAGCGCCAGGTCGGCGTTACGGGTCAGGCGGAACTGGTAGCAGCCCTTCACCTTCATGCCTTGGAACAGGTCGTCGGCGTGCGCATGGATCATCGACGACAGGAACACGTAGTTGGCGCCCGGGCCGCCCACCTCTTCAGGTACGCGGATGACCCGCGGCAGCAGGCGCGGGGCCGGGATGATCGCCAGGCCCGAATCGCGGCCGAAAGCGTCGACGCCTTCGAGCTCGACGATGAAGTTGAGGCTCTTGTTCACCAGCAGCGGGAACGGGTGGGTCGGATCAAGGCCGATCGGCGTGATGATCGGGGCGATTTCGTCGCGGAAGTAGCGGCGCACCCAGGTCTTGAGCTTGGGTGTCCAGTAACGGCGGCGGATGAAGCGGATCTGGTGCTTTTCCAGCTCCGGCAGCAGCACGTCGTTGAGGATCGCGTACTGGCGTTCCACCTCGCTGTGCACCAGTTCGCTGATGCGCGCCAGCGCCTGGTGCGGCTGCAGGCCGTCGGCACCGGCCTGTTCACGGGCGAAGTTGATCTGCTTCTTCAGGCCGGCGACGCGGATCTCGAAGAACTCGTCGAGGTTGCTGGAGAAGATCAAGAGGAACTTGAGGCGTTCGAGCAGCGGGTAGTTCTCGTCCAGTGCCTGCTCCAGCACACGGATGTTGAACTGCAGCTGCGAGAGTTCGCGATGAATGTACAGGCTGCTGTCATCCAGGCCAGGGACGGCGATTGCCGGGGCCGGGGACGGAGCCGGGGCGGGCGCCGGAGCCGCAGGCTCGGCCACCTGCTCCGCGGCAAGCTTGGGCGCCGGCGGCAGGTCTGGCGGGGTCTGCACCATTTCTTCCGGGAGCTCTTGAGCATCCTTGATCGCGACAGGGGTGAGCACTTCATTATTCATCTGGCGTTCCTGAGGACGTTAACGCCCTATCATCAATTGAGCGGCAAGATAAGCGCCCATTATGACGCCTGTGTGACACGCCAGGGCAAGCCATGGCGCGCGGGCTCTGGCATTGTCCGTGTAGGAATTGTTCACGTCGAGACACATTTGGACACTTTCACGAATGCGCGTGAAGGGGTAGGCTGCGCGTTCATTTCGCCAGCACCTCAGAAAATGCTTCAACAATTCCTGCAGGATTTCGGCTACTTCGCCCTTTTTCTAGGTACCTTCTTCGAAGGCGAGACCATTCTGGTGCTTGCGGGTTTCCTTGCGTTCCGCGGTTACATGGACATCAAGCTGGTGTGCCTGGTGGCGTTCTTCGGCAGCTACGCCGGCGACCAGCTGTGGTACTTCATGGGCCGTCGCCACGGCCGCAGGATCCTGGCCCGCAAACCGCGCTGGCAGGCGATGGGTGACCGGGCGCTGGACCACATCCGCCGTCACCCCGACATCTGGGTACTGAGTTTTCGCTTCGTCTATGGCCTGCGCACGGTCATGCCGGTGGCCATTGGCCTGTCGGGCTACCCACCACGCCGCTACCTGCTGCTGAACGGTATCGGCGCAGCCATCTGGGCACTGGCCCTGGGCGTGGCCGCGTACCACTTCGGCGCCATCCTCGAAGGCCTGCTGGGCAACGTGAAACGTTACGAGCTATGGGTGCTCGGCGGTCTGTTGGCGCTGGGCGGCCTGCTGTGGCTGCGCAGGCGTTTCCGCACCCTGCGCGCGGAGCGCAAGGCGGCAGGCCAGGCCCAGCCCCCAGAGGCTGAGCAGGCTGTAGGCCACGAGCATGAGCCAAGCCAGCGGCGCGACCACCGCTAAGCCCAGCGCGCCGGCCAGGTACAGCGCCGGTGCACTCGACAACAGCCGCGCCAGCTCCAGGCGCACAGCCCAAGGCCGGTTCTCCAGCAACGCGCCCAGCACGAACAAGCCAAACGCCATCAGCGCCCAGCCGAGCACCAGCGCACTGGCCGACACCCGCTCGGCCACGTCCATCAGGTAGCTGCCCAGCGCCACGTAGAGCACGAACTGCGCGACCACGTAGGCCTGCTGCGCGCGGCCCAGGGCGACCTCGAACTTGCGAAACCGCGCCAGGTCCTGCTTGGCCTGCGGGTAGCGTGCGGCCACATCGGCCGGGCGCCAGCCCGTGGGCATGAACCAGATGCGCAGCTTGTCCCACAGGCTGCGGGTGCGCCGGGCATCGTGCCAGAGCTGGGCATAGAACTGCAGGTTGGCCCACAGCGGGTTCCAGCTGGCCAACGGCGTGGTCACCCCGAACACCACCGGCTCGGCCGGGTCCTCTTCTTTGAAGGTGCCGAACAGACGGTCCCAGAGAATGAACACACCGCCGTAGTTGCGATCCAAGTAAGCAGGATTTTGCGCATGGTGGACGCGATGGTTGGATGGCGTGATGAACACCCACTCGAGCCAACCGAGCTTGGGAATGTGCCGGGTATGCACCCAGAACTGGTACAACAGGTTGAGCGACGCCACCGTGATGAACACCAGCGGCGGTACGCCAAGCAGCGCCAGCGGCAAGTAGAACAGCCACGAGAAGATGAAACCGCTGCTGGTCTGGCGCAGCGCGGTGGTGAGGTTGTACTCCTCGCTCTGGTGATGCACCGAGTGCGCGGCCCACAACACGTTGCGCTCGTGGCCAAGGCGGTGCAGCCAGTAGTAGCAGAGGTCGTACAGGACGAAGGCCAGCAGCCACACCCACCAGCTCCCTGTTGGCAGGCGCAGCAGCGCCAGGTGCTCGAATGCCAAGGCATAGGTCGCCAGCCCTACCCCCTTGGTCAACAGCCCGGTGCTGGTCGACAGCGCGCCGGTGCTCAGGCTGTTGATCGAATCGGCCAGGGTGAAATTGCGCTGGCCACGCACACGGTCGGCCATCAGTTCGACGGCGATCAGGACGAAGAAGAACGGTACGGCCAGCAGTATCAGGTCCATGAGTACGACCTCAGGCGTCATCCAGCAAGATTAGGCCGCGCCCGCGGGATTCCCTATGGCGACATCTGCCAAACTAGAGGACATTTAGCGCCTCGACACTGGAGTTTCAAACATGACAAAAAAAGTAGCGGTGATTCTTTCCGGCTGTGGCGTGTATGACGGCGCCGAAATCCACGAAAGCGTGATCACCCTGCTGCGCCTCGACCAGCGCGGGGCGCAGGTGCAGTGCTTCGCGCCAAACATTGCGCAGATGCATGTGATCAACCACCTGACCGGCGAGGAAATGCCGGAGTCGCGCAATGTGCTGGTGGAATCGGCACGCATCGCCCGCGGCGAGATCAAGGATATCCGCGAAGCCAAGGCCGAGGACTTCGATGCGCTGATCGTGCCTGGCGGTTTCGGTGCGGCGAAGAACCTGTCCAACTTTGCCGTGGAAGGCGCCAACTGCAGCGTCAACCCGGACGTGCTGGCCCTGGCCGAAGCCTTTGCCGACGCCTGCAAGCCGGTTGGCCTGATCTGCATCTCGCCAGCACTGGCGGCGAAGATCTACGGGCCGGGCGTGGTCTGCACCATCGGTAGCGATGCCGACACGGCGGCGGCTGTGGAGAAGATGGGCGGCACCCATGAAGCGTGCGATGTGCATGACATCGTCGAAGACACCCAGCGCAAGCTGGTGACCACCCCGGCGTACATGGAGGCCAAGTCGATCAGCGAGGCGGCTGGCGGGATCTACAAGCTGGTGGACCGGGTGCTGGAGCTGACGCACGAGTAAACCGGCACGCCCCCCCTGTGGGAGCGGCCTTGTGTCGCGAAAGGGCTGCGAAGCGGCCCCAGGTTTTCAGCTTCGCCGCATAAATTGTCGGGGCCGCTTCGCGGCCCTTTCGCGACACAAGGCCGCTCCCACAAGTTGCGAGTCCCCCTGCAGGGCCAGCTTAAGCTTTCGACAGCCGGGCAATGATCCTGTCCAAGGCATTGGCAAACGCTTGCTTCTCGCGCTCGCCATAAGGCGCCTGCCCTCCCCCTACCTGGCCCTGCTCGCGCAGCTCGGTGAACAGGTTGCGCGCCGCCAGGCGGTCACCCATGTTGCGCTCGTCGAACTCGCGCCCGCGCGGGTCCAGCGCCGCCACGCCCTTTTTCACCAGGCGGTCGGCCAAGGGCACGTCACTGCAGATCACCAACTCGCCCGGCACGGCGTGCTCGACCAGGTAATCGTCGGCCGCGTCCATGCCGCTGGGGACCACGATCAGGCGAACGATCGCGAACGCCGGCTTGGCCACGGCCTGGCCCGCCACCATCACCACCTCGAACTTGCGCTTGAGGGCGAACTTGACGATCAGATCCTTGGCCGCCTTGGGGCAAGCGTCGGCATCGATCCATACACGCATCGGAAAACCTCATCATCAGCTCAAGGCGCCCATCATGCCTCAACTGCAGCGAAAGCTGGAGCCGTTGCCCACAGGCGCTGGAAAAATGGCGCCAATATTTCAATTGCCGCTTATCCGACCCTGCTACTCAGGCTAAACTCGCCACAGCCCCACTGGCCTGCCCGAGTGCGCAATGAACCACCCTCACGAAATCCGCCCTGACCTGGACGAAGGTATCGACCGCAAGGTCCTGGCGACATTGCGTGCGCGCTTCCTGCGGCTAAACCAAGACCGGCTGCAACGGGCATTGGAGGGCCTGTCGACGCGACAGCAACAGGTCCTGACGCTGCTGCCGCTGCTGTTTCATGTCAATCACCCGCTGCTACCGGGCTATGTCTCGGGCAGCGCCCCCGCTGGCGTATCGGGCTACGAGCCGGGCGCCGAGCTGGTAGCCGAGGCCCAGCGCCTGGCCCGCTCGTTCACCTACAAGGCCCGCCTTGGCAACCCGCCGCGCCCGATCCATGGCCTGTTCCTGATGGGCAGCCTGGGCTCACTGGCCCAGGCCGAGAACAGCGACATGGACTTGTGGGTGTGCCATGCGCCCGGCCTGGCTGACGAGCGACTGGACGAACTGCGCCGCAAGTGCCAGCTGCTGGAGGCCTGGGCGGCAAGCCTGGGGGCCGAGGCGCACTTCTTCCTGATCGACACGCAAGGCTTCGCCCAGGGCCAGCGCGAGGGCCAGCTCGGCTCCGACGATTGCGGTACCACCCAGCACTACCTGCTGCTGGACGAGTTCTACCGCACCACCCTCTGGCTGGCCGGGCGCACACCGCTGTGGTGGCTGGTGCCGGTCTACCAGGAGCACGATTACCACGCCTACTCCCAGACCCTGCTGTCCAAGCGTTTCATCCGTAGCCAGGACACCCTCGACCTCGGCAACCTGGCGCACATTCCGCCCGGCGAGTTCGTCGGCGCCGGCTTGTGGCAGCTGTTCAAGGGCATCGACTCGCCCTACAAGTCGCTGCTCAAGGTGCTGCTGACCGAGGTCTACGCCAGCGAACACCCCACCGTGCGCTGCCTGAGCCTGGACTACAAGCAGGCGGTGTTCGCCAACCAGCTCGACCTCGACGCGTTGGACCCCTACGTGATGGTGTACCGGCGCATCGAACGCTACCTGCTGCAGCGTGGCGAGACCATTCGCCTGGAGCTGGTGCGGCGCAGCCTGTACCTGAAGGTGAACAAGAAGCTCAGTGACCCGGCCCGGGCCAATGGCTGGCAGCGCCGGCTGCTGCGGCGCCTGGCCGACGAGTGGGGCTGGGACGAGCGCCAGTTGGCCCGGCTGGACAGCCGCAGCCAATGGAAAGTGCAGCAGGTCGCCGTCGAGCGCCGCGAACTGGTGGCCGAGCTGAACCACAGCTACCGCTTCCTCAGCCAATTCGCCCGCACCCAGAATGCCAGCAGCCGCGCCGACCAACGCGACCTCAACGTGCTGGGCCGGCGCCTGTATGCGGCCTTCGAACGCCGCGCCGGCAAGGTCGAAGTGATCAACCCCGGGATCGCCCCGGACCTCGCCGAAGGCACCTTGACCCTGGTCCAGGCGCCCAACCGCAAAGAGCCGGGCAGCCACCACTGGGAGCTGTACAGCGGCAACCTGAGCACCCATGAGGTGGAGCACTTCAGCCCCATAAAACGCTGCCGCGAGCTGCTCGAACTGCTGGCCTGGGCCCATCGCAATGGCGTGATCGACAGCAGCACGCGCCTGGCACTGCACCCGGGCGTCAGCGACCTCAACGAATTCGAGCTGTTCAACCTGGTCGGCTGCCTGCAGCAAAGCATCCCCCTACCCTTGCCGACCGTCAGCGAAGTACGCCTGCTGCAGCCCAGCGTTGCCGACGAGGTGCTGTTGCTGGTCAACGTCGCCATCGACCCGCTGCGCCACCACCGCGACCTGAACATCCTGATGACCACCGAGCGCACCGACTCGTTGAGCTACGCAGGCGTGCGCGAGAACCTGGTGCTGACCCTGGACCAGGTCACCCTCAACAGCTGGAACGAGGTGCTGGTCCAGCGCTATGACGGCGAACACGCGCTGTTACGCTGCCTGCGTGACTTCCTCAACAGCTCGCTGCTGCACGGCCACCGGCCACGGCTGCGGGTGCGCTGCTTCTGCCCGAGCCGCGCCCAGGCCATCGGCCAGCGCGTGGAGGAAATTTTCGACACCGTGCAGCTGCTGCTGGACCAGGGCCTGAACTACCGCTACCTGTTGCAGGTGGCCCAACACACCCATGTGCTGGATCTGCTGCCTGGACATGTCGGCCTGACGACCGTGGCCGGGCATGAGGCGTTGCTGGCTTACCTGGGCGAAGAGCGCAGCACCTACAGCCCGTTGTACCTGGATGCCAACGCCCTGCAGGACCACGACCTGCACCTGGTGCTGGAGCAAGGCCGGCCGGCCTGCATCCAGGTGTTCTACCGCCTGCAGGGCGGCTGGGCCGAGCTATATGTGCTGGATGAGTACAACGCCCTGTGGCAGCAACGCCTGCCGCTGCATGACGAAGCCCACCTGCTGCTGCCGCTGCAGCGTTTTCTGCGCTCGGTGGTGATGCGCCGCGATGCCCGGCTGCCGCTGGATAACCTGCAATCGGCTTCACTGGACATCCACTACGGGCAGCTGTTGCCTTCCGGCGCTGGCAAGGCACGCAGCATCGAACCGCGCATGGCCCCGGCCGAGGGTAGCGACCAGCCTTACTATGAGGTGCAGGCCATCATCCAGGCCGGCGTGGCGGGTGCGGCGCATGTGACGCTGTACTGCGACCAGCAGGAGTTTTCCGAGTTGGAGCATGGCGAGCAGCTGTATGCAGTGGTGGCCCGGCAGATCATCGGCCAGCGGCGTGGCGCCGGGCAGTACCGGTGCTACATCACCGACCTGGATTTGTCCGAGTTGCTGGATGACCAACTGGGCTCGACACAGGTGTACCTGCGCTACAAGCGGGAGCTGGAGCAGGCGTTGAATGAGGGGTTGGAGCAGGTACTAAGTGAATGATCAGGGGCTGCTGTGCAGCCCATCGCCGGCAAGCCAGCTCCCACAGGTACTGCACAGGGCTTGAGGCCTATGCGGTCGAGGTGGGAGCTGGCTTGCCGGCGATGGGCCGCACAGCGGCCCCATGGATCTTACAGGTCGAAATCCCCGGCCGCTTCCGGCTGGTATTCCACTTCCAGCAGCTTCAGCTTGAGGGTCTTGCCCCCCGGTGCCGGCCAGTCGATCTGCTCGCCCACCGACAACCCCAGCAACGCACAGCCAATCGGCGCCAGGATCGAGACCTTGCCGTCCGGCCCGGCATCCTTCGGGTACACCAGGGTCAGGTGATAGTCCTTGCCGCTGGCTTCCTCACGGCAATGCACGCGCGAGTTCATGGTCACCACGCCAGCCGGGACCTCCTCGTGACCGACCACCTGCTCGGCGCGGTCCAGCTCGCCCATCAAGGCGAGCACACCCGGCGTACTCTCGTCGAGGCTGTCGATCAGACGCTCCAGACGTTGTACGTCCAATCGGGTGAGGATGAGGGAAGGCTTGGTGCTCATGATCCAGTCAGGCTCCTTTGAACAGGCGGTTTTCATCGTGCAGATAAAGCAAAACCCCGCCCAAGGGCGGGGTTTGTGAAGACTTTGGCGTCACCGACGCAGAACCCGACACTACCACAGCCGGGCAAATACTCAAGCCCCTGCGGTCAGTGTGCCTTAGCCTTGTCGCGCAGCGCCTGGGCTTCACGACAGATCTGCCGGCGCCGCTCGTCGTCGGCCGAGCGCCATTCGCGGATGTGCTCGACATGCCGGTGGCAGCCGGTGCAAACCCGCTGTTCGTCCAGCCGGCAGACGCTGATGCACGGCGATGGCACCGCGGGGCTGACGTTGCTGTAAAGCGGCTTTGGCGGCCGGGCCTGGGTACTGCTCATGTCAGATCTCGTCGAAGTCCAGCTTCTCGCCGGCCCGCTCCCAGACGATGCGCTCGAGCATTTCGCCCAGCAGTTCCTCGCTCTTCTCGCACACCCACTTGCCGCTGTCTTCGTCGTAGTCGAAGTGGAAGCCACCGGAGCGGTCGGCCAGCCACAGCTGGCGCAGCGGCTCCTGGCGGCTGAAAATCAGCGTGCTGCCGTTGTCGAACTTGACGGTCAGGACGCCAGCGGAGTTCTCCATGTCCAGGTCCAGGCCGCTCTCATCGAACAGGTCCTCCAGGGCCTGTTGGGTCGCGTCGACCAGATCGTGGAAACGCGCTTCACTCAAACTCATTGCAAGAACCTCGAAATTGGCTGCGTTACAGGCAAGCCGGGCAAGATACGGGCGCTTGCCGCCGAATGCAAAGATTTGGCCGTTACCTTCACCGGCATGAACTCGAAGCCAGCGTAGTACCTGTGGGAGCGGGCATGCCCGCGAAGCAGGCACCACGGAGGTTGGCACGGGCTACGCCCGTGTTCGCGGGCAAGCCCGCTCCCACAGGGGGCCTTTGCAGGCAGTAAGAATAGCCCGCCCGGCGGACCGGCCCTTGCATAGGCAAGCCGCCGGTCGCTCGGTATACTCGGGCGCAATACTGCATTTTTCTAAGGATTTCACCCATGAAGCGCCTGATTTCCTCCTTCGCGGCGCTGGTCGCTGTTGCCTGCCTCGTTTCCGCCTGCGGCCAGAAAGGCCCGCTCTATCTGCCTGAAGACGGCAATAACGGCAAAGCGCACAAGTCGCACCAGCACCAGCCAAAAGCCAAGCCGGCCCCGGTACAAGAGCAGCAGCCCGAGCTGCAGTCCGAGCCCGAGCAGTCGCCAGCGCAGTAAGGAAACCAGATGAACGCTTTCAACTACCGCGACGGTGAACTGTTCGCGGAAGGGGTAGCCCTGTCGGCCATCGCCGAACGCCATGGCACCCCGACCTACGTGTATTCGCGCGCCCACATCGAGGCCCAATACCGCAGCTACGCCGATGCCCTGCAAGGCATCGAGCACCTGGTGTGCTTCGCGGTCAAGGCCAACTCCAACCTGGGCGTGCTGAACGTGCTGGCGCGCCTGGGCGCAGGTTTCGACATCGTCTCCGGCGGTGAGCTGGAACGTGTGCTGGCCGCTGGCGGGCGCGCCGACCGCGTGGTGTTCTCCGGTGTCGGCAAAACCCGCGACGACATGCGCCGTGCCCTGGAAGTCGGCGTGCACTGCTTCAACGTCGAATCCACCGACGAACTGGAGCGCCTGCAAGTGGTAGCCGCCGAGATGGGCAAGGTTGCCCCGGTCTCGCTGCGGGTCAACCCGGACGTCGACGCCGGCACCCACCCGTACATCTCCACCGGCCTGAAAGAGAACAAGTTCGGCATCGCCATCGCCGACGCCGAAGCCATCTACGTGCGCGCCGCGCAGTTGCCGAACCTGGAAGTGGTCGGTGTCGACTGCCACATCGGTTCGCAACTGACCACCGTCGAGCCGTTCCTCGACGCCCTCGACCGCCTGCTGGTGCTGGTCGACCGCCTGGCCGAATGCGGCATCCACCTGCGTCACCTGGACCTGGGCGGCGGTGTTGGCGTGCGTTATCGCGATGAACAGCCGCCGCTGGTGGCCGACTACATCAAGGCCATCCGCGAGCGCGTCGGCGAGCGTGACCTGGCCCTGGTGTTCGAACCGGGCCGCTACATCGTGGCCAACGCCGGCGTGCTGCTGACCCGCGTGGAATACCTCAAGCACACCGAACACAAGGACTTCGCCATCATCGACGCGGCGATGAACGACCTGATCCGCCCGGCCCTGTACCAAGCCTGGATGGGCGTCAGCGCGGTCAAGCCACGCGCCGGCGAAGGCCGTGCCTATGACCTGGTCGGCCCAATCTGCGAGACTGGCGATTTCCTGGGCAAGGACCGTGTGCTGAACCTCGCCGAAGGCGACTTGCTGGCCGTGCAGTCCGCGGGCGCCTATGGTTTTGTCATGAGCTCCAACTACAACACCCGTGGCCGTTGCGCTGAAATCCTGGTCGACGGCGACCAGGCTTTCGAAGTACGCCGCCGCGAGACCATCGCCGAACTGTACGCTGGCGAAAGCCTGCTGCCGGAGTAAGCCCATGCTGCTGCGTTTTACCAAGATGCATGGGCTGGGCAACGACTTCATGGTCCTAGACCTGGTCAGCCAGCACGCGCATATCCAACCCAAGCACGCCAAGCAATGGGGTGACCGCCACACAGGCATCGGCTTCGACCAGTTGCTGATCGTCGAGGCGCCGAACAACCCGGAAGTGGACTTCCGCTACCGGATCTTCAACGCCGACGGTTCCGAAGTGGAGCAGTGCGGCAACGGTGCGCGCTGCTTCGCTCGCTTCGTGCTGGACAAGCGGCTGACCGCGAAAAAACGCATCCGCGTGGAAACCAAGAGCGGCATCATCGAGCTGGACGTGCAGAACGACGGCCAGGTGAGTGTCGACATGGGCCCGCCGCGCTTCATTCCCGCCGAAATTCCTTTCGTCGCCGACGCGCAGGCGCTGAATTACCCACTGGAAGTCGACGGCCAGGTGCACTCGATCGCCGCCGTGTCCATGGGTAACCCGCATGCTGTGCTACGTGTCGACGACGTGCGTACTGCCCCCGTGCATGAGCTGGGCCCGAAGATCGAAAACCACCCCCGCTTCCCGCAGCGGGTGAATGCCGGCTTCCTCCAGGTCATCGACCGCCACCGCGCCAACCTGCGCGTATGGGAACGCGGCGCGGGCGAAACCCAGGCCTGCGGCACCGGCGCCTGCGCCGCCGCCGTGGCAGCGATCAGCCAGGGCTGGATGGACTCCCCGGTGTCCCTCGACCTGCCCGGTGGCCGCCTGCACATCGAATGGGCCGGCCCCGGCCAGCCCGTGCTGATGACCGGCCCGGCCGTACGCGTCTACGAAGGACAGGTTCGTCTCTAAGCGAGTAACCGCCATGACCGATCAGCCCCAGGTTGTACCCCAGCAGTCCGCTGACCTCGATGCCGAAGCGGTGGTCGCCTACCTGCGCGCCCACCCCAGCTTCTTCGCCGAACACGACGAGCTGCTCATCGAACAACGCATCCCGCACCAGCGTGGCGACAGCGTGTCGCTGGTGGAGCGCCAGCTCAAGCTGCTGCGCGACCGCAACATCGAGATGCGCCATCGCCTGTCGCAACTGATGGACGTGGCCCGTGACAACGATCGCCTGTTCGACAAGACCCGGCGGCTGATCCTCGACCTGCTCGATGCCGGCAGCCTGGAAGAAGTGGTGATCGCGGTCGAAGACAGCCTGCGCCAGGAATTCCAGGTGCCCTTCGTCAGCCTGATCCTGTTCGGCGAAAACGCCGCACCGGTCGGGCGCTGGGTCAGCAGCGCCGAGGCGCAGCAGGCCATCGGTGCCTTGCTGGGCGGCGGCAAGACGGTCAGTGGCAACCTGCGCGAGCACGAGCTGGCCTTCCTGTTCGGTGAAGAACAGCGCCGGGAAGTGGGCTCCAGCGCCGTGGCCACCCTCGAATACCAGGGGCTTCACGGTGTGCTGGCAATCGGCAGCCGCGACCCGCAACACTACAAGAGCAGCGTCGGCACCCTGTTCCTCGGCTATATCGCCGAGGTGCTCGGCCGCGTTGTGCCGCGCGTTACCCAAACCCTGCGCCCGGTACGCTGATGGAACGCCAGCTGGAGGCTTATTGCGCACACCTGCGCAATGAGCGCCAGGTGTCCGAGCACACCCTGCTGGGCTATCGTCGCGACCTGGAAAAGGTCATTGCCTACTGCAAGGAACACGGCATTGCCGGCTGGCAGGCGCTGCAGATCCAGCAATTGCGCCAGTTGATCGCCCGCCAGCACCACCATGGCCAATCCTCGCGCAGCCTGGCGCGGCTGCTGTCGGCGGTGCGCGGCCTGTACCGCTACCTCAACCGCGAAGGCCTGTGCCAGCACGACCCGGCCACCGGCCTGAGCGCGCCCAAGGGCGAACGCCGGCTGCCCAAGGTGCTGGACACCGACCGCGCCCTGCAACTGCTCGATGGCGGCGTCGACGACGACTTCATCGCCCGCCGCGACCAGGCCATCCTCGAGCTGTTCTATTCATCGGGCCTGCGCCTGTCCGAGCTGACCAACCTCGACCTCGAGCACATCGACCTCGCCGCCGGGCTGGTGCAGGTGCTGGGCAAGGGTGGCAAGGCCCGCGTGCTGCCGGTTGGCCGCAAGGCCCGCGAGGCTTTGCAGGCATGGTACCGCCTGCGCGGCATCGGCAACCCGCACGACCGCGCGGTGTTCATCACCCGCCAGGGCAACCGCATCAGCCCCGGTGCCGTGCAAAAACGGGTAAAAGTGGCGGGTGAGCGCGAGCTGGGCCAGCACCTGCATCCGCACATGCTTCGCCATTCCTTCGCCAGCCATGTGCTGGAATCGTCCCAGGACCTGCGCGCGGTGCAGGAGATGCTCGGCCATGCCGACATCGGCACCACGCAGATTTACACCCACCTGGACTTCCAGCACCTGGCTGCGGTGTACGACAGCGCCCATCCTCGGGCCAAACGCAGCAAAGGCACAGACTCATGAGCATCAAGCTGATCACCTTCGACCTCGACGACACTCTGTGGGACACCGCCCCGGTCATCGCCAGCGCGGAAGTCGTGCTGCGCGACTGGCTCGAAGCCAACGCTCCGATCCTTGGCGGCGTGCCGGTGGAGCACCTGTTCACCATCCGCGAGCGCCTGGTGCAGGCTGAGCCTGGCCTCAAGCATCGCATCAGCGCCTTGCGCCGGCGGGTGCTGTTCCATGCCCTGGAAGAAGTCGGCTACAGCGAGAAGCATGCGCAGGAGCTGGCCAATGAAGGTTTCGAGGTATTCCTGCATGCCCGCCACCAGGTGGAAATCTTCCCCGAGGTGCAGCCGGTGCTGGAGATCTTGCGCCATCACTACACCCTGGGCGTGGTCACCAACGGCAATGCTGACGTGAGCCGGCTGGGGCTGGCGGACTACTTCCGCTTTGCCCTGTGCGCCGAGGACCTTGGCATCGGCAAGCCAGACCCGGCGCCGTTCCTCGAAGCCCTGCGCCGCGGTGACGTGGACGCCAACGCGGCGGTGCACATCGGCGACCACCCGGGCGATGACATTGCCGGCGCCCAACGCGCCGGGCTGCGGGCCGTGTGGTTCAACCCGCAGGGCAAGGCCTGGGTCGGCGAGCAGGCGCCGGATGCCGAAATCCAGCGCCTGTCGCAGCTGCCCGACATTCTCGCGCGCTGGCGCTGAAAGGGGCCGCTTTGCGGCCCATTCGCGGGCACGCCCGCTCCCACAGGCTCACTGCCGCCCTCAGCCACTGCGCGGTCCCTGTGGGAGCGGGCGAGCCCGCGAAGAGGCCGGCACAGGCGACATAAACAGGCACAAAAAAACCCGCAGCGACGGCGGGCTTTTTTGCGTTCAGCCACTCAGATAGGGCGGCTGCCGTACTTGTTGTCCGGCTTCTTGGGCGGGTCGGCGACAACGTTGGCCTCGACTTCCTGAACCTTGCCACCACGAGCGAGGAACTCCTCCATGGCCCTGGCCAGGGCATCACGTTCCTTCTGCTTGGCTTCCATGCTCGGCATCTCGTCTACCGAGACCGCCGCCTTGGACTTGCCCTTGGCAGCGGGTGCCGGGCTGCTATCGTCATCGCCAGCGTCTTCGGCGCCGTCATCAGCTGCCGCTTCGAGGCCTTCATCGCCCTCGTCTTCGTCGCCTACTTCGAGGTCATCATTTTCCAGATCGTCGTCGCTCATGTTCTACCTCATGACTTGCGAAAAGCAGGTTAGTTATAGACCAGTGCAGCCGTAGACCGGCAGCCACCAGTGAAAATTCAACTGGCCGTGGGTTAGGCCACTGCCCTTGGGTCGGCGCTCCTGGTGGGAGGCGGCACCCAGCAGGCCCTGCTCCTGGCAGGACCTGACAAATCCATTAGCCCCTGCTGGCCACACGCTACTGGCAAGCCTAGCAAAGGCTGGCGAAGCGTGTGGACTACTCGTCAAACACCCTTCGGCGCGCATTCTAGCGCGCCAGCAGAAAAAGCAAAGCACCATGAATGCTCTGCGTTTTGTAAGTTTTATGCCTACGTCGCGAACGTGTCGGATAAACCGTTTGCTGTGCATAAAATGCTAAAAATCTGACAAAAAAATGCCCGGCAAGCCGGGCAAGTTTTTACCGCGTCGCAGTTACAGGTTGTAACCACGTTCGTTGTGTTGAGCCAGGTCGAGGCCGACCGACTCTTCTTCTTCGTTGACCCGCAGGCCCATCACCACATCCAGAACCTTGAGGATCACGTAGGTGACGATGGCGGTGTAGACCACGGTGAAAATCACGCCCTTGGCCTGGATCCAGACCTGCATGCCGATCTCGGTGACTTCACCGAAGCCGCCCAGCGCCGGGGCGGCGAACACACCGGTGAGAATGGCGCCGATGATGCCGCCGATACCATGCACACCAAAGGCGTCCAGCGAGTCGTCATAGCCCAGCTTGCGCTTGAGGCTGGTGGCGCAGAAGTAGCAGATCACACCCGAGGACAGGCCGATCACCAGGGCGCCCATCGGGCCCACGGTGCCTGCAGCCGGAGTGATGGCGACCAGGCCGGCAACCACACCCGAGGCGATGCCCAGGGCACTCGGTTTGCCGTGGCCGATCCACTCGGCGAACATCCAGCCCAGGGCAGCAGCGGCGGTAGCGATCTGGGTCACCAGCATGGCCATGCCAGCGGTGCCGTTGGCGGCAGCGGCAGAGCCTGCGTTGAAGCCGAACCAGCCGATCCACAGCATGGCCGCGCCCATCAGGGTGTAGCCCAGGTTATGCGGGGCCATCGGTGTGGTCGGGTAGCCCTTGCGCTTGCCCAGCACCAGGCAGCAGACCAGGCCTGCAATACCGGCGTTGATATGCACCACGGTGCCGCCAGCGAAGTCCAGCACGCCCCAGTCCCACATCAGCGCGCCGTCACCGCTCCAGACCATGTGCGCGATCGGCGCATACACCAGGGTGAACCAGACGCCCATGAACACCAGCATCGCGGAAAACTTCATGCGCTCGGCGAAGGCACCGACGATCAGCGCCGGGGTGATGATGGCGAAGGTCATCTGGAAGGTGATGAATACCGCTTCAGGGAACAGCGCGGCGTCCGAGGTCAGGCTGTCGGGGGTGACGCCGCTGAGGAACGCCTTGGAGAAGCCGCCAACGAAGGAATTGAAGTTGAGCACGCCCTTTTCCATACCGGTGGTATCGAAGGCCATGCTGTAGCCGTAGACGACCCAGAGAATGCTCATCAGGCCGGTGATTGCAAAGCATTGCATCATCACCGACAGCACGTTCTTGGAACGCACCATACCGCCATAGAACAGGGCCAGGCCCGGAATGGTCATGAACAGCACCAGCGCCGTTGCGGTCAGCATCCAGGCGGTGTCGCCGGAGTTCAGCGCTGGGGCAGCTTCCTCTGCCAGGGCAAGCCCGGGCATTACGAGGGACAATAGGGCTCCTAGCCCTGCGATCTTACGCAGAGTCATGTTGTTTTCTCCTGGGGCTTTGGGGTTTGGTGAGGCTTTTTGCTGCTTAGATCGCGTCGGTATCGGTCTCGCCGGTACGGATACGGATCGCCTGCTCCAGATTCACCACGAAAATCTTGCCGTCACCGATCTTGCCGGTGTTGGCTGCCTTGGTGATGGCTTCGATTACCCGATCAAGGTCCTTGTCATCGATGGCGACATCGATCTTCACCTTGGGCAGGAAATCCACCACGTATTCAGCACCGCGGTACAGCTCGGTGTGGCCCTTCTGCCGACCGAAGCCTTTGACTTCGGTGACGGTGATGCCCTGCACGCCGATTTCCGACAGCGACTCGCGCACGTCGTCCAGCTTGAACGGCTTGATGATGGCTGTGACTAGCTTCATGAAACTCTCTCCCGATTTGGTGGACTTGCCCCAGGAAAACAAACCCGTCTCAAGTCTAAGCGCAGCGGTTGGCTTTGTAACGCGTCGTCGGCATCCGGCTCCGCGTGCGCACTGCCTGGTCACAAGGAACTGCATCAGTGCATGGCTCGCACAGGTCTTTGCAGAAACCTTGCCAGTTCCATCAAAGTCCCGGAAAACAGCGAGTTATGTGAAACAGTCGGGATTGGCCAGTCGCCAGCATGGAAAACATGCACAACTTCGGTGCACGCCGGCAGGGCCTGTTGCTCGAAAAATGTGCAATCGCGTGCAATCTTTGTGGGAGCGGCCTTGCGTCGCGAAAGGGCCGCAAAGCGGCCCCAGGATTTCTGCTCCGGTGCACAAATTGCTGGGGCTGCTTTGCAGCCCTTTCGCGACACAAGGCCGCTCCCACAGGCAATCGCGCAAGCATTGGGATATCGAGCAAGACAGTTGCCCCCACAAGGACCGATGTGCAATCAAGGGCCACGTTCGTGCGTGCTACACTGCCAGCCATTTCTCAGTTTCGATGGACAGCCCATGCTCGCGCCCAAAGCCCTTCTCGACGCCCTGAGCGACCAGGCCTCGCGCCTGTTCAGCAGCGATACCGCCCAGCCCCGCGCGGAGCTGGAAAGCCAGTTCAAGGTGCTGATGCAAGGTGCCTTCAGCAAGCTGGACCTGGTCAGCCGCGAAGAATTCGACAGCCAGATGGTCGTGCTGGCGCGCACCCGTACACGCCTCGAGGCGCTGGAAAAACAAGTGGCCGAGCTGGAGGCCCGGCTGGCACCCAGCACGCCGGAATAACAATCGACACACGGAGCGTTTCCCCATGAAAGTCAGCGCACGCAATGTTTTCGAAGGCAAGGTTTCCAACGTTCAGCCCGGTGCGGTCAATGCCGAAGTCGAACTGACCTTGGGTGGCGGTGAGAAACTGGTGGCGGTAGTCACCATGGCCAGCCTGCACAACCTCGGCATCAATGTCGGCAAAGAGGCCGTGGCGCTGGTCAAGGCGCCGTGGGTAGTGTTGCTGACCGATGCCGCCGGCTACAGGCTGTCGGCCCGCAACGCGCTGGAAGGTGAAGTGGTACGCGTGGGTGATGGCGCGGTGAATGCCGAAGTGGTGCTGAAGCTGGCTGGTGGCACCGAGGTGTATGCCATCGTCACCCGCGAAGCCGTGCAGGAGCTGGGCCTGGCGCCAGGCGTGAAAGCCACTGCGCTGATCAAGGCCTCGCACATCATCCTCGGCGCCAAGCCCTGAGCTTGAGGGTTGACCTGTGGGAGCGGGCATGCCCGCGAACACCGGCGCAGCCGGTGCCATCCACCGCGTCGCCTGCTTCGCGGGCTTGCCCGCACACAGGGGCCGCATCAGGGCTGACAGGTGTTTGCCACAGGATATGCAGCGCCTGTGAGATCGAGCGCCGCCCGCGCGGCGCATCGCGAGCTGGCGCTCGCTCCTACGTTTGTTTCGGGCCAGTAACTCCTGTGATAGGTGTGCGCGGGCATTGGTGTGCGCGTTGCCCTTCGAAGCAGCCGGGGCGTGCGACCAGCGCATGGCGCAACCAGTTCCACTCTTGTCGAGCTGCATGAAAACACAGGAAAAACCCCTGTCCTGAAAAACCACGACGCACACTTCTTGCGCCTGTCGTGGCCGCGCTGGCTATTCTTGACGCAGCCGCAGGAAGCGGCCCATTCCCAGCGACAACGGAGCGTCCATGTCCCTAGCCCTCGTCCACAGCCGCGCCCAAGTGGGCGTGCAGGCACCCGCGGTCAGCGTCGAAACTCACCTGGCCAATGGCCTGCCCCATCTCACCCTGGTCGGCCTGCCGGAAACCACGGTCAAGGAAAGCAAGGACCGGGTACGCAGCGCCATCGTCAACTCTGGTCTGAACTATCCGCAGCGGCGTATTACCCAGAACCTCGCCCCCGCCGACCTGCCCAAGGATGGCGGGCGTTATGACCTGGCCATTGCCCTGGGCATCCTTGCCGCCGACGGCCAGGTGCCAACGGCCACCCTCGCCGATGTCGAATGCCTGGGCGAACTGGCGCTGTCCGGCAAATTGCGCCCGGTCCAAGGCGTGTTGCCCGCAGCACTGGCGGCACGCGAAGCAGGCCGGGCGCTGGTGGTGCCACAGGAGAATGCCGAGGAAGCCAGCCTGGCCGGCGGGCTGGTGGTGTATGCAGTGGGGCACCTGCTGGAGCTGGTCGCCCACCTGAACGGTCAGGTGCCACTACCGCCGTATGCCGCCAACGGTTTGATCCTGCATCAACGGCCCTACCCGGACCTGAGCGAAGTGCAGGGCCAACTGGCAGCCAAGCGGGCCCTGCTGCTGGCAGCGGCCGGGGCGCACAACCTGTTGTTCACCGGGCCACCGGGCACCGGCAAGACCTTGCTCGCCAGCCGCCTGCCCGGCCTGCTGCCCCCGCTGGACGAGCACGAGGCGCTGGAAGTGGCGGCAATCCAGTCGGTCAGCGGGCATACACCGCTTAACAGCTGGCCACAGCGACCGTTTCGCCACCCCCACCACTCCGCCTCTGGCCCGGCCCTGGTCGGCGGCAGCAGCCGGCCGCAACCAGGCGAAATTACCCTGGCCCACCATGGCGTGCTGTTTCTGGACGAACTGCCGGAGTTCGAACGGCGGGTGCTGGAAGTGCTGCGCGAACCGCTGGAATCGGGTGAGATCGTGATTGCCCGGGCTCGCGACAAAGTGCGCTTTCCCGCGCGTTTCCAGCTGGTAGCAGCAATGAACCCCTGCCCTTGCGGCTACCTGGGCGACCCCACTGGCCGCTGCCGCTGCAGCACCGAGCAGATCGCGCGGTATCGCAACAAACTGTCCGGGCCGTTGCTGGACCGCATCGACCTGCACCTGACCGTGGCCCGCGAGAGCACCACGCTGAACAACCAGCCTTGCGGTGAAACCAGTGCCGATGTCGCCGCCAGGGTAGCCAAGGCGCGGGAAGTGCAACACCGGCGACAAGGGTGTGCCAATGCGTTTCTCGACCTGGAGGGGTTGCGCCGCCATTGCGGGCTGGTGGCGGCGGACCAGGCTTGGCTGGAGGGGGCGTGTGAACGGCTGACCTTGTCGTTGCGGGCAGCGCACCGGCTGCTGAAGGTGGCAAGGACGCTGGCGGACCTCGAGGGCGGCGAGGCAATCGGCCGGGCGCATCTGGCCGAAGCCCTGCAGTATCGGCCAGGCAGTAGTTAGGGCCTGAACTGCCTTGCAGCCCAGTAGCCGGTACAGGCTGCCACCCTTCCCGAGACAATGTTCCTCGGTTAAAGCATGTTGGGTCTGACCGTGCTGCAGGTGCAGTGAAGCTGGAGCGGTTGTTTGATTCGGATGTGGATAGAGCTATCACGCAAACACTAACCTCGCCCATACAAACCTCACGGCCAGCCACTTCTAGCCAGTCGGATACAACTCCCGTGTAAGTGGGCTTACCCACGAAGGGCCGCGTAGCGGATCCAACACACCGAATTCTCAGCGACGTCCTACTTCCTTCCGGGCCATTTCCTACGTATGCGCATGGCCTGAAGAATTATCCTACGCACCGTGTCGACACCCGTCTGATTGTCCGGGGAATGCCTGCTCTCTACGCTTGCCGGGTCGCTGTCGGTTCAGCGATCGGGTGTGGAAACCCGGCAGGTTATCGGAACAGCTGTTGTCATGGCAGCTGTACGCGGGAGGCCGAATGGCCTGCCGGGGTTCCGATAGCCCGGCTTTCCACCCCGCGTGCAGCCGCCACCCTTCGCGTGGAAACGGATGGTGCCGGCCAACCTCTATCGGAGTTTGGCTATGAAAAAAATTGTTCCCAATCCCCCCCTCCCCAACACCACACAACGCGCCTTCAGCCGCTGCGATGCCGGCCATCCCCCTTTGTTCACAGTAAACCCGGGCATCTGCGCCCACGACGCTCTGGTGCATGTCGCGCAGTACCTGCGTGGTGCCTACGACTGTGGCTACAAAGCCCTGGAGCACCTGGACGAAACCGGCAAGAGCTTGTTCTGGAGCAACCTGAATGCAGTCGAAATGGCAGAAGGGCTGGTTGAGGCATTGCTGGACGGGATTGAGTCACAGCCCGTAAGTTGAAGTGCATTGCAACAGGCCGGAGCAGGCTGCGGTGCTCGGCTTGCTCTGCCTCAATACAGGAAACGCCCTACAAAACGCGTCACCCTCCTTCTGATTGTTCGAGGCCCCCCTTCTTCATAGGCTCACTTGGCCGCTATCGCATCTGTGACATTGTTCGCAGCCAGGTATCTCATTGAGCCCCAACAACCCAGTCGCGAAGATCGCCGAGAAGAAAGGCCAGAACACCTGGCTCGACGAACAACTACCGGACCTCAGAACGCTTGCGCGGGAATTGCGTGCCCAGGCTGTCGAAGAACTAGCTGCTGCCAGTTCACATGACGCCGCAATCGCACTCGCTGCGCAGCATCTGGGCTTTAACAGTGAAAAAGCTGGCCTGGTAACCGTCAGAACCCCAATGGGCGACATCCGAATTCAGCGCAGCTGTATCCGTCACATCGTCGAGAAGCGACAAGACGCCCGGGAACGCTATGTGAAAGTAGCGCTGGATACGCTGATCGGACCATTTGAGGTGTGGCAGGTCGCCTACACCAATGGCACCAACCGGCTGGCCTTCATTGGAGCGTACGAAACCAAACGACAGATGCTGGTAGTCGTGACACTCGACAACGGAAAAATGCTGTGGAATTTCATGCAGTGCGACGCAAAGGCGCTGAACAAGCATCGCCATGGGACGCTGCTCTACAAGCGATACGCTTTTCTGCCGAACAAAGAAAAAGGCCACTGTCACCAGTGGCCCTATGTTCATGCTTGATATTCATATACACACCCTCAAGCCGGGGTGTGGAGGTCTCACCCGACGCTGATGATTCAGCCATCGACGGGGTTCCTACGCCAGCTATTGCCGCTGAATGGCAGCTGGTTTCGCGCTCAGGTGAAACGCTAACAACACTCCTGGATCAAGTCAACGATGGCCACCTACCGAAGCCATCCATCAAGTTACTCGGCATTACGAGCGGGCTTGCCCGCGAAGAGGCCGGCACAGGCTCCATTGCCTGCCCGACCAACCTGCTCTATTACTATCCACAGCCCTCCCCTCACCCCCGAGACCACCATGCTGGCGTTCATCCAGTCATCCCCGTTGTCGCTCGGTACCGCCCTGATCCTGCTCGACCTCGTGCTCTGGCAAATCATCCCGATCCAGCGCCGGGCCTGGCGCATCGGCACGCGGCTGGTGATCTTCCTGCTGTTCAGCTCGGTGCTGGTGGCCGCCGGCATGAGCCCGCTGCAACCGCCACCCTGGGCGGACGATGTTTCGCGCAACCTGATGGCCACGGTGTTGGCGATCGGCTGGTGGCTGTTCGGCGCGCGCACGGTCACGGTGGTGTTCGGCCTGCTGCTGGTGGCCCGTGGCAGCCATGGCGGGCGGTTGCTGCAGGATGTGCTGGGGGCGCTGATCTTCCTGGCTGCCGTGGTCGCCGCCGCAGGCTATGTACTGCAACTGCCGGTGAAGGGCCTGCTGGCCACCTCCGGGGTGATGGCCATCGTCATCGGCCTGGCACTGCAGAGCACCTTGGCCGACGTGTTCAGCGGCATCGTGCTGAATACCACGCGGCCCTATCAGATCGGCGATTCGATCTCCATCGACGGGACCGAGGGCAAAGTGCTGGATATCGACTGGCGCGCCACGCGCCTGCTGACCGGCAACGGCAGCCTGGCGGTGATCCCCAACTCGGTGGCGGCCAAGGCGCGGCTGCTCAACCACAGCCGCCCGGCCGATGTGCACGGGGTGTCGATCAGCGTGGTGGTGCCGGCCAAGGTGCGGCCCAAGCGGGTGTTCGATGCGCTGGAAAAGGCCTTGCAGGGCGTCAGTGCCATTCTTGCCACGCCAAAACCGAAGGTGACGGTGAAGGCTTCGACACTGGAGTCCGTGGAGTACGAGGCCAGCGGTTTCGTGGCCGACGCAGGCGCCAAGGGCGACGCGCGCAACCAGCTGTTCGACCTGGCGCACCGGCACCTGGAGGCAAGCGGAGTGATGTGGAACGTGGACCTAGCGCTGCCGCCGCGCAGCCGCCAGCGCGAGGTGCTGGACGAGGTGCGGGTGTTCCGCTCGCTGGGCGGTGAAGAGCGCGATGCACTGAGCCAGCGCATGACCGCGGTGGAATACCTGGCGGACCAGGTGATCCTGGGCGTGGGCGAGCATTCCGATCATCTGCTGGTGATTGGCAGCGGCGTGGTTTCGGCGTCGATCCGCGATGGCGACAAGCTGGTCGAGGCCGGGCGCATGGGGCCGGGGGAGGTGCTGGGAATCGAGGGGATTATCGATGAGGATGACTCGTTTGCCGAGTTCCGTACGCTGACCGGTTGCGTGCTGTACAGGATCGACAAGGAACAGGTGAAGAGCTGCCTGGTGCAGCGCGGCGAGGTGCAGACCGCATTGAACAAGTTGCAGCGGTTCCGGCGGCAGAGCCGGGAGTCGTTGTTGCTGCAAAAGCCCGCCCTGATCAAGAAGGGCGGCTTCCTTAGCTGGTTGCACAAGTAGGCCTGTACTGGCCCTATCGCCGGCAAGCCAGCTCCCACAGGTACTGCGCAAGGCTTGAGGCCGATGCGGTCAATGTGGGAGCTGGCTTGCCGGCGATAGGGCCAGTGCTTACAACACAACCCTCAAGCATTGCCCCGCGTGATACAGCGAGAACCCGGACTCGTAGAACGCGGTGCGCAGCGAAGGCGCACTCACGCCGCTCATCGGCGAGAACGGAATCGGCAGGCTATCCGCCTCGCCCTTCAGCAGAAACTCGGCAAACGCCCGGCCAATCACGGTACCGGTGGTATTGCCCCGGCCGTTGTACCCGGTCACGGCCACCAACCCCGGTGCCGGTTCGAACAGGCGCATCAGGTGGTCGGGGGTGAAGTCGATGCAGCCGGTCCAGTGCATTTCCCACTCAACCTTGCCCAGCTCGGGGTAGTAATGGCTCTGGATCCGGTCGGCCCAGCTGCGCACGAACCATGCCGGCTTGTTGTCGACCCGGCCCAGGCTGCCGAGTAGCAGGCGGCCCTGATCGTCGCGACGGATGCTGCTGAGTACGGTGCGGGTATCCCACGAGCCCTGGCCGTGTGGGAGTACCTTGTCGGCAGCCGCGCCTTGCAACGGTTTGGACGCCACCTGGTAGTAGTAACCGCGGAAGAACTGCTTCTGCAGGTTGCTCCAGTCACCTTCGGTGTAGGCGCCGGTGGAAATCACCACCTTGTCGGCGCGCACCGAGCCGCGCGCGGTGTTCACCCGCCAGGCATCGCCGTCACGCTCCAGGCCTTCGACCGAGGACTGCTGGAACAGCTTGCCACCCAGGCGCACCACGGCAGCAGCCAGGCCTTGGGTATAGCCCATCGGGTTGATGGTGCCGGCGCGGCGGTCGAGCAGCGCGGCGGAAATCTTGTTGGTACCGCAGTATTCCTGGCACTGGGCGCCGGTCAGCAGCTCGACGTCGGCACCGCGGCGGCGCCATTGCTCGTGGCGGGCTTCAAGGTCGGCGATGCCGGTGGCGTTGTGCGCCATGTGCAACGTGCCTTTGTGCTGGGCCTGGCAGTCGATGCCAAGACGCTCGATCATGGCGAACACTTCGCCCGGGGCTTCGCCGAGTACCTTGTTCAGGCGGCTGCCCTGCTTCTGGCCGAGGGTGACCTCGACGTCGTCGGGGCGGATCCAGGTGCCGGCGTTGACCAGGCCGACGTTGCGTCCGGAGCCACCGTGGCCGATCTTCCACGCCTCCAGCAGGATCACCGACTTGCCCTGTTCGAGCAGGTGGATGGCCGCCGAGAGGCCGGTAATGCCGCCACCGATCACGCAGACATCGGCCTTGTGCTCACCGGCCAGGGCCTGGGCGGCGACGCTCGGTTTGCTGACGAATTCCCACAAGCATTGTTGACGCAGTTCGGACATGGCCCGGCTCCAGCAATTTGTTCTTGTTGGGGCTGCTTTGCAGCCCATTCGCGGGCAAGCCCGCTCCTACAGGGATCGCACAAATGGCACCGATCCCTGTAGGAGCGGGCTTGCCCGCGAACCGGGGGCGAGGCCCCCGGCCATGCAGCATCAATCCATCAGTCGAACACGATACCCTGCGCCAGCGGCAGCTCGCGCGAGTAGTTCACGGTGTTGGTCTGGCGACGCATGTAGCCTTTCCAGGCATCCGAACCAGACTCACGACCACCGCCAGTCTCTTTCTCGCCACCGAACGCACCGCCGATCTCGGCGCCGCTGGTGCCGATGTTGACGTTGGCGATGCCGCAGTCGCTACCCGAGGCGCTCTGGAAGCGCTCGGCCTCACGGATGTCGGTGGTGAAGATGCACGACGACAGGCCTTGTGGCACTTCGTTGTTCAGGCGCAGGGCCTCTTCGAAGTCGTCGTAGGCCAGCACGTAGAGGATCGGGGCGAAGGTTTCGTGGCGCACCACATCGCTCTGCGCTGGCATTTCGGCAATGGCAGGCGATACGTAGTAGGCGTTCGGGTACTGGTCGGCCAGCTGACGCTCGCCACCAAATACCTGGCCACCTTCGTCGCGGGCCTTGGCCAACGCGCCCTGCATGGCGTCGAACGACTGCTTGTCGATCAGCGGGCCAACTAGGTTGTCCTTGCGCGGGTCGCCGATGCGCACCTTGCCGTAGGCGGCTTTGACCCGGGCAACCACTTCGTCCTTGATCGAGCGGTGCACGATCAGGCGGCGCAGGGTGGTGCAACGCTGGCCGGCAGTGCCGACCGCGGAGAACAGGATGCCGCGCACGGCCAGGTCCAGGTCTGCGCTCGGCGCCAGGATCATGGCGTTGTTACCGCCCAGTTCAAGAATGCTGCGACCGAAGCGGGCAGCCACGCGTGGGCCGACTTCACGCCCCATGCGGGTGCTGCCGGTGGCGCTGACCAGCGGTACGCGCGGGTCGTCGACCATGGCTTCGCCGGCTTCACGGCCGCCGATCACCAGTTGTGCCAGGCCAGCCGGGGCATCGCCGAAGGCTTTCAGGGCTTTTTCGAACAGTGCCTGGCAGGCCAGGGCGGTCAGCGGGGTCTTTTCAGAAGGCTTCCACACCACCGAGTTACCAGCCACCAGGGCCAGGGCGGTGTTCCAGGCCCACACGGCGACCGGGAAGTTGAAGGCGCTGATCACGCCGACCACACCCAATGGATGCCAGGTTTCACGCATGTGGTGGCCAGGGCGCTCGGAGGCAATGGTCAGGCCGTACAGCTGGCGCGACAGGCCAACGGCGAAGTCGCAGATGTCGATCATTTCCTGCACTTCGCCCAGGCCTTCCTGGGTGATCTTGCCGGCTTCGATCGACACCAGCTCGCCGAGGTCGGCCTTGTGCTCACGCAGCACTTCGCCGAACAGGCGTACCAGTTCGCCACGGCGCGGGGCCGGCACACTGCGCCAGGCTTCGAAGGCGCGCTGGGCCTGATCGATGCGGGCGATGGTCTCGGCCTTGCCGAGCAGTTTCACCGAGGCGATCTGGCTGCCGTCGATCGGCGTGTGAACAGGGTAGTCGCCCTGGGTGTAAGCCTCGGCGGCAACGCCAAGGCGCTCGAGCAATCCAGCAACCATTTGTGCTTCTCCTACATCGGGTGATGGGGTGGAAAAATGATGTGGATCAGTATTAATCCGATCACACCGGTGCAACAAACGACCTTTATTCCGCATATCATTCCGTCAGGTAATGATTCGAGCCGCAGAGACCGCTATGTCCAAACGCCTGGTGCCCTCCATGACCGCCCTGCAGTGCTTTGAAGCTGCAGCCCGCCATTTGAGCTTTACCCGTGCCGCCGAAGAGCTGCACCTGACCCAGAGCGCGGTCAGCAAGCAAGTGGCGCAGCTTGAAGACATGCTGCGCCATCACCTGTTCCTGCGCATTCGCCGGCGGCTGCAGCTGACCCCGGCCGGCAGCCTGTACCTGGCCGAGGTGAACAAGATCCTCACCCAGGTGGATATGTCCAGCCGCTACGTCCTCACCTACGGCGAGCAGACCGAGATATTGAAGGTAGCCACTCAACCGAGTTTTGGCGTGCGCTGGTTGATCCCGCATCTCAAAGGCTTTGGCAAGCGCCACACCAACATCCACTTGGATATCCGCAACGAGATGGAGCCGTTCGCCCTGCTGCAGGGGTCGGCGGATGTAGTGTTCTTCTATGGCCAGGGCACCTGGCCGGGGGCTACCTGCGTGGAACTGTTCCGCGAAGAAGTGGTGCCGGTGTGTGCGCCGGAGCTGCTGGCCGGGCGTGAACCGAGCGATGCCGGGGAGCTGGCCGACCTGGTGCTGCTGCAAAGCACCTCGCGACCGGAGGCCTGGCATGAGTGGTTTCTGGAGCAGGACCTGCAGAGCGTCAGCGCCTACCATGGGCCGCGCTTCGATACGTTCTATATGGCGCTGAGCGCGGCGCAGGCTGGGTGCGGGGTGGCGTTGGTACCACGCTACCTGGCGGCGAAGGAATTGGCGGAAGGGAGTTTGGTAGTGCCGTGGAATCATGCGATGCGCAGTGCCGGGGCGCATTACCTGGCATATGCCGAGCATGCGGCGGAGGTGCCCAAGGTGCGGGCGTTGGTGGAGTGGATTGGCGAGCAGCTATCGGCTTGAGGGCCTCTTCGCGGGCAAGCCCGCTCCTACAGGGTATGGCACAAGGCTCAGGCATTGTGCGGTCCCTGTGGGAGCTGGCTTGCCGGCGATAGGGCCCTGGAGGTCGATCAAAAATGGAATGACTGAGCCACTTTTTTTCGCTTGTGAGCCAAGTGCATTCCCAGCTTTCATGTAAGCGTCCGAACCCAACCAGGAAGCTAGCGATGCCCGCCCACGATTTCGTCAGCCCCGACAGCATTCGCGCGCAGTTCTCTGCCGCCATGTCGCTCATGTACAAACAGGAAGTGCCGCTGTACGGCACGCTGCTGGAGCTGGTGAGCGAAATCAACCAGCAGGTCATGGCCCAGCAACCCGAGGTCGCCCAGGCCCTGCGCTGGACCGGCGAAATCGAGCGCCTGGACCAAGAGCGCCACGGTGCCATCCGCGTCGGTAGCGCAGCAGAACTGGCCACCATCGCCCGCCTGTTCGCGGTAATGGGCATGCAGCCGGTTGGCTACTACGACCTCAGCTCCGCCGGCGTACCAGTGCACTCCACCGCCTTCCGCGCCGTGCACGAGCAATCCCTGCACGTCAGCCCGTTCCGTGTGTTCACCTCGCTGCTGCGCCTGGAGCTGATCGACAACCCGCAACTGCGCGAACTGGCGCAGAGCATCCTGGCCAAACGCCAGATCTTCACCACCCGTGCCCTCGAACTGATCGCCCAGTGCGAACGCGATGGCGGCCTGAACGCCGCGGATGCCCAGGCGTTCGTGCAGGAAGCGCTGCACACCTTCCGTTGGCACCATGACGCCACCGTCACTGCCGAGCAGTACCAGCAACTGCACGACCAGCATCGCCTGATCGCCGACGTAGTGGCCTTCAAGGGCCCGCACATCAACCACCTGACCCCGCGAACGCTGGACATCGATGCGATCCAGGTTGGCATGCCGGCCAAGGGTATTCCGCCAAAGGCCGTGGTCGAAGGCCCGCCCACCCGCCGCCACCCGATCCTGCTGCGCCAGACCAGCTTCAAGGCCCTGCAGGAAAAGGTCGCCTTCAGCGACCAGCAGGGCAGCGAAGGCAGCCACACCGCGCGTTTTGGCGAGATCGAACAACGCGGCGCGGCGCTGACGCCGAAGGGTCGCCAGCTGTACGACAAACTGCTCGACGCCACCCGCGCCGCCCTGGGTGGTGCACCGGCCGAGGCCAACGCCGAGCGCTACATGGCGCTGCTGAAGGACACCTTTGCCGAATTCCCGGACGACCTGGCGCAGATGCGTGAACAGGGCCTGGCATACTTCCGCTACTTCGCCACCGAGAAGGGCCTGGCCGCGCGCGACCAGGACGGCCGCCCGACTACTCTGGAGGGCTTGATCGAGGCCGGCCATGTGCACTTCGAGGCGCTGGTATACGAGGACTTCCTGCCGGTGAGTGCGGCGGGGATCTTCCAGTCCAACCTGGGTGACGATGCGCAGGCCGAGTACGGCAGCAACGCCAACCGCGATGCCTTTGAAGCGGCGTTGGGGCTACAGGTGCAGGATGAGCTGGCACTGTATGCGCAGAGCGAGCGCCGCTCGCTGCAGGCTTGTGCGCAGGCGCTGAACCTGGGTTCGATGTAAGGCTACAGATCGCCGGGGCCGCTTTGCGCCCCTATCGCCGGCAAGCCAGCTCCCACAGGATCACATCAAGCCTGAGGCAGGTGCAGCCCCCTGTGGGAGCTGGCTTGCCGGCGATGAGGCCAGGACAGGCAGCACAGTCAGTAGCGCTCAAACCTGTGGGAGCGGGCGAGCCCGCGAAGAGGCCGGTGCAGGCGATCAAAGGGGCGGCAGGATTTCCACATCGGGCAAATCCATCGCCGCCACCTCCTGCTGCAGAAACGCACTCAAGCGCCGCAACCGCTCGCCCCCACGCCGGGTGCGTGGCCATACCAGGTAATAATCCATGCCGCTGGGCACCGCCGTCGGCCAGGGCAGGCTCAAGCGCTTCTGCGCCACATCCTCTGCCACCATCAACAAGTCGCCCATGGATATCCCGTAGCCACGCGCCGCGGCAATCATGCCCAGTTCCAGGGTGTCGAACACTTGCCCGCCCTTGAGCGATACCTTGTCGCGCAGGCCCATGCGCTCCAGCCATTCGCGCCAGTCACGCTTGTCCACCGTGGGGTGCAGCAGCTCGATACCGGCCAGCCGGCGCACGTCCCAGGGCTCTTCGTCGAGCAGGTCTGGCGCACCGACCGGGATCAGCAACTCCGGAAACAGCTTGCGCACCTCCCAATCCGCCGGGAACACCCCGTCGCTGAGCAACACCGCACAATCGAATGGCTCCTGGTTGAAGTCCACATGGTCGACATCCATCCAGGCACTGGTCAGTTGCACTTCATTGCCCGGCTGCAGGTGGCGAAAACGGCTAAGACACGCCAGCAACCAGCGCATGGTCAGGGTCGAGGGGGCTTTCATGCGCAGGATGTCATCTTCGCCACACAAGGTTTCGCAGGCCCGCTCGAACGCGGCGAAGCCTTCACGCACACCCGGCAGCAGCACCCGCCCTGCTTCGGTCAGTTGCAGGCTGCGGCCACTGCGCACGAACAGGCGGCAGGCAAAATGCTCTTCCAGTGTGCGGATATGCCGGCTGACGGCGCTTTGGGTGATCGACAGCTCTTCGCCAGCACGGGTGAAGGAGCTAAGCCGTGCGGCAGCTTCGAATGCGCGCAGGGCATACAGCGGTGGTAGCTGGCGTGACATGAGGCACCTGCAATATGGGCGTGAAAAGTGAATCACCGAGGAGCATATATGCATGAGTTCAACTCATGCCAACTATCGCTTTTATCCTTTTGTGCAAAGTTGACCGAAGCCTCAGAATCGCGCTTCGGTCATCACCCCAGGAAAAGGACACCCCCATGCACGTCGCGCCCACCACAGAACTCAAGGCTTTGCTGCGCCTGGCCGGGCCGCTGATCGCCTCGCAGTTGGCGCACATGCTGATGGTGCTGACCGACACCCTGATGATGGCCCGCATCAGCCCGCAGGCCCTGGCCGGTGGTGGCCTGGGTGCGGCGAGCTACTCGTTCGTGTCGATTTTCTGCCTGGGTGTGATCGCCGCAGTCGGCACCCTGGTGGCGATTCGCAAGGGCGCCAACGACATCGAGGGGGCCACGCGCCTGGCGCAGAGTGGCCTCTGGCTGGCCTGGGGCCTGGCGCTGTTCGCTGCACTGGTGCTGTGGAACCTTGAACCGGTACTGCTGCTGTTCGGGCAAAAGCCCGAGAACGTGGCCTCGGCTGCCGAATTCCTCACCCTGCTGCCGCTGGCCCTGCCCGGCTACCTGACCTTCATGGCCCTGCGCGGCTTCACCAGCGCGCTGGGTCGCTCGACCCCGGTGATGGTCATCAGCCTGGTCGGCACGGTGCTCAACTACCTGTTCAACGTGGCGCTGATCGAGGGCATGTTCGGCCTGCCCAAGCTGGGCCTGATGGGCATTGGCCTGGTCACCGCAGTGGTGTCGATGGGCATGGCCATCGCCCTGGCGCTGTATATCCGCTGGCACTCGGCCTATGCCGCCTACCCGCTGCGCAAGGGCCTGTCGCGCCCGTCACTGCCAGCACTGCGCGAGCTGTGGCGGCTGGGCCTGCCGATTGGCGGCACCTATATGGTGGAAGTGGGCCTGTTCGCCTTCGCCGCGCTGTGCATGGGCGTGCTGGGCAGCACCGAGCTGGCGGCGCATCAGATTGCCCTGCAGATCGTCTCCACGGCGTTCATGGTGCCCACCGGCTTGTCGTATGCGGTGACCATGCGCGTGGGCTTGTACTACGGCGCTGGCAACCTGCTGGCTGCGCGCAGCGCCGGGCGGGTGGGCATCGGCTTCGGGGCAATGATCATGTTTGCCTTCGCCGCTCTGTTCTGGCTGCTGCCCGATGCGCTGGTGGGGCTGTTCATCGACCGGAATGACCCAGGCTTTGCAGCCATCTACCAACTGGCGGTGCAACTGGTGATGGTGGCCGCCTGGTTCGAGTTGTTCGATGGCATGCAGACCATCGCGATGGGCTCTATCCGTGGGCTGAAGGATGCCAAGACCACCTTTCTGATCGGGCTGTGCTGCTATTGGCTGGTGGGGGCACCGAGTGCCTGGCTGTTCGCGTTCAATCTGGGCGGTGGGGCGGTCGGGATCTGGTGGGGGTTGGCGTTGGGGCTGGCATGTGCGGCGGTGGCGCTGACCTTTGGCTTTGAGTGGCGGATGAAGCGGTTGCTTGTGAAGGCTGAGGTTCGTGCAGGGGCTGCTGCTTCGGCCTGACGTCAGGGCCTCTTCGCGGGTAAACCCGCTCCCACAGGGACCGCGCAACCCTGTGGGAGCGGGTTTACCCGCGAAAGGGCCTTAAAGGACAGCACCCAACTGACGGCCAGGCACCTTCAGCAAAAAATCGATCAACTCCTCCACTGGCAACGGCTTGCTGACCAGAAACCCCTGCACCTGGTCACAACCAAACCCACGCAACAGGTCCAGCTGTTCTTCACTCTCCACCCCTTCAGCCACCACTTCGAGGTTGAGGTTGTGCGCCAGGTTGATCATGGCGTGCACCAGCTTGCGGTTCTCTTCGCGCATTTCCATTTCCGCAACGAAGCTGCGGTCCACCTTGAGCAAGGTGATCGGCAGGCTGTTGAGGTGCACGAACGAAGAAAACCCGGTGCCAAAGTCATCGAGCGAGAAGCGCACGCCCAACCGGCCCAGTGCATCCATGGTCTGGCGCACCAGCTCGTTGCGGCGCATCACCGCCGTTTCGGTCAGTTCGAACTCCAGCCAGCGGGCATCCACGCCGTGCTCGAGGATCAGGCGGCTCAAGGTGGCCAGCAACTGGCTGTCCTGGAACTGGCGGAAACTCAGGTTGACCGCCATATGCAGCGGCTCCAGCCCCCGCTCGCACAGCACCTGCATGTCGCGCAGGGCCCGGGAAATCACCCAGTAGCCCAGCGGCACGATCAGGCCGCTCTGCTCCGCCAGCGGCACGAACTCGCTGGGCGGCAACAGGCCACGCTCGGCATGACGCCAGCGCACCAGGGCCTCGAGGCCGACGATGCGCCCGTCGGCCAGGTTCAGCCGTGGCTGGTAGTGCAGCTCCAGCTCGTCGCGGCGCAGGGCGCGGCGCAGCTCGCTTTCCAGGTCGGCAAGGCTGCGGGCATTGCGGTTGATGCGCTCATTGAAGACATGGAAGGTACAGCCCTGGATGCCCTTGGCCTGGCGCATGGCGATGTGTGCGTGCCACATCAGCGGGTCGGCGCCGCCCTGGGCACGGGCATGGGCCAGGCCCAGGCTGCAACCCAGCAGCAGGCTTTCGCCGTCGATCCAGTAGGGTTCGGCCAGGGCCTCGACGATGCGTTCGGCAATCCATTCGGCGCGGTTGGGGTCGCGGCGGGTGTCGATCAGCAGGGCGAACTCATCGCTGCCCAGGCGCGCCAGCTGGTCGCCAGCCTCCAGCTGATGCTTCAGGCGCGCCACCACCTGCAGGATCAGGCGGTCGCCGCTCTGGTGGCCGAGGGCATCGTTGACATGGCGGAAGTTGTCCAGGTCCAGGTGGCCGAGGGCAACGCCACGGCCGTCGTTCTCGGCCAGGCGCGCGGTCAACAAAGCCTGGAAGCCTTGGCGGTTGGCGATGCCGGTCAGCGGGTCCTGCTCGGCCAGGCGCTGCAAGGTGGCCACCAGCACGCCGCGCTCGCGCACATGGCGCAGCGAGCGGCGCAAGCTGTCGGTATTGAGCTGGTCACGCACCAGCCAGTCGCTGACGGCGCTGGGCGCCACCTCGGGCTCACGGTCGAGCAGCAGGATGGTCGGCAGCTCGCAGCGCCCGGGTACCGGCTGCAGGGCCGGGGTTGCCAGGACCACGGCATGGCGGTCATGGCTGAACAGGCTGTCGACCGCCTCCCAGTTCGGCGCGGTCAGCAGCACGGCGCTGCCGCCCAGGGCAGGCATGCACGCGTGCAACAAGGCGGCCCATTCCGGCTCATCGGCCAACAGCAGCAAACGCAATGGTTCGACAGGCGTGGACAAGCGGGCTCCTTAGGGCTTCACGGTGCAACGATAACTGCCAGGTATGCTACTGCATTTAATGAAAATGATTTTCAATTTTATACATGTTTTCACGGGCGTAGCATCCCGACGTATTTTGTCGTGCATCCTGCGCGAAACGAGACGAACCGGCAAATATGATTTTTTCAGCTACTAGGATTAGTGGCACTAATAGTGGGACGGACAAAAGTCTGACTCAGACGTCAGACGGTCGCGCCACAACCGCCCCATGCCTGTTAGAATGCGCGGCTATTTTCTGGCGACCCCCGGTTTCTAGCATGTCCCGACTCAATCCCCGGCAGCAGGAAGCCCGTGACTATGTCGGCGGCCCTCTTTTGGTGCTCGCCGGTGCAGGCTCGGGCAAGACCAGCGTGATCACGCGCAAGATTGCCCACCTGATCCAGAACTGCGGTATCCGTGCCCAGTACATCGTGGCGATGACCTTCACCAACAAGGCCGCACGCGAGATGAAGGAACGGGTCGGTACCCTGCTGCGTCCGGGGGAAGGTCGTGGCCTGACGGTGTGCACGTTCCACAACCTGGGCCTGAACATCATTCGCAAGGAACACGAGCGCCTGGGCTACAAGCCGGGCTTCTCGATCTTCGACGAGTCCGACATCAAGGCGCTGCTGTCGGACATCATGCAGAAGGAATATTCCGGCGACGACGGCATCGACGAGATCAAGAACATGATCGGTGCCTGGAAGAACGACCTGATCCTGCCGCCAGAAGCCCTGGAAAATGCGCGCAACCCGCGCGAGCAGACCGCCGCCATCGTCTACACCCACTACCAGCGCACGCTCAAGGCGTTCAACGCAGTGGACTTCGACGACCTGATCCTGCTGCCGGTCAAGCTGTTCCAGGAGCACCCCGATGTGCTCGAACGCTGGCAGAACCGCGTGCGCTACCTGCTGGTGGACGAATACCAGGACACCAACGCCAGCCAGTACCTGCTGGTGAAGATGCTGATCGGCATGCGCAACCAGTTCACCGTGGTGGGCGACGACGACCAGTCGATCTACGCCTGGCGCGGCGCCCGTCCAGAGAACCTGATGCTGCTCAAGGAGGACTACCCCTCCCTGAAAGTGGTCATGCTGGAGCAGAACTACCGCTCCACCAGCCGCATCCTGCGCTGCGCCAACGTGCTGATCGCCAACAACCCGCACGCGTTCGAGAAGCAGCTGTGGAGCGAGATGGGCGTGGGCGACGAGATCCGCGTGATCCGCTGCAAGAACGAGGAAGCCGAGGCCGAACGCGTGGCCATGGAAATCCTCACCCTGCACCTGCGCACCAACCGCCCGTACAGCGACTTCGCCATCCTCTACCGTGGCAACTACCAGGCCAAGCTGATCGAACTGAAGCTGCAGCACCACCAGGTGCCGTATCGCCTGTCAGGCGGCAACAGCTTCTTCGGCCGCCAGGAGGTCAAGGACCTGATGGCCTACCTGCGCCTGCTGGTGAACCCGGACGATGACAACGCCTACCTGCGGGTAATCAACGTACCGCGCCGCGAGATCGGCTCCACCACCCTGGAAAAGCTCGGCAACTACGCCACCGAGCGTGGCATCTCGATGTACGCCGCCAGCGAGGAGCTGGGCTTGGGCGAACACCTTGATGCCCGCTACACCGAGCGTTTGCAGCGCTTCAAGCACTGGCTGGACGGGGTACGCCACAAGGTCGCCCTGGAAGACCCGATCGCCGCGCTGCACGAGATGATCCGCGACATCGACTACGAGAACTGGATCCGCCAGCAGACCGCCAGCGACAAGGCGGCCGAGTTCCGCATCAGCAACGTCTGGTTCCTGGTCGAAGCGCTGAAGAACACCCTCGAGAAGGACGAAGAGGGTGACATGACCATCGAGGACGCGATCGGCAAGCTGGTGTTGCGCGACATGCTCGAGCGCCAGCAGGAAGAAGAAGAGAACGCCGAAGGTGTGCAGATGATGACCCTGCACGCCTCCAAGGGCCTGGAATTCCCCTACGTGTTCATCATGGGCATGGAAGAGGAAATCCTCCCGCACCGCTCCAGCATCGAGGCCGACACCATCGAAGAGGAACGCCGCCTGGCCTACGTGGGTATCACCCGCGCACGCCAGACCCTGGCCTTCACCTTCGCCGCCAAGCGCAAGCAGTACGGTGAAATCATCGACTGCACGCCCAGCCGGTTCCTCGACGAACTGCCACCGGACGACCTGGCCTGGGAAGGCCTGGACGATGCGCCGGTCGAGGTCAAGGCCGCACGCGGCAACAATGCCCTGGCCGATATCCGGGCAATGCTCAAACGCTGATCAACCATTACTCTTTAATATTGCCGCCTCCAGCGGCCACATTTGTTTCATCGAGGAAATCACAGTGGAAGCACTGCATCAGAAGATTCGCGAAGAAGGCATCGTGCTTTCCGACCAGGTTCTCAAAGTCGACGCGTTTCTCAACCACCAGATCGACCCGGCGCTGATGCAATTGATCGGTGACGAGTTCGCCCGCCTGTTCGAAGGTGCCGGCGTGACCAAGATCGTCACCATCGAAGCTTCGGGCATTGCCCCGGCGGTGATGACTGGCCTGAAGCTGGGCGTGCCGGTGATTTTCGCCCGCAAGCACCAGTCGCTGACCCTGACCGAGAACCTGCTGACCGCCTCGGTGTACTCCTTCACCAAGCAGACCGAGAACACCGTGGCCATCTCGCCGCGCCACCTCAACAGCAGCGACCGCGTGCTGGTGATCGACGACTTCCTGGCCAACGGCAAGGCGTCGCAGGCGCTGATCTCGATCATCAAGCAAGCCGGCGCCACCGTGGCCGGCCTAGGCATCGTCATCGAGAAGTCGTTCCAGGGCGGCCGTGCCGAGCTGGACAGCCAGGGCTACCGCGTTGAATCGCTAGCCCGGGTGAAGTCGCTGGAAGGTGGTGTGGTCACTTTCATCGAGTAATCGCGGCGCCTGCTTCGCGGGCACGCCCGCTCCCACAGGACCAACACAGATCTTAAGAACTGTGCAGTACCTGTGGGAGCGGGCGTGCCCGCGAATGGCCTCAACCCTCTCTATCTGGTTGCCGCCAACCCCGCCAGCAACAGCCGCTGGTAAAGCTCTTCCTTCAGCCCCTGCAGCTGCTCCAGCCCCATCCGCGCCAGATGCCGCTCATACCCCTCCGGCCCCGGCGCATCCAGCGCAGCCTTGCCCAGTTCCAGCACCTCGCTCAGCTTGAACTTGCTCTTCAACCAGTTCAGCGCCCGCAACAAGTCCCGCTCTTCAGCCGTGAAGTCGGTCCCCAGCGGATACTCCGGGAACAACCGCGCATGCTGTGCCCTGATCGCCTCCAGCCGCTGCGGCGTGTTGTCGGCAAAGCGCGCATCCAGCTGAAAGTCCCTGGCCAGTTTGCCGGCACTCTTGGCCTGCTCGATCAGCCCCTGCTGGAACCGTGAATCACACACCGCCAGCAACCGCGCAATCACCTCGCTGTCGGTTTGCCCGCGCAGGTCGGCAATGCCGTACTCGGTCACCACGATATCGCGCAGGTGCCGGGGGATGGTGCAGTGGCCATAGTTCCACAACAGGTTCGAGGTCACCTCCCCGCCCGCCTCGCGCCAGCTGCGCAACAGCAGGATCGAGCGCCCGCCCTCCAGGGCATGGCCCTGGGCGACGAAGTTGTACTGCCCACCCACGCCACTGAGCACCCGGCCATCCTCCAACTGGTCGGCCACCCCGGCGCCAAGCAGGGTCATCCCGAACGCGGTGTTGATGAAACGCGCATCGCGGCGCTGGCGGCGCTTTAGCGCCTCTTGCCCGTACAGTTCGTTGACGAAGCTGATACGGGTCATGGCAAACCGTGCGCGCTGCTCCAGCGGCATGTCGCGCAGGCGTTGGTAGAACGCCTGGGGGCCGAGGAAAAAGCCGCCATGCAATACCGCCCCCTGCTCATCCGCCGGGCGCCGTAGCAGGCCCGCCTCGGCCAGCACCAGCAAGCCGTTGACGAACATCTCGCTGCAGCCGTACAGGCCCTGGGCGAAGGTACCCAGCCCCCCTTCCCGGTCGATCAGCGCCTGCCACGGGCCGACATCCAGCGCATCGAGCACGGCTCGGTAGCCGACGTTGTCGTCCTGGCGCGCCAACAGCGCGGAGGCGACCGCATCCCCCATGGCGCCGATGCCAATCTGCAGGGTGCCGCCATCACGCACCAGGCTGCTGGCGTGCAGGCCGATGCAGTGGTCCTGGATGCTGACCGGCATGTTCGGTGTGGAAAACAGCCGGCGTTGCTCGGCCTCATCGAGCAGCAGGTCGAAGGCATCGATGGGCAGCTCGGCGTCGCCTGGCATGTAAGGTAGTTCGGCGTGCACCTGGCCAAGCATGAGGATGGTTTCGCCAGCGGCGCGGCGCTTGGCGATCATCGGCAGCAGGTCGAGGGTGATGTCGGGGTTGCAGGCCAGGCTCAGGTGGACGGGCCTCTCCGGCGTGGCGGCCACCAGTTGGGCGATCAGGTTCAGGCCCTTGGCGTTGATGTCACGTGCGGCGTGGCTGTAGTTGCTGCTGACGTAGTCCTGCTGGGCCGATGCGCTGTGCAGCAGGCTGCCGGGCTGCATGAAGAACTGTTCGACGTGGATGTTCGGCGGCAGGCTGTCGTTGCGCAGGTCGGCGAGGTAGCTGAGCTCTTCATAGTCGGCGAAGACGCGTTCGACGAAGGGTTCGAGAAAGCGCCGCTGCAGGCCATCGCCCAGTGGTGGGCGGCCGAGGGACAGTGCGGTGTAGATGGTCAGTTGCCGTTCGGGCAAGTCGCGTACGCGGGCGTACAAGGCGTTGACGAAGGCGTTAGGCTTGCCCAGGCCCAGCGGCAGGCCCATGTGAATGTGGGCTGGCAGGCGCGCCAGGACTTGCTCGACGGCCTGGTCGATGGAGCAGAGGTGCATTGGGGCCTCCTGAGTCATCCATGGGTTCAGGGGTTGGACATGGGGCTGGCGGGTTGGTTGCCTGTGCCGGCCCTATCGCCGGCAAGCCGGCTCCCACAGGTACACCACAAGGCTTGAAGGCTGTGGCTATCCTGTGGGAGCTGGCTTGCCGGCGATAGGGCCGGCACAGGCAGCAAAAAAACAAAGCCCGCCATCAACGGCGGGCCTCATGCAATTCAGCTGTGGCTCACAGCCCGGACATCTTCTTGATCGCCCCTTTCAGGTCTTCATCCGAGCAGTCCGCACAGGTACCCTTCGGTGGCATGGCATTGATGCCGGTGATGGCCTTGGCCAGGATGCCATCCAGGCCGCCTTGGTGGTCGGCACGTTCCTTCCACGCCGCGGTATCGCCAATCTTCGGCGCACCGAGCAAGCCCGTGCCATGGCAGGCATTGCAGTGCTTGGCGATGATGTCATCCGGTGTCTTGGCCCCCCCGCCACCCGCTGCGGCGGCCACTTCCATGCCTTTGCACTCCTGGCCCTGGACGCACACCTGGCCTACCGGCTCCAGGCGCTTGGCGATGTCATCGTTGGTCGCAGCGGTTGCGCTCATTGCCCAGAGGGCGAATACGGCTGCTGGTACGGCCAGCATCTTCTTGATTTGGTTCACGCGAACACCCTCATGGTGGCTAATCACGCTCGCGGCCACGGATCGGCGAGCGTTGAAAAGTATAGCGGGAACCCGGAAGCCGTGAAACGACCCTACACAGGAAAGGGGTATTGCCGAATCAATGCACTGCGCTGGATCAAAAGTTTGAAGGCGTCGCCGCACTGATCAGTCGCGCGGGCTGGTCGAACGGGTTGCGGAAACGGTGCGGGCGGGTGCTTTCGAAGTAGTAGCTGTCGCCTTCTTCGAGGATGAAGATCTCATTGCCCACCACCAGTTCCAAGCGGCCTTCGAGCAGGATGCCGGTTTCTTCGCCGTCATGGGTGAGCATCTCCGCGCCGGTATCGGCACCCGGTGGGTACACCTCGGTGAGAAACGCGATGGCACGGTTGGGGTGCGACTTGCCGACCAGCTTCATGGTCACCGCACCGTCCGAGATGTCGATCAGCTCATGGGCCTTGTAGACGATCTGCGTCGGGCTTTCAGGTTCCAGCTCGACCGAGAAGAACTCGACCATGGACATGGGAATGCCGCTCAGCACCTTGCGCAGCGAGCTGATCGACGGGCTCACGCTGTTCTTCTCGATCATCGAGATAGTGCTGTTGGTCACGCCGGCACGCTTGGCGAGTTCACGCTGGGACAGGCCCTTGAGCTTGCGGATGGCTTGCAGTCGTTCGCCGACGTCCAAAGCTGGAGCCTCCTGAAACGGTGGGAAAGGGGGTGGATGTGAACGATATCATGGCAATGCCGTTCAGTATTTACAACACACCGCCCCTCAACCTGTCCGCTTCAGCGTGTCATTCGCCGCAGTAGTCCCGCGGTACCCGCTTCAGGTTGCAGAAGATCTGGTAGGGAATGGTGCCCGCGTGGGCAGCCACGTCGCTGGCCAGCACCTGCTTGCCCCACAGTTCGACCGGGCTGCCGACGGTGGCGTGCGGCACGTCGGTCAGGTCGATGCTGAGCATGTCCATCGACACCCGGCCGATCAGTTGGGTGCGCTGGCCGGCGACCAGCACCGGGGTGCCGTTGGGCGCTTGCCGCGGGTAGCCATCGGCATAGCCCATGGCGACCACGCCAACGCGGGTTGGCCGTGGGCTGACGAACTTGGCGCCGTAGCCCACCGGTTCGCCGGCAGGCAACTCACGTATGCCGATCACCCGCGATTGCAGGGTCATCACCGGTTGCAGGCGTTGGGCTTCAGCCTGGGCCACTTCGAACGGCGTGGCGCCGTACAGCATCAGGCCTGGGCGCACCCAGTCGCTGGGCGCCTGTGGCCAACCCAGGACACCAGGCGAGTTACGCAGGCTGCACTCGGCGGCCAGGCCCTGACGGGCGGCATCGAACACGGCGATCTGCTGGGCGGTGGCGTCGGCATCCAGCTCGTCGGCACGGGCGAAGTGGCTCATCAGCACGATGCGCACGACCTTGCCGCTGGCCAGCAGGCGCCGGTAGGCATCGTGGTAATCCTTGGGGTGCAGGCCGACGCGGTGCATGCCGCTGTCGAGCTTGAGCCAGACGGTGAGCGGCTTGTGCAGCTGGGCCTGTTCGATCGCTTCCAGCTGCCACAGCGAGTGCACCACGCACCACAGGTCGTGCTCGGCGATCAGTGCCAACTCGCTGGCTTCGAAGAAGCCTTCCAGCAGCAGCACCGGGGCCTTGATACCGGCGGCGCGCAGCTCCAGTGCCTCTTCGATGCAGGCCACGGCAAAGCCGTCGGCTTCGGCCTCCAAGGCCAGGGCGCAGCGCACGGCGCCATGGCCGTAGGCATCGGCCTTGATCACGGCGAGGGCTTTGGCACCGGTCAGTTCACGGGCCAGACGGTAGTTGTGGCGCAGGGCCTGGAGGTCGATCAGGGCGCGGGCGGGACGCATGGCGGCTGCCTTATGGTGGTTCGGGTTGAAATCGGTGTTGGATTTTTCGCGGGCTTGCCCGCTCCCACAGGTACTGCACAGCTTTCAACAGCTATGGTGTTCCTGTGGGAGCGGGCGAGCCCGCGAAAGGGCCGGCACAGGCGAACTTACTGCTGATGAGCCGGCGCAGCCTGCCCGTGCTTGGCCACTTCCGGGCTGTTGCCATAACGGGAAATGTCCAGGCCTTCGGCACTGATCTGCGGCTTCTTGCGCGCAATCAGGTCGGCCAGCAGGCGACCGGAACCGCACGCCATGGTCCAGCCCAACGTACCGTGACCGGTGTTCAGGAACAGGTTGCGGAACGCTGTGGCACCAACGATCGGGGTACCGTCCGGGGTCGCCGGGCGCAGGCCGGTCCAGAAGCTGGCCTGGCTCAGGTCACCGCCGCGAGGATAAAGGTCGTTGACGATCATCTCCAGCGTTTCGCGCCGACGCGGGTTCAGCGACAGGTCAAAGCCGGCGATTTCAGCCATGCCGCCCACACGGATGCGGTTGTCGAAACGAGTGATCGCGACCTTGTAGGTCTCGTCGAGAATGGTCGAAGTCGGGGCCATGTCGCCGTTGGTGATCGGCACGGTCAGCGAGTAGCCTTTCAACGGGTACACCGGCGCCTTGATGCCCAGCGGCTTGAGCATCTGCGGCGAGTAGCTGCCCAGCGCCAGCACGTAGCGGTCGGCGGTTTCCAACTTGCCGTCGATCCACACGCCGTTGATGCGGTCGCCCGCGAAGTCCAGGCGCTGGATGTCCTGGCCGAAGCGGAACTCCACGCCCAGCTTCACCGCCATGTCAGCCAGCTTGGTAGTGAACAGCTGGCAGTCGCCAGTCTGGTCGTTGGGCAGGCGCAGGGCACCGGCCAGGATGTCTTTCACCCCAGCCAGGGCCGGTTCGACGCGGGCGATGCCGTCGCGGTCGAGCAGCTCGTAAGGCACGCCGGACTGCTCGAGCACGGCAATGTCCTTGGCCGCGGCATCCACCTGAGCCTGGGTACGGAACAGCTGGGTGGTACCCAGGCTGCGGTTTTCGTAGGCGATGCCGGTTTCGGCGCGCAGCTCGTCGAGGCAGTCACGGCTGTACTCGGACAGGCGCACCATGCGCTCCTTGTTCACCGCATAGCGGCTGGCAGTGCAGTTGCGCAGCATCTGCGCCATCCACAGGTACTGGTCGACGTCGCCGGTGAGCTTGATGGCCAGCGGGGCGTGGCGCTCCAGCAGCCACTTGATGGCCTTCAGCGGCACGCCTGGGGCAGCCCAGGGCGAGGCATAGCCGGGCGAGATCTGGCCAGCGTTGGCAAAGCTGGTTTCCATGGCCACCGCCGGCTGGCGGTCGACCACCGTGACTTCGAAACCTTGCCGGGCCAGATAGTAGGCACTGGCGGTTCCGATTACACCACTACCAAGTACCAGAACTCGCATCGTTTTATCCCTCGCACGCGGCGCGCCGCAGACTTTTATTGAAATGGCATGAATGGGCGCAGTATAGGAATTTGAGGGCAGTGCAATTCACTATATAAAAGCCTATTATTGGCGAGAATTCTCGGCGAAATCGCCTTTCACGGAGGGGCATCCCCTATGAGAACCCAGCACCAGAGCAAGCGTGAACTGGACAAGATCGACCGTAACATCCTGCGTATCCTGCAGAATGACGGGCGTATTTCCTTCACCGAACTGGGCGAGAAAGTTGGGCTTTCCACCACCCCTTGCACCGAGCGGGTCCGCCGCCTGGAGCGCGAGGGCATCATCATGGGCTACAACGCCCGACTGAACCCGCAGCACCTCAAGGGCAGCCTGCTGGTGTTCGTGGAAATCAGCCTGGACTACAAGTCGGGCGACACCTTCGAGGAGTTCCGCCGTGCGGTGTTGAAGCTGCCCCACGTGCTGGAATGCCACCTGGTTTCAGGCGACTTCGACTATCTGGTGAAGGCACGTATTTCGGAGATGGCCTCGTACCGCAAGCTGCTTGGCGACATCCTGCTGAAGCTGCCACACGTGCGCGAATCGAAGAGCTACATCGTGATGGAGGAAGTGAAAGAGAGCCTCTGCCTGCCGATCCCGGACTGAGGCTAGACCAGTACCTGGCGGGTGGTGGCGATGAACTGGTGAACGAGCTGCTCGGCGGCAGGGTCGATCATCGGTTCAGGGCCCCGGCCACGGGGGCAGGCCATGCGCGGGGTGGTGCCGAACAGGCGGCAGATCATCGGCCGCTCTTCATACACCGTGCAGCCGTTGGGGGCCAGGTGCACGCAGTCCAGGCGCTCCAGGGCGGCGTCCTGCTCGGCCTGGGACTTGCGCGGCAGGCGGGCCATTTCTTCCGCCGAGGTGGTGACCGGGCCGCAGCAGTCGTGGCAGCCGGGTTCGCACTCGAAGGAGGGGATGAGTTCGCGCAGGAAGTGGATCTTGTGGCGGTTGCAGGACATGGCTGGGTACAAAGCTAAGAGATTGGCTGGATTATAGGCCGATTCGCGGGTAAACCCGCTCCCACAGGTACACCGCTGGTCTCAGCCATTGCACAGATCCTGTGGGAGCTGGCTTGCCGGCGATGGGGCCGGTTGCCCACCCCAGAGCCCCGGCTTATCCTCCTCCCCTAGCCCACCAGCCTCAGGACCGACTCAATGATCCACAGCGCGCAGCACGCCGCCTCCTACTACGCCGCCAGCAGCGCGCCACACCCCGACCACTCCTTCCTGCAAGGCGAACACAGCGCCGATGTATGTATCGTCGGCGGCGGCTACTCAGGCCTGAACACCGCCATCGAACTGGCCGAACGCGGCTTTTCGGTCATCCTACTGGAAGCCCGCAAGCTCGGCTGGGGCGCCAGCGGGCGCAATGGCGGGCAGCTGATCCGCGGTGTCGGCCACGGCCTGGAGCAGTTCCTGCCGGTCATTGGCGAAGAAGGCGTACGCAGCATGAAGCTGATGGGCCTGGAGGCCGTGCAAATCGTCCGCGAACGGGTCGAAAAGCATGCCATCGCCTGCGACCTGACCTGGGGCTACTGCGACCTGGCCAACAAGCCCGCCGAGCTACTGGGCTTTGCCGAAGACGCCGAAGAGCTGCGCAGCCTCGGTTACCAACACGAACTGCGCCTGGTCGGCAAGGACGATATCCACAGTGTGGTCGGCGCCGACTGCTATGTGGGTGGGCTGGTCGACATGGGCTCCGGGCACCTGCATCCGCTCAACCTCGCCCTTGGCGAAGCGGCCGTGGCCAGCAGCCTGGGCGTGAAGCTGTTCGAGCAATCCGAGGTCACCCGCATCGACTACGGCGCCGAAGTGCAGGTGCACACTGCCCAGGGCCGGGTGCGCGCCAAGACCCTGGTGCTGTGCTGCAACGCCTACCACAACGACCTCAACCGCGAGCTGGGCGGCAAGGTGCTACCTGCCGGCAGCTACATCATCGCCACCGAGCCACTGGGTGAAGAACGCGCCCGCGCGCTGTTGCCGCAGAACATGGCGGTGTGCGACCAGCGCGTGGCGCTGGACTACTACCGCCTTTCTGCCGACCAGCGCCTGTTGTTCGGCGGTGCCTGTCACTATTCAGGCCGAGACCCGAAGGACATCGCCGCCTACATGCGGCCGAAGATGCTCAAGGTATTCCCGGAGCTGGCTGACGTGCGCATCGATTACCAGTGGGGCGGCATGATCGGCATCGGCGCCAACCGCCTGCCGCAGGTCGGCCGCCTGGCCAGCCAGCCGAACGTGTATTACGCCCAGGCCTACTCGGGCCATGGGCTCAACGCCACCCACCTGGCCGCGCGCCTGCTGGGCGAAGCCATCAGCGGCCAGGAAAGCGGACGTTTCGACCTGTTCGCCAAGGTGCCACACATCACCTTCCCCGGCGGCAAGCACCTGCGCTCGCCGCTGCTGGCGTTGGGGATGTTGTGGCACAGGCTCAAAGAGCTGATCTAAAAGTCCACACCATCCTTGTGGGAGCGGGTTTACCCGCGAACACCGGCGAAGCCGGTGCCATCCACCGAGGCGCCTGCTTCGCGGGTGAACCCGCTCCCACAGGGATGGTGCAAGCTTCCAATCTGCAGTAAGCCTCAGTCTTTCCAGAAGGGTTTGCGCCCTTCTGTACGGGCCTGCTCCCAGCTCAGCCCGACATCGCGCAACTCGTCATCGGTCAACTGCAACAGCGCCCTGCGGGTATGCCAGCGGTGCAGCATCAGCCCCCAACGCCCCAGTCCCGCCGGCGCATCGAACACCTTGGCCTGCTGCCCGGCTTCCATTTCCTTGGCCAACAGTTGCAAGCGCGCATCGCTCATGCCACCCATCGCCGCATCCTCCATTCAGTTGATACCGTGGAGAAAGCATGCACGTCGGCAGCATCGGCAATACAGATCCAATACAGCCTTATTATTCCCATACAGAATTGGCCGTCGGCCGACTGAATGCTGTATTTTCATGGCAACTGTACCGGTCGCTATGCCATTGCAGCGCAGGAGTATGCCGTGACCCTCTACCTGAACCTCGCCGAACTGCTCGGCACCCGCATCGAGCAGGGCCTCTACCGCCCCGGCCAGCGCCTGCCGTCGGTGCGCGCCCTGAGCGTGGAGCACGGGGTCAGCTTGAGCACCGTGCAGCAGGCCTATCGCATGCTGGAAGACAGCGGCATGGTCTCGCCACGGCCCAAGTCCGGCTACTTCGTCAGCGACCACCGCCAACTACCTGCCCTGCCCGCCGTCAGCCGCCCGGCCCAGCGCCCGGTGGATATCTCGCAATGGGAACAGGTGCTGGAACTGGTGCGCAGCACCCCACGCCAGGACGTGGTCCAGCTCGGCCGTGGCATGCCCGACATCGACAGCCCTACCCTCAAGCCGCTGCTGCGCAGCCTGGCGCAACTGAGCCGGCGGCAAGACATGCCCGGCCTGTACTACGACAATATCCATGGCAACCTGGCCCTGCGCGAGCAGGTGGCCCGGCTGATGCTCGACTCTGGCTGCCGCCTGGGCCCGGCCGACCTGGTGATCACCACCGGCTGCCATGAAGCGCTGTCGTGCAGCATCCGCGCGGTCTGCGAGCCAGGCGACATCGTCGCGGTCGACTCGCCCAGCTTCCACGGTGCCATGCAAACCCTCAAGGGCCTGGGCATGAAAGCGCTGGAGATCCCCACCGACCCGGTCACCGGCATCAGCCTGGAAGCGCTGGAGCTGGCCCTGGAGCAGTGGCCGATCAAGCTCATCCAGATCACCCCCAGCTGCAACAACCCGCTCGGCTACATCATGCCCGAGGCGCGCAAGAAGGCCCTGCTTAGCCTGGCCCAGCGCTATGACGTGGCGATCCTGGAAGACGATGTGTACGGCGACCTGGCCTACACCTACCCGCGTCCGCGCACCCTCAAGTCGTTCGACGACGATGGCCGCGTGCTGCTCTGCAGTTCGTTCTCCAAGACCCTCGCCCCTGGCTTGCGGGTCGGCTGGGTGGCACCCGGGCGCTACCTGGAGCGAGTGCTGCACATGAAGTACATAAGCACCGGCAGCAGCGCCAGCCAGCCGCAACTGGCGATCGCCGACTTCATCGCCGGTGGCCACTACCAGCCCCACGTGCGGCGCATGCGCAGCCAGTACCAGCGTGGCCGCGACCTGATGAGCGCCTGGGTGACCCGCTACTTCCCGGCTGGCACCCGGGTCAGCCGGCCCCAGGGCGGCTTCATGCTGTGGGTGGAATTACCCGAACATTTCGATACGCTGCGGCTGAACCGCGCTTTACTGGAGCAGGACGTACAGGTTGCCGTGGGCAGCATCTTTTCGGCCTCGGGGAAGTTCCGCCACTGTTTGCGCATGAACTTCGCCGCGCGGCCGACGCCGCAGATCGAAGCCGCGGTGCGCAAGGTAGGTGAAACCGCCCTTCGTCTACTGGATGAAGAAAGCGCCGACGCGTAACTTTGCGCCGCCCGCCACGGTCCAACCCCTTGAAGCCTCTGCCGCACAGGACGATCCACTCTTGAGACTCCAGCGAGCCCTGCCTCTGCTGCTGGTGCTGCTGTTCGGCCTTGCCGGCTGTGCCAGCGTCAGCGTGCCCCGCGAAACCAGCCAGGCGCTGCCCGCCAACGACTCGGCCTTCGGCCGCTCGGTGCTGCGCCAGGCCGCGCCCTACGGCGGCCGCTCGGGCTTTCGCCTGCTGCCCAACAGCAATGAAGCGTTCCGCGCCCGCGCCGAACTGATCCGCAACGCCCAGGCCAGCATCGACCTGCAGTACTACATCGTCCACGACGGCCTCAGCACCCGCGCGCTGGTGCATGAACTGCTGCGCGCCGCCGACCGTGGCGTACGCGTGCGCATCCTGCTCGACGACACCACCAGCGACGGCCTGGACACCATCATGGGTACCCTCGATGCCCACCCGAACATCCATATCCGCGTGTTCAACCCGCTGCACCTGGGCCGCAGCACGGGGGTGACGCGCACCGTCGGCCGGCTGTTCAACCTGTCGCGCCAGCACCGACGCATGCACAACAAACTGTTCCTGGTGGACAACAGCATGGCCATCGTCGGCGGGCGCAACCTGGGCGACGAGTATTTCGATGCCGAGCCCAACCTCAACTTCACCGACATCGACCTGCTGGGCGTCGGCCCTGTGGCCGAGCAGCTCGGGCACAGCTTCGACCAGTACTGGAACAGCGCCCTGAGCCGGCCGATTGGCGACTACCTCTGGCACCAGCCGGATGCCGCCGACCTGCGCGCAAGCCGTCACCGCCTGGAAGTGTCCCTGGCCGAGGCGCGGAGCAAGCACAAAGCCCTGTATGACCGCTTGATGGCCTACCAGGCGCAGCCACGCCTGGATGTGTGGCGCAACGAGCTGATCTGGGCTCACGCCCAAGCGCTGTGGGATGCGCCGAGCAAGGTGCTGGCCGACGACGAACCGGATCCGCAGTTGCTCATGACCCAGCAGTTGGCGCCTGACCTGCGCAACCTGAAGCACGAGCTGATTCTGGTGTCAGCTTACTTCGTACCCGGTGAGTCCGGCCTGTTGTACCTGACCCACAGCGCCGACGCGGGCATTTCGGTAAAGCTGTTGACCAACTCGCTGGAAGCCACCGACGTGCCGGCGGTGCACGGTGGCTACGCGCCCTATCGGCGGGCGCTGCTGGAGCATGGCGTGCAGTTGTACGAGCTGCGCCGTCAGCCTGGGGACCCGAGTGCCGGGCGCCTGAGCTACCGGGGTAGCTCCGATTCCAGCCTGCATAGCAAGGCTATCGTGCTCGACCGGCGCAAGACCTTCATTGGCTCGTTCAACTTCGACCCGCGCTCGGTGCTGTGGAACACCGAGGTCGGGATAATGGTGGACAGCCCGGAATTGGCCGAATACACCCGCGAGCTGGCGATACAAGGTATGGCGCCGGCGTTGAGTTACCAGGTGAAGCTGGTGGGCGGCAAACTGGTCTGGGCGACCGAAGACAATGGCCGGCGGCATATGCTGACCTCTGAGCCAGGCGGGATATGGCGCCGGTTCAATGCCTGGATCAGCAAGGCGGTTGGCTTGGAGAAGATGCTGTAGCTGAGGGCCTCATCGCCGGCAAGCCAGCTCCCACAGGTATTGCACATGACTTCAGGTCAATGCAGTCGAGGTGGGAGCTGGCTTGCCTGCGATGGGCCGCAAAGCGGCCCCAGAATCGTCAGGCAGAAGCCGGCTCGAAAGCCCCACGCCGCCGGGTCAACACCACCAACCCTGCAGCCCCGACCGCCATCAGCAACAGCAACGCATGCCCGCTGATCCACTGGCTCCCCGCCCCTGCCAACAACGGCCCGAGCAGGCAGCCAATACCCCACAGCTGCGCCACATGAGCATTGGCGCGCACCAGCTCATCATCGCGGTAGCGTTCTCCGATCAGCACCAGCGACAAGGTGAACAAGCCACCGGCACTGGCGCCGAACAACACCCACAACGGCCAGATCGCCGGCGTATGCAGCAACAGTGGAATCGCCAGGCTAGAAACCAGCAGCGTCACCGCACAACCGGTGAACAGCGCACGCCGCGACATATGGTCGGCCAGCGCGCCAATGGGCAGCTGCAGCACAGCATCGCCGACCACCACGGTACTTACCATGAACAAGGCAATTTCAGTGGTAAAGCCTTGCTGCAGGCAATACACCGGCAGCAACGTCAGAATCATCGCTTCGAACGAGGCAAACAGGGCAATGGCCCAGGCGATAACCGGCAAGCGCCGACAGAAGGCGAACAAGTCGCGGAAGGTGACGCTGCAGGCTTCGGTACTCGGTGCACCGCCACGCCCCAACAGCACCAGCGGCGCAAGCAACAACAGGCCGGTCGCGGCCCAGAAGCCGAAGTCGTCATCCGAGCCGAGAAAGCCCAGCACCAGCGGCCCGGCAAGTTGGCTCAAGGCGTAGCTGCTGCCATACAGCGCCACCAGCCGACCACGCCACTGCTCGACCACCAGTTGGTTGATCCAGCTTTCGCCGAGGATGAACACCACGGTCAGCGACATGCCGATCATCAGGCGTAGCAGCAGCCACAGGGGATAGCTGGGCAGCAGTGCGACCAGGCCGATCGACAACGCCCCACCCCACAGGCACAAGCGCATGGCCGACGGTACCCCGACCCAGCCGGCCAGGCGGCTGGCCAGGCTGGCACCGGCCAGCACACCCAGCGCCGGCATCGCAGCCATTACACCGATGGCGAAGCTGCCGTAGCCCCAGGCCTCCAGGCGCAGCGAGACCAGTGGCATGCTCACGCCCAGCGCAAGGCCGACACTGAGGACCGAGGCCAGTACGGCGAAATAGGTACCCCAACGCATTGCAGCCTCCCAGGCAGTATTTCTAGAGGCCCATTCGCGGGCAAGCCCGCTCCTACAACGGTCGCGAAAACCTGTAGGAGCGGGCTTGCCCGCGAAAAGGACCTACCGGATTACAGCTTGATCCAGGTAGCTTTCAGCTCGGTGTACTTCTCCAGTGCATGCAGCGACTTGTCACGGCCGTTGCCCGACTGCTTGAAGCCACCGAACGGCGCAGTCATGTCGCCGCCGTCGTACTGGTTGACCCAGACGCTGCCGGCGCGCACGGCACGGGCGGTCTTGTGGGCCTTGGAGATGTCCGAGGTCCAGATGCCGGCCGCCAGGCCATACGGCGTGTCGTTGGCAATGGCCACGGCCTCTTCGGCGGTGTCGAAGGCGATCACCGACAGCACTGGGCCGAAGATTTCTTCCTGGGCAATGCGCATGGCGTTGGTCACGCCGTCGAAGATGGTCGGCTCGACATAGGTGCCGCCAGTTTCTTCAAGGGTGCGCTTGCCGCCAGCCAGCAGCTTGGCGCCGTCCTTGTGGCCAGCCTCGATATACGACAGCACGGTGTTCATCTGCTGGGTATCGACCAAGGCACCGACAGTGGTCTGTGGGTCCAGCGGGTTGCCTGGCTTCCAACCTTTCAGGGCCTCGACCACCATCGGCAGGAACTTGTCCTTGATCGAACGCTCGACCAGCAGGCGCGAACCTGCGGTGCACACTTCGCCCTGGTTGAAGGCGATGGCACTGGCAGCAGCCTCAGCGGCAGCTTGCAGGTCCGGGGCGTCGGCGAAGACGATGTTCGGGCTCTTGCCGCCGGCTTCCAGCCAGATGCGCTTCATGTTCGACTCGCCCGCATAAACCATCAGCTGCTTGGCGATCTTGGTCGAACCGGTGAACACCAGGGTGTCGACGTCCATGTGCAGGGCCAGGGCCTTGCCCACGGTATGGCCGTAGCCTGGCAGCACGTTCAGCACGCCAGCCGGGATACCGGCTTCGATCGCCAGCTGGGCGATGCGAATGGCGGTCAGCGGCGATTTTTCCGACGGCTTGAGCACTACCGAGTTACCGGTGGCCAGCGCCGGGCCGAGCTTCCAGCAGGCCATCAGCAGCGGGAAGTTCCACGGGACGATGGCACCGACCACACCCACCGGCTCACGGGTAACCAGGCCAAGCTGGTCGTGCGGGGTCGGGGCGACTTCGTCGTAGACCTTGTCGATGGCTTCGGCGGTCCAGTGAATGGCCTGGGCCGCCCCCGGGATATCGATGCTGGAGGAGTCGCCGATCGGCTTGCCCATGTCCAGGGTTTCCAGCAGCGCCAGCTCTTCGACATTCTTGCGCAGCAGGTCGGCGAAGCGGATCAGCTTGGCCTTGCGCTTGGCCGGGGCCAGTTGCGACCACACGCCGGAGTTGAAGGTGGCGCGGGCGTTTTCCACGGCGCGGTTGGCATCGGCCAGGTCGCAGCTGGCAACCTTGGCCAGGAAGCGTCCGTCGACCGGGCTCAGGCACTCGAAGGTTTCACCGGATGCGGCATCGGTGTATTCGCCGTTGATGAAGGCACGGCCTTCGATCTTCAGTTGCTGGGCACGTTGTTCCCAGTCCGCACGAGTCAGGGTGGTCATACGAAACTCCTCCTCTTGTTTAGGTGCAACGCCGCACTGAGGACTCACAGGCGTTGTCAGAATTCTGGCCGGGCGACGAGCGCACACTGGCAAGCGATACCCTAAACCAGCCCGGGTAAACTATCAATATATTTGACACGAATGGCTCAAAAGCCTACTGATGTGCATTTTATTAAACAACAAAAGGAGCCGCACCATGAGCATCGACAGTATCATCGACTTCGCACAGGCCATCACCGAGGCCGAACGCTACCGCCCGGCGGCGGAAAAAATCCTCAAGGGCGAGCCCGACCAGGCGGTCTACAACCACTATTCCAGCCCGTGCGGGCAGTTTGCCGCTGGCGTGTGGGAAGGTGAGGTGGGCCAGTGGACGGTGAACTACACCGAGCACGAATACTGCGAGATCGTCCAGGGCGTTTCGGTGCTGCGCGACCAGGACGGCGGAGCCAAGACCCTGCGTGCCGGCGATCGGTTCGTCATCCCGGCCGGGTTCAAGGGCACCTGGGAGGTGCTGGAGCCGTGCCGCAAGATCTATGTGATGTTCGAGCAGAAGTAACCACAGAAGTATCTATGTACCGCCAGGTGACGAGCGGTCGGCTGAATCATGGCGGTGTCCAATTCAGGACGCCCAACCAGGAGTGAACAGCATGACCAACGATATCCTCGCCCCCGCACGCCACGTGATCGGTTCGCGCTACGTTGAAAGCGTCAAACCGTACATTCTGGAGCTTACCGGCCTTGCAATTGCCGTGGGCCCGAAAGACATAACGACAATGGACATTCGCACCGATCGCGTCATCATCCAGGCCGATGATGAAGGCGTCATCCAGGGCCTGAGGATCAGTTAAGGTCCCCAGCACCCGAAAAAGCCGCCTCCTTCCTGGAGGCGGTTTTTTTTGCCCATCAATAAGCCATGGGCAGATTTATGCACCACAGGGCCAAGGTGAACTGGCGTGATCATCCTCAACGCCCAATACCGGGCGCCCCAACGAGGAAGTCATCATGGAATACAACCAACCGAAAGCCGTCGACAACATTCAGCACCTTGTCGGTACTCGCTTCGTTGCAAGCGCTGAAGCCTACATGCAGGAAATGACGGGAGCCCAGGATGTTCGCGAGAGGAGACCCACCAGGGAAGCACGTTACTCGATGGTGGAATATGACTTGAAGGACGGCATCATCACCGCTGTGGTCGTCTACCCCTGAGCACCAGGCCTGTCGGTAGAACACCGTCCATAAAAAAACCCGCTTCCTCACGGAAGCGGGTTTTTTTCAGGTCGCCGATCAATTACTTGATCTTGGCTTCCTTGTACACCACGTGCTTGCGAACAACCGGATCGTATTTCTTGATCTCGATTTTGTCCGGAGTGGTGCGCTTGTTCTTGTCGGTGGTGTAGAAGTGGCCGGTACCGGCACTCGAAACCAGACGGATCAATTCACGCATGATGTTCTCCCTTAAACCTTGGCGCCAGCTTTACGGATGTCAACCAGAACGGCGTCGATGCCGCGCTTGTCGATGATACGCATGCCTTTGGCGGAAACGCGCAGACGCACGAAACGCTTCTCGGATTCAACCCAGAAACGGTGGTGCTGCAGGTTCGGCAGGAAACGACGACGGGTTTTGTTGTTTGCGTGGGAAATGTTGTTCCCGGTTACTGGACCCTTACCAGTAACTTGACAGACTCTCGACATGACTCAGCCCTCTAAAACCACATGCCCAACCCGGCATGGGTTGGCCGCTTAATCTCTCAGTCTTTGGCGCCTGGGCGCCGTGATTCTGGAGGTCTTATCGACCGGATCCGCTGATGCGACAGGCCGAGCCCCTAGAAAAGAGCGCTGCTTTATACCAGAAAGACTTGGCTGCAACAACAGTAGATGCACATTGTCGCAAGCCAGAACGCGCCGGGCCAGCATAGCGGCAGGCCCCACCAGCCGTCGACCACTCGTCGCCAGTTTTGTAAAAAAGGGTGTGGTCATTTCCCGACGGGCACACTAGGGTAGGCCTTTTCCAGACTGCACTGGCAGATGGGCCACTGACAGCCAAGGAGCCACCATGCGTGCCGCCGCCCTTTCTTTTTTGTTCACCTCTGTGTTCGCCGCCGGCGCCCTGTTCGCCGCTGGCATTGCCCAGGCCGCCCCGCTGAGCGTCTGCAGCGAAGCCAGCCCCGAGGGCTTCGACGTGGTGCAGTACAACTCGCTGACCACCACCAACGCCACGGCCGACGTACTGATGAACCGCCTGGTGGAATTCGATGCGGCGCAAGGCAAGGTGGTACCGAGCCTGGCGGCCAGCTGGACGGTGTCGGCCGACGGCCTGGTCTATGACTTCACCCTGCGCGATGACGTGAAGTTTCATACCACCCCTTACTTCAAGCCCAGCCGTGAACTGAACGCCGACGACGTGCTGTTCAGCTTCCAGCGCATGCTCTACCCTGCCCACGCCTGGCACAAGACCGCGCCGGGTGGCTACCCGCATGCCCAGTCGCTACAGCTGGGCAGCCTGATCAAGGCGATCGAGGCGCCGGCGCCGAACAGCGTGCGCTTCACCCTCAACCACCCGGACGCCACCTTCCTGGCCACCCTGAGCATGGGCTTCGCCTCGATATACTCCGCTGAATATGCCGACAAACTGCTCAAGGCCGGCACGCCCGAGAAGCTCAACAGCCAACCGATCGGCACCGGTCCGTTCGTCTTCCAGCGCTTCCAGAAGGACGCCGTGGTGCGCTACCGCGCCAACCCGGACTACTTCGCCGGCAAGCCGGCGGTCGACCCGCTGATCTTCGCCATCACCACCGATGCCAACGTGCGCCTGCAGAAGCTCAAGCGCGGCGAGTGCCAGGTGGCCCTGTCGCCCAAGCCGCTGGACATTGCCGAAGCGGGCAAGGATGGCAACCTCAAGGTGGCCAGCACCCCGGCGTTCATGACCGCCTTCGTCGCCATCAACAGCCAGCACCCACCGCTGGACAAGCCGGAAGTACGCCAGGCCATCAATCTGGCCTTCGACAAGCAGGCCTACCTCAAGGCCGTGTTCGAGGATTCCGCGGTTGCCGCCAACGGTCCCTACCCGCCCAATACCTGGAGCTACGCCAAGGACCTGCCCGGCTATCCGCTGGACCTGAAGAAAGCCAAGGCCCTGCTGGCCAAGGCCGGCCTGGCCGATGGTTTCAGCACCACCATCTGGACCCGTCCGTCGGGCAGCCTGCTCAACCCCAACCCCAGCCTCGGCGCGCAGATGCTGCAGGCCGACCTGGCCAAGATCGGCATCAAGGCCGAGATCCGCGTGATCGAATGGGGTGAGCTGATCCGCCGCGCCAAGGCCGGCGAGCATGACCTGCTGTTCATGGGCTGGGCCGGTGACAACGGCGACCCGGACAACTTCCTCAGCCCGCAGTTTTCCTGCGCGGCAGTGCAGTCGGGGACCAACTTCGCGCGCTTCTGCGACAGCCGCCTGGACCAGTTGATCAGCGCCGGTCGCACCACCAACGACCAGAGCGTGCGCAGCCGGTTGTACCAGCAGGCGCAGACCTTGATTCAGCAGCAGGCGCTGTGGGTGCCCCTGGCACACCCGACGACGGCCACGCTGTTGCGCCAGGGGGTCGAGGGATATCAAGTGAGCCCGTTCGGGCGGCTGGATTTCAGCAAGGTTTCGGTGACCAAGTAATCCTGTACCGGCCTCTTCGCGGGCTTGCCCGCTCCCACAGGTATCGCACCCGCCCTGGGTGTTGTGCAGTCCCTGTGGGAGCGGGCAAGCCCGCGAAGAGGCCGGAACAGGCAGCACAAAGGCCTAAGCCACAATCCACCCCTGCTCGACCATCGACAACGGCTCCCCATCGCCAATGATGATGTGGTCCAGCACCCGCACATCGATCAACGCCAACCCGCGCTTCAACGACAGGGTCAGATGCACATCGTCCTGGCTCGGCTCACTGTTACCCGAAGGATGGTTGTGGCACTTATGGTATATGTTCGGAAACGTTGCAGATCTGGAGCTACCGATGCCAGACGTCCCTTTCTGCGAGATCCGAATGATTCGTACTGCCTCCAGCGGCCTCAGGCCATACCTGCTGGTGCAGGGGGTTCCAGTGATCCTAGCAAACCTCTGGGCGGAGGATTTGCTCCACAGATCGCGTCTCAATACCGTCGAAAATTACCTACGTGACATCGCTATCGCGTACGAGTGGGCTCTCAGCCGAGGTTCTCCACTGGAAGCGAAGCTTGAGCGCCTAGCGGTGTTCAGCTCAGCGGAACTGACATCGCTGGCCGAACGCCTCTGCTCCACCAAACGCGGTGCGGGTGCGAGCCAATCGACATGCACCCGACGACTCGAAGCTGTCAAATCATTCATAGATTTCTCCTTCGAGCACTACGTTGAGCTCAATCGACTAGGTCTACTTGAGCAAAGCCAAGCGGAAAAAAACAAAGCCAAGAATCTGCGAAATCTTCAAAAAAAAATCACCAAGATTGCATATCAATCAGAACCGCCGCTACCAGCAACGCCACTTGACTCCGGCGGACAAGCCTTATTCAAAGGGGTGCTCAGTCCTGATGACTTTAGGAACCCATTCCAAAGTAAACAGATACAGGCACGCAATTACTGTCTGTTCTTAGTAATGCTTGAAACACTTGCCAGGCGTGGCGAAGTGGTTCTCATAGAACTCGACGACGTTGACCTTGGTCCCTCACCTACAATACGCATCAAGCGCCCAAGCGATATCAACAGGGAGCGGAGACTGGACGGGGCTAGTCTCAAGACGCGCGGTCGGATAGTCCCCATAACCGCATCGGTAGCCGCGGTTCTGAACGAATACATTTCCGATCATCGCCCTAAACTGATCAAACCAAAAAGACCTTGTACAGCCCTATTCGTGAGTTCCCGTGACGGGAGACGGCTATCTGCGCGAACCGTAAACACCATTCTTCGTACCGTTGCAGCCAGCCTCGGCTTGCCAAACTTTTCAACACGAATTCATCCGCACGGCTTGAGGGCGACAGGGGCAAATATAGCTCGCAAAAAGTTTGAAAAAAGTGGCGCCAACAGCATTAATGTAAAAGATGCTCTGGCGTATCTGGGCGGATGGAGCCCCAGCAGCGAAAGTGTTCAGCGCTACTCTCGACAGGCCATATCTGATCGGCTCGGCGAAATAATCAGAAGCTCAGACAGCTCAAATTTTCGAGGCAATGAAGATGATTAAAATTTCGCCTGCCGAACTCGTAGCCGAGATTGAATGTCGCTTCGGCATCGAGGCCGATGCCTTTCCTTCCACAGTCAAATCCACCTTCGGTCAGGCTATAACAATTCACAACAATGATGCGTGGGTTGAGAGAATAACGGTAGAGATTGTCGGGTGTGCTCCGATGAATATTGCGTGGAGCAAGCCCCTACATTCTAACTTGTTAGTTGAGTGGCTACTCAGAGGGTGGTTCATCGACAGACTCCAAACCCACATCGACCTTAGGCCTCTGATTGTCGTCCAGCGGCTTCTGGCCCAGCATAAATTTTCGGGAAATGACGCGGATACTATTGGCAATAGGTTATCGACATTTGCTGTACGTGAATGCACTCGATTAAAAGCATCAAGCTGGTATGAGGAGCTAGTTGCTCTTCGAGTATTTTATCGATGGTGCTTGGATGAAGAAGTCCCAGGCTTCAACGAACATGACAGCCTTGAACTATCACAGCTTACAGTAAAGGCGCATGATAACAGGCATTTAGTCACGATGCGAGATGATGACTTTGGCCCTTTCACTCGCGTACAACTCGCGAACATTGAGATGAAGCTTGCCAACAATCCGCTCATCACTCATGCCCAACGCACGCTTTTTTTGCTCTGTCGCGACTGGGCTCTTCGCCCTATACAGTTGGCCCTAATGCAGGTTACTGACTTCGGGATCGATGAGGGCGGCCCCTTTGTAAAGGTGCCGAGTGTTAAAGGAATTAGACGTTCAAGGCTCAGGAGGCATCCGAGCAACCTGGTAAAACGTTACATCGCTAACGATACTGCAGAGGCAGTAGAACTTCAGTGCACTTTAGCTGAGACCCAATGCAATGCCGCATCGAAGGAAATCAACGCGATATGTGCCAGGCATGGAATAAGCACTCCAGTACTTCCTACGCCGTTGTTTCCCTCGGCGTACACAACCGAAAACCGCCTTTTACGCTTCCTCACCAACCCCAAGCTGACACCATTCACATTACATCTCGACAACCATAGAATAAGTTATGCGCTAACATCTCTCACTTGGATACTCCAGTTACCAGACCCTCATCGACCCATACAAAAAACAGAGCCCTTCATGCGGATCACCGCGTACCGACTGCGCAGGACCAAGGCTACTTCAATGGTTCTTTCCGGTGCATCCCCTGAAGAGGTCGCTGAAGCTTTAGATCATTCAAATCTGAACTCTATAAAGCACTACTTCCATTACAACCTTGAGCTGCAAGAGTTCATAAATACGACCCACATGGCAAGCCCGGAGATCAATGCAGCCGTGCAGATGTGGTGCGGCAAATTCATGGAAGAAATCCCTGACAGATCCGCGCTAAGGCCAATAAGTGGCTTAGGATCATGCAATTCTGAAGAGCCATGTCCTTACCACCCGACGGTCACTTGCTATGCATGCCCTAAATTCAGACCTAGCCGTCATGCTAATCATGAAGGGGCTTTAGCAGACATCACTAAATTCCAGCAGATGCTCGGGAGCAATTCCACTGGCGCTATGGCCCAACAGGTCGAAGCAGCAATTCACGGCGCTAAGTCAGTAATCATTGCTGTGAAGGAGTTGAAAGAATGAGCATATCAATGATGGTCTTAGACGACCGATACAAACATGCAGAGCAACAATTTAATGACCTCAAGGCCAACGGATTAGTAGCAGGAGATTTCGAGGGCAAGGTATGGCAGTATCGATCGAGTAATATTCCCTTCACATCACTCGATCCTCTCAACAGGCGAAATCAAGACCAACCCCCTCTCCCGCTAGTGATTGGCAAGCTTGCGCGCTGCTTTATAGTTAAAGAAATTCTGGCACATCCGTCAGCAGAGCTGATTATCGGCAGAATGGCCTCGATTAGGCATCTATCCGCAGTAATGGATAGCGAAAACATTGAGTGGAGCGACATAACGCGCAAAGTCTTCGACCGCACCGTAGACTCGATCAGGCATGGACGTTCAGACTCTACCATTTACCATAGAGCAAATGCCCTCAAGGCATTTGTTGATTTCCTCAACCAACTTAGCGTAATGGTCGATGGAGTACTGCTGCGATTCGTCGATAGGTTTATCAAATGGCAAACTGGGATACCCAACCCGACTCATAGTGCGCTTGAACTCACATCACGAGAGTTTCAGCAAAGAGAAGAAAATCTATACTCTTCTGACTTGCACAAAGGGATTGCACAAGCCAGGTGGTTGATCAAGCAGAACCCACATTTGGAGCCAACTGCGGGCTTCGATAGAATTCGACTTGAGGCGACCTGCTTTGGAATGGCGCTCGGTTTGAGAGTTGGTGAGATCGCGAATCTTCCAAAGAGTTGCCTTTTCCAAGATCCCAACACTCACACGACGTTCGTACGAGTGCCTGTAGAAAAAAACTGCATCCCCAACGCCGTACCCGTCGCAGACCTATGGAGCGCACCACTCACCGAAGCGTACGAGTACTTGCTGGCTGTCACTCAGGATGCTAGAGAGCGTGCTCTTGACATTGAAACCAATGGTTTCTCATTTATAGATAAAGCACTCGCAGCCTATCGCGCTAACCATCCGTTAGATCCCGGCGCGGTGGATCAACTCTCATCGTTGGATCTGCCCGTAGAACATCACTACTTTGTTGAGGAGATATGTAAGTGCTTCCCCGTATCTCCAAAAGAGCTCTACAGTGGTGGGCGATTTTACAGCAGCAGCGTTGAACTCCCTAGAATAACGGCCGCTCGAATCGCAATTTGGATAGATGAACGAATGCATAATTGGGATTGGTCTAATTTTCTCAATGAGTACAAAAAGAACTGTTATAGCGTATCCGTCATTGACATTGCAAAACACACAAAATCCTCCGAGGCGTCAGTAAAAAAGAGCAAATGGTTTGTAGATCACCTGCGCACCTTTCTCAAGGGAATGGTTCACGACGGGCTTTTCAAGCCTGGAAACAATCCTTCACATGCGCAACTCTTCGACATCCGGAATGAGTGGGCAAGCATCAGAGAACTTATGTTATCTCAAAGAGGATTCGGGGCGGGAGTACCATCCCTGGTCATAGATATCAGACTGCTCAAGCGCCTTTTAGAAGATAAATACAGATTTCACCTGCGACGCCATTTTGAAGAACAATTTTCAATGCCTGGTGATGGAAGTGAAGCACCTTATCATGCGAAGCACACTGCCAAAGGTTATCCTAGCAAGCTGAGTGACAACTTACTTGTAATCTGGGAAAACCAGTTTGACTCGATATCTGAGCTAGGGATCATCCCCCGCCCCCTATTTAGAGCCGATCTCTACAACTATCTCTCTTCGAACTCCTCAAAAAAAACAATCTTTCAGCGCCTTGACCTACGAGGGCAAGACGGTGAAATCTTTTCCATCACTCCTCATCAAATCCGTCGTTGGGTTACCACGGCAATTCTTCGTTCTGGTCCCTCTGAAACAGCTGTGGACCTATGGATGGGGCGAACCCCACGCCAAAGCCGTCAATATGACTACCGTACTGCCAAAGAGCGAGCAGAATATGTGAGATCTTTATACTTGGCCGTTGACCCTCCCCCAGACTTTTTGGGCAGGCTAGTAATCCGATGGCGGGAGGAGTCAATCGCTGACGAACAAATCGAAGAGATGATCATCGAGAAACTCAGCATTCTCAACCTAACGCCTTGGGGCGGGTGTACACGTGAGCTCTATATCAGTCCGTGCGACAGGGGCCTCATGTGTATCAGAGGCTTCGGTACAGATTCTGGATGTAAATCCTTTCACCTGAACCCTGATGATCTGGAAGCAAAGGCCGCTATCGAGAGCTTACTCAGCGAGTACGAGAAAATTTTGAGGGCAATTTTTGACAACCAAACTGACATCACGTCTAGTATTGAGGCTGAGCTCGATAATACTCACGCTTTCGATCAGCACGTTCTGTTTGTGATGGATATGGTTACGAGCTGCAAAACGGCCTTAGAAGCTTACTCAAAACCTAAGAAGGCTTCATCATGAAGCAGGAAAAAAAATGGAAGGACCACGTGCGGTCCATTCTCGCCGAATATGAGGCCGGACGGGTTCAGGAACCGCTCACCCAAAGTGGCCTTGCCCAGCAGGCGGGTGTTAGTCGTCAAACGCTCTGGAGAGATGAGGAAATACGATCTTTATATACGGCCACTCAGACCCATCTTAAAGACTTCAAAAAGGTCGGGCGTAAAAATAGTGATGCGAGAATTTATGCTCTCGAAGCACAGCTACAAAAAGCACGCATGGAGAACAATCGATTAATTCAGACAATCGTCAAAGCCGCTCAGCTAATGACCGAGGATGCAATTGACCCAAGACGATACTTCGAAGATACCACGAGCTGACTCACCAGCTATCCTCGTCTGTAAAGTTCCTTGAAGAAGCCATACTCACGGCACTCGGAGCTGTTAGGCTGGTAATACCGACGACCGCCTTGAACGGTGTAACACCTGTACAAACGATCCTCGCTTTCATGAATGACCTCCAGATGCTCCATCGCCCACCCGCTACTACCGTTCATCCACCCGGGAGTAACAATCTGAAGGGATAACTCAACGGCACCATTCAGGGTTAAACGCGTGAACTGCTCCAGCCCACGCATGTCCTCCAGAAAGAAGACCTCCACACACGTGTCCTCTCCCCGCTCCCTCGTCACCGTGATGTGAATCCATGGCGATGACAGCCGTTGCTCCACGAAATGCCAAGCCTGCTGATCCTCAGCCAGCCAGGCGAAGGAGCGATCCACCTCTGCCCATCGGTTGGTGATAAACATCATGACCCCCTCTCAAATGAACAGCATACATTGTAGTCATATACTGTTCACGGGTGCCTCATCTTTCCTTTTGCGGAAGATGCAAAGTGGAATTGAGACAGGCATTCGGTCGGGTTCTGAAGTGGATGCGAGTCCAGCAAAAGCTGACCCAAGAAGACTTCGCGACGGTGAGCAGTCGTACCTACATCAGCACGCTGGAAAGGGGACGATACGTCCCGACCATCGAGAAACTGGACACCATCGCACCAGTGCTGGGAGTTCATCCGATCACATTACTGGTTGGGAGCTATGCCCTCAAAGAGAACCGAGCAGTGGCAGAGTTACTCGCTCAAATCACTCAAGAAGCTGAACGCATGGACCTTGCAACGGCCTTCCCGGACTCAAGCAAAACCTCACACCAGAGCTGATCACCACCTGCTAATGCCGCGAAGCGATTGCCCAAGCGCCAATGGGGGGACTGGATTTTGCTCTATTGCAGGGCTGTTTAGGCCACAAGATACTTAGCACGCTTTCTGTCTAGCCTGATAAAATCTCAGGCCACTTCTTGGAGAATCTCATGTCCCGTCTCGCTGAATTTCGCCTTCTCGAACAACAGCTCGCCGCGCAGCTCGCCGAACTGGAAGCACTGAAGAATGATTCCGCCCTGAAGCAGGAAATGGAATTCGAAACGAAGCTCCGCAACCTGCTCAACGATTACGGCTACAGCCTGCGTCACGTGATCCAGATCATTGATCCGCAGCCCGTAGATTCCGGATCTATTGCACAAAAACCTGCACGGAAACCACGAGTAGTGAAAACCTACAAGAACCCGCATAGCGGAGAAGTCGTTGAGACGAAGGGGGGCAATCAGCGCACTCTGAAGGCCTGGAAGGCAGAGTACGGTGCCGAGGTGGTTGAGTCCTGGTTAGCCAACTGACTGTGCTGTAGTCGACCTGTGGCAGGAGCATAAACGTGAATCGTCGCCAAATGCGAATTCCCATTCTGGGGCGCGACGATTTTTTTGGTAGGTGGTAATGACACACCATTTATGCGCATTAAATAGAGGTCCACTTCAGAAACGGACGCTCCAAAATGCGCAATGCTCTCGTCACAATCTCAGTAAACACCCTCGCAAGCATCCTGGCTGGTCTCATGCTCCACTGGATCACCCCCCCTCCTACTGCCGAAGCCATTCGATCCGGGATCGCGACGCCTGTCTCACCGTCTAAGTCGGTTACCGAGCCTTGACATCTGCACCTCCGAATCATGTGGCCGGCTTACCCAGTGGATGCCTCAAAAAAGCAGAACTTGGGGACCAGTTCGCGCCCCGCCCGAAGCGCATGAAGTGATGTTCCGTTTTTAGACCAAGCGAGAGCACGCCAGGCTTACAAGTCAGTTGCATGATCAGCTGAACGAATTGCTGGAGCATTTCGTAAACCTCAACGAGGGGCTGTACTTCGGGGGCGGATGTCACGGTATTGCAGAATTTCACTATGCTCGATGCGGAGGATGAAGACTTCGTGCATTACAGCCTGCACGACTGGTTCAGTTTTGGAGACGCCATAGAAGACGACGATTTGCTGATTGAGCGGCCTTGATCGACGGTGCTGGGCCATAGCTGACGGCTGGTCTGCCTACCAACTGATCCGTTCCGTGGCAGGTGTTATTTTCTCTACAAGAATAGCCTCCACGCCTCGGGCGGGTCCCAGACCTGCACTGCGCACCAGGGGGTTAGTTGTTTCTGGGGCTCACAGACTCCTTACGGGGTAATCCCATGCTTCTGGCAAGGCCTGCCACCGGAGGGTGACCACCTAAGGGGCAGATAGGCCTTCCTGCTACCGAACTTCGCTGGGTACGATCAATAAACCCTCTATTGATACGGTTTTGGCAAAGATGGATGTGTACAAGCTCCGCATTGAAGACACTGAAAGCAAAACCATAGACAAGGATCGGTTCGAGTCTGAGACCTTCCGCAGGGAGCCGTGGTATCAGCCCGGAAGCGCGGGCAAGCTGGCTCAGTTCGCGGTGTGCCCGGCATGCGACAACCCTGTCCAGCTGGTAGGGCTGTATGAGTTACCCCCAAACGTAAAAAATCCCTTCGGAAAGCACGCGACGAAGAGCATTCGCGGTATCGCTCCATTTGATGGAGAGGCCCGTAACGATTGCCCATACTTCCAGCCCCGTCAGCACAAGAAGACCGACCGAAAAACCGGTTTTGACGGCGTACCGCGGAAGATTCTCAGGCTTTTGATAGAACAGTTTGACCGCGTGGTTTACATCCTGGAGAAGGAAACCCAGGTGGTGCTCTCGGAGAAAGCCTTGCGAGGCATGCTGCAGCGTTACAAAGGGGAGCGCGGCTACCTCTATACCGGTGCGACGCTACGCAACGTGCCATGGATCTTCGCCTATATGTCGGACGCCACTCGGCTCTTTGGCCAGAAGATAGGTGGGAATGCTGAGCTTGTGAAAGCGATAGAGTCTCAAGTGCCAGGGGCGGAAATCAGCACCAAAGGCCGGCTGGAGGCGAAGAGCCTTCCTGGGATGAAAGGCCCCTACTTCGATCTCAAGATGAGTTTCATCCGCCACCGGATCTCTAAGGATAACGAGGAATCCGGCCTGGTTGAGAGCATGGAGTTTGTAGTGTCCCAGCTTCGCAAAGGTGAGCTTGAGCACATTCACAAGCAGGTGCTCAAATTCGATCCGGCTTGGTTCGAGAGCCTCATCCGAATGCCTGTTGATCATCCCTATCGCAGGATGGACCGAGTGGATATGGCCCGTGAAGAGCTAGGCGATTTGCTGGTGTCGAACGGGTAGAGGTGAGCATCGTGTAAACCTATTTTTTTACCTGTTAACTACAGTGGTTAACAGGTAAAAAAACTGGTTTACAGGGACAGCGCTCGGCAGCTGTCCAGAACTGCTGCCAAGCGATAGCTCTATACCGCTATCAGCTACCAGCTGGTGCTTGGACGACCGTTAGCTGAATCCTGGAGGGCCGCTTAGCCCCCATATGTACGGTATTTCGAGCAGTCCTTTTTTTGTTCGCGCAGCCTTCCGGCTCACCGCTGTTGGGGTTTACGTCGAACCGTGGGAAATTGCTGCCGGCAATCTCAAGGCGCAAGCTGTGACCGCGCTTGAACAGGTTGCAGGTTGCAAACGGTTCGATCTGCACCTTGAAACATTCCCCAGGTACCGTCGGCTTCGGATCGTTCCAGCTGTCCCGGTATCGGCAACGAATGATGCCGTCTGTAATGTTCATGGCATACCCCTCTGGGAAGTCATCGCTTGGCGGATAGACGTCGACCACCTTAGCGGTAAAGTCAGTGTCTAAGCCGTCGGTCTCGACCCACAGCTGGATCGTTACCGGACCGGCGACAGCAAGGTCAGCTTCAAGCGGCTCAGTTTCGAAACACAGCACATCGCTGCGCTGGCAGATGGCACTGCCATCTCCGCGCGCGCCGAAGAAGCGTGGTGTTTCTCGCTGATCAAACGCTCCGCCTTCGAAGACAGGAGCGCCGGAAGTCAGCGCGCCGCCGATGGTCGGTACTGGATTAGATGGATCGGCGAGGAAGTGGCAAGCAGCATCGGTTGCCGCTGGCCCCCCTTTGCTCAACTGACCGTCAGGATGAAGATAAAGATCCAACCGCTGGCTGCCAGGTAATGGCCACTGCTGTGCATCAAGCCACTGACCACCATGATCTATTCGCGTGTCCTGAAGCTTGCGACCACTACCACCGCCCATCATGAATACCTGCACCTGTTGGGCTGGTGCAGTGATCTGTAGCTGCAGATGGTTTACAAACCACTCAATACGACAGGACAGCCAATCCTGCGCCACTTGCCCATCGAAAGCGGCGGCTGGGCCAAACTCGGCATCGCCGCTGTGGCTAATGTTGCGGTCGCCATGCAGCCAAGGGCCCATCACGAGTCGTTGTGGTGCCTTACCGTTCGCGACGAAGGCAGCAAAGTTATCCAGGGTTGAGCTGACATAGGCGTCATACCAGCTCGACATGTGCAGCACCGGAATATCGGGAATGTTGCTGCGATAGTGATCGGCGCAAATGCCCAACTGTTGCCAATAGGCATCGAAACAGCCGCGGCCCCATTGGTCGAACAGGTAGTCCTCATACGCTGGCGCATGACGCAGCGGTGAAAATCCTGGACGCCACGGCATATGGGCGAACCAATGCCGGATGTCTTCCTGCTCCAATGCTTCGCGCAATAGTGGATCGGCTTTGGCTGCCGGACTTTCCTTGGCCTGCTTGTATGCCCATGTGGCCTGTTTGAGCTCGAATGCGCCTCCTTGGCGGATGCCACATTGATAAGCGTTGGCGAAGCCTCCAGAGTCCAGCACCATCGTCTTCAGCCCTGGAGGATTTAAGCAGGCCATAGCGAGCTGAGTATGGGCTGCATAAGAAAGACCCATGCTTCCGACCTTCCCATTGCACCAAGGCTGCTCGACCAACCAGGCCAAAGTGTCGTAGCCGTCTTCTGCTTCGTTGACGTACTTGATGAATTCGCCTTCGGAGGCGTAGCGACCGCGGCAGTCCTGAAACACAGTGACGAAGCCATGTTCGGCAAAGGCTTGGGCCATCTCTTCACGCCCTAAGTGATGACCATTCAGGCATTTCTCCGAGCGTGAGGGCTTGCTCTTGTCGTATGGAGTGCGTTCGATCACCACTGGCCACACGCCGGTACTTTCATCAGGCAGGTAGACATCGGTGGCCAACCGAACGCCATCGCGCATCGGGACCATCAGGTTTCTGAGGATTTGCATGTTTGACACTCAAAGCAGTAGGGCCGCATACGCGGCCCGAGATTTCAGTAGCCGGTCAGAACGGCAATGGAGAGGAGGCACATGGCGATGGCCGCGAATACCAGGCACAACGGCCAGATGAATCGCGCCCATTGACCCCATCCGACTTGAGCGGTCGCAAGCAGCACTAGTAGGCCACTTGAGGTAGGAGTGATCAGGTTTGTTAGACCATTGCCCAGCAAAAAGGCATACACAGTGGTCTGAGCGCTCACACCTGACAATTGCCCCAACGGTCCGAAGATTGGCATGGTCACTGCTGCTTGCCCCGACGTGGACGGGATCAGGACATCCAGCCCGAGTTGTGCGAAGAACATGCCGTACGCCGAAACTAGAGGGCCGTGATCGCTGACCAGGTTGGAAAGGTTGTTGACGATAGTGTCGAGCACCTGGCCAGTGCTGAGGATGATCTCCACCGCAGTGGCGAGACCGATCAGCACGCCGGCCATTAGCACCTTCTTCATTCCGTCGACGAATGCGCCGGCAGCCTCGCTGGCACCGATGCCAGCCACCACACTGAACACCATGCTCATCGCCAAGTAGTACGCAGACAACTCTGGGTACTTCCAGTGCCAGCGATTGGAGGCATAAACCAGGAAGGCGACGCCCGCTCCCAGCAGTAGAAGGTTGAGACTGTGGCGTGGCGCTAGCGGTGTGCGCTTAAAAGTAAACTCAGCACTGGCGTCGTAACCCAGTCGGCGTACAGTCATTAACACGAAGCCAATGCCGACCAGCAGAAACACCAAGTAGGCTGCCACACGCATATTCAGCCCGCTGAACATTGGAACGCCCACTAGCGGCTGGGCAACCGCCAATGCCACGGGGTTGGTAATCGAACCCAGATAGCCGATTTTCACCGAGATCACCACGATCGCCAGACCAACAATGTTGGGCAGCCCCAGGCGATTGGCCATCGCTACCATTAGCGGGACGATCAGGATGAACTCTTTGGCCAGTCCCATGAACGTGCTACCGGCCGAGAACACCAGCATCAAGCAGGGTACCAGCACGTAGATGTTGCCCCGGGTAAGGCCAAGTATCCGCTCAAGACCAGCATCGATTGCCCCGGCCTTGTTCAGCACGCCAAACATTCCGCCGATGAACAAAACCATGAAGATCAGGCCGGCTCGCTTCTCGATGCCCTGTGGAATGGCCATGAAAGCCTCAACCAAGGAGACCGGACGTGCAGCAGAATCGGTTGTGGCACGCGGCTCTGTGGAAAATAGCTGGCTTAGAGAGGCGTCCTTTTCCAAGGTCTGGTACGAACCGGGGACAACAGCGATGTCTTTGCGCTGGAACTGGCCTGAATCGACGAAGTAGGTGAAGGCCAGAGCCATGAAAACAATGCTCAACAGGATCAACGCAGGATTGAGCTGCTTGGCCGGGCGAGGGATGTCTGCTTTTCCAGCAGGCGCGGCTTGCGCCGCCGGTGCATGAGGTAGGTTCATGGTGCGCGATCTCGATTATTGTTTTGTAGGGGCCCAGGGCTACAGGGCGCACACTAGTTCAATCGGATGCAGTCACTCAACGTTATGAGTAAATCGGGTTGGGCTATGCAATTTATTGCGTTGGCGTAGAACCATTCACCTCTGTGAGCCTGTTACGCATGTGCTCCGCGAAACTCTCAACCAGCAAAGAGCGTGGCTGGTCTTTGCGGAAAATCAGGCCAAAACGATAGCAAAGCGCAGGTCTCAGCGGCTTGGCGATCAAAGGAAGGCCACCAAACTCTTTGGCCAAAAGACCATTGATAATTGAGACCCCCATACCCTCTGCAACGAATGCGCAAGCAGCACTGACCGAGTGGACCTCTACGCGAACTTGAGGGGTAATTTCAGCCTCTCGGAAACGCAGGTCGAGTTCAGATCGAAGGCTCCTTTGCCGCCCCAGAAGCACGAGGGGTTCATACCGCAATGCTTCGAGACTGACCTCCGATAGCTCCGCCAGTGGATGGCTTTGGTGCATGACGCACATCCCTTCGGTCTCCAGTACCGGTAGCACTTCAAAATGCTGAAGTTCCGTAGGCAAACGCACGAAAGCGAAGTCAGCGCTTTTGTCGAGTACGGCCCTTTCCAGCGCATCGTATCCGCCGGTGATGACCTCTACGACGACGTCCTCACGGCCCTGCATGAATTCGGCAACGATCCTCGGTAGCAAGTGTTGAGACATGCTGGTCGGTACTGCAACCTTGAGCAGACTCCGGCGCGAATGACCCAGTCTCAGCTCATCTGCCATGCGTTGTACGCGCTGGAGGTTGTCTACGAGCTCCGCCACCTGTCCAAGGAGTTCTTCCGCCTCAGGAGTCGCCATCAATCTGCCCTTACGTCGAAGGAAGAGCGCGAGGCCTAAGTGATCTTCGAGCTGAGTTAACAAGCGGCTGACGGCCGATTGGGACAAGCCCATACGGGTAGCAGCTCCGATGGTAGAGCCCGTTGTCATGATGGCTTGAAAAGCTTCGAGTTGTTTGAGGTTCACAAGATACTCCGAGGTTTCTTACCAACTAAACGCATAGCCTCATGCGTATTACTCATAACGTTGTTGCCGATTCCACGACGGGTTAGTGTCCGCCGCATGAGTGAATCCCGTCCAGCATGACGCTGCGTAATCTGCGATGGATAGTACTGGGTCGCTCCATTTTGATGCTGCCAAAAATCACAATACACAGCAGAGATTTCCGATGAACACCCTCACAACATCGCGCACACTCGCGTGTGCAAGCGTCATTGCTAGCTTGTTCCCCAATTTTGCTGAAGCAGACTTCTTCAAAGACTCCGAGGGCCGGCTGGCTCTGCGAAATTACTATTTCAATGATGGATTTCGTGATGGGGGCGAAGATCGCAAAGAGTGGGCGCAGGGTTTTCTGCTCAAGCTACAGTCAGGTTACACCGAAGGACCTGTAGGCTTTGGTTTGGAGGCACTGGGACTTTCAGGAATCCGGCTCGACTCAAGCGCTAAGCATGCGGGGACAGGCCTTCTGCCGGTCCACGACGATGGTCGGGCAGCTAGCGAATATTCGAGTCTTGGCATTACCGCTAAGGCCAAATGGAATGACCTTTTGGTCAGTGGTGGCACTCTCCTCCCCAAAATCCCCGTCCTGGTTTACAACGATGGTCGACTACTACCTCAAACGTTCCGAGGTACCCAAGCGGAGTACACCGGTGTTGATCGGTTGTACCTTCAAGCTGGGCATCTAGACAAATTCAAAGCCCGAAACTCTACCGATAGCGTCGATATATTTCCTCAGGGATATTCCGGAGGTGGCGGTACGGACTTTGATTTTGCGGGGATGCGCTACGACCTCACCAAACAGCTCAGTTTTAGCAGCTACTACGGGGAACTTCGGGATTTCTACCGCCAACAATTTTTCGGGTTGGTTTACACACTGCCGCTTGGCCCAGGCAAGCTAACTAGCGATCTACGTTACTTTATCAGTGATGATGCTGGCGCAGCCCGTAATGGTGTAGTTGATAGCGATATGTTTAGCGGTTTACTCAGTTATCGTCTGGGTGGCCACACGTTCAGTGCTGGATATCAAAAGGTTGATGGCAGCACCGCACTTCCGTACGTGAGCGTAAGCACGGTCTACTCGTTCAGCAATGCTAGCGTTGGCAAATTCATTCAGCCCGGAGAGCGGACCTGGATGGCGAGGTACGACTACGATTTTACTAGCATGGGAATTCCTGGACTGAGCTTCATGACCCGCTACTACAAGGGCGAGGATGGGGTCTATCGTGGTCAGGAAGCCCGGGAGCACGAGTCCAATACGAACCTGAAATATGTGATCCAGGACGGGCTCTTCAAAGGTGTGGGGGCTGAGTTTCGATATGCAGTGGCCAGGAGCACGTACAGCAGCGACCGGGATAACTACCGCTTGTATCTGACGTACGACATTGCATTGTGGTGATAGCTTCAAGTTCCCCTTGAAGCCGTCATCTAAAGGCAGCTCCCGCAGTCGGGAGCTGCCTTGTTAACCTACTCCCCCTTTTTGTGCTTGTGGGGTTTCAGGTCCGGATGGTCCTTCTGCTTCTCAGGCGTGACTCGCTGCCTTTTATCCGGAGTGCCATCTTCGTTAGTTCGTTTAGGGCCTGGCTTGATGCTCATGCGAGATTTCCTTTATCGCTTGGGTTGGTGGGTGCTGCTATGTAGTTAGTCCAGCTTCTTATAGCTGTCAAAGCGGACGGGAGCAGAAGCACTTGGCATCCCAGAGGGGCCATCCTACTTCGTGTCTTAGAGGCCTGAGTAAGAGCCTCCTGGCAAGGGCTTGCACGGGGCAGTGAAATCCAAGGCTGAGCGGTACGAGGACGTCTGGACATTCATCATCCCGAGCACTGTGTGAAACAGGTTGTCGTGGCTAAGAGGTGAGCTTGCTTGAGCTTTCAAACAGCCGACGTTGAGCCTTTCACTCTTCGCAAGAGAATCGGACATCCAAAGCACCAATGGCACCTTGGTTTGCTCTTCAGGAGCCATCGCATAAGGCAGCCCATGCAGGTAGAGCCCACCCTCACCCAGTGATTCTCCGTGGTCAGAAACGTACAGGAGCCCAGTGTCGAATTTGGTGTTCGCTGCCAGGATGTCGATCAGCCCGGCTGTAACGTAGTCGGTGTAAAGGATCGAGTTATCGTAGGCATTGAGCACTTCCTGCTGCTTACATTTGTCGAGCTCGTTGGTCTCGCACACCGGCGCGAATTTCTTGAATTGCGCGGGGTAGCGCTTGTAGTAGGCCGGGCCATGGCTACCTTTGTAGTGGAGCACCAGGACAGCATCGCCTTCTTGACGCTTGATGAAGTCTTGCATCTCCGAGAGCAGCACCCCGTCCTTACACTCCTCGCTGGTGCAAAGTTGGGGATCCGCGTGAGAGGCAGCCTTGTGGTTGGGAACCCTGTCGCAGGCCCCTTTGCACCCCGAGTTGTTGTCAGTCCACATGACACTAATGCCTGCGCGTTGAAGCACGTCGAGCAGCCCTTCTCGGCTCTTGGCCAAGCCATCTTTGTACTCGGCCTTACCCACATCCAGGAACATGCATGGCAACGAAACTGCGGTGGCGGTGCCGCAGGAGCTGACGTTGGAGAAGCTGATGACGTTGCGTTTTTCCAGCTCCGGGTTCGTTTCACGGGTGTAGCCATTGAGGGAGAAGTTGGCGGAGCGGGCGGTCTCTCCTACAGCCAGTACCAGCAGCCTAGGTTTACGGGCCGCCCCCTGTCGATTAACTACCGCATCAGTTCCAATGGCCGTCAGCGTTTTAGGTGTGGCCAGCTGGCGCTTCAGGTAACCATGGCCAGCCGCAAACAAGTTGGTGGGTACCAGGATCAGTCGGATCTCCCGATTGTTGCGCAGCAAGGAGGCATATGACTGGTATTGACTCAGCACGATGCCAGACAAGGTCAACAGAGCGAGCGACAGAGCAATGACCCTGCTGACCAAAGCTCTGGCCCAAGGCTTGCGCCGGAGGGGAACCCGGGAGATCAGGTAGACGGGCAACACCCCAACCATTGCGACCCACAGACCGAGCTTCCAATTCAGCAGCTCGGTTGCCTCAGCGACGTCTGTCTCCACAACGTTGGTGAACATTGTGTAATCGATCACGATGCCATAGGCATTCATGAAGTAACTCGCAAAAGCCGCGCTGATCAGTACGAGACATAGAAAAGGTTTGGTCAGCCGCGCCCATGACAGCAAGCTCAGAACCGTAAACACCCATGCGAATACTATGACTGGGAGGCTAGCTGCTAGCAGCCAGTTCACTTCATCGGTTTTGAATACCAGCTTCCAGAGCACGCTCCAGAGCTCAGCATTCGCGAATAGCAGCAACCAAAGAGTTACCAGCCCAATGAGCAGATTAGTGCTGATGCCTTCCTGTCGGGCAGTGCGAATAGCAAAGATCCATTTACTTAACAGGGTGTGAACAATGGATTTTGAAGGTGTCATTATCAAACTCTGAGAGGCTGCTTATCCATGCGTTAGCTGTGGAGTTAGCGGGAGCTGCTTGGCAAACCATCGACAGATGCTGAGCGATTGCGCAATGTGCGGAGCGCCAGAGGCCTTAGGGCCTAGGCGTTGGAGACGCTTAGAATGTGTGAGGCATAGGGACAAAAGAGAAATAAATCTCGCTGAGCGCATTATTTCCGGCGCCTGATAACGACACGATGACCTCGTGATTACAATGCTGACAGAAATGCAATAACTGCTGTTTTAATTGCCATCGACCAGGCTATGATAAAAATTAGGGCGACACCATCTATTAAACGCAGAGCACCGCTCAGCTAGATAAATTTAATTTCACAAACAAAACGGCTTCGTTTTGACGTAGGCTAATTTTGAACTTTCACTTTAACTTACAAGTCTTTCTCGCGAGCAGAACATTCTTTTCAACTTTTGCTCGTTAATATGTCACCCATCAATGAGGGGCGAATACCATGAGCTTTTTCAAAAATATCCTGGGCGGGCACCATGGCCGTGGAAACCACGGTGGAGGCAAGCACCACAGCGGGGGACATGGGGCCGAGCAATACGATCGCCATGGCCGGCAGCAGGGCTGCGACGGCGGCAACCAGGTGTATGACGGCGGGCGCCATGCCACTCCAGCCCCCATTAAAGATCTGCAGGGCTGCAGGCAGTGCCGGACGGCCAACGATCCGTCAGCACGCTTTTGTCTAAACTGCGGAACACCACTATCGAGTGGTTGCACCGCCTGTGGCTCGTTGCTGAGCGCAGGAGCAAAATTCTGCAGTCAGTGTGGCCAAGCGACGCTCTAACGATAGGCAGACAGGAAGGCCAACGAGACCACAACCCTGCGCAAGGAGAAATACGTGGGTTCAAATCATGACCATGGCAGCGCTGCAGTACGCGAGGGGCATCAGAAGAAGCTAATCATGGCGCTCGCCTTGACTGGCAGCTTCATGATTGCAGAAGTGATCGGTGCGTGGATTACCGGCAGCCTGGCGCTGCTGTCTGACGCATCCCACATGTTCACAGATACTGCCGCCTTGGCGATCTCACTGATTGCACTTCAGATAGCCAAGCGCCCGGCGGATCAGAAAAGAACCTTCGGCTATGCGCGCCTGGAGATTCTGGCTTCGACGTTCAACGCCGTGCTGCTCTTCCTGGTGGCGATGTACATCTTGTACGAGGCCTACCAGCGCTTTTTCATGCCGGCGGAGATCGCTACCGGGGCGATGATGTGGATCGCAATCGCCGGCCTGATCATCAACCTAATCTCGATGCGCCTTCTGGCATCTGCGAGCAACGAGAGCCTTAACGTCAAAGGCGCCTACCTCGAAGTTTGGAGCGACATGCTCGGCTCGCTAGGCGTAATCATTGCAGCACTCATCATCCGCTTCACGGGCTGGACCTGGGTCGACACGATTGTCGCTGTGGCAATCGGACTTTGGGTACTGCCGCGGACGTGGCAGTTGCTTCGCGAAAGCCTGGGGATTCTCATGGAGGGTGTGCCGAGGGGGCTCGACGTTACGGCAATCGAGGCCACCATCCGCGGCGTAGATGGGGTCACGGACGTTCATGACTTGCACGTCTGGGCCGTCAGCAGTGGCAGCAACGTGATGACGTCGCACGTAGTGGTACGGGATTCTGCAGATGGGGATGCTGTGTTGGCGGCCGTCGTGGATGCTGTCAGCGATGGATTTGAAATCCATCACTGCACCATCCAGATCGAGCGGGCAGCTTTCCACGAGAGCGTTCCCTCGCCCTCGCACTGATCGATCGGTAAACACCATGCAGACACATCCCCTTCCTGGCTGAGGGGGATGTTGTAGAAGAAATGCGATGAGGGATGGCGTAAACGGCAGGAGCACTTCGAGAGGGGTTGGAGAATGGCTTCACCTCCCCCGTCCACAATCCCCAGAAGGTTCAGCGATGGCTTGGATCATCACGAAGTACCTACTCACTGCCGGAATAGTGATTCTCGTATCAGAGCTGGCGAAACGCAGTGACAAGCTGGGCGGCCTGGTCGCCGCCCTACCCCTGGTCACTGTCTTGACGCTGGTCTGGCTCTATTTGGAGAACCAGAGCATGGAGAAGATCTCCAATCATGCTTGGTACACGTTCTGGTACGTGCTTCCTACACTGCCGATGTTTATCGCGTTCCCGTTGCTGCTACCTAAGCTCGGCTTCTGGCCGACCCTTATCAGCAGCATCCTCATCACAATGGCCAGTTTCGGATGTTTCGCCGTACTGCTGCGCCGGTTCGGCATTGAGCTTCTATGATCCGGCGACCGCAGACATCATCTTGATGAGCCTTAACGGCTGTTAATACACTCGCCCTTCACCAGGTAGCGAACCATGTGCAGCTCGCCTTTCGAGTCTTCGTAGGTCATCATACTTCTTACATTACCGCAGTACCGCACGCTGGGTGATACATACACCAACTTACCAACGTCAAGGTCCATACCGTAGGCATAGTCTTCAAGTTGAGGCATGGGCTTTTTTACGCGCTGAGCATAATCCGCAGTAGCCTCTCTAGCAGAACGCTCAATGCGTTGGTTTATTTCCATACCGCTTTGTGCATTGGCTGTTAGTGATGTGAAGAGCATAAACACGGCGATCGCTGATACAGTAGTGTTCATAAGAAGTCCCTTAATAAAAAAGCGCCCGTAGGGGGGCGCTAAAATTCACCTACCAAAGGAGCGTATGGTTTACAGGTGAATGCATTGACGAGAACAACTGCCCGCTGCTCTTGCCAAGCTGCTTTGAAATGAGACAATTTCCAAAGCAGCGATGCCTCTTCCGCTGCCCTTAAACTAGCAAAGGAGGCTAACACCAAGATGATCGCGCAATTACAATTTGGACATGTAATAGATTGTAAGGTAATTATTCGGGAGACTACTGAGCCACCAAGTGAACTAATTCGCAGAAAGGCGTAGCAGTTCGCGGCCGTGCATGGGGACTGCCTGCGTGGCGCACTCGATGCAAGGCCAGCGCCAGTCTCTGCAAGCTGGCGACCGAAATACTGCCTGTCATGGCCGATTCCGCCTGTCAGGCGAAGCTGTCATACACCGTCGCAGACCCCAGAATCCGCTAAGCTCAGAGCTGGAGCCTGCATGACTGTCAGAAATCTTGCGGCTACATTACAAATTTGTAGGATTTCGCCGCGGCCAGCTTCTTCGCGTTAAGATTCAAGCGTCCTCAGGTGACCCGGCGTATGGACAGAGGTAGCGACTACCACATGCCATACCCTCAGCCTATCTTTCGAACAGCCTGCAACCATAATCTTGGCGGATTAGGCCAACTCCTTCCTCACACCTTGAGATAAGTTATGCGCGTTCTAGTTGTGGAAGACGAAATTAAAACTGCCGAATATCTTCAGCAGGGCCTATCCGAAAGCGGGTATGTCGTAGATATCGTGCACAACGGTGTAGATGCCCTGCACTTGTTCAACACTAATGTCTATTCGTTGGTCCTTCTGGACGTGAACCTCCCCGGTATCGACGGCTGGGACCTGCTGGAAACCATCCGTAAGACCAGCCGGGTCCGCATCATCATGCTGACCGCCCGCGGACGCATCAATGACAAGCTCAAGGGCTTGGACGGCGGCGCGGATGACTACCTTGTGAAGCCATTCGAATTCCCTGAACTGCTTGCTCGCATCCGTTCGCTGCAACGCCGTGGTGATGAGTTGGTCGAGAAGAGCTCGCTGAAAATTGCGGATCTGGAACTCGACTCCGTCCGCCATCGCGTCTTCCGCGGTGGCACACGCATCGATCTCACCACCAAGGAATTTGCGCTTCTGCACCTGCTCATGAGCCGAACGGGCGAAGCGCTGACTCGTTCCCAGATCATCTCGTTGGTCTGGGATATGAATTTCGATTGCGACACCAATGTCATCGATGTAGCCATCCGGCGCTTGCGCTCGAAGATCGATGACCCGTTTGAAACCAAGCTCATTCACACGCTTCGTGGCGTTGGGTACGTTTTTGAGGAACGCGCATGAGGCCATTCAGCCTGGCTGCAAAGCTGGGGTTAAAAGTTGGGTTGATGAGCGCAGCGTTGCTGCTTCTGTTCGCCACCTTTGGCTATCTGATGGTAGGTAAGGCTCTGGAAAGAAATGCCCGAGCGGACCTGGAAGTAAAGATGGCGGGGATGGCTCACAACCTGTCCACCATCCCGGATATCTCCGGCGTCAACGCAGATGCACATCAGCTTGTCGATTTGGTCATGGGCCACAACAACCTGTATGTGAGCATATTCGATACCTCACAGAATCAGACTCCTCTGCTCTCGATTGGCTCGAAACAGGTCAATCTGGAGGTGCACAAGTTTCAGCCGGCGGCCCAGCCTAAAGAGCATGAATGGCGTGATACGCAGGACCGTCCTCTGCTGAGTGCTTCTCGGATCATGCGCTTGGGCGATGGAACAGAGGTCAGCGTCTATATGACCATGGACCAGTCATCCAGTGAGGCACTGCTTGATGCGTTGCTGACTTGGGCCTTGATGATGTCCCCCGTCATCCTCGCACTGATCTTGGCCATTGGCTGGTGGACCGTGCGCAGAGGCCTGCTGCCGCTGACCAAATTCCTCAAGGTGGCGTCAAAGATCTCAACGGAGAGCCTCGACCATCGTCTTCCGACTGATGGGATGCCGGCAGAACTCAAGAAGCTCGCCGACGGCATCAACATCATGCTGGCTCGCCTGGATGATGGCGTTCAGCAGCTCTCGCAGTTCTCTGACGACCTTGCCCACGAACTTCGAGCACCGCTTTCCAACCTGATGGGCAAGGCCCAGGTTGCCTTGACCAGAGAAAGATCGCTTTCCGAGTACCGGGAGGTTCTAGAGTCGTGCACAGAAGAGTTGGACCGCATGAGCCGCATGGTTTCCGACATGCTGTTCTTGGCCCAGGTCAGTCACCCTGCGTCCATGGTGGAGTTCGAACCGGTGTCCCTGGTCGACGAGGTTCAGCGCGTATGCGACCTCTTCAGCATTTCGGCAGAGGAAGGCGAGATCCAGCTGCAGATTTCTGGGAGTGATGATGTGGTACGCGGGAACCGCCTGATGGTTCAACGGGCCGTCTCAAACCTCGTGTCGAACGCGATCCGCTACTGCCCTCGCGGCCGCACGGTCTACGTGAAGGTGCAGCATAGTGCGAGCGGTACGACCTTGAGTGTCGGCAACCCCGGCCGCGGTATTGCCAAGGAACACCATGCGCACTTATTTGAGCGGTTCTACCGTGTGGACAAGAGCCGAGCACGGAGCGAAGGCGGTACCGGTCTTGGCTTGGCCATTGTGCAGTCGATCATGAGCCTGCACCAAGGGTCGGCGAGCGTGGAGGTGACCGAAGAAAACTTCACCTGGTTCCACCTTCACTTTCCCGCAGCCCAGCAACTGCAGCCAGCAATGACCGCCGCTTAAACCGCGCAGACATGATTAGGCCCGTCCATCGACGGGCCTTTTTGTTTGCTCAATGCATCAGTGCCGGAGGACCACAGGGTCCATAGGCGACCGCAGAATCACCGACTTGATGATCTTCTGCTCGTCAGGATTGGCGTTCTTCCACAGGTGTGAGAAGTACTGAGCATTCACTTTCTCTTGAGCACTTACGCTGCCGGCGGCATCGATCAGGCGCATGGTCGAGTAGACACAGATCAGCGCCAGAATGAAGAACGACGTGGCGACCACCATCACATAACGCTTGGCCAGCACCGGTGCCCGCTTGAGCTCCTGGATAGAGGCGTCCGCCGCCTTTGTCGCTGCTGTAAGCTCCGAGATCAGTGGCTGGATGGCGGTGTCGACTCCGCGGCATGCAGCTGAATACGCTGATGCAGCGGCGCGCAAGGCAACCTCCTCCGCGTTCGACCAAGCCTTCTCCGCCTTTCGCACCTCCTCCTGAATCTGCCGGCCGACAGCGTCCACCTGCTCCACCAGTTCGTTCGACCTCTCCAGAACAGCGCTGGAGGTCCGCGTCTGCGAGGTCAGCTCATCGAGCTGGACAGTGAGTTTTTCAGTGCAGCGGCGAAAGTCACCGATAGCAACTGCCCAGGGCTCTATGTCATTCATGGCTATCTCCTAGGGCGGCCAACAACGCCGCGCTGAATTAACGCGCTAGATATCAAAATTGTAATTTAAGAGAAAATTCTTAGTCGCCCTCGACAGTGCCGAGATAGACATGATCCTTCCAGATTTGAGGATTTAACGCATCCTGCCTGCCGCCAAAATTACGGAATTGTAATTATTGACTCACCTTGTCGTTAGCTTCGCGTTCCTAAACTACAAACCAACAAAGGCCGCTAATCAGGCAGGCCTAGTATGAACCGAGGTTCACAATGAAATTTGTCAAATCTATCGCTATTGGCAGCCTGCTGCTGGGTCTCATGGGTACCGCTTACGCTGAAGGTGGCTTCGAGCGAGCGAAACAGTTCAATGAAAACTTCCGAACCGAACAGGCTCGCCTATGGAGCGATGACTCTTCGGACCAGAACAAACAACAAGTCGCTCAAGAGCAAAAGAAAGAAAGCAAGGATGGTAAGGAACAAGCCGACAATTAATCGGCGGTTAAATAGGACTTCAAATGACGAAAGAAATCGACAAAAAAGCCAGGATAAAACCTGGCTTTTTTGTGCTTGGAATTTAGCCTTCGTTCTTGCGAGGCGTTTCCGCATTGCTTTCTCCAGCCAGACCCTCGGCACCTTGTACGGTACGTTTCCAATGGCACAGCATGAGCTGGCTGGCGTTCGCTTCGGTGATCGCTGTACATGCTAGATCAGCGGGCAGACCATCCTTGCTGTCTCGCAAGCGCCTGGACAGATAGAACGAGCCATCCTGCGGCCACTTGGCAGGATCCTTGATGTTCTCGGACTTTCCGCTGCTGTAAAACTCCGACGAGTATGAGCGGCGGCCAGGATAGATCAGGGGAGCGGAATGAGCAGACTGCACATTGAGCCAGGCTTGAACCACATCTCGCTGATTCTGAGGTCGCTCCTCAAGTACCCCGGCGTAGATGATGCCCGCACCGATGATTGGTAACACCAATGCACTCGCCGCGGCAGCCCATGTAGTCTTCGGGCCAACATCGCTGATCCGTCCGGATAGCAGCAATGCCCAGGCTGGCAGCGCAGGTAGCAGGTAGGTCCACAGAATGTTGCCTGCAAATGTGAAGAAGACCGGTGTCGCCAAGGCCCACAGCCAGAGGTAAGCCTCGAAGCGCTGCATTGATTCACGCTTGCGGATCAGTAATGGTAAGAAAAAGGCCCACGGCAGTAGCGACAGTCCGAGCTGGATCCAGATGGTGCCATATGGCTTGGCATGAGCACTGCCGTATAGGTCGCCCGCCCAGTTACTGACGACGTAGCGGCTCCAGTGCTCACCAACGAAGAAGTACTCCATGAAGCCGGGCGTTTTCATCTCGGCCGCGACATACCAAGGCACGGATATACCGAACATGAGTACAAGGCCGCTGATCCAGGGAAGCCTCAGTACCCGTCCCCATTCCTTGTAGATAACGAACCAGGCGAATGCCGGCGCCCCCATAAGCACTAGGGTCAGAGGGCCTTTGGCAAGCAAGCCCAGCCCGAGACCTGCGAACATCAGGTAGGCATCCGCCTTGCTGGCGCACTTCATCCAACGCCAGAAACCGTAGCTGGCCAGCAGAATCGAGAACGACAAAACAGGGTCGGTCAGCACGACACCGCTGGAGACTAGGCCAAGGGTGGTGCTGGAAAAGATAATGGCGGCCCAGATGCCGGCGTTACGGGAAATCTGCTGCGTGCCGAGTTTGATGATGATGAAACAGCTTGCCAGGTGCAGCAGCCACGCCGGGAAACGCGCAGCGAACTCGTTAACGCCGAAGACCGTCATGCTTGCGGCCTGGGTCCAGAAGGACAACGGTGGCTTGCCCCAGAACGGTACCCCGTAGTCGAACATGGGCGTGATCCAGTCATTCAACTCGACCATCTTGCGAGCCATTTCAGCGTAGCGAGCCTCCGATGTGTCCATCAGTGGATAGATGCCCAGCCCCACCAAACGCAAGAGCAAAATCGAACCCAGGATCCACCACAGCGTCCGCTCGTTTTTCAGGCTCAGCATTTCTTACCCTCGATCGAGGCCATCGAAGGGTGGAGTGACACGGGATCCGCCTTGCTGCTGTGCTTCAGGAAATAGAGAGGCCGGCGCTTCACTTCCGCGAGTGTCACGCCCAGGTACTCCCCCACCATGGCGACACCGACGCACATGAATGAAGCCATTCCGACGATCAGGTGATGGATGTCGAAACTTCCTGCCACAAGCGACGCAAGCATGTAGCAGATGCTGGAGACGAAAAGACCGAAACTGATGAGGCTGAAAATGCGCAGCGGTTTGCGAGAGAAGCTGACGATGCTTTCGATGGCCAGATTGAACAGGCCAGCTGCATTCCACTTGGTGCTGCCGGCATGGCGAACGGTGCGATTGTAGGGCAGCTCGATGGTACGGAAGCCTACCCAGCCGATCATGCCTTTGAGAATCCTGGAGCGTTCGTCCAGCGCCCGCAGTGCTGCCAGCGGCGCAGGCCCAATCAATCGGAAATCGCTGACATCGGCCGGCATGTCCACCTTCTCCACCAGGCGCTGCATGACCCAGTAGTAAGCCCGGGCACTCATGCGCTTAAACCACGAATCACCGACTCTCAGGTTGCGTTGCATGTTCACCACGTCGTAACCGCGTTGCCAGTGGTCCACCATGGCCGAGATGAGCTCTGGTGGGTCCTGCAGGTCGACATCGATGAAGATCAGCGCACTGCCACGGGCATGGTCTATCCCGGCGCTGAGTGCAGCCTCTTTGCCGAAGTTGCGACTCAGGGACAGACAACGTACAGATGACCCATCCTGATAGTGGCGAAGAATGTCGGCCGTTCGGTCGTTACTGCCATCGTCGATATAGAGGATTTCGCAGGAGACGGGTAAGCGCTTCACGACGCGGGTGATCCGCTGGTGGAACTCGGGGATGGTTTCCTCTTCCTGGAAGCAAGGGACGACGATGGTTAACAAGGGATCAGGGCGCTCGGGAAAGCGATGTAATGTCTGCATGATTGAATGTCCAAAAACGATGTGCAATGAATCCAAGTGCAGTGAGGCTTAAGGTCACTACAAGTTGGGAGATGAGCGGTGACAGATTCGACTTGATGAGGAACCACATACCCACGCCATTGCCGAAGTTTGTGGCTAACGCGACCAGTGCAAACCTGACAGGCTGAAACTTACGAGAGCCATCTGACACAAAGCAGAGCGCCCTATTTCCAATAAAGCTTGCGATAGCGCCAACCATGCCTCCACAGATACTGGCTAGCAATGGAGTAGATAATTCTGTCGTAACCAGCACTAGGAACACCGCATAATGGATTCCCGTTGCTATGAAGCCGATCCCCAGATAACGAATCAGTAAGGTAGTAAGAGGTAGGGTTTGATTTTCCATGCCCAAAGCCTATGGAGGCAAAGGTGAAAAAAAAGTGAACCAAATGTAAATGCGTAATTGGCTAAATTTAGATCTGCCAAGTAATGAAATTGGCGCGCTAGGCTAGCACGCTACAATATCAGCAAGATTGCTCGAAAATTACGCTTTCGAAATAAAACCTTCCGATAACGCATGCATGACCTGCGGATTACAATGCTGACAAGATAAGGAAATGCTGGGTGGCATTGAGATAGATTCCCCGAATTAAGGGGGACCCAATGGTTACACAAAATGAAACATTTACAAGCAGCGTTGTTCCTTACAGTCCTGACATATTGGATGATCTGCCAATTGATGATCAGCTGGCCGTAGAGTTTTTCGCAACAGCACGTTGTGCCAGTTTCAAACAGGCTGCCCGGGGGCTCAATGTGCCAGTGGTAGGCCTTCGGAAACGCTTGGAGAAACTGGAAGAGCACATTGGTGCTCCCGTGTTTGTATACAAACACAACAAGCTTGCCCTGACCCGCACTGGCGAGAGGGTCAGCCATTACCTGTGCCAGCTCTTCGGCCCAGACGGCCTTGGCAAGTCCGGTGAAAAGGAAGTCCCCAGGCTTACCATCGCGATCACGGAGCCAGTGTTGAGCGACATCGTAAACCGCGATCTAGTCGCCTACGTGCGCGATCATGCCGAAATGCAGCTTGAAATCCATTCAGAGTGCACAACGCAGATGCTCTCTGAGTGTGAAGTCGATGTGGGTATCGCTTTCGTGAGCCCAGATGATGAGGGCGCGTTTGATCGCCATCCTACGTATAGGTTTGAACGGCTTGGCCGGATTGGGCACTCGCTGTTCATTTCCAGCCGCTACTCAAGAAGCGTCACCCTTCCAGTGCAGAGCCTGGATTTGCACAACTTCATGCTCGTTATCCCTTGGGATGAAGAGATTTTGGCGGGCTCACGAAAGTGGGCATCGATAATGGCTGAGCATCAGGGCGGTACCACTCGGGTAAAGAACTATAACTTATCCCGTGGCCTTGTCGTAGGAGGCGCGTGTATCGGTGTGCTGCCCGACTATAGTCGAAAGATGGAGAGGAATATTCTGCCGGTGCCGGGTTTTTTGGACGATCTGGAGGAGAAAGATGTCTATCTTGTTATCAAAACCAAGCTTGCCCGCAACCCGCACGTTCTGGAAATCCGTAGATTGATCAAGAAGAGCTTCTTTGATAAGAAGGACTGGCTTGTTCGGTAACAGTTTTGTTAGGTTTCAAACTCTCCTGTTAACACTACAGAAACACAACTGTCATATTCGCTTGCAATCTAGTCAGAGTGCTTAGAACAAAGGCATCTTGTTACAGCAGGTGACAACCGTGGCCTGCTCCCATCTGCAAGATAAATTTAGGCCGACGAAGGGCGAAATACAACGTCGGTAGCTAAGCACTTAACATACGAGAGGCAAGCAATGATCCGTTCTTCGAACATGCGGGAAAAGCTGTTGGCTGCCGCAATAATAGGCACATTTTCCTCGCAAGCATTCTCCGGAACAGTAACCACTGACGGAGCTGACATCGTTCTGAAGACCAAGGGCGGTCTTGAAGTATCGACTTCTGACAAGGAATTCAGTTTCAAACTGGGCGGTCGCGTTCAGGCCGACTACGGCCGTTTCGATGGTGTCTTCACCAAGAATGGCGATACCGCTGACGCCGGCTACTTCCGTCGCGCCTACCTTGAGCTCGGCGGCGTTCTGTACCGCGACTGGAAGTATCAGCTCAACTACGACCTTTCCCGCAACACGGGCAACGACTCCGACGGTTACTTCGACGAGGCCAGCCTGACCTACACCGGTTTCAAGCCCGTCCAACTGCGATTCGGTCGTTTCTACACCGACTTCGGTCTTGAGAAAGCCACCAGTTCGAAGTGGACCACTGCCATGGAGCGGAACCTCTCGTACGACCTGGCGGACTGGATCAACGACAACGCCGGCATGGGTGTTCAAGCCACCAGCACCATCGCTGACATGGCTTATGTCTCCGGTAGCGTTTTCAGCGAAACCAACAACAACTCGGATGGCGACAGCACCAAGCGCTACAACGCACGTGCCGTGTTCGCACCGCTGCACAGTGATGGCAACGTCCTGCACGTCGGTGCTCAGTACGCTTACCGCGACCTCAAAAACAGTGCGGTCGATACCCGGATTCGTTCGCGTCTTGGCGTTCGCGGTGTAGATACCAATGGCGGCGGCGATGCCGGCACCAACGGCAACCGCATGCTGTTTGGCGGTGCCGCCGCACAAGATGGCCTGTGGAAGGACGATTCGGTCTGGGGTCTCGAAGGTGCCTGGGCCACCGGCCCGTTCTCGGTGCAAGCGGAATACCTTCGCCGCAAGCTGAAAGCTGACCAGGCCAACAGCGACATGAAGGCCTCTGGTTACTACGCCCAGATGGCTTACACCCTGACCGGCGAGCCGCGTATCTACAAGCTCGACGGTGCCAAGTTCGACACTATCAAACCAGAGAACAAGGAACTGGGGGCCTGGGAAGTTTTCTACCGCTTTGACGATATCAAGGTCGAAGACGGCAACCTGGTCACCGCAGCGGATCAATCGAACGAGCGCAAGGCCAAGAGCCACACTGTGGGTGTGAACTGGTATGTCAACGAGGCAGTGAAACTCAGTGCCAACTACATCAACGTGCGTACTGACAATAACGAGAACACCGTGGGCGACGACAGCGGCAATGCAATCGTGACCCGCCTGCAATACGTCTTCTGATCCCTCTCATCAGTCTGACGTGAGAAAGCCGGAAGCGCTCAATGTGCTTCCGGCTTCCCTGTTTCTGACGTGATCGAGCTTGGAGCGTCCTCCTCCTACCTGCTCTCGCTCACCTGATGACCTCTCTTGCCAAAACTCGGCGAATCTGGTGTGATTGCCGCGTCGGGTTTTGCATGGTGGCCGTGCAAGCAAACCAAACCTGACTCCTACTCATGATTGAACCTGATTCGACGTCCAGCTTCGCGTCTAACGGCCCTACAAGCGCAGCTACCCCAACGTCGCTCATTAGGGGATAGTCATGTCTGCCAAAAAGCTGCTTCAACCTCTCGCTGCTCAGCTGCACGCCTCATTCTCGGCTTCCGGTCGCCCGTACGCTCACCAGCACATTCACCAGTTGCTCCACGCTGCCATTGGCTCCGTCTCCCCAGAAGTTGACTCCCAAGACAATCTGCCAATCCAGGTATGCCGTGACAGCGACAGGCAGTACAACCTCTACGAGACGATTGAGCGGGCGAAAAAGTGCTTGGGATTGACCGATCTTCAAGCAGTCGGCGTGGCTGAAGAAGTCATCGAAGTACTACGAGCTGCAGGGATAGGCGTGAACCAGGTTCGCCTGCTCCTCGACCCCTCCTTCACCTCGAAGACTCGTAAAAAGGCATTCAAAGCCCTTTGCAAGAATCTGGATCTGAACGAGCTCGGCGATCGATTCGTCCCGAAAACGGCGACGCTGGCCATTGCGGCGGGTATGGCACCGCCTCCGAAAATCACGTGGAAAGATCGCTTCGCACTGGCTGCAGATTTCCCTATACGGGGACAGAGCCAGCTCGTCGAAATGGTGACTCGAAGCGAGTGCTATCTGTGGGTATTTCCGCCGACTGATCATCAAGCTACGGCTTCGGCGAGTCACGACCGCTATTTCGGTGAACAGACCCATCCGAGCGCTGAGATGGGCATGGGGTTCACTATCATCGATTCCGGATCGACCCGCCCTAAATTTCCGATGCTCTCCAAACAGCCGGAAGAGACCTTCATCCAGTATTCACTTTCGGCGCCGATGTGGTTCTGGCGCGCACAAAGTAACACCTGGCGGCTGGGAAACATCCTGCGCTCCAAGATCCTTGACGGGGCTCCTTGGCATAACGAGCCCTTGAGCGATGTGCTGCCAGGTGGTCTGAAGTCTCTGCCGCGGATTTATGGGTGCACCACCTGCCAAACGCTGTTCGTCGAGAAACACAGCGGCTATCCGGATGTACCCACTCAGTGCCAATGCGGTGAGGCGAGCAGCACGCGTGACCAAAACGAGTCACCTGCTCTCAATAGCTGATTTTCCTTACGGTGGCGGGCTATGCCCCCCGTTAGGGATTGGCTATGGGAGCGGGATTCGCTCACCCCAAACCTGAAGGCGCCGCCATCTAACCGAGCGATATGAGCTGAATGCTCGCGGAGTAGATATGCAGAACAGTACCAACAAACAAGACACCCTGGCGGCGATCAATGCACTTGTGGAGATTGCGTATGATCAGGGATTTGCGAACGGACAAGGGGTCGGCAATCAAGTCGGTTTCGTAGCCGGTGTCATGAGTCTCAAAGCTGCGTTGGCCTGCGGCTTAAGGCACGGCTCACCTGAGTGTGGGAAGGCCCTTGAAAGCCTCAAGCGCATCGGGATCGACGAGTGAGAAAAGTACGGGTCGTGCGCTGATCGCGCACGACCCGTACTTCTACTTCAAGTCATTTCCCTGCTTAGCTTCATGATTGAAGCTCAGGGATCAGGAGCTTCTGCGGTAGGCCAACAACCGCAAGGCGTTGAAGACGACCAGCAGTGTGGAGCCCTCATGGATCGCAACGGCGGCACCAATGCTCAAGCCCATGATGGTAGACGGAACCAAGATGGCCACAATCCCCAAGCTGACGAACAGGTTCTGGCGGATGATCGATCGCGTGTGACGGCTCAGCCCCACCGCAAATGGGAGTTGCCTGATGTCGTCAGCCATAAGCGCGATATCAGCCGTTTCCAGGGCGACATCAGATCCGGCAGCCCCCATTGCGATGCCAACGCTCGAATTGGCCATGGCAGGGGCATCATTCACGCCGTCACCCACCATGGCCACCCTGGCGCTGAGGCGCAGGTTCTTGATGGCCTTGACCTTGTCTTCCGGCATTAGGTCTCCCCACGCCTCATCTAAGCCAACTTGTTTGGCTACCGCCTCTGCAACGCGGTTGTGGTCCCCAGAAATCATGACCATGCGGTCGATGCCCATCTCTCTGAGTTTCTGGAGTGCCTCTTTGGCACCCTCTCGGGGTGTGTCCAATAGCCCGATAGCGCCCAGATCCTTGTCAGCGCGACGTACCACCATGGTTGTGCGGCCCGACTGACGCAGACGCTCCGCAGCCTCCAAGGCTGCCTTGCTCAGTGCGGGAATACCATTGGTACCGAACATCTCGACCTTGCCAATCCAGACGAACTGCCCATCAAGCTCGGCACGTACGCCGCGGCCAATCATGTTGCTCATGTTCTTGGCTTGCAATCGGCGCCGTGTGCCAATCATCTCTTCACCGTCACGCACAATTGCCGCAGCCAGCGGATGGTCGCTCATCGACTCCACAGCGATGGCGACGTTTAGTAGATCCTCGATCTGCGTGCCGCCTACCGGTATTACATCGGTGATGCGTGGGCGCCCTTCGGTCAGGGTACCGGTCTTGTCGAATGCCATGGCATTCAAGGAGCCGAGCTCTTCAAGCGGTGCACCGCCCTTGATCAGCACGCCACCTCGGGCTGCCCTGGCGATGCCAGATAGAATGGCGCTTGGTGTTGCGATCGCCAGCGCGCAGGGGCTGGCTGCAACCAGTACGGCCATCGCCCGGTAGAACGAGTCACGGAACGGCTCATCAAGGAAAATGCCGGCAAATAGCAGCCCGACTACCAGCAGCAAAACCAACGGGACGAATATGCGTTGGAAGCGGTCCGTGAATCGCTGGGTCGGTGACTTCCTGACTTCGGCTTCACTGACCATCTTGATGACCCGCGCCAGGGTACTTTCCGTAGAGCGCCGTGTTACCTCAACCTCGATGAGCGTTTCGCCATTGATGGTACCGGCGAAGACTTTCGAGGCTGCATCCACTGCATCTGGCTTGCTGCGTGCGAGTTCGGCATCAGGGACAGGTTGCTTGTCCACGGGGACGCTCTCACCGGTTACTGGCGCCTGGTTGATACTTGAGGAGCCCACTACAACAAAACCATCGGCCGGTAGGCGGTCATTGGGGCGCACGATGACAACGTCACCGGGAACCAGCAGCTCCACAGGCATTTCCAACGTGCCATTTGCTCTGCGTACGATCGCGGTGGCTGGTGCGAGCTTGGACAGTGCCTCAATCGCTTTCTTGGCCCGCCCCATCGCGTAGCTTTCAAGGGAATGCCCCAGACTGAACAGGAACAGCAGCAGAGCCCCCTCCGCCCAGGCGCCAATGCTCGCGGCACCGGCTGCGGCGAGAAGCATCAGCGAATCGATCTCGAAGCGTTTCTGGCGGATGTTGCTGATCGCTTCCTTGGTGGTGAACCATCCACCGAACACATAGGCCGACACGTACAGAATCAGGGGCAGTCGATCAATCAGGTCAAGTTGTCCTGCGAGAGCTCCGGCACCCAGGAGGGCACCACAGATCAGCGCGAAAATCAGCTCCGTGTTCATGCCAAAAATGCCGCCATGCTCATGGCTATGACCTTCATGCCCAGCTTGGTCATCAGGGCGTTCAAGCAAACTCTTCATAACTCGTCCCTTCTGGGGTCAAGGCTTCCAATTGCCCTCTGCAGTTGGGAGCCGTCGCGGTTGGTTAGCTAAGACCTATTGCACGGTTTGCCCCGGCCCAGGCGTTAACATGTCAAAACCATGGGGCATCGGGCGTAATAAAAAATGCCAGGCACTGCCTGGCATTTATGAATTCTCTAATTGTTCTGTTCAAATCGTTTACTACTTGTTGTTGATGCATTGCGAATACATCGAGTAACGAACAGTCTTGAGCGTGCCCTGGGAGTCCTCGAAGGTCATCAACCGTGGGTAGACCTGGCAGGTACGTGGGTCCTGCGACTGACGTACGAACTTAGCAACGTCTATCTTCATGCCATATTTGTAATCCTGAATCTCTGGCATTGGCTTGCCATTTTTCTCCGCGTACTTGGCCACTGCGGTCTGGTGCTCCTTGGTGTATTGCAGCTGCTTGCTCTCGGAAAAAGTGTTGGCCTGCGAAGCCACCGAGAAAACAACAAGTGCAGCAGCGATAATTAGCTTTTTCATAAAACCCTCTCAATTTCAAAACTTCTCGGGCGTAACCTTAGCAATGCATAGGCATCACCGGCATGACGAGAAACTTACAATTTTGAAAGGTAAGTGCATCTACTTCACTTTAAATCGAGTAGGAGGCGGATTCACACCCGCCGTCCTCTCACACCACCGTGCGTACGGTTCCGTACACGGCGGTTCAGGTTACGCGGCTAAGCCGGTTAATCGTATCCAGTATCGAGACCAGCCCGAGCCGGTCCCACAGTTTCTTTGGCAGCGCGTAGTTCATATGTTGCGCTCCCGAATTCCACCATGGACCTCGGCCATTGAAGGCTGACTTGTTGGCACGCTCCTCGCTCAACCCCAGGCGCATCAAGTTTCTCAGCCTCGTGGGAGGCTGCTTCCATTGACGCCAGATGACGCAGCGGAGTTTGTGCCTGACCCAACCATCCAGTTCCTCAAGCGGCCGCTTGCTCTGGCTGAGCTTGAAGTAGCTAGCCCAGCCTCTCAGGACGGGGTTGATCCGCTCGATGACAGTCGCCATTTTGCGAGCCCGTACGCTGCGCAGCAGCATTCTGAGCCGGTCGCGTAAGCGGTCTAGGCTCATCCTTGCCACGCGCAGCCTTGGCTGCTGGTGCCAGCTCATCCCATAGCCTAGGTAGTCGCACTTCCACGCCCTTGCCACTTGGCTTTTCTTCCTGTTCACCGTCAGCTTCAGACGTTCTCTCAGGAAGCGCTCGACGCTGACCAACACCCGTTCGCCGGCCCGGGGACTGCGTACATAGATGTTCGCATCATCGGCATAACGTACGAAGCGATGGCCCCGTCGCTCCAGCTCGCGGTCGAGTTCGTCGAGCAGGATGTTCGACAGCAACGGCGAAAGCGGGCCGCCTTGCGGCGTCCCCTCCTGCCGTGGGCTGACGACACCGCCCGACATGATCCCGGCTTCAAGGTAGCGGCGGATAAGCCTGAGTACGCACTTGTCTTTGATCCGACGTTCGATGCAGGCCATGAGGATGTCGTGATTGACCCGATCGAAAAACTTCTCCAGATCGAGTTCCACGCACCAGCGGTGTCCCGCTGTCACATGAGCACGAGCCATCTCGATGGCTTGATGCGTACTTCTGCCCGGACGAAAACCATAGCTGTAGTCCGAGAACAGTGGGTCGAAGATAGGTGTGAGCTGCTGCTGCAGTGCTTGCTGGATCAGGCGATCCACGACGCTGGGGATTCCCAGTTGCCGTGTGCCGCCCTGCGGCTTGGGAATTTCAACCGCTCGCACTGCTTGGGGCTGGTATTCACCGGCCAGTAACCTGGCCTTGAGGGTTGGCCAATACTGTCTCACGTAGCCCGCCAAGTCAGCAACCGTCATGCCATCGGCACCCGGTGCTCCCTTGTTGCTGACCACGCGTTGATACGCACGTCTGAGGTTGGCCGGTGCAAGCACCCGCTCCATCAGCGTGTCCGGCTCCGCGTTCGTCCACGTCACGGACGCCGTCGATACCTTTGCACTGTCAGGCGTCACCCTCGGCTTCTGGCCGGAGCTCGGGATGACAGTTTCCGCTGTGGGAAATTTCTGCATTACGGTTACCAACGAGACGGCGACGCCTACTGGCGGCATAACCTGTTCGGCCCTTGGTGGCGCGGTTAACCGCCACTTACTACGGCTTCGGCTGACTTCTGCACGCTCATCCCGTCGCCTTTCGACGCGCGGTAGCACAATGGCAAACGTACAGATCTCCCAGGGTAATTCGCGCGACCTTCCTGCTTATGCCTGTCGGATCTACGTCACAGCGTTCCGTGCAAGTATTGGGCTTTGGCGATTTGTGCCACCTCACCCCGCTGTGCCGCCTCTATCCGCTTCCTGTTCGTCAGGCCAGCATTTTGCCTCGGGCTTCCTTCAGATTCGCGGTCACCCGCGACACCCTTGCCTCCGGCTAACACTTCCCCTTGCCGGGTGTGTAGAGGACTTTCACCTCCAAGTCACCCGCTTGGCCACCACAGCCAAGCGGGTTGCGCTTACGCGCAACGCGCCATGCCTGGCGCACACAAAAAAGCCCACAACACGTGTTGTGGGCTTCTCTTTAGCGGAGCCTGTTAGCTAACCACTTCGGCCTCGTCGCCGTCTTCATCCTTGCGGTGTGCCCAGTAATACAGGGCAGGCAGTACCAACAAGGTCAATGCGGTGGAGGACAGGATCCCGCCAATCACCACAGTCGCCAGTGGCCGCTGAACTTCTGCACCGGTACCGGTGGCCAAAGCCATCGGGATGAAGCCCAGGGAAGCTACCAAGGCAGTCATCAGAACAGGTCGCAGACGGGTTAATGCACCTTCATCGACTGCCTGCCTGAGCGTTCGCCCTTCCTCCCTTAGCCCGCGGATGAAGGCAATCATCACCAGGCCGTTCAGTACTGCAACGCCGGACAGTGCAATGAAGCCGACACCTGCCGAGATCGACAGTGGGATGTCCCGCAACCACAACGCCACAACACCACCGGTGAGTGCGAATGGAATACCGGTGAAGACCAGCATGCCGTCCTTCAGGTTGTTGAACATCAGGAACAACAAGGTCATGACCAGCAGCAAGGCGACTGGAACAACGATCTGCAGCCGTTTGGCAGCCGACTGCAGCTGCTCGAACTGGCCACCCCAAGTCGTCCAGTAGCCCGCAGGGATTTGCACCTTCTGATCCAGCGAAGCGGTCGCCTCCTCAACGAAGGATCCCAGGTCACGGCCTCGAACGTTGGCACTGACGATTACCAGACGCTTGCCGTTCTCGCGGCTGATTTGGTTCGGGCCCAGTTGCAGGTCCAGATTAGCGACCTGCGACAGCGGGATGAAACCGATCTGGTTGGCACCCTGAGCCGCATTGGCAGGCACCGGAATCAGCAAACTGGACATCCCCGCTACGTCGGTGCGAACGGTCTCAGGCAGGCGCACTACCATGTCGAACCGACGGTCGCCCTCATACAGCGTGCCGGCCTGGCGACCACCCACGGCGATAGCGATCGAGTTCTGAACATCCGCGATGTTCAGGCCGTAGCGTGCTGCTTTCTCGCGGTCGATGTTGATTGTCAGCACCGGCAGGCCGGATGTCTGCTCAACTTTCACTTCCGACGAGCCCGGTACCGCTTTGAGCGCTGCCGCGATCTTGTTGGCGGTGTTGTTGAGCACGTCCATGTCATCGCCGAAGACCTTCACAGCGACATCACTACGCACGCCCGAAATCAGCTCGTTGAAACGCAGTTGGATTGGCTGCGACAACTCGTAGTTGCTTCCTGGAACACCCGCTGCGGCCTTCTGCACCTCAGCAATCAGCTCATCGCGAGGCTTCTTGGGGTTAGGCCACTGATCCTGAGGCTTGAGCATGATGTAGGCGTCGGAGGCGTTCGGTGGCATCGGGTCAGATGCAATTTCCGCGGTACCCGAGCGTGCGAACATCCGCTCGACTTCAGGCACCTGCGCTATTACCGCTTTCTCCAGACGCTGCTGCATCTCGACGGACTGAGTGAGGCTCGTTCCAGGCACACGCATGGCCTGCATCGCAAAGTCACCCTCACTGAGGCTTGGGATGAACTCGCTACCCATACGACTTGCCAGCACACCACTGAGCACGACCAAGGCTACTGCGGCCGAGAAAGCGATGTTCCGATGTCCCAGCACCCATTGCAGAACCGGCTCATAGCGCAGTCGAGCTGTGCGCATGACCACGCCTTCCTCTTCCTTCACCTTGCCAGTGACGAACATGGCAATAGCTGCAGGAACAAAGGTAACGGACAGGATCATTGCGCCCAGCAGAGCCATCACAACGGTGAACGCCATAGGGTGGAACATTTTGCCTTCGACGCCGGTGAGGGCGAAGATCGGCAGGTACACCACCATGATGATCAGCTGACCGAAGATCAGCGGCCGGCGAGCTTCTCGCGCCGCGGCAAAGACCTCGTGGAAGCGTTCGGTTTTGGTGAGCATGCGGCCATGCTTATGCTGCGCATGAGCCAGTCGACGGATCGCGTTTTCTACAATAACCACGGCACCGTCGACGATGATGCCGAAGTCGAGTGCCCCCAAACTCATTAAGTTGGCACTGACCTTGTTGTTGAACATGCCTGTGAAGGTGAAAAGCATGGACAGCGGAATCACCATCGCGGTGATCAGGGCTGCACGGATGTTGCCGAGGAACAGGAACAGAATCGCGATTACCAAGATCGCGCCTTCTACCAGGTTCTTCTTCACCGTCGCGATGGCTTTTTCAACCAGGTTGGTACGGTCGTAAACGGTCACAGCCACCACGCCCTTTGGCAGGGTGCGGTTGATGTCCGCCAGTTTGGCGGCGACAGCTTGAGACACAGTACGGCTGTTTTCACCAATCAGCATGAACACGGTACCGAGCACGACTTCGCGGCCGTTCTCAGTAGCAGCACCTGTGCGGAGTTCTTTACCGATGCTGACGTCAGCAACGCTGCTGATGCGAATCGGTGCACCATCCACGCTGGTGATCACGATGTTGGCGATGTCTTCGATGTTGCCTACCTGGCCGGGCGCACGGATGAGCAACTGCTCACCATTACGTTCGATGTAGCCGGCGCCGACGTTGGCATTGTTACTTTCCAACGCTGCGACCAGGTCATTGAGGGTAAGCTTGTAGGTAGCCAGGCGCTTAGGATCTGGCGCAACCAGGAACTGCTTGGCATAGCCGCCGATGGTATTGATCTCGGCTACACCCGGGACGTTGCGCAGCTGAGGCTTGATGATCCAGTCTTGGATCACGCGCAGGTCGGTCGGGGTGTAAGGCGTACCGTCCTCTTTGACCGCGCCATCTTCGGCTTCAACGGTCCACAGGAAGATCTCGCCGAGGCCGGTAGATACCGGGCCCATAACGGCCTCTACGCCTTCTGGCAGCTGTTCCTTCGCAACCTGCAGCCGCTCGTTGATCAACTGGCGGGCAAAGAAGATGTCAGTGCCATCCTTGAAGATCACGGTGACCTGAGACAAGCCAGAGCGAGACAGGGAACGGGTCTGCTGAAGGCCCGGGAGACCGGCCATGGCCGTTTCAACTGGAAACGTGATCCGTTGTTCGGTTTCCAAAGGCGAATAACCAGGCGCTGCAGTGTTGATCTGCACCTGGACGTTGGTGATATCGGGTACCGCATCGATGGGCAGCTTTTGATAGCTGTAGATACCGATACCCGCCATGATCAGAACAGCGATCATTACTACGATGCGCTGCTCGATGGCGAATCTGATGATACGTTCAAACATGAGAAATCATCCTGTCAGTTCGCATCAGTGACCGTGTTCGGCAGAAGCTTTGCCGAGCTCGGACTTGAGTGTGAAGCTGCCACTGGTTGCTACCTGGGCGCCGGCTTCAATACCGTCGATGACTTCCACGTACCCATTGTCGCGACGACCCAGTTTTACCGGGCGGGTGTCAAACCCATCTGGGGTGCGTACGAATACCGAGGGTTTGTCTTCAACGGTCTGGACTGCGTGCTCAGGGACCGCTACGGCAACTCGATCAGTCTGGGAAGTGACCGCAATGTTCACGAACAGGCCTGGACGCCAGGCACCGTTGGGGTTGGTCAAGGTGACGCGGACAGTGGCTGCGCGGTTTTGCTCGCCCAGCAGGCTCCCGACATAACCCACCTTCCCTTCGACCTCGACATTCATGTCAGGCGAAGAGACTTTCACCGCACGACCAGTCGTGACCTTGCCCAGATCTGTAGGCGGGACGGCGAAGGTTGCCCAGACCTGATTCAGGTCAGAAAGGATGAAGGCGTTGGTCGCCTCGCTGACGACTTCGCCAACGGTCAGGTGTTTCTCCACCACCACGGCGTCGAAAGGAGCTCGGAGTTCGTAACGATTACCGCCAACGGAGTTAACCGAAGCACCGATCGCACCGACCTTCTGCTTGGCGTTGGCCAAGGAGATCTCCGCTTCTTGCAGCGCTTGGCGTGCTTGGAGGTAGTCTTGCTCCGCGGAAATCTTGTCCTGCCACAGCTGCTTCTCACGCTCGAAGGTCACTCGCGCCAGTTCGACGCGACGCTGTGCGGCCTGTTGTTCGCTGCGCAGGTCAGAGATCTGCTGGCTCGCGATTACAGCGAGGACCTGACCCTTTTTGACCGTCTCACCCAGGTCGGCTTGGACAGTCTCTACAACGCCAGGAACACGAGGAACCACGTGGGCGGTCCGGTCTTCATCGAAGCGAATTTCGCCCGGGAAGCTCACGACTGTACCCAAGTCACGCGGCGCTGCAGCTTCCAGGGCAACGCCGGCAGCCTTGATCTGCTCAGCGCTAAGCGTCAGCTTGCCCTCTTCTTCACCGCCCTCTTCGCTGTGGCCTTCTTCACCATGGCCCTCATCACCCTCCTCTTTGGCGGCAGATGCGGCTTTCTTTTCGTCGCCATGGCCATCGTTAGCGCCATGCTCGGCGGTACTAGCGGCCTGCTGTCCAGAACTGTTGTTCCAGGCAAGGCTGCCAAATCCGAGGGCTGCCACAGCGGCTACCGCGAGGGCGATCTTGCGTTTGTTATCCATTGCTACTCCTGCTGATCGTAGGCACCGGCTTGTTCAAGGCTGTGTGCCGAAGAAAATGTTTGGCCCGTTCAGCGAGCGCCGGCAGTTGAGCCGACTTCGCCATAAACCCTTTCCACCTGCGCACGCGCATTGGTCGCCGCTGCCAACGATTCGAGATATTGGCCACGAGCGACGATCAAGGTGCGCTGGGCATCCAGCACTTCGATGAAGCCGAATTTGCCCATCTCGAAGCCGCGGGTTGCGGTATCTACGGCTTGTTGGGCTGACGGCAGAATGGTCTTGTCGTAGGACTCGACCTCCTGCATGGCGGTGGACCACTGGTTCAACGCGGTTTGGGTTTCGGTGCGCAGCCGCAGCTCCACAGCATTGCGCTGGTCTCGGGCCTGATCTGCACGACGAGAAGCGGAAAGAATGTTGCCCTGGTTGCGATCAAACAGCGGCAAAGGCATAGAGACGCCCACAGTGTTGACACGCTCGCGCACAGAGCGGTCGTACTGGCTACCTACGCTGACGGTAAGGTTCGGGATACGCTGAGCTTTCTCTGAACCGAGCGAGGCATCGCTCTTGTCGATCTGTACCACGGCCTGGCGCATTTCTGCGGTCTGATCGAGCTTCGCCAGCAGCTCTTCAGTCCGCGGTGGCAGTCCCGGGGAGAGGGTTGGCGATTCGAGTCGATCAAAGACGGTGACCGAGCTCCCGGTAATTTGAGCGAGTTGCTGGTAAGCGGTCGTCTTTTCGGTTTCGGCACGTCGAACTTGCAGCTTTGCTTCGGCCAGTTGTACTTGGGCGCGGGTGGCCTCTACTGGAGACGATTTACCTGCGCGAACACGACCATCGACGATGCGGAGACCGCGCTCAGTCAGTTCGAGAGATTGCTTGGCCAGGTCAAGGCCTGTCTGGGCCCGCAATGCGGCGTAGAAGGCCTGTACGACGTCTGCCCGCAGACCGTTCACGCGACGGTCCAACTCCAGCTGTGCGGCGGTCTGCCCGTAAGTGGCGACGTCAACACGAGCTCCCCGCTTACCACCCAGCTCCAGGGTTTGGCTAAGCGACACGGTCGTCGTGCTGGTGTTACGACGGGTGTCTTCCACGTCGTACGAAATAGTGGGGTTGGGGATAAGCCCGGCCTGCTTGCGAGCACCATCAGCGATGCCAATCTCTTGCCGGGCCGCGGCCAGGTCAGGGTTGGCATCCATGGCCGTCGAAAGCGCCTGGGGCAAGCTGATGCTTTGAGCAAGAGCTGCAGGTGCCATCAATCCAGAGATGACTGCACAGAGTGCAGCGATCTTCCAGGGCGAGACGGAGGTCTTGGATAAGACATTGCGGTTATACCGGGGCACTTTGATGGTCCTCGTGCACAAACTTCGATAAAGCTTGGCGAGAACGCCGAAACAGCTGCCAAGCCCCACTTGATTAGGTGATGGCACTCTAATGAGCGGTAGCTATCAGAGGGGTGGCTAGAAAATTACAATTTCGTAAGAAAGTCCTGTAATGCCCGAAAATACTGGGAAACCAAACCCGGCACTAGGATTTCGTTACAAGCAACGGAGATGGCAAACACGCGGTGCGAAGGCGCCGAATAACAGGCAGATGACGAAATTGTAATTGTCCTATCACCCTCCCGTTATCTTCGGCCTGCAAATATGAGCTCGCGCTACGCTAGGCGCGCCGCCGGGTCAGAACAATTAACGACACCCGCGCCGGTAAACATAATAAAAACTGCCGTGAATCAAAGGAGCATCGGATGAAAATCAAAGTACCACTGTATTTGGCGGCAGTTTCTGCGCTGTCTGGAAGCTACGCTATTTCGGCACAAGCTGAAGACAAGCCAGAAGGCTTCATTGAAGGCAGCAGCCTTACAGTGTTGAACCGTAACTTCTACTTCAACCGTGATAATCGCGACAGCACCGCCCCCACTTACAACAGTGGCAAGGGCAATACCAACGGCTACTCCGAAGCCTGGGCGCACGCGATCATCAGTAAATTCAACTCTGGGTTTACCCAGGGTACCGTTGGCTTCGGCGTTGATGCCTTCGCCATGATCGGCCTCAAGCTCGACACCGGTGATGGGCGCAACGGCGGCCGTAGCTCCTTCGACGTGCTACCCGTTGATAACAAGGGCGAAGCTCGCGACGAATACACCAAGGTCGGCGGTGCAGCCAAAGTCCGCTTGTTCGATACCATCGTGAAAGTAGGTGATGTTTTCCCATCGACTCCGGTCGTTGCATCCGGTGACTCTCGCCTGCTGCCAGAAAGCTTCCGCGGCGTGACCGTTGAGAACACCAGCATCCAAGGCCTCACCCTTCAGGGTGGTCGACTGCACGCCATGAGCCAGCCAGTCTCCAGCAACCTGAACGACAACTTCGTGACCTTCTACGGCGGCCCGGTCAACTCGCCATGGATCGGTTACGGTGGTGGTGACTACTCGATCAACGACAACTGGACTGTGAGCGTCTACGCCAGCCAGCTGAAAGACGTCTGGAATCAGTACTACGCCGGCACCAGCGTTGTTTACCCGCTGAGCGACGATCTGGCGCTGATCGGTGGCTTCAACTACTACAAAGCCGTAGATGAAGGTAAGAAGCGCCTGGGTGAATTCGACAACAACATCTGGAGTGCCAAGGTCGGCGTGCGTTACGGCGCCCACACCCTGGCCCTGTCGCACCAGCGCAACAACGGCGACGACGATTTCGACTATCTGCGTCAGTCGGACTCGATTTTCGTCGACAACTCCATCCAGTACAGCGACTTCAACTCGCCGAAAGAGCGTTCCTGGATGCTGCGCTATGACCTGAACTTCACCAGCTACGGCATCCCAGGCCTGACGTTCATGACCCGCTACGCCAGAGGCTCGGGCGCGGATTACTCGAACGCTAACCAGTTCTACATGCGCACCGACGACAACGGCAACCCGCTCGACAATCAGAAGCGTTGGGAGCGTGACGTCGAAGTCAAATACGTTGTGCAAACCGGTCCGGCAAAAGACTTGTCCTTCCGGTTGCGCCAGGCAACCACGCGTGCCACTGCTTTCGAATCGGATCTGGATGAAACTCGTGTAATCATCGAGTACCCGCTTTCGATTCTGTAATTCGCTGAGCGGGCCAGTCTTTCGACGGCTGGTCCGATTAGTAAAACGAGCATTACGAATTCACCTTGAGTGGCTTAATTGCTCCTTTGGTAAAAGGTGGATATTTGGCGCCCATTGGGCGCCTTTTTTTTGCCTAAAATTCAAGTAAGCGTTCGATTGTACGCATTGCATGCCGGTGAAGTTCATGACTACACCAATGACCAGTCTCCTCAACATGAGCGACCTCGCCGTCATCCGAACGGAACGAAGCTAGCACAAAGAAGAAAATAACCCAGTATTTCATATGGTCAAATCATCCGCTGGAGAGAGGGCCCGCAACTGTCAAACCCAAGCCGCGACAAGATATACCTCCAGACTATCAACTGTATTACCTAGAAATTACAAATCCGTCATTTGAACCCCAACACGCTCATTTTGATTTACCATCCATTTCAATAATGCCGGCGCGCGTGCGCGGTTAATTGCTCAGTGATATCGAGACATAATCCCATGCGAATTCTGGTAATTGAGGATGAAGTAAAAACTGCGGAGTATGTGCGTCAAGGCCTTACAGAGTGTGGCTATGTCGTAGATTGCGTCCACACCGGATCAGATGGATTATTCTTGGCCAAGCAGCATGAGTACGAGCTGATTATCCTCGATATAAACCTACCAGAGATGGACGGTTGGCAGGTCCTTGAGTTGTTGCGCCGTAAAAACTGCCCGTCCCGCATCATGATGCTGACGGCGAGAAGCCGATTGGCGGATAAGGTCCGGGGGCTGGAGAACGGCGCAGATGACTATCTGATCAAACCATTTGAGTTCCCAGAGCTGCTAGCCCGGGTTCGCGCCTTGATGCGCAGGTCAGATCACCCCGCATCTGTGGAGGTCATTCGCGTGGCCGATCTGGAACTTGATCAAAGCCGGCACAGGGCATTCAGGGACGGTCAGCGTATTGATTTGACCACCAAAGAATTCGCGTTGCTGCACTACTTGATGCGTAACACCGGGGTGGTACTGAGCCGTACGCAGATTATCTCTCAGGTTTGGGATATGAATTTTGATTGCGACACGAACGTTGTAGAGGTGTCGATTCGAAGACTCAGAGCCAAGATAGATGACCCCTTCGAAACCAAGCTGATACACACACTTAGAGGCGTAGGGTATGTACTTGAAAAGCGTTAATTGCCAAACTATATAGTATCGAGATCGGCTAACTAATTCCGTCGCAAACGTGCCTACTGAACTGGATTTTACTATTTACGACCCGCGGCGCTGATTCCTTACCCCGCAAATGAGGTAGGCTGTGCATGAGGTATAGCATTGATTATCAGCAGGTCTCGGAGGATCAAGAGTTTGTCAGGCCTGATGACCGCTCAGCTGATATTGTCTTTAACAGTGAGCATGGCTTAGCTCTTATCCCATGTGTTGGCGATGTAGTCAACCTACCCTCTACGGCCGTCAAAGCGGGGGTTTGTGGCGTCGTCAGATCAAGAATTTTCAATTATCTCAGGGGTCCTGAAGAGTTTTACTGCCACGTCAATATTTTTGTTGAAGAGGCCGACATCAATTTCGGCAATCTAATATCCGAATATATGCGTAACCAGGCACGCTCACGATCACCCTCCTCATAGTGGTTTGAATAGTCAATACGGATTCCGTCCTTTTATTGAGTGCTCAGTAGAACCCACGTTGCAGAGCTCTACTGAGCCCAAAAACCTTATTTCCGCTGCTGTGCAAAAACCACTAACTGCCACTCAATCTTGCCCGCGCCAGGTGCATGCTGGTGATGGTTCTGTGGAGGAAGAACATGCCCTTTGGCAATACCGATCTCATCCCCGCAGGAGACGCATCGGTAAATGCCTGGATTTGGCGCTTCGGTACCAGGCGAATACTTTTTATCGTACTCCGAATGATCACTTTTGTGCAGAAAATTGCCGTGCTTATACTGAGCCATATCTATTCCCTTGAACTGTTGCTCTATATTTTTGTGCCACTTTACCGGGGCACAGAATAATTTTTATCACGTAATGACGAATAGATTCCAGCGAAGTTTTCCATAATCGCTCAGTACGCAGCCTACTTTCGTAGCATTTATTATTCTGATTGTGTCAGGCAGGAGATTTTTATGCCGGCGGAATTTTGGCGCCATGCTATGGCACCAGGATAGAGATCAAATCACGCCATCAAGTGACTCTTGCTATTCGAACCTGCCCCTACAAGAACAGGTAGTCACGGCACCCTGCTAGAGCGCGGGAGAGGCGGAGCACACAGAGCAGGCGTCATTGTTTTTTGAATAGCGCACTGAAAAATATAGAAGTACAAGAAGCCCGCAAAGAGAACAGTAGGCGCCATCAGAGCCAATTGAGGATCCATAAACCCTGAAATTACATACTGCTTAAGTGTAAGAGAAGCCAGGATAAAGGCCGAACAATACAAAGCACCTGTAAATTGATTCCCTAGAAAGCTTAGCACCCCACTAAAGGCATTATTGGCGCTCAATAACACTGCCTTCAATATGGTCCAACCGAAAAGCGGAAGGAAAATCTTCACCATAAAGGCAAATAAAGTTGTTGAGGCGAACAGTTTCAGTGGTATCTCTGCCCATGGCTTGATGGTACCGTCGTTTTCTACACCAAAGAATAGGATGGCATTCAGGATAATTGCTATAGAGCAGCATATGATGAGGCGTATCACCTCCCGTTTAAGCGGGGCCATCATTATAACTGAGTTAATGCTTTTCGCGATATATTGCTTTAGAGCCTGGGTCATTGACCTATTGCGTCCTATGCTAGCCGAGGTGATAATATTGTATTGATGCAGCAGTAATAGACTGACGCTTTATTTATTTCTCAGTCAAGGAGAATCCTGATGATTTACGAGTCTGATGATTGGAGGAAGTCACTTCTTCGTTCAGCTCGTTGGCTTGAGAAGGCTCGTGTAAAAGAGTGTTCTGAAGGGCGCATTTATGCGAAAGCAGAACGTGAAATTTTTGTCAGTTTTTATACGGTACGCAAGCTAATCGAGACCTACAAAATCTCTGAATCAACGAAGAAAATTAAGCTCCATCTACCGTACTACCCGATCACCAGTGGCAAGACAGTAGACTACTTCAATCGGCACAACATAATGGAAAACTACGAAACTACTAAAGTTTACAAAGAACTGCGGGATATGACTTTTGTCGCGAACCAGGTAATCCACTCGTACGTATTCGAATTCGCGACTAGTGAGGATGGACGGATTGACGGGGTGTTTGTGGCCTCAGACAAGGGACGACACCAGCGACTCTATTACTATTCTATGACGCTAATGCTCAGTATTTTTAGGTCCGTAGGCTTGGATGTCGTCTCAGAGCAGCATTTGGTAAGGGACCCTGAAACAGAGCAGTGGAAGATCAGGTGAGTAGCCACCAAGCCAAACCCGCTACGGCAGCTGTAATTAACCCAACGGTTGCATAGAAGGCAGGTCTGCCGATCCAAGGGTGACAAGCCAGCATGATTCCCAGATGGGTCTTCGGCTTTATGCTATCCCACTCAGACTCGACGATGGTCCCATCTAGAATATAAGGCTTCCAATATTTGACGATATGGTCCTTGTCGGGCTCAAAAAAATCGCTATGGCCGTAATCAAAGTAACGGTCAGCTACACGTGTATTTTTAAATCCGTTTCGACCAGTCCCGCCGTAGCCTATAGTCGAAAAGGTAGCTAGGACGGGGTAAAAATCTCGCGTCCCGACATCGTTGACGATGTTGCCTGCAGCCATGTGCCGAGCATGCTTCTCCCAGGCATAATTGCCTTTTATTATGGAGCCGCAGAGAACAATTCTCTCAATGTTGATGTCAGTGTATTTGGCGAGGATCCGACTAATGATATAGGTGCCGAAGCTGTGGGCAATGACCATAATGCGAGCAGTCGGTTCCATAAGCCGTGCGTCTCGGAAGTCATTTGCGATCTTATTGATTGGCGTAGATCGAAACGGACACGCAAGCTGCAGCGCGGTCACACAATGGTAGCCAAGACCTTTGACTCTGACATGAGCAACATCTCGGAAGGCTGCTTTTACCAGCTCGTGCCAGGAACCATCAGTTTGAATACCATGGACAAGCATGAGCGTGATGGCCTGAGCATCATCTTTGACATTAGAAATCTGCATATCGACTAACGAGTCAAACAGCTCCAGATGCTCGGCATCCAGAGTTGCCCTAATTGCCTGCAGCTGGGCCAGTCGTTTGGTCTCAATCGTATTTTCCCAAGTCGATCGAACAAGGGTAACAATATCAACAGGCTTCAATCGAGCACCAATCTATAGGTTGGTTCCACGTTGGCGGCAAGTACTTCAAATTCGGTATCCATCCCAGGATCACGAACAATCTCTGGGATATCGCCGTAAGATTGGAATGAGAGACCTTCGCCGCTGGGGCACCTAACAATAAGGAATCTCTTGATAATCCGGCCCGTTACCAAGATATTAATCAAGATTGCAAGGTGCGCGGAAGTACCGGCTTGCATAATATCGAACATGCGATTCGGGTTTAGCCGAATTCTAGGCAAAGCTTCGCCACCCTGGGATTCATAGCCCTGGATAAAACTAGCCAATCTTCGGAGGCCTTCAGCCTCGTCTGGATGGTTAAGTATTAAAGGCGATAACTTTTCCGCGAACATATTCGTATTCTCCGGCGGAGCACGCTACGGTCACCGCAAACTCGTTTCTCTCACCCGAAATCAAAAGCCTCAGTTCACGGGGAGGATCACTGTCTGGTAGTTTAACGTAAATATTGGCTCCCGTCACTTCGCCATCACGCTCCAAGAAGCGATCCAACGCAGACATCGAACCCTCATCCGATGAAAGGTTTTCATCAACCGATGCGGAGGTAATCTGCATTTGGGCCCCGAATTCATTTCGAGCCGTTGAATTGCTATATCTGATTTCTTGGGAGAGGTTATCGCGCTCGCGCAGAATCTTATTCTTAGCGGGGCTAAGCGAAACTTCAGCGAACCCATCGTCCGGTAGAAATTTCCTTACTTTGTTTTTCAACACCCACAAGAGCTCGGAATATTTCTTTGCCTGATTATCTTGAGAGGCAATACGAAACTCCAATAAACCAGTGTGGTCCAGGTGAACAATATTCACCGCACGTTTTTTTGTGGTCGCATAGCGTCGAATCAGTTCGCCAGTTGCTGGATCCGTCTCCACAGCGCTGAGACGATTGATGTCACGGCTTTCGACGACTTTGATCGTAAGCGAAACCGGTGTCTTCTGCGGGTCCGGACGGTACAGGCGGATGTCGACGATTGTGGCCTCGTCGGGCATCTCAAGATCCAGCGGGTGAGTAAACAGCCCCGAAAGGCCCTCAGCTGCTGCGATTGAAGCGATGCGCGTAGGAGACAGCAGGCCGATTGCCCGCTCTTCAGTGCACTGGAAAAGGAACGAGTGCTGCTTGCCAAACTCCTCCACCTGCTGCAGTAGATCACGGAGGTCTTTCAGGGCAAGTTTTTTATCCTTGAGGGCAGGCTCGATCCGCTTCTCATAGAGATCGTCCCAGTTTTGCGCAGAAACGGGGATGCCCTTCGTCCGGAGGAATTCCTTGACGACGGCTTGGCTAGTCGCATTTTTCAGAAGGCCAAAAAGGATCTTGGCTAGCTTTTGGTCGTCGTCACTCAGCACATCACTCTCCACAAATTGGCATTAAGCTTAAAGGCTCGTGCGAGCCTTGGCTGTGGAGGCATGAAGCCGGTGACATCCTGCCACGAGAGCGCCGACCTGCGCGCATCATGCCTTCCATTGCGCGCGCATTCTCGCCTTTTTATCCAGCGGTACACAATGAGTGGAGAAGGTCAAAATGCCATCAGCGATGTAGGATCCCTTGGCCACGTGGAGTAGGTTCCATCAGATTTTGCCGTAATGTTCAGCTTTTTCGGGAAGATGGGTAGGAATTCCCAGCTTTTCTGTGAACCGCAAGCAACAGCCTGAGCCCCAGTCATCCGGGACCTAGCATCACAATTGTTGGTGAAGCTGACTGCTGTGGTGGCCCGCCTGGGCCTAAAATCAAATTTGCTCTGCAACACTGAATATGGAACATCAAAATCTGAATAAGCATCAAGGAATGCTTCTATCTCGGGCACTTCAGCCGAGTGAAACACTAGAGTTGACACCATAACCGCGAAGGATCAAGGCCGCCGCGTTATGCAGCAATGCCCGCCGTACCACCTCCCGCGGGTAGACACTCGCCCGGTCTATCGTGCCCCGGAACAGGATTTCGAACGCCAGCGGCCGGTGCTTGGTATCGAGAAACAGGCACCCGAACACCTCGCTGACCTCGTGTCGAAGCATCGCTTTCAAGTAACGCCGCACTGTTTCCGGGCTGTCCATGGCCGATTCACGCTCAATCGAAGTTGCAAGATGCCTGCGCCCTATCTCCAGCAAAGCCTGCAGTTGGCTGTACCTCACCGGGCCTAGCCCAAGCTCTCCGACAAAGGCCTCGCGGTCGGCCTCCAGCAACCGACGCAAGCTGCCGAACTTCACCAGCAGGCCCCGCGACAGCTCAACTACATTGCACCCGCGCACTCCTGAGCCGAGGAACACAGCCAGCAATTCCGTGTCGGTCAGGCTGCCAGCCCCACGCTGCAACAACTTCTCCCGCGGCCGTTCTTCAGCCGGCCATTCCCTGATATTCATCCCTGCCCCTGCCCTTGCTGCGGCCCGTTTCGGCCCTGTGTTAATCTATTTCGCCTCGTACATGCGACGTTCTGCCGCAGGCATTTTCAAACGTCGTCGCCCGCTCTCACTGGAAAAAGGCAAGCCTATGCAGCGGCTGTATCGCAAGCGCATCGTTCTCGGCGTGGGTGGCGGCATTGCCGCCTACAAAAGCGCCGAGCTGATTCGCCGTCTCCTGGAGCACGGCGCGCAGGTGCGCGTCGTCATGACCCGTGGGGGTGCCGAGTTCATCACCCCGCTGACCCTGCAGGCGCTGTCGGGCCACCCGGTGCACATGGACCTGCTCGACCCTGCCGCCGAAGCGGCCATGGGCCATATCGAACTGGCCAAGTGGGCCGACCTGGTGCTGATCGCCCCGGCCACCGCCGACCTCATGGCGCGCATGGCCCAAGGCATGGCCGACGACCTGCTGACCACCCTGGTGCTGGCCACCGATGCCACCGTTGCCGTCGCCCCGGCGATGAACCAGGCCATGTGGCGCGACCCGGCCACCCAGGCCAACCTCGAGCTGCTCAAGAGCCGTGGCATCCAGGTGTTCGGCCCGGCCTCCGGCAGCCAGGCCTGCGGCGACGTCGGCCTGGGGCGCATGCTCGAAGCCACCGACCTGGCCTGGTGCGCCGCGGAAAGCTTCAAGCGCCAGGCACTGACCGGCAAGCACGTGCTGATCACCGCCGGCCCGACCCAGGAAAACATCGACCCGGTGCGCTACATCACCAATCATAGCTCCGGCAAGATGGGCTTCGCCCTGGCCGAAGCGGCTGCCGAAGCCGGGGCTCGGGTAACCCTCGTCACCGGCCCGGTGCACCTGCCAACCCCCGACCGGGTCAGCCGCATCGACGTGGTCAGCGCGCGGGACATGCTCGCGGCCTGTGAAGCGGCCATGCCGTGCGACCTGTTCATCGCCTCGGCGGCGGTTGCGGACTACCGCCCGGAAGTGGTTGCCACGCAAAAACTGAAGAAAGATCCTACGACCGGCGACGGCATGCTGCTGCAGATGGTGCGCAATCCCGATATCCTTGCCACCATCGCTGGCCGTGCCGACCGCCCGTTCAGCGTCGGCTTCGCCGCCGAGACCGAACACTTGCTCGATTACGCCACGCGCAAGCTCAAGGACAAGAACCTCGACCTGATCGTCGCCAATGATGTGGCCAACCCCAGCATCGGCTTCAACAGCGAAGAAAACGCCTTGACCGTGATCGACCGCCAGCAGCACCAGACCCTCTTTGCGCAGACCAGCAAGGGCAAGATCGCCCGGCAGCTGGTCGCCTTCATCGCCGAACGGCTCAACCAGGTTCAATAAGTTACATGCACGCTCTTCAAGCCAAGATCCTCGACCCACGCCTGGGCAGCGAATTCCCGCTGCCGACCTACGCCACCCCCGGCTCCGCCGGCCTCGACCTGCGCGCCCTGCTCAAGGAAGACACGGTCCTCGAGCCAGGCCAGACCCTGCTGATCCCCACCGGCCTGTCGATCTACATCGGCGACCCGGGCCTGGCGGCGGTGATCCTGCCGCGCTCGGGCCTGGGCCACAAGCACGGCATCGTGCTGGGCAACCTGGTCGGCCTGATCGACTCGGACTACCAGGGCGAGCTGATGGTGTCGTGCTGGAACCGCGGCAACACCCCGTTCACCATCGCGGTTGGCGAGCGTATCGCCCAGCTGGTGCTGGTGCCGGTGGTGCAGGCCCACTTCGACATCGTCGAAGCGTTCGATGAAAGCCAGCGTGGCGCTGGCGGCTTCGGTCACTCTGGCAGCCACTGAGCCGGCAAACGACCGTTCAGGCCAAGGATGGCGAACTCTCTGACGAAACCACCGTCCAAGCGTTCAGTTTGCGCCTGCCCAGAAAGCCTTTGACTAATGGAGCTTCCAGAGATGAACGACATGGCCCACCTGGTCCCCGCCGCATTGCCAGACAGCATTTTCCGCGCGTATGACATCCGTGGCGTGGTCGGCAAGACCCTTCACGCCGAAACCGCCTACTGGATCGGCCGCGCCATCGGCGCACAGAGCCTGGCCCAGGGCGAACCGCAGGTTTCGGTCGGCCGTGACGGTCGCCTGTCCGGCCCGCTGCTGGTCGAGCAGTTGATCAAGGGCCTGGTCGACGCCGGCTGCCACGTCAGCGACGTCGGCCTGGTGCCCACCCCGGCGCTGTACTACGCCGCCAACGTGCTGGCCGGCAAGTCGGGGGTGATGCTGACCGGCAGCCACAACCCATCGGACTACAACGGCTTCAAGATCGTCATCGCTGGCGACACCCTGGCCAACGAACAGATCCAGGCCCTGCTGACCCGCCTGAAAAGCAATGACCTGAGCCGCGGCGAAGGCCGTGTGGAAAAGGTCGAGATCCTTGACCGCTACTTCCAGCAGATCGTCGACGACGTGAAACTGGCCAAGAAGCTCAAGGTGGTGGTGGACTGCGGCAACGGTGCCGCTGGCGTGGTCGCGCCGCAACTGATCGAAGCCCTGGGCTGCGAAGTGATCCCGCTGTTCTGCGAGGTCGACGGCAACTTCCCCAACCACCACCCCGACCCGGGCAAGCCGGAAAACCTCGAAGACCTGATCGCCAAGGTCAAGGAAACCGGTGCCGACATCGGCCTGGCCTTCGACGGTGACGGCGACCGCGTCGGCGTGGTGACCAACACCGGCAGCATCGTCTACCCCGACCGCCTGCTGATGCTGTTTGCCCAGGACGTGCTGTCGCGCAACCCAGGCGCCGAGATCATCTTCGACGTCAAATGCACCCGCCGCCTGACCCCGCTGGTCGAGCAGCATGGTGGTCGCGCACTGATGTGGAAGACCGGCCACTCGCTGATCAAGAAGAAGATGAAGCAAACCGGCTCGCTGCTGGCCGGCGAGATGAGCGGTCACATCTTCATCAAGGAACGCTGGTACGGTTTCGACGACGGCATCTACAGCGCCGCGCGCCTGCTGGAGATCCTCAGCAAGGCCGGGCAGAGCGCCGAAAACCTGTTCGCCGCCTTCCCGAACGATATTTCCACGCCGGAAATCAATATTGATGTGACCGACGAGGGTAAATTCAGCATCATTGATGCACTGCAACGCGACGCCGACTGGGGCGAGGCCAACCTGACCACCATCGACGGTGTACGGGTGGATTACCCTCACGGCTGGGGCCTGGTTCGCGCCTCCAACACCACCCCGGTGCTGGTGCTGCGCTTCGAGGCCGACAGCGACGCCGAATTGCAACGTATCAAGGATGTTTTCCGTACCCAGTTGCTGCGGGTTGAGCCTGAGCTGCAACTGCCGTTCTGACCGACTATCTGTTCCTTACAGGAGCCCTGCATGACCCTCGATCGCGATGCCGCTTCCCATGTAGCCGAGGTTTTGTCCGAAGCACTGCCTTACATCCGCCGCTTTGTCGGCAAGACCCTGGTGATCAAGTACGGCGGCAACGCGATGGAGAGCGAGGAGCTCAAAACCGGCTTCGCCCGTGACATCGTGCTGATGAAGGCTGTGGGCATCAACCCGGTGGTGGTCCACGGTGGTGGCCCGCAGATCGGCGACCTGCTCAAGCGCCTGTCGATCGAGAGCCACTTCATCGACGGCATGCGCGTCACCGACTCAGCGACCATGGACGTGGTGGAGATGGTACTGGGTGGCCAGGTCAACAAGGACATCGTCAACCTGATCAACCGCCACGGCGGCAGCGCCATCGGCCTGACCGGCAAGGACGCGGAGCTGATCCGCGCCCGCAAGCTGACCGTCAGCCGCCAGACGCCAGAGATGACCACCCCGGAAATCATCGACATCGGCCACGTGGGCGAAGTGGTGAGCGTGAATACCGACCTGCTGAACATGCTGGTCAAGGGCGACTTCATCCCGGTGATCGCGCCGATCGGCGTGGGTGCCAACGGTGAGTCGTACAACATCAACGCCGACCTGGTGGCGGGCAAGGTGGCCGAGGCGCTGAAGGCCGAGAAGCTGATGCTGCTGACCAACATCGCCGGCCTGATGGACAAGCAGGGTGAAGTGCTGACCGGCCTGACCACCGAGCAGGTCAACGAACTGATCGCCGACGGCACCATCTATGGCGGCATGCTGCCGAAGATCAAGTGTGCGCTGGAGGCGGTGCAGGGTGGCGTGAACAGCTCGCACATCATCGATGGCCGTGTGCCGAATGCGGTGCTACTGGAGATCTTCACCGACAGCGGCGTGGGCACCCTGATCACCAACCGCAAGCAGCGCTGAGTGATCGGTTAGCCTGCACCGGCCTCTTCGCGGGCGCGCCCGCTCCCACAGGGGTTGCGCCGAACCTGTGGGAGCGGGCATGCCCGCGAAGAGGCCCAAACAGGCGGCACAAAAAAAGGCGACCTCCACAAGAAGGTCGCCTTTTTCATTTCCAGGCCAGGATCAGATCCCGTACTGCGCCCGATAGGCCTCGACAGCCGGCAGGTGCTGCTTCAGCTGCGGGTCATCGGCGAGGAACTCCAGCACCTGGGTCAGCGAAACGATGCTGACCACCGGAATACCGAAGTCACGCTCCACTTCCTGGATCGCCGACAGTTCGCCATTGCCACGCTCTTCGCGGTTCAGCGCGATCAGCACGCCGGCGGCCTTGGCCTGCTGGGCGTTGATGATCTGCATGACTTCGCGGATGGCGGTACCAGCGGTGATCACGTCGTCGATGATCAGCACGTCACCGGCCAGCGGCGCGCCGACCAGGCTGCCGCCCTCACCGTGGTCCTTGGCTTCCTTGCGGTTGAAGCACCATGGCACGTCGAGCTGATGCTGGTCGGCAAGGGCCACAGCGGTAGTCGCCGCCAAAGGGATACCCTTGTAGGCCGGGCCGAACAGCACGTCGAACGGAATCTTGCTGTCGACGATGGCCGCGGCGTAGCAACGCCCCAGCTCGGCCAATGCAGAACCGGTATTGAACAGGCCGGCATTGAAGAAATACGGGCTGGTACGCCCCGATTTCAGGGTGAATTCACCGAAACGCAGTACCCCGCGATCGATGGCAAAACGGATAAAGTCGCGCTGATACGGCTGCATGGATAGTCCCGGACACCACGGATTTAGCTAAATGGGTTGAGCTCGGGTATCATACACGCACGAGATTTTTGGGGCCATTTATGCGGATCATCAGTGTGAACGTAAATGGCATTCAGGCTGCAGCCGAGCGTGGATTGCTCAGCTGGCTGCAAGCCCAGAATGCCGACGTCATCTGCCTTCAGGATACCCGCGCCTCGGCCTTTGAACTCGATGACCCAGCTTTCCAGCTCGATGGCTATTTCCTTTATGCCTGCGACGCGGAAGTGCCTGCCCAAGGTGGCGTGGCCCTTTACTCGCGCATGCAGCCCAAGGCAGTCATCACCGGCCTGGGCTTCGAGACAGCCGACCGCTACGGGCGTTACCTGCAAGCAGATTTCGACAAAGTCAGTATTGCCAGCCTACTGCTGCCTTCGGGCATGAACGGCGACGAAGACTTGAACCAGAAGTTCAAGTTGATGGACGACTTCGCCAAGTACCTGGACAAGCAGCGGCGCAAGCGTCGCGAATACATCTATTGCGGCTCGTTCTACGTCGCGCAGCAGAAGCTCGACATCAAGAACTGGCGTGACAGCCAGCAGTCGCCGGGCTTCCTGGCGCCGGAGCGGGCCTGGATGGATGCGATCACCGGCGAGATGGGGTACGTCGACGCCCTGCGCGAAGTCAGCCGTGAAGGCGACCAGTACAGCTGGTGGCCGGACAACGAGCAGGCCGAGATGCTCAACCTGGGCTACCGGTTCGACTACCAGATCCTCACCCCGGGCCTGCGTCGCTTCGTGCGCAACGCCCGCCTGCCGCGTCAGCCGCGCTTCTCCCAGCATGCGCCGCTGATTGTGGACTATGACTGGACGTTGACCATCTAAAAGCCGATTGGGGCTGCTTTGCAGCCCATCGCCGGCAAGCCAGCTCCCACAGGGATCACCACAGTTTTTGAAACCTGCGGTGCACCTGTGGGAGCTGGCTTGCCGGCGATGGGCCGCGAAGCGGCCCCAATTGCTATTTGATCGGCCGCCAGATCATCGGGTAACGATACGGCTTGCCCTCATTCGCCCGTACCGCGGCAATGATGATCAGGATCATCACCGCGACCATCAGCATGGCGAACAGCACCAGCCCGATGAACACGAACATCAGCAAGAAGCAGATGAACCCGGCAATGGTCACGCTGATCTGAAAGTTCAGCGCTTCTTTGCCCTGGGCGTCGATGAAAGGGTCTTGCTCGCGCTTGAGGTGCCACAGCACCAGCGGGCCCAGCAGGTGCCCGAGCGGCACCACCAGGCCCAGCAGCGCGGAGAGGTGGCAGAACATCGCCCATTGCCGAACATCGGCGCTGGGCGGGGTGATCGACAGGTTCGAATCGCTCATGCCCCGCACCTCCCTGGCTGGGTTCAGTCGGCCAGTGCCGCCTGCTGCAGTTCGAAGATTTCAGTCATGCCCTTCTGCGCCAGGGCGAGCATGGCGTTGAAGTCTTCAGGCTGGAACGGCGCACCTTCGGCAGTGCCCTGCACTTCGATGAAACCACCGGCACTGGTCATGACCACGTTCAGGTCGGTTTCGGCAGCCGAATCTTCCAGGTAGTCCAGGTCGAGCACCGCTTCGCCCTGGTACATGCCCACCGACACTGCGGCGATCATGTGCTTGAGCGGGTTGCCGGCCTTCAGGCCGCCACGCTTCTTGATCACCGCCAGAGCGTCGCACAGGGCGACCATGGCACCGGTGATGGACGCGGTACGGGTGCCGCCATCGGCCTGGATCACGTCGCAGTCGACGTACAGGGTGATGTCACCGAGCTTGCTCATGTCCAGTGCGGCACGCAGCGAGCGCCCTATGAGACGCTGGATTTCCAGGGTGCGGCCACCCTGTTTGCCACGGCTGGCTTCGCGCTGGTTACGCTCGCCGGTGGAGCGCGGCAGCATGCCGTATTCGGCGGTCAGCCAGCCTTGGCCCTGGCCTTTGAGGAAGCGCGGCACACCATTTTCCACACTGACCGTGCAGATGACCTTGGTGTCACCGAACTCGACCAGTACCGACCCTTCGGCGTGCTTGGTGTAGTTGCGGGTGATGCGGATCGAGCGAAGCTGATCGGCGGCGCGACCACTTGGACGTTTCATCTGGGATACCTGTACTGGGACTTTGAATCTGCCGAGCATTATAGAGCCCGCGGCCCGGGGAAGACATGCCTATTGTCGCGCCCGCCACAGCCCGTCGCCTTTTCCTACTGCCATGGCCACCCCTCTGTAACATAGGTGGATTGGGCGCCAAGGCCCCACTGCGCTACAATCCTGCGCCTTGCAGCCGAGAGGCTCCCACCCATTCATCTACGCGAGGTACTCCCCATGGTGCACAGCATGACCGCTTTTGCTCGTGTCGAGCGCGCCGGCAGCCAAGGCACTTTGGTCTGGGAGCTGCGTTCGGTCAACCACCGTTACCTGGAGCCGCACCTGCGCCTGCCCGAGGCCCTGCGCGACCTCGAAGGCGGCGTGCGCGAAGGCCTGCGCCAGGGCCTGTCGCGGGGCAAGGTGGAATGCACCTTGCGCCTCAACGAAGACAGCAACGGCAAGCCGCTGAAGGTAGACCGCGAGCGCGCCGCGCAACTGGTCGCCGCCGCCGAGGAAGTGGCTGGCCTGATCAAGCAGCCGGCGCCGCTGAACCCGCTGGAAGTGCTGTCATGGCCTGGCGTGCTGGTGGCCGACGCCAGCGACCCGCAGGCGCTGAACGCCGAAGCCATGGCGCTGTTCGACGAAGCGCTGACCGAGCTCAAGGCCGGGCGCCAGCGTGAAGGCCAGGAACTGGCCCGGCTGATCAACGAACGCCTGGACAACATGGCCAGCGAAGTCACCACCCTGCGCGCACTGGTGCCGCAGATGCTGGCAGCACAGCGACAGAAGATCCTCGACCGCTTCGGCGACATGCAGGCCGAACTCGACCCGCAGCGCCTGGAGCAGGAGATGGTGCTGCTGGCGCAGAAAAGCGACGTGGCCGAGGAACTCGACCGCCTCAGCACCCACGTCACCGAAGTGCGCCGGGTGCTCAAGTCTGGCGGTGCAGCCGGCCGACGCCTGGACTTCCTGATGCAGGAACTCAACCGCGAGGCCAATACCCTCGGCTCCAAGGCCTTCGACCCACGCAGCACGCAAGCGGCGGTCAACCTGAAGGTATTGATCGAACAGATGCGTGAACAAGTACAGAACATCGAGTAAGGCCACCCCGACCATGAACCACAGCAGCGGCACCCTCTACATCGTTTCGGCCCCGTCCGGCGCCGGCAAGACCAGCCTGGTCAGCGCCCTGACCAAGGACGACCAGCAGATCCGCGTCTCGGTCTCGCACACCACCCGCGCCATGCGCCCAGGCGAACAGCACGGGGTGAACTACCACTTCGTCGTCCACGAGGAATTCAAGGCGCTGATCGCGCAAGGCGACTTCCTGGAGCATGCCGAAGTGTTCGGCAACTTCTACGGCACTTCGCGCAGCGCGCTGCAACAGACCCTGGACCAAGGCTACGACCTGATCCTGGAAATCGACTGGCAAGGCGCCCAGCAGGTACGCCAGCTGATGCCCGAGGCGTTGTCGGTGTTCATCCTGCCGCCAAGCCAGGAAGCGCTGCGCCAGCGCCTGGACGGCCGTGGGCAGGACAGCGAGGAGATCATCGCCGGGCGCATGAAGGAAGCGGTCAGCGAGATGGAGCACTACGACGAATATGACTACGTGATCATCAACGATGATTTCGACGAGGCGCTGGAGGATCTGAAGGCGGTGTTCCGCTCGAATCGCCTGGTGCTGAAGAAGCAGCAGCAGCGTCATGCGGTGTTGCTGAAGCAAATGATCGGCTGAAGATCGATGGGCCCTCTTCGAGGCCCTTTCGCGACACAAGGCCGCTCCCACATTGGATGGCGTACGCCGTGCTTTTGTGGGAGCGGCCTTGTGTCGCGATAGGGGCGCAAAGCGCCCCCAGCTTTATTCCTGCAAAGGCAGGGTCGCCTGCTGACGCAGGGTAGCCCCCAGGAAGTACGCCGGCGCACGCATGCGCGACAGCATCATCAGCCCGATGCCGAGCACCGAGATGATCGCGGCAATCACGAACACCAGCCCCAGCCCACCCACATGCGAGCCGCTGCCGAAGTCCGGCGAGGCGCTGTCGATGGCAGTACGCGCGAAGATCACCGACAGGATCACCCCACCCACCAGCGGGCACAGGCCGCGCATGATGAAGTGGCGCAGGCTGTCGAACAGGCTGTCGCGGAAGTACCAGACGCAGGCAAAGGCGGTCAGCGAATAGTAGAAGCAGATCATCATGCCCAGCGCGGTGATGGTATCGGCCAGCACGTTCTCGCTCAGGGTACGCATGGTCACGTAGAACAGGCCCGCGGCCACGCCGGCGCAGATGGTGGCGTAGCGCGGGGTTTGCGAACGCGGGCAAACGCTGGCGAACTTCTGCGGTACCGCACCGTAGTAACCCATGGCCAACAGGGTGCGCGCCGGTGCCACGAAGGTCGACTGCAGCGAGGCCGCCGTACTGGCCAGCACGGCGATGGACATCAGGATCGCCAGCGGCCCCATGACCGGGCCGGCCAGGTGGGCAAACACGTTCTCCTGGATGCGCGGGTTGTTCAGGCCCAGGCCAGATTCGCTGATACCGGCAAACTGCAGGGTGGCGATGGCGGTGAACAGGTACAGGCCGAGGATCAACATCACGGTCCAGGTGGCAGCCTTGCCCGGCACCTCTTCACTGCCCACCGACTCTTCGCTGACGGTCAGGCACGTGTCCCAGCCCCAGAAGATGAAAATCGACAGCGAAAGCCCGGCGGCAAAGGCCGAGAACGACTCGACACCGAACGGGTTGAACCAGGCGAAATCGAACTCCAGCGGTGGCGGCGCGGTGGTGCCGCCGAAAGCGGCGAAGGCAAAGCCGATCAGCACCAGCAACTGCAAAGCCACCAGGCCGTACTGCACGGTCATGGTGGTGGCTATGCCGCGGCAGCAGATCCACACCGCCAGGGCGATGAACACGCAACAGGTGGTGATGTTGATCAACAGGTTGTCGGCCAATGCCGCCAGCTCATGCTGGCCGGTAAGCTGGGCAAGGAACAGGTAGAAGAAGTCGACCGCCACCCCCGCCAGGTTGGACAACACGATGGTGGTGGCGACCACCAATCCCCAGCCGCCGATCCAGCCGATCATCGGGCCGAAGGCACGCGCCGACCAGGTAAACGAAGTGCCGCTGTCCGGCTCCGCCGAGTTCAGTTCGCGGTAGCCCAGGGCCACCAGCAGCATCGGCAGGAAGCCGACGATGAACACGGCTGGCAGGTGGGCACCTACCTCACGCACGGTCGGGCCAAGGGCGCCGGTCAGGGTGTAGACCGGGGCGATGGTGGAAATGCCCAGCACCACGCTGGCCAGCAAGCCCAGGCGGCCTTTGGCCAGGCCCTTGCTGCGCTGGGTGTTACCCGCGTCGGCCACCACATCGGGTGGGCGGCCGGCTTCTGTGTAATTGCTCATGAGTATTTGCCATAAATTTTGGAATTGTTTTCACAGGCCTTGCGCACAAGGCCCGCTTTCACTCATTGAAAGCTTGCTGTCGGGGCAAGTCATCCGAGACCTTCGGGTGACGTCAGAATGACTTCTGCCGTGCGCCCTCCCGTGCTGCGTAGGCAATGCAGGCCTCGCGAAACGCCTGGAACAGGCGCAGGGAGACCGGGTTTTCGCTGAAGCGCCACTCCGGGTGCCACTGCACACCGAGCACAAAGCCCGGGGCCGCCGGCATGGACACCGCTTCGATCAGGCCATCCGGGGCCCGTGCTTCGACACGCAGGCCCGGGGCCAGGCGGTCGATGCCCTGACTGTGCAGCGAGTTGACCTCGAACTGCGCCGCCAGGCCCAGGCGCTCGAACAACCCGCCAGGCTCGATGCCAACAGGGTGACGAGGGCCGTATTGCACCTCCAGGGGTGCATCCTCAGGTTCGCGGTGGTCAAGGTAGCCGGGCAGTTCCTGCACGCGCTGGTGCAGGCTGCCGCCCAGGGCCACGTTCAGTTCCTGGTAGCCACGGCAGATACAGAACACCGGCACACCGGCGGCAATGGCCGCCTGCAGCAGCGGCAAGGTCAGGCGATCGCGCGCCAAATCGTGCCGGGTACCGGCCGCGCTGGGGGCGCCATTGTAATGATGCGGTTCGATATTTGAAGGCGAGCCGGTAAAAAGAATACCGTGCAGACGGGCCAGCAGCGCCTGCGTGTCGCTGCCCCCGTCACGGGCCGGCAAGATCAGTGGCAAGCCAGCAAAGCCGGCCGCCTCGACATACTTGTCGCCTACCGTGTGCGACGAGTTCTTCCCCACCTGCTGGCGGCAGGCGCTGACACCGATCAAGGGGACCGCATTTGCGCTCATGGGCTTACACCGTGTGCAGGTACCAGTTGTACTCGAGGTCGGAGATCGACACTTCGAACTCGGCCAGCTCGCTTTCCTTGCAGGCCACGAAGATATCGATGTAGTCCGGGCTGATGTATTGGTTGAGGACTTCGCTGTCGTCCAGCGCGCGCAAGGCATCGCGCAGGTTGTTCGGCAGGCTTTGTTCCAGCTGCTCGTAGGAGTTGCCCTCGATCGGCGCATCCGGCTCGACCTTGTTGGTCAGGCCATGGTGAACGCCGGCGAGGATCGCCGCGAGCATCAGGTACGGGTTGGCGTCAGCACCGGCCACGCGGTGCTCGAGGCGCACGTTGTCGCTGCTGTCGGTGGGCACGCGCACGGCCACGGTGCGGTTGTCCAGGCCCCAGCTCGGCGCATTGGGCACATAGAACTGCGCGCCGAAACGGCGATAGGAGTTGATGTTCGGACAGAGGAAGGCCATCGACGCCGGCATGGTTTCCAGCACGCCACCGATGGCATGGCGCAGCGCGTCGCTTTGCAGCGGGTCGTCGCTGGTAAAAATGTTCTTGCCGGTTTTCTTGTCCAGCAACGAAATGTGCACGTGCAGGCCGTTGCCGGCCTGGCCCGGGTAGGGCTTGGCCATGAAGGTGGTGTCCATTTCATGGTCGTAGGCAACGTTCTTGATCAGGCGCTTGAGCAGGATCGCGTAGTCGCAGGCCTTCAACGGGTCGGCCACATGGTGCAGGTTGACCTCGAACTGTGCCGGGGCGCTTTCCTTGACGATGGCGTCGGCGGGCAGGCCTTGCTCCTTGGCCGCTTCGAGCATGTCCTGCAGGCAGTCGGCGTATTCATCGAGGTCGTCGATCAGGTACACCTGGGTGGACTGCGGGCGCTTGCCGGAAATCGGCGAACGCGGCGGTTGCGGGCGGCCGTTGAGGTTGTCCTGGTCGATCAGGTAGAACTCCAGCTCGAACGCGGCGCAGATAGTCAGGCCCAGGTCGTCGAACTTGCTCACCACCTGACGCAGCACTTCGCGCGGGTCGGCGAAGAACGGCTGGCCATCCAGTTCGTGCATGGTCATCAGCAACTGGGCGGTAGGGCGCTTCTGCCACGGTTCGTCCGACAGCGTGCCGGGGATCGGGAAGCAGATGCGGTCGGCATCGCCGATGTCCAGGCCAAGGCCGGTGCTCTCGACCGTGGAACCATTGATGTCCAGGGCGAACAGCGATGCCGGCAGGTTGATACCCTTTTCGTACACCTTGTGCAGGCTGGCCCGCTCGATGCGCTTGCCACGTACCACGCCGTTCATGTCGGAGATCAGCAGGTCGACGTACTGCGTTTCCGGATGGGCCTGGAGGAAGTCATTCATCTCGCTGGAAGAACTGGCGCACGGGGTTACCGACGTCATGGCTGTACATCCTTTGATTTGCTGCGGCGATGTGGGGATACGGCTGGCGCCTCACGGGCGACGATGGTTGCAGCTGTTGTTCTTTTCACTTTCCCATCGTGGGGATTGGTTACCCGACCGGGCGCATTGATTCCCGGGGGCCGTTCTACTATAAAATGGCCAAAACGCAACAGACATTGGCAATTCGGCAAGCAGAGCGTGCACCAATGCAATATCAGATTACCCATGCCGACCTCTCTCTGGTCCTGGCCCTGGAACGTGGCCGCTCCCTGGCCAAGGCTGCGGAGTTGCTCAAGGTGGATGTCTCGACAGTGTTCCGCTCGATCCGCCGGCTGGAGTCGGCGCTGGGCACCGCCTTGTTCGTCAAGAGCCGCAAGGGCTACCTGCCGACCGACACCGCCCAGGCCCTGGCCGAACAGGCCGAGCGCGCCGAGCAGGCACTGGAGGCGGCACGCATTGCCATGACCAGTGGCGAGCAGGTGGTCAGCGGCACGGTGCGGCTGACCTGCACCGAGGCGGTGATGCACAGCCTGTTGCTGCCGGCGCTGGCCGAATTCATGCCCAACTACCCGGCCTTGTCGCTGGAGATGGGCACCTCCAACACCTTCGCCAACCTCAGCCGCCGCGATGCCGACATTGCCCTGCGCCTGACCAACACGCCGCCGGAACACCTGGTGGGCCGTAATCTAGGGTCTACCTCCTATGTGGTCTGCGGCCAGCCACAGTGGCGCGAGCGCCTGGCCGAATCGCCCACCAGCGTTCCATGGATCGCACCCGACGACTCGATGCAGGACCACCCCACGGTGGTCTGGCGCAACCAGCAGCACCCTGGGCTGAGCCCGCGCTACCAGTGCAGCGGCATGTCGACCATCGCCCAACTGGTCACCGCCGGCCTGGGCGTGGCGGCGCTGCCGGACTACATGGTGCATGCGCTGCCCGGGGTGGATGCGCTGAGCGGGCCGCTGCCCGGTTGCGACACCCAGTTGTGGCTGCTGACCCGGCCGGATTGCCGGGCGTTGCGCTCGGTGCAGACTTTATTCGAAGAGCTGACCCCGCGGTTGCGTGACGCGATGCTCTGAGGTTATCGTCAGGCTCATGTATCGAGGGTGTCTGTTGCGGCCCTTTCGCGGGCATGCCCGCTCCCACAGGTAAGGCGGCGGCGGTGAGAACTGTGCAGGACTTGTGGGAGCGGGCGCGCCCGCGAAGCATCCCACACCGATCTAGCCGACAAAACAGCGCTTCCCTATTGGCTGGTGAATTTTTATACTATCGAGTCCGCCTGCCCACTATTGGGCTGCACGCCCACCGCAATTGCTACTGAGGAAGACCATGGCCCGCGTAACTGTTGAAGACTGCCTGGAACACGTGGATAACCGCTTTGAGCTGGTCATGCTCTCGACCAAGCGCGCTCGCCAGCTGGCGACCGGCGGCAAAGAGCCACGCGTTGCGTGGGAAAACGACAAGCCGACCGTTGTCGCCCTGCGTGAAATCGCCGAAGGCATCGTCACCAACGAGTTCATCGCCGCTGAAGAGATCGTCACCGAGGATCCGGTGTTCGCCGCGTTCGAGGACGAGAACAACGAGGCTGTCTGATTGATGCCCGGTCGACGTCGCGCGGCGCAAGGCCCTTTTCCTCGGCAGGAGGTGAACCCATGCCGGGTATAGAAGCCTTGGCCGAACGGCTGTCGACCTATCTTGGCCCCGAACAGGTCAACCTGGTCCGGCGCGCCTATTTCTACGCCGAACAGGCCCACGATGGGCAGCGCCGCCGCAGTGGCGAGCCCTACGTGACCCACCCGCTGGCCGTGGCCAGCATCCTCGCCGATATGCACATGGACCATCAGAGCCTGATGGCGGCCATGCTGCACGACGTGATCGAAGACACCGGCATCGCCAAGGAAGCCCTCAGCCAGCAGTTTGGCGAGACCGTGGCCGAACTGGTCGATGGGGTCAGCAAGCTGACCCAGATGAACTTCGAGACCAAGGCCGAGGCGCAGGCCGAGAACTTCCAGAAAATGGCCATGGCCATGGCCCGCGATATCCGCGTGATCCTGGTCAAGCTGGCCGACCGCCTGCACAACATGCGCACCCTGGAAGTGCTGTCCGGCGAAAAGCGCCGGCGCATCGCCAAGGAAACCCTCGAGATCTACGCCCCCATCGCCAACCGCCTGGGGATGCACACCGTGCGCGTGGAGTTCGAGGACCTCGGCTTCAAGGCCATGCACCCGATGCGCTCGTCGCTGATTCACCGGGCGGTGAAAAGCGCACGCGGCAACCGCAAAGAGATCGTCGCCAAGATCGAGCACTCGCTGGCCAACTGCCTGGCCGCCGACGGTATCCAGGGCGAGGTCAGCGGCCGGCAGAAACACCTCTATGGCATCTACAAGAAGATGCGCGGCAAGCGCCGTGCCTTCAATGAGATCATGGACGTGTACGCCTTCCGCATCATCGTCGACAAGGTCGACACCTGCTACCGCGTGCTCGGCGCCGTGCACAACCTGTACAAGCCGCTGCCGGGGCGCTTCAAGGACTACATCGCGATCCCCAAGGCCAACGGCTACCAGTCGTTGCATACCACGCTGTTCGGCATGCACGGCGTGCCCATCGAAATCCAGATCCGCACCCGCGAGATGGAAGAGATGGCCAACAACGGCATCGCCGCGCACTGGCTGTACAAGTCCAACGACGACGAACAGCCCAAGGGCAGCCACGCCCGTGCCCGCCAGTGGGTCAAGGGCATCCTCGAGCTGCAGCAACGTGCCGGCAACTCGCTGGAATTCATCGAGAGCGTGAAGATCGACCTGTTCCCGGACGAGGTCTACGTGTTCACGCCCAAGGGCCGCATCATGGAGCTGCCCAAAGGCTCCACGGCCGTCGACTTCGCCTACGCGGTGCACACCGACGTCGGCAACAGCTGCATCGCCTGCCGCATCAACCGCCGCCTGGCGCCGCTGTCCGAACCGCTGCAGAGCGGCTCCACGGTGGAAATCGTCAGCGCCCCGGGCGCACGGCCGAACCCGGCCTGGCTCAACTTCGTGGTTACCGGCAAGGCACGCACGCACATCCGTCACGCGCTCAAGCAGCAGCGTCGCTCCGAGTCCATCAGCCTGGGCGAACGCCTGCTGAACAAGGTGCTCACCGGCTTCGACAGCAGCCTGGAGAAAATCCCCCAGGAGCGCATCCAGGCGATTCTCGCCGAGTACCGCCTGGAACTGATCGAAGACCTGCTGGAAGACATCGGCCTGGGCAACCGCATGGCCTACGTGGTCGCGCGCCGCCTGCTGTCGGCCGAAGGCGAGCAGTTGCCGGCGCCGGAAGGCCCGCTGGCGATCCGTGGTACCGAAGGCCTGGTGCTGAGCTATGCCAAGTGCTGCACGCCGATCCCGGGTGACCCGATCGTCGGCCACCTGTCGGCCGGCAAGGGCATGGTCGTGCACCTGGAAAACTGCCGCAACATCAGTGAAATCCGCCATAACCCGGAGAAGTGCGTGCAACTCTCCTGGGCCAAGGACATCACCGGCGAATTCAACGTCGAGCTGCGTGTCGAACTGGAGCACCAGCGCGGCCTGATCGCCCTGCTGGCCAGCAGCGTCAACGCCGCCGACGGCAACATCGAGAAAATCAGCATGGACGAACGCGACGGCCGTATCAGCGTGGTCCAACTGGTGGTCAGCGTGCACGACCGCGTGCACCTGGCGCGTGTGATCAAGAAGCTGCGTACCCTGACCGGTGTGGTCCGCATCACCCGCATGCGTACGTAGTCCGCCAACCGCAAGGAGTCATCATGAGCAAGACCGTCATCAACAGCGACAAGGCCCCTGCCGCCATCGGCACCTACTCGCAAGCGATCAAGGCTGGCAACACCGTGTACATGTCGGGCCAGATCCCACTGGACCCAAAAACCATGGAACTGGTCGAAGGCTTCGAAGCCCAGACCGTGCAGGTGTTCGAGAACCTCAAGGCCGTGGCTGAAGCCGCTGGCGGTTCGTTCAAGGACATCGTCAAGCTGAACATCTTCCTCACCGACCTGAGCCACTTCGCCAAGGTCAACGAGGTAATGGGCCGCTACTTCGAACAGCCGTACCCGGCTCGCGCCGCCATCGGCGTTGCCGCACTGCCAAAAGGCTCCCAGGTCGAAATGGACGCCATCCTGGTCATCGAATGATGCCCCCGGTGACGGGCGCCCTGCCCGTCACCCTCCCCCTGCAAGGTTACCCCGTCATGCGTCAAGCACTGCCCCTCGCGCTGGCAGCCCTGCTATTGGGCGGCTGCGCCAGCCACAAACCCGAAGATTTCAACGGCACCTGGATCAACCAGGACGCCATCACCGCTGCCGTCAAAGGCGGCAGCCTGCGCCAGGCGCTGAACGAGCACGGCCCGGTGTTCGAATGGAAGCTCGATGTCGCCAGCCAACAGGCCAGCTACAGCAATGGCTTCGAGGCCGCTGACGGCCAGCTGAGCGCCAATGACAAGCAATGGCAGGCCAGCTTCGGCGGCGGCCAGACCGAGCAGCTGTCGCTCGATGGCGACGAGCTGCAAGCTACCGACCAAAGCGGCACCAAGCAGACCTTCGTGCGCGCCAAGGCACCAGCAGCAGCCAATGCACCGCTGGGCAGCAGTTTCGAGAAGGCGTTGTACCAGGCCTACCTGGGCGGCAACTGGAAGATCGTCGAAGGCCAGGGCCAAGGTGCCAGCGTACGCTTCAGCGACACCGGCAACGTCACCGGCCTGCCCGGCCCGGACCGCTTCGCCCTGTGCCTGGCCGGCGATTGCGCGACCATGGGCGGCAGCAATGACAGCCTGTGGCTGGAGCGCAACCAGCGTGGTGCACCGTTCATCCTCAAGCGCGATGGCGACAAGCTGGAGATCTTCCAGGCGGTGAACCGTGCGCAGCCGGATGAAATGCCGCAACTGGCAGCGGGTAAGCGCCAGTGGGTGCTGGAGCAGAACTGACAGCTGACTTCGAGCCGAGCACCAGCCCCTGTGGGAGCGGCCTTGTGTCGCGATAGGGCCGCAAAGCGGCCCCAGGTTTTCAGCGGCGCCACATAGATTGCCGGGGCTGCTTCGCAGCCCTATCGCGACACAAGGCCGCTCCCACAGCGATCGCATAAGCTTGTGGTTAAGCTTTTCCCTCAAGAATCGCCGCATAGCCTTCCTTGTAACTCGGATACACCGGCGCCCAGCCCAACGCCCGGGCCCGGGCATTGCTGCAGCGCTTGCTGCCGGTACGCCGTACCCGCTGCTCATCGGACCACTCGGTAACCCCCATGTACGCTCGCAGCCAGACCACCACGTCGGCCAGCGGCGCCGGGTCGTCGTCAACGCCGATGTAGCAGTCATCCAGCACCTTGCCGTCAGCATCGGCCTGCAACAGGAACGCCAACAGGCTGGCCGCATCCTCGGCATGAATGCGGTTGCCATACAGCGGCGGCTCCTCAGCCACACGGTAGCCCTGGCGCACCTGGCTCAGCAGCCACTCGCGACCCGGGCCATAGATACCGGTCAGGCGCACCACGCTGGCCGGGATGCCGCTGGCCAGCGCCAGCCGTTCAGCCTCCAGCATCACCCGCCCGGAGTAACCTTCAGGCTCGGTGGCCGCGCCTTCCTCTATCCACTCGCCGTCCTTCTGCGCGTACACACTGCTGCTGGAGACGAACAGCAAGCGACGAGGACGCTGGCCACGTTCTGCCAGCCAGGCCAACACATGGCGCAAACCGTCGACATAGGCCGCCTGGTAACCCGCCTCGTCATGCTGGCTGGCCGCCACGCAGTACACCAGATAGTCCAGCGCACCTTGTGGCCAGGCTTGGGGAATCGACGGTTCGGCCAGGTCTGCGGCAACCGGCGCAACGCCCGCGGGCAACTGCCCGACCGAGCGCCGCAGGCCACTCACCTGCCAGCCGCGAGCCAGCATCTGCCGGGCAAGACGCCCACCCACATCACCACACCCCACCACCATCACGGAAAGGTCTGACATCACTAAACTCCCTAGACCAATTGATCAGCCCGTCTACGCTACACGATGGGCGGCTAGACCATAGGCGAAAAAAGCAGCAAGATTACTTTTGTTAACAAGAATTACTTGCAATAATGGCCGCCAATTTGTTCTCGGCCTACCCTCGAGGCCTTGGAGAACGTTCACTTTTTTCTTCATCAGGTCCGGCCAGCATGACACGTACTCAACCCTCCGCTTCGCCAACCCCGTCGCGCGCCTGGCGCGCCATCGCCGCGCTGACGCTCAGCCTGGTGCTGGCCCCGGTGGCCATGGCCGATGAGCCAACCGCCAATACCGCGACGCCTGCTGCCGCCACTGCTCCGGTAGCCCAGGATGCAGCTCCGGCCCCGGCTGCCGATGCGCAGGCGCAGGCGCCTGCTGCCGACGCAGCTGACGCCACTCCGGCCGAAGCACCGAGCGTGGTAGACCCAAGCGTCGAAGCACTGGTTGAAGACACCTCGCTGGGCATGGCCCACGACCTGTCCCCTTGGGGCATGTACAAGAACGCCGACATCGTGGTGAAGATCGTCATGATCGGCCTGGCCATCGCCTCGATCATCACCTGGACCATCTGGATCGCCAAAGGCTTCGAGCTGATGGGTGCCAAGCGCCGCCTGCGTGGTGAAATTGCCCTGCTGAAGAAATCCGCCAGCCTCAAGGAAGCCAGCGAAGTCTCCAACAAGGAAGGCACCCTGGCCCACACCCTGGTCCACGACGCCCTCGACGAGATGCGCCTGTCGGCCAACGCGCGCGAAAAAGAAGGCATCAAGGAGCGCGTCAGCTTCCGCCTGGAGCGCCTGGTGCACGCCAGCGGCCGCACCATGAGCAGCGGCACCGGCGTACTCGCCACCATCGGTTCCACCGCACCCTTCGTCGGCCTGTTCGGCACCGTGTGGGGCATCATGAACAGCTTCATCGGCATCGCCAAGACCCAGACCACCAACCTGGCCGTGGTTGCCCCTGGTATCGCCGAAGCCCTGCTGGCCACCGCCCTGGGCCTGGTCGCGGCAATCCCGGCCGTGGTCATCTACAACGTCTTCGCCCGCTCCATCGCCGGCTACAAGGCCCAGGTGTCCGACGCCTCCGCCCAGGTGCTGCTGCTGGTCAGCCGTGATCTGGACCACCAAGGCAGCGATCGCGCCGCCCCGCACATGGTGAAAGTGGGGTAAGCCATGGGCCTGCATCTCAACGAAGGTGGCGACGACCTCGCCGAAAACCACGAAATCAACGTTACGCCGTTCATCGACGTGATGCTGGTGCTGCTGATCATCTTCATGGTCGCTGCCCCCCTGGCCACGGTCGACATCAAGGTCGACCTGCCAGCCTCGACCGCCAAACCGGCGCCGAGGCCCGAGAAACCGGTGTTTGTCAGCGTCAAGGCCGACCAGAAGCTGTACGTCGGCGACGATCAGGTAGCGGCACCCGACCAGCTTGGCCCGATGCTCGACGCCAAGACCAAGGGTGACAAGGACACCACCATCTTCTTCCAGGCTGACAAAGGCGTGGATTACGGTGACCTGATGGAAGTGATGAACAACATGCGTGCCGCCGGCTACCTCAAGGTCGGTCTGGTAGGTCTCGAGACGGCAGCCAAGAAATGACAAAAACGCGCTCAAATATGGCGCGCTACGGTGGCAGCCTGGCGATCGTGCTGGGTGTGCACGTGGTCGCCGTGCTGCTGACGCTCAACTGGTCGGTGCCCCAGGCCATCGAGCTGCCCCCGGCAGCCATGATGGTCGAGCTGGCACCGTTGCCGGAGCCTGCGCCACCACCCCCACCCAAAGCGGCTCCGCAGCCACCGGCACCGGTCGAAGAACCGCCGTTGCCGAAGCTGGTGGAGGCACCCAAGCCCAAGATCGCTATCCACAAGCCGCCCAAGCCGAAGGCCAAGCCCCAGCCGCCCAAGCCCGAGAAAAAGCCTGAGCCGCCGAAGGAAGCGCCGCCGACCGAAGAGACGGTAGACGCACCGCCAAGCAACACGCCACCGCAGAAGTCGGCGGCACCGGCACCGAGCATCGCGTCCAACAGCAACGCCCTGCCAACCTGGCAGAGTGACCTGCTGCGCCACCTGGCCAAGTACAAGCGTTACCCGGAAGACGCACGCCGTCGCGGCCTGCAGGGCATCAACCGCCTGCGCTTCGTGGTCGACGCCGAAGGCAAGGTAGTGTCGTACGCCATGGCCGGTGGGTCGGGCAGTGCATCACTGGACCGGGCGACCCTGGAAATGATCCGTCGGGCCGGCACGGTACCCAAGCCACCACCCGAGTTGCTGAACAATGGCACGATCGAAGTCGTGGCACCGTTCGTCTACTCACTGGACCGCCGCTGAGACTTTTGTTTCTGTCACAAATCGGCAAGTCTGATAACGTGCGTCTATCGATTGCAGCCGCTATGCTGGGCCCGCAACTTCATGGACGCACGTTATGACCCTCACAGAATTACGCTACATCGTCACACTCGCCCAGGAGCAGCATTTTGGCCATGCTGCCGAACGCTGCCACGTGAGCCAGCCGACCCTGTCGGTCGGTGTGAAGAAGCTCGAGGACGAGCTTGGCGTTTTGATCTTCGAGCGCAGCAAGAGCGCGGTGCGCCTGACCCCGGTCGGTGAAAGCATCGTTGCCCAGGCACAGAAGGTACTGGAGCAGGCCCAGGGCATTCGCGAGCTGGCCCAGGCCGGCAAGAACCAGCTGACCGCCCCGCTCAAGGTCGGTGCCATCTATACCGTCGGCCCGTACCTGTTCCCGCACCTGATCCCGCAGCTGCACCGCGTGGCACCGCAGATGCCGTTGTACATCGAAGAAAACTTCACCCATGTACTGCGCGAAAAACTGCGCAACGGCGAACTGGACGCAGTGATCATCGCCCTGCCGTTCAACGAAGCCGACGTGCTGACCCTGCCGCTGTACGATGAACCGTTCTGCGCCCTGATGCCCGCCGACCACCCGTGGACGGCGAAAAAGACCATCGACACAGCCATGCTCAACGACAAGAGCCTGTTGCTGCTCGGCGAGGGCCACTGCTTCCGCGACCAGGTACTGGAAGCCTGTCCAACGCTGAACAAGGGCGGTGAAGGCTCCAAGCACACCACGGTCGAGTCCAGCTCGCTGGAAACCATCCGCCACATGGTGGCCTCGGGCCTTGGCGTTTCGATCCTGCCGCTGTCGGCGGTACACAGCCATCACTATGCCCCCGGCGTCATCGAAGTACGCCCGCTGACCGCACCGGCGCCATTCCGCACCGTGGCCATTGCCTGGCGCGCCAGTTTCCCGCGGCCGAAGGCCATCGAGATTCTCGCCGACTCGATCCGCCTGTGCTCGGTCGCCAAAGCCCCTGCGGAACAATCGGCCTGAGTCATGAGTGAGCTGTCGAAGGTCCCGGTCACGGTCCTCAAGGGGGTTGGCGAGGCCATGGCGGAAAAACTCGCCAAGGTCGGCCTGGAGAACCTGCAGGATGTGCTGTTCCACCTGCCCCTGCGCTACCAGGACCGTACCCGCGTGGTGCCGATCGGCCAGTTGCGTCCAGGCCAGGACGCCGTGATCGAGGGCGTGGTCAGCGGTGCCGACGTGACCATGGGCAAGCGCCGCAGTCTGGTGGTGCGCCTGGGCGACGGCAGTGGCGTGCTGAGCCTGCGCTTCTACCACTTCAGCAACGCGCAGAAGGAAGGCCTCAAGCGTGGCACCCACCTGCGCTGCTACGGCGAAGCCCGCCCCGGGGCGTCGGGCCTGGAGATCTACCACCCGGAGTATCGCGCGCTGAATGGCGACGAACCGCCGCCACCGGTCGAGCAGACCCTGACGCCGATCTATCCGTCCACCGAAGGCCTCACCCAGCAACGCCTGCGCCTGTTGTGCCAGCAGAGCCTGGGCCTGCTCGGCCCACGCAGCCTGCCCGACTGGTTACCGGATGAATTGGCCCGGGATTACCACTTGGCGCCGCTGGACGATGCCATCCGTTACCTGCACAACCCGCCGGCCGACGCCGACCTCGACGAGCTTGCCGAAGGCCAGCACTGGGCCCAGCACCGCCTGGCCTTCGAAGAGCTGCTGACCCACCAACTGTCGCAGCAGCGCCTGCGCGAAAGCCTGCGCAGCCTGCGGGCGCCGGTACTGCCCAAGGCCACGCGCCTGCAAGCCCAGTACCTGGCCAACCTGGGCTTCCAGCCGACCGGCGCGCAGCAGCGGGTAGCCAACGAAATTGCCTACGACCTCAGCCAGCACGAGCCGATGATGCGCCTGGTACAGGGCGACGTGGGTGCCGGCAAGACCGTGGTCGCCGCCCTGGCCGCCCTGCAGGCCCTGGAGGCGGGCTACCAGGTGGCGTTGATGGCACCCACCGAGATCCTCGCCGAACAGCACTACATCACCTTCAAGCGCTGGCTGGAGCCGTTGGGCATCGAAGTGGCCTGGCTGGCCGGCAAGCTCAAGGGCAAGGCCCGGGCCAGCGCCCTGGAGCAGATCGCCAACGGTGCGCCGATGGTGGTCGGCACCCATGCACTGTTCCAGGAAGAGGTGAAGTTCAAGCACCTGGCCCTGGCGATCATCGATGAACAGCACCGTTTTGGCGTGCAGCAACGCCTGGCCCTGCGCAAGAAGGGTGTGGCCGGCGAGTTGTGCCCGCACCAGCTGATCATGACCGCCACCCCTATTCCGCGCACCCTGGCCATGAGCGCCTACGCCGACCTGGACACCTCGGTGCTCGACGAACTGCCGCCTGGGCGTACACCGGTGAACACCGTGCTTGTGGCCGACAGCCGCCGCTTCGAAGTGGTCGAGCGGGTACGCGCCGCCTGCGCCGAAGGGCGCCAGGCCTATTGGGTATGCACCCTGATCGAAGAGTCCGAAGAGTTGACCTGCCAGGCAGCCGAAAGCACCTATGAGGAGCTTGGCAGCGCCTTGGGCGAGCTGCGGGTCGGGCTGATCCACGGGCGCATGAAACCGGCGGAAAAAGCCGAGATCATGGTCGAGTTCAAGGCCGGCAACCTGCAGTTGCTGGTCGCCACCACGGTGATCGAAGTAGGCGTGGACGTACCCAATGCCAGCCTGATGATCATCGAGAACCCCGAGCGCCTGGGTCTGGCCCAGCTGCACCAGCTGCGCGGCCGGGTTGGCCGGGGCAGTGCCGTGAGCCATTGCGTGCTGTTGTACCACCCACCGCTGTCGCAGATCGGCCGCGAGCGCCTGGGCATCATGCGTGAAACCAACGACGGCTTCATCATCGCCGAGAAGGACCTGGAACTGCGTGGCCCGGGCGAGATGCTGGGGACCCGCCAGACCGGCCTGCTACAGTTCAAAGTCGCCGACCTGATGCGCGACGCCGACCTGCTACCAGCCGTGCGCGATGCTGCCCAGGCCCTGATCGCACGCTGGCCGGAACACGTCAGCCCGCTGCTCGACCGCTGGCTGCGTCATGGCCAGCAATATGGCCAAGTGTGACGCCAGTCGCAGAGTGGATCCAGATTTGCCCCGGGGCTGGTTATACTTCGCGTTTAAAAGAATCAGTGGATACGGACCATGACTGAAGTTGCCCTGGACACCGCAACCCCACACACGCCTTCTGTCATCAAGCTGCTGCTCGACAAGCTCGGCGTGACCTACCGGGAGGTGGTCGAGCATCCGCACCTGCCGGCAGCGTCGCGCGTACAGGCGGTGCTGCTCGACGACGAAGTCGGCGCCCTGATGGTGCTGTTCCCGCAGAGCCAGCTGTTGGACCTCAACCGCCTGGCCGAACTGACCGGGCGCAAGCTCACCGCAGTGTCGGTACCGCGCCTCAAGCAGATGCTCGACAAGCACCAGCTCAAGGCCCTGCCGGCCATCCCCGCGCTGACCAGTTCGCCGTGCCAGTACGAAAAAAGCCTGCTAGACGCCGAAACGCTGTACATCCAGTCCGGCGAAGCCGGCCTGCTGCTGGCAATCGATAGCGCGCCCTTCAAGCGCATGCTGGCCAAGGCCAGCGCCAGCAGCTTCGGCCAGGAAGTCGAGGCCATCAGCCCCAACCTCGACCGCCCCGATGATGACACCCGGGAAATCAGCCAGGCAGTCCAGGCCTTCACCGCCCGACGCATCCAGAAGCGCCTGGAGGAAACCATCGAAATCCCGCCACTGGCCGACACCGCGCAGAAGATCATCAAGCTGCGGGTAGACCCCAACGCCAGCATCGACGACATCACCGGCGTGGTCGAAACCGACCCGGCGCTGGCAGCGCAGGTGGTGAGCTGGGCGGCATCGCCCTACTACGCCTCCCCTGGCAAGATCCGCTCGGTGGAAGATGCCATCGTGCGCGTGCTGGGTTTCGACCTGGTGATCAACCTGGCTTTGGGCCTGGCGCTGGGCAAGACCCTGAGCCTGCCGAAAGACCGCCCGCAGCAGGCCACGCCGTACTGGCAGCAGTCGATCTACACGGCCGCGATCATCGAAGGCCTGACCCGCGCCATGCCAAGGGCCGAGCGCCCCGAGGCAGGCCTGACCTACCTGGCCGGGCTGCTGCACAACTTTGGCTACTTGCTGCTGGCCCATGTGTTCCCGCCGCATTTCTCGCTGATCTGCCGTCACCTGGAGGTCAACCCGCACCTGAACCACACGTACGTGGAACAGCACCTGCTGGGCATCAGCCGCGAACAGATCGGCGCCTGGCTGATGAAACTGTGGGACATGCCGGAGGAGCTTTCGACCGCGCTGCGTTTCCAGCACGACCCGGCCTACGACGGCGAGTATTCGGCATTCCCCAACCTGGTGTGCCTGGCCACCCGGCTGCTGCGCTCGCGGGGGATTGGTTCGGGGCCGCAGGAAGAGATTCCGGACGAGCTGCTGGAGCGCCTGGGGATTACCCGGGACAAGGCCGAGGATGTGGTGAACAAGGTGCTTGAGGCCGAGAGCCTGCTGCGCGAGCTTGCCTCGCAGTTTCACGCACCGCATTAAGCATTAACGCATGATCTGTGGGAGCGGGCATGCCCGCGAACACCGGCGAAGCCGGTGCCATGCACCGCGTCGCCTATTTCGCGGGCTCGCCCGCTCCCACAGGTAGAAGCACCAGCATTCCTGTTGGATTTCAGCCCTTCTTCTTCGGTTTCAGGTACTTCATCAAGCCCTGGAACCACATCACCAGCGCCGGGTTGCCCTTGATCTGGATGTTCTTGTCCTGAATCCCCTGCATGAACGCCAACTGCTTGTTGCCCGCCTGCATGGTGGCAAAGCCGTAGGCGGCGTCCTTGAAGGCAATGGCGAACGCCGGCTGCGGGTGCGCGCCGCCCTTGCTGCTGATGCGCTCGTCGTTGACGATGAAGTGCCGGGCAACCTTGCCGTCCAAGGTCTGCATCTGGAACACCAGGTCCTTGCCCTTGAGCTGCTGCTGGAACGCCGGGTTGTTGCGGCTGGCCCTGGACATCAACAGCCCCATGGCCCAGAGAAGAAAGCGGAACTTCATCAACGCGCCTCGAATAAAAAGTGACCAAGGCGCGCAGTTTATCCTTTTCCTGAACCATTTATGCAAGTTCGAAACACTTTGCCTGCAGAACGCACAACGGGCGCCCTGGGGCGCCCGCTTGGCTGACACTGGGGTTGTCAGGTAGCGATCACTTGCCTTTCTTGGCCGGCTTGGCAGCTTTTTTGGCTTCGTTGACTTCGTCGCGCAGGTTCTTGCCTGGCTTGAAGGCCACGGTATTGCTGGCCTTGATCTTGACCGGCTCACCGGTTTGCGGGTTCTTGCCGGTACGCGCACCGCGATGACGTTTTTCGAAGGTACCGAAACCGACCAGGGTCACGGTGTCCTTGTCCAGGGCGCCGGTGATGCTGTCGAGAATCGCGTTCAAAACCTGATTGGCCTTTTCCTTGGTCAGATCGGCCTTATCGGCGATGACGGCGGCGAGTTCTGGTTTGCGCATAGTGAAGCCTCTTTGACGGAATTCTTGTTGTTATGCCGTGCTGCCTCTAGGAGCAGCGCTCAAGGCACCGCAGGCTCTAACCTGCGGCAGACGGGAGTGAGAATGGCACGTGCTCAAGGGTCGCGCCAGTATCTGCGCGGCCATTGTGTAGGCAACAACAGGATAAATCCGACAGAACGCCTGCTATTTACGCCATAACCGCTGGCAACTGGCGATTCAACGCCAGCTTTTCCATCACCGCCGCCCCGGTCAGGGCGTAGCCCAGCAGTTTGCCGTCGGCATCAAGGCACAGCACCTTGAGGTCACTGCCCTGCCCCTCTACCTGCCAGTTGCCTTCGTGGCCCTGTGGCGGTGGCGAGACCACCAGCGGGCAGGCCGGGGTTTTCACGGTGATCGGCATCGGCCCGTAGGCAACCGCCGTCGGCTTTCCAGCCAGGGTTTGCGCCAAGGCCCGGGCACAACTCATCAGCGGCATCACATACAGCAGGTTGATGCCATCGACTTCGGCACAGTCGCCAAGGGCGAAGATATTGGCATGAGAGGTTCGTAACTCGCGATCGACGCAGACCCCGCGATTGGTCTGCAAGCCGGCTGCGGCGGCCAGATCGGTGCGCGGGCGCAGGCCGATGGCTGAAACCACCAGGTCGCAGGCGATCACACTGCCATCCGACAGGTGCGCCTCCAGGCCGCTATCCACCTGCTGCAGACGGGTCAGCACCGGGCCCAGATGAAAGCGCACGCCCAGGCCTTCCAGCCCGCCCTGCACCGCCGAAGCCGCGGCCGGGTGCAGCAGGGTCGGCATGACCTGCTCGCACGGCGCGACCACGTCGACCTGGAAACCGCCCTGGCTCATGTCGTTGGCGAATTCGCAGCCGATCAGGCCGGCACCGAGGATCAACACGCGCTGTTTGCCGACGGCAGCGGCACGGAAGCGCGCGTAGTCTTCGAGGTCGTTGATCGGGAATACCAGGTGGCCGCCATCGCCTTCGATCGGCACTTGCACGGTCTGCGCGCCCCAGGCCAGCACCAGGTCACGGTATGCCACCGCCTCTTCGCCGATCCACAGGCGTTTGTGGCCCGGGTCGATACCGCTGATACGGGTATGGGTGCGGATCTCGGCGTTCAGTTGCTCGGCCATGGCGCCCGGCTCGGCCATGCACAGGCCATCGGCATCCTTGCGCTTGGCAAAACCCATGGAGAGCATGGGCTTGGAGTAGGAACGACCGTCATCGGCAGTGATCAGCAGCAGCGGCGTCTGCGCATCGAGCTTGCGAAATTCACGGGCCAGGTTGTAGCCAGCAAGGCCGGTACCGATGATAACCACAGGGGACGTCATGTCGTGCTTGCCTCGCTTAGCCGATGGAGATCATTTCAAAATCGCTTTTGCCGACACCGCAGTCGGGGCACAGCCAGTCTTCAGGCACATCTTCCCAACGAGTGCCGGGGGCGATGCCGTCGTCGGGCCAGCCTTCGGCTTCGTCGTAGATCAGGCCGCAGACAATACATTGCCACTTTTTCATGGGGGTGGATTTCCTCGGTTCAGGCTAGGGCTTTGTGTTGCTGCTGATGGCCTCTTCGCGGGTGAACCCGCTCCTACAGGTACTCCACAGGTCTTGAGGGTGTGGGAGCGGGTTCACCCGCGAAGAAGCCAGCGCGCAATTCTTGGGGGCTTTGTAGCGGCCCTGCCAGCAGTATGCAAGCAGTCGGGGCAATCATGCTAAGCTCGCCGCCTCTCTGGTTGTAACAAGCAGACCGACGTGTCGTACGAATCCCCGCAAGCAGCCGCTGTCGCGTGGCTGCCGTATTCACGGCTGGCGACCGACATCGACCAGCCCACCCTTGACTGGCTGTTCGACGAGGGCTCGCTGACCCGCCGCCTGACCCGCCTGTCCCATGATCACTTTTCCGTCACCCCGCTGTTCGAGGGCTGGCAACCGCTGCGCGATGACGAATGCCAAGCGCTGGGCATCGCTGCCGGTGCCGAGGGCTGGGTGCGCGAGGTATACCTGCGCGGCCATGGCCAGCCGTGGGTGTTCGCCCGCAGTGTCGCCAGCCGCAGCGCCCTGGAGCGCGGCGGCCTGGACCTGGAAACCCTGGGCAGCCGCTCGCTGGGCGAGTTGCTGTTCTGCGACCAGGCTTTCATCCGCCACCCCATCGAAGTGTGCAGTTATCCACAGCTCTGGCTGCCGACCGAAGCCGCCCACGCGGCGCTTTGGGGTCGCCGCTCACGCTTTGAACGTGGCGGCCTGGAGCTGCTGGTGGCAGAAGTGTTCCTGCCGGCATTGTGGCAAGCGGCCAAGGAGGAAAACCGCTGATGTACCTGCAACTGCTCAAGGCGCTCAACAACCTGCACCCGCGGGCCTGGGACTTCGTCCAGCTCAGCCGCATGGACCGGCCGATCGGTATCTACCTGCTGCTGTGGCCGACCTTGTCGGCGGTGTGGATCGCCGGCAACGGTTCACCGACACTGGCCAATGTGTTGATCTTCGGTTTCGGCGTGGTGCTGATGCGCGCTGCGGGCTGCTGCATCAACGACTTTGCCGACCGCAAGGTGGACGGCCACGTCAAGCGCACCGCCGACCGCCCGCTGGCCAGCGGCCGGGTCAGGCCACGCGAGGCGCTGGCGCTGTTCGCCATCCTGGTCGGGGTAAGCTTCCTGCTGGTGCTGTGCACCAACAGCCGCACCGTGTGGCTGTCGTTTGGCGCGGTGGCGCTGGCGTTCTGCTACCCGTTCATGAAGCGCTACACCTACTACCCACAGGTGGTGCTGGGGGCCGCGTATTCCTGGGGCATTCCCATGGCCTTCACGGCAGCGGGGGGCGAGCTGCCGGCCAGCGCCTGGCTGCTGTATATCGCCAACCTGCTGTGGACGGTGGGTTACGACACCTACTACGCCATGGTCGACCGTGATGACGACCTGAAGATTGGCGTGAAGTCGACCGCGATCCTGTTCGGCGACGCCGACCGGGCGATCATCCTGACCTTGCAGTTGCTGTCGCTGGGCTGTCTGTTGCTGGCGGGTAGCCGTTTCGAGCTGGGTGGCTGGTTCCACCTGGGGCTGCTGGGCGCTGCGGCGTGCTTTGCCTGGGAGTACTGGTCGACGCGCAAGCTGGACCGGGAATCGTGCTTCAAGGCGTTTCTGCACAATCACTGGGCGGGGATGCTGGTGTTCATCGGCGTGGTGCTGGATTACGCGCTGCGCTGAGGCTGATGGCCCTATCGCCGGCAAGCCAGCTCCCACCTCGACCGCATAGGCCTCAAGCCCTATGCAGTACCTGTGGGCCGGCTTGCCGGCGATGAGGCCAGTCCAGGCAATACAAGACAGTTGTTCCCACAGGTACGGCGCCACCTTCAGGGCTTGCACATAACCTGTGGGAGCTGGCTTGCCGGCGATGGGCCGCAGAGCGGCCCCGACAATCTCAAGGCTTGGCGATGTGCCAGACGTCTTTCACACCGTCACCGGTCTTGTCCCCGGCCTTCTTGTCCTTGACGAAGGTGTACAGCGGCTTGCCGTCATAAGCCCACTGCTTGGTGCCGTCATCGCGCATCAACACCGTCCACTTGTCCTTGGCCGGTTCGTCATCGGCCTTGACCATCAGCGGTGGCCAGTTCTTCGCGCATTCGCCATTGCACATCGACTTGCCGCCTGCATCCTTGTCAAAGGTATACAGCGTCATGCCGGCATGATCGACCCACATACCGTCCTTCTCCATGGCATGGTGGGCCGATGCCACCCCCGGAAGCGCCAGCGCAGTGAAAAGGGCCATCCAGCTCAGCGTTTGTCGTGTCATTGGATTCACCATTGTTTCGGGGGGATGAGTACGAGTTGCCGCGATTGCGGCCCCTTGAAGCCTAGTTCAGTCACGGAATGTCGCCAGAACGGCCAACACCCTGTCACACAGCTGCAATAATTCCGTTATCTAATGCGGGCCAAGACACCGAATCCAGGAGAGGTTTTGAGCATGGTTGGCAGGAACATTCTGATCGTCGACGACGAAGCGCCTATTCGCGAGATGATCGCCGTTGCCCTGGAAATGGCCGGCTATGACTGCCTGGAAGCGGAAAACTCCCAACAGGCCCACGCGATCATCGTCGACCGCAAACCCGACCTGATCCTGCTCGACTGGATGCTGCCGGGCACCTCCGGCATCGAGTTGGCCCGCCGCCTCAAGCGCGACGAACTGACCGGCGACATCCCGATCATCATGCTCACCGCCAAGGGCGAAGAGGACAACAAGATCCAGGGCCTGGAAGTAGGCGCCGACGACTACATCACCAAGCCGTTCTCGCCGCGCGAGCTGGTCGCCCGCCTGAAAGCCGTGCTGCGCCGCACCGGCCCGAGCGACAGCGAGGCACCGATCGAAGTCGGCGGCCTGCTGCTCGACCCGATCAGCCACCGCGTGACCATCGATGGCAAGCCAGCCGAGATGGGCCCCACCGAATACCGCCTGCTGCAGTTCTTCATGACCCACCAGGAGCGCGCCTATACCCGTGGCCAGTTGCTGGACCAGGTGTGGGGCGGCAACGTCTATGTCGAGGAGCGCACCGTCGACGTGCACATCCGTCGCCTGCGCAAGGCACTGGGTGAAGCCTACGAAAATCTGGTACAAACCGTCCGCGGCACCGGCTACCGCTTCTCGACCAAAAGCTGACAAGTCGGCAAGCCAAGCTGCACGTCGTTGTACAAGGACCGTCAATTGAACCAGAACTGGCACGCGACCCTGATTCGCCATCTGCTGCTGCTGATTACCGTCTGCCTGATCGGCGGGCTGGTCAGCGGCTACTACGGCTGGAGCCTGGCCATTGGCCTGGCGCTCTACCTGGGCTGGACCCTCAAGCAACTGCTGCGCCTGCATGACTGGCTGCGCAACCACCAACCCGACGAAGCACCGCCCGATGGCTACGGCCTGTGGGGCGAGGTGTTCGACAGCATCTACCACCTGCAACGCCGCGACCAACGCGTGCGCGGCCGCCTGCAGGCAGTGATCGACCGGGTGCAGGAGTCCACTGCCGCGCTGCGCGACGCGGTGATCATGCTCGACAGCGACGGCAACCTGGAATGGTGGAACCGCGCCGCCGAAACCCTGCTGGGCTTCAAGACCCCACAGGACGGCGGCCAGCAAGTGACCAACCTGGTGCGTCACCCGCGCTTCAAGGAGTACTTCGAGGCGGAGAACTACCTCGAACCGCTGGAAATCCCCTCACCGATCAACGACCGCATGCGCGTGCAGTTGCACATCACTCGCTACGGCAACAACGAGCACCTGATGCTGGTACGCGATGTCACCCGCATCCACCAGCTGGAACAGATGCGCAAGGACTTCGTCGCCAACGTATCCCACGAACTGCGCACGCCGCTGACGGTGATCACCGGCTACCTGGAAACCCTGCTGGACAACGTCGAGGACGTGAACCCGCGCTGGAGCCGGGCCCTGCAGCAGATGAGCCAGCAAGGCTCGCGCATGCAGACCTTGCTCAACGACCTGTTGCTGCTGGCCAAGCTGGAGGCCACCGACTACCCGTCGGACAATCAGCCGGTGGCGGTCGATGCCTTGCTCGCCGCAATCAAGAATGACGCCCAGGCCCTATCCGGGCCGCGCAACCAGCGCATCACCCTCGAAGCCGCGCCCGGCGTGCGCCTGAAGGGCAGCGAGTCGGAGTTGCGCAGTGCCTTTTCCAACCTGGTGTTCAATGCGGTCAAGTACACCCAGGACGAAGGCAGCATCCGTATCCGCTGGTGGGTCGATGGCCAGGGCGCGCACTTGTCGGTGCAGGATTCGGGGGTGGGTATCGACGCCAAGCACCTGCCCCGCCTGACCGAACGCTTCTACCGGGTAGATTCCAGCCGTGCGTCGAATACCGGCGGCACCGGGCTGGGGCTGGCGATCGTCAAGCATGTGCTGATGCGCCACCGGGGCAAGTTGGAGATCAGCAGCGTGCCGGGGCATGGCAGTACCTTTACCTGTCATTTTGCGCCGGCACAATTGGCCAACGGCAAGGGTTGATATGGGGGCTGCTGCGCAGCCCTTCGCGGGCACGCCCGCTCCCACAGGGACCGTAATCAACCCTTCACGCTTTGCTTTTGCAGCCCCAGCCGCTACATTGGACCCCCTGTGCCAGCAAGAGCTGGCACTTTTTTTCTCCCTATCTCAAAGACGGACCCCGTAAAAACTCCATCATGGACCCTTCCCCTGGTATCAGCCTCACCTCGCTGTTCGCCGATTTCGGCATGATCATCTTTGCCTTGCTCCTGGTGCTGCTCAACGGCTTCTTCGTTGCCGCCGAGTTCGCCATGGTCAAGCTGCGCGCCACCCGCGTCGAGTCCATCGCCGAGCTGCATGGCTGGCGTGGCAGCATCCTGCGCAAAGTACATAACCAGCTCGACGCTTACCTGTCGGCCTGCCAGCTGGGCATCACCCTCGCCTCCCTCGGCCTGGGCTGGGTCGGCGAGCCAGCCTTCGCCCACCTGCTGGAGCCGCTGCTGGCGTACCTGGGCGTGGACACGCCCGAACTGATCAAGGCGATCTCGTTCTTCATCGCTTTCTTCGTCATCTCCTACCTGCACATCGTGGTCGGCGAGCTGGCCCCCAAGTCCTGGGCCATCCGCAAGCCCGAGCTGCTGTCGCTATGGACCGCCGTGCCGCTGTACCTGTTCTACTGGGCGATGTACCCGGCCATCTACCTGCTCAACGCCAGCGCCAACGCCATCCTGCGTATTGCAGGGCAAGGCGAACCTGGCCCACACCACGAGCACCACTACAGCCGTGAAGAGCTCAAGCTGATCCTGCACTCCAGCCGTGGGCAGGACCCTAGCGACCAGGGCATGCGCGTGCTGGCCTCGGCCGTGGAAATGGGCGAGCTGGAGGTGGTCGACTGGGCCAACTCCCGCGAGGACATGGTCAGCATCGACGCCCATGCGCCGCTGAAGCAGATCCTGGCACTGGTGCGCCGCCACAAGTTCAGCCGCTACCCGGTGTACGACGCCGAGCGCGAGGAGTTCACCGGCCTGCTGCACATCAAGGACCTGCTGCTGGAGCTGGCCGAGCTCGAACACCTGCCCAAGACCATCGACCTGGACGACCTCGCCCGCCCGCTGGAGCGCGTATCCCGGCACATGCCGCTGGCGCAGTTGCTGGAACAGTTCCGCAAGGGTGGCGCGCACTTCGTGCTGGTGGAGGAAGCCGATGGCAAGGTGATCGGCTACCTGACCATGGAAGACGTGCTGGAAGTGCTGGTGGGCGACATCCAGGACGAGCACCGCAAGACCGAACGCGGCATCCTCGCCTACCAGCCGGGCAAGCTGCTGGTACGGGGTGACACGCCGCTGTTCAAGGTCGAACGCCTGCTGGGTATCGACCTTGACCACATCGAGGCGGAGACCCTGGCCGGGTTGATCTACGAGACCCTCAAGCGCGTGCCTGAGGAAGAGGAAGTGCTGGAGGTCGAGGGGCTGCGCATCATCATCAAGAAGATGAAGGGGCCGAAGATTGTTTTGGCCAAGGTGCTGAAGCTGGATTGAGGGCCATTCGCGGGCTCGCCCGCTCCCACAGGATCACCAAAGGCCGCGCCTTTCAGATTACCTGTGGGAGCGGGCGAGCCCGCGAAGAGGCCGCCACGGATCATGGGTTACCCGCAGTAAAGTCAGGCAACCCGCCGATCGGCCTGTCGAACTGATAAGGGATCGACTCCAGCGCCAACCCCACATTGCGCTGCACCACGAAATGCAGGTGCGGCCCGGTGCTGTTGCCGGTATTACCGGATTTGGCCAGCATCTGCCCCTGGCGCACCCGCTGCCCCTCCGCCACCACTACCGAACCGCGCATCAGGTGCAGGTACACGCCCATGGTGCCGTCCGGGTGCAGGATCCTGACAAAGTTGCCCGACGGGTTGGGCTCACGCCCGCTCTGGCTGTTCTGCGTCTTCACCACCACCCCTTCCCGCGCCGCGATGATGGTGGTGCCTTCGGGCATGGCGATATCCATGGCATAGCGCCCCTTTGGGCCAAAATGGCTGACACGGCCATTGGGGCCCTGGGTCACGCGGAACGGCCCGCCGAGCCACGGGAACGCATAGCGGAAGCCCTGCGGCCGCTTGCCCGGGTCACCCATGGCCTGCAGCAGGGTCGAACGGTAGTTCAGCAGCAGCCCGGGCCGCCCCCGGAGCACGCTGAGCAGCTGCGTGGTGCGCGGCGGCAGCAGTCGCCGCACGATACGCGGGGCATCGCCGCCTTGTGCGTTCACCAGGTTATCCAGGCGCAGCTCGACCTCCACCGGCACATGCAGCTCGTTGCGCGCCGAGAAGCTCACGCCACCGTCGAAGGTTTTCGCGTTCAGCAGCACCTGGCCTTCGAGCGTTTCGACCATGGGCTCACGCAGCACCAAGGGTTTGGCGCCGGGGCCAGGCCGGTCGGAATAAGAGACCACCCCGTTATCGTCGGTGATCTTGTAGAGGGTCACACCCAGGCTCGACGCCGAGGCCATGAGCAATGCACAGAACAGCAGCAGGCGCGCGGGCATGATAGTGGCTTTTTGACAGTTATGATTTGTCGAAGCCTAGCAGCGGGTTGTGCGGTGGGTATTGCAGTTGGTCGGATGGCGCCCGCAGGCCTGGCCCCATCGCCGGCAAGCCAGCTCCCACAGGATGCGCACAAGGCCTGAGGCTGGCGCTGTACCTGTGGGAGCTGGCTTGCCGGCGATGAGGCCAGTAGCTGTTACTCAAGCACCCGGGGTGAAATGCTTCTGCGCAGTCCCGCGGGCAATCAGCCGCGACAGGTAGTCGAGCTTCTGGGCGTCCTGGTCGACGAACTTGAACGTCAGCTGCAGCCAGTCACTGTCGGGCCTGGGCTCCAGTGCCGCGACGGCATGCAGGTAGCCGTTCAGGCGTGCGACTTCGGCTTTCTCGCCCTGCTCCAGGTCCAGTACCGCGCCTTCCAGCACCTGTGGCAGCGCTTCGCTGCGGCGCACCACCAGCAGCGCCTCTTTCAGGCTCAACGCCTTGATCACGCACGGCTGCATGCCGCTGGCCAGCCGCAGTTGGCCCTGACCACGGCCGGTCGGCGTGGCAGCCGCTGGCGTGGGTGCACTGACGAGCGGCTTGGCCGGAGCCGGGGCCGCTGCGGGAGCCGTGACCTTGGCCACTTCCGGCTTGCCGGCGGTCAGCGCGTTCAGTGAATCGTTGGCGAACGCCGCGTTGACTCGCGCCGGGCCAATGGCCATCAGGCTGTCGAGCTTGCCGATCTTGGCCAAGGCCTTTTTCACCTTGGTCAGCAGTTGCTCGTTGGTGAAGGGTTTGCCGACAAAATCGGAAACGCCCGCCTGGATCGCCTGGATGACGTTTTCCTTGTCGCCACGGCTGGTCACCATGATGAACTGCAGGTTTTTCAACGCAGGCTGCTGACGGCACCAGGTGAGCAGCTCCAGGCCGGACATTTCCGGCATCTCCCAGTCGCACAGGACCAGGTCGAACGCTTCCTTGCCCAGCATGACCATGGCCTTGCGACCATTGACCGCGTCGTCGATGGCCATGCCCGGGAAGGCATTGCGCAGGCACTTGCGGACCAGGTCACGGATGAACGGGGCGTCATCCACGACCAGCACATTCACTTTACTCATCGATACTCCTTCTGAATCCCGACTAGCCTACCGCCAAATAATGGCCATTTGCTACAACCTGGGTCACGCCGGGACTTCTTCACATCGTTCGCGGGTGCCTGCCGGCTCCTCGACCGCAAACGAAAACGCCCGGCCAAGGCCGGGCGTCGATGCTCGGGAGCAACCTTACTTATCGTCAGGTTCAGCCGGAACATTAGCGTTTTCGCCCTCGACGACAGCAGTACCCTGCACTTCTGCAGTCATGCGCTTGAGGCCCATGTGACGGACGTCGGTGCCGCGCACCAGGTAGATCACCAGTTCGGAGATGTTGCGTGCGTGGTCACCGATACGCTCCAGCGAACGCAGAACCCAGATGACGCTCAGTACCCGCGAGATCGAGCGCGGGTCTTCCATCATGTAGGTCACCAGCTCACGCAGGGCGGTCTTGTACTCGCGGTCGATGGTCTTGTCGTACTGGGCCACCGACAGCGCCAGCTCGGCATCGAAGCGGGCAAAGGCGTCCAGCGCGTCGCGGACCATGTTACGCACCTGGTCGCCGATATGGCGCACTTCCACGTAGCCGCGCGGCGACTCGCCTTCTTCGCACAGCTGGATGGCCCGGCGGGCGATCTTGGTCGATTCGTCGCCGATGCGCTCCAGGTCGATCACCGACTTGGAGATGCTGATGATCAGGCGCAGGTCGGAGGCCGCCGGCTGGCGACGGGCGAGGATGCGTACGCACTCCTCGTCGATGTTGCGCTCCATCTGGTTGATCTGCTCGTCGACCTCGCGCACTTGCTGGGCCAGGCCCGAATCGGCCTCGATCAGCGCGGTGACCGCGTCGTTGACCTGCTTCTCGACCAGGCCGCCCATGGCCAGCAGGTGGCTGCGCACCTCTTCGAGCTCGGCGTTGAACTGCTGGGAAATGTGATGTGTAAGGCTGTCTTTGTTGATCATCGTTTTGTCCTTTGGTAGCGCGGCCCTGTAGGAGCGGGTTTACCCGCGAACACCGGCGAAGCCGGTGCCAGGCATCGAGCCGCCTGCTTCGCGGGTAAACCCGCTCCTACAGGGGCCAGGTGCTCATCACGAGCGGCGCTTAACCGTAGCGACCGGTGATGTAGTCTTCGGTCTGCTTCTTCGCCGGGTTGGTGAACAGGGTGTCGGTATCGCCGAATTCGACCAGTTTGCCCATGTACATGAACGCGGTGTAGTCCGAAACGCGGGCCGCCTGTTGCATGTTGTGGGTCACGATGACGATGGTGTACTTGGATTTCAGTTCGTAGATCAGCTCTTCGACCTTCAGCGTCGAGATCGGGTCCAGCGCCGAGCACGGTTCGTCGAGCAACAACACCTCCGGCTCCACTGCGATGGTGCGGGCGATGACCAGACGCTGCTGCTGGCCACCGGACAGGCCCAGTGCCGAGTCGTGCAGACGGTCCTTGACCTCATCCCACAGGGCCGCGCCCTTCAGCGCCCATTCAACGGCCTCATCAAGCACGCGCTTCTTGTTGATGCCCTGGATGCGCAGGCCGTACACCACGTTCTCGTAGATGGTCTTGGGGAACGGGTTGGGCTTCTGGAACACCATGCCGACACGGCGGCGCAGCTCGGCGACGTCTTCGCCCTTGCGGTAGATGTTGTTGCCGTACAGGTTGATGGCGCCTTCCACGCGGCAGCCATCGACCAGGTCGTTCATGCGGTTGAAGGTGCGCAGCAGGGTCGACTTGCCGCAACCGGACGGGCCGATGAAGGCGGTCACGCGCTGCTTGGGGATGTTCATCTGCACGTCGTACAGCGCTTGTTTGTCGCCGTAGAAAAGGCTCAGGCCAGGTACTTCGATGGCCACGGTTTCTTCGGCCAGGCGCAGGCTCTGCTTGTTGCGGCCCAGGGCAGACATGTCGATGCCGTGGGTATGGGAATCTTGCTGCATGGTCTCACTCCGTTTGTAGCTGCGAGCTTGAGGCTGCAAGCTGCAAGTTAGGGCAAAGCGGCAATCTGCTTGGAGCTTGCCGCTTGTGACTTAAAGCTTCAATCAGCTGTCGAGGGCCTTGTACTTCTCGCGCAGGTGGTTGCGGATCCACACTGCCGAGAGGTTGAGGGCGGCGATCACCAGCACCAGCAGCAACGCCGTGGCGTATACCAGCGGCCGCGCAGCCTCGACGTTCGGGCTCTGGAAGCCGACGTCATAGATGTGGAAGCCCAGGTGCATGATCTTCTGGTCCAGGTGCAGGTACGGGTAGTTACCGTCCACCGGCAGCGACGGCGCCAGTTTCACCACACCCACCAGCATCAGCGGCGCCACTTCACCGGCGGCGCGGGCCACGGCGAGGATCATGCCGGTCATCATGGCCGGGCTGGCCATTGGCAGGACGATCTTCCACAGCGTCTCGGCCTTGGTCGCGCCCAGGGCCAGCGAGCCTTCGCGCACAGTGCGCGGGATACGCGCCAGGCCTTCCTCGGTGGCCACGATCACCACCGGCACGGCCAGCAGCGCCAGGGTCAGCGACGCCCACAGCAGGCCCGGGGTACCCAGGGTCGGCGCCGGCAGCGCTTCGGGGAAGAACAGGCGGTCGATCGAGCCACCCAGCACGTAGACGAAGAAGCCCAGGCCAAACACACCGTAGACGATCGCCGGCACGCCAGCCAGGTTGTTCACCGCAATGCGGATCAGGCGGGTCACCGCGCCCTGCCTGGCGTATTCGCGCAGGTAGATGGCGGCCAGCACACCGAAAGGGGTGACGATCACGGCCATGATCAGGGTCATCATCACGGTACCGAAGATGGCCGGGAAGATACCGCCCTCGGTGTTGGCTTCACGCGGGTCGTCGCTGAGGAATTCCCAGACCTTGGCGAAGTAGGTACCCAGCTTGGTGAAGCCGGACATGCCGTTCGGCTGGATGGCGTGGACCACCTTGCTCAGGTTGATTTCCACTTCGCGGCCGTTGCCATCGCGGGCCACCAGGCTATCGCGGGCGAAGGCCTGGTGCAGGCCGGCCAGGCGCTCTTCGATGGCCTTGTAGCGGCTGTTCAGCTCGGCGCGGTCGGCGTCCATGTCGGCCTGGGCGGTGGCGTCCAGCTTGCCGTCCAGCTCCAGCTTGCGGGCATGCAGGCGCAGGCGCTCGAGGCCATGGTTGATGGCACCAATGTCCTTCTTCTCCAGCTGCTGCAGCTCGCCATTGAGCTGGTTGGCGCGCTTGAGGCGGGTTTGCAGCTCCTTCCAGGCGCCAGGGCCCTCGGCTACCACGCGGCCTTCTTCCTTCACACTGACCAGGTAGCCGTAGAAATTGCCCCACTCGCGGCGCTCCAGGGCAATCAGGTCGGCCGGGCGCTGCTCGTCGACCAGCCAGTCGCCGACCACCCAGGTGAAGTCGCTGCCGTTGAGGTCGCGGTTACCCACCTTGACCAGCTCGCGGGTCATGAACTCCGGGCCTTGGTCAGGCACCGGCAGGCCGGCGCCCTTCAGGCGGGCACGGGGTACTTCTTCCTTTTGCACCACTTCGCCAATGACGACGTGGTCGGCCTGGCCTGGCACCTTGTAGGTGGCCTGGATCAGATCGGCCGGCCAGAAGTGGCCCAGGCCACGCACGGCGATCACCGCCAGCAGGCCAACGGTCATGATCACCGCCATGGCCACCGCGCCGCCGCTCATCCAGACGCCTGGGGCGCCGCTCTTGAACCAGCCTTTGAGGGAATCCTTTTTCACGGATCGCTACCTTTCTATCAAAGCGACGAGTATTTCTTGCGCAGACGCTGGCGAATCAGCTCGGCCAAGGTGTTCATGACGAAGGTGAACATCAGCAGCACCAGCGCGGCCAGGAACAGCACGCGATAGTGGCTGCCGCCGACTTCCGATTCCGGCATTTCCACGGCCACGTTGGCGGCCAGGGTGCGCATGCCCTCGAACAGGTTCAGCTCCATCACCGGGGTGTTGCCGGTGGCCATCAGCACGATCATGGTCTCGCCCACCGCACGGCCCATGCCGATCATGAGCGCCGAGAAGATACCCGGGCTGGCGGTGAGGATGACCACGCGGGTCAGGGTCTGCCAGGGTGTGGCGCCCAGGGCCAGGGAGCCCAGGGTCAGGCTGCGTGGCACGCTGAACACGGCGTCCTCGGCAATGGAGTAGATGTTGGGGATGACCGCGAAGCCCATGGCGATACCCACTACCAGGGCGTTGCGCTGGTCGTAGGTGATCCCCAGGTCGTTGGTGATCCACAGGCGCATGTCGCCGCCGAAGAACCAGCTTTCCAGGTGCGGGCTCATGGTCAGGGCGAACCAGCCGGTGAACAGGATCACCGGGATCAGGATCGCCGCTTCCCAGCCATCCGGAATGCGCAGGCGGATCGACTCCGGCAGGCGGCTCCAGGCGAAGCCGGCCAGCAGGATGCCGATCGGCATCAGCAAGAACAGGCTGAACACACCCGGCAGGTGGCCTTCCAGGTAAGGGGCCAGGAACAGGCCGGCGAAGAAGCCGAGGATCACCGTCGGCATCGCTTCCATCAGTTCGATCACCGGCTTGACCTTGCGGCGCATGCCCGGGGCCATGAAGTAGGCGGTGTAGATGGCCGCGGCGATGGCCAGCGGGGCCGCCAGGATCATCGCGTAGAACGCGGCCTTCAGGGTCCCGAAGGTCAGCGGCGACAGGCTCAGCTTGGGCTCGAAGTCAGTGTTCGAAGCGGTCGATTGCCAGACGTATTTCGGCTCGTCGTAGTTCTCGTACCAGACCTTGCCCCATAGCGCGCTGAAGGAAACTTCCGGGTGCGGGTTGCGCAGGCTCAGGCGCAGGAGCTTGCCGCCCTCTTCGATCATGATGCGGTTGGCACGCGGTGACAGGGCCAGGATGCCTGGGCCTTCAGCGACCGGCTCGACCAGCAGGGTGCGATGCGCGGTGCTGTGGAACACGCCCAGCTTGCCTTCGGCATCCAGGGCGATGAAGCCCTTGCGGCGCTCTTCGGCATCGATCTGCACGATCGGCGCCTTGCCCATCTGGAAGGTGCGGATCTGCTTGAAACGCGATTCGCCGTCCGGGTCGCGGGCCATGAACCACTGGGCCAGGCCGCCCTTGGAGTCACCGATGATCAGCGAGATGCCACCCACCAGCTGGGCCGTGGCGGTAATTTCGGTTTCGGCGCTTTCAGCCAGCTTGTAGCGGCCGTTGAGGCGCTTGTCACGCAGGCTGAACACGTCGGCGGTGGCGCGGCCGTTGATCACGTAAAGCCACTGCTGGCGCGGGTCGATGAAGATGTTCTTCACCGCTTCGGTCATCTGCGGCAGTTCGATGCGGTTCTGCTCGGTGGTGACCTCTTCGGTCATCATGTTTTCCGTGCGGGTCAGCTCGAGCACCTGCAGGTGTGCACCGGTGGAACCGGCCAGCACCAGGGTGTCGCCGTTGACGTTGACACTGACATGCTCCAGTGCACGGCCCTGGTCATCGAGCACGAACGGCTGCTCGCCGTACGGATAGTCGAGGCCGGGGGTGATGGTTTTCTTGTTGTCCGGGTAGGTGATCTTGTAGGTGTGGTGGAACACCAGCGCCTGGCCATTGGACAAGCCCAGCACCACCAGCGGGCTACCCGGCTGGTCGGTACTGATCGACGTGACGTGCGTGTCTGCTGGCAGTGGCAGAGCGACACGCTTGAGCTCGTTACCAGTCTTGGTATCGAAGAACAGCGCCTGGCCCTGATCCGAAACGCGCATGCCCACCAAGTTCTGCTCTTCCAGCGCGATCAACAGCGGCTTGCCGGCATCCTGCTGCAGCCAGGTCGGCTCCAGGGGCTTCCTGCTGCTCAGCTCGGCGCCCTGGAACAATGGCAGCACCACATAGGCCAGGTAGAAGAAGATCAGGGTGATCGCCGCCAACACGGCAAGCCCGCCCACCAGTACATACCAGCGGGTCAGGCGGTCCTTGAGGGCGCGCATGCGGCGCTTGCGTTGCAACTCCGGCGTATTGAAATCAATGCGCTCGGGCTGGGAATTTTGGGGCATTGTGGAATTGGCCAGATCATTCATGCGCACACCCTAGCGGTCCCGTATGACAAAAACATTACAAAATGGTGACGCACGAAAGCCCGCCGCACAGGAAGCCTGGCTTCGGACTGAAAATTCGTGGAAGAGGTCGGGCAACTGCACCGACCTCCCCTTCAGTTACTCACTGCTTTGCGACGTTACCGGCGTGGGACAGGCCCAGGTCAGCCAGGGTCTTGTCGACGACTTTGGCCGGCAGCGGGATGTAGCCATCCTTCACCACGACCTGCTGGCCAGCTTGCGACAGCACCAGCTTGACGAACTCGGCTTCCAGCGGGGCCAGAGGCTTGTTCGGCGCCTTGTTGACGTAGACATACAGGAAGCGCGACAGCGGGTAGGTACCGTTCAGGGCGTTGGCTTCATTGTCTTCGACGAACTCGCCGCCTTCTTTCTTGGCCAGGGCTACGGTCTTGACGCTGGCTGTCTTGTAGCCGATGCCCGAGTAGCCGATGCCGTTCAGCGAGGAGCTGATCGACTGCACGACCGAAGCCGAGCCAGGCTGTTCGTTGACGTTAGGCTTGAAGTCGCCTTTGCACAGGGCTTCTTCCTTGAAGTAGCCGTAGGTACCCGATACCGAGTTGCGGCCGAACAGCTGCACCGGCTTGTTGGCCAGGTCGCCGGTCACGCCCAGGTCACCCCAGGTCTTGACATCGGCTTTGGCACCGCACAGGCGGGTGGAGGAGAAGATGGCGTCGACCTGGGCCATGGTCAGGCCTTTGATCGGGTTGTCCTTGTGCACGAACACGGCCAGGGCGTCGACAGCGACCGGGATGGCGGTCGGCTTGTAGCCGTACTTCTGCTCGAAGGCCTGCAGCTCGACGTCCTTCATCTTGCGGCTCATCGGGCCGAGGTTGGCGGTGCCTTCGGTCAGCGCGGGTGGCGCGGTGGAGGAGCCGGCAGCCTGGATCTGGATGTTTACGTTCGGATATTCCTTCTTGTAGGCCTCGGCCCACAGAGTCATCAGGTTCGCGAGGGTGTCGGAACCTACGCTGGAGAGGTTGCCCGAAACACCGGTGGTCTTGGTGTAGGTCGGGATCGCAGGGTCGACGGCGGCTACCGCGTTGGCGGTTGCAACGCCAGCGGCGGCAAAGGTGAGGGCCGCCATCAAACGCTTCAGTTTCATGCCTTGCTCCTAGCAGGAATATTGGGGTGTTGGATGGAACGGGCCCAAGTATCTGCAGGCCGCATGAATACGATATGACCTAATTGTGACAAATGGATGAAAGGCCATCACCGGTTGTTCGGGATGGCCTGTGCATATATTGATGTAAAGAAGCGGCGAGCTAAAGCTCCCGGCGGTCCCTGAACATGATGTAGACGGGGCTCAGGCCAGAGTCATGTGGAAATACCACGATGTAGTCATCGAACTTGACCTGCGCCAAGTTGGCAAAGCGCTCGATCAGCGGTACCGGGGGCATGCGCAAGAATCCGATGCTGGGAGGGCTGGAAAGGTCGCGGCGAGCATAGGGAGCGCTGCCCGTCTGCCACTGCACTGTCACAGGCGCTGCACCCTCGCTGGTGTATAGGAAGGCCTGCCGTGAGGCATCCCAGCGAGCCGCCCGAACCCGTACGCGCGAGGGGACGACCTTGCCTTGCGTCGCGGTCATGACCACATGTGAGTAGCGCGTGAAAGGCTTGACCCCTGTGGAGGTGCCAGTAGTGGCGCCGCGCACGGTGGAACAAAGACGCACAGGTAAATCCACTTCACCACGCTCCGCAGCCAGCTCGGCCCAGTCCGTCCGCTCACTCTCAAGCATTTCACCCAGCGGCACCGTAACGGCAAAGCGCGGATCGTCACTGGGGATACTCAATACGAACTCGACTACATCCGCATAGGTGCCGGGGTGATCGCCTTGCAGCGATGCTGCCTGCCAATCCAGCTCAGCAACTGCGGAACGGAAGGTCTTGATCAGATGATGCTGCTGGCTGGCTACTTCACGGCTCAAGCCTTGCGCTGTGAGCAACGCGGGATGCAGGCTTGCTGCATGGGCTGCTGCCTTTAATGTCAAAGACCCATAGCCCGGGCCAGTCGCCGTGGCCTTCGCCAACTGGGCAATACGCGATTCCAGGCTTTCGATCAGCTTCACGCCGCGGGCGTACAAGGCGGGTTGACGCGCCTGTGTCGAAGCCAAGGCCGCCGCATGACGCTGGCTGCCGGCAGTAATTTCACGCAGCACGACGGCTTGGATCGCAGCATTAAGAAACGGGCTGGTGGCATCTCGCTTGGCGCCATCAAGGGCGAATTTGACGGGCATCTGCAAACGCTTGAGCTGGTCGAAGGCGGCCTTGGCTTGATGCTGGGCAAGTTCCAGGGTGCGCAAAGCGGCGAGGCTTGCTGCCAGTTGCTGCGCAGGGGTGCCGACGGCTGGGGCGCGGGCCAATTGCTGTTCCAAAGCGGTAAGCTTCAGTTTGCCCTGCTGCTCGGCAGTCTGGATCTCAGCGGCCAGTTTTCGCACTTTTTCCAGATTGCGGTTGGAGGACTGGCTGGCTCGCTGCGCGGGGGTCAGCGTTTGGCGAACGGGCGGTGGTTGCAAGGTCTGGCCTTTGAACGCCGCCCGGCCTTTTTGCTGATGCCAGGACTTTATCGTAGCAACTATGTGCTCCGGGGAGTTGATGCTGCCGGTTTCGTCAGCGTTTGAGTAGAACAGGAGATCGCTGCCGGCGGGATGGCCGATTATCTGGTCGAAATGGGCGATGAGTGAGTTGTGTTCAAACCTGTTGCTTTCGAGATTCCAGATATTTTGGATGAGCAATAAGAATGATTGCTCACTGTAGTCTTGCAATCGTTTTTCAAGCTTCATTTTCCTTAGCCCTCAAGACAACTCCAGAAACTTTTAAATCAACATTATATTGATACACCAACTCGGCATTCTCAAACCCCCGAGAGGAAAGCTCGTAAACATCCCATCCACCTGTCTTACCTATGGGTTGCGGCATCGCCACAGGACCGCGCGAGGTAGAAGGATTTCCCCATGTCGCCCGAGCAGCTTCTTTATCCAAACAACCATAGGGTTTCGAAAGAATCGCCTTAAATTCTGGCTCAAGCTCAACGCGCCTGATAAGTGTCACAATCACTGCTTGCAATATTCTAGTATCAGTATCGAATTCAAAGCTAACCCCAGGCTCCGGCTCGATGTACAACTCCGTTGCTCCAGAATAGAGTTTTATGAAAGGAAGGCCCGGATCAAGCCCAAGACCAAGTAATGCGGCGTGAGTTTCACCCAGGGATTTTAACCACAGCTCGACGTCTACAATTCTTGTCATAATCACACCATTTCAATGAATTTTTTGAGCAAATCGGTAAGCTCCGCCTTGATTCCTTCAACTCGCTCAGGCAGAAGACCTGGCCTTAGCGCCTCAACGTTGCTTCGCACAGCCTCAAAAAGGTCCGCAGCGTCTAGTGCTTGCTTTGCTCTGGTGTTGCGCCCTCCATATGTCTCACTGTACTTCCTGTGAACATGTGTTGGTATAACAACAGCAGGGGCTCGCCTCATGTACGCTCTGATTTGATAGGGTGACAAATTTGGAAAGTTTACTTTAAGCCAAAGCTTTATCGCCCCTTGAGCAGGTATATGATCGACATCCATATCGTCTCTTATACTTCTGCGGTCCAAATTACCATAAATTCCAGTTTCGTTCTCTTCTGCTGGCTCGTTATTAACCAGGCCTGGGGCTGGTAGATCGTCCTCGCCACCAAACCCAGGAATTATGGCCCCAGTCTCACCCGGATTCTCACCCGGAAGTATTTCAAGACTTGGCCCCACAGGATCGGTGGGTGCCCCTGGCAGAATACCCGGGAGTGGCGGCACTTCCGGCAAGTGCGTCGGACCGAGGAGTTCCGTGCCAGGTGCCGCCAACGGTGTCCAGGTGCGCGGCGGTTCGCCTTGAACGATGGCAGGGTCAAGGTAAAGCGCCACACTGGATGCGAACCAGGGCTTGAACGGTTGGACAACCGTCAATACACCTTGAGTGTTGCTGGGCTTGTGGATTCTCAGCTGATCCAGATCGTAGAGCCCGGAGCCAACCCCAGCAGTTGCCACATGGCGCAGTTCGAACTCGCGCCGCGCCCCATTCCAGCTCGCTTTCGGTGCCACAGGCGGAAAACCGCTGAGGATGCGCCTCTGATTCAGTTCGTCGAACTGATCGAGCAACCCCAGATCCGCTGCGATAGCCCGCCACACCGCACTTTCGAAAGCCGGCATGCCAGTGAACAAACGGCCGCGCAGTTGGGCACCGACCTGGGCAGGTACTGCCACGCCGGATGGGGTTCCGCTGGTAGACCACCAGTTGGCAGCAGCCACCTGACCTTTGCCGCTGACAATTCCGGTACCCGCAGGAGAAACCGCGAAAGAGAAATATTGAGGTGGTTGGCCAGGCACACAGACAATGCAGTCATCGAAGCGAAGGTCCACACCTGCACCGACGATGGCCGCTTCGGGAGCCAGCGCCAGCACCCTGCCGCTGGGTGGGCTACTTGCTGATACAGCCGCTTCGCCGAGCACGATGGTTTTGCCGGTGGGCGTCTCGGCCTCGACCCGGTAGGTATCGGTCAAGGGGTCAAGAACGGCATTCCTTACCCGTACTTCGGACGCGATTCCGGCTCCCGTGGAAGCCACCGTTATCGCACTGCCACCCGGCAGATGCTCGATTCGGATGCGATTACTAAGGCGGGCCGAACCACCAGCATTGGCAATGGCCTGCAGATCCTGCCCAGCCTCTACGCCCAGCAGATCAGCACGTACCCCCAAACCTTCGAGATGCCGCCTGCGCTGGGCTTCGGTCAACTCGCCATTAGCCAGCGTCGGCGAGTACAGCATGGCCGTTGCCGAAAGGCTGACAGCCTGCCCCGCACGAATCGCCGCGACCCTCAGCACCTCCTTCGCCGCATTGGCGATTGCCTGCTCCAAGGCCGCAGCCACATCCGCCGCAACCTGCGCGCCAGCCTGGCTGAGCAACACACCACCGGCCTGTGCAGCGGCAACAGGTGCCGTAAGCGTGGAGGCCGCCTTTAACCGGTGCAGGCGCCGGTCTTCATCCGCCTGTTGCTTGTAACGAATCCGCGCTTCGCGCTGTTCAGCGTATTGGCGCTGTTGTTCCCAGCGTGCCTCTCGAGCCCTCCACAACTGCTCCTGTGTGGCATGTTCCACCCGTAACGCGGCCGAGCGCTCTGACAATTGCCTGATGGCCTCTTGCAGCAACCGGGCTTCGTGGGATGCCAGATAGGCTGCTTCCCAGTCGCGATGCAGTTGCTGCATCTGCGCTGCGGTCGCCAGGCCTGAAAGCCGCGCGGCATAGGCGTCCGCGCTTGCACCTGGGCCAGCGAAAGCAGCCGCTCGGGCCTGATACTCGGCCAGCGCGCCTTTTTTTGCGGCAATAAGCCCTTCTGTCTCGTTCCGCGCCTTGGTGATCTGGTAGAGCTGCCAGCGTTCGCTGCCGTCATATACAGGACGCTTGCGCGCCGCAGTGATTTCATCCTGAAGCGCTTTTGCCAAGCCTTTGGACTGCTGAGCGAAGTGAGCATCAAGCTGCGCACGTCGGCCCTCTCGCGCCTGGCCGTAAGTAGCAACCCGCTGGCGATGCGCTATCGCCAATGCCTCGGCACGAGCCGCCGCAGCAGCAGCCTGGCGTGCCTGGTCCTCGGCCTTCGCCCGGGCGAGCGCAGCAGCGCGAGCTCTCGCCCGCTTTTTCCGACGACGTCGGCTGGAGCCTCCAAAGCCTCCGCCGAATCCACCGCCGCCACCAATACTGAAGAAACCTCCGCCACCACCGCTTGAACCAGAAGAGCCCGGGGTGATGACAACCTCACCTGTCGAATTGTCGTTGAATGTATTTTGAGCCATACAGAGTCTCCTTATCTGCATGGCCGATAGTTGTGAAAAAGCCGAGTGAGGCTGCGTTACATATTTATCGAGATTTACCTAACACACTTCCCCTCTATATATTCACTCAAATTAAAACAAGAACACTCCTACATGCAAAGCCAACGCTTCCTACAACCACCAAATGAATACACATTGAAACAAATCCGCACTGGCAACCACGCTCAACAAGTGCAAGGATTTGGCAAGCCTTCCCCGTGCACTTGATAAAGGAGTAAAAGAATGTTCGATAGAATAAGCAACAGAGAAAACTTCACGTCACCCACAATCTGGCCTGAGATACTCATAAAGATACTGAAGCGGAACTACCCCATCATCAGCTTTGCGAAGACAAAGGCGATATTATTACAGACACCCTCGATTGTAGTGCCGGTAGCCATACTGCAAAAATTCGATTTTGCATATACATTAATCCGCAGCCGAACGCATCAATCAATTATTGAAGCGGGAGACATATTGGCAGAAGTGGACCTGTTCTTCATCGCATTGGAGATGGCCTGGGACGAGAAAACGAACCAGCTAGAACGCTCCAAGCTGGAAATCATAACGCTCTATAAAAATGGTGGATGGATATGATGAGCCAATCAACACTTGAGGCCTGGATAGAACGACTTGGCCAGCAGCATTCCACATTAGTGGCAAATAATGATTTGTCAGCCAGCCCTCTTGCTTTTGTATTTATAGGGCAGGAATCAGAAACCGCCACACCACTTCCCGGTCTGGAGCTAGAGTTCTCTGCAGGGCCTTTGGTTCTGGAATGCGTGCATGTCAACTTGATTAGCAGGATTTGCCAAGAACAAACTTATCAAGGCATGCTGCCTGATCGTTTACAGGGACTCTCAACCCGAACAGAGGCCCGCGACAGGTTGGGCCCTCGGCGCAGCTCTCAGCCGCCTCTAAGGATGCCCTTGCCTTTGGGCGATACCGGAGGCTGGGACGTGTTTGCATGGAAAAATACAAACAACGCCCCCATTAGCATCATGTGCCAATACAACACCAAGCTACAGGTTTGCGATTTGGCCTTCTTCAGGGATGGACCTGGAACTCAACGTTTCTTCGCCAGCAGATAGAGCCCCACCAGCAAGCCGAGGACGCACAAACCAGCCACATAGTAGGCCGGCGCCATCGGGCTGACCTTGAGCAGCGCCGTCACCACCATCGGCGTCAGCCCGCCAAAGATGGCGTAGGCCAAGTTGTACGAGAACGACAACCCACTGAAGCGCACCACCGCCGGGAACGCCTTGACCATCACATAAGGCACCGCGCCGATCACGCCAACGCACAGACCAGTCACGGCATACAGCGGGAACAGCAGGTCAGGGCGCGTCGGCAAGCTGTGGTAGAAGGTCCAGGAGGTTACCAGCAGCAGCAGGCTGCCGATCACGAACACCCGGCCCGCGCCAAAGCGGTCCGCCAGGCTGCCAGCGCTGATGCAGCCGAAGCTGAGCAGCACGATGGCCAGGCTATTGGCCTTGAGCGAATCGGTAGGGCTGATGTGGTAGATGCTCTGCAGCAGCGCCGGGGTCATCAGGATGAGCACCACGATGGCGGCCGACAACATCCAGGTCAGCAGCATCGACAGGATGATCGGGCCACGGTGGTCACGCAGCACCGCACGCAGCGGCAGCTCTTCGGCCAGCGCCTTGCGTTGCTGCATCTCGGCGAACACCGGGGTTTCATGCAACCAGCGGCGCAGGTACACCGCGAACAGGCCGAACACACCACCGAGCAGGAACGGAATACGCCAGGCGTAATCGGCCACTTCTTCAGTGCTGTAGACGCTGTTGATCAGGGTCGCCACCAGCGAACCGAGCAGAATGCCCGCGGTCAGGCCAGCCGTCAGGGTGCCGCAGGCGTAGCCGGTGTTGCGCGCCGGCACGTGCTCGGAGACGAACACCCAGGCACCCGGCACTTCACCGCCGATCGCCGCGCCCTGGATCACGCGCATCAGCAGCAGCAGGATCGGCGCCCACATGCCGATCTGTGCATAAGTCGGCAGCAAGCCCATGATCAGCGTCGGCAGCGCCATCATGAAGATGCTCAGGGTAAACATCTTCTTGCGTCCGAGCAGGTCACCGAAGTGGGCCATGATGATGCCGCCCAGCGGCCGCGCCAGGTAGCCGGCGGCGAAGATGCCGAAGGTTTGCATCAGGCGCAGCCACTCGGGCATGTCGGCCGGGAAGAACAGCTTGCCGACCACCGTGGCGAAGAACACGAAGATGATGAAGTCGTAGAACTCCAGCGCGCCACCCAGGGCGGACAGTGAAAGGGTCTTGTAATCACTGCGGGTCAGCGGCCGCGAGGGCTGCTCGATACTGCTCGGCACGGAAGTCATCGCTGTTGTTCTCTTGTAGGGCATGCGGGCCGCCTGGCGTGCGGCTTCTGGATTGGAAGACAGGCGAAGATAGCAAATAGCCGAGCCGCGCCGAAAGCGATACAAAATCCATACAGATATTCATGAATGCGCGGTCGTCGCTGGCCGTTATGCTCTATATACTGGCGATTCGTAGGAAAAGGTTGCTGCTAACGTGGGATGTTGTGCGAAAACGCCGGTCACTATAGTCAGGCGGTTTCGCAGAGTTTCCCTACGGCCGCCCAGTGAAACGAAATCGGCGTAGTATGTTTCAAGCTGAATCGTTTACCCGGCCTTTGCGCCACACCAACGAAAAGCGTCACGGGTCAGAGGCCCCATCGCATGATTGAGCTCGAACAAGAAGATCCAATCCCGCAAGGCGACCTGGCCTTGCAGATCACTGCACTCCCGCGCGAGACCAATGGGTTTGGCGACATCTTCGGCGGCTGGCTGGTCGCCCAGATGGACCTGGCCGGCACTGCCATGGCCAGCCGTGTCGCCGGTGGCCGAGTAGCCACCGTGGCCATCGACCGCATGGCATTTCTGGTGCCGGTCGCCGTGGGCGCGCAGTTGTCGTTCTATACCCAGACCCTGGAAATCGGCCGCAGCTCGATCCAGATGATGGTCGAAGTGTGGAGTGACGACCCGCTGTCCAGCGAGTGGCGCAAGGTGACCGAAGCGGTATTCGTCTTCGTCGCCATCGACGGCAGTGGCCGCACCCGCTCCGTACCTCGTCGCTGAGCCACGCCGGCGGTAAACTCATTGTATCTGCCCGGGTCCAAGCCCACTGGCAAACAATGAGACGAACGCAATGGCTACTTTCCAGGTCGTGACCGAGCAACATGGCGAACTGAACTGCTGGCGTATCAGCAGCGACCACGCCGAACTCCTGATCGCCCAGCAGGGCGCGCAAATCCTCAGCTACCAGCGGGTGGGCGAGCCCCCACTGCTGTGGCTGAGCGACCAGGCCATCTTCCGCCAGGGCAAGTCGGTACGCGCCGGGGCGCCGGTGTGCTGGCCGTGGTTCGGCAACCTGCAGCGCAACCCCCAGGCCGTGCAGGCCATGTACCGCGGCGAGCAGGCGCCTGCCCACGGCCTGGCGCGCGGGCGAGACTGGCAGTTGCTGGGTATCGAGGAAGTGGGCGAATCCTTGAGGATCGAGTTCGAACTGCCTGAAGCGCAGGGCGACCTGCCAGGCTGGCCGCATGATGTGGAGCTGAAACTGGCGATAACGCTGGGTGAAGAGCTGACACTGAACCTGACCAGCCGCAACATGGGCAATACCCCGGTGACCATCAGCCAGGCCCTGCACAGCTACTTCGCGGTCAGCGATGTGCGCCAGGCGCGGGTCGAAGGGGTCGAGGGGCTGGGGTACATCGAGACGCTGGCTGACTGGGAACTGCGCCAGCAGCAGGGCGCTCTTGAGTTTGCCGGGGAGACTGACCGCATCTATCTGGCTACCCCGCCGCAATTGAGCATTGTCGATCCACATTGGAACCGGCGGATTACCTTGACCAGCAGCGGGTCGCGTTCGGCGGTGATCTGGAACCCCTGGACCGAACGGGCCAAGGAGTTGCCGGACATGGCCGATGATGGCTGGCAGCGGATGCTGTGCATCGAGACGGCGAATGTGTGGGATGACCTGGTGGAGTTGAAGCCTGGGGGCAGCAGTTCGCTGGGGGTCAGGATTGGTTGTGAAGTGATCTAAAAGGTGTGTTGCCTGTACTGGCCTCATCGCCGGCAAGCCAGCTCCCACAGGTATTGCACATGGCTCAAGACCTGTGGCGGACCTGTGGGAGCTGGCTTGCCAGCGATGAGGCCAGTGCAGGCGATCAGAGGTCGGCGTCTTCCACCACCCTCACCTTCCCTGCATCTAAGGCATAAGCCGCATCGGCCAAATCATTGCTGACCTTCTCCACCTTCAGCTTGCCGCTGACCCACAGCGGCGTGTAGATGTCATCGATCTTCAACCCTTTCGGGTAGCGCACCAGCACCAGCTGGTTCGGCGGCGGTGGCGGCACGTGGATGCACGCGCCTGGGTACGGCACCAGGAAGAACAGCGTGCTGTTGCCTTTGGCGTCGCTCTCCAGCGGCACCGGGTAACCGCCCAGGCGGATATCCTTGCCGTTCATGGCCGCCACGGTCTTGGTCGAGTACATCACCGCCGGCAAGCCCTTGCTCTGCTTCAGGCCACCCTTGGCAGGATTGGTTGTGAAGTGATCTAAAAGGTGTGTTGCCTGTACTGGCCCCATCGCCGGCAAGCCAGCTCCCACAGGTACTGCACATGGCTCAAGACCTGTGGCGGACCTGTGGGAGCTGGCTTGCCGGCGATGAGGCCAGTACAGGCGATCAGAGATCGGCATCCTCCACCACCCTCACCTTCCCTGCATCCAAGGCATAGGCCGCATCGGCCAAATCATTGCTGACCTTCTCCACCTTCAGCTTGCCGCTGACCCACAGCGGCGTGTAGATGTCATCGATCTTCAACCCTTTCGGGTAGCGCACCAGCACCAGCTGGTTCGGCGGCGGTGGCGGCACATGGATACAAGCGCCTGGGTACGGCACCAGGAAGAACAGCGTGCTGTTGCCCTTGGCGTCGCTCTCCAGCGGCACCGGGTAACCGCCCAGGCGGATGTCCTTGCCGTTCATGGCCGTCACGGTCTTGGTCGAGTACATCACTGCCGGCAAGCCCTTGCTCTGCTTCAGGCCACCCTTGGCAGTAAAGGTGCCCATGGCTTCTGGCGAGTTGTGGTCGATTTCAGGCATCTGCTCGAGCGCCTGTTGGTCCGACTTGGGCATCAGCTCCAGCCAGTCGGTTTCGGGCAGCTCGGCATGGGCCAGGGCGCTGGCCAAGATGAGTGGGGCAAGGAAAAAGGCACGCATGGAAATGCTCGACAACTCGAATGAATTGTCGGGCATTCTACCCAGTATTCAGCGTTTCTTGATGAATCCGTAGATCACCAGAACGATGACGGCACCTACCAGCGCGCCGAAGAAGCCTGCCGCCTGCCCGGCCTGGTAAATGCCCAGTGCCTGGCCGCCATAGGTGGCCAGCAAGGAGCCGGCGATACCCAGCAGGATGGTCATGATCCAGCCCATGCTGTCGTCGCCCGGCTTGATGAAGCGGGCCAGCAGGCCGACGATTAGGCCGATGAAGATGGTTCCAATGATACCCATGGCAATCCCTCTGCAGTGAAATGGAACAAGCCAAAGCCTAGACAGCGCTTTGGCTTGTTGCCATTTCAGAGGGCAAGCCGCTGACAGAAGTTCGATCAATCGCCGATCAGGGCTTCTACTTCGGCAATCTTGCGCTCGAGGGTGGCCATGTCATGGCAGCGCAGGGTGGCGTGGCCGACCTTGCGACCAACCTTGAAGGCCTTGCCGTAGTGGTGCAGGTGGCAGTCATCGATGGCCACCACCTTGTCCACGGCCGGCACTTCACCGATGAAGTTGAGCATCGCGCTCTCGCCCACCTTGGCCGTCGAGCCCAGCGGCAGGCCGGCGACGGCACGCAGGTGGTTCTCGAACTGACTGCACTCGGCGCCTTCGATGGTCCAGTGCCCGGAGTTATGCACGCGCGGGGCGATTTCGTTGGCCTTCAGGCCACCGTCGACTTCGAAGAACTCGAACGCCATCACGCCAACGTAATCCAGCTTCCGCAACACCCGACCGACGTAGTCTTCGGCCAGGGCCTGCAGCGGGTGTGCCTGGCTGGCCACCGACAGGCGCAGGATGCCGCTCTCGTGGGTGTTGTGCACCAGCGGGTAGAAGCGGGTTTCGCCATCGCGGGCACGCACGGCCACCAGCGATACTTCGCCAGTGAACGGCACGAAGCCTTCCAGCAGGCACGGCACGCTGCCCAGTTCGGCGAAGGTATCGACCACGTCTTCTGGCGTGCGCAACACCTTCTGGCCCTTGCCGTCGTAGCCCAGGGTGCGGGTTTTCAGCACCGCCGGCAGGCCGATGCTGGCGACAGCGGCGTCCAGGTCTGCCTGCGAGAGGATGTCGGCGAAGGCCGGGGTAGGAATACCCAGGTCGCGGAACATGCTCTTCTCGAACAGGCGGTCACGGGCGATGCGCAGCGCTTCGGCGCTGGGGTAGACCGGCACGAATTGCGAGAGGAAGGCCACGGTCTCGGCCGGGACGCTTTCGAACTCGAAGGTGACCAGGTCGACTTCGTCGGCCAGCTGACGCAGGTGGTCCTGGTCGCCGTAGTCGGCACGCAGGTGCTCGCCCAGAGGCGCAGCGCACGCATCCGGTGCCGGGTCGAGGAAGGCGAAGTTCATGCCCAGCGGGGTGCCCGCCAGGGCCAACATGCGGCCCAGCTGGCCGCCACCGATTACACCGATCTTCATGGGTTGAGCCTCAAGCCTGGCGCGGGTCTGGATTGTCCAGCACGGTGTCGGTCTGCTCCGTGCGGAACTGCTTGAGCGCCGCGTGGAACTGCGGGTACTTGGCGCCGAGGATACTGGCTGACAGCAGCGCGGCGTTGACCGCACCGGCACGACCGATGGCCAGGGTGGCAACCGGCACGCCCGCTGGCATCTGCACGATCGACAGCAGTGAATCGACACCCGACAGCATCGACGACTGCACCGGCACACCCAGCACCGGCAGGTGGGTCTTGGCGGCGCACATGCCTGGCAGGTGGGCAGCGCCACCGGCACCCGCGATGATCACCTCGATGCCACGGCCCTCGGCCTCTTCGGCGTACTGGAACAGCAGATCCGGGGTGCGGTGGGCGGACACCACCTTCACTTCGTAGGGAATGCCGAGTTTTTCCAGCATATCGGCGGTGTGGCTAAGGGTGGACCAATCGGACTTGGAGCCCATGATCACGCCAACCAGTGCACTCATCGTCGAGCCTCTCCTGCAAGCGCCTTCTGGCGCGCTAAAAGCAACAAGCCACGCGGGTGGGCCGGCGTGGCTTGTCATACGGATTCTAAATCGACCAGGTGGCCGAAGGCGCGGGATTGTAGCGTACTTGCAGGCGGGCCGCCCACCCCTGCAAGCACATGCCAGATAAAAGGGCAAGCTGTCTCGCGGGACAACTTTTTCCGGCTGCGATGCGTAACGGTAGTTGCAAGAGGATTGAACACCCTTGTTCAACTTCTCGGAGTAAAAGATGGCCAGACCATTTCTCGCCTCACTGCTGTTCTGCATGACGATAGCCCTTCAGGCCTCCCCCACATGGGCTGCGAGGTCCTTGGTGGTTACTATTTTTCCGCACGATGAACTAGCCAATGTCAGCGACGAAAGCATTCATAAAGACTACGTGCAGCCGTGGCTGGAAGAAATGCGCAAAATCAGCAATCACTCAATTGAGATCATCTTCAAGCGTGATGTTGCAGGCATTACCGATATCCCCTATGAGCAGATGTCTCCAGAAGAAACTGTCAACATCTTTGCCAAGGCCGCACATCCGCAGTTCAGGTGGCAGAAAGCGATTTTGCTGGCGCGCAATCCTTTCGGCCTTAACAGTGAACGCATCGAAACCTTTGGCCTGGCCATGATCGGCCATCCTTACGCAATCGCCTCGCTGGCCGCCTATTCCACACTGGGGCATGAACAGGGCCACACGATGAATGCTACTCACGAAGCGGCAGAGTTACGCTACACCCCATGGCCATGCGAGAGCTATGTCTATCCGAACCGCAACCCGCTTCGGTCTAATTGCTACCGCTACAGCGATCAGAACAGAGCGACCATATCCAATTACCTGGATAAAGCGCTCCGTAACTGAAGAGGTTTACTCTGGCGCAGGCGTGTTTTCCAGCTTGCGCCAGAGTAGCCGCACATTGGCCTTGCGCACCAAGGCACAGCGGTACAGGCGGATTTCCAGTGGCACATGCCACTGGCTGCCACCACAAATAGCCAGTTCGCCGCGCTCCAGCTCGCCGCGCATCGACAGCCGCGGTACCCAGGCGATGCCCATGCCCTCCAGCGCCATGCTCTTGAGGCTGTCGGCCATGGCGGTTTCATAGACGGTGGTATAGCGCAGGTTGCGCTGGCGCAGCAGCAGGTTGACCGAACGACCGAGGAAGGCGCCCGCGGTATAGGCCAGCAGCGGTACGCTGCCTTCACCCTCCAGGTCGAACAATGGCTTGCCCTCGGCATCCACGGCGCACACCGGCAGCATCTCGGTGTTGCCCATGTGCAGCGACGGGAAGATCTCGGCATCCATCTGCAGGGCCGCGTCCGGGTCGTAGAAAGCCAGCATCAGGTCGCAGCCGCCTTCGCGCAATGCATGGACGGCATCTCCGACGTTAGTCGCAACCAGGCGGGTGGCGATGTTCAGCCCATCGTTGCGCAACTGCGCTACCCAACGGGGGAAAAAGCCCGATGCCAGGGAGTGCGCGGCCGCTACTTGCACCACCTCGCCCTGGCCGCCTTCAAGATGATGCAAATGACGAAGAATTTCGCTCAACTGGTCGACAACCGTGCGCGCCGTGACGAGAAAAAGCTGGCCCGCCTCGGTCAGTTCGATCGGCGTGCGGGAACGGTTCACCAGTTGCAGGCCCAAGGCTGCTTCCAGGCTGCGGATACGCCGGCTGAACGCCGGCTGGGTGACGAAACGCCGCTCTGCCGCCTGGGAAAAGCTGCGGGTGGCGGCCAGCGCACTGAAGTCTTCCAGCCATTTGCTTTCAAGGTTCACGAAGCACATCTCCTGGCATGCACCAAAATGGAACACGCTCGAATGTCAATTGGCGTCACATGAAACACTATGCCGTTTGTGCATAGGTTAGCGTGCAACAGCATTGGCCGCAAAATCACCTTCAGGCCTAGGATTGGCGCCATTCCGGCATGTGCCGGGTCAAATTCGAGATGATATACATCATGTCCTCCGCTGCATCGTTCCGCGTCGAAAAAGATTTGTTGGGTACCCTTGAAGTTCCTGCAGATGCCTACTACGGCATCCAGACCCTGCGCGCTGCCAACAACTTCCACCTCTCCGGTGTTCCGCTGTCGCACTACCCGAAGCTGGTCGTGGCCCTGGCCATGGTCAAGCAGGCGGCTGCCGACGCCAACCGTGAGCTGGGTCACCTGAGCGATGCCAAGCACGCTGCCATCAGTGCAGCCTGCGCCCGCCTGATCAAGGGCGATTACCACGACCAGTTCGTGGTGGACATGATCCAGGGCGGTGCTGGTACTTCTACCAACATGAACGCCAACGAAGTCATCGCCAACGTCGCGCTGGAGGCCATGGGCCACCAGAAGGGTGAGTACCAGTACCTGCACCCGAACAACGACGTGAACATGGCGCAGTCGACCAACGATGCCTACCCGACCGCCATCCGCCTGGGCCTGCTGCTGGGTCATGACGCCCTGCTGGCCAGCCTCGACAGCCTGATCCAGGCCTTTGCCGCCAAAGGCAAGGAATTCGACCACGTACTGAAGATGGGCCGTACCCAGCTGCAGGACGCCGTGCCGATGACCCTGGGCCAGGAATTCCGCGCCTTCGCCACCACCATGACCGAAGACCTGCAGCGCCTGCGCTCGCTGGCCCCGGAACTGCTGACCGAAATCAACCTGGGCGGTACCGCCATCGGCACCGGCATCAACGCCGACCCTGGCTACCAGGCCCTGGCCGTGCAGCGCCTGGCCACCATCAGCGGCCAGCCGCTGGTGCCGGCTGCCGACCTGATCGAAGCCACTTCCGACATGGGCGCCTTCGTGCTGTTCTCCGGCATGCTCAAGCGTACCGCGGTCAAGCTGTCGAAGATCTGCAACGACCTGCGCCTGCTGTCCAGCGGCCCGCGTACCGGCATCAACGAGATCAACCTGCCAGCGCGTCAGCCAGGCAGCTCGATCATGCCAGGCAAGGTCAACCCGGTTATCCCGGAAGCCGTCAACCAGGTGGCCTTCGCCATCATGGGCAACGACCTGGCCCTGACCGTCGCCGCCGAAGGTGGCCAGCTGCAGCTGAACGTGATGGAGCCGCTGATCGCCTACAAGATCTTCGACTCGATCCGCCTGCTCCAGCGCGCCATGGACATGCTGCGCGAGCACTGCATCGTCGGCATCACCGCCAACGAACAGCGCTGCCGTGAACTGGTCGAGCACTCGATCGGCCTGGTCACCGCCCTGAACCCGTACATCGGCTACGAAAACGCCACCCGCATCGCCCGCGTTGCCCTGGAAACCGGCCGCGGTGTGCTGGAACTGGTGCGCGAGGAGAAGCTGCTGGACGACGCGATGCTCAACGACATCCTGCGTCCGGAAAACATGATCGCTCCCCGTCTGGTTCCGCTGAAGGCGTAACCAGGCCGCTGTAAACAGTCTCACCAGGTCGAGGGACTAGACACCTCTCAACCTTTCCAAGGCCCGAGCCTATGCTTCGGGCCTTTTTTTTTGCCTGATGGATCTTGGGGCTGCTGCGCTGCCCTTTCGCGACACAAGGCCGCTCCCACAAAAGGCCTGCGTACACCGACCAATGTGGGAACGGCCTTGCGTCGCAAAGCGGCCCCCGGATAACGGCACACAACTTGCTCCATAATGCGTCCCAGCCCAACGGGATTACCCAGCATGCTGCACAGCCACCTGACCACCCTCAACGCCGTTTCGCTGATCCTCAACGTCTTCCAGGCAGACGGTTGCGAGGCTTCGGCGCTGCTGGCCGGCAGCGGCATCGGCCCGGCGGACCTGGGGCACGCCGATGCACGCATCACCACCCAACAAGAGCTGCAGGTGTGCGCCAACGCCGTTGCCCGGCGCGAGGACATCGGCCTGGAACTGGGCCAGCGCATGCATGTGTCGTGCTATGGCATGCTCGGTTACGCTTTGCTCTCCAGTGCCACTTTGGGTGACGCCTTGCGCCTGGCGCTGCAATATCCGGCACTGCTGGGAACAGTCTTCAAGCTGCGCTTGCTCGACGATGGCCAACGCGTCTGGTTCAGCGCCAGCGATTATCACGACAGCCCGGCGCTGAGCGCTTTCAACGCCGAGTTCTGCCTGGTTTCGCTGAAAGTCATCTGCGACGACCTGCTCGGCCGCCCGCTGCCCCTGCTTGGCGCCCGTTTCGAACACGCCCGGCCCGGTTATCACGCGCTCTATGCCGGTGCATTCCCGTGCCCGATCGGTTTCGCTGCCGAGGACAACGCCTTTGCCTTCGAACGGCGCTGGCTGGACATGCCGCTGCCGCTGGCCGACCCGATTACCCACAAGGCCATGAGCGAACGCTGCCGGCGCCTGAACCTGGAGTTCACCGGCCGCCAGGCCCGGCTGGGGCGCATTCGCCAGCTGCTGGCGCAGCAACTGGATGCCGCGCCCGGGCTGGAAGGGCTGGCGCGGCAGATGAACTGCTCGTCACGCACCCTGCGCCGGCATTTGCAGGCCTTGGGCAGCAGTTATCAACAACTGCTGGACGAGTTGCGGTTCGAGCGGGCCAAGCAGCTGCTGGCCGATGAGCAGATGCCCATCTACCGGATTGCCGAGACCTTGGGGTTCAGCGAGACCGCCAGTTTCAGGCATGCCTTCCAGCGCTGGAGCGGAGTAGCACCCAGTCATTTCCGCGGCTGACCTGTTCCGGCCTCTTCGCGGGTAAACCCGCTCCTACAGGGTATTGCCATCGTTGTAGGAGCGGGTTTACCCGCGAAGAGGCCGGAACAGGCCACCATCAATAGGGCCAGCGAGCTTGGCCACATCGATCCCCTTTTGGCCGTTTGCATCGTTCTCCCCTACTGGTCCACCCATGAAAATGGACCCACGCCAGTACCCACCGGAGAACAACAATGCTGACGATCTATTCCGATGACCACCGCCTGCACCACGGCCGCTGCGAGCTGATCGACGGCAAGCTGATGCCTTGCTTCGAAATGCCTTCGCGCGCCGACCATGTGCTCGACCAGGTGAAAAAGCGCAACCTCGGCGACGTCCAAGGCCCCATCGACTTCGGCCGCGCGCCGTTGCTGCGCATCCACAGCGCCGATTACCTGGATTTCTTCGAAGGCGCCTGGGCGCGCTGGGCCGCACTGGGCCAGGAAGGCGACCTGCTGCCATTCACCTGGCCGGCGCGCACCTTACGCCAGGTAAAACCCACCGGCCTGCACGGTGAACTGGGCTACTACAGCTTCGATGCTGGCGCCCCAATCACCGCCGGCACTTGGCAGGCCGCCTACAGCGCTGCCCAGGTCGCCCTCACCGCCCAGGCGGCGATCCAGCAAGGTGCCCACTCAGCCTTTGCCCTGTGCCGCCCGCCAGGGCACCACGCCGCCGGCGAAGTCATGGGGGGTTATTGCTACCTGAACAACGCCGCCATCGCCGCCCAGGCCTTCCTCGACCAAGGCCGGCGCAAGGTCGCCATCCTCGACGTCGACTACCACCATGGCAACGGCACCCAGGACATCTTCTACAGCCGCAACGACGTGTTCTTCGCCTCGATCCACGGCGACCCGCGGGACGAGTTCCCGTTCTTCCTCGGCCATGCCGACGAAACCGGCGAGGGTGCAGGTGAAGGCTACAACATCAACTACCCGCTGCCGGCTGGCAGCGACTGGGCCGCCTGGAGCGCCGCCCTGGAAGATGCCTGCCAGCGCATCGCCAGCTATGACGCCGACGTGCTGGTGATCTCGCTGGGTGTGGATACCTTCAAGGACGACCCGATCTCGCAGTTCAAGCTGGACAGCCCGGACTATCTGGAAATGGGCGAACGCATCGCCCAACTCGGCAAGCCGACCCTGTTCGTGATGGAAGGCGGCTACGCTGTGGAAGAAATCGGTATCAACGCAGTCAATGTGCTGGAAGGTTTCCAGCGCGCCCAGCCAGGAGCCCGGTAATGGTCCGACTCAAGCGTCTGCTCGCCCCGTTCATCGCTGCCACCCTGTTCACCGGTGCCCTGCAGGCGCAAGCCGAACAGCGCACCCTGCGTGTGTATAACTGGTTCGATTACATCACCCCGCAGACCTTGACCGACTTCCAGAAGGACAGCGGCGTCAAGCTGATATACGACATCTTCGATACCAACGAAGCGCTGGAGGCCAAGCTGCTTACAGGCAACTCCGGCTATGACGTGGTGGTGCCCTCCAACGTATTCCTCGCCAAGCAGATCGAAGCGGGGGTGTTCCAGCCGCTGGACCGCAGCAAGCTGCCGAACTGGCAGCACCTGGACCCGGCGCTGATGAAGCTGATCGAGGCCAATGACCCCGGCAACAAGTTTGCCGTGCCGTACATGTACGGCACCGTGCTGATCGGCTTCAACCCGGCCAAGGTCAAGGCTGCGCTCGGCGACAACGCCCCGGTGGACAGCTGGGACCTGATCTTCAAGGAAGAGAACATCGCCAAGCTCAAGCAGTGCGGCGTGGCCCTGCTCGACTCACCCTCCGAGATTCTGCCGCTGGCCCTGCAGTACCTGGGCCTGCCGCCCAACAGCGACAAGCCAGCCGACTACAAGCAGGCCGAGGCACTGATGCTGAAGATTCGCCCGCACATCACCTACTTCCATTCCTCGAAGTACATGGCAGACATCGCCAATGGCGATATCTGCGTGGCGGTGGGCTACAGCGGCAGCTTCTCGCAGGCCGCCAACCGCGCCCGCGATGCGAAGAACGGCGTGGTGGTGGACATGCGCCTGCCCAAGGAAGGCGCGCCGATCTGGTTCGACATGCTGGCGATTCCGAAGAACGCGGCCAACCCGGAAGACGCCCATGCGTTCATCAACTACCTGCTGCGACCCGAGGTGATCGCGCCGATCAGCGACTTTGTCGGCTACCCGAACCCGAACAAGGATGCCACCGACAAGGTAGACCCGGCGATTCGTAACAACCCCAACCTGTACCCGACGGCAGAAGCGATGGCCAAGCTGTATACCCTCAAGCCGTTGCAGCGCGATGCCGAGCGGGCCAGGACCAGGGCCTGGACGCGGATCAAGTCCGGTACCTGATGTAGAGCCGGGGGCTGCTTTGCAGCCCAATCGCCGGCAAGCCAGCTCCCACAGAGTTAGCGCATGGCTTGAGCTTGAAGCGGTCGAGGTGGGAGCTGGCTTGCCGGCGCTTGGGCCGCACAGCGGCCCCATTCACTTTCTCCAGGCCTTGCGCAACTTCATCAAGGCTTCGGCTATCTCACCCTCTGACACTGCAGCAAACCCCAGCACCAGTCCCGAGCGCTTATCCACAGGCACCTCGCTGTCCGCCAGCCAGAAATTGCTCAGCGGCGTCACCTCAACCCCCACCGCCTCGGCCTTGGCCACCAGCGCCTGCTCCAGCGCAAAGTTATCCACATCGACCTTTACATGCAGCCCCGCCGCCACTTCCGGCATGGAACCCAACCCCTGAATATCCACAGGCCAACCGGCCTTGAGCACATTGCGCCGGCTCAACGCCGCCTTGCGCATGCGCCGGATATGCCGCTGGAAATGCCCCCGGGCCATGAACTCGGCCATCACGCACTGGCTGCTGATCTCCGAATGGCGCACCGCCAGCGCCCTCCCCTGGCTGAAGCACAACGCAAGCTGCGGCGGCAGCACCAGGTAGCCCAGGCGCAATGCCGGGAAGGCAATCTTGCCGAAGGTGCCGACGTACAACACCCGCCCGTGCCGGTCGAGCGCCGCCAGCGGGGCCAAGGGCGCGCCGCTGTATCGGTACTCGCCGTCGTAGTCATCCTCGATGATCCAGCCATCGTTACGCTCAGCCCAGGCCAGCAATTCCAGGCGGCGCGCCAGGCTCATGGTCACGCCGGTCGGGTACTGGTGGGCCGGCGTGACATAGGCCAGCCGGCAGTCCGCCAGCTGGCCGAGCCGGCTGCAGTCCATACCCTCCTCGTCCACCGCCACGCCGTGCAACTTGCCACCAGCCAGCGCAAAGGCATGCCCGGCCGCGCGGTAACCCGGGTTTTCCACAGCCACGCCGTCGCCAGGCTGCAGCAGCAGCTGTGCACAAAGGCTGATGGCCTGCTGTGCACCACTGGTGATCACAATTTGTTCAGCGGTGCAGCTCAGCCCACGCGAGCGACGCAAGTAGGCCGCTATCAGTTCACGCAACAACGGCTCACCTGCCGGGTCGCCATAACCCAGCTGCGCGGCGCACGGGTTGCGCCAGAAACCCGCCTGCAGCTTGGCCCAGACGTCGAAGGGGAACAGATCGAACGCCGGAATACCGACGCGAAAAGCACGCGGCGCACCACTTCTCGGCGGGGGCAAGTGGTTACTTTTCAGACGCTGCAAAGGCTCACTGAAATATCGATTGCTGGATATATCATCAGTATCTTCTGCAGAAAATGTGGATAAGTCTGTTGATAAACCCCGGGATAACCCTGTGGATACTTGTGTGGATAGTTTCGGCAGACGGCTAACGTAAGTGCCATCGCCTACCCGGCTTTCGATGTAGCCCTCGGCGTACAGTTGGTCATAGGCACGCACCACGCTGTTGCGTGACAGCGCCAGCATGGCAGCCAGGTCGCGGGTAGCCGGCAGCCGCGTGCCGCTGCTCAGGCGCCCATCCAGCACCCGTGCACGCAGCGCCTGGTAAAGCTGCTGGCTGAGCCCGCGGCGGCGATCAAGGGTAATCCCGGCAGGGTCGAAAGGCAGTATGAGGGGGCGCTCGCTCATGGCATTGGACCTATCAAAACAGGCAGTAATGGCTCTTACCCAGAGCCAATAGCCTGCCTAGGATAAAGCCATTCGACAAGGATTCCGCCCATGTACAACAGCAAGCCCCACCAGGAACACGACCTCGGCCGCCTGCACCAGCACATGCTCGACACCCGCCTGGCCGTTCTGGTCAGCCACGGCGAGCAAGGCCTGCTGGCCACGCACCTGCCGGTGCTGGTCGATACCGCCGAAGGCGAATTCGGCACCGTCTATGCCCACCTGGCACGGGCCAACCGCCAATGGCAGGACCTGGCGCAGGGTGGTGAAGCCCTGCTGGTGTTCCCGGGGGCCGATGCCTACGTCAGCCCCAGCTACTACCCAAGCAAGGCCGATAACCCCAAGGTGGTGCCAACCTGGAACTACCTGGCCGTGCACGCCTATGGCCCGGCGCAAGTGATCCACGATGCCGCGCCGCTGCTGGCTATCGTCAGCCGCCTGACCGACCGCCACGAAAAAGATCGCAGCGAGCCGTGGAAAGTCAGCGACGCCCCTGCCGACTATCTCGACAGCATGCTCCGCGCCATCGTCGGTATCCGCCTGCCCATTGCCCGCCTGCAAGGTGCACGCAAGCTCAGCCAAAACCGCTGCGAACAAGATATCGCCGGCGTGCGCGCAGGCCTGAGCGCCAGCACCGATCAACTGGACAACCAACTCGCGGCGCATATGCGCCAACTCTGAAGGAATAGCCTCATGCCCAGCGTTACCCTGCGCCCCGTCACCGCCCAAGACCACGCTGCCTGGCTCGCCCTGTGGCAAGCCTACCTGCACTTCTACGAAACCGAGCTGGCCGATGACGTCAGCCTGAGCACCTGGCAACGCCTGCTCGACCCGAACGAGCCAACCCATTCGACGCTGGCCTGGGTCGATGGCAAGGCGGTGGGCATGGTCAACTTCATCTACCATCGTTCCAACTGGAGCATCGAGAACTCTTGCTATCTGCAGGACCTGTACGTGGACAGCACGCAGCGCGGCCTAGGCATCGGTCGCCAACTGATCGAGCACGTCTACGCCGCTGCCAAGGCCGACAATTGCATCAAGGTGCACTGGCTGACCCACGAAACCAACGCCACCGCCATCAGCCTGTATCAGCAGGTTGCCGAGCGACCGGGCTTCATCCAATTCCGCAAAGGGCTGTAGGCCGAACATGACAGACGCATTGAACTGGAAACCCGCCGCAACGCCCAACGCGGAGCCCATTGAAGGCCGCTTCATCCGACTGGAAAAGCTCGACCCGGCACGCCATGGCGACGACCTCTGGGAGGTGCTGCAAGGCCCGACCTCCGACCCGGTCCTGTGGGATTATCTTCCCTACGGCCCGTTCACCGAACGGGCTGCCTTCGACCGCTGGCTGGAAGGCAATGCCGCCGGCCGCGACCCGCTGTATTTCACCGTCATCGACCGCCCCAGCGGCCAGGCCCAAGGCATTCTCAGCCTGATGTCGATCGTGCCTGAGCACGGCCGCATCGAAATCGGCCACATCGCCTTCGGCGCCGCCATGCAGCGCACGCCCAAGGGCACCGAGGCGGTGTACCTGCTGGGCAAACTGGGCTTCGAACTGGGCAACCGCCGGTTGGAGTGGAAGTGCAACAACGCCAACGCCCGCTCCAAGCGCGCGGCGGAGCGGTTTGGCTTCGTCTACGAAGGGGTGTTCCGCAAGCACCTGGTGGTCAAGGACCACAACCGGGATACGGCGTGGTATTCGATTACCGATGATGAGTGGCCGCAGGTGGCTGCCGGGTTTGAGCGGTGGTTGAGTGATGCCAACCAGCAGCCTGGCGGACAGGAGGCAACTCTGGAGGCATGCCGCAAAGGCTGAAGGTTGCGTGGGAGCAGCCGGCCTCTTCGCGGGTAAGCCCGCTCCTACAAAGACCGCGCACCCCGTAGGAGCGGGCTTGCCCGCGAAGAGGCCATCAGACCAAGCACAAAAAAAGGGGAGCATCCGCTCCCCAGAGGTAAACCGCTTGTAGATGAAGGCGTATCTCAGCCTTCGATCTCGATCAGGATCTCACCCGGCGTCACACGGTCGCCCTTGGCCACATGGATGGCCACGACCTTGCCGGCGATGGCCGCCTGCACTTCGGTCTCCATCTTCATGGCTTCGGTGATCAGCACCGCCTGGCCGGCCTTGACCATGTCGCCTTCCTTGACCAGCACATCGACGATGTTGCCCGGCATGGTGGTGCTGACATGGCCCGGGGCGCTGGCCTGCTTGCGTTTGCTGCTGCCACCACCGACGAATTCGTTGAGCGGTTCGAACACCACTTCTTCCGGCATGCCGTCGATCGACAGGTAGAAGTGGCGCTTGCCTTCGGCCTTCACGCCCACCCCGGTGATATCGACGCGGTAGGTTTCGCCGTGCACGTCGATGACGAACTCGGTCGGCACGCCTTCACCGCCAGGGGCAGCCACAGCGCCCGCTTCGGGGATCGGCAGCAGCACTTCCGGGGTGAGGGTGCCGGCTTCGCGCTCTTCGAGGAACTTGCGCCCGATGTCCGGGAACATGGCGAAGGTCAGCACGTCTTCTTCGCAGCGGGCCAGGGCGCCGATGTCGGCACGCAGCTTGGCCATTTCTGGCTTCAGCAGGTCGGCCGGGCGCACGTCGATCACTTCTTCACTGCCGATCGCCTGGCGGCGCAACTGCTCGTTGACCACGCCAGGGGCCTTGCCATAACCGCCCTGCAGGTACAGTTTCACCTCGTTGGTGATGGTCTTGTAGCGCTCACCGGCCAGCACGTTGAAGAACGCCTGGGTGCCGACAATCTGCGAGGTCGGGGTCACCAGCGGCGGGAAGCCGAGGTCTTCACGCACACGCGGGATCTCGGCCAGCACTTCGTTCATGCGGTTGAGGGCGCCTTGCTCCTTGAGCTGGTTGGCCAGGTTGGAAATCATGCCACCCGGTACCTGGTTGACCTGCACGCGGGTATCCACGGCGGTGAACTCGCTTTCGAACTGGTGGTACTTCTTGCGCACGGCATAGAAGTACAGGCCGATTTCCTGCAGCAGCTCCAGGTCCAGGCCGGTGTCGAATTCGCTGCCCTTGAGTGCGGCAACCATCGATTCGGTACCCGGGTGGCTGGTGCCCCAGGCGAAGCTGGAGATGGCGGTGTCGATATGGTCGGCGCCGTTTTCCACTGCCTTGAGCTGGCACATGGCAGCCAGGCCGGCGGTGTCGTGGGAGTGGATGAACACCGGCAGCGACTGCTCGGCCTTCAGCGCCTTGACCAGCTCGCCAGTGGCGTACGGGGTCAGCAGCCCGGCCATGTCCTTGATCGCCACCGAGTCGCAGCCCATGGCTTCCATCTGCTTGGCCTGGTTAACGAAGGCTTCGATGGTGTGTACCGGGCTGGTGGTGTAGGCGATGGTGCCCTGGGCGTGCTTGCCAGCGGCCTTGACCGCTTCGATGGCCACGCGCAGGTTACGCACGTCGTTCATGGCGTCGAAGATGCGGAACACGTCGATGCCGTTGACCGCGGCCTTGGCGACGAAGGCCTTGACCACGTCGTCGCTGTAGTGGCGATAGCCCAGCAGGTTCTGGCCGCGCAGCAGCATTTGCAGGCGGGTGTTGGGCAGCGCCGCGCGCAGCTTGCGCAGGCGCTCCCACGGGTCTTCCTTGAGGAAGCGCACGCAGGCGTCGAAGGTGGCGCCACCCCAGACTTCCAGCGACCAGTAGCCGACCTTGTCGAGCTTGTCGCAGATCGGCAGCATGTCTTCGGTACGCATGCGGGTGGCCAGCAGGGACTGGTGGGCGTCGCGCAGGATCGTGTCGGTTACGTGAATTTTCTTGGACATTATGGGGTTCCTCACAGGCCTGCGTGGGCGGCGATGGCGGCGGCGATGGCCAGGGCCAGCTCTTCGGGTTTGCGCTTGATCGAGTAGTTGGTCAGTTCCGGGTGGCTTTCGACGAAGCTGGTGTTGAACTGGCCGCTACGGAATTCCGGATTGCGCAGGATTTCCTGGTAGTACGCGGCGGTGGTCTTCACCCCTTGCACGCGCATGTCATCCAGGGCCCGCAGGCCGCGGTCCATGGCTTCTTCCCAGGTCAACGCCCACACCACCAGTTTCAGGCACATGGAGTCGTAGAACGGCGGAATGGTGTAGCCGGTGTAGATCGCCGTGTCGGTACGCACGCCCGGGCCGCCGGGGGCGTAGTAACGGGTGATCTTGCCGAAGCTGGGCAGGAAGTTGTTTTTCGGGTCTTCGGCATTGATCCGGAACTGCAGCGCGTAGCCGCGGTGCTGGATGTCTTCCTGCTTGACCGACAGCGGCAGGCCCGAGGCAATGCGGATCTGCTCACGAACGATGTCGATACCGGTGATTTCCTCGGTGATGGTGTGTTCCACCTGCACCCGGGTGTTCATTTCCATGAAGTACACTTCGCCATCGGCGAGCAGGAACTCCACGGTACCGGCGTTTTCGTAGTTCACCGCCTTGGCCGCACGCACCGCCAGGTCGCCGATGTAGGCGCGCTGCTCGGGGGTAAGCTGTGGGCTCGGGGCGATTTCGATGAGCTTCTGGTTACGGCGCTGGATCGAGCAGTCGCGCTCGAACAGGTGCACCACATTGCCGAAGCTGTCACCGAGGATCTGCGCCTCGATGTGCTTGGGGTTGACGATGCACTTTTCCAGGAACACTTCGGCCGAGCCAAAGGCCTTGGTAGCCTCGGAAATCACCCGCGGGAAGTTCTGTTCCAGTTCTTCGCGGCTGTTGCAACGGCGAATACCGCGGCCGCCACCACCGGAAGTGGCCTTGAGCATCACTGGGTAACCGATGCGGTCACCTTCACTCAGGGCTTCATGAATATCGGCAACGTTGCCTTCGGTGCCCGGGGTTACCGGCACGCCAGCGGCGATCATGGTGCGGCGCGCTTCGGTCTTGTCGCCCATGCGACGAATGACATCGGCGGCCGGGCCGATGAACTTGATCCCGCGCTCGGCGCAGATCTCTGCCAGTTCAGCGTTTTCCGACAGGAAACCATAGCCCGGGTGCAGGGCGTCACAGCCGGTTTCCACAGCCAGGTTCACCAGCTTGCGCGGGTTCAGGTAACCGGCCAGCGGCTCGGCACCAATGCTGTGGGCTTCGTCGGCGCGCTTGACGTGCAAGGCATGCCGGTCGGCGTCGGAAAAGATCGCCACCGAGCGAATGCCCATCTCGGCGCAGGCACGCACGATCCGAACTGCGATTTCACCTCGGTTGGCGATCAGGATTTTTTTTATCACTGGAGTCTTCCCAAAGCCGTAGGAACAGTCGAGCCGGTTCTCCCGGTCGGCGCGTGACCAGACGTTGCTGGCCAGTCGCGTATTCACCCTAGCGCTGTAGGTCGATAAACAAAAATCAATATTTGTTAGAGGCTGTATTAGCAAAAGCTTATAGTGCGGTAACAAGGTATTGCCGAAGGTGGGATTAAAATGCGTAAGTCCTTGATGCGTATGACTTTGCGTCAATTGCAGATCTTCAACGAGGTGTGCGATTTGCGCTCGTACAGCCGCGCGGCGGAAGAAATGGCACTGACGCAACCCGCCGTCAGTCTACAGATCCGCCAGCTCGAGGAGCTGATCGGCCAGCCGCTGTTCGAATATGTCGGCAAGAAGCTCTACCTGACCGAAGCGGCCGAAGCCCTGCAACGCGCAAGCCGCGACATCTTCGGGCGCCTGGAGAGCCTGGACATGCAGCTGTCGGACATGCAGGGCTCACTGCAGGGGCAACTGAAACTGGCGATCGAGTCCAGTGCCAAGTACTTCGTGCCACACCTGTTCGCCGCCTTCAAGCAGCGTCACCCGGAGGTCAACCTGACCCTGACGGTGGTCAACCGCGCCCAGGCCATCCGCCGCCTTTCGGACAACCGTGACGACCTGATCATCATGTCCATGGTGCCGCAGGACATGGGCCTGGAGTTTCTGCCGTTCCTCAACAACCCGATCGTCGCAGTGGCGCCGCCGGAGCATGCACTGTGCAAACTGGAACAACTGCGCCTGCAGGATCTGGAACCTCATACCCTGCTGGTCCGCGAACAGGGTTCAGGCACACGCAAGGCCTGCGAGGAATATTTCAAGGACAAGCGCGTGCACTTCACCCAGACCCTGGAAGTGGCCTCGGCCGACGCCCAGCGCGAGTGCGTGATCGCTGGCCTGGGTATCGCCCTGCTGACCCGCCACGCGGTCAACCTGGAGCTGGCCACCGGGGTGCTGAAAGAGCTGTCAGTGGAAGAACTGCCGCTGTACCGCAGCTGGTGCGTGGTGCAGTCCAAGGCCAAGCGGCAGTCGCCGGTGGCCCTGGCCTTTCTGGCATTCATCCGCAGCGAACGTGCGCTGATCAGCGCGCTGGTTGAACGTTTTTCGGGGAAGTTGCCGCCGACGCCTGCCATACCGTGAGTTCTCGCAACTCGGGGTAGTCCGCCAGGTCGCGGAGCAGTTGACGTTGGTCGCAATAGCTTTCGATCGCGCGGCGGTATTCCATGCGGCGTTGATCCTTTTCCTGCTGCTTGCGAGCCTTGGCGCTGGGTTGGTACGTACCGTCGAAGTCACGAGCCATTGCCTGTCTCCCAGATAGGATGCGGGAGTTTCAGACTGGCCTTGAAGGTTTACGATTTGGCTGTGGAATGGTGACAAAACAGTGAAATCTGCTTGCCTGTACCGGCCCTTTCGCGGGCTTGCCCGCTCCCACAGGCATTGCGCCAATTCAAAAGGTGCACAGTACCTGTGGGAGCGGGCGCGCCCGCGAAGAGGCCGGTACAGATTGAATTCAGTCGTCGGTAGCCTTGATCGACTTGGGCGACAAACGCAGGCTGCGCAAGCTGCGCTTCACGCTCTTCAGGTGATTGACCAGGCTCGGCCCGCGCGCCATGGCCACGCCCATGGCCAGCACGTCGATCACCACCAGGTGGGCGATACGCGAGGTCAGCGGGGTATAGATTTCGGTGTCCTCATGCACGTCGATCGCGAGGTTGACCGTCGACAGTTCGGCCAGCGGCGTCTGGCTGGGGCACAGGGTAATCAGGTTGGCGCCGCTCTCACGCACCAGGTTGGCGGTGATCAGCAAGTCCTTGGAGCGGCCCGACTGAGAAATGCACACCGCCACATCGCCCGGCTTCAGGGTGACCGCCGACATCGCCTGCATGTGCGGGTCGGAATAGGCTGCCGCACTGAGCAGCAGCCGGAAGAACTTGTGCTGGGCATCGGCCGCCACCGCGCCCGATGCGCCAAAGCCGTAGAACTCCACACGCTGCGCCTGGGCCATGGCACTCACCGCCTGCTGCAGCGCCTGCGGGTCGAGGTGCTCGCGCACTTCCATCAAAGTGTGCAGGGTGGTGTCGAAGATCTTCAGGCTGTAGTCGGCTACCGAGTCGTCTTCATGGATAGCGAACTGGCCGAAACTGGCCCCTGCGGCCAGGCTCTGCGCCAGCTTCAGCTTCAGGTCCTGGAACCCCGAGCAACCAATGGCCCGGCAGAAACGCACGATGGTCGGTTCGCTGATGCCCACGCTGTGCGCCAGGTCGGCCATGGAGCTGTGCATGACGGCAGCCGGGTCGAGCAGCACGTGGTCGGCCACTTTCAGTTCCGATTTGCGCAGCAGGTGGCGCGATTGGGCGATATGTTGCAACAGATTCACAGGCTGGACTCGGTTATGATCGGCTGGCCGGGTTGTAGCTTTCTTGTAGTTATACTACATGGACGCCAACCCGCCCAGTTAAACGAACGTGGAGCGTGGTGGTTTGACTATTCCTTGCGACATTCTGGTCTTCGGCGGCACCGGCGATCTAGCCCTGCACAAATTGCTTCCGGCGCTCTACCACCTGTTCCGCGAGGCCCGTCTCAACCCTGCCGTACGGATCATCGCGCTGGCGCGTCGCAACCTGCCACGCAACGCTTACCTCAAGCTCGCCGAACGCCATTGCCGGGCACAGATTGCCCGCAACGACTTCGACGAAGAGGTCTGGCAGCGGTTTTCCGCCCGGCTCGACTATTTCGCCATGGATGCCTCGCAAAGTGCCGATTTCGGCCGCCTGGCGCGTTACCTGGGCGAGCCCGGCGGGCTCACGCGCGTCTTCTACCTGGCTACCGCCCCCAACCTGTTCGTACCGATTGCCAACCACCTGCGCAACGCCGGCCTGGCCGACGCCGAAGCGCGCATCGTGCTGGAAAAACCGATCGGCCACTCGCTGGCGTCGGCCACCGCCATCAACGAAGCGATCGGCGCGGTATTCGAAGAACGCCAGGTGTTCCGCATCGACCACTACCTGGGTAAGGAAACCGTGCAGAACCTCATGGCCCTGCGCTTCGCCAATGCCCTGCTGGAGCCGGTGTGGCGCAACAATCAGGTCGACCATGTACAGATCAGCGTCTGCGAGACGCTGGGGGTAGAGAACCGCGGCGCCTACTACGACCGTGCCGGGGCGATCCGCGACATGCTGCAGAATCACCTGCTGCAGCTGCTGTGTCTGGTGGCCATGGAGCCGCCCGCGCAGTTCGAAGCCGAAGCGGTGCGCGACGAAAAGGTGAAGATCCTGCGGGCCCTCAAGCCGATCACTGGCCAGGACGTGCAAGACAAGACCGTGCGCGGCCAGTATGGCGCCGGGCGCATCGGCGGCCAGGAAGTGCCTGCCTACTACTTCGAAAAGGATGTCGACAACGACAGCGACACCGAGACCTTCGTTGCCATCGAGGCGTACATCGACAACTGGCGCTGGGCGGGTGTGCCCTTCTACCTGCGCACCGGCAAGCGCATGGCACGGCGCTCGTCGCAGATCGTCATCCAGTTCAAGCCGGTGCCCCATGAGTTGTTCAGCGGTGGCCAGGTCAACCAGTTGCTGATCCAGTTGCAACCGGACGAGCGCATCAGCCTGCGCATGATGACCAAGAGCCCGGGCAAGGGCATGCGCCTGGAACCGGTGGACCTGGACCTGAACCTGGCCCAGGTGTTCAGCCAGACACGCCGCTGGGAGGCCTACGAGCGCCTGCTACTGGATGTACTGGAAGGCGACTCGACGCTGTTCATGCGCCGCGATGAAGTAGAAGCGGCCTGGGCCTGGGTCGACCCCATCCTCAACGGCTGGGAGGAGCACTTTCAGGCGCCTCGCGCCTATGCCGCCGGTAGCAACGGCCCAGAGCAGGCCAACCAACTGCTGGCCCATATGGGAAGGACGTGGTTGCGCTAGCGCACTCAGCCCGATAGGTGGCAGGGCGATAGGTGAATATTCATACAGTAGGTATTTGCCCCTTCCCTTGCCTGGCCCTAGAATGGCCCGATGCGCACAGATGACCTCTCCCTCCTGCTGAACTCCCTCAACGATGCCCAACGCCAGGCCGTAGCAGCCACGCTTGGACGTCAACTGGTACTTGCCGGTGCCGGTTCCGGTAAAACCCGCGTGCTGGTCCACCGCATCGCCTGGCTGATCCAGGTGGAGCAGGCATCGCCGCACTCTATCCTGTCGGTGACCTTCACCAACAAGGCCGCGGCAGAGATGCGCCAGCGGATCGAGCAGTTGCTAGGGATCAACCCGGCGGGCATGTGGGTGGGTACCTTCCACGGCCTGGCCCATCGCCTGCTGCGGGCCCATTGGCAAGAAGCGCGGCTGGTGCAGAACTTCCAGATTCTCGACAGCGACGACCAGCAGCGCCTGGTCAAGCGGGTGATGCGCGAACTTGGCCTGGACGAGCAGAAATGGCCGGCACGCCAGGCCCAGTGGTTCATCAACGGGCAGAAGGACGAAGGCCTGCGCCCGCAGCATATCCAGGCCGGGGGCGACCTGTTCCTGTCGACCATGCGCGACGTCTATACCGCCTATGAGCAGGCCTGCGAGCGCGCCGGGGTGATCGATTTCTCCGAGCTGCTGCTGCGCGCCCTGGACCTGTGGCGCGACCACCCGGGCCTGCTGGAGCATTACCAGCGGCGCTTCCGCCACGTGCTGGTGGACGAGTTCCAGGATACCAACGCCGTGCAATACGCCTGGTTGCGCCTGCTGGCACGCGGTGGCGACAGCCTGATGGCGGTGGGCGACGACGACCAGTCGATCTACGGCTGGCGCGGCGCCAAGATCGAGAACATTCACCAGTACACCGCCGACTTCCCCGACGCCGAAATGATCCGCCTGGAGCAGAACTACCGCTCCACCGGCGGCATCCTCAAGGCCGCCAACGCCCTGATCGCCAACAACAGCGGGCGCCTGGGCAAAGAGTTGTGGACCGACATGGGCGAAGGCGAACCGCTGACCCTGTACGCGGCCTACAACGAGCACGACGAAGCGCGCTACGTGGTGGAAACCATCGAAAGCCTGGTCAAGCAGGGCAATGGGCGTAACGAAATCGCCATCCTGTACCGTTCCAACGCCCAGTCGCGGGTGCTGGAAGAAGCCCTGCTGCGCGAGCGTATCCCTTACCGCATCTACGGCGGCCAGCGCTTCTTCGAGCGCGCCGAAATCAAGAACGCGATGGCTTACCTACGGCTGATCGAAGGCCGTGGCAACGACGCCGCCCTGGAGCGGGTGATCAACGTGCCTCCGCGCGGCATTGGCGAAAAAACCGTCGAAGCCATTCGCGAACATGCGCGCCACAGCCAGCTGTCGATGTGGGAGGCCATGTGCCAGCTGCTCGCCGCCAAGGCACTCAAGGGCCGCGCCGCCAGCGCCTTGGGCGCTTTCATCGAGCTGATCGAAGGGTTGGCAGCCAAGGTCGCGGACATGCCACTGCATACCATGACCCAGACCACCATCGAGCAGTCCGGGCTGATCATCTATCACCAGGAAGAAAAGGGTGAAAAGGGCCAGGCACGGGTAGAAAACCTTGAGGAACTGGTCAGCGCGGCGCGCAACTTCGAGTCCACCGACGAAGACGCCGACCTCTCGCCACTGTCGGCATTTCTCGGCCACGCCTCGCTCGAAGCGGGCGATGCCCAGGCCGACGAGCATGAAGACAGCATCCAGCTGATGACCTTGCACAGTGCCAAGGGCCTTGAGTTCCCGTATGTGTTCCTGGTGGGCATGGAAGAAGGCCTGTTCCCGCACAAGATGAGCCTGGAAGAGCCCGGCCGCCTGGAAGAAGAACGTCGCCTGGCTTATGTGGGCATCACCCGTGCCATGCGCCAGCTAGTCATGACCTACGCCGAAACGCGCCGCCTGTATGGCAGCGAGACCTACAACAAGGTGTCGCGTTTCGTGCGCGAAATTCCGGCGGGGCTGATTCAGGAAGTGCGCCTGTCCAACAGCGTCAGCCGCCCGTTTGGCGGGGCCAAGGCCACCACCAGCAGTAGTCTGTTCGCCAATGCCAGTATTCCGCAGACCGCCTTCAACCTGGGCCAGCGTGTGCAGCATGCGGTGTTCGGCGAGGGCGTGATCCTCAATTTCGAGGGTTCCGGGGCCCAGGCAAGGGTGCAGGTGAATTTTGCCGAAGGCAGCAAATGGCTGATGCTGGGGTATGCCAAGCTCGAGGCCATTTGAACCCTGCGCGGCCCTACTTGTGGGAGCGGGCGTGCCCGCGAACACCGGCGAAGCCGGTGCCATACACCGAGTTGCCGACTTCGCGGGCACGCCCGCTCCCCCAGGTAATTGCGCCAGGTTTCAGAGGGCGGATCTGCCAGCTTGGTAACATTCAGGCAAAAGCTCGAAACATTATGTCGCTGGTCATGTGCCCGGGAACCTGTGCACCATGGCGCGCGTGCAATCCACAACAGGGGATATCCCACTTATGCAACGTTTTCTTAGCATCGCTCTGGCGCTCTGCGTCGGCCTGACGCTGAGCCTGGACGCCAACGCCAAGCGTTTCGGCGGCGGCAAGAGCTCGGGCTCCGCGCCTATCCACCAGACCCGCCAGGCCACGCCAACCACGCCTGCCGCCGCGCCGACCGCACCTGGCCGTGCCCCGGCTGCCGCCAGCGGTGCTTCGCGCTGGCTGGGCCCGCTGGCCGGCCTGGCCGCCGGTGGCCTGCTGGCGTCCATGTTCATGGGCGACGGTTTCGAAGGCTTCCAGATCATGGACTTCCTGATCGTGGCGCTCATCGCCTTCCTGGTGTTCCGCTTCATCGCCGCGCGCCGTCGCCAGCAGCAGCCGCAAATGGCCATGCCAGGCCATGCGCCGATGCAGCGTGAGGCCCACGGCCAGCCTGCCCAGCCGTCGATCTTCGGTGGTTCGGCCGCACCGGCCGCTGCAGCCGCCGCCCCGGTGATCAACGCCCCGGCCTGGTTCAACGAGCAGAGCTTCCTGGCTGCCGCCCGTAACCACTTCCAGTCGCTGCAGCAGCACTGGGATGCCAACGAGATGGACAAGATCGCCGAGTTCGTCACCCCGCAGATGCTCGAGTTCCTCAAGCGCGAGCGCGCTGAGCTGGGCGATGGCTTCCAGTCCACCTACATCGATAACCTCGATGTACAGCTGGATGGTGTCGACGACCGCGCCGACCGCACCGACGCCACCCTGACCTTCCGTGGTGTGTCGAAGAACTCGCGCTTCGACCAGGGCGAAGCGTTCAGCGAAAGCTGGCACATGGTTCGCGCCCCGGGCGAGAACCAGCCTTGGCTGGTCGCCGGTATCCGTCAAAACGGCTAACCGCTGCGTGCTGTACAAAAAACCCCGGGCTTGCCCCGGGGTTTTTGCTTTTGCCAAAGCGGGCTACTAGGGTATAACGCGCAGCGTTGTCATCTAGGTCAGAGGAAGTGAACCGTGGAAGAAGTGATCGAACAACTCCGTGAAGCCAATGAGCCAGTGCCGGTGCCCCTTGAGCTTCCCGACGAGGACCTGCTGGTCGAAATCGAAGAAGAGCTGTTCATCAACATTCCGTTCGTGTTCAAAGAGTTTCTGCTGACCGTCAGTGACGTGGTGTACGGCTCGCTGGAGCCAGTGACCGTCACCGACCCACAATCGCACACCTACCTGCCTGACGTCGCCGCCAGCGCCTGGGATGCCGGCGTGCCACGTGACCTGATTCCACTGTGTCAGGATGGCGACAATTACTACTGCGTCGAAGAAGACGGCACCGTGGTGCTGTGGGATGCTGAAGAGGAAATTGTCGGCGAAGACAGCTGGGAATCGGTGTGGCACTGGGCGCGGGATGTTTGGCTGGAGAGCTGATCTCCCCTGCTGTGAGGTTGCCTGTATGGGCCCTATCGCCGGCAAGCCAGCTCCCACAGGATCACCACAATGTTCAAGTCTGTAGTGATCCTGTGGGAGCTGGCTTGCCGGCGATAGGGCCCATACAGGCACAAGACAACGGCGATGAAATCCTGCGCAGGGAGCATTGCTCCCTTCAGTGGCCATTCTCGCGGCTGTTCTCCAGCGTCTCCAGCAAAGCAATCTGCATGCGCGTGTGCACGCGGATGAACCAGCGCCACAGCAAGGCCACTACCACCGCGGCCACCACGGCAATCACCAGCAGCAACTCACTGGTTGGCAGAATGCTCGCCGACAAAGCCGACAGCAGCAGGAAAATCACCAGCAGCGACAACAGCGGAATCACCTCGGCGATCACTCGGCGCACGCGCTGGGTATGCCGCCCCGCCATTTCCGGTTTCACGCCCATCTCTGCCAGCAGCATCGACAGCGCCTTGAGCTTGCGATAGGCAGCGATCAGGAAAGGCAGCGACAGCAACAACGCCGCCCCCCAGATCACGGCTTTCTGCTGGCTGACATCGCTGACCCACTCACTGAACCAGTTGCCGATACGCCCGGCGAAGTAGCTACCACTGAAGAAGATGGCGACCACCAGCGCCAGGTTCACCCCCACCTGCAACAGGATGCGCCGGATCATCGCCGCCAGCATCGCGCCCTCGCCCTGTGGCTGAATGCTGCGCAACCATTCGCCATACAACGACAGCACCCGCGCCAGGCGGCTAGGCACTACTTTGGCCAACTTCAGCGACAGCGGGTCGGCCGCACGGATCAGGTACGGCGTCAGCAGCGTGGTAATTGCCGATACCGCGACAGCCACTGGGTAGAGGAAGTCGCTGGTCACCTGCAAGGTCATGCCCAGCGCGGCGATGATGAAGGAAAATTCGCCGATCTGCGAAAGCCCCATGCCCACTCGCAGCGACGTGCGCCCGTCATTCCCGGCAATGAACGCCCCCATGCCGCAGGACAGCATCTTGCCCAGCACCACCGCCAGGGTGATGACCACGATCGGCCAGGCGTAATCGATGAGCACCTGAGGGTCGATCATCAGGCCGATGGCAACGAAGAAGATGGCACTGAACAGGTCGCGTACCGGCTCGATCAGCCGCTCGATCTTCAGCAACTGGCGCGATTCGGCCATGATTGCGCCAATCAGGAAGGCGCCAAGCACCATGCTGTATTCCAGCTTCACCACCAACAGACAGAAGCCGAAGCACAGGCCCAGCACGGTAATCAGCAACATCTCGTTGCTTTCGAACTTGGCCACATAGGCCAGCAGCCGCGGTACCAGCAGGATGCCTATGACCAGCGCGACGATCATGAACAGCGACAGCTTGCCGACCGTGGAGAACACCTCGCCCGAGCTGACCGTGCCGCTGACGGCGATGCCCGACAACAGGGCGATGATGCCGATGCCCAGGATATCCTCGACGATCAGCACGCCGAATATCAGCTGGGCGAAGCGCTCGTTCTTCATCTTCAGGTCGTTGAGCGCCTTGACGATGATGGTGGTCGAGGAAATGGCCAGGATGGCACCGAGGAACAGCGAATCCATGGTGTTCCAGCCGAACCAGCGGCCGATCTCGAAGCCGATCCAGATCATCAGCACGATTTCCAGGAACGCGGCGATGAACGCCGTGGCGCCCACCTTGAACAGCTTGCGCAGGCTGAACTCGAGCCCCAGGCAGAACATCAGGAAGATCACCCCCAGCTCGGCGAGGGTCTTGATGGTGTCTTCGTCGTGGATCAGGCCGAACGGCGGGGTGTGCGGGCCGATGAGGAAACCGGCGACGATGTAGCCCAGCACCACGGGCTGCTTGAAACGGTGAAAGAGGATGGTGACCACGCCAGCAACCAGCATGATGACTGCCAGGTCCTGGATGAAGCTGATGGCATGCATGGCGTGATACTCCTTTCTCGTCTTTTTATGGATGCCTGGGCAGACCGCTCCTCCGCCAAGGCCAACCTGAGCGAGCAGCAAGTACATACTGTATTGAATGCAGGAAAGCCCATGTTACATGGGCGTGCTCAGGGTAACATCGCACTCCGCTGCAAAAAGCCAGTGCAATATGTAGAAACAGATCGGCTGGAAAAGCGCCGTCGATGGCATGATCAGCGTGACGATGCAGCGCCAGCCAACGTCCCGTACCAGCAAGGCAAATTCTAGAGGGGAAAAGAAGTGTCTACAGATAACGATCCCCAGCAGCCCCATTCGCCCGATTCAGCGCAACCTCACCGTGAGCACACTATGGAACCTGGAAACGCCCAGCTGAGCATGACCGTCCTGATGACCCCGGACATGGCCAACTTTTCTGGCAACGTACATGGCGGCACCCTGCTGAAGTACCTCGACGAAGTGGCCTATGCGTGCGCCAGCCGCTATGCCGGCAGCTATGTGGTGACCCTGTCGGTCGACCAGGTGATCTTCCGCGAGCCTGTGCATGTGGGTGAACTGGTGACCTTCCTGGCATCGGTCAACTACACCGGCAACACCTCGATGGAGGTGGGCATCAAGGTGGTGACCGAGAACATCCGCGAGCGCTCGGTACGCCATTCCAACAGCTGCTTCTTCACCATGGTCGCGGTCGACGACAACCGCCGCCCGGTGCCGGTACCACCGCGCCAGCCGCAGAGCAGCGAGGAAAAGCGTCGCTTCCTGCAAGGCCAGCAACGCCGCCAGATCCGCCAGGAGCTGGAAAAACGCTACCAGGACCTGAAAACCGACACCATTTAAAGCGCCAGCTGCTGCGCCTCGAAGCGTACCCGCGGGTGGGCGATGCGGTCCTGGGCCCGCACCAGCTGCAGTTCGTAGCTGGCGCAGGCCTGGGTTTCCAGCAGCACTTCATGCACCGCTGCGGCGGTGAACTCGAACGCCTGCAGCCAGCTGTCGCCGAGCAGCACACGGGCCAGGAACAAACCAGAGGTCAGGTCACCCACCCCCACCGGCTGCCGCGGGAATGCCAGCAGCGGGCGGCGCAGGTGCCAGCTGTGCTCGGCGGTCACCAACAGCATCTCGAACTGATCCTCGGCCCGCCCGGGATAGGCCAGGTGCTTCACCAGCACCACTTGCGGCCCGCGCTGCAGCAGGCTGCGCGCCATGTTCACGCAATCCTCCAGCGACTGCGCACGGCGCCCACAGAAGCTGTCCAGTTCGAGTTGGTTGGGGCATAGGATGTCCGCCCGGGTGGCCGCCTCGTCGAGCAGGAATTCGCTGACTTCCGGTGGCACGATGCAGCCCTTTTCCGGGTGCCCCATGACCGGGTCGCACAGGTACAGAGCCTTTGGGTTCACTGCCTTGATCCGCTCGACGCCGGCCAGGATCGCCCGCCCTTGCTCGGCGCTGCCCAGGTAGCCGGAAAGCACCGCGTCGCAGTGGCCCAGCTCGCCAATGTTGGAAATGCCTTCCACCAATGCAGGAATTTGCGCCGGGGCAAGCACTTCACCCGCCCACTGGCCATACTGAGTGTGATTGGAGAATTGCACGGTATTGAGCGGCCAGACGTTGACCCCGATACGTTGCATGGGAAACACCGCGGCGCTGTTGCCGGCATGGCCGAACACCACATGGGACTGGATGGCGAGCAGGTGCGGAGTACGTTTCATGCGGGAAGTTTCCAAAGCTGTTTCAGGGATTGTGCGCAGCGCAGTATGAACTCGATTGCCACCTGTACGACAGGCCAGGGACGCAGTTAAGCTGGAACGACCTGTTTGGAGCATATGCAAATGTTGACCCTGGAGAACCTCTTCGTCCTGATGCTGGTAGCCACGGCAGGCGCCTGGTTGTGGCACAACCACGGGTTGCGCGAGAAAGCCCTGGAACGGGTCAAACAGCATTGCGCCAAGCTCGATCTCGAGCTGCTCGACGATGCCGTGGCGCTCAAGCGCATCGCCTTCGTCCGTGATGCCAATGGCCGCAAGCGCCTGGCACGCATCTACGCCTTCGAGTTCACCGTCACCGGCGAGCAACGCCACCCCGGTACCGTGACCCAATTCGGCGCCCACAGCATGCAGATCGAACTGGCGCCCTACCCGTTCGAAATCAACACCCCGCCGCGCGCCGACAATGTCATCGAGATGCAGCAGTGGCGCCAGGAGCACAACCGCTGGCGCAATTGATCAGCTGAGGCGACACCCGTTCAACCCAGCTTCCAGTTCGGTACGCGACTGCGGCTGCTCGAAAATCAGCTCGATGCGGGTATCCCTGCGCCAATCGCTGGGCTGCCACTGGGGCAGCTCGCCGTTCAGCCCGTTGAATGATTGCCAGCCCTCCACGCTGTGGATAACGCCTTTGGCGCGCCGCCATGGCCAGGCTCGCAAGAACGCCTGCAGGCGCTGTGGATAAAACTGTTGGCCGGGATGCCAGCGCCAGCCGATGCTCCAACCTCCCTGTCCTTGCTGGGCAAGACAGATCGGCTGGCCAGGGTCTGGCCATAGCGTTGCCGGGCTACGCCCAGGATTGTCGATAATCCTGTTATCCACAAACGAGCTATCCACAATGTCTGTAGATGACGTCGGGAGATCTGACAAAGACAGCTGCCCTTGGACTTTCCAGAAAATTTTCTTTCCAATAAATTTTTTAGTTATCAACAACCTAGATAATTCATCCACAGCTTCGGATTTGTTGAAAACAACGCTCGCAGAAGTATCGAAAGCCTGCTGCTGAGCTTCTGGAAGTGGCTCGTTCCGAAGCATGGATTGCGCATCCACAACCATCAGCAACGGCTGTATTGTCAGCACTCCAGCCCAAGGGGCTTGCTGCAGCTGGGCCAGCAGCTGTAGCGGGTGCCCCAGCCCGGAAGGCTCGATGAACAGCCGGTCAGGCCGCGATTTGCGCAGCAGCCGGCCTAGGCCCACCTGGAACGGCATGCCGTTGACGCAGCACAGGCAACCGCCTGCGACCTCGCCGATGGCGATGCCATCTTCGTCCCGGCTGAGCAAGGCCGCATCCAGGCCTACCAGGCCGAACTCATTGATCAATACTGCCCAACGTTCATTGGCCGGGCGCTGCGCTAGCAGATGACGGATCAGGGTAGTCTTGCCGGCCCCCAGCGGGCCGGCAATCACATGGGTGGGTATGTTCTGCAGCATGGGGGAGCTTCAAGCGGTGGTGATGCCTCACTATGCGCTGTCAGGCCAACCAGTCAAGGCTGAGCAGTAGCCGCCCCTGCTGAGCAGCGGGTGAGCGGTGCACCAGGCCAGCACCTTCGTTACCCTGCCACTTCTCACCCTTGAGCACGGCTACCTCGCCGGCTTGCAGGCGCTGGATGTTATCCACAGAGGGCTGAACTGTGTGTAACTCCCCCCGCGGGCTCGCCTGCTCTTGCAGCCATTCGCTACCCGGCCCCGCATAGGTGGTGAGCAGGCGTAACGGCACGTTATCCACATGGAAGCGCGGGCACATGGGGCCGGCCAGTACCCGCAGGCGCAAACCGACCCGCCGTGCGCCAACCAGGCAGGTGTAGGCCGCCACCAGCCAGGCCACATCGGCAACGAAGGCTTCGTATCCGTGCAGGTCCGCCGCTTCGCGCAGCAGATCGGTCAATACCGGTATCTGCTGCTCGTCCACGTCGATTACGCGCTGATCAGCCAAGGGTTGCCCAAGGCTGACCACCAGTTCGGCAAAGTCTTCCAACTGTGCCGGCAAGCGCCGGCGCCATACGGCCAGGTTCACCCCGTCCTGCAGGACCTCGGTCAGCACCTGCGGGGTTTCACCGAACACCTGGAAAATATCCACAGGCTGCTGCGCCAAGTTCATGCTGCCGCCTCCTCGTACCATGGGCCGAACGGATCGGGCAGACGCAACCAGCCCATGTGCCCCAAGGCCATTTCTTCATCCGTCAACAGGCAGGCATCAAGCGCTGTGGATAATCTGGTGAAGTCGATATTCTGCCCGATGAACACCAACTCCTGGCGGCAGTCACCACTCTCGGCAGTCCAGTGCTTCAAGATCGCCGCGGTGTTATCCACATCCTGCGGCCACTGCTCGCGCGGCACGAAACGCCACCAACGCCCCGCCAGGCCGTGGCGCATCATGCCGCCTGCCTGTGACCAGCTCCCGGCTTCCCGGTATTTGCTGGCCAACCAGAAGAAGCCCTTCGAGCGCAGCAGCCGGCCATTGCTCCAAGGGGTGTGGATAAAGTCGTAAAAGCGCTGTGGATGAAGCGGCCGCCGGGCCTGCCAGGTCGTGGCCGCGATGCCGTATTCTTCGGTCTCCGGCACGTGCTCGCCGCGCAGCTCCTGTAGCCAGCCAGGTGCCTGCGCGGCCTGGTCGAAGTCGAACAGACCGGTGTCGAGGATACGCGCCAGCGGCACCTGGCCCATGACCATGGGCAGGATCTGCGCCCGGGCATTGAGGCTGCGTAGAATGGCGATGAGCTCTTCGCGCTCATGCTGGCTGATCAGGTCGATCTTGCTCAGCAACAGCACATCGGCGAATTCCACCTGCTCGATCAGCAGGTCACTGATCGACCGCCCGTCTTCTTCGCCCAGGGTCTCGCCACGGCTGGCCAAGGTGTCTGCTGCCTGGTAATCGCGCAGGAAGTTCAGCCCATCGACCACGGTGACCATGGTGTCCAGGCGCGCCATGTCGGACAGGCTGCGGCCCTGTTCGTCGCGGAAGGTGAAGGTCTCGGCGACCGGCAGTGGCTCCGAGATACCCGTGGACTCGATGAGCAGGTAATCGAAACGCCCTTCTTCAGCCAGCCGCGCCACTTCTTCGAGCAGGTCTTCACGCAGAGTGCAGCAGATGCAACCGTTGCTCATCTCGACCAGTTTTTCTTCAGCGCGATTGAGGCTGACGTTACGCTGCACCTCACTGGCGTCGATGTTGATTTCACTCATGTCATTGACGATGACCGCGACCCGCAGGTTGTCGCGGTTACGCAGCACATGGTTGAGCAAAGTGCTCTTGCCGGCGCCAAGGAAGCCGGACAGCACGGTGACGGGGAGACGGTTGGACATGGCGAAACCTCTTCAGGCGGACGCATTCGAAACGATGCATTGCATAATGTTATAAAGTAACAATCCAATTTCGCCAAGCCGTTCTCGACGAACAAGTGCTCACCGGGGATGAAAAATGAGTCTGCCACGCGTTTTGGGGTTGCTGCTGTTGGCCATGCCCACCTCGCTGTTCGCCATGCCACAGGGCAGCGCGTTAGCGCTTTGTACGCGCAGCGCGACGCTGCTCGCCTGCCAGGACAGCAAGGGCAGTTACTACAGCGTGCGCACCGAAGGCAGCACGTTCTACCTGCGCGGCTATGACACCACCAGCCGGCGCCTTTGGGCACAAACCAACAGCCGCTATGGAACGTTGACGTTTTTTACTGGCGTGGCCAGCGATGGTGAGGCCTGGGTGGGTTACAGCCGTCGCATCGGCTGGACTACCTTTAACCGTGTATCCAGTTCCAGTGGCCAGCGCTTCAGCCTGCATTGCAGCTTGGTCGGCGGTTGCCGCTGAGCGCCTTTTTGTTTGAAATGCCGAAATGTTCCACGTGGAACTATCGGTTTGCATGCCTTGCTTCTGGGATATCAGCTGCGCGGTTTGACCGTGCCACAGTCATTGCCCAACCAAACGGCTCGGGTGTTCATGCTGCCTTGCTGCTGTACACCCGATGCGTTGAACGTGCCACTTACCTGGGTGGTGAATTCCTTGTCACTGAGGAACGTGGCCTGGCCACTGCCCTGCGCCTTGGGGCAACTGAACTGGAACTTCCACACATTGCCAGTGCGCTCGGTAATCCTCTGGGTGCAACCTGACGCCGGGTCTTGCAACGGGATGTCGTTGGTTGCCACTTGCTCCGGCGTCAAGCACGAGCGCACCCCCTGGCCCCCGATGGTCACCCCTTGCTTGGCCAGCACCCCTTCCATCATCGCGCGCTGCTCCGGCGGCAGGTTCTTCAGTTGGCCGAGCATGAACTGCATATCGGGTAACGGCTTGCCATCGACCTGCATGTTGCTGGTGGTCAGCTCCCACAAACCTGGCTGCAGCATCTGAGCATGCACCAGCGGGCTGCTCACACCCAAGGCCAACGCCAACAGTGGCAGACGAATTTTCATGGACTAACGCTCCTGGAAAAACCGGTCAACCGGACCGGGCTGAGCCTTAGACGCCAAATCCACCTTCGGGTTGCAAGGCGGACCGGGAACGTGTTCTGTTAGCTCAAGTGTACTCGGCAAGCAGGATGCATATGGATTACCACAGCCCCTACTTCTTCGGTTTCCTACTCGGCCTGGTTCACGTGCTGGGTATCGTCGCCGCACTGCACGCACTGTTCACCGTGCGGACTGCCCAAGGCGCTATCGCCTGGGCCATGCCCTTGTTCTTCATCCCCTACCTCACCTTGATCCCGTACCTGATCTTCGGCGCCCGTTCGTTCTATGCCTATATCAAGGCCCGGCGCCAGGCCAACCAGGAAATGCACGTGGCCATGGCCGACCTCAACTGGCGGCCTTGGGTAGAAGAAGCCCTCACAGCCCGTGAGTCAGAAAGCTATGCAGCCTTGCGCGCCATGCCCAAGCTGGGGCGCATGCCCTGCCTGGCCAACAACCAGGTGAAGTTGCTGATCGATGGCAAGGCGACATTCGATGCCATCTTCGCCGCCATCGAAAAAGCCCGGAACGTGGTGCTGGTGCAGTTTTTCATCATCCATGACGACAACCTCGGCAAGGCGCTACAGCAACTGTTGCTGCGCAAGGCCGCCGAAGGGGTGCAGGTTTTCGTGCTCTATGACCGCGTTGGCAGCCATACCTTGCCCGCGAACTACAGCCAGGTGCTGCGCGATGGAGGTGTACAGATTCATGCCTTCGCGACCCGTCGCGGCTGGTTCAACCGCTTCCAGGTGAACTTCCGCAACCACCGCAAGATCGTGGTGGTGGATGGCCTGCTCGGGTTCATCGGCGGGCACAACGTGGGTGATGAATACCTGGGGGGTCACCCGCAGCTCTCACCTTGGCGCGATACCCATGTGCAGATCAGCGGGCCAGTACTGGCCTGCCTGCAGGAGTCGTTCGCCGAGGACTGGTACTGGGCCACGCGCCAGCTACCGCCGCTGATCCTTCCGGATGCCTACCCGGATAACGGCGTGCTGTGCCAGGCCTTGGCCAGCGGCCCGGCCGACCCGCAGGAAACCTGCTCACTGTTCTTCCTCGAAGCGATTCATTCGGCCACCCGACGGGTGTGGATCACCAGCCCTTACTTCATCCCTGACGAGGCGATGTTCGCCGCCTTGCGTCTGGCGGTGCTGCGTGGGGTGGATGTGCGCGTGCTGATCCCGTCACGCCCTGACCACCGCATCGTCTATGCCGCCTCCAGCCTGTTCGCCTTCGAAGCGGTGCGTGCCGGTGTGCGCATGTTCCGCTACCAGCCGGGCTTCCTGCACCAGAAAGTGGTGCTGGTGGATGACGATGTCAGCGCGATCGGCAGTGCCAACCTGGACAACCGCTCGTTCCGCCTGAACTTCGAAATCACCCTGCTGACGGTCGACCGCAGCTTCGCCGACCAGGTCGAGAACATGCTGATCAATGACTTTGAACAGGCGCGGGAGATTACTGCCGAGGACAGCCGCGATACCCACCGGCTGCAACAACTGGCGATGCGGATTGCACGGCTGATTTCGCCAATTCTCTAAGCACTCATTTTTGCGCAGGCCCTTGTAGGAGCGGGTTTACCCGCGAATGCGTTAGTGAACCCACAATCGCATTCGCGGGTAAACCCGCTCCTACAAGATGTGCATACCCTTGCGGGCTTCAGCGATACAGGTCTTCCCGCGTCCAGGGCAGGTCATGGTGCCCATCGGCGTATGGCTTCACTGCCAGTATCTGGTGCAGGTTGATCCAGCCTTTCTGGAAGGCATAAGCACACCCAGCCAGATACAGGCGCCAGATGCGCAAGGTCTTCTCGGGCACCAGCGCCGCGGCCTTGTGCAACTGGTTCTCCAGGTTCTCGCTCCAGTGGTGCAGGGTCTTGGCATAGTGCAAGCGCAGGCTTTCCACATCCACCACCTCCAGCCCCGCTTCACAGATGCTGGCGCTGATCATCGACAGGTGCGGCAGTTCACCGTGAGGGAACACGTAGCGGTCGATGAAATCACCGGCGCCCCGCCCTACCGGTCGGCCATCCACGTGCTTGGCGGTGATGCCGTGGTTCATCACCAGGCCACCTGCACGCACCGCCCCGAACAGCTTCTGGCAGTACAGCGGCAAGTTGGCGTGCCCCACATGCTCGAACATGCCGACACTGACCACCTTGTCGAAACGGCCATCCTGAGGCAGGTCGCGGTAGTCGAGAATCTGCAAGTCGACCTTTTCAGCCAAGCCCTCTTCTTTCACCCCCTGCCGACCGAGCTTGAGTTGCTCCTTGCTCAGGGTAATGCCGAACACTTTGGCGCCATACTCGCGTGCGGCGAAGCGCGACAGGCCACCCCAGCCGCAACCGACATCGAGCAGATAGTCACCCGCCTGCAGGCGTAGCTTGCGGCACAGGTGATCGAACTTGTCCTGCTGGGCCTGGGCCAGGGTGTTGTCGGGTTCGCGGAAGTAACCGCAGGAGTACGCCATGTCGGCGTCCAGCCATAGCTGGTAGAACTCGTTGGACAGGTCGTAGTGGTAGGAAATGGCGTTGGCGTCCGTGTCCTTGTCATGGGCAGTACGCAGAGGTGCGCTGTCGTCTTCGTCTGTCAGCAGAGCCTCACTGAGTTCATCGCACACGCGAATGACCTCGCCGATATCGCCCTCCAGCTCCAGCTTGCCCTCGACGAACGCCTCGCCCAATTCATTCAGGCTCGGGTGCGTCAGCTGGCTGATCATCTGGGGTTCCTTGATCAGGATCGTGACCTGCGGGCTCGGACCCAGATCGAACTGGTTGCCGTCCCACAGCTTAAGACGCAAAGGCAAGTGCAGGCTTTGCAACGCAGGTGGAAGTTGCGCAAGCATTGATGACCCTCCCTCTCATTGGATGGCGTCCCGCCATACATTTCGGACGCCCCCGGATCAGGGTAGTTCATTGGCGCAGGTTTTCCGCTAAACACGACCATGGTCTAGAACGAACAGGCCTGAAAAGCACGCAAATTGTATACAATTCATGGTTCACAGACTAACCTTGTGCCCCTCTCGCGCTTCTTCATCCTGGAGTTGAACCCATGAAATCCTATGACGTGGTGATCATCGGCGGTGGCCCCGGCGGCTACAACGCAGCCATCCGAGCCGGCCAACTGGGCCTGAGCGTAGCCTGCGTGGAAGGCCGCTCGACCTTGGGCGGCACCTGCCTGAACGTCGGCTGCATGCCGTCCAAGGCGCTGCTGCATGCTTCCGAGTTGTACGAGGCGGCCAGCGGTGACGAGTTCGCCCACCTCGGCATTGAAGTGAAGCCCACCCTCAACCTCGCCCAGATGATGAAACAGAAGGACGAGAGCGTGACCGGCCTGACCAAGGGCATCGAGTACCTGTTCCGCAAGAACAAGGTCGACTGGATCAAGGGTTGGGGCCGCCTGGATGGCGTCGGCAAGGTCGTGGTCAAGGCCGAGGACGGCAGCGAAACCGCGCTGCAGGCCAAGGACATCGTCATTGCCACCGGCTCCGAGCCCACGCCCCTGCCGGGCGTGACCATCGACCACCAGCGCATCATCGACTCGACCGGCGCGCTGTCCCTGCCGCAGGTGCCCAAGCACCTGGTCGTCATCGGTGCCGGGGTGATCGGCCTCGAGCTGGGTTCGGTATGGCGTCGCCTGGGCAGCCAGGTCACGGTCATCGAATACCTCGACCGTATCTGCCCAGGCACCGACAGCGAAACCGCCAAGACCCTGCAGAAAGCATTGGCCAAGCAAGGCATGGTGTTCAAGCTGGGCAGCAAAGTGACCCAGGCTAGCGCCAGCGCCGATGGCGTCAGCCTGAGCCTGGAGCCGGCCGCCGGCGGTACCGCAGAAACGCTGCAGGCCGACTACGTACTGGTGGCCATCGGCCGCCGCCCCTATACCCAAGGGCTGAACCTGGAAAGCGTGGGCCTGGTAACCGACAAGCGCGGCATGCTCGGCAACGAGCACCACCGCACGTCCGTGCCGGGTATCTGGGTAATCGGCGACGTCACCTCCGGCCCGATGCTGGCGCACAAGGCCGAAGACGAAGCAGTGGCCTGCATCGAACGCATCGCCGGCAAGCCCCACGAGGTCAACTACAACCTCATCCCCGGCGTGATCTACACCCGCCCGGAGCTGGCCAGCGTGGGCAAGACCGAAGAGCAGCTCAAGGCCGAAGGGCGTGCCTACAAAGTCGGCAAGTTCCCCTTCACCGCCAACAGCCGCGCCAAGATCAACCACGAGACCGAAGGCTTCGCCAAGGTCCTCGCCGATGCCGAAACCGATGAAGTACTGGGTGTGCACCTGGTAGGCCCAAGCGTCAGCGAGATGATTGGTGAGTTCTGCGTGGCCATGGAGTTCTCGGCATCGGCGGAAGATATCGCCCTCACCTGCCACCCCCACCCGACCCGCTCCGAGGCCTTGCGCCAGGCAGCGATGAACGTGGATGGGATGGCGATGCAGATCTGATTCGAGACAGCGGGGGCTGCTTTGCAGCTCCCGCTGATTTAGAGAATTAAAACTGTCGCAACCAGCAACGACGTGGCTTTGCGCAGCTCGACAGCGACCTCGGCCAGCCATCCAATAACTCCTTTACCTACTGGGCCCTACAAACCACATCTAAGAACGCAGTCGGATCCCGATGCGCCTGTCGACGAGTACACTGGGAGAAATGAGTTTGGTCCTACCGGGGTCCTCTGGAGTATTCGCTCACGGAGATGCTGGAAACTCACTTACACACGCCCGTAGAGAAAGGCATGGAAACGACCGTTTGACTGACCTGCCAGTTTTGAGTGATCTCGGCATGCCTGACCATCTCCCGCCCCTGGTCGTAGGTCATGGTCTTGCGCGCTGCCAGTGGTACCCGGTTCAGCGCCGTACTGAAACCTTCAACGGCCGAGGTAGCGGTAGCGTCATTCATCTAGATCAGCATCAGGTATCCGGTGCTGCGTTCCACCAGCGTACCGACGGCCGAGGAGTTGCCTTTGCCCTTGACATTGGTGTTATGCCGCAGCTCGCGGCTGATGGTCGAGGGGCTTCGGCCAAGCATCCGGGCGATTGCTCTCTGGCTCAGGCCCTGGAGCTGACCGATCTGAATCGTGACACGATCTTCAATACTGAGTTCGTGATAAGACATTCGCACACCGTACCGGATTGGTGAAGAACTGCAGTGCTCGCTGTAGTCAATCCGCTATTTCTTGGATGTCTTGTTACTGGGTAGGTGGAGATAAGACATCACGCTTTCGGTTAGTTCTGTCGCCAACTTCACTGCTTCCTTATTTCGTGCCATGACGCCAGCTACCAAGCCTTCGATCAGTGTTAGCACGGCAACGTTGGAACTGGTCAGCACCGGGTGATCGCCTGGCGCGAACAAGACATGGTGTGCAATAGCTGTCAGGGGGGAAGCTGGCGAGTCGGTAATCGCCAGCACTGTGGCATTGCGCTCACGGGCAAAACGCGACAACTGGAGAGTATCTTGGGAGTAACGTGGCATAGCAATCGCCAACAGCACATCTTGCTTAGTAATCGCAGCCAGGCGATAGGCGGCATTCTCGTTGCCGCCTTCCATGCTGATGGCACAGGTGTCTTTGCAAAACGGCACTAATGTCGAGGCCGCAAGGCCGGCGAGGTAGACACTGTTGCCAAAACCTAGCACATAAACTTTGCGCGCCGAGGTTAGCCTGCTAATGAAGGCTTCTAACGTGTCGGCCTGGTTGTTGCTGCCCGCCACAGCCAAGTTACTGCTGGCGCTCTGGATTTGCTCATGTAGGCCAAAGTCGCCGCTGGGGCGCTGGGCTAGCTCGTTACGTAGCTTGTCCACGGGCGAGACCATCTGTTGCAAGGTCGCTACAAGCTCAGCCTTCATGCCCGTATAGCCGCCCAGATCCACGGCCTTGGCCAGTCGGTTGACCGCTGCTGGTGAAGTCACCGTAGCCTGGGCCAGCTCTTCGATGGTGAGGGTGGCGGCCTTCAGCGGATGACGCAGGATGTAATCAGCGACCTTGCGCAACGAAGGCGGCAGGTCGGGCAGGCTCTCTGACAGCTTGCGCATAACCGGTGAGGCATAGACAGTGGTTTGCTTCAAATGGTTGGGCATCCTGCACTAGGCTCCCTGAAAGATTGGCAGCAGTGTATCTCAAGGACCCCTCGGCCGCAGCCAGGGGCCCTTGGTTGTTTACTTCAGGCTACCAGCAAGAAATTGCTGCAAGCGCTCCGACTGCGGCCGGGCCAGCACCTCCCGCGGGTTGCCACGTTCCAGCGCCAGCCCCTGGTGCAGGAACATGACCTGGTTGGAAACCTCCCGGGCAAAGCCCATTTCATGGGTCACCACCACCATAGTGCGGCCCTCCTGTGCGAGCGCCTGCATCACTTTCAATACCTCGCCCACCAGCTCGGGGTCGAGCGCCGAGGTTGGCTCGTCGAACAGCATCACTTCCGGCTCCATGGCCAGCGCCCGGGCAATGGCCACGCGTTGCTGCTCGCCGCCGGACATGTGCGCCGGATAGGCGTTACGGCGATGGCTGACACCGACTTTGTGCAGATAGTGCTCGGCTTTTTCACGGGCTTCCTTGCGGGCCATACCCAGTACATGCACCGGGGCTTCCATCACGTTGTCCATGGCGCTCATGTGCGACCAAAGGTTGAAATGCTGGAAGACCATGCTCAGACGTGAGCGCAGGCGTTGCAGCTGGCCTGGGTCTGCGGCGCGCAGCCCGCCGCGTGGGCAGGGGCGCAACTTCAAGTTTTCGCCATTGACCATGATCTGCCCGGCATTGGGTTGCTCAAGCAGGTTGATGCAACGCAGGAAAGTGCTTTTGCCTGAGCCGCTGGAGCCGATGATGCTGATCACATCACCTGCCTTGGCCTGCAGCGAAACGCCTTTGAGTACCTGATGGGTGCCGTAGCTTTTGTGCAGGTCGTGAATTTCCAATTTGTTCATCAAAGCATACTCGTTGGTGTCAGTCGCTGAACAAGCGGCCGTGGCGAATAGGCAGGCTGCCGGCGACTTTCGCCAGCCACAGGCCTGGTTGGGCGAAACGCAGGCGTTCGCGGGCATACAGAACACCGTCGGTACTGGCTCTGACGACGCTGTGTCGGTCACTGAGCGGGTCGATGACTTCGAACAGCGGGTCGCCGGTTCTGACCTGCGCCCCCAGGGGTTGCAGGTAGCTCACCACCCCCGGGTGTTCGGCATAGGCATACTGGGCGCCGGCAAACGGTGTGGCCTGACAGCAGCGTGTCGGTGCCGGCGCCCACGGGCCGCTGACAAGGCCCTGATCAGCCAGATAGGCAAGAATGTGTTCAGCATCAGCCTGGCACCGTTCGCGTTCGGTATCAGCCATGCCGCGTAGCTCGACGGTGGTGGCAATACAGGCCAGCGGGATGTTCGCCTGGGTAAAACGTTCGGCCAGCCTCACCCACGGCAGCGCACAGGCTTCGTCGAATGCGTTGCCGCCGGCGTCCTCGGCAAGCAGCGCCGCTTGAGCGCCCAGGCGTGCCGCCAGCGAGCGCAAGCGAGGCCAGTTTTGTGGCAGCGCATAAAGCAGCATCACAGACTCGAAATCACAGTGCAGGTCGAGCACCACGTCAGCGTCACAGGCGTGCTGCAGAAGCAGCTGCCGAAGGCCATCGAGCTCCGATTGTGCAACTGGCAGTTCGCCGAGAATGTCGCGCATGGCACAGCGAATGGTGGCGACGTTGTCTTCACCATTCTCGCCCAGCTGACCTTCCAGGCGCTCAACCAGTGCTTCGGTCAATGCCGGGAAGTCGCGGTTGAAGTTCTTCCCGCTGTTGAACTCGAACCGGCCCTGATGGGTAGCCTGGAACATCTGGCCGATGCCAATCGGATTGGCCAGCGGCACCAGTTCTATTACCCCCGTCAGCCGGCCTTGCGCCTCCAGTTCGGCCAGGCGGGCCTTCAATGCCACTGCCACGCGCATGCCTGGCAACTCGTCAGCGTGCAGCGCGGCCTGGATATAGGCTTTGCGCGGGCCGTTGCCGAAGCGAAACACGCTCAGCGTCCGTTGCGTACCGCAGGCGCTCCAGGGCAGGGTATGGTCAATTTGCTGCATGGAAGCTCCTCAGTGCTTGCGTGGGGCGAGGTAGGCCAGCCAGTGGCGCTCGGCCACTTTGAACAGGCGCACTAGCAGGAAGGTAAGGGCCAGGTAGATCAGCCCTGCGGTAATGAATGCTTCAAATGGCAGGTAGTAACGGGCGTTGAAGGTTTTCGCTGCGCCGGTGATGTCCACCAGGGTGACGATCGACGCCAGGCTGGTAGTCTGGAGCATCATCAGCACTTCGTTGCTGTATTGCGGCAGCGACCGGCGCAGGGCAGACGGCAGCAGGATGCGCCGGTACAGGGCCAGCCGGGACATACCCATGGCGCGTGCCGCTTCGACTTCGCCCCGTGGGGTGGCACGCAAGCTGCCGGCAAGCAACTCGGCACTGTAAGCGCTGGTGTTGATAGCAAACGCCAGGCATGTGCAGAACGTTGCGCTGGAAAGATACGGCCAGAGCAGGCTCTGGCGCACCGGTTCGAACTGGGCCAGGCCGTAATACACCAGAAACAGCTGCACCAGCATCGGTGTGCCGCGGATGACATAGGTGAAGAGCCAGGCCGGGTAGCGCAACAGACAAGTGCGTGATACACGCATCAATGCCAAGGGGATCGCCAGGGCCAAGCCGCAGGCCAGTGAAATCAGCAGCACTTTCAGGGTCAGCGCAATGCCATTGAAATACAGCGGCAGGCTCTGCCAGATCAGTTGGTAGTCAAGCATCATGAAAACCTCCCCTCACAGTTCGGCGGCTTTGATGCCGAACGAATAACGTTTTTCCACAGCGCGCAGCAGCAACAGCGACAGGCTGGTCAGCAGCAGGTAGAGGCCTGCCACGGTGAGGAAGAACGTGAACGGTTCATGGGTGGCATCGGCCGCGTTCTTGGCCTTGAACATCATGTCCTGCAGGCCGATCACGGAAATCAGCGCGGTGGACTTGGTCAGTACCAGCCAGTTGTTGGTGAAGCCCGGCAGCGCCAAGCGCACCAGTTGCGGCACGCTGATGCGCCAGAACACCTGCAGGCTGCCCATGCCGTATGCGACACCTGCTTCGGCCTGGCCTTTGGGTATGGCGAGAAAAGCCCCGCGAAAGGTCTCCGAAAGATAGGCGCCGAAGATGAAACCCATGGTGCCGACCCCGGCAATGAACGGGTTGATGTCGATGTACTGCTCGTAGCCCAGCGCCAGGGCCAAGCGGTTGACCAGATCCTGGCCGCCGTAGAACACCAGCAGGATCAGTACCAGGTCCGGGATACCGCGCACTATCGTGGTGTAGATCTCGCCCAGGGCGGCCAGCCAGCGCAGCGGTGACAGCCGGCAAGCAGCGCCGATCAGGCCGAGGCTAATGGCCATTGCCATCGCCATCAAGGCCAGGCTGATGCTTAACCACGCGCCCTCGAGAATGCTCGAACCGTAGCCGTGAAGCATGATGAAGGTCCTCGTCAGCCGGGGTTTATTGGCCGTAGATATCGAACGGGAAATACTTGGCCTGTACCTGCTGGTAGGTGCCGTTGACGCGGATTGCTGCAATGGCGGCATTCAGGCGCGCGAGGTTGGCGGTGTCGCCCTTGCGCACGGCAATCCCCGCGCCGCGGCCGAAGTATCGAGGGTCGTTGATGTCCGGGCCGACCAGCGCAAAGCCTTGGCCGGCGGGGGTCTTGATGAAGCTCTCTTCGGTATTGACGATGTCGGCAAGGGTGGCGTCCAACCGCCCCGCTACCAGGTCGAGAAAGGCTTCGCTCTGTGCGGCGTAGCGCACCACCTCGACCCCCGCACCTTCGAGTTGCTCGGTAGCGAAGCGGTCGTAGGTAGAGGCACGCTGGACGCCAAGCTTCTTGCCTTTGAGGTCCTGTGCCGGGTCGAGGATCTGGCTGCCGGCCTTCATCGTGAACTTACCAGGGGTGTGGTAGTACTTGTCGGTGAAGTCGACCGATTTGAGACGATCTTCAGTGATCGACATTGAAGACAGCACCGCGTCGATCTTGCGCACTTTCAACGACGGAATCATGCCGTCGAATTCCTGGACTACCCACTGACACCGGACCTGCATCTGCGCGCACAAGGCGTTGCCGATGTCGTAGTCAAAGCCGGCAATTTCGCCTTCGGGGGTGCGGTAGGAAAAGGGCGGATAAGCCGCTTCGATGCCAATGCGCAAGCTGCCTTCGTCAGCCTGGGCCAACGCGCTGCAGGCACAGAGTGTCAATGCGCCTAGAAATCCGGTCTTGTTCATATTCTTGACTCCGGTGGATAGGGCGGTACCTGCCTGTGCCCGTGCGGGGTACGGCGAGGCACGAAGAAAATGACACGTTTAATTTCACAAATCAAATAAATTGGAAATAAACGTATCAATAGTGGTGACTAACGGCTGTCCGAAGCGGCCAAACAAGGTCACTGCGGTCCAGCTATCGAAGCCGACTCGGTCGGTGGGATAGAGGAATAAGTGAGGTTCAACAGGTACTTGACCACTGGCGAAGAGCGGTTGCAGTGAGTTGAAGCCTTCCCCGGTGCTGTCCTAGGTAGCTGCAGAGGTAGGATTGCCCGTTCGCAGGCGATCACCTCCACCTGTTCGGCTTAGCCTAGCTACCGAGGCAGCCCGGGGTTGAAGATCTACGTTGAAAGGTGGGGTTCAAAATCAACAGATTTCGGAAAAACGCTTGGGTTATCGAGTTTCAGTCCTCTAAGGCAATCGGACCGATATCGTCAAACACGTCGCCTGGGCCGGGGTTGTCCGGGTGGGTGCGGCCACCAAAGTGGTTCATGATACCCCACACCGCGTTCAGCGAGGTCTGCACCGCGCCTTCGACCCAGGCCGGCGTCCACGACACGTCGTCACCGGCAATGAACATGCCACGCTGTTCGGCAGGCATGTCCTGCTGCATGAAGTGTGCGTACATGCGCTGGTTGTAGCGGTAGTGGCCCGGCAATGCGCCCTTGAAGGCACCGAGGAAGTGCGGGTCGGCTTCCCAGGAAACGGTGATCGGGTCGCCGATGATGTGCCCGGCGATGTCGGTCTTTGGGTAGATTTTCTTCAGTGCATCCAGCGCTAGCTGCACGCGTTTTTCCACCGGGTGCGGCAGCATTTTCAGCGCGTCGCTCATCCACGAGTACGACAGGCAGATCACCCCCGGCTTGTCGTCACCGTTGTCGAACAGGTAGGTGCCGCGGGTGAGGCGGTCGGTGAGGGTCATGCTCATCAGGTCGCGGCCGGTTTCCGGGTCCTTGTCCTTCCAGAACGGCCGGTCGACCATGACGAAGGTTTTCGACGACTGCATGTAGCGGGTACGGTCCAGGGCCATCCACATTTTTTGCGAGAACAGCGATTCCTCGCAGTCGATCTGGGTGGTCAGCAGCCAGGTCTGGCAGGTGGCGAGCACGGCACTGTAGTGACGGGTGTCGCCCCAGTTGTCGGTAACCGCCAGGCGGCCATCGGCGGCGCGCGCGATGCGCTTGACCCCAGTACGCGGCGCGCCGCCATGCAGCGCGCTCAGGCTGGTGCCCTCCGGCCAGTGGGCGCAGCGCGCCGGTACATGGCGCCAGATGCCTTGCGGCACCTGTTCCACACCGCCGACGACCAGGTGCTGGTGATCGTCGCAATTGGTCATCACCACGCGGAAGATTTCCAGCATCGAGTTGGGGAAGTCCGAGTCCCAGCCGCCGGTGCCGAAGCCAACCTGGCCGAACACTTCACGGTGCTGGAAGCTCAGTTTGGCGAACGAGCGCGAGGTGGCGACGAAATCGTAGAAGGTGCGGTCGTCCCACAGCGGTACCAGCTTGTTCCACAGTTCTTTTAGCCGGGGTACGTCACGGTCGCGGATGGCCTGCTGGATGTCGGCGAACTGGGCACCGCTTTCCAGCGCGTCGGCCCAGGCGTCAGCCACTTCGTGGAACAGCTGGGGCAGGTCGGTGGGCTTTTCGGCGTAGTAGGTCTGGCCTTCCAGGTCGATCACCGTGCTACCCGAGGCCGGGGTCAGCGGGTTAGGGAAGGGTTTGGTCTCCAGGCCCAGTTTGTCCACATAGTGGTAGAAGGCAGTGGACGATACCGGAAAGCGCATGCCACCCAGTTCGGCGATGACCCCGTCGGTGCCGTTGAAGGGCTGCGAACGCAGCCGGCCACCCAGCTTGGAGGCCTCGTACACCACTGGCTTGAGGCCCAGCTTCATCAGCTCGTAGGCTGCCACCAGGCCGGCGATACCGGCACCGACGATCGCCACTTCCTCACCATGGCGCTCAGCCGGGATGCTGCCCAGGCCTGCGGGGTGTTCCAGCCAGTCGTCGAAGGCGAAGGGGAAGTCTGGGCCGAAGATGGTGATGGGCTTTTTGCCCTCAGCGGGGTGGCGGTTTTTTTTATTCATAGGAGACCTCGATGGGGGTGAGAGAAGCTACAGATCGGGGTAATAGCAGGGCCATTCTCAGTTAGCCCGCAGGTGGGCATTTTCGTGTTGGAGGCCAGGGTCCCGCCTGGCCAACTACTCATGCATCCAACAGTGAGTGGTTACCATCCCATGAGGGCAACCGTGTCTTACTGGCTATCAACGCGAGGCGCTGTCCGGGACGGACCAGGCCGGGCACTTGCCGGATGACGAGTAAGCCATCGCAATCACTATGTACGGCCGTGCGCTCGCCAAAGCAGTCGCTGTCGAGGTGGACCACCTCTGCAATGACCTCGCCTTCACTGACCGCATCGCCAGGTCTTTTTTTGTAGGTTACGAGACCGGCCACCGGACAAGGGATCTGGGACGCTGTTGCAAGCTCATAGTTTTGAGTGATTGCGGTGTGCGCATCACGCCTAGCCATATCGCTCCCGTCGACGATGTTTTCTTGGATCATGAACTCGAGCAAGCCAGTTGCATCCACTTTCGCCCAATAGTCGTTAACATCCGCTTTGCCCCGCAGTTCTATTGTCGCCGAGAATCCTCGCTGTTCTGAAACAATTGCGCCATTCAGTTCGAGTTGCCTCCATGCGTTGGAATATATGTTATCGAACGCACGGCCGCTGGCTCCATCAGGCTCCAGTAGCACGACCGGGACACTCAGTGCACCGGAAAGACGAACAGCCTGGTCCGCTTGAGTATGCGATGCGTAAATATGCGGAATACATTCGATGTCGCAATGAAGATCTAGCACGATATCGTGCTGAATGGCCAACCTCGCCAAGTGCCTTTTCATCGCGCCCGTGGGTGTCGAGGGACTCAGCGAGTCAAGGTGGCTGACAAAGCATGATTTCCAGTCCGAAACTGAATGCTTGACTCCGGCGCCTAACTGTTGAGTGATCAATGCGTCAAAGCAGGGAAAGTTCCGATTGAAATTTTCGCCATTGCTGAAGTCGAATCGACCAAGGACATTGTCAAAAATGCGTTGTGACATACCGATGGGGTTAGCGAAAGGAACGATAGTGATCTGACCCTGAATTTTATTCCGTTCATCCAGCTCCTTTAGCATCTCTATAAGGTGCTGTAGTACTAGTAAACCTGGATGCTCATCAGCATGCAGGCCTGCTTGGACATAGATGCTCCTGCTGCCCGCTGTACCAAATTGCAGAACCATCAACTCATGGACGACGCCTGGGTACAGACCAGGAAGTGGAATTCGTGTTTTGGTGATTGCCACTTCATAAACTCCAAGACCGAAATTTAATAATGGCTAAGTCGATAGCCAAATCTTTTCGACGCACTAAACTTTAATGACGTCGCACGCAATAACGCTCATGACGCGATTCGACCGAATACGTCGATGGAGATTAGGCTATCCACTCCCTGTAGTGCGTCGACCGGCAGGCCGGTTGAGGCAGGGCCGGGTGCGCTGAAATATGCGTTGCGTACAGTCATATTTTCGTGCAGGTCGGAAGGCGTACTATCGCCTACATAGTGAGTAGTGACCTTGCACACCTGATCGAAACTCAAGCCGTGGGCGAGCAGGACGTTATTTAAAACTATCATTGCCTTGCGAGTCTGCTCTGGAAGCGTCAATCCGCTCTTTTCGAACCGTACGTTGGCCCAGAAAAATTCGCCTTTCTGGCGCAGCGTCAACACCGAATTACCTACTCGGTGCGAGGTAGATACCGATCTAGCCTGTGCCGATGAACGCCTGACGAAAGTCAGCTCACCAATGACTGCTGTTGATTCGGGCAGTTGGGTGAGCGCTACTGCGCCCAGATCGCTGACAAAGCCATGTGTAGAAAACGCGGCGAGCAGACAGGGAGGCGCATCCTGATGGCTAAACCAGTGGTCAGACAGGAATTCGTTGGTGGTGAGGTCGAAGTCCTCGAGGACTTCGTTTAGTATCCTGACACAATCTTCGCCCCTTTGATAACCTGCTGCAGCGGATAGCTTGACCCAGACAAGTTGGTCAAAATCCATGACCTCAATTTTCAGCCCGTTTTTTTCGACCACTGCGCTCCTTGAAAAAGTTTCTGCCTCTGCTGCGTATATGTCTATCTCGATCAGCATTCCGCTGTAGTAGAAATACGGAACGGGAACGGGCACGATAATACACTTCTCCCCGAACGCCTGCTTCAGCAAAAACATCATTTCCTGAAAAAGGTCAGGAAACTTTTCCACATAGTAGACCACCAACTTAGCGGCCATGGGTGACCGCATTTCCGAGCTATCGAGGATCTTCCTGATCGACTGCACGACATGGTGCGTCTGCGCGATTAAATCGTCCTCATGCGCGACTTGCCCGTTCGCATCGAGCGGGCATTGACCACAGGACCAAGCGACCCCCCCCTCTTGAACCAGCAAGGAGTATGGATGATCAATCTTCATCTTCCACAAGGAACCGAACGGAAGGTGGTGTTTCTTATTATTGATGGCCATCTAAAGGCTCCGAAATTTAAAAAATATTAACTATAGACCGCGCCGGCTGAGTTAGACCGTTGATTCATAGACGTAGCGGTAACGGATCCGGCAACTCTACAAGTGCCAGAAGACCGTCCCGAAGATATGAATTGACCCGAGGGCGCCGAGTGTCGGTACGCGACTCAGAATTTCACTGGTCGGGCAGTCGGTGCCTGAACAAAGCGCCGAGATCATCTTCAGTTTCGGCAACTCCGGCGATCTCGCGGCATTGCCAGGCAATTGCCTGATTGCTGGTGACAACCGGTTTACTCGTGAGCCGCTCAAGCTCCTTGACTATTGGGCTGACATTAATCCCCGTGCATGAAATGAAGATGCCTTCGGCATCGGGGCTGTCAGCCGCGAGGGCGGCTTCAAAAAATGCCTCGGCCGAGGTGAGGAACATTTCCTCGGCATCTCGTTGTCTGAAAGAGAGTGCGCTCACGATTTCAACTCCGGCCTCGTGGATAGCTCTGGCCACCAGCCGGTTGACCTCAGTTACATAAGGTGTGACCACGGCGATTCTGGAGAGCTCCATGGCTTTGAAAGCCTTGAGAACCGCACCTATTGGGGTGACGACAGGGACACCCGGGCGGCTCTGATGGATTAGCTCAGCAACTTTATCCTGACCGAGAACGATGGTCCCAGATGTGCAGCCATAGACGATGGCATGCATCCAGGCGGCCTCTGGCAGTAGAGCTGCCGCTTCGGGAACCCTTTTGGCTACCGCGGAGAGTCCATCAATCGTCGTCTCGCCAGAAAAGGCCATGCGTCCTGTGTAGAGCGACGCTTGCCTGGGGCAAAAGGCCAAAAGCTCCTTGGCCATTACCACTTCCACCGACAACTCAAGCAAGCCGATAGCAGGAGAATGAAGTGGGCGTCTGACAACGTCAGACTTAGGCATCAGTGGCCATTCTCCCCGCAGGAGAGCGTGTCTTGCAGCATGTGATAGAGTGTTCATGGTGAGCTTCCGCTTTTGTCCCTTATTTACCGGCATTGCGGGCGGCAGTGAGCCAGGCGTCGTAGATCTGTTGATGTTTCCTGATCCACAGATCGACATGGCGATCGATATCGCTCGGGCTATCCTCGCCTTTGAACATGCGGTTGTTCTGGGCGTTGATATCGTTAACATCAATATTTACCAGCTCGAAGAATTTTCCTGCCGCTGGATTAGCCTCAACGAAAGCCTTGTTCGATACGATATGTTGAGTATTGACAGCATACCCGTAGTATTTTCCAGTGGTTGGTGTTTCACCCGCTTTAGCTATATAAGGCACCTCCAACCAAACCACATCTTTATTTGGTACGAGTAAAGCGCTGATGTAGTAGGGAGTCCAAGTATAGTAGAGAATCGGCTTTCCTTCCTTGTAGCGCGCGATTACGTCGGCCATCAATGCCGGATAAGATCCAGTCTTCTGAGTAACTGTTGCATTCAAACCGGTACTTGTGAGCATCTTCTCGATAATTTCCTCACAAGCCCAGCCCGGCGTGCATCCCGTCAGATCGGCCTTCTGGTCCCCGTCGCTATCAAAAAGCTTCGCAACGGCCGGATCCTTCAATTGGCTTATATTGGTAATTCCATATTTATCTGCGGTCACCTTGTCTATCAGATAGCCCTGTAAGGCGTTGGCAGATAAGTCACCTTTGCGAGTCAGTTTGCTATCTCCCCCTGACTTCTCATAAAAGTCGTTGTGCAACGGCTCCCAACTTCCAGCTAGGAAAGTAGCGTCGCCATTAGCAATGGCAATATGCGCCGTGGCGTACTCGACCTCTTTGGCTTCCTTGACGTCATAGCCTAGGTCTTTTAGCCCACGCACGACGAGCTGATTTTGGAACGCGATGCCTTGATCCGTACTTTTGATTGGGACTACGGCGATGCCCTTACCAGGTAGGGTATCTTGTGCGTTGCTCAGTAAAGATACACATGTAAGTGTAAACAGTATTGAAGCTTTCAGAAAATTTGCTTGAGCTTTAAGGTAGGTCATTTGTCGAGACTCTTCTTGTGATGGTTACTTGAGTGACCGGGCCGTGCGTCGTGCCACCTGTTAGTACCCGGTCAGAGGCTCTTAGATGACCGTTTAGTACTACCGAACGACTGCGTCATCCTATCGAGTATGATTGCCGTTAGAACAATGCCGATGCCGCCCACTGCTGCCAGTCCGAGATCCAAGCGGCCGATACCGCGCAATACCATCTGTCCAAGGCCTCCCACGGCAATCATTGAGGCAATGACGACCATCGAAAGTGACATCATCAGCGCTTGATTGACGCCCGCCATGATCGTAGGCATGGCGAGAGGAAGCTGAACCTTGAACAACATTTGCCACGATGAAGCCCCAAAGGACCTAGAGGCTTCAATTAAGTCTGGCCTGACTTGGCAAATACCCAGAGTTGTTAGCCGCACCAAGGGGGCTAAGGCGAAAATTATGGTAACTAATACGCCGGGCACATTGCCGATGCCGAAGAGCATCACCACAGGAACCAGGTATACAAACGCTGGGGTTGTCTGCATAGCATCAAGTACCGGTCGCACAACTGCTTGAAGCCTGTCACTGCGCGCACAAGCGATACCAAGCGGAAGGCCGATGAGCAGGCAGAAGAACAGCGAAGTCAGCACCATAGACAACGTTGCCATCGTCTCCGACCACGCACCCGTGAGCCCGATGAAAATAAAAGCGAGAACGGAACCAATAGCCAGGCGGTAGCCACTAGTTCGCCAAGCCAATATGCCGATCAAAAGCAACATGAGTGGTTGTGGAACCATTTGTAACGCCGAGTCAAAGCTCGTGAGAGTTTGATCGATGGGGACACGGATCAACTGGAATGCCGGGCGGAAATTCGTCACAACCCACGCCAGCCCATCGGTCACCCAATGGCTCAGTGGGATAGCGGGGTGCTCATCGAACGGACGCCAGAGACTGAACGTAGGATGGGCGGAAACGGACGTCGAGTTTGCAAGAAAATCTGCAGTTTGTAGGGTGGGTTGGGCTAAGGCACGATCATTCTGATCGACAACAAGTGGTGCCTGCGCACTCAATTCCACTGCAGCTGAGGGTGCGGCATGGGCTAGATAGGGCAGGAGCATGTAGACAAGCAGGGCAAAAAAAGACCTGTTGAGTTTGGCTGTAGATCTTCGAACGTTCATGGCACATACCATCCGGGAGTCTTTGACTCAAAATTTTTATTCTTTAACAACAGCTAGCGGACGTTTAGCTCAATTTGGGAGTGCGCTGTTTAAATATGCAGGTCGTTGTCCCAGTAGCTCGAAGACGCGAGAGCGGCTTACCGCGCCGCGGAATCGCCCATCCGTGTCGACTACCGGCAAGTCGTAGCAGAATTCTGCGAGCATGCCGTACATGTTGGCCACGGAGGTTGTGGCTGTAACCGTAGGGACTTCGGTCAACATGGCAGAAATCAGGTCTGGTTCACGCTTCACGCGAATCTCGGCATCCAAGGATTCGATGGAAATCAAACCGAGGTATCTGCGGTCTTCATCGACGACGAAACCGAAATTCCGATCACTAGCCAAGAGTTGAGCACGGGCTTCTTTCACACTGCTCTGAGATGCATTCACGATCGCGCCGCCAGATACATCTGAAACATCTAGGGCAGAGTAGATAGGGGTAACATCCACGTTCTTAAAGAAAGACCGCACATAGTCGTTCTTGGGGTGCTTCACGATTTCTTCTTTGGTCCCAACCTGCACAACAACACCATCCTGCATGATCGCAATACGATCCCCGATTCGAAATGCCTCTTCGATATCGTGCGAAATGAAGATGATTGTGCGTTGTTCCCGTTGCTGGAGCTTGACCAATTCTCCTTGCATTTCCGCTCGGATCAGCGGGTCCAGTGCGGAGAATGCTTCATCCATCAGTAGCACGGATGGATTACTCGCCAGCGCCCTAGCCAAGCCGACCCTTTGCTGCATTCCCCCGGATAACTCATGTGGGTAACAATGGCCTCGGTCTCCCAGCCCCACTTTTTCAAGCGCTTCCTGGGCTTTTTCGTTCCGCTGCAATTTCGGTTCACCCGCAAGCTCAAGGCCAAATGCAACGTTATGCAGAACGTTCAGATGTGGCATTAACGCGAATGACTGGAACACCATGCTGATGTGAGTCCTGCGCAGCGCTCTTAGTTCGGCGTCGGACATTCCCGCGATGTCTCTGCCGTCGAACAGAACTTGTCCGGCGGTTGGGTCGATCAACCGGTTGAGGAGTCGAACTAAAGTCGATTTTCCCGACCCTGATAAGCCCATAATTACAAATATTTCACCTTCGTGCACAGTGAATGATGCATTGTCGACAGCTAAGGACTGCCCGGTCTTGGCAAACAGCTGGCATCTTCCTGCACCACTTTGAATCAGCCGCAAGGCATCTTTAGAACAGCCTCCAAACACTTTATAGAGGTTTTTTATCTCAAGCTTTTTTTTCATTGTTATTCCATCGTCATGGTTTCGGATCGTCTCAGCCTCTCTATAGCAATTTGCTATAAACGATGCATCTGCACGGAACAGCAGCTTCGCTCGTGCGCATGCATTGCGGAGGACCTTCTTCATCCCAGATGGTTGATGAGCGTTGCGTGGCAGTGGCGCGGTCACGGAGTTGATGCGCATGGGCGTCTTCCTCACTTGGGGCCGGAGTGTGAGCTTTATAGCTTCTTAAAATGCATTTGGCTTGCCGGAGGTGGTGTTCCGTCATGCCTCTAGGAGAGATTACGGCTTACCGAACGCAAGGGGAACGGCAGCTGGTTTTATGACGCTGATAACGATATGTTATGAGACTGATCTTCTGGAGAGGACATCAAGTGACTACCCCACGCCGCATTCTGAGCTCCATGAACAGGTTAGTCGCCTTCGAAGCCGCCGCTAGACGCTGCAATTTCACTCGTGCAGCCGAAGAGCTTTTCATTTCGCAACCAGCCATCAGCCGTCAGATCAAGGAGCTCGAGCAAAGCGTGGGGGTGGCGTTATTTGTCCGGTTCGGTACTCGTCTAGAGCTTACCGAGGCAGGAAGGCGGTTGCTCAGTTCGGTAACGGTTGCCTTCGACAATATTGAGAACACTATTGCCTCCTTTCAGTCTGAAGTAGAGCAAAGCACTGTAATCAAATTACGTACAAGCGTTGCGGCGTCTAACTGGCTCATGCCGGCACTAAGCGAATTCTATTCGGCTAATCCGGATATTTTGCTGCAAATGATTTGTATTGATGACTCAACAGCTAGCAGCATCGCCGATTGCGACATTGAAGTTCGGTTCGGGAGTGGAAACTGGAATGATGGCATAAATTACCCACTGCTTGACGAGGTCATATTCCCAGTGGCAAGTCCAGAGTTTTTGCGTTTAAATCCTATTGAAAGCATGGAAGATCTTTGTGCAGTCCCTCTGCTGCAATTAGCCAATCACATAAGTCCATTAATGAGCTGGATGAGCTGGCTGCCTAATCAAGATCTCGGTAAACCTTCAAATAATTTCATTAGGTCATACTCAACTTATTCTACGCTCTTGGATGCAGCCATTTACGGCCATGGTGTTGCCCTTGGATGGAAATATTATGCGGCAGGAGCCCTAGCACGTGGGGATCTTTGTCCAGTGTTACCGTTGCGAAAGAAAAGTCGCCTAAAGGAGTTCTTGGTGGTCAATCGTCAGCGGGTAGAGGACCCAAACGTTATGCGAACCGCTGAGTGGATCAAAGCATATGCGGCTACGACTCGTATGCGCTTTAGGGATATATAAACTCGAAATGCTTCGAGCTTGAACTCGCAAGTGAAGATACGATGGTGTCTATTTTATTGAACACCTTCATGTGGTGATAGGTCTTGGCTAGAACTGGTGTCCGGGGTTAGTGGAGCACTACAGTCGGATGAATAGCCTCTATGGAATGTGGCTCATGCTCTGGAATTTTATGGATGCGATTGCTTGAGTGCTTTCAAAAGGCAGCAGCGGATACTGCTAGCGGATGTTCATTACTTCTTCAGAAAACTCACAGACCAGAAGGTAGGCACGCGCGAGATCGGACAAGAGGTGATGTATGCGTTCGACTTTAACGCCTTGAATTTTGTGGGAGCGGCCCATTGAGGGGACATCCTACACACGCAACCAAGGCACATAACGGGCTCCGGCGCCGGATCCAAATCCGTTGGCGATGTGCCGTTCAATATCCTGCTTTGAAGCAAACCTACGACCGCGCAACCCCTACCTCCTCAGTCCAACCGGAGTGCTTCACCTGATCCTCAAAAAATAGTCATAGGAAAATATGGTCCATCCGGCGGCCTCGTCGAAGGGACTTCCAGACTACTCTCGCTACCCAAGCGAAGCGGTTAATCCGGACCAACGGCTTGGCCCAGAAACGGAAAACCCCCGTAAATACGGGGGTTTGCGCGTTGTGTCAAACTTTAACCTTTTGTGTCAATCTTTAATCTGCGCGACCACTCAAAGCGTGCCCAGTTTCCGACTCACTCGACCGTAACCGACTTGGCCAGGTTCCGCGGCTGGTCCACATCGGTGCCCTTGAGCACCGCCACGTAGTACGACAGCAGCTGCAGCGGAATGGTGTACAGGATCGGCGCCAGGGCGTCGGCGATATGCGGCACCTTGATCACGTGGGTGCCTTCGCCATTGGTCATGCCAGCTTGCTCGTCGGCGAACACCACCAGCTCGCCACCACGGGCACGCACTTCCTGCAGGTTGGACTTGAGCTTTTCCAGCAGTTCGTTGTTCGGCGCGACGGTTACTACCGGCATGTCGTTGTCCACCAGCGCCAACGGGCCGTGCTTCAGCTCGCCTGCCGGATAGGCTTCAGCGTGAATGTAGGAGATTTCCTTGAGCTTGAGTGCACCTTCCATCGCCACCGGGTACTGCGCCCCACGGCCAAGGAACAGGGTGTGGTGCTTGTCGGCGAACAGCTCGGCGATTTTCTCGACGGTAGCGTCCATGGCCAGGGCTTCGCCCAGGCGAGCCGGCAGGCGGCGCAGTTCTTCCACCAGCTCGGCTTCGACGCCGGCTTCCAGGGTATTGCGCACCTGGCCCAGGGCCAGGGTCAGCAGCATCAACGAAACCAGCTGGGTGGTGAAGGCTTTGGTCGATGCCACGCCGATTTCCGGGCCGGCCAGGGTCAGCAGGGTCAGGTCCGACTCGCGTACCAGTGAGCTGATACCCACGTTGCAGATCGCCAGGCTGCCGAGGAAGCCCAGCTCCTTGGCATTACGCAGCGCCGCCAGGGTATCGGCGGTTTCGCCGGACTGTGAGATGGAGACGAACAGGGTGTCCGGCTGCACCACCACCTTGCGGTAACGGAACTCGCTGGCCACTTCCACCTGGCACGGGATGCCTGCCAGGCTTTCCAGCCAGTAACGGGCGACCATGCCAGCGTGGTAGCTGGTGCCGCAGGCAACGATCTGCACGTTGCGCACCTTGGCAAACAGTTCGGCAGCCTGCGGACCAAAGGCCTGGACCATTACGTTGTCCTTGCCCAGGCGGCCTTCCAAGGTGCGCTGTACCACGCTTGGCTGCTCGTGGATTTCCTTGAGCATGAAGTGGCGGTAGGTCCCCTTGTCTGCGGCTTCAGCGCCTTCATGGTACTGCACGGTTTCGCGCTGGACCTTGTGGCCACTCTGGTCCCAGATGGCGATCTGATCGCGGCGGATTTCAGCGATGTCGCCTTCTTCCAGGTACATGAAGCGGTCGGTGACCTGGCGCAGGGCCAGTTGGTCGGACGCCAGGAAGTTCTCGCCCAGGCCCAGGCCGATCACCAGCGGGCTGCCACTGCGCGCAGCCACCAGGCGGTCAGGTTGCTTGGTACTAATCAGCGCCAGGCCGTAGGCGCCATGCAGGCGCTTCACGGCCGCCTTCAGGGCATCGGCCAGGTCCGGAATGCTCTTCAGGGTGCGGTGGATCAGGTGGACGATGACTTCGGTATCGGTCTGCGAGGCGAAGACGTAGCCAAGGCCCTTCAGCTCTTCGCGCAGTTCTTCATGGTTCTCGATGATGCCGTTGTGCACCACGGCCACTTCACTGCCCGAGAAATGCGGGTGGGCATTGCCTTCGGTCGGCGCACCATGGGTAGCCCAACGGGTGTGAGCAATGCCCAGCTGGCCGGCCAGCGGATCAGCGGCTACAGCGGCTTCCAGCTCGCTGACCTTGCCGATACGGCGGCGGCGCTGCAGCTCACCGTTCTGCGTGAGGACGGCCAGGCCGGCGCTGTCGTACCCGCGGTACTCAAGACGCTTGAGGCCTTCGATCAGGATGGCTGTGATATTGCGCTCGGCGACGGCACCAACGATTCCACACATGTTTATTGCTCCTGGCTGATCGCGGCGCAGATCAGGTTGATGCCGCGGGCTTGAATTTGTTCACGTGCCGTGCTGGGCAGGCGTTCGTCTGTAATAAGGGTATGCACGCTGCCCCAAGGCAACTCAAGGTTAGGGATCTTGCGCCCTACCTTGTCCGATTCGACCATCACGATCACTTCACGGGCGACTTCAGCCATGACCCGGCTCAGCCCGAGCAGCTCGTTGAACGTGGTAGTACCCCGGCCCAGGTCAATGCCGTCGGCACCGATGAACAGCTGGTCGAAATCGTAAGAGCGCAATACCTGCTCGGCCACTTGGCCCTGGAACGACTCGGAATGCGGGTCCCAGGTGCCACCGGTCATCAGCAGCACCGGCTCGTGCTCGAGGTCGCAGATGGCACGGGCCACATTCAGCGAATTGGTCATCACCACCAGGCCCGGCTGACGCCCCAGTTCGGGGATCATGGCTGCCGTGGTGCTGCCGCTGTCGATGATGATGCGCGCATGTTCGCGGATACGCCCGACAGCGGCGCGGGCAATGGCCTTTTTATAACTGGACACGGGCTGCGCAGGCTCACCGAGCAGCTCTTGTGGCACCGGGACCGCACCACCGTAGCGCCGTAGCAACAGGCCGTTGGTTTCCAGGGCGGCGAGGTCCTTGCGAATGGTGACCTCCGACGTTTTGAAACGCTTGGCCAAGGCATCCACACTCACTTCCCCCTGCTCGCTGAGCAAGGCCAGGATGTTGTGCCGCCGCTGCGGAGTGTTTCGTTTCGACATGAGCGCTTAAGTTTCGATTCGAAAGATAATGGTGGCAATCAAAACCTAAGATGAACGATTCGTCAAGCTGTCGCTGCCTTGTGGATAATTTCTCTCCGCTCTGGCGCGATCCCTGTGGGAGCGGCCCTGTGTCGCGATGGGCCGCAACGCGGCCCCGGGATTTCTAGACAAAGCAGAAATTGTCGGGGCTGCTTTGCAGCCCATCGCGACACAAGGCCGCTCCCACACCACACCCGAACAGCCAATAAAAAAGCCGACTTATTCACATAAGTCGGCTTTCGATCGAAACAGCTGTGAATAACTCAGCTCTTCTTGATCTTCTCCGGGCGCTTCCAGCCATCGATGTTGCGCTGACGCGCACGGCCAACGGCCAACTGCCCGGCTTCGACGGTCTGGGTGATGGTAGAACCGGCAGCAGTGGTAGCTCCCGTGTGGATATCCACAGGTGCAACCAGCGAGTTGTTCGAGCCGATGAACACGTCCTCGCCCATCACCGTCTTGAACTTGTTGGCGCCATCGTAGTTGCAGGTGATGGTGCCGGCGCCGATATTGGTGCGTGCACCGATTTCGGCATCGCCCAGGTAGGTCAGGTGACCGGCCTTGGCGCCTTCACCCAAATGGGCGTTTTTCAGTTCGACGAAGTTACCCACATGGGCCTTGGCGTCCAGCACACTGCCTGGGCGCAGGCGGGCGAATGGGCCGGCATCGCTGCCCTCGCCCATCACGGCCCCTTCAAGGTGGCTGTTGGCCTTGACCACTGCGCCTTTGCGCAAGGTGCTGTTCTTGATCACGCAGTTAGGGCCAATCTGGACATCGTCCTCGATAACCACCTTGCCTTCGAGAATCACGTTGATGTCGATCAGCACGTCACGGCCCACGGTCACTTCACCACGGACATCGAAGCGGGCCGGGTCGCGCAGGGTCACACCCTGTGCCATCAACCGGCGGCTTTCGCGCAGCTGGTAGTGACGCTCCAGCTCGGACAGCTGGCGTCGGTCGTTGGCGCCCTGCACTTCCATGGGGTCGTGCGGCTGTTCGGTGGCCACCACCAGGCCATCGGCCACTGCCATGGCGATTACGTCGGTCAGGTAATACTCGCCTTGCGCGTTGTTGTTCGACAAGCGGCCCATCCAGTCGGCCAGGCGCGCGGCAGGCAAAGCCAGAATCCCGGTGTTGCCTTCCTTGATCGCTTTCTGCGCGTCGTTGGCGTCCTTGTGTTCGACGATGGCGGTCACCTTGCCCTGGTCATCACGCACGATGCGGCCATAACCGGTCGGGTCGTCGAGGCTGACCGTGAGTAGGCCCAGCTGCTGGTCGTTGGCCTTGGCCAACAGACGCTGCAGGGTCTCTACTTCGATCAACGGCACGTCGCCGTACAGCACCAGCACGGTATCGGCGGTCAAGGCTGGCAGTGCCTGGGCAACGGCATGGCCAGTACCCAGCTGCTGGTCCTGCATGACGAAGTTCAGGTCGTCAGCGGCCAGGCGCTCGCGTACCAGCTCGGCACCATGGCCAATGACCACATGAATACCTTGCGGGTGCAGCTGGCGCGCGCTGTGGATAACATGACCGAGCATGGAGTTGCCGGCTACCGGGTGCAGCACCTTGGGCAGCGCTGAGCGCATGCGGGTGCCTTGGCCGGCGGCGAGAATAACGATATCGAGTGACATTACTGGCTACCAATCCTGGGCCGTCAGTGAAATGACCGGCTCTATGGGTTACAAAAAAGAAAAAGGGTAGCCGATGGCTACCCTTTTTCTCAATCTACATGAAGCCTGCGGAATTAACCGCCGAACTTCTTGCGGATCTGCTGGACGGTACGCAGCTGCGCTGCGGCCTCGGCCAGACGTGCGGATGCGGCACTGTAGTCGAAATCCGCGCCTTTCTCATGCAGGGCCTTCTCAGCTGCCTTGACGGCATCCTGAGCGGAGGCTTCGTCCAGGTCGGCGGCACGTTGCACGGTGTCGGCGAGTACCTTGACCATGTTCGGCTGCACTTCCAGGAAGCCACCGGAGATGTAGAACACCTCGCGCTCGCCACCCTGCTTGGTCAGCGTGATCGGACCTGGCTTGAGATTGGTGATCAGCGGCGCGTGGCCTGGCGCGATACCCAGATCGCCCAGGTTACCGTGCGCAACCACCATCTCGACCAGACCGGAGAAGATTTCTCCTTCCGCGCTGACGATATCGCAATGGACTGTCATAGCCATCTGCTTGCCTCAACCTGATTAGCGCCCCTTGCGGGGCGCCGGGATTACAGTTTCTTGGCTTTCTCGATCGCTTCGTCGATGCCGCCGACCATGTAGAACGCTTGTTCTGGCAGGTGGTCGTAGTCACCTTTGAGGATGCCGCTGAAGCCAGCGATGGTGTCTTTCAGGGAAACGTACTTGCCTGGCGAACCGGTGAAGACTTCGGCCACGAAGAACGGCTGCGACAGGAAGCGCTGGATCTTACGAGCGCGGGCTACCAGTTGCTTGTCGGCTTCGGACAGTTCGTCCATACCCAGGATCGCGATGATGTCCTTCAGCTCTTTGTAGCGCTGCAGAACATACTGAACCTGACGGGCAGTTTCGTAGTGCTCGGTGCCGATCACGTTCGGGTCCAGCTGGCGCGAAGTCGAGTCCAGTGGGTCGACCGCTGGGTAGATACCCAGGGAGGCGATGTCACGGGACAGAACGACGGTGGCGTCCAAGTGGGCGAAGGTGGTGGCTGGCGACGGGTCGGTCAAGTCGTCCGCAGGTACGTAAACGGCCTGGATCGAGGTGATCGAACCTTCTTTGGTCGAAGTGATACGCTCTTGCAGAACGCCCATCTCTTCGGCCAGGGTCGGCTGGTAACCTACTGCGGAAGGCATACGGCCCAGCAGTGCGGATACTTCGGTACCGGCCAGGGTGTAACGATAGATGTTGTCGACGAACAGCAGAACGTCGTTACCTTCGTCACGGAACTTCTCAGCCATGGTCAGGCCGGTCAGCGCTACGCGCAGACGGTTTCCTGGTGGCTCGTTCATCTGACCGTAGACCAGCGCTACCTTGTCGAGAACGTTGGAATCCTTCATCTCGTGGTAGAAGTCGTTACCTTCACGAGTACGCTCACCCACACCGGCGAACACGGAATAACCGCTGTGCTCGATGGCGATGTTACGGATCAGTTCCATCATGTTGACGGTCTTGCCGACGCCGGCACCACCGAACAGACCAACCTTACCACCCTTGGCGAACGGGCAAACCAGGTCGATAACCTTGATGCCGGTTTCCAGCAGGTCGTTGCCGCCTGCCTGGTCAGCGAACGAAGGTGCAGCGCGGTGAATACCACGACGCTCTTCTTCACCGATCGGGCCAGCTTCGTCGATCGGGTTGCCCAGAACGTCCATGATACGGCCCAGGGTGGCCTTACCAACTGGAACGGAAATGGCAGCGCCGGTGTCGACGACATCCAGACCGCGCTTCAGGCCTTCGGTCGAGCCCATCGCAATGGTACGAACCACGCCGTCGCCCAGCTGCTGCTGAACTTCCAGGGTGGTTTCCGCGCCTTGTACTTTCAGCGCGTTGTAAACACTCGGCACGACATCACGTGGGAATTCCACGTCGATGACGGCGCCGATGATTTGAACGATACGTCCGCTACTCATAGCTGGATCCTCTGAATATTTGAACCGTTAAACCGCGGCAGCGCCGCCGACGATTTCCGAGATCTCCTGGGTGATCGCAGCCTGACGCGCCTTGTTGTAGATCAGCTGGAGTTCGCTGATCAGGTCACCGGCGTTGTCTGTGGCGTTTTTCATGGCGATCATCCGGGCCGCTTGTTCAGCAGCGTTGTTCTCGACCACCGCCTGGTACACCTGCGACTCCACGTAACGCACCATCAAGCCGTCCAGCAGCTCTTTTGCGTCGGGTTCGTACAGGTAGTCCCAGTGGTGCTTGAGTTCCTGATCCGGGGTTGCCACCAACGGTACCAATTGCTCGACCGTCGGTTTTTGGGTCATGGTGTTGATGAACTTGTTCGAAACCACCGAGAGGCGATCGATACGGCCGTCCAGGTAGGCGTCCAGCATCACTTTGACGGAGCCGATCAGATCGTTGATCGATGGCTCTTCGCCCAGGTGGCTGATCGCGGCTACGACGTTACCGCCAAAGATGCGGAAGAAAGTCGCACCCTTGCTGCCGATCACGCACAGGTCGATTTCCACGCCCTGTTCGCGGTTTTCGTTCATGTCCTTGACCAGGGCCTTGAACAGGTTGGTGTTCAAGCCACCGCACAAACCACGGTCACTGCTCACCACGATATAACCGGCGCGCTTTACAGGGCGCTCGATCATGAACGGGTGGCGGTATTCCGGGTTGGCGTTGGCCAGATGACCGATCACCTGGCGGATACGCTCCGCGTAAGGACGGCTAGCAGCCATGCGCAGTTGTGCCTTGCGCATCTTGCTGACCGCCACTTTCTCCATGGCGCTGGTAATTTTTTGCGTGCTTTTGATGCTCGCAATCTTACTGCGAATCTCTTTTGCGCCTGCCATGTATCACCTATCAGGTTAGCAAGCGGGGGCCAGAAGCCCCCGCTGCGGCTTACCAGGTCTGGGTGGCCTTGAACTTCTCGATACCGGCTTTCATGCCAGCGTCGATTTCGTCGTTGAAGTCACCCTTCACATTGATCTTCGCCAACAGTTCGGCGTGATCACGGTTGAAGTAGGCGATCAGTGCTTGCTCGAAGCTACCGACCTTGGAGACTTCTACGTCGGTCAGGAAGCCACGCTCAGCGGCGTACAGCGACAGGGCCATGTCCGCGATGGACATCGGCGCGTACTGCTTCTGCTTCATCAGCTCGGTTACGCGCTGACCATGCTCCAGCTGCTTGCGGGTCGCTTCGTCCAGATCGGAAGCGAACTGGGCGAATGCAGCCAGTTCACGGTACTGAGCCAGAGCGGTACGGATACCACCGGACAGCTTCTTGATGATCTTGGTCTGAGCGGCACCACCTACGCGGGATACCGAAACACCGGCGTTAACTGCAGGGCGGATGCCCGAGTTGAACATGGCCGATTCCAGGAAGATCTGACCGTCGGTGATGGAGATCACGTTGGTCGGAACGAACGCGGAAACGTCGCCAGCCTGGGTTTCGATGATCGGCAGGGCGGTCAGGGAACCGGTCTTGCCAGTGACTGCGCCGTTGGTGAACTTCTCGACGTACTCTTCCGAAACGCGCGATGCACGCTCCAGCAGACGGGAGTGGAGATAGAACACGTCGCCTGGGTACGCTTCACGTCCTGGCGGACGGCGCAGCAGCAGGGAGATCTGACGGTAGGCAACGGCCTGCTTGGACAGGTCATCGTAAACGATCAGGGCGTCTTCACCGCGGTCACGGAAGAACTCGCCCATGGTGCAGCCGGCGTAAGGAGCCAGGAACTGCAGCGCGGCCGATTCCGAGGCACTGGCGGCAACAACGATGGTGTTGGCCAGGGCGCCGGCTTCTTCCAGCTTGCGCACAACGTTGGCGATGGTCGACTGCTTCTGGCCTACGGCCACGTATACGCAGAAGATACCGCTGTTTTTCTGGTTGATGATCGCGTCGACCGCCATGGCGGTCTTACCGATCTGACGGTCACCGATGATCAGCTCGCGCTGGCCACGGCCAACCGGGATCATGGCATCGACCGATTTGTAGCCAGTCTGTACAGGCTGGTCTACCGACTTACGCCAGATCACGCCTGGAGCAACTTTCTCGACCGCGTCGGTCTCGGTGTTGTTCAGCGGACCTTTGCCATCGATCGGGTTGCCCAGTGCGTCGACGACGCGGCCCAGCAGTTCCTTACCAACCGGAACTTCCAGGATGCGACCGGTGCACTTGGCGCTCATGCCCTCGGCGAGGGAGGTGTACGCACCCAGTACCACTGCACCTACGGAGTCTTGCTCCAGGTTCAGTGCCATACCGTATACGCCGCCCGGGAACTCGATCATTTCGCCGTACATAGCGTCGGCCAGACCGTGGATCCGTACGATACCGTCGGAAACGCTTACGACGGTACCTTCGTTACGGGCTTGGGAGCCGACATCGAGTTTCTCGATGCGACCCTTGATGATTTCACTAATTTCGGAAGGATTGAGTTGCTGCATTGCTCTGCTGCCCCTTCAAACTCAAGATTTCAATGCTTCGGCCAGTTTCGCGATCTTGCCGCGAACCGAGCCATCGATTACCAGGTCGCCGGCGCGGATGACGACGCCGCCGATCAGGCTGGCATCCTCCGACGCGTGCAGGCGCACTTCCCGGCTGAGCCGTGCACTGAGAACCTTGGCGAGTTTGTCTTGCTGTTCTTGGTTCAACGCAAAAGCACTGGTGACTTCCACGTCCACGGATTTTTCTTGCTCGGCCTTGTACAGGTCGAACAGGGCGGCAATCTCCGGCAGGAGCAGGAGACGCTCGTTTTCCGCGGCAACATGAATGAAATTCTGTGCCTGTGCATCGAACTTGTCACCGCACACTTCAATGAATGCGGCGGCCTTTTCTGCGCTTGTCAGTCGCGGGGCCTTGAGCAGGCGCTGCATGGTGTCGTCTTCCGACACCGCAGCAGCCAGGCCGAGCATGGCTGACCAATTGGCCAGTTGCTGATGGGCCTGGGCATGCTCGAAGGCAGCCTTAGCGTAAGGTCGGGCCAACGTGGTCAGTTCTGCCATGATCGCCCTCGCTTAAATTTCAGCGGCCAGTTTGTTAACCAGCTCCGCATGCGCGTTTTGATCGATTGTGGCGCCAAGGATCTTTTCAGCACCGCCAACAGCCAGGGCACCCACTTGGGCACGCAGGGCGTCTTTGACGCTGTTCAGTTCCTGTTCGATCTCGGCTTGAGCCTGAGCCTTCACACGGTCAGCTTCGACGCGAGCCTGTTCACGGGCTTCCTCGACAAGCTGAGCAGCGCGTTTCTTGCTTTGCTCAATGATTTCGGCTGCCTGTGCCTTTGCTTCACGCAGTTGCTGACCCGCTTTCTCTTGGGCCAGCTCCAGGTCGCGAGCTGCGCGGTTGGCAGCGTCCAAGCCGTCTGCAATCTTCTTTTGACGCTCTTGCAGGGCAGTGATGACCGGAGGCCATACGTACTTCATGCAGAAGAGTACAAAAATCAGAAAAGCAACGGATTGGCCAATCAGGGTTGCATTAATGTTCACGCCAACACCTCGCTCGGTCTTTGTCCATCACACCAATCAACTCGTAAGAAACGAGTGATTAGCCGGCGATCTGACCAACGAAGGGGTTCGCGAAGGTGAAGAACAGAGCGATACCAACACCGATCATGGTTACGGCGTCGAGCAGACCGGCAACGATGAACATTTTGACCTGCAGCATCGGAACCATCTCAGGCTGACGAGCAGCACCTTCCAGGAACTTGCCGCCCAGCAGGCCGAAACCAATGGCGGTACCCAGAGCACCCAGGCCGATCAGCAGAGCAACAGCGATAGCGGTCAGACCAACTACAGTTTCCATCTTTCCTCCCGACTTTTACGTCGTATTGGTTAGGTTTTTAGTTTGAAGCGGTAAAACAAATCGTTTGGTACAGCATGCCCTTGCGGACTTTTTAAGCCCTCCCCCCAAACGAGCGGGGAAGGCTATCAGACACGCCAGGCGGTCTTAATGGTTATCTTCGTGAGCCATCGACAGGTAGACGATGGTGAGCATCATGAAGATGAAGGCTTGCAGGGTGATGATCAGGATGTGGAACACAGCCCACGCCCACTGCAGCACCACACCCAGGCCGCTGAGCCAGAGGATGCCGGCGCCGAACATCACGGCGATGAGGATGAACACCAGCTCGCCGGCGTACATGTTGCCGAACAGACGCAGTGCCAACGAGATCGGCTTGGCGATCAGGGTGACGAATTCCAGCAGGAAGTTGACCGGAATCAGCAGGATCTGCACGAAGATGTTCTTGCTGCCGAACGGGTGCAGGGTCAGCTCGCCGATGAAGCCGCCCAGGCCCTTGACCTTGATGCTGTAGAAGATGATCAGGGCGAACACGCAGAAGGCCATGGCCAGGGTCGCGTTCGGGTCGGTGGTCGACACGGCGCGGAACGGAATGTGCGGGTCACCGGAGATCAGGATGGCCAGCTGAGGAATCCAGTCGACCGGTACCAGGTCGATGGCGTTCATCAGGAACACCCAGACGAAGATGGTCAGCGCCAGCGGGGCGATTACCGGGCTACGGCCGTGGAAGGAGTCCTTCACGCTGCCATGGACGAAGTCCACCATCACTTCGACGAAGTTCTGCAGGCCGCCAGGTTGGCCGGAAGTCGCCTTCTTGGCCGCCATGCGGAAGATGAACAGGAAGATCAGACCCAGCGCGACGGACCAACCCAGGGTGTCCAGGTGGAACGCCCAGAAGCCCATTGCCTTGGCTTCTGCAGCCGAATGGGCGAAGCCCCAGCTGCCGTCTGGTAGTTGACCGTAGGTCAGGTTCTGCAAGTGGTGCTGGATATAGCCCGAAGCGGTTTCTGCTGCCATGGTTGCCTCAAACGCCCTAAGGTCTCGAAAGTCTTTTATTCATCAGCAGGGGCGCGAACCAGCTGACCAAAAGGGTCAACACGAAGACGCCGAATACTGCTAACGGCGCCAGTGGCTTCACTCCTGCGAAGGTCAGTGCAAAAAGCACTGCCGTCAAAATCATCTTGCCTGCCTCGCCCGCGTAAAACGACTTGACGATGGCTTGTGCCGCCCGAGCTCCGCTGAAGCGAAAAGCCTTCCAGGCGAAATACACATTGGGCAGCCAGGCAATCAAACCTCCGCAAAGGCCTGAATATCCACTGACCGCCCCTTTCCACTGCCACAACACCAAGGCTGCCAGCAGTAGTACGACGAATTGAGCCAGCAGTACCGGAAAAACCGCCCAGCGATGGAAAGGCAGGCGGTTTGGCGTGCGGATTTCCATCACAACTGCTCCTCGGAAGTCGACCAACAAGTCAGTTATGACTTGGCATAATTTGTGCCGACAAAATGCGCGCAGAGTATAGGGGTGGATTAACCCCTATTCAACTCTTCGGTAGTGATTTCCGACTGCACGCTACAACAGGAATTGTTTCAACGGATGTGAGCAAGCACGCCTTGCAACTCGTCAAGCGAGTTGTAGCGAATAACCAACTGGCCTTTGCCCTTGTTGCCATGACGGATCTGCACGGCCGAGCCCAGGCGCTCTGCGAGCCGCTGTTCAAGGCGTGCGATATCCGGATCAGGTTTGCTCGGTTCGACCGGATCAGGTTTGTCGCTGAGCCACTGACGTACCAGTGCCTCGGTTTGGCGCACGGTGAGGCCACGTGCGACAACATGACGCGCCCCCTCCTCCTGACGGTTTTCTTCCAGGCCGAGCAATGCGCGGGCATGACCCATCTCCAGGTCGCCGTGGGCGAGCATGGTCTTGATCGCATCGGGCAGGGTGATCAGGCGCAGCAGGTTGGCCACGGTTACCCGCGACTTGCCCACGGCATCGGCCACCTGTTGCTGGGTGAGCTCGAATTCCTGCTGCAAGCGCTGCAGGGCCAGGGCCTCTTCCAGCGGATTGAGGTCTTCGCGCTGGATGTTCTCGATCAGTGCCATGGCGATGGCGGCTTCGTCGGGCACCTCGCGGACCATGGCCGGGATCTTGTCCAGGCCAGCCTGCTGGGTGGCGCGCCAACGGCGCTCACCGGCGATGATCTCATAGCGGTTGTCGCCGATCGGGCGCACCACGATCGGTTGCATCACGCCATGGTTGCGAATCGAGTGCGCGAGTTCTTCCAGCGCCTCCGGGTCCATGTCCCGGCGCGGCTGGTACTTGCCACGCTGGATCAGCTCGACCGGCAGGTGTTGCAGTTCTTTCTGGTCGATCTTTACAGCCTGCTCTTCGAGCGCGCTGACGGAAGGACCACTGAGCAGTGCATCCAACCCACGTCCGAGACCCCGTTTCTTGACGGCCATACGGATTCCTTAAGTTGTTTGTGCAGTGCGTGATTGACGGCGTTGACGGCGAACCAGTTCCCCAGCCAGGGCCAGATAAGCCAGCGCGCCACGCGATTGCTTGTCGTAGGCCAGGGCCGGCATGCCGAAGCTGGGGGCCTCGGCCAGGCGAATGTTGCGTGGAATGACCGTGTCGTACAGCTGCGGGCCAAAGTGTTCCTTCAGCTGCGCCGAGACATCGTTGTTCAGGCTCAGGCGCGGGTCGTACATGGTCCGCAACAGGCCTTCGATCTTCAGCTCCGGGTTCAACCGGGCAGCGATGCGCTTGATGTTATCCACAAGGTCGCTGAGACCTTCCAGTGCGTAGTATTCACACTGCATGGGGATGATCACACCGTCGGAGGCGACCAGAGCGTTGAGCGTAAGCATCGACAGCGACGGCGGGCAGTCGATGAGGATGTAGTCGTAGTTCTCGCGGATTGGCGCCAGGGCGTTGCGCAGGCGGCTCTCCTTGACCTGCATTTCCAGCAGTACCACTTCGGCGGCGGTCAGGTCACGGTTGGCCGGCAGCAACTGGAAACCACCGTGCTCGGAGTAATGCATGGCCTGGGCCAGGTCGCATTCCCCGATCAGCAGGTCGTAGACCGAGTGCTCGAGCTCGTGCTTGTCGACACCGCTGCCCATGGTGGCGTTGCCCTGCGGATCGAGGTCGATCAGCAGCACACGACGCTTGGTCGCGGCCAGCGAGGCAGCGAGATTGATACAGGTGGTGGTCTTGCCCACACCACCTTTCTGGTTCGCGATTGCGAATACCTTAGCCATTGTTGCGTGTGTTCCCAGTCATGCCTTGCGGCGCAGTATCAGCAGATGGCGCTGGCCCTGGCAACCCGGAACGGTCAGGGCCTGTTCGCTTTCCACTGTGAAGTCTGCGGGCAATGCTACCAGTTCATCGGCAGGATGCAGCCCCTTCATTGCAAGCCATTGCGTCCCGGTGTCGCCCAGATGGCGGGTCCAGTTGGTGAAGTTGTCCATGCTGCTGAAGGCGCGAGAGATGATTCCGCTGAACGGTAGTGTTGGCTGAAAGGCCTCGACCCGGCTGTGGATAACCGTGAGGTTGTCCAGCTTGAGCTCCATTTTCACCTGGGTCAGGAAGCGGGTCTTCTTGCCATTGGCGTCCAGCACGGTCACGCGCTTGTGCGGATGCAGGATAGCCAACGGGATGCCAGGCATGCCACCGCCGCTGCCGACATCCAGCCAGTTGTCACGCTCGCTGTGGATAAACGGCATGACGCTGAGGCTGTCGAGCAGGTGGCGCGACACCATCTCGTCGGGGTCGCGCACGGCGGTGAGGTTGTAGGCTTTGTTCCATTTGATCAGCAGGGCCAGGTAGCCGAGCAGCTTTTCGTGATGCTCGGCGCTCAGCTCGACACCGAGCTGGCGCGCACCTGTGGACAACTCTTCTGCGTGTTGCGGGGTGACCAGGGAACTCAAGCGCTTTGCTCCAATTCGCGGCCAGCGCCGCGTTTTTTCAAGTGAATCAGCAGCAGGGAAATCGCCGCCGGGGTCACGCCCGGGATACGCGAAGCCTGGCCCAGGGTTTCCGGACGGGTCTGGCCCAGCTTGCCCTGGATTTCCTTGGACAGGCCGGAAATGGTCGAGTAATCGATATCCACAGGCAGGCGGGTGTCTTCGCTGGCGCGCAGGCGAGCGATTTCATCTTGCTGGCGGTCGATGTAACCGGCGTACTTGGTGCGGATTTCGACCTGCTCGGCGACCTGTGGATCGATCGCTTCGCCACCAGTCGCCTCGATCAGCCCGGCATAGTCGATTTCCGGGCGCGCCAGCAGGTTGAGCAGGCTGTACTCGTGGCTGAGCGGGGTACCGAACTTATCCACAATGGCCTGGCCTTGCTCGGTGTTCGGCCGTACCCAGGTCGACTTCAGGCGTTGTTCTTCACGCTCGATGCCGTCGCGCTTGGCGCAGAAGGCGGCCCAGCGCTGGTCGTCGATCAGGCCGAGTTCGCGGCCTTTTTCGGTCAGGCGCAGGTCGGCGTTGTCTTCGCGCAGGATCAGGCGGTACTCGGCACGCGAGGTGAACATGCGGTACGGCTCCTGGGTCCCCAGGGTGATCAGGTCGTCGACCAGTACGCCGATGTACGCCTCGTCGCGGCGCGGGCACCAGCTTTCACGGCCTTGCGCACGCAGTGCCGCGTTGGTCCCGGCCAGCAGGCCCTGGGCCCCGGCTTCTTCGTAACCGGTGGTGCCGTTGATCTGCCCGGCGAAGAACAGGCCGCCGATGACCTTGGTCTCGAGGCTGTACTTGAGATCGCGCGGGTCGAAGTAATCGTACTCGATGGCATAGCCCGGGCGCACGATGTGGGCGTTTTCCATGCCGCGGATCGAACGCACCAGCTCCAGTTGCACGTCGAACGGCAGCGAAGTGGAAATACCGTTGGGGTACAGCTCATGGGTGGTCAGGCCTTCCGGCTCGATGAACACCTGGTGGCTTTCCTTGTCGGCGAAGCGGTGGATCTTGTCTTCGATCGACGGGCAGTAGCGCGGGCCGACACCTTCGATCACACCCGAGTACATCGGCGAACGGTCGAGGTTCGAGGCAATGATCTCGTGGGTGCGGGCATTGGTGTGGGTAATCCAGCAGCTCACCTGGCGTGGGTGCATTTCGGCACTGCCCATGAACGACATCACCGGAATCGGCGTATCACCCGGCTGTTCAGTCATCACCGAGAAGTCCACCGAACGGCCATCGATGCGTGGCGGAGTACCGGTTTTCAGGCGGCCGACGCGCAGCGGCAGTTCACGCATGCGATGGGCCAGGGCGATCGAAGGCGGATCACCGGCGCGACCGCCGGAATGGTTTTGCAGACCAATGTGGATAAGGCCTCCGAGGAAGGTACCGGTAGTCAGTACCACGGATTCGGCGAAGAAACGCAGGCCCATCTGGGTCACTACGCCTTTGACCTGGTCCTGCTCGACGATGAGGTCGTCGCAGGACTGCTGGAATATCCACAGGTTCGGCTGGTTTTCCAGGATTTCTCGCACCACCGCCTTGTAGATGGCGCGGTCAGCCTGTGCACGGGTGGCACGTACGGCCGGGCCCTTGCGGTTGTTCAGAACGCGGAACTGGATGCCGCTCTTGTCGGTAGCCAGCGCCATGGCGCCGCCGAGGGCATCTATCTCTTTGACCAGATGGCTTTTGCCAATACCGCCGATGGCGGGGTTGCAGCTCATGTGACCGAGGGTTTCCACGTTATGGGTCAGCAGCAGGGTTTTCACCCCCATGCGTGCAGACGCAAGCGCAGCCTCGGTACCGGCATGGCCGCCGCCGATGACGATCACTTCAAAACGGGAAGGGAAATCCACCACGCACCTCGTGCCTGTTTTTGCGAATAGAGAAGGTAAGCGGACAAGTATAGGGACTTCACCCCCTCTAAAGGAACCGTCTGAGCAAATTTTGATCAATCTGTGGATGAATGGCAGACAACAGAAATCAAAGAGGAAAAATTTAAAAAAGCTTTGTTTTTATGTTTATTCTTATGCACATGCCTATCTGTGGATAAGGTGCTGTAGCCGTTGATTTACGTCATGTATAGAGAAATTAAACCCTGTGGTTGGAGTGCCATGAGGGCTATGGATAACGCGATTTAGCCTGTGGATTAAATAGCCATTTATCCACAGGCGGGTTTGTCCTCAGAAAAAAAGCCTGCTTATCAACGGAGCTGAAGGCGAGTTTTCCACAGGGCTTAAGCCTGCCATTCCTGTTGAGATGTGAACGCATGAGCGAATACCAGTACTACGAATTTGCAGCGATCGACCGACCTCTGACCCGCAGCGAAATGAACCAGCTGCGTGGCAAATCGTCACGTGCAGACATCACCCCCCGAGGGCTCGTCAATCATTACCACTGGGGTGGTCTCAAGGCTGATCCCATCGACTGGATGCAGCGTTATTTCGACGCGTTCGTCTATCTGGCGGACTGGGGCAGTTGCGACCTGTCGCTGCGGCTCCCGAAGGCTGCGCTTGATGCAGAGGAGCTACAGCCCTTCCTGACATCGAGATTTTCGGCAACCTACAGTGATACTCACTGGATTCTTTGGTGGACGCTGTCAGAAAGCGAAGACTATGACCGGTACGCTGAAGATGATGGCAGCGGCTGGATACAACAGTTGATCCCTCTGCGTGATGAACTGCTGCGCGGCGATATCAGGCCGCTTTACTTGGGGTGGCTGGCGGCTGTGGACGAATGTGGGGAAGATGAAATAGAGCCTGAAGTCCCCGCAGGCTTGGCAGAGTTATCCCCAGCACAAAAGGCGTTCGTCGCCTTTATGGAGATAGATCCAGATATGCTCGAGGCTGCCAGCAGCGGTAGTGCGGCGCCAGATACCATAACCAGGAATGACGAGGCTCAGCAGATCACCAACTGGCTGGAAACCTGGCCGGTTTCGCGAATGCAAGAGGTATTCCGGCGCGTCGCCCAAGGTCAGGGACGACAAGCGGAACTCGAGGTTCAGAGAAGCTATGCAACATGGCTGAAGGCGCAGCGGCCAGAGCCCTCAAATGGCCCGCGACGCACAGTCGCAACCTTGCGCGAACTGGCTCGGTCGGCGGCCACTGCCCGGCAAGTGCGCGAAGCCGAAGCTCACGCACAGCTTGTGGATGAAGTTCGCCGACAGCGAGAGGGCGAACTTCGCCGGATAATGGAAACACCGGAAAAATACTGGGCCGCGGCTCACACCCATGCTTCGCGTGGTACTGCTTCTGGCTACGACAAAACGGTGCAGATACTGAAGGTACTGGCCCAGGGACATGAGCTGATCTGCAACATGGAAGCCTACGAGCGCGGCCTGCAAGACTTCCGTGCGGCTCATGGCAAACGCCCGGCGTTGTTGCGCCGCTTGAATGAGTTTGCCATGGGGACAGTCGCGGCCCCTACCCTATTCGATTGACGAGCAGGTACAGACATCGTCCGTTACCGAGCGATAATTACTTGCCGATGCAGAAACTAGAGAAAATCCGACCCAGCAGGTCATCCGAGCTGAATGCCCCGGTAATCTCCCCCAGGGCCTGCTGTGCTTGGCGCAGGTCCTCCGCCAGCAGCTCACCCGCGCCAGCCAGGGTCAGCTGCGCACGGCCGTGTTCCAGGTGCTCGCTGGCCTGGCGCAAAGCGTCCAGGTGGCGCCGGCGGGCACTGAAACCACTCTCTGCAGTCTGTTCATAACCCATGCAGGCCTTCAGATGGTCACGCAACAGTTGCAGCCCTGCGTCATCCCCTTTGGCGCTGAGGGTGATCGTCACATGGCCGTCATCACACTGCTCCAGCCCGATCCGCTCACCACTGAGGTCGGCCTTGTTACGAATCAGCGTAACCTTGGCAGGGTCTGGCCGCTGATCGAGAAACTCCGGCCATAGCGCGAACGGGTCACTGGCCTCGGGCGCGGTGGAGTCCACTACCAACAGCACACGGTCAGCCTCGCCAATGGCCTTCAGCGCGCGTTCTACGCCAATTTTTTCCACATGGTCGTCGGTATCGCGCAAACCTGCAGTATCGACTACATGCAGCGGCATACCGTCGATGTGGATATGTTCACGCAGGATGTCGCGGGTGGTGCCAGCGATATCGGTGACAATGGCAGCCTCACGCCCCGCCAACTGATTCAGCAGGCTCGATTTGCCAGCATTGGGTCGGCCGGCGATTACCACGGTCATGCCATCACGCAGCAACGCGCCCTGCCCGGCTTCACGCTGCACGGTGGATAACTCCCCGCGCACGCTATCGAGCATCGACAGCACATGGCCATCGGCAAGAAAATCGATCTCCTCCTCGGGGAAATCGATCGCTGCTTCGACGTAGATGCGCAGGGCAATCAATGCCTCGGTCAAGCTGTGCACACGTTTCGAGAATTCCCCCTGCAGCGAGCGCAGGGCATTGCGTGCCGCCTGGCTGGAGCTAGCCTCGATCAGGTCGGCAATGGCTTCGGCCTGGGCCAGGTCGAGCTTGTCGTTGAGGAACGCGCGCTCGCTGAATTCACCTGGGCGGGCCAGCCGGCAGCCGACTTGTACACAGCGCTGCAGCAGCATGTCCAGCACCACCGGGCCACCGTGGCCCTGTAGTTCGAGCACATCCTCGCCGGTGAACGAGTTCGGCCCGGGGAAGAACAACGCAATCCCTTCATCCAGCACCAGCCCCTGTTCGTCGCGGAACGGGCCGTAGTGGGCATGGCGCGGCGTAAGCGTACGGCCGGTGATCAACTGGCCAGCCTTGGCAGCCAGAGGGCCGGACAACCTGACAATGCCAACGCCGCCGCGGCCCTGGGCGGTGGCAATGGCGGCGATGGTTTCACCCACAGTGTTCATGCTCGAAAGCCTCTACGACAAAAACGACAGATAGCAAAAACGCCCCACTAGGGGGCGTTTTTATTCACAGGCTAGCGCAGTAGCCTGTCAAGCAGCAGCTTTTTTGGTGGCTGCTTCGATGCTGCGGGTGATGTACCACTGCTGTGCGATCGACAGGCAGTTGTTCACAACCCAGTACAGCACCAGGCCAGCCGGGAACCACAGGAAGAAGAAGGTGAAGATGATCGGCATCATTTTCATCACCTTCGCCTGCATCGGATCGGGCGGGGTCGGGTTCAGACGCTGCTGGATGAACATGGTGGCGCCCATGATGATCGGCAGGATGAAGAACGGATCCTTGATCGACAGGTCGGTAATCCACAGCATCCACGGGGCCTGGCGCATTTCTACGCTTTCCAGCAGTACCCAGTACAGGGCCAGGAATACCGGCATCTGCACCAGGATCGGCAGGCAGCCGCCCAGCGGGTTGATCTTCTCTTTCTTGTACAGCTCCATCATCGCCTGGGACATCTTCTGGCGATCGTCACCGAAGCGTTCCTTCAGCGCGGCAAGCTTCGGCGCAACGGCACGCATGCGCGCCATCGAACGGTAGCTGGCAGCCGACAGTGGGAAGAACAGGCCTTTGATCAGCATGGTCAGCACGATGATCGACCAGCCCCAGTTACCCAACAGGCTGTGGATATGTTGCAGCAGCCAGAAAATCGGCTGGGCGATGAACCACAGGAAGCCATAGTCGACGGTCAGTTCCAGGCCTGGGGACAACTCTTTCAGCTTGGACTGGATCTTCGGGCCGGCGTACAGCATGGCGCTGGTTTCGACCTTGCCGCCTGCAGGCACGCTGATGGCCGGGCCGGTGTAGCCGATGATGTAGTTGCCCTGGCTGTCCTTGCGGGTCTGGACAACGTTGTTGTCCGACTTCGCCGGAATCCAGGCGGTCACGAAGTAGTGCTGCAGCCAGGCAACCCAGCCGCCGGACACATTTTCTTTCAAACTACCTTTGTCGATGTCCTTCATCGAGACCTTTTTGTAAGGCTCGGAAGCTGTCCACAGGGCGGCGCCCAGGTAGGTGGCGGTGCCGGTGGCAGTGCTCGACGACGGATCGGAGCTGGCGTCGCGCTTGAGCTGGGCAAACATGTTGCCGCTCCAGGCCTGGCCGCTCTGGTTGTCGATCAGGTAGCTGACGGTCAGGTCGTACTCGCCGCGCTTGAAGCTGAAGCGCTTGATGTAGTTGACACCGTTGTCGCTGAACTTCAGGTCGACCACCAGTTGGTCCTGGCCATCGGCCAGTTGGTAACCCTTCTGGTCAGCGGCGTACAGCGGACGACCGGCTGGGCGGGCATCCGGGCCGTTGACACCGGTCAGGCCGCTTTGTGCCAGGTAGACACGCTCGCCACCGTTGTCGAACAGCTGGAACGGAATGTCCGGGTGGTCCTGGCGACGTGGGTACTGCGGCAGGTTCAGTTGAACGATGTCACCACCGACCGGATCGATAGCCAGATCCAGGACATCGGTCTTGACCCGGATCAGGTCCTTGCTGACTGCCACCGGCGCCAGTTCGGCTGCGCTGGTTTCGGCATTGGCGCTCGGCACATCGGCGCTGGCGCCGGCATTACCGGCCGGTACGCCATCCGGCAAACCCGGGGCAACAGTGCTGGCAGCAGTATTCTGAGTCGGCAGGGCAGCCTGGCCGTAGTCCTGGTTCCATTTGAGGACCATGACGTAGGACACGATTGCCAGGGCGACGATCAGGATCGTGCGTTTAATATCCATGATTACTCGGCTATCGAAGAAGTTCGGGAGGAAGGAGCGGGAGGAACGGGATCGAAACCGCCGTCGTTCCACGGATGACAACGCCCCAGGCGACGAACGGCTAGCCACCCACCACGCCAGAGGCCATGGTTTTCGATGGCTTCATAAGCGTAACAGGAGCAACTGGGGAAGAAACGACAGTGGCTGGCCATCAGAGGACTAATGGCGTAACGGTAAAACTGGATCGGAACGAGTGCCAGTTTACGCATCTTGGCTGTCTACCCCTGCGGAATTGGCGGTTACTGCTGGAACTGGCCGGTTGCGTGCCAGGCGTTTCCAGAGCTTGCCAAAGTGTTGGTGCAATTCCGGGTTTTCTACCTCACCCAATCCCTTGCGCGCGACGATCACAATGTCCAACCCGGCAAGCATGTGCTGGTTCAGACGAAAGGAATCGCGCATCAAGCGCTTGAGGCGATTGCGTTGAACGGCGAGCTTGACGCTCTTCTTGCCGATCACCAAGCCGAGGCGTGGGTGATCGAGGCCGTTCTCGCGAGCAAGGATCAGCAGGTTTTTCCCTGGAACCTTGCCGGTTGGGGAGTCGAAGACCGCTTTGAAATGCCGGGGTGTAAGCAGTCGCTTTTCCCGACTGAAGTCCTGACTCACCACCTGTGCCGAAAAATCAAATGGCCAGACGCTTACGGCCTTTGGCACGACGACGCGACAGAACAGCGCGGCCGTTCTTGGTAGCCATACGGGCACGGAAGCCGTGGGTGCGCGCGCGCTTGATGGTGCTTGGTTGGAAAGTACGTTTCATGGCGTGTTACCTGGTTTGTCGACGACGGGCCGGGATGGCCCCCTTTTTAAGAGACCGGCGATTCTAGAGAAAGCAAGCCCGTAGGTCAATTTCCAACCAGCCTTTCCATATAGAGCGCGTGATGGACGGTGCCTGCTCAGCCATCCCCAAGGGGCGCTTGATCGGACGCACGAATTGGAGACAACATGAAAAAAAAGAAGAGACATATAAAAAGCTTTTCTGAAGAACTTATAGATCTTAAGTGGATAACCTTCTGTGGATAACCTCTTCTAGACCAGAAAATTCGTGATGTGCAGCGTTTTACAACTGTGTTTCAAACCGGTGCTGCGCTTGTTTTCTTCGTGCGCAAAAGCTGTGGATTAAAATACCGCTTATCCACAGCTGAGTTATCAACAGGTCACGACTCAGGGTTGTGCATAGCCCTCATGGCGGTTTATCCACAGGGCTTATTCACAGTGCCGTGAGGTCGTTTTGGTCGATAAATGGCTGTTTTGTCATGGTTCCTAGCGTGTCCACATGTGGATAACTGAACGCTCGACCGGTACAATGGCGGTTTGTTTTTGCCTCATCCGGCTTTCAAACTCAGGGGATATCCGTGTCAGTGGAACTTTGGCAGCAGTGCGTGGAGCTTCTGCGCGATGAACTGCCTGCCCAGCAATTCAACACCTGGATCCGTCCGCTACAGGTCGAAGCCGAAGGCGACGAGTTGCGCGTCTATGCGCCTAACCGTTTCGTTCTCGATTGGGTCAATGAAAAGTACCTCGGTCGCTTGCTCGAGCTGTTGGGTGAAAACGGCAGTGGCATTGCGCCTGCTCTTTCCTTGTTGATCGGCAGCCGCCGCAGTTCGGCACCGCGGGCTGCGCCTAATGCGCCGGTCAGTGCGGCCGTGGCCGCTTCGCTGGCGCAGACCCAGACGCAGGTCCATACACAGCGGGCTGTGCCGGCTGCGGTCGAACCGGTCGCCGTGGCGGCGGCAGCCGAGCCTGTGTTGGTCGATGAACTGGCCGAGCCATCTTCCCGTGACAGCTTCGATGCCATGGCCGAGCCTGCTTCGGCAGCGGCCGGCAGTACCCGCACCGAACAGCGCACCGTGCAGGTCGAAGGTGCGCTCAAGCACACCAGCTACCTGAACCGCACGTTCACCTTCGACACCTTTGTCGAAGGCAAGTCGAACCAGCTGGCGCGCGCGGCTGCCTGGCAGGTGGCCGACAACCCCAAGCATGGTTACAACCCGTTGTTCCTTTATGGGGGCGTGGGCCTGGGTAAAACCCACCTCATGCATGCTGTGGGTAACCACCTGCTGAAGAAGAACCCGAACGCCAAGGTCGTGTACCTGCATTCGGAGCGCTTCGTCGCGGACATGGTCAAGGCACTGCAGCTCAATGCCATTAACGAATTCAAGCGCTTCTACCGTTCGGTGGATGCGCTGCTGATCGACGACATCCAGTTCTTTGCCCGTAAAGAGCGCTCGCAGGAAGAGTTTTTCCATACCTTCAACGCCCTGCTCGAGGGTGGCCAGCAGGTAATCCTTACCTCTGACCGTTACCCCAAGGAGATCGAAGGCCTGGAAGAGCGCCTGAAGTCGCGCTTTGGCTGGGGCCTGACGGTGGCCGTCGAGCCGCCGGAACTGGAAACCCGCGTGGCGATCCTGATGAAGAAGGCCGACCAGGCCAAGGTCGAACTGCCGCATGACGCGGCGTTCTTCATCGCCCAGCGTATCCGCTCCAACGTCCGTGAACTGGAAGGCGCCCTGAAGCGGGTAATCGCCCATTCGCACTTCATGGGCCGCGACATCACCATCGAGCTGATCCGTGAGTCGCTCAAGGACCTGCTGGCGCTGCAAGACAAACTGGTCAGTGTGGATAACATCCAACGTACCGTCGCCGAGTACTACAAGATCAAGATCTCCGATCTGTTGTCCAAGCGGCGTTCGCGTTCTGTGGCACGTCCACGCCAGGTGGCGATGGCCCTGTCCAAGGAGCTGACCAACCACAGTCTGCCGGAAATCGGCGACATGTTCGGTGGTCGCGACCACACGACCGTGCTGCACGCTTGCCGCAAGATCAACGAACTGAAGGAATCCGACGCGGACATCCGCGAGGACTACAAGAACCTGCTGCGGACGCTGACGACCTGATGGCCGTCTGCGCAGCTAATTGAAGGCAAGGGACTAGACCATGCATTTCACCATTCAACGCGAAGCCCTGTTGAAACCCCTGCAACTGGTCGCCGGTGTCGTCGAGCGCCGTCAGACCTTGCCGGTCCTGTCCAACGTATTGCTGGTCGTGCAAGGCCAGCAACTGTCGTTGACCGGTACCGACCTGGAAGTCGAACTGGTAGGCCGCGTGCAACTGGAAGAGCCGGCTGAGCCTGGCGAAATCACTGTCCCGGCACGCAAGCTGATGGACATCTGCAAAAGCCTGCCGAACGACGCCCTGATCGATATCAAGGTCGATGAGCAGAAACTGTTGGTCAAGGCCGGCCGCAGCCGCTTCACCCTGTCGACCCTGCCTGCCAATGACTTCCCGACTGTGGAAGAAGGCCCGGGCTCGCTGACCTGCAACCTGGAACAGAGCAAGCTGCGCCGTCTGATCGAGCGCACCAGCTTCGCCATGGCCCAGCAGGATGTGCGCTACTACCTCAACGGCATGTTGCTGGAGGTTTCCCGCAACACCCTGCGGGCTGTCTCCACCGACGGCCACCGCCTGGCCTTGTGCTCCATGACTGCGCCGATCGAGCAGGATGACCGCCATCAGGTCATCGTGCCACGCAAAGGTATCCTGGAGCTGGCGCGGCTGCTGACCGATCCGGAAGGCATGGTCAGCATCGTTCTCGGCCAGCACCACATACGCGCTACCACTGGTGAATTCACCTTCACCTCCAAGCTGGTGGACGGCAAGTTCCCGGACTACGAGCGCGTACTGCCCAAGGGTGGCGACAAGCTGGTGGTTGGTGACCGTCAGGCACTGCGCGAGGCATTCAGCCGTACTGCGATCCTTTCCAACGAAAAGTACCGCGGTATCCGCCTGCAACTGGCTGCTGGCCAGCTGAAGATCCAGGCCAACAACCCCGAGCAGGAAGAAGCTGAAGAAGAAATCAGCGTGGACTACGATGGTAGCTCGCTGGAAATCGGCTTCAACGTCAGCTACTTGCTGGATGTGCTGGGCGTGATGACTACTGAGCAAGTTCGTCTGATCCTGTCCGATTCCAACAGCAGTGCCCTGCTGCAGGAAGCTGGCAACGACGATTCTTCCTACGTTGTCATGCCGATGCGCCTGTAACTCGTAGCAGGCGAAATGTCCCTTCGACGTATCATTGTCACCGCGGTGCGCAACTTGCACCCGGTGACACTCTCACCCTCCCCCCGCATCAACATCCTTTACGGCGCCAACGGCAGCGGCAAGACCAGCGTGCTGGAAGCCGTGTATTTGCTTGGGTTGGCGCGCTCATTTCGCAGCACCCGCCTGAATCCGGTCATTCAGTACGAACAGCATGTTTGTACCGTGTTTGGCGAAGTGCAGTTGACCGATGGAGGCACCAGCAACCTGGGTGTTTCACGGGAGCGGCAGGGAGATTTCACCATTCGCATCGACGGGCAGAATGCACGCAGCGCAGCGCAGTTGGCTGAATTGCTACCGCTTCAGCTCATCAACCCAGACAGTTTCCGGCTGTTGGAAGGCGCCCCGAAAATACGCCGCCAGTTCCTCGATTGGGGGGTGTTCCACGTGGAACCTCGTTTCCTGCCAGCCTGGCAACGGCTGCAGAAGGCGCTGCGGCAGCGGAACTCATGGTTGCGGCATGGTACACTTGACCCAGCTTCGCAAGCCGCCTGGGACCGGGAATTGTGCCTGGCCAGCGCGGAAATAGATGAATACCGTCGCAACTACATCAAGGCCTTGAAGCCCGTCTTCGAGCGAACCCTGAGCGAACTGGTCGAGCTGGACGGGTTGACCCTGAGCTACTACCGAGGCTGGGACAAGGACCGGGAACTGCAAGAAGTACTCGCCTCCTCTCTCCTTCGCGATCAGCAGATGGGCCATACCCAGGCCGGTCCGCAGCGTGCTGATCTGCGTCTTCGTCTGGCTGCCAACAACGCAGCCGACATCCTGTCGCGTGGTCAGCAAAAGCTGGTGGTATGCGCGTTGCGCATTGCCCAAGGCCACCTCGTCAGTCAGGCTCGCCGCGGTCACTGTATTTATCTCGTGGATGACTTGCCGTCCGAACTGGACGACCAGCATCGCCGCGCGCTGTGCCGCTTGCTTGAAGAATTACGCTGCCAGGTGTTCATCACCTGTGTAGATCACGAATTACTGAGGGAAGGCTGGCAGACGGAAACGCCAGTTGCCTTGTTCCACGTGGAACAAGGCCGTATCACCCAGACCCACGACCATCGGGAGTGAAGGCATGAGCGAAAATCAAACGTACGACTCCTCCAGCATCAAGGTGCTGAAAGGTTTGGATGCCGTACGCAAGCGTCCCGGCATGTACATTGGCGACACCGATGATGGTAGCGGCCTGCACCACATGGTCTTCGAGGTGGTCGACAACTCGATCGACGAAGCCCTCGCCGGTCACTGCGATGACATCACCGTCATCATCCATCCGGACGAATCCATCAGTGTGCGCGACAACGGTCGTGGCATTCCGGTCGACGTGCATAAAGAAGAAGGCGTTTCTGCAGCCGAGGTCATCATGACCGTGCTGCACGCCGGCGGTAAGTTCGACGACAACTCCTATAAGGTATCTGGCGGTCTGCACGGCGTAGGTGTTTCCGTGGTGAACGCCCTGTCCGAGAAACTGGTACTGACTGTTCGCCGTAGCGGCAAGATCTGGGAACAGACCTACGTTCACGGCGTTCCACAGGCGCCGATGGCGGTTGTTGGTGATAGCGAAACCACCGGTACCCATATCCACTTCAAGCCTTCGGCTGAAACCTTCAAGAACATTCACTTCAGCTGGGACATCCTGGCCAAGCGTATCCGCGAGCTGTCGTTCCTCAACTCCGGTGTCGGCATTCTGCTGAAGGATGAGCGCAGCGGTAAGGAAGAGTTCTTCAAGTACGAAGGCGGCCTGCGGGCATTCGTCGAGTACCTGAACACCAACAAGACGCCAGTCAACTCCCAGGTGTTCCACTTCAACGTCCAGCGTGACGATGGCGTAGGTGTTGAAGTTGCCCTGCAATGGAACGACAGCTTCAACGAAAACCTGCTGTGCTTCACCAACAACATTCCGCAGCGTGACGGCGGTACTCACCTGGTTGGCTTCCGTTCTTCGCTGACCCGTAGCCTGAACAACTACATCGAGCAAGAAGGCCTGGCCAAGAAGAACAAGGTCGCCACCACGGGTGACGATGCACGTGAAGGCCTGACGGCGATCATTTCGGTGAAGGTACCAGACCCCAAGTTCAGCTCGCAGACCAAAGACAAGCTGGTCTCCTCGGAGGTAAAAACCGCCGTGGAACAGGAGATGAACAAGTACTTCGCCGACTTCCTGCTGGAAAACCCGAACGAGGCCAAGGCCGTCGTTGGCAAGATGATCGACGCTGCCCGTGCCCGTGAAGCCGCACGTAAAGCCCGCGAAATGACTCGTCGTAAAGGCGCGCTGGATATCGCCGGCCTGCCAGGCAAACTGGCGGACTGCCAGGAGAAGGACCCTGCCCTTTCCGAACTGTACCTGGTGGAGGGTGACTCCGCGGGTGGCTCGGCCAAGCAAGGCCGCAACCGTCGCACCCAGGCGATCCTGCCGCTGAAGGGCAAGATCCTCAACGTCGAGAAGGCTCGCTTCGACAAGATGATCTCGTCCCAGGAAGTGGGCACGCTGATCACCGCGTTGGGCTGCGGTATTGGCCGCGAAGAGTACAACATCGACAAGCTGCGCTATCACAACATCATCATCATGACCGATGCTGACGTTGACGGTTCGCACATCCGTACCCTGCTGCTGACCTTCTTTTTCCGTCAGCTGCCGGAACTGGTCGAGCGCGGCTACATCTACATTGCCCAGCCACCGCTGTACAAGGTGAAGAAAGGCAAGCAGGAGCAGTACATCAAAGACGACGAGGCCATGGAAGAGTACATGACCCAGTCGGCCCTAGAGGATGCCAGCTTGCACTTGGATGAATCGGCGCCAGCGGTTTCCGGTGTGCAACTGGAAGCATTGGTCAATGAGTTCCGTAGCGTCATGAAGACCCTCAAGCGCCTGTCGCGTTTGTACCCGGAAGAGCTGACCGAGCACTTCATCTACCTGCCGGAGGTGACCCTGGAGCAATTGGCTGACCACGCCGTGATGCAAGGCTGGCTGGCCCAGTTCCAGGAGCGCTTGAGCAACAGCCAGAAGTCTGGCCTGGTTTACAAAGCCAGCCTGCGCGAAGACAAGGAGCGCAACGTATGGCTGCCAGAGGTAGAAGTCACCTCCCACGGCCTGGCCAGCTACGTTACCTTCAACCGCGACTTCTTCGGCAGCAATGACTACCGGACTGTGGTCAACATCGGTGCCAAGCTGTCCAGCCTGTTGGGTGAAGGTGCCTACGTACAGCGTGGTGAACGCCGCAAAGCGATCGTCGAGTTCAAAGAGGGCCTGGACTGGCTGATGAACGAGACCACCAAGCGCCACACCATCCAGCGATACAAAGGGCTGGGTGAGATGAACCCGGACCAGCTGTGGGAAACCACCATGGACCCGACCGTCCGCCGTATGCTCAAGGTCACCATCGAAGATGCGATCGCTGCAGACCAGATCTTCAACACCTTGATGGGTGATGCGGTCGAGCCGCGTCGTGACTTCATCGAAAGCAACGCGTTGTCGGTTTCGAACTTGGACTTCTGATGGGGTTGTAAGTGCACAGAATAGCTGCACGGTTCTACAAATAGTTGACCGGCCGGGCGCAAGGTTCGGCCCACGCCGGTCACCACCAAGAAGCCCGCTCTCGCGGGCTTTTTTGGGTCCTTAAATTCTTGTGCCCGCCCTCCTATCCCGAGTCGGAAGCTGGTGAGGATTTTTGATGGTGTGTGTACGACGGGATGTGAAGGTAGCTCGCAAGCTGATGGGGACGACGAGTGGAGCTAGGTGTAGGGCGACTCAAGCAAGATCCTGCTCAGCACCTTAAGTCGATGGCTCGGTGCGTCTTGTCTCCCAGTGTGCTACCTTGCGAGTAGATATTGATCAAGCCGCTTGGGTAGTCAAACCATGAACCGCAAGCTGAACACTTATGGCGTATTCATAGTAGAAAGGCCCAAAATTAAGGCGACCAAGAAGCTGGACTTGGGCGGCGAACAGGGTAAGCAGATTGTTTTTTCAGAAACAAAGCTCGCTCTCAGAACTCATAGGAAGACCTTTAAGAAGCTGGCTGACATGTAATGGAGTTGATCCGCTTTCCATTTGAACGTGTCATAGAGATAAATACTCAATACTGACTACCGAGCCCGGTATGAAGGGACGGTAAACCTCCCGCTCTTACAAGGCGCGCTGGCCCGAATCGACGACCTGGTAGCGGATGCCGTTAGGGATTTGGTTACTGGCGAGATCAACTAGCATGACTTCGCCGATATTCTCTATTCCTGCTTCGTGGCCTCTCAAAGTCAGGCTTAGTAATAGGACAGTCTGCTTGGGCCTGTTGAGATTCAGCTTTCCCATAGGATTTGATCCGTGGTGAAATTTGGAGATGATCAGATTTGCTCTTACAGACGCCCAGTGGGCGAAGATGGAACCACACTGCCTAGGCAAGCCAAGCGACCCCGGCCGCAGCGGTACGGATAATCGGCGCTTTATCGAGGCAGTTCTGTGGATTGCCCGCACCGGCAGCCCGTGGCGCGACCTGCCACTTTGGGAAATGGAATACAGTCTTTAAGCGCTTCCGCGACTGGGTGAGGGGCTGATGGCTTGATCGCCGACAAAGCATTCGATGCAAACTGGTTGATAGGTGATTTGAACCAGTGGGGCGCAAAGGTCGTCATCTCCCAAATGCAACTTCGCTGCTTACGTGTTGAGTTAAAGCGAGTAACGGATGTGCGTGGCACCTCCCTTTCCTAGGAGTAGCTGACAGAGACTTTATTAAGATACGACAATTGGTCTTTTGGTTGGCAGCCTCTTCGCAATTGTTTTACAGCGTACCGATGTTCCACGTGGAACCAACTCTTGTGTGGTGAGCTGGCTATTCTTATTTATTTTGTGAACCGTGACCGACGGAAAAAATATGACGTTTGGCCATCGATTGCTGGAGGGAACGAATCATTTTTTGTGAGAGCCTACAGGTATCGATGAGCGTATTAGCTGTTGTTAGCCGACGGATCATTGTTGTCGGTTAAACTGAAAACTCCGACCTTAGTGTCGTAATGCTGTTCACTAAGTGTGATGTCACACTAATTGGGGGCTGCTGCGCAGCCCATCGCAGCGGTTCGTCGCCACGACAAGCCAGCTCCCACAGGACGGTGCGATTCTTGAGGTCTGTGCTGTACCTGTGGGAGCTGGCTTGCCAGCGATGGGCCGCAGAGCGGCCCCAATTGCTTAAGTGAACAGCATTACGACCTTGGTGTCGGTTTTTCTTTAATTCAACGCTGGAAATCGCCTCAGTTCAACGTTCCACGTGGAACAGTCCATTAGTAGCCGCTAAGAATGTTGACGATCACGCCACTGGCGATGGCCACCAGCACATAGTCCCCGTTCACATACAACCAACGGTGATCACGCGGTGGGGCATACAAGTGGCGCGCCCTCCAGTCGGTCACCCAGTAGCGGTCGCCTCGATAATGCGGGTCAACCACATGCCCGCGCTGCCACTGTTGATGAGGGACTGGCATGCCTTGTTGTGGGCGGAAGTTCGGGTTGCGGTAAGCAGGGGCACGGCCATTGTCATGTCGGCCCTGGTGCTGTGGCTGACCATGCGACAGCGTGCCTTGGTGTGAGGGGCCGCCATCGTGTCGGTCGGCTTGGCCCGGCTGGGCGAAGCTGGCCAGAGGTGCGCCGAGCAGCAGCGCGGCGCAGATCACGGTTAGGGTTTTCTTCATTTGCTGCGGGTCCTCTACATGTTAACGCCCGGCTACAACTGTCTGGGTGCTGGTACGGTTAACTGATCAGACCACAATATTTCCCGCTTAATGTAAGGACAGAGGTAAAGGTCCGGTAAAGGTCTGAAAGGGCAAAACTTTAGAACATCACCCTGCACAGAACCTGTGGGAGCGGGCTTGCCCGCGAAGCGGCCAACACGGAGTATGGCACCGGCTTCGCCGGTGTTCGCGGGCAAGCCCGCTCCCACAGTGACCGCGCAAATTTTTAGATTTTGAGTAAGACCGTCGCTCCTACAAACCGAGCTCTTTCAAGCGGCGATATAGCGTACGTTCGCTCATGCCAAGGTGAAGGGCCAACTCACTACGCGAGCCTTTGAACTGTTCCAGTGCCTGCGCCAGCTCACTCAGGTGATTGCGCCGGCCCCCGCCTTTGATCGCCCCCGCCGGCCCAATGTCCTCGGGCAAATGCTCAGGTCGAATCAGCCCGTCATCGGCAAACAAGCGTGCCCTTTCCAGAATGTTGCGCAGCTCGCGGATGTTGCCCGGGAACGGATGCAGCCCAAGTCGCTGCAAGGCCTCGTCGCTCAACCTGGGCGTCGGCTTGCCTGCCATGCGTTGCAGCAGACTCTGCGCGAGCAGGGGCAGGTCTTCCACCCGTTCGCGCAGTGCCGGCAGGCGGATCGGGAAGCCGCTGATGCGGTAATACAAGTCTTCCCGGAATGTGCCGGCTGCGACCATTTGCTTGAGTGGTTTGTGGGTCGCCGAAACCAGGCGGAAGTCAGAATGCACAGTGCGCAAGCTACCCACTGGGCGGAAGCTGCCGGACTCGATCAGGCGCAGCAGCTTCACCTGCATCGCCAGCGGCACTTCGCCAATTTCGTCGAGGAACAGGGTACCGCCATGGGCCGCTTCGGCCAGGCCGATCTTGCGTTGATTGGCACCGGTGAACGCGCCCTTCTCGTAGCCGAACAACTCACTTTCGAACAGCGACTCGGTCAGGCCGGTGCAGTCGACCACTACTAGCGGGCCGTTGCTCCTTGGGCTTCCCATGTGTACCGCACGGGCGAACAGTTCCTTGCCAGTACCCGACTCACCCTGCAGCAACACGGGGATCTGCGCCGGCGCTGCGCGCTGCAGGCTGGCCAGGGCGGCCTTGAAGGCTGGCGCCCGGCCGACCAGACCCTGTTCCTGAGGCTGCGCCGAAGCGAGGGTGATGCTGGTCAGGCGCTCGACAAATGCCACCACCCTGCCCTGCTCGTCCAGGATTGGCCTCAGTTCGACATCCACGTGCTCGGGGCCGCGTGGCGTGTGATGAATGTGCAACACCCGCTCCGGTACCTTGCTGTGCCACGCCTTGCGCATCGGGCAATGTTCGCCGGCCTGGTCGCACGGTACGGCATAGTGGTGCGAGACCTTATGGCATTTTTCGCCAAGCGGCGCCTGGTCGTGCCGGCCGAACTGGCGGCGATAGGCGGCGTTGGCGGCCAGGATGTTGTAGTCGGTGTCCAGCACGATGGTCGGCAGGGCATCGTGCTCAAGGTAGGAAACCAGGGCTAGGATGAGTGGATGGGCTTCAGGCATGACGGCACCGATTGGAGGACCCGGCGCAGGGTAACAAGGACTGCCAAACACTGCCATTGGCTGACAGTCGACTGCCATCCGCGCTGCCAGTGTCGCTGTCCGCTGTCAGCAACCGAGCGGTTTCATTGGCTTGCGCGCCGGAAAAAGCCTGGCATGCATCTTGATAAACCTCCTGTCACTGCCTACGCCTGTACAAGGCGGGGCGGATAAATTGGAGAACGTGATGATCATCGGCAACAACCTTCACGTGGACGCCTTTTTCGACAAGGCGACCTCGACCATCAGCTACTTGGTCATGGACCGTGAAACCCGGCAATGCGCATTGATCGACAGCGTGCTGGATTACGACCCAAAGTCCGGGCGCACGTGCACCGCTTCGGCAGATCGCCTGATCGAGCGCGTGGCCGAGCTAGGGGCTAGCGTGCAGTGGGTGCTGGAAACCCACGTCCACGCTGACCATCTTTCGGCGGCGGCCTACCTGAAGGAGCAGCTCGGCGGCCATACCGCCATCGGCGCACACATCACCCAGGTGCAGAAAGTCTTCGGTGCGCTATTCAACGCGGAGCCCGGCTTCGCCCGCGATGGCAGCCAGTTCGATGTGCTATTCGAAGATGAAGAGGGTTTCCGCATTGGCAACCTGCATGCCCGTGCGTTGCACACCCCGGGGCACACACCCGCATGCATGAGTTTCATGATCGAGGACGCCGGCGAGATAGCGGTGTTCGTCGGCGATACCCTGTTCATGCCTGACTACGGCACCGCCCGTTGCGACTTCCCAGGCGCCGATGCCCGCACCCTGTATCGCTCGATCCGCCGCCTGCTGGCGTTCCCCGACCAGACCCGGCTGTTCATGTGCCACGACTACCTGCCTGGTGGCCGCGACATGCAGTACGTCACCACCGTGGCCGAACAGCGCGCCAGCAATATCCACATCCACCATGGCATCGACGAGGACAGCTTCGTCGCCATGCGCGAAGCCCGCGACAAGACCCTCGACATGCCCGTGCTGATCCTGCCTTCGGTGCAGGTGAACATGCGCAGCGGCCAGTTCCCTGCGGCGGAAGAGAACGGTGTGAGCTACCTGAAGATTCCGCTGAACAAGCTGTAAGCGCCCTGCCCCATAACCAGATTTCCAGGATTTACCGCCATGCCTGCCTTGTTGTCCCCTGCCAATACCGACCACCACAAGGTGGTCATCGTCGGTGCCGGTGCCGCCGGTATCGCCACCGCCTCCAGCTTGATCAGCCGTGACTCTTCGCTGGACGTGACCTTGATCGACCCCGCCGAGGTGCATTACTACCAGCCCGGCTGGACCATGGTCGGTGCGGGTGTGTTCAAGGCGCCGAGCACTGCCCGCACCATGGCCTCGACCATTCCGCGCGGGGTGCGCTGGCTAAAGGCGCGGGTGCAAAGGTTCGACCCGCTGGCCCAGTTGGTCATCCTCGACGGTGGCCGTGCCATCAGCTACGAACAGCTGGTGGTCTGCCCTGGCCTAACGCTGGACTGGGCTGCCATCGAGGGACTCAGCGAGACCCTGGGCCGTAACGGCGTAACCTCCAACTACCGCTACGACCTGGCGCCCTACACCTGGGAACTGGTGCAGAAACTCAAGCAAGGCCGTGCCGTGTTCAGCCAGCCACCCATGCCGATCAAATGCGCCGGTGCACCGCAGAAGGCGCTGTACCTGTCTTGCGACCATTGGCTGCGCCACGGTCACTTGGGGGCGGTGAAAGCCAGCTTCTTCAATGCCGGCGCTGTGTTGTTCGGTGTGGCTGACTACGTGCCTGCGCTGATGAAGTACATCGAAAAGTATGCCGTGGACCTCAACTTTTCCCACCGCCTGGTAGCCGTAGACGGTCCGAACAAGCGGGCCACCTTTGTGCGTAGCTTGCCCGATGGCAGCAGCGAAACGCGCGTCGAGGCCTTCGACATGCTCCACGTGGTGCCGCCGCAAGTGGCACCGGAGTTCATCCGCGAAAGCCCGTTGGCCGATAGCGCTGGCTGGGTCGATGTCGACCCGCACACCCTGCGCCATCGCAAGTTCACCAACGTCCACGCGTTGGGTGATGTGGCCAACACCAGCAATGCCAAGACCGCCGCCGCCGCCCGTAAACAGGCACCTGTCGTGGCCAACAACGTGCTGGTGGCACTCGGCAGGCTACCCACCCTGGCCCAGTACGACGGCTATGGCTCGTGCCCGCTGACCGTCGAACGAGGCAAGATCGTGCTGGCCGAATTCACCTATGGTGGCAAGCTGGCACCGAGCTTCCCCAATTGGTTGCTGGATGGCCGCAAGCCAACACGCCTGGCCTGGTTGCTCAAGGCTCAGGCGCTGCCCCCCTTGTACTGGAAAGGCATGCTCAAGGGCCGGGAGTGGCTGGCACGGCCCCAGCCATTTGTAGCCGAGGGCGGGCAGTGATCGAACATCAATTGTTGGGTGCAGGCCTTGGCGCAATCATCGGCGCCGTGCTGGCATTGACCGGTGCCGGTGGTGGCATTCTCGCTGTGCCCTTGCTGGTATTCGGCCTGGGGCTGTCGATGGTCGAAGCGGCACCGGTCGGCCTGTTGGCGGTTGGCCTGGCGGCTGCCGTGGGCGCGCTGCTGGGCTTGCGTCAGGGCCTGGTGCGCTACCGGGCGGCGCTGTTCATCGCCTTGGTCGGTGTGGTTGCGGCGCCGTTCGGGCTGCTGCTGGCGCACCGTCTGCCGAATGCGCCATTGCAGTTGGTGTTCGCCGGAGTGCTGGTGTATGCCTGCCTGCGTATCTGGCGCAAGGCAGCCAGGGAGCTGCGTGGCGACGCCAATGACGCTCACCGCTATATCGAGCCGTGTGTGCTGAACCCGTTGCAGGGCCGTTTGCGCTGGACGTTGCCTTGCGCGCGCGCCCTGGCATTCACCGGCGCCTTGTCCGGATTGCTGTCCGGCCTGCTGGGCGTGGGCGGTGGTTTTGTCATCATCCCAGCCTTGAACCGCTACACCAATCTACGCATGGCCAGCATCGTCTCTACTTCACTGGCGGTGATCGCACTGGTGTCCACCGGCAGTGTGGTCAGCGCCAGCCTGGCGGGGGTCATGCACTGGCAGGTCGGTGCCCCGTTCGCCGTCGGCGCAGTGCTCGGCCTGCTGCTGGCGCGGCCACTGGCGGCCAGGCTAGCCGGGCCGCGCCTGCAGCAGATGTTTGCCGTGGCAGGTTGGGCCGCCGCCCTGCTGCTGGCCGGCAAGGCGCTACTGGGCTAGCAGCTCGCTCTGGTCGGCCGCGCACAGCGCCAGCAGGTAGTCCCACACCACCCGCAGGCGCACCGACTTGTGCAGTTCGCGACGGGTACAGATCCAGTAGCTGCGCTGGATGGTTTCGCCAGGCAGCACGCGCACCAGCGTCGGGTCATGACGGGCCATGTAGTTGGGCAGCACGGCGATGCCCAGGCCGGCGCGGGCGGCAGCCTGCTGGGCGATCACGCTGGTGCTGCGAAACACCACGTTGGGCACCCGGCAGAAGCTGTTGAGAAACAGCAGCTCCTGGCTGAACAGCAAATCGTCGACGTAGCCGATCCAGCTGTGCCGGGCCAGGTCCTCGCGGTTGCGCAGGGGCGGTGCACGGTCCAGGTACTCCTGGCTGGCGTACAGCGCCAGGCGGTAGTCGGTGAGCTTGCGGGTGATCAGCAAGTCGGCATTGGGCCGTTCCAGGTGGATGCTGATCTCCGCTTCGCGGTTGAGGATGCTGACGAAGCGCGGCACGGCTACCAGTTCCACTTCCAGGCCGGGGTAGCGTTCGAACAGCGCATTCATGCGTGGGGTGAAGAACATGATGCCGATGCCTTCGGTCACCCCCAGGCGAATCTTGCCCAGCGGGGTGATGGCCTGGGTGATTTCTTCCTGCGCCAGCAGGGCGACGTTCTCCATGGCTTCGGCATGCTTGAGCAGGGCCTGCCCCGAGGGCGTCAGCTCGTAGCCCTGGGCATGCTGCATGAACAGCGCAGTACCGAGGCTTTGCTCGATGCTCTCGATATGCCGGGCCACGGTGCTGTGGGTAGTGTTGAGGCGCTTGGCGGCGGTAAGCAGGCGGCCGCTGCGCTGCAACTCGAGGAAAAACCGCAGATCGTTCCAGTCGAACATGCTTGTCCTTTTTGGCAGTTCGTTCCGGCCTCTTCGCGGGCATGCCCGCTCCCACAGGAATAGTGCAATCTTTGTGGGAGCGGGTTCACCCGCGAAGAGGCCGGTACAGACTTACCGCTGTGCTAAAACGCACAACGGCTGCGCGAAATCTCGTGTTTCCTCCACGAAATTACTCACTAAGATGGATCGGGACAAGAATAATAATCAGGCCCGAGGTTGCACATGCCATCAGCCGATTCTGTCTTCGACTACGTGGTCGTAGGGGCCGGTCCCGCCGGGTGCCTGCTGGCCAATCGTCTGTCCGCCGACCCTTCCTGCCGCGTCTTGCTGCTGGAAGCGGGTGGCCGCGACAACTATCCCTGGATCCACATCCCCGTCGGTTACCTTTACTGCATCGGTAACCCGCGCACCGACTGGTGCTTCAAGACCGAGGCTCAGCCCGGCTTGGGTGGTCGTGCCCTGGGTTATCCCCGTGGCAAGGTGCTCGGTGGCTGCTCCTCGATCAACGGCATGATCTACATGCGCGGCCAGGCCGCCGACTATGACCGCTGGGCCGAACAAGGCAACGACGGGTGGGCCTGGCAGGATGTGCTGCCGCTGTTCAAGGCCAGCGAAAATCACTTTGCCGGTGCCAGCGAGCACCATGGTGGTGAAGGCGAATGGCGGGTCGAACGCCAGCGCTACAGCTGGCCGATACTCGATGCCTTCCGTGATGCCGCCGAGCAGAGTGGTATCGGCAAGGTCGATGACTTCAACACCGGCGACAACCAGGGCTGTGGATACTTTCAGGTCAACCAGCGCAGCGGTGTGCGCTGGAACGCCTCCAAGGCGTTTTTGCGGCCGATCAAGGACCGTCCCAATCTCACCGTGCTGACTGGCGTCCAGGTTGATCGGGTGCTGCTCGACAACACCCGCGCGCGGGCGGTGAAGGCTTTATGGCAAGGCGCCTGGCATGAGTTTGCGGCGCGCCGCGAGATCATTCTCTGTGCTGGCGCCGTGGGTTCGCCCGGCATTCTGCAGCGCTCCGGTATCGGACCGCGCCAGTTGCTGGAAAATTTGGGGATTGGCGTTCGCCACGATATGCCGGGCGTCGGCGGCAACCTGCAGGACCACCTGCAATTGCGCCTGATCTACCAGATCCGCAACACCCGCACACTGAACCAGATGGCCAACAGCCTGTGGGGCAAGATGGGCATGGGCCTGCGCTACCTCTACGATCGCAGCGGCCCGCTGGCCATGGCACCGAGCCAGCTGGGCGTGTTCGCACGTTCGAGCCCGGAGCAGGTCAGCGCCAACCTGCAGTACCACGTGCAGCCGCTGTCACTGGAACGCTTTGGCGAGCCGCTGCATCAGTTCCCGGCCTTTACCGCTTCGGTGTGCAACCTGCGCCCGGCCAGCCGCGGACGTATCGATATTCGCAGCGCCGACATGAACAGCACGCCGCTGATCGACCCCAATTACCTCAGCGACCCCCAGGACCTGCGCGTCGCCGCCGAGGCCATCCGCCTTACCCGGCGCATCGTCCAGGCCCCTGCCCTCGCCGCGTTCGAGCCCAAGGAATACCTGCCAGGCCCAGCCCTGCAAACCGAGGAACAACTGTTCGAAGCTGCCGGCAAGGTCGGCACCACCATCTTCCACCCGGTCGGTACCTGCCGCATGGGCAGTGGCGCCCTGGACGTTGTGGATAACCAGCTTCGTGTGCATGGCATCCCTGGCCTGCGTGTGGCCGATGCCTCGATCATGCCGCAGATCACCTCCGGCAATACCTGTTCACCCACCCTGATGATCGCCGAGAAGGCGGCGCAACTGATCCTCAAAGGAGCTGCTACCCAAACCTATCTGAATGAAGACGCGATACCGACGCCCTGACCCGGGTGCGTGCAACACCGGCGGCTAGCGGTCTACGGCCGCCGACAGTGGAACAACAAGAATAATCACTGTGGCCTGCGGGCCGAGGACAGCAACGATGTCGGATTACATCCAAGAGCAGGGTGCGACCGCTAGCAGCTCCAGTGGTCGTGAAGAACGCAAGATCATTTTCGCGTCATCCCTCGGGACGGTTTTCGAGTGGTATGACTTTTTTCTCTATGGAGCGCTGGCAGCGGTCATCAGCAAGCAGTTCTTCGCTGGCGTGAACGACACTACCGCCTTCATCTTCGCCCTGATGGCCTTTGCCGCTGGGTTCCTGGTGCGGCCATTCGGTGCCCTGGTGTTCGGCCGCCTGGGGGACATGATCGGGCGCAAGTACACCTTCCTGGTCACCATCGTATTGATGGGCCTTTCCACCTTCGCGGTGGGGCTGTTGCCTACCTACGCCAGCATCGGCATTGCCGCACCGATCATCCTGGTGATCCTGCGCATGCTGCAAGGGCTGGCGTTGGGCGGTGAATACGGTGGTGCGGCGACCTATGTGGCCGAGCATGCGCCGCCCGGCAAGCGCGGCTTCCATACCGGTTTCATCCAGTCCACCGCCACCCTTGGCCTGTTGCTGTCGTTGCTGGTCGTGCTAGGCAGCCGCTACATCAGTGGCGACCAGTTCGAAACCTGGGGCTGGCGCTTGCCGTTCCTGCTGTCGATCGTGTTGCTGGCGATTTCCACCTGGATCCGCATGAGCATGCACGAGTCGCCAGCCTTCGTGAAAATGAAGGCCCAAGGCAAGATCAGCAAGTCGCCGATCCGCGAGTCGTTCACCTCCTGGCCGAACCTGAAAGTGGTACTCACCGCCCTGTTCAGCATCAACGCCGGGCAAGCCGTGACCTTCTACACGGCGCAGTTCTATGTGCTGTTCTTCATGACCCAGATGCTGAAGATGGACCCGGCCCAGGCCAACACCCTGCTGATCATCAGCGTGGTGATCGGTGCGCCGTTCTTTGTGTTCTTCGGCTGGTTGTCTGATCGTATTGGCCGCAAGCCGATCCTGATGCTCGGCCTGCTGCTGGCCACGGTGCTGTACTTCCCGCTGTTCAAGGCGCTGAGCCACTATGCCAACCCGCAGATCGACGCTGCCAGCCGTCAGGCACCGATCGTGGTCACCGCCGACCCGCAAGGCTGCACCTTCCAGTTCGACCCGGTCGGCAAGGCGCGCTTCGACAGCCCATGCGACAAGGTCAAGACCTTTCTGGTCAAGCAGGGCTTGCCGTACAGCTCGGTGAGCGTGGCTGGCAGTGAGGTGGTGGTAAATATCGGTGACAAGACCATCAATGGCTTCGACGAAGCTGCGATGCGTACGGCGGTCGAGCAGGCAGGCTACCCGGCCAAGGCTGACCCGGCGCAAGTCAACCAGGTGATGGTGGTGGTGCTGATCGTGGCGATGATCCTGATCGCGACCATGACCTATGGCCCGTTGGCGGCGGTGATGGTCGAGCTGTTCCCGACCCGCATTCGCTACACCTCGATGTCACTGCCCTACCACATTGGTAATGGCTGGTTCGGTGGGTTCCTGCCTACGGTGTCGTTCGCGCTGGTGGTATACACCGGGGACATCTTCTACGGGCTGTGGTACCCGGTGCTGGTGACCGGGGTCAGTTTAGTGGTTGGGATCTTCTGCCTGAAAGAAACCAAGGATGTGGATATCGACAAGGTCTGATGCTGTCTTCAATGGCCCTATCGCCGGCAAGCCAGCTCCCACAGGTACTGCACAGGGCTTGAGGTCTATGTGGTCGAGGTGGGAGCTGGCTTGCCGGCGATAGGGCCAGAAAACTCCATAAAAAACCGGCTGTAAAAGCCGGTTTTTTTATACCGCTGAAAAACTTATGCACGATTTTCAGAAAAATGTCATACACGGAAATAAACAGCTAATTCAAACACTTAGCTATCACTTCTAGCTTTTCATCCAAAAATTGCTCACAAGTTATCCACAGATGGTCAGGCCATCTGCTCCTGGGGTTTTTCTTCTGCTGGCGGCAGCGAACCCATGGCCCGCTGGGTCGCTTCGTTCCATGCCTGAGCGCGGTCGTTGAGCTCGGCGATGGCTCGTGGGCCGGTGCCGTTGGCGTACATCGGCTCACCAATCACCACCTCGATGGTGCCGGCGCGCTTGCCCCAGCCGGTCTTCGGCCAGAACTTGCCGGCGTTGTGGGCAATCGGCAGCACCGGCAGCCCGGCATTCACTGCCAGCGCGGTACCGCCACGGGAAAACTTGCCCAGCGTACCGAACGGCACGCGGGTGCCCTCCGGGAAGATCAGCACCCAGGTCTTCTGCTTGAGCAGCTCGTCACCCTTGCTGGCCACCTGGCGCAGGGCTTCCTTGGGGTTATCGCGGTTGATCGCGATCGGCCGCAGCATGGCCATGGCCCAGCCGAAGAACGGCACGTACAGCAGCTCGCGCTTGAGCACTTGGCTCAACGGCGAGAAGTATTGGGACAGGAAGAAGGTTTCCCAGGTGCTCTGGTGGTTGGACAGAATCACGCAAGGCTCATCAGGCACGTTCTCGGCGCCAGTGATCTTGTAGTCGATACCCAGAATGGTGCGCACCAGGAACAGCGCGCAGCGGCACCAGTACACGTTGATGAACTTGTAGCGCTTGGGGAACGACAGGAACGGCGCGACGAAGAAGCTCAGCGAGCACCACAGCAGCGAACTGGTGCCCAGCAGCAGGTAAAAAAGAAAGATTCTGATCGCCTGCAGGATCGACATAGTGGCTTGTACCATTGCGGGGCATGCCCGCCTGAGAAAAATGCGCCCGAAGGCGCACTGTTTAAATTAGTTCTCTGGCGATAGCTGCCAGATCGTCGAAAATCAGTGTAGTTTTCGGGACCCCTTTTTCCAGGGTCCGCTCGCCCTTGCCGGTTTTCACCAACACGGGTTGTGCACCGACGGCCAGGGCGGCCTCCAGGTCACCTTGGCTGTCGCCGACGAACCAGACGCCTTCCAGGCCGACCTGGTAATGCTCGGCGATCGCCCGCAGCATGCCGGGCTTGGGCTTGCGGCAATCGCAGCCTTGGTCCGGCCCATGCGGGCAATACACGATGTGGCCCACCTCGCCACCCTGCTCGGCCACCAGCGCGCGCAGGCGCGCATGCATGGCCTCGAGGGTTGCCAGCGGGTAGTAGCCACGGGCGATACCGGACTGGTTGGTGGCCACGGCCACCGTCCAGCCCGCCTTGCTCAACTGCGCGATGGCCTCGACCGAGCCCGGGATCGGTACCCACTCGTCCAGCGTCTTGATGTAGGCGTCGGAGTCGTAGTTGATCACCCCGTCACGGTCGAGAATCAGCAGTTTCAAGGCTTACCCCAGCAGCGAAATGTCAGCCACGCCCAGGAACAGGCCGCGCAGGCGGCTGAGCAGGGCATAACGGTTGGCACGTACCTTGGCGTCTTCGGCGTTGACCATCACCGCCTCGAAGAAGGCGTCGACCGGATCACGCAGGGCCGCCAGGCGGGCCAGCGATTCGCTGTACTGGCGTGCAGCAGCCATCGGTTGCACGGCCTGGTCGGCTTGCTGGATGGCCGAGTACAGGGAGAACTCGTTGGCATTGTCGAAGTACTTCGGCTCGACCTGCTCGGCGATGGCGCCTTCGGCCTTGCTCAGCAGGTTCGACACGCGTTTGTTCACCGCGGCCAGGGCCTCGGCTTCCGGCAGCTTGCGGAAGGCCTGCACGGCCTGTACGCGTTGGTCGAAGTCCAGGGCGGAGCCTGGCTGCAGGGCACGTACCGACAGGTAAGTGGCCACGTCGATGCCTTCGTCTTCGTAACGCGCGCGCAGGCGGTCGAAGATGAATTCCAGTACCTGCTCGGCCAGCCCGGCGGCCTTGACCTTGGTGCCGAACTGCTTGACCGCGAACTCGACCGCACCGGTCAGGTCCAGGTCCAGCTGCTTCTCGATCAGGATCCGCAGCACGCCCAGGGCGGCACGGCGCAGGGCGTACGGGTCCTTGCTGCCGGTAGGCAGCATGCCGATGCCGAAGATGCCGACCAGGGTGTCGAGCTTGTCGGCGATGGCCACGGCGGCACCGGTGAGGGTCTGCGGCAGCTCGGCGCCAGCACCGCGCGGCATGTACTGCTCGTTCAGGGCCAGGGCAACGTCTTCTGGCTCACCGTCGTTGAGCGCGTAGTAGTAACCGGCAACACCCTGCATTTCAGGGAATTCGCCGACCATCTCGGTGGCCAGGTCGCACTTCGATAGCAGGCCGGCACGGCCAGCGCGCTGGGCGTCGCCGCCGATCAGCGGGGCGATGAAGGCGGCCAGTCTGGAAACGCGCTCGGCCTTGTCGTAAACGGTACCCAACTGAGCCTGGAATACCACGTTCTTCAGGCGCTCGTTGAAGGTTTCCAGCGGCTGCTTCTTGTCTTGCTTGAAGAAGAACTCGGCGTCGGTCAGGCGTGGGCGCACGACCTTTTCGTTGCCTTGCACGATCTGCTTCGGGTCGCGGCTCTCGACGTTGGCCACGGTGATGAAGCGCGGCAGCAGCTTGCCTTCGCTGTCCAGCAGGCAGAAGTACTTCTGGTTGTCCTGCATGGTGGTGATCAGGGCTTCCTGCGGCACTTCGAGGAAACGTTCCTCGAACGAGCACACCAGCGGCACCGGCCATTCGACCAGCGCGGTCACTTCGTCCAGCAGCGCCGGTGGCACGATGGCCGTGCCCTCCTGCTGCATGGCCAGCTCCGCGGTACGCTTGGCGATCAGCTCGCGGCGCTCGGCGAAGTCGGCCAGCACGTAGGCTTTGCGCAGGTCTTCGACGTAGTTGGCCGGGGTGGTGATGACCACATTTTCCGGGTGGTGGAAGCGGTGGCCACGGGACTCACGGCCAGCCTTCTGCGACAGGATGGTGCAGTCGACCACCTGGTCGCCCAGCAGCATCACCAGCCATTGGGTCGGGCGCACGAACTCTTCACGGCTGGCAGCCCAGCGCATGCGCTTGGGGATCGGCAGGTCGTTGAGAGAATCTTCGACGATTGTCGGCAGCAGGCCAATGGTGGCCTTGCCCGGGATGTGCTGGGAGAAGCGCAGCTTGGGGCCGCTCTGGTCGATTTCCGAAAGCTCCACGCCGCACTTCTTGGCGAAGCCCAAGGCAGCCTGGGTTGGCTCGCCGTCTTTGAAGGCCGCCTGCAGGGGCGGGCCGTCGATGTTGATGCTGCGGTCAGGCTGCTGCACGTCCAGTTGGCGGATCAGCACGGCCAGGCGACGTGGTGCTGCGTATACCTGCTTGCCGGTGTACTTCAGGCCAGCGGCCTGCAGGCCTTTCTCGATACCGGCCAGGAAGGCTTCGCCGAGGCTGGCCAGGGCTTTGGGTGGCAGCTCTTCGGTGCCCAGTTCTACCAGGAAATCTTGAGCACTCATTGTGCAGCCTCCAGCTTAGCCAACACTTCGTCACGCAGTTCAGGGGTGGCCATCGGGAAGCCCAGGCGTGCGCGGGCTTGCAGATAGCTTTGCGCCACGTCCCGGGCCAGGGTACGTACGCGCAGGATGTAGCGCTGGCGCTCGGTCACCGAGATGGCGCGGCGGGCGTCCAGCAGGTTGAAGGTGTGCGAGGCCTTCAGGACCATTTCGTAGGTCGGCAGCGGCAGCTCCAGCTTGATCAGGCGGTTGGCTTCGCTTTCGTAGAAGTCGAACAGTTCGAACAGCTTGTCGACGTTGGCGTGTTCGAAGTTGTAGGTCGACTGCTCTACCTCGTTCTGGTGGAACACGTCGCCGTAGGTGACCTTGCCGAACGGGCCGTCGGCCCATACCAGGTCGTACACCGAGTCGACGCCCTGGATGTACATGGCCAGGCGCTCCAGGCCGTAGGTGATTTCACCGGTGACCGGATAGCACTCGATGCCGCCTACCTGCTGGAAGTAGGTGAACTGGGTGACTTCCATGCCGTTCAGCCAGATTTCCCAGCCCAGGCCCCAGGCGCCGAGGGTCGGCGATTCCCAGTTGTCTTCGACGAAGCGGATGTCGTGGACCAGCGGATCCAGGCCGATGGCTTTCAGCGAGCCGAGGTACAGCTCCTGGAAGTTGGCCGGGTTCGGCTTGAGCACTACTTGGAACTGGTAGTAGTGCTGCAGGCGGTTGGGGTTTTCGCCATACCGCCCGTCGGCAGGGCGACGGCTAGGCTGCACGTAGGCGGCGTTCCAGGTTTCTGGACCCACGGCGCGCAGGAATGTAGCGGTGTGGAATGTGCCGGCGCCTACTTCCATATCGTAGGGCTGAAGCACCACACAACCTTGAGCTGCCCAGTAGTTCTGCAGGGCGAGGATCAGGTCTTGGAAGGTACGCACGGCTGGCGTAGGCTGGCTCACGAAATTCACCTGTATCTGGGGATGCGGATGTAAAGAGCGGGAGTATAACCTGATTCGCCTCGCCCTCTACTCATTGGAGCCTTATGCCACGCTGCTTTTGGTGTACCGACGATCCGTTGTACCAGGCCTACCATGACCAGGAATGGGGAACGCCACAGCGTGACCCGGCGTTGCTCTTCGAGATGCTTTTGCTCGAAGGGTTCCAGGCGGGGCTGTCGTGGATCACTGTTTTGCGCAAACGCGAGCGTTATCGCGAGGTGATGCATGGCTTCGACCCGGTCAAACTGGCGGCCATGAGCGACGAACGCATCGAAGAACTGATGCAGGATGCCGGCATCATCCGCAACCGCCTCAAGCTCAAGGCGGCGCGGCGCAATGCCCAGGCGTGGCTGGCTGTGGATAACCCCGGCGAATGGCTGTGGTCGTTCGTTGGTGGTGTACCGAAGATCAACCACTTCACCGGCCGCAGCGATGTGCCGGCGGTTACCGACGAAGCCAAGGCCATGAGCAAGGCCCTGCAGAAAGCCGGCTTCACGTTCGTCGGGCCGACCATCTGTTACGCCTTCATGCAGGCCACCGGCATGGTCATGGACCACACCACCGATTGCGATCGCTACGCCGCCTTGTTGCGCTGAGGAGTTACAATGCGCGCCTTGCTGAAATAAGGAATTCGCCTGTGGAAAAGTTCAAGGGCGCCCTGATGGTCGGGGTGCTGCGCCTGTTCGCCAAGCTGCCCTGGGGCGCTGTGCAGCGCGTTGGCGCTGGTATCGGCTGGCTGATGTGGAAGATCCCCAACGGTTCGCGCAACGTGGTGCGGATCAACCTGGCCAAGTGTTTCCCGGAAATGGACCCGGTTGCCCGTGAGCAACTGGTTGGCCAGGCGCTGCGGGATATCGGCAAATCCTTCGTCGAAAGTGCCTGCGCCTGGATCTGGCCACCGCAGCGCTCGCTGGAGCTGGTCAAGGAAGTCCACGGTCTGGAAGTGCTGGAGCAGGCCTTGGCCTCGGGCAAGGGCGTGGTTGGCATCACCAGCCACCTGGGCAACTGGGAAGTGCTCAACCACTTCTACTGCAACCAGTGCAAACCGATCATCTTCTACCGTCCGCCGAAGCTGAAGGCGGTGGATGACCTGCTGCGCGAGCAGCGCGTGCAGATGGGCAACCGCGTGGCGCCTTCGACCAAGGAAGGCATTCTCAGTGTGATCAAGGAAGTGCGCCGCGGTGGCCAGGTGGGCATCCCGGCCGACCCGGAGCCGGCGGAATCGGCTGGGGTGTTCGTGCCGTTCCTCGGCACCCAGGCGCTGACCAGCAAGTTCGTGCCGAACATGTTGGCCGGGGGCAAGGCTGTGGGGGTATTCCTGCATGCGCTGCGGCTGCCGGATGGCTCGGGCTTCAAGGTGTTCCTGGAGGCGGCGCCGGAAGAGATGTACAGCACCGACGTGACCGTGTCGGCGGCGGCGATGAGCAAGGTGGTCGAGCGCTATGTGCGCGAATACCCGAGCCAGTACATGTGGAGCATGAAGCGCTTCAAGAAGCGCCCGGCGGGCGAAGCGCGCTGGTATTAAACTTTTCACCGGGCCCTTGTAGGAGCGGGTTTACCCGCGAATGCGATGTTGGATTTACCGACGCATTCGCGGGTAAACCCGCTCCTACAAGGGCCGCGTCAACTCGATGCTTTATTAAGCTTCTTCAGGAACACGGTCATCTCTTTCTCGGCCTGCTTGTCGCCATGCGCCTGCGCCGCCACGATCCCGTCCTCCCAGGCCTTGCGCGCCGCTGCCAGGTCACCGACCAACTGATATGCCTTGCCCAGCAGCTTCCACGCTGCGGAGTACTTCGGATCCTGCTCCACACACCGGGCCAAATGCACCGCCGCTTCAGCACCATTGCCTTCATCCAGCCAGGCCTTGCCCAGCCCGAACCGCAGCAACGGGTTATCCACACCTTTGGCCAGCATCTTCTCCAGCGATTCGCGCATGCCTTCTTCTCCTAGAAGAAACTCAAGCCGACGTGGAACAGCTTCTCCACATCGCGAATGTGCTTTTTATCCACAACGAACAGGATCACATGATCACCCGTTTCGATCACGGTGTCGTCGTGGGCGATCATCACCTCTTCGTCACGGATGATCGCACCGATGGTGGTGCCTGGTGGCAGGGCGATGTCCTCGATGGCCTTGCCGACCACCTTGCTCGACTTCGAATCCCCGTGCGCCACCGCCTCGATGGCCTCGGCCGCACCGCGGCGCAGCGAGTGCACGCTGACGATGTCGCCACGGCGCACGTGCGCCAGCAAGGTGCCGATGGTGGCCAACTGCGGGCTGATGGCGATGTCGATGTCGCCGCCTTGCACCAGGTCGACGTAGGCCGGGTTGTTGATGATGGTCATCACTTTGCGCGCGCCCAGGCGCTTGGCCAGCAGCGACGACATGATGTTGGCCTCGTCGTCGTTGGTCAGGGCCAGGAAGATGTCGGCGTCGGAGATGTTCTCTTCGAGCATCAGGTCCTTGTCCGAGGCGCTGCCCTGCAGCACCACGGTGCTTTCCAGGGTGTCGGAGAGGTGCCGGCAACGGGCCGGGCTCATCTCGATGATCTTCACCTGATAGCGGCTTTCGATGGCCTCGGCCAGGCGCTCGCCGATCTGCCCGCCACCGGCGATGACCACGCGCTTGTTGGTCTCGTCGATGCGCCGCAGCTCGCCCATCACGGCGCGGATGTCCTTCCTGGCGGCGATGAAGAACACTTCGTCGTCGGCTTCGATCACCGTGTCGCCACGCGGGGTAATCGGCCGGTCACGGCGGAAGATGGCCGCCACGCGGGTGTCGACGTTGGGCATGTGCGCGCGGATCTGGCGCAGTTGCTGACCCACCAGCGGGCCGCCGTAGTACGCCTTCACCGCCACCAGCTGGGCCTTGCCTTCGGCGAAGTCGATCACCTGCAGCGAGCCTGGGTGTTCGATCAGGCGCTTGATGTAGTTGGTCACCACTTGCTCGGGGCTGATCAGCACGTCGACCGGGATATGGTCGTTATGGAACAGCTCCTCGCGGGTGAGGTAGGCCGACTCGCGCACCCGGGCGATCTTGGTCGGGGTGTGGAACAGCGAATAGGCTACCTGGCAGGCGACCATGTTGGTCTCGTCGCTGTTGGTCACCGCCACCAGCATGTCGGCGTCGTCGGCACCGGCCTGGCGCAGCACCGTGGGCAGCGAGCCACGGCCCTGCACGGTGCGGATATCCAGGCGGTCGCCGAGGTCGCGCAGGCGGTCGCCATCGGTGTCGACCACGGTAATGTCGTTGGCTTCGCTGGCCAGGTGCTCCGCCAGCGTACCGCCTACCTGCCCTGCGCCGAGGATGATGATCTTCATCCGCTACTC
>NZ_JYKS01000070.1 GCF_000935045.1 Pseudomonas sp. 10-1B
GTGGGAGCAACTGTTTTGTATTGCCTGGGCTGGCCCTATCGCCGGCAAGCCAGCTCCCACAGGTACTGCACAGGGCTTGAGGCCTATGCGGTCGAGGTGGGAGCTGGCTTGCCGGCGATAGGGCCGGTACAGGTCAGAACATCGCCGCCGACAGCTTGCGACGATAAACCCCAACCAGCGGGTGATCGCCACCCAGCAACTCGAACACCTGCAGCAGCGCCTTCTGCGGCAGCCCGTTCTCGTAACCACGGTTACGCTGGAACAGCTTCAGCAAGCCTTCCAGCGCCGCTTCATATTGCTGGCGCGCCAGTTGCTGGATGCTCAGTTGGTAAGCCGCTTCATCATCTTGCGGGTTCTGCGCCAGGCGGCTTTTCAGGTCAGCCACTTCCGGCAGGCTGGCAGCCTGGCGCAGGAAGGTCAGCTGGGCCTTGGCCCCAGCCAGCGCGGCCTTGTGCTCGTCGGTCTTGACCGCATCCAGCACCACCTGGGCTTCGCCCAGCTCACCACGTTCAGCCAGGCAACGGGCATACAGGATCAGCGCCTCGGCATTGCTGTTGTCCTCGCCCAGCAACGCTTGCAGCAGCGCTTCGGCCTCGGCGAAACGGCTTTCGGCGAACAGTGCCTTGGCCTGTTCCAGCGGCGAAGCGGCAGGCGCGGCAGGCAATTGCACGTGCGGCTCGAGCATGGCACGAATCGCCGACTCGGGCTGCGCACCGGCAAACCCGTCCACCGGCTGGCCGTCCTTGAACAGCACCACGGTCGGCAGGCTGCGGATGCCGAACTGGGCAACCACCTGTTGTTCCACATCGCAGTTGATCTTGGCCAGCAGCAGCTCGCCCTGGTAACCCTCGGCGATCTTCGCCAGCAACGGCATCAGTGCCTTGCACGGCGCGCACCACTCGGCCCAGAAGTCCACCAGCACAGGCTTGTGGAAGGAGTTTTCGATCACCAACTGCTGGAAGGTGGCATCGGTGGCGTCGAAAATGTAAGGCGTGTCTTGGGTCATCGCGACTCTCGCAAACTCGTGAATAGCACCACTATAAGGTTTCGCGGCTGGCGTGGTACAGGCTGACCCGGCGGAATTCGTGCGGCTCGGCCAGGTCCGGCAGGGTCAGGGCCTCCAGCACGCCCAACTGCTGGTAGCGCGGGTGGCTGAAGTCACGTACCCGCGAGTCGGCCACCAGGGCCTGGCGGCCGCGGCCGAGGAAGGCATCCAGCAGTGGCAGGTTGGCGCGGTCGTACAGCACATCGGCGACCAGAATCAGGTCGAAGCGGTCATCTTCGGCGAAGAAATCGCTGCTGTAGCCTAGCTCCACCCCGTTCAACGCAGCATTGGCGCGGCAGGCGTCGAGGGCCAGCGGGTCGAGGTCGCAGGCCACCACTTCCAGCGCACCGGCGCGGGCGGCGGCAATGCCAGCGATGCCGGAGCCGGCGCCAAAGTCCAGCACGCGCTTGCCCGCCACCCATTCCGGGCGTTCGGCCAGGTAGCGGGCCATGGCCAGGCCGCTGGCCCAGCAGAAGCTCCAGTAGGGCGGCTCTTCGAGAATGCGCTGGGTTTCTTCGCTGCTGAAGGCGCGGTCCATGTTCTGGTCATCGATCAACCACAGTTTCAGGTCGCAGCCGGGCAGCTCGCTGACCACCAGGCGCGCTTCGCCGATCAGGCCACTGAGGGCCTGTTGCAGGGGCAATTGCAGGGCATGTGGCGCCACTTACGGCGCCTTCTCGAAGCGCAGCGGGCCGGTGGCCTGGGTCTGGGCCTGGGTAATGCGCACAGGCGGCAGGTGCATGATCAACTGGCCGGAATTGCTGGCGCGGCCGCGCAATTCGACCCGGGCCCCGGCCGGGAAGGCCTCGGGGTTGAAGCGCAAGTGGTAGGGCAGGGCCTGGCCGGTGCCGGTCAGGTTGCTGCTGGCCAGCAAGCGCTGCGGGCGGTCGCGTTCGTCGATGACCAGCAAGGCCAGCTCCACCTCGGCACCGGCCGGGATTTCCAGCAGGGTGCCGCTCAGTTCGCGCTGGTAGGCCGGCAGCGGGCCCAGTACTTCGGCCGGCTTGGCCGTGCGGGCTGGCGTGGGCGCCGGGGGGGTATCGGTCTTCGGCCTGTCGCTGCCGCAGGCGGCGAGCAGGGCGGCGCAGCACAGCACGACGAGCGCTCGGTAGTGCATGGGGTAGTCCTTCACGGGCAGATTTCCCATGGATGTTAACCCCTTTGGCTTGTCTTGCCAGTGGGATGCGCTACCATGGCCCTCCCTTTTTTTGTTGCCTGCCACCATGCACTGTCCCTTTTGCGGTGCCAACGACACCAAGGTCATCGACTCTCGCCTCGTCGCCGAGGGCGAGCAGGTGCGCCGCCGCCGCGAATGCGTAGCCTGCGGCGAGCGCTTCACCACCTTCGAAACCGCCGAACTGGTACTGCCCCGGCTGATCAAGCAGGACGGCACGCGCCAGCCTTTCGACGAAGAAAAACTGCGCGCCGGCATGCAGCGGGCACTGGAAAAACGCCCGGTCAGCGTCGAGCGCCTGGAAGCTGCGCTGGCCCACATCAAGAGCCGGCTGCGGGCTACCGGCGAGCGCGAAGTCAAATCGCTGGTGGTGGGTGAAATGGTCATGGCCGAGCTGCGCAAGCTCGATGAAGTGGCTTATATCCGCTTTGCCTCGGTCTACCGGCGCTTCCAGGACCTCGACGAGTTCCGCGAAGAAATCGACCGCCTGGCCCGCGAGCCGGCTAAAGAGTGAACATGCCCAGCCAAGCCGCCATCCTTGACGCCCACTACATGGCCCGCGCGCTGGAGCTGGCGCGCAAAGGCCTGTACAGCACCCACCCGAACCCGCGCGTAGGCTGCGTGATCGTGCGCGATGGCGAAGTGGTCGGCGAAGGCTGGCACGAGCGCGCCGGCGAGCCGCATGCCGAAGTGCATGCCCTGCGCCAGGCCGGTGAGCTGGCCCGTGGCGCCTGTGCCTACGTCACCCTGGAGCCGTGCAGCCACCATGGCCGCACGCCGCCGTGCGCCGAAGCGTTGGTCAACGCCGGTGTGGCGCGGGTGGTGGCGGCGATGCAGGACCCTAACCCGCAAGTGGCGGGGCAGGGCCTGCGACGCCTGGCCGACGCCGGTATCGAGGTGGCCAGCGGCGTGCTCGAAGCCGAGGCCCGTGCACTCAACCCGGGTTTCCTCAAGCGCATGGAACACGGCCTGCCGTTCGTCCGTGCCAAGCTGGCCATGAGCCTGGACGGCCGCACCGCCATGGCCAGTGGCGAAAGCCAGTGGATCACCGGCCCGGCCGCACGCTCTGCAGTGCAGCGCCTGCGCGCCCGCTCCAGTGTGGTGCTGACCAGCGCCACCAGCGTGCTGGCCGATAATGCGCGGATGACCGTGCGTGGCGCCGAACTGGGTCTGGATGCCGAAACCACCGCCCTGGCACTCAGCCGCACACCGCTGCGCGTACTGGTCGATGGCCGCCTGCGCCTGCCATTGGATGCGCCGTTCTTCCAGGCCGGCCCGGCCCTGGTGGTGACCGCCGCAGTTGAGGACCCGCGTTACGCCGCCGCCGGCCACGAACTGCTCAGCCTGCCGGGTGCCGGTGGCCAGGTCGACCTGCCCGCACTGTTGCAGGCCCTGGCGGCCCGTGGCGTCAACGAAATCCTGCTGGAAGCCGGCGCCGGCCTGGTTGGCGCCTTTGCCCAGCAAGGCCTGGTCGATGAGTACCAGCTGTTCGTCGCCGGCACCTTCCTCGGCTCCCAGGCCCGTCCACTGCTGGACTGGCCGCTGGCGAAGATGAGCGAAGCGCCGCGGCTGAAAATTACCGAAATGCGTGCGGTGGGCGATGACTGGCGGGTCACGGCCATCCCCCTGCCGGCGCCCGGCGTATAATGCCGGGCTTGCCCCGCGCAAACCGTTTTTGAGGAAGACCCCATGTTCACCGGCATCATCGAATCCATCGGCACCATCCGCAGCCTGACCCCCAAGGGTGGCGACGTGCGCGTCTACGTCGAAACCGGCAAGCTCGACCTGGGTGACGTCAAGCTCGGCGACAGCATCGCCGTCAACGGCGTGTGCCTGACCGCCGTCGAGCTGCCGGGCGACGGGTTCTGGGCCGACGTCAGCGTTGAGACCCTCAAGCGCACCGCCTTCATCGACCTCAAGAGCGGCAGCAAGGTCAACCTGGAAAAGGCCCTGACCCCCACCACTCGCCTGGGCGGGCACCTGGTTAGCGGCCACGTCGACGGGGTCGGCGAAATCATCTCGCGCAGCGATAACGCCCGCGCCATCCAGTTCCGCGTGCGTGCACCGAAGGAACTGGCCAAGTACATCGCCCACAAGGGTTCGATCACCGTCGACGGCACCAGCCTGACGGTCAATGAGGTCAATGGCGCCGAGTTCGAGCTGACCATTGTCCCGCACACCCTGTCCGAAACCATCATGGCCGACTACCGTGCAGGGCGTCGGGTAAACCTTGAGGTCGACCTGCTGGCCCGTTACCTGGAGCGCTTGCTGCTGGGTGACAAGGCGGCTGAGCCGAGCAAGGGCAGTGGCATTACCGAAAGCTTCCTGGCCGCCAACGGCTTCTTGAAATCCTGATTGAGAAGGGGGTGCCGAGTGGCGCTCAACAGCATCGAAGAACTGGTCGAAGACATCCGCCAGGGCAAAATGGTCATCCTCATGGATGACGAAGACCGCGAGAACGAAGGCGATATCATCATGGCAGCTGAATGCTGCCTGCCCGAGCACATCAACTTCATGGCCAAGCACGCCCGTGGCCTGATCTGCATGCCGATGACCCGCGAGCGTTGCGAAACGCTGAAGCTGCCGCTGATGGCGCCGCGCAACGGCTCGGGCTTCGGCACCAAGTTCACCGTGTCGATCGAAGCCGCCGAAGGCGTCACCACCGGCATCTCCGCCGCTGACCGCGCGCGTACCGTGCAAGCGGCCGCGGCCAAGGACGCCAAGGCCGAAGACATCGTCAGCCCCGGCCACATCTTCCCGCTGATGGCTCAGCCCGGCGGTACCCTGGCCCGCGCCGGCCACACCGAAGCTGCCTGCGACCTGGCGCGCATGGCCGGTTTCGAGCCTAGCGGCGTGATCTGCGAAGTGATGAACGACGACGGCACCATGTCGCGCCGCGCCGAACTGGAAGTGTTCGCTGCCGAGCACGGCCTGAAGATCGGCACCATCGCCGACCTGATCCACTACCGCATGATCCACGAGCGCACCGTGCAGCGCGTTTCCGAGCAGCCGGTGGAGAGCGAACTGGGCGAGTTCAACCTGGTCACCTACCGCGACGCCGTGGAAGGCGACGTGCACATGGCCCTGACCCTGGGCAAGATCTGCGCCGAAGAGCCGACCTTGGTGCGTGTGCACAACATGGACCCGCTGCGCGACCTGCTGTTGGTCAAGCAACCGGGCCGTTGGAGCCTGCGCGCCGCCATGGCCGCCGTGGCCGAGGCCGGCAGCGGCGTGGTCTTGCTGCTGGGCCACCCGCTGGACGGCGACGTGCTGCTGGCGCACATCCGCGAAAGCGCGGGCGATGCTCCGACCAAGGCTCCTACCACCTACAGCACCGTAGGTGCCGGTTCGCAGATCCTGCGTGACCTCGGTGTGCGCAAGATGCGCCTGATGAGTTCACCGATGAAGTTCAACGCGATATCCGGATTCGATCTGGAAGTTGTAGAATACGTGCCCTCCGAGTGACTTGAGGCGGCAGTGACGCCCTCCAGCTCGAGTCCATACCCCTGTCGAGGCCGCCAGCATGCGGCCTCGCTCTTGAAGATGAGAATATCGGAATGACCCTGAAGACCATCGAAGGTACCTTCATCGCCCCCAAAGGTCGCTATGCTTTGGTGGTTGGCCGCTTCAACAGCTTCGTCGTCGAAAGCCTGGTAAGCGGTGCCGTTGATGCCCTGGTACGCCACGGTGTCAGCGAAAGCGACATCACCATCATCCGTGCCCCGGGTGCATTCGAAATCCCGCTGGTGGCACAGAAGGTCGCCCAGCAAGGCGCCTACGACGCGATCATCGCCCTGGGCGCGGTGATTCGTGGTGGTACCCCGCACTTCGAATACGTGGCGGGCGAATGCACCAAGGGCCTGGCCCAGGTGTCCATGGAGTTCGGTGTTCCGGTGGCCTTCGGCGTACTGACCGTCGATTCCATCGAACAGGCCATCGAACGTTCCGGCACCAAGGCCGGCAACAAAGGTGCTGAAGCTGCCCTGTCCGCTCTGGAAATGGTCAGCCTGCTGGCGCAGTTGGAGGCCAAGTGATTAGCGACGAAAGCGATCGTTTCAACCCGCGCGATCCAAAACCTGCGGATGCCGGCAAGCCGTCGAAGAGCGCCAAGCGCCGCGAAGCCCGCAAGCTCGCGACTCAGGCCCTCTACCAGTGGCACATGGCCCAGCATTCGTTGAACGAGATCGAAGCGCAATTCCGGGTCGATAACGATTTCACCGATGTCGACGGTGCCTATTTCCGCGAGATCCTGCATGGGGTCCCGGCAATCAAGGGCGAAATCGACAAGGCGCTGGTGCCGTGCATGACCATCGCACTGGAAGAGCTCGACCCGGTCGAGCTGGCCGTGCTGCGCCTGTCCACCTGGGAGCTGATCAAACGCGTCGACGTACCGTACCGCGTAGTGATCAACGAAGGCGTGGAACTGGCCAAGGTCTTCGGCGCCACCGACGGCCACAAGTTCGTCAACGGCGTGCTGGACAAGCTTGCCCCGGCCCTGCGTGAAGCAGAAGTCAAGGCGAACAAGCGCTGATCCTGGCGCTGCCTGCCCATGGGTGAATTCGAGCTGATCAACCATTACTTCGCCGCCGCGCCCTGTGCGCAGGGCGGCGAGGGCGTGGCGCTGGGTATCGGCGACGACTGCGCCCTGCTGGAACTTCCCCCTGGCGAGCAACTGGCGGTGTCGACCGACACCCTGGTCGCCGGCGTGCATTTTCCCACTGTTTGCGACCCGCTGCTGCTCGGCCAGCGTTCGTTGGCCGTGGCTGCCAGTGACCTGGCAGCGATGGGCGCGAACGCCATCGGCTTTACCCTTGCCCTGACCCTGCCTGACGTTGGCCCTGACTGGCTGGCGGCTTATGCCGAAGGCCTCAGCCGCATGGCCCAGCGCTGCCGCATGAGTCTGATCGGCGGGGATACCACCCGTGGCCCGCTGAGCATCACCGTGACCGTATTCGGCCGCGTGCCGGTTGGCCAGGCCCTGCGCCGCAGCGGTGCACGGCCAGGCGACTTGCTGTGTGTCGGCGGTTCGCTGGGCAAGGCTGCCGGTGCCTTGCCGCTGGTGCTGGGTGAGCGCGAAGCGCCTGCCGAGCAGGCCGAGCCGTTGCTGGCCCATTACTGGTCACCGATGCCGCAGCTTACCCTCGGGGCGTTGCTGCGTGGCAAGGCCACGGCGGCGCTGGACATCTCCGACGGCCTGCTCGCAGATTGCGGGCATATCGCCAAGGCGTCCGGCGTGGCGCTGGAGGTGAACCTGGCGCAGGTGCCAGTGTCTCCTGCTGTAGAAGCGTTCCTCGGTCGCGCGGCGGCGCTGCAGGCAGCACTGGCCGGTGGCGACGATTATGTGCTGGCCTTCACCCTGCCGCCTGAGGCGCTGGCGCCCCTGGCGGACCTCGGTTTCATCGAGGTGCATACCATCGGCCGTGTGCTCGAAGGGCAGGGCGTGACCTTGCGCGACGCGCAGGGCCAGGACATCACCCCCGCCCAGCGGGGCTATCAACACTTTAGGGAGACACCGTGACCGATCACCCCAACCAGGTGCCTGCGGAGTTCGTTCCGCCCTCGGTCTGGCGCAACCCGTGGCACTTCATCGCCTTTGGCTTCGGTTCCGGCACCTTACCCAAGGCCCCGGGCACCTGGGGCTCGCTGGTAGCCATACCGTTCATCCCGCTGTGGCAGATGCTGCCCGACTGGGGCTACTGGCTATTGCTCGGTGTGAGCATGCTGTTCGGCTTCTGGCTGTGCGGAAAAGTCGCCAATGACTTGCGCGTGCACGATCATGAAGGCATTGTCTGGGACGAGATCGTCGGCATGTGGATCACCCTCTGGCTGGTGCCGGAAGGCTGGCAGTGGCTGCTGGCAGGGTTCCTGATGTTCCGCTTCTTCGACATCCTCAAGCCATGGCCGATCCGCTGGGTGGACCGACATGTGCACGGGGGCGTCGGCATCATGCTCGACGATATCCTGGCCGGCGTGTTTGCCTGGCTGGGCATGCAGGTTCTGGTGTGGGCGGTTGCCTGAAACAGGGAGCGCGTGAATGGCCATAAGGACTGTGCTGCTGGCAATGCTGCTGAGTGTTGCCCCGTGGGTGATGGCTGCCGAAGGCTTGCCGAAGCAGATCCATCTGGTCAGCGAAGAGTGGCTCGACTACACCAACGCCGACGGTACTGGGGTGGCCTGGGACGTGCTGCGCAAGGTGTTCGAGCCGGCCGGGGTCAAGGTGGTGGCCCAGAGCGCGCCCTACAGCCGTGCGGTCGGGCTGGTCAAGCGCGGCGAGGCTGATGCCTGGGTGGGCTCGTACAAGGAAGAGAACGACGACAACCTGTACCCGCGCTGGCACTTCGATATGGACCATATCTACGCCCTGGGGCTGGCCAGCAAGCCTGTGCCTACCCTGGAGACCGTCGGCAAGTACCGTCTGGCCTGGGTGCGCGGCTACGACTATGGCAGCTACCTGCCGAATGTGCATGAGTTCCGTGAAATCCAGCGTCGTGAGGGCATCTTGCCGATGCTTGAGCATGATCGTGTGGACTTCTACATCGATGCACTGACCGAGGTCGACTACGTGCTCGGCCAGGCTGCCCAGCCCGAGCGCTTCCGCCGCACCCATGTGACCGAACTGCCGCTGTACCTGGCCTTCGCCCGCAACGCCCAAGCCGAGGCCCTGCGCGATTTGTTCGACAAGCGCATGGCCGAGCTGGTGCGCAGCGGTGAGCTTCAGCCGATCTTCGAGCACTGGCAGCAGCCGTATCCGTTCAGCCCGGATAGCCAGCCGCATTAAGCAACTCGTTTCATGACTTGACGCCGACCCTGTGGGAGCGGGCGTGCCCGCGAAGAATCCACCGCGGTGTATGGCACCGGCTACGCCGGTGTTCGCGGGCACGCCCGCTCCCACAAGGGTTCGAACAAGGGCTCAGGATCGAGCAATCATCTCTGCTAAGCATCGAACTTTTCGATCTTACCCCACGGTATTCAGCCAGCCCACAGCCCCCAACCTGCTGATACAATCGGCCCACGAGAAATTTTCAACTTATTCCAGGAGCACAACGTGCCCGTCGTCTTTGTTGCCGCCTCTAAACTCCCGACTCCCTTCGCGACCTTCACCATGCATGGCTTTCTCGACGAAGCCACTGGCCGTGAGCACGTGGTGCTCAGCCTGGGTGACATCGCGGACGGCGAGCCGGTGCTGGGGCGCCTGCACTCCGAGTGCCTGACCGGCGATGCCCTGTTCAGCCAGCGCTGTGACTGCGGCTCGCAGCTGGAAGCCGCGCTACAGGCCATCGCCCGCGAAGGCCGTGGCGTGCTCCTGTACCTGCGCCAGGAAGGCCGCGGCATCGGCTTGCTGAACAAGATCCGCGCCTACGAGCTGCAGGACGGTGGCGCCGACACCGTCGAAGCCAACGAGCGCCTGGGCTTTGCCGCCGACCAGCGTGACTACGCCATGTGCCTGCCGATGCTGGAGCACCTGGGGGTGAAGTCGCTGCGTCTGATGACCAACAACCCGCGCAAGGTCAAAGCCCTGACCGACATGAACATCGTTGTCGCCGAGCGCGTACCGCTGCACACCGGGCATAACCCGCACAACCGCTACTACCTGGCGACCAAGGCCGGTAAGCTCGGCCACATGCTGGGCAACGAACACCAGGGCGAGGTGCCCCAGGCGTGACCCGCGCCGAGGTCAAGCGGCGCCTGGCGCTGGCCTGGTGGCAGTACCTGGCGGTGGGCCTGGTGCCGCTGCCAGTCATGGCCTGGGCCTTCGGTGGTGGCGATGCGCTGATCCCGGTGCTGGCCATGCCGTTGTTCATCGCCGGCGCGGCGACCATGTTCCTCAGCCTGCCGCGCTTCGGCGCCTACAAGCGCGCGCTCATCGCCACTTCCAAGGTGCTGGGCAGCGACGAAGAGCCTGCCGCCTGGATCGAACTGGCGCAGGTACGGCGCATGGCCATGCTGTATGCCTGCTTTCCGGCCTGGGTCGCGGCGCTGTCGGTGCTGGTCGGCCTGGAGGCGGTGCCGCAGATCCTGCTGGCGTTGTCCACCGTGGTGGTGCTGTACCTCTATCGCATTCCGCGCCAGCTCGGCTGATGCGCCTGCTGCCTGGCCTGCTGGCGCTGTTCGCCTGCGCCGCACTGGCCGACGAACCGCTGCGGGTCGTCAGCCTGGCGCCATCGATGAGCGAAATCATGCTCGAACTGCAGGCCGACGACCTGCTGGTGGGCGTGCTCGACGGTGGCGAACGGCCGGTGGCGCTGCGCGACCTGCCCTCGGTGGGGCGCCAGGGGCAGTTGGACATGGAGCGCCTGCTCAGCCTGCGCCCCGACCTGTTGCTGCTGTGGCCAGGCAGCGTACCGCCCGCCCAGCGTGACCAGCTCAAGCGCCTGGGCATCGCCACCTTCAGCGCCGAACCCCATGACATCGACCAGTTGATCGAGCAGATCGAAGCCATTGCCGCGCGTATCGGTCGTGCCGAGCAAGGCCATCGGTATGCCCAGGCCTTGCGTGAGCGGTTGCGGCAGCTGCGCCAGCAGTATCGGCGTGACGAGCCTTTGCAGGTGTTCTACCAGGTGTGGGATCGGCCGCTGTACACCCTTGGTGGCCGCCAGGTGGTAAGCGATGCCCTGGCCGTGTGCGGGGCGCGCAATGTCTTCGCCGACCTCGATCAACCGGCGCCGCAAGTGAATGTGGAATCCGTGCTGCTGCGCAATCCGCAGGTCATTCTGGCTGGCGATCAGGCGCAACTGGCCAGCTGGAAGGCTTGGCCGCAAATCCGTGCGGTTGCCGATGATCGTCTGCTGGTGGTGCCCGACAAAGGCCTGGAGCGGCCCAGCGGGCAGATGATCGAAGCCACCGCCCGCTTGTGCGCGCTGCTGGCGGCTAGAGCGCCGGCGTCCAGGTGACGCTGAACAGCAGGGTGCGGCCTTCTTCGCGGTAGCCGAAGTTATTGCCCAAGTAGTTGTAATGGGTGCGGCTGTACTGCTTGTCCAGCAGGTTATCCAGTTTCAGGGCCAGTGTTAGCTCGCGGCTCGCCATCCAGCTTCCACGCAAGCCTAACGTGCCATAGCCACTGATTGGGTCAGTATTGGCTTCGTCGTTGTAGCTGCTGCTGGCTGTCTGCCAGGTAGCGCCAACTGTAAATCGGTTGAACTGACGGTCGATATCCAGGTTCAAGGTGCGTCGCGCCCGGCGAGACAGGGTATGGCCGTTCTCCCGGTTGCGTGGGTCGATCAGTGCCAGGCCCAGTTGCGACGTCCAGCCATTCCACTCCTGGCTTAGCGCCATTTCAAAGCCGTTGATGCGGGCAGCGCCGACGTTCTCAGGTTGAGTGCTGTATTCAATCGCGTCACGCAGGTCGGTGCGGTACAGCGAGGTTTCAAGTCTGCTGCTCTCGCTCAGTTGGCTGCGCCATTGCAGCTCATAGCTTTTGGAGTGTTCGGGCTTGAGCCCTGGATTGTTGTAGCCAGGGAAGTAAAGGTCGTTGAAGGTGGGCGCGCGGAAACCTTCGCTGTACGACAGCAACACATCGTTGGCATCGTTTAGTGGTACGGTCAGGCTACCGCTCCAGGTGGTCTGCCCACCGAACTGCTGATTCTTGTCGTGACGCAGCCCCAGTTCCGTGGAGAAGTGTTCGCTATGGAAGCGATGTTGGACAAACACTGCCTGATTCCAACGGCTGTCCTTGGTGAAGTCTTCACCCGCATGGACGCGGTCTTCGTACCAGTCGCTACCCAGTAGCAGGCTGTTGCGTTCATTCAGAGCCAGGTTGTTTTGCCAACTGGCTTGGTCGCGGTAAGTAATGAAAGGGGAGCTTGAGTGGCTGAGCTTGTCTCGGCTGTCGTCGCGGTTTTCGCTGTGTGCCAGTTCCAACCGTGTGTTCCACTGCTCGGTTAACTGGGCATCTACATAGCTGCCGATACTGCTGACGGCAAAGTTCGAATAAGGCACTTGCGGGCTAGAGCCGCGCGGCTCGTCAAATTCGCTGCGGCCACGGCTGTCGAGCAGGTTCAGGCCGGCTTCGAAGCGTTCGCCAAAGGTGTGGCTGAGGCTCAGGTTGAACGCCTTGTTACGGTAGGCGTCGTGGTCGCCATCGCTGTTGAACGACGGCCCGGTGGCATCGATACCGGCAGTTTCATCCAGGCTGGCACCGAGGTTGAAGCGGGTCGCGCCATTGCCGCCAGAAAGCCCCAGGCTGCGCTGGAAGGTCTGGTTGCTGCCGGCGGCCAGGCGCAGGCGTGGCTGCAGGCCAGGGCCGCTGCTGCGCCGGGTGAAGATCTGGATCACCCCGCCGATGGCATCGCTGCCGTACACCGCCGAGCGCGAGCCACGCAGCACTTCAACTCGTTCGATCTGGTCGACGTCGAGAAACTGCAGGCCGCTGTCGCCCGAGGTGGCATTGGCTATGCGCACGCCGTCGACCAACACCAGGCTTTGTGCGGCCTTGGTGCCGCGGATGAAGATGCCTGGCAGGCTGCCACGGCCGCCGGTGGGTGCCACTTGCACGCCGGGCACGCGGGTGAGCAGGTCAGTGACGCTGCTGGGTTGCAGGCGGTCGATGTCGGCGCGGGTGAAGACGGTGTTGGCGGCGCTGGTGGCGGTGCGCGATTCGACCTGGCGGCTGGCGCTGATCAATACATCGGGGAGTTTGAGGGCGTCGTCGCGTTCGGCGGCCAGTAGCGGCAGGGGCAGGCAGAGCAGTGTGGCAAAGGTTGGGGCTTTCATCAGGGCTTCCAAAGCAATCGCCGGCAAGCCAGCTCCCACAGGATCTCCACTGGCCTAAGCCCTGTGCAGTTCCTGTGGGGCAGGATTGCCACTGACTTGAGGCCTGTGGGGCTCCTGTGGGGCAGGATTGCCACTGACTTGAGGTCTGTGGGATTCCTGTGGGAGCTGGCTTGCCGGCGATGGGCCGCAAAGCGGCCCCAAAAAATTACAGGCCGAGCTTGGCCATGCGGGCTTTCACCGAAGCCTCGATGCCAGCCGCATCCAGCCCGCACTCGGCCAGCATCTGCGCCGGCTTGGCATGCTCGACATAGATATCTGGCAGCCCCAGGTGCAACAGCGGCTTGAGCACGGCTTCATTGGCCAGGAACTCACCCACCGCAGCACCCGCACCGCCCATGATGGCGTTCTCTTCGATGGTCACCAGCAACTCATGGCTGCCAGCCAACTCCAGCACCAGCGCTTCGTCCAGCGGCTTGACGAAGCGCATGTCGACTACCGTGGCGTTGATCTGCTCAGCCACCTGCATGGCCTCGGCCAGTTGCACGCCGAACACCAGCAGGGCGACTTTCTCGCCCTGGCGGCGGACCACGCCCTTACCGATTTCCAGTGGCTGCAGGTCACCGCTGATCGGCGCATTCGGGCCGGTACCACGCGGGTAGCGCACCGCTGCCGGGCCGTTGTACAGGTGGCCGGTGCTAAGCATCTTGCGCAGCTCGTTCTCGTCGCTCGGGGTCATTACCAGCATGCCCGGGATGCAACGCAGGTACGACAGGTCGTAGCTGCCCGCATGGGTCGGGCCGTCTTCGCCGACCAGGCCGGCGCGGTCGATGGCGAACAGCACGTCGAGGTTCTGCACCGCCACATCGTGGATCAACTGGTCGTAGGCACGCTGCAGGAAGGTAGAGTAGATCGCCACCACCGGCTTGCTGCCCTCGCAGGCCATGCCGGCCGCCAGGGTCACGGCGTGCTGTTCGGCGATCGCCACGTCGAAGTAACGCTCCGGGTAGCGCTCGCTGAAATCGACCAGATCCGAGCCTTCCTTCATCGCCGGGGTAATGCCCACCAGGCGGTTGTCGGCTGCGGCCATGTCGCACAGCCACTGGCCGAACACTGCGGAATACTTGGGGCCGCTGGCCTTCTTCGGGGCCGCGGGTTTGTCGGCCGGCTCCAGCTTGGTGATGGCGTGGTAGCCGATCGGGTCGATCTCGGCCGGGGCGAAGCCCTTGCCCTTCTTGGTCACCACGTGCAGGAACTGCGGGCCCTTGAGGTCGCGCATGTTGCGCAGGGTGGCGATCATGGTCGGCAGGTCGTGGCCGTCGATCGGGCCGATGTAGTTCCAGCCCAGCTCTTCGAACAACGTGCCCGGCACCAGCATGCCTTTGGCGTATTCCTCGGTGCGGCGGGCGATTTCCCAGGCACCGGGCAGGCGCGACAGCACTTTCTTGCTGCCTTCGCGCATGCTCGCGTAGGTGCGGCTGGAGAGGATCTTGGCCAGGTAGTTGGACAGGCCGCCGACATTGCGCGAAATCGACATGTCGTTGTCGTTGAGGATCACCAGCATGTCGGCGTTGACTTCCTGGGCGTGGTTCAACGCCTCGAAGGCCATGCCGGCGGTCAGTGCGCCATCACCGATCACCGCGATCGACTTGCGTGCGCTGTTCTGCAGGCGAGCGGCAATGGCCATGCCCAGGGCGGCGCTGATCGAGGTGCTGGAGTGGCCGACGCCGAAGGTGTCGTACTCGCTCTCGCTGCGGCGCGGGAAGGCGGCGATACCGTCCTTCTGACGCAGGCTGAGCATGCGGTTGCGGCGCCCGGTGAGGATCTTGTGCGGATAGGCCTGGTGGCCCACGTCCCACACCAGACGGTCATCCGGGGTGTCGAACACGTAGTGCAGGGCGATGGTCAGCTCGATCACGCCCAGGCCGGCACCAAAGTGCCCACCGGTTTGCCCAACGGTATAGAGCAGTTCCTGGCGCAGTTCGTCGGCCAGGGTCTCCAGGTCGGCTTCGGCCAGCCGGCGCAGGCCGGCAGGCGTGTCAGCGCGGTCGAGCAACGGCGTGACCGGGCGTTCGCGGGGGATCTCTTGAAACGTCGTGGGCATCAGGCGAGTCGTTATAGGTGTGTGAAGACGCGGCAGTTTACCCCATTGTAGGAAAAGCTGCCCATTCAGACGGGTGTCGCATGGGGCTGCTGTGCAGCCCTTCGCGGGCAAGCCCGCTCCCACAGGTTTTCGTAGGGCCCAAGGCTTGTGAGGTCCCTGTGGGAGCTGGCTTGCCGGCGAAGGGCCGCACAGCGGCCCCAATCAAATCAGTTGCGGCGTTCGACGATGTAGCGCGCCAGCGCCCGCAGCGGTTCGGCCTTTTCGCCGAACCCATCCAGTGCGACCAGCGCCTGGTCGCGCAGTTCGATCGCATAGGCCTTGGCCGCTTCCAAGCCCAGCAAGGCCGGGTAGGTCGGTTTGTCACGAGCTATGTCAGCGCCCTGGCGTTTGCCCAAGGTGGCGGTGTCGCTTTCCACGTCGAGGATATCGTCCTGCACCTGGAATGCCAGGCCGATGGCCTGTGCATAAGTCTGCAGGGCATCCAGCTGTGCCTGTTCGGCACGTGCACTGGCCAGGGCGCCAAGGCGCACGCTGGCTTCGATCAGCGCGCCGGTCTTGTGCCGGTGCATGAACTCCAGCGCTTGCTGGTCCAGCTTCAGGCCCACCGAGCCCAGGTCGATGGCCTGGCCGCCGACCATGCCCGCCGGGCCGGCAGCCTTGGCCAGGGCCTGGACCATGGCCAGGCGGATGCTATCGGCCTGCGGGCTCAGGCGTGGGTCGAGCAGGGCGCTGAAGGCCAGGCTCTGCAAGCCGTCGCCGGCGAGGATGGCGCAGGCTTCATCGAACGCTTTGTGGGTGGTTGGCTGGCCGCGGCGCAGGTCGTCATCGTCCATGGCCGGCAGGTCGTCATGCACCAGCGAGTAGGCGTGGATCAGCTCGACCGCACAGGCCGCGCCGTTGGCCTGCTCGGCGGGGGCGCCCAAGGCTTCGCAGGCCGCGTAGGCCAGCAACGGGCGTACACGCTTGCCGCCGTTCATCACGCTGTAGCGCATGGCGGCGTAAAGGCGTTCCAGCTCTTTGGAAGGGGCGATGAACAGCGCTTCGAGGGCGGCGTCGACCCGCACCTGGCAGCTGGCCTGGTAAGTGCCGATCATGCTTCCGGCTCCGCGTCGAACGGCTGGGCAGCCAGTTCGCCATCGCGCTCCAGCAGGATTTGCACCTTCTGCTCGGCCTGGGCCAGGGCGCCCTGGCAATCACGGGTCAGGGCGATGCCTTGCTCGAAGGCGGCCAGCGACTCTTCCAGCGACAACTCGCCGTTCTCCAGGCGCTCGACCAGTGCTTGCAGGTCTGCGAGGGATTGCTCGAAATCGAGGGAGGCTTTTTTGCGGGCCATGGCGACTGTCTCGGTGGCATTCAGAACGGCGCGACACTAGCAGAGCGGGGCGGGGGGAGCAAACTTCAGGGGGCAATATGGTGGGTTTCAAGGGCCCTTTCGCGGGCTTGCCCGCTCCCACAGGTACATCACAGTCTTCAAGACCTGTGATGTACCTGTGGGAGCGGGCAAGCCCGCGAATGGCCCAAGGTGCCCTATCAGGCTGGCTCGGCTTCCAGCTCCAGCATGGCCTCACGGTACCGCGCCAGTTCCTCGATGGTCAGCACCGGCAGGTTGTACTGCCGCGCATACACCGCCACCTGCTCGCCACGGGCCATGCTGCCATCGGGGTTCATCAGCTCGCACAGCACCGCCGCCGGGCGCAGGCCGGCCAGGCGCGCCAGGTCTACCGAACCTTCGGTGTGCCCACGGCGGGTCAGCACCCCGCCATTGCGCGCGCGCAGCGGGAACACATGCCCCGGGCTGACGATATGGCGCTGTTCGGCCGTGGAACGCAGTGCCGCGCCAATGGTGGTGATACGGTCCTGGGCGGAAACGCCGGTGGTAATCCCTTCTGCCGCCTCGATGGTGACGGTGAAACCCGTGCCATGGCGGGCCTGGTTGTTCTGCACCATCGGTGCCAGTTGCAGTGCGTCGACGGTGGCCTCGTCCAGGCACAGGCACACGATACCGCTACAGTCGCGAATCATCATGGCCATGGTCTGCAGCGAGATGTTCTCGGCCGCGGCAATGATGTCGGCTTCGTCCTCGCGGTCGTCATCGTCGAGCAGCAGCACAGGGCGCCCGGCCTGGAAGGCGGCGATGGCGGCGTTGACATTGGGGAATTGCGGGTAGTGCTTGGTGGACATGAAACGCTCCTCGTGAATGATCGATGAACGTCTCGGGGCGAACAAAATGCGCGCGCAAGGGCGCCCGGATGGCCCCTGCCTGACGCCTTCTTTCATCCGGACTATGACCGTCGGCTCTGGAGTTGCACCAGATCTGCTGACCCCCGGCATGGCCGGGGCGCTCGCGGGCTCATCTTTCGATTTACCGCCGGTGGGGACTTTCACCCCGCCCTGAAGACCGGCCAAGCATACAGCACAGAGCCACCCCTCTGGCAACCCGCGGCTCTACGACCTTTGGCGGTATCATGCAGGCATGGCATTTCAGGAACAGCCCCATGGATATTCTCCAGGTTGCCGGCGGCAAGCCGGTCAAGTTGTGGACCGATGGCGTGCCGGTCGAAGACGAGGCCCGCAAGCAACTGCTGAACACGGCCAGGATGCCGTTCATCTTCAAGCACCTGGCGGTGATGCCGGACGTGCACCTGGGCAAGGGTTCGACCATCGGCAGCGTGATCCCCACCGTCGGCGCGATCATCCCGGCAGCGGTCGGTGTGGACATCGGCTGCGGCATGATCGCCGCACGCACATCGCTGCACGCCCGCGACCTGCCGGGCAACCTGCACGGGCTGCGCAGCGCCATCGAGCAGGCGGTGCCGCATGGCAAGACCTTCGGCAAACGCGACCAGGGCGCCTGGACCGATGTGCCGGCCAGGGCGGACAAGGCCTGGGGCCCGCTGGCCGGGCGCTTCAAGGCCATCACCGAAAAGTACCCGCGGCTGGAGAAGACCAATAACCGCCATCACCTGGGCACGCTGGGCGGTGGCAACCACTTCATCGAGGTGTGCCTGGATGAGTCCGACCGCGTCTGGTTCATGCTGCACAGCGGCTCCCGGGGTGTGGGCAATGCCATTGGCAACCTGTTCATCGAACTGGCCCAGGCCGACATGCGCCAGCACCTGGCCAACCTGCCGGACAAGGACCTGGCGTATTTCGAGGAAGGCAGCCGCCATTTCGCCGACTACGTCGAAGCCGTGGAATGGGCGCAGGACTACGCCCGGCAGAACCGCGAGCTGATGATGCTGGCGGTGGTCGGTGCGGCTCGCAAGGCGCTGGGCAAACCGTTCGAGGCCAGCCTGGAAGCGGTGAACTGCCACCACAACTATGTGCAGCGCGAGCAGCATTTCGGCCGCGAGGTGCTGGTGACGCGCAAGGGCGCGGTGTCGGCGCAGAAGGGGCAACTGGGCATCATTCCCGGCTCCATGGGCGCGAAGAGCTTCATCGTACGCGGGCTGGGCAATGAGGAATCGTTCTGCTCCTGCAGCCATGGCGCAGGCCGGGTGATGAGCCGGACCAAGGCCAAGAACCGTTTCAGCGTGGAAGACCAGCGGCGGGCTACGGCGCATGTGGAATGCCGCAAGGACAAGGAGGTGATCGACGAGATCCCGATGGCCTACAAGGACATCGATGCGGTGATGCGCGCGCAGCGGGAGCTGGTGGAGGTGGTGCACACATTGCGGCAGGTGGTGTGTGTAAAAGGCTGACAGCTGGGCTGCCTGTGCCGCCCCTTTCGCGGGTAAACCCGCTCCCACTTCGACCGCATAGGCCTCAACCTCTGTGCAGTACCTGTGGGAGCTGGCTTGCCGGCGATGAGGCCCAGGCAATACAAGACAGTTGCTCCCACAGGTTGGACTGCCCCCAAAAAGTTGGACAGTTTAAGCTGCCGCCTGGGTCCTGTATTCGACAGGGCT
>NZ_JYKS01000071.1 GCF_000935045.1 Pseudomonas sp. 10-1B
GCCCTCAGTTTGCTGCGCGACAGCGCGGCGCCAAGGCGGCGGGTGGACTCTCATAGAACAACACATAACTTATTGATTTAGCAGGGTCCTTGTGGGAGCGGGCGTGCCCGCGAACACCGGCGTAGCCGGTGCCAGCCACCGCGTTGGATTCTTCGCGGGCACGCCCGCTCCCACACAGGCCGCGTCGCGCTTACGAATTGAGTTCTCTGCGCGACAGCGCAGCCCATAGGGCTGGGTGATCTCCCACAGAGACCGCATCGGTTTTGAAAATTCGGCCCTTTCGCGACGCAAGGCCGCTCCCACAGAAAAGCAACAGCAGACTGTGCAAGGTTTCAGGTCACCGGTATCCGCGAAATCGCCTTCACCTCGCGGACCAGGCCACATATACCTCCCGGTATATGGACAGCCCATCACCCGCCGCATAGCTTAACCTCTCGACGGGGCACGCCATGCTCAAGCCATAACAACAACGATGCCCCCGTGACCTTTCAGTCCTGCCAACCCCACAACTCCAAGAATGAGGCGGCAAATGGAAAGCATCGGTACCTATGTCATCTACGTCATCATGGTGTGCGCGGTACTGGGTGCCGTGGCATCCATCTACAATCCCGAGGGCGAGCTGGGCCAGGAGTTCATCGCCGGCCTGCACAGCATCGGCCCGATCTTCATCCCGGTGGCCGGCATCATGGCGGCGATCCCGTACATTTCCGCAGGTATCAGCCATGTGATCGCGCCGCTGTTCCAGGCTATCGGTGCCGACCCGGGCATTGCAGGGCCGATCTTCATCGCCTCGGACATGGGCGGCTACCAGTTGGCCAAAGCCCTGGCGCAGAGCCCCGAAGGCTGGATCCTCGGCCTGATCACCGGCTTTCAGTGCGGCGCAACGATCATCTTCGTCATCCCGGTAGGGCTGGCCATGCTGCGCAAGGTCGACCACAAGTACATGGCCCTGGGCATCATGGCCGGGCTGCTGACCATCCCGCTGAGCATCATGGTCATCGCCATGACCATGCAGGCACTGGGCCTGGACGTGCGCCCCGACATCGCAACCACCGGCGCTGCCAGCCAGGCGCTGCATTTCACCTGGGCGATGCTGCTGCGTAACCTGATGCCGCTGATCCTGTTCTGCATCGCCCTGGCGGCGGCGCTGCGCTACTGGCCGACGCTGATGGTGTACCTGTTCCTCAAGCTTGGCCAGTTCATGTACATCGCCGTGGTGCTGGTACTGGTGGCGTCCATCGTGCAGTACTTCACCGGCCTGTTCAGCAGCCTGTTCGGTAGCTGGGGTTTCGCGCCGATCATCGCCGATGCCGATGACCAGTTTCGCGCCCTCGAGATTGCCGGCTACATCGGCCTGATGCTGTGTGGGGCGTTCCCCATGGTGCATCTGCTCAAGCGCTTCCTGGCCCGTCCGATCGAGCGGGTTGCCGCGCGCTTTGGCATGTCGGGTGTCGGTGCGGCCGGGGTGCTGGCGGCATCGGCCAATATCCTGGCCATGTTCCGCCTGGTGAGCGAAATGCCGCCCAAGGACAAGGTGCTGGTGATCGCCTTCTCGGTGTGCGCTGCCTTTACCTTCGGCGACCACATGGCGTTCTCCGCCAACTTCCAGCCCTCGTTGATCCTGCCCTTGATGATCGGCAAGCTCAGCGGCGGCCTGATCGCCATGCTGCTGGCCAGTTGGCTGGCCGTGCCCAAGGCGCAGGAGATGGGGCGCCAGGATGACGCCGCAGGCGCATTCAAGGTGACGGCCGAGCCGTCTTGAGCGAAAAACGTCATCGACATGATCCGGAGCGCCCAGGGCGCCCCGGATTTTGTGCTTTTTGCCGATCGAGGCGGTAAGGTCCAGTGGGCCTTGCATGCATGAGAGCGTGGTGGACAATGACAAAGGATGAGGCAAAAGGGCTGGCGACCGTCATCGAGGCGATCGGCAGCGAGCAGTTGGGGCCGGCACTCGATGCGCTGTTGCGCAGCAAGCTGCCCTTCGAGATGAGCTGCGGTTACCTGTTCCAGTTCAACCAGCCTGCGCTGCTGGTGCATAACGGCTATAACCACACGGTGAGCGAGCGCACCCTGAATGCCTATGTGCGGGGTGGCTATCTGCTCGACCCGTTCTACGTCGCCTGTGTCAACGAGCACCCGGCCGGGCTGTGGCGCATGAGCGAACTGGCGCCCGATAGCTTCTTCTCTTCGGGGTTCGCCATTTCCAAGGATATCCACCCCTGCGTGTCCTCCGACTATGGCACGGCGGTGGAGGAGGTGGGCTTCATCATTCCCTTGCGGCCCCAGGTCGCTATCGTCTACTCGCTGATGCGTGACCACAGCAGCGGTGACTTCAGTACCACGGAAATGGACGTGCTGTCAGCCATGGAGCCGCTGCTGGCCTCGGTGTTCGCTCAGCATTGCCGGTTGCGCTATGCCGATTGCCTGCGCGATGCGCCAGAGGGGGTGGTGTTGGAGGATGCCTTTGTCGCGATCCTGCAAGGGCAACTGACCGAGACCCAGCGTTTCATTGCCAAGCTGCTGTTGCAGGGGCACAGCAATGCGTCGATTGCGCGGCAGTTGAACATTTCCGATGGGACGGTGAAGGTGCACAAGCACAACATCTACCAGCGGCTGGAGATTTCCAGCAACGCCGAGCTGTTCCGCCTGTTCATCGATTACCTGGCCAAGGCCTGATAGAGCAGGGACCGCGCATGGCTGAGGTCAGCGCGGTCGGTGTGGGAGCTGGCTTGCCGGCGATTGGGCTGCAAAGCAGCCCCAGGATGCGAAGGCAGCAGGCTATTTGAACAGCGGGCTCAGGTGCTCGCTCAGGTAGATACCCTGCGGGTCGAGCTGCCGACGCAGCTTGCGGAAGTCCTCGGCCCGTGGGTAGATGGCACTCACATCCTCACCAGTGAGGAAGTGCAGCTTGCCCCAGTGCGGCCTGGCACCGTACGAACGCAGGATCTGGTCCACCGCCCGCAGGTAGTCCCAGTAATCGGTGCCCGGCTGGCCAGACACCGAAATGGTCACGCTGTCCTGCTCGAAGAACGGGCTCATCCATGCCCCATCCCCGGCAGTGAAACGGTACTCGATGGGGTAGATGGCCTCGGGGAAGTCTTCCAGCATCAGCTTGCGCACCGCTCGCAGCGCTTCCTTGCTGTGGCGAATGGGCACGGCGTATTCCAGCTCATGGAAGTTGGGTAGGTACTCGATGGGGTACACATCCGAGCTATAGGCCACCTTCTCGAACTCGCTGTCCCAGGCCGGGCGGTCGGTGATGTCCATGACCTTCACTTCGCACACGTCGGTGCTACGCCCGCTGGTAGAGGTGGCTGCAGTATCAGGCAGGCAGTAGCAATGCCGGCTCTGTTCGTAGGGGCACCAGAAGAAGCTGAAATGGCGGTGCTTGCGCGCCAGTTCATCGTGCTTTTCCATCACGCTTTCGAAGTCTTCACGCCAGATGCGCTCGTGCAGGTTGAAGCTGTCGGTCACCTGCAGGGTCAGTTCGCAGACGATGCCCAGCACGCCCAGCGACACCCGGCCAGCCTGCAACAGGTCGGGGGTGCTTTCGTCGACCACCAGGATCTCGCCATTGGGTTGTACCAGCTTCATGCCGACGATGGACGAGGCCAGGTTGCCCAAAGTCAGGCCGGTGCCGTGGGTGCCGGTGGTCAAGGCCCCGGCAATCGACTGGCTGTCGATATCGCCTTGGTTGACCATGGACAGGCCAGCCGCACGCAAGGCCTTGCCGAAGGCGTTGATGGTGGTGCCGGCGGCAGCGGTGACGCGTTTTTTCTCATGGTCGATATGGCGCACGCCGCTCATGTTGGCCAGGGTCAGGTGCAGGCCGTTGGTCAGCGCCACCGGGGTAAAGGAATGCCCCGAACCGGCCACGCGCACATTCATGCCATTGCGGCTGGCCTGGCTGACCAACGAGCACAGTTCGTCCTCGCTGGTCGGTGCCCCGCGTGCCGCGCGGATGCAGGACTGGTTACCCGCCCAATTGCGCCAGTGCGCATGCTCCAGGCCGAATTCATTGATGTGCATGTTGTGGGAAGAGGTGGTCACAGTGTTCTCCTGTCGGTTGTTCTTGTAATCAGAGAGCGGTGTAGCCGTTGTCGGCAAACAAGTGCGCGCCGTTGACGAAGCTGGCGTCGTCGCTGGCCAGGAACAGCGCTGCGCTGGCGACCTCCGAGGGTTGGCACAGGCGCCCCTGGGCGGCGGCAATGGCCTGTTCGCTCACATCCACGCCGTGCTTGCGCAGCATGTCGATTTCGCGCAGGCCGTGGGCGGTGGCGATGAAACCGGGGCAGATCGCATTGGCGCGGATGCCGCGGTCGCGGAACTCCACGGCGATGGCCCGGGCGAACATGTGCGTGGCGCCCTTGCTGGTGCAATACAGCACCTCCATCGGCGTGCCGACCACGGCTGAGATGGAGGAGGTGCAGACGATGCTGCCGCCGCCGGCTGCGAGCATGCCCGGCAGCACGGCGCGGGTGACCAGGAACATGCTCTTCACGTTCACGGCCATGATCCGGTCCCATTCTTCTTCGCTGGTGTCGAGGAAGGGTACGGCCGAGAGGATGCCGGCGTGGTTCATCAGTACGGTGATGTGCCCGAAGGCTTGTTCTACAGCGGCCACAGCGGCTTTTACCTGCTGTGCGTCCGACACATCGGCCGGTGCAAAAATGACCTCATGGCCCGCATCGCGCAGTTGCCGGGCCACTTCGGCACCGTTGCTGCCTGGCAGGTCGACGATGCCGACCCGTGCCCCTTCTGCCGCGAACAACTCCGATGCAGCCAGCCCGCAGCCGCCCGCGCCGCCAGTAATCAGCGCTACCTTGCCGTTGAGACGTCCCGCCATGTTCGACTCCCGAAGATTTTTATCGAATTGTTTGTAGCCCGGGCGTTTCGCGATTCGCGTGGCCGAGCATGAAACAGATCAACGGGAACATCCATATACCGATGGGTATACGGCGGCATCAGTGTTTGCAAGGGCCTATGTGGCTAACAACATTGAACTGCCTGTACTGGCCTCATCGCTGGCAAGCCAGCTCCCACATCGGTCGCATGGAGCTCAAGCCATGTGCAGTACCTGTGGGAGCTGGCTTGCCGGCGATGAGGCCAGTCCAGGTAATGCAAGAGGGCAGTATGCTCATCGGCTCTGCTGCTCGATCAATGCCAGGCAACGCTGCACCATCGGGCTGACATCACCCTTGCGCCGGCTGAGGATGATCGGGCTGACGGCGCCGCTATCCAGCAAGCCGACATACTCGATATCGGTGCGGTGTTGCTGTTGCACCGACGCCGGCACCAGGGTCACACCCACGCCGACGGCCACCAGGCCAATGGCGGTCTGCAGTTCGTTGGCCCACTGGCTGACGCGGATGCTCATGCCGTGGTGGGCGAACAGCGCCAGTACATGGTCGGCGTAACTGGGCCGCGGGTTGGCCGGGTACAGGATGAACGCTTCGCCAGCCAGCTGGGCCAGGCTGAGCGGGCTGCCAGCCAGCGGGTGGCCCTTGGGCAGCACGGCCACCAGCGGGTCCTCGCACAGCACCTGCTGGTGGATGGCCGGGTCATCGATGCGAATGCGCCCGAAGGCGATGTCGATGCGCCCGCTCTTCAGTGCCTCCACCTGCTGCAGTGTGGTCATCTCGCTCAGGCCCAGCTCCAGTTCGTTGTCCTGGCGCAGTTCGCGGATCAGCTCCGGCAGCACGGTGTACAGGGTCGAGGGGGCGAAGCCGATGCCCAGCCACTGGCGCTGGCCCTGGCCGATGCGGCGGGTGTTGTCGCTGATGTTCTGCAACTGCTGCAGCACGGTGCAGGTCTGCTCGTAGAAGAAACGACCCGCCTCGGTCAGCCGCAGCGGGCGCTCGCGTACCACCAGCAGCGTACCGAGCTGGTCCTCGAGCTGGCTGATCTGCCGGCTCAGCGGTGGCTGGGCGATGTGCAGCAACTCGGCAGCGCGGGTGAAGTTCAGGGTCTCGGCCAGAACCTTGAAGTAACGCAGGTGGCGCAGCTCCATCAGACCTCCAGGGTATGGTGGGAGATTCATTTGATATTGGACGCTAAGCAGGGTCTCGCGCAATCCTTGAACGATCAAGTAAATGCACCATTCGGGCCTGCGATTGGCAGCCCCGACCTGACGGGACCTGGCAACAATGACAAGCGCGCTGATTGAACGTATAGATGCAATTATCGTCGACCTGCCGACCATTCGCCCGCACAAGCTGGCGATGCACACCATGCAGCAGCAGACCCTGGTGGTATTGCGGGTACGCTGCAGCGATGGCGTAGAAGGTGTCGGCGAGGCTACCACCATCGGCGGCCTTGCCTATGGCTACGAAAGCCCAGAGGGCATCAAGGCCAATATCGACGCGCACCTGGCCCCCGCGCTGATCGGCCTGCCGGCAGACAACATCAACGCCGCCATGCTCAAGCTGGACAAACTGGCCAAGGGCAACACCTTTGCCAAGTCAGGCATCGAAAGCGCCTTGCTCGACGCCCAGGGCAAGCGCCTGGGCCTGCCGGTCAGCGAACTGCTGGGCGGTCGCGTGCGCGACAGCCTGGAAGTAGCCTGGACCCTGGCCAGTGGCGACACCGCCCGCGACATCGCCGAAGCCCAGCACATGCTGGAAATCCGCCGTCACCGGGTATTCAAGCTGAAGATCGGCGCCAACCCGGTGGCGCAGGACCTCAAGCACGTGGTGGCGATCAAGCGCGAGTTGGGCGACAGCGCCAGTGTGCGCGTCGACGTCAACCAGTACTGGGACGAGTCCCAGGCAATCCGCGCCTGCCAGGTGCTTGGCGATAACGGCATCGACCTGATCGAACAACCGATTTCGCGCATCAACCGCGGTGGCCAGGTACGCCTGAACCAGCGCAGCCCGGCGCCGATCATGGCCGACGAGTCGATCGAAAGCGTCGAGGACGCCTTCAGCCTGGCCGCCGACGGTGCGGCCAGCATCTTCGCCCTGAAAATTGCCAAGAACGGTGGCCCGCGCGCGGTGCTGCGCACTGCGCAAATCGCCGAGGCCGCCGGTATCGCCCTGTATGGCGGCACCATGCTCGAAGGTTCGATCGGCACCCTGGCCTCGGCGCATGCCTTCCTCACCCTGCGCCAGCTGACTTGGGGGACCGAGCTGTTCGGGCCGCTGCTGCTGACCGAGGAAATCGTCAATGAGCCGCCGCAGTACCGCGACTTCCAGCTGCACATTCCACATACCCCAGGCCTGGGCCTGACCCTGGACGAACAGCGCCTGGCGCGCTTCGCCCGCCGCTAGAAAGAACACCTTGGTCCTGTGGGAGCGGCTAAAGCCGCTCCCACAGGGTCCCCGGTAAACCAATGATCCAGTGCTACGCAAGGAGAACCCCATGTTGTTCCACGTGAAGATGACCGTGAAACTGCCGGTCGACATGGACCCGGCCAAGGCCGCCCAGCTCAAGGCCGACGAAAAGGAACTGGCCCAGCGCCTGCAGCGCGAAGGCACCTGGCGCCACCTGTGGCGCATTGCCGGGCACTACGCCAACTACAGCGTGTTCGATGTACCCAGCGTCGAGGCGCTGCACGACACGCTGATGCAGCTGCCGCTGTTCCCGTACATGGACATTGAGGTCGACGGCCTGTGCCGACACCCCTCGTCGATCCATAGCGACGACCGCTGATACGCGCCCGTCTACCCGACAAGAACAATATGAGGTAAGCACGATGACCGTGAAAATTTCCCACACTGCCGACGTTCAAGCGTTCTTCAACGAAGTGGCGGGCCTTGGCCACGCCGAAGGCAACCCACGTTTCAAGCAGATCATCCTGCGTGTGCTGCAAGACACCGCGCGCCTGGTCGAAGACCTGGAAATCACCGAGGACGAGTTCTGGCACGCGGTCGATTACCTCAACCGCCTGGGCGGCCGTAACGAAGCCGGGCTGCTGGCCGCCGGCCTGGGCATCGAGCATTTCCTCGACTTGCTGCAGGACGCCAAGGACGCCGAAGCCGGCCTGACTGGCGGCACCCCACGCACCATCGAAGGCCCGCTGTACGTCGCCGGTGCGCCGCTGGCACAAGGCGAAGCGCGCATGGACGACGGCACCGACCCGGGCGTGGTGATGTTCCTCCAGGGGCAGGTGTTCGATGCCGACGGCAAGCCGCTGGCCGGTGCCACCGTCGACCTGTGGCACGCCAATACCCAGGGCACCTATTCGTACTTCGACTCGACCCAGTCCGAGTACAACCTGCGCCGGCGTATCATCACCGATGCCGAAGGCCGCTACCGTGCACGTTCGATCGTGCCGTCGGGGTATGGCTGCGACCCGCAGGGCCCGACCCAGGAGTGCCTGAACCTGCTCGGCCGCCATGGCCAGCGCCCGGCGCATGTGCACTTCTTCATTTCGGCACCAGGGCACCGCCACCTGACCACGCAGATCAACTTCGCCGGTGACCAGTACCTGTGGGACGACTTTGCCTATGCCACCCGTGACGGGCTGATCGGCGATTTGCGCTTTGTCGAGGATGCCGCGGCGGCGCGCGATCGTGGCGTGAAAGGCGAGCGTTTCGCCGAGCTGGCGTTCGACTTCCACCTGCAGGCGGCCAAGGCACCGCAGGCCGAAGCACGTAGCCATCGCCCGCGGGCTTTGCAAAGCAACTGAGCCGTGACGCGATCTCTGTAGGAGCGGGTTTACCCGCGAACACCGGCAACGCCGGTGCCATGCACCGCGGTGTCTGCTTCGCGGGTAAACCCGCTCCTACAGCGGACTCTGCCCGTCGATGAGTGATTTACTGTCCTGACGGTTTTTTGCCTGGGCCTTTCCGTGCGGGGAGGGCCTGGGCTTTTTGCTGTCAGGGGCTGGTGATCTAGAATCCGACTTTTACCCGAGCCCCACACCATGCTGCCCATCGGGCTGCAGCCAACCTTCGTTCGTTCTTTAATGGGATAACGGCATTTTTTGTGAACTACTTCACAAAATCGTCATCAGCGGCATAATGCCATCAACGCTGTCCAAGATCCGGTGGCATCGCGCCGGGGTCCCTTTTCATGCCCTTCGAAGGTTCAGGTAAAGTTCATGTCGCTAGTTGCAAGCCCCGACATCATGTACCGGCTGTTGATCCAGAGCGTGGTGGACTGTGCCATCTACCTGCTCACCCCCGAAGGTATCGTCACCAACTGGAACCCCGGCGCCCAGCGTGCCAAGGGCTACCATGCCGAGGAAATCGTCGGCCAGCATTACTCATTGTTCTACACCGATGCCGAGCGCGCTGCCGGGCTGCCCGCGCTTAACCTGGAACAGGCGCGCAACACCGGGCGCTTTGAACAAATCGGGTCACGCCTGCGCAAGGACGGCACGGTCTTCCACGCCCATGTGGTGATCGAGGCGGTGTACGACGATGCCGGGCAACTGGTGGGTTTCGCCAAGGTCACCCGTGACATTTCCGAACGGCGGCGCCAGGAGCTGGAGCTGCTGCAGGCCAAGGAACTGGCCGAGCAGTACAGCCAGGAAATGGCCAAGATGTCGCAGTTTCTCGATTCGGTGATTGCCAACATCCCGGCCAGCGTCATCGTCCAGGACCTGCAAAGCCAGCGCATTCTGTTGGCCAATCAGCAGGCCGAATGCCTGTTCGGCGGGCCGGAACGCAGCATGATCGGCCACTTGCCCGGCGAATGCCTGGCACCGGCCGCTGCCGACTACCTGGAACAGCAACTGGCCCGTGGCGCCCGCAGCACCAAGGGCCATGCCGCCGAGACCCGGGTTGACACCGCCCGTGGTCCGCGCACCCTGCGCAGCCGTACTTTGCTCAGCCAGAACCGCGAGGGCCAGGACGACTACGTGCTGTTCGTTGCCGAAGATGCTACCGAAGAGCTGGCCGCCCACGCGCAGATCCACCACATGGCCCACCACGATGCGCTCACCGGGCTGCCCAACCGCACGCTGTTCAACGAACGTCTGCGCCAGGCGCTGGTGCGTGGCAGCGAGAACGCCAAGCTGACCGCCACCCTGTGCCTGGACCTGGACAACTTCAAGAACATCAACGACTCCCTGGGCCACGCCTTCGGCGACAAGCTGCTGCGCACCCTGGGCAAGCGCCTGCGCCGCGAGCTGCGCGAGCACGACACCCTGGCCCGCCTGGGCGGCGACGAGTTTGCCGTGGTGTTGACCAGCCTGGAAGGCCGGGAGGCCGCCTGCAACACCGCGCAGCGGCTGATCAACGCGATTTGCCCGCCGTTCCAGATCGAAGGGCATCAGTTGACGGTAGGGGTAAGCATCGGCATCGCCATCGCCCCCGATGACAATGACCAGGCCGAGCAACTGCTCGGTTACGCCGACATGGCGCTGTATGAAGCCAAGCGCAACGGCCGTAACCGCTACGAGTGCTTCAACGTCGAGCTGGACGTTGCCGCGCGTCAGCGCCGCCTGGTGGAAACCGACCTGCGTACCGCGCTGCACCTGGGCCAGTTGCAGCTGCACTACCAGCCGGTGGTCGACCAGCAGAGCAGCAGCGTCACTGGCTACGAGGCACTGCTGCGTTGGGAGCATCCGACCCGCGGCATGGTCATGCCCATGGACTTCATCCCCATCGCCGAAGAGACCGGGCTGATCCACGAACTGGGCACCCGGGCACTGAACCTTGCCTGCCAGGAAGCGGCCAGCTGGGAAAGCGAGCAGACGGTGTCGGTCAACCTGTCGGCGGTGCAGTTCAAGAATACCAACCTGGTGCATACCGTAGCCCTGGCGCTGGCCGACTCGGGCTTGGCGCCGCGGCGCCTGGAGCTGGAAATCACCGAATCGGTGCTGCTGGGCAACAGCGAGGAAAACGTGCGTACCTTGCGCGCGCTGAAGGACCTTGGCGTGTCCATTTCGCTGGACGATTTCGGCACCGGTTACTCATCGCTGGGTTACCTGCGTTCGTTCCCGTTCGACCGGATCAAGATCGACAAGTCGTTCGTGCATGACATGTGCGACAGCCGTGAGGCGATGTCGATCATCCGTGCCATTACCGACCTGTCCAACAGCCTGATGATCAAGACCACGGCCGAGGGCGTGGAGTCGGAGGAGCAGATGCGCCGGTTGGTGGCGGAGGGCTGTTCGCACTTTCAGGGCTACCTGTACGGGCGGCCGGCGCCGGCGAGCGAGCGGTTGAAGCAGGTCACTATATAGGTATGACGGCTTGCGCGGTCCATTGTCGGAGCAACGGTCTTGTATTTGTCTGGACTGGCCTCATCGCCGGCAAGCCAGCTC
>NZ_JYKS01000072.1 GCF_000935045.1 Pseudomonas sp. 10-1B
CGGACGGCTGGTTCGGCTTCGGCCCGCAGGACTGCTGGACGCTGTTCCACTCCTATGCCTTCGACTTCTCGGTATGGGAGCTGTTCGGCGCCTTGCTGCATGGTGGCCGCCTGGTGATCGTGCCGCAGGATGTCAGCCGTTCGCCGGAGGCCTTCTACCAACTGCTGTGCGAGCAGCGGGTGACCGTGCTCAACCAGACGCCGTCGGCGTTCCGCCAGCTGATGCAGGTGGCCTGCGCCGAAGGCCAGCGCAGCGACCAGCAGCTGCGCTACGTGGTGTTCGGCGGCGAGGCGCTGGAGGTCGGCAGCCTGCGTCCGTGGTTCGAGCGCTTCGGCGATCGTGCCTCGCAACTGGTCAACATGTACGGCATCACCGAAACCACGGTGCACGTGACCTACCGTCCATTGTCGCTGGCTGACCTGGCGCAGGGCACGTCGAGCCCGATTGGCGTGCCGATCCCGGACCAGAGCCTGTACGTGCTCGACAGCGACCTCAACCCGGTGGCCGCCGGCTGTGTCGGCGAGCTGTACGTCGGTCGCCAGGGCCTGGCCCGTGGCTACCTCAAGCGCGCCGACCTCAGCGCCACGCGCTTCATTCCCGACCCGTTCGGCGAGAGCGGGGCGCGGCTGTACCGCAGTGGCGACCTGGCCCGCTGGCGCGCCGATGGGGTGATCGAGTACGTCGGGCGGATGGACCATCAGGTGAAGATCCGTGGCTTCCGCATCGAGCTGGGCGAGATCCAGGCGCGGCTGCAGGCGCTGCCCCAGGTGCGCGAGGCCGTGGTGCTGGCCCAAGAGGGGCCGAGCGGTACCCAGCTGGTTGGTTACCTGGTGGCCGGGCAAGCGGTGGCGGACCAGGCGATCTGGCGTGAGGCGGTCAAGGCCGCACTGCGCGAAGACCTGCCGGAGTACATGGTGCCGGCGCACCTGCTGCTGCTCGAACGCATGCCGCTGACCGCCAACGGCAAGCTCGACCGCCGTGCCTTGCCGGCGGCGGATGCCAGCCTGCTGCAACAGGCTTATGTGGCGCCAGTCACTGAACTGGAACAGCAGGTGGCAGGCATCTGGGCTCAGGTGCTGGAGCTGGAGCAAGTAGGCTTGAGCGATAACTTCTTCGAGCTTGGCGGCCATTCGTTGCTGGCCACCCAGGTAGTGCTGCGCCTGCGCGAAGCGCTGGGCCATGAAGTGCCGGTCAAGACGCTGTTCCTGGCCCGCGACCTGACGGACTTCTGCGAGGCCTTGCAGGCCCTGCAGCCCGCGCTCGATCCACTGCACGATGTTTTGGCTAAATCCTTGGAGGACCTCAATCGTCTAACTGCCGATGATCTTGAAAAACTGATTTCCTAGTGAGGACACGGCATGCAGCAACTAATCGAATCGGTAAGCGCGCTTTCTTCCGAGAAGCGCAAAGCCTTGGCGATTCTGCTGAGTCAGAAGGGGGTCAACCTCTATGGCATCGCGCCGATTTTCCGGCGTGATGCCGACGAGCCCCTTCGGCTGTCCTATGCCCAGGAGCGTCAGTGGTTCCTCTGGAACCTGGAACCGCACAGCGCGGCGTATCACATCCCCACGGCGCTGCGCTTGCGCGGCGCCCTGGACATGGCCGCGCTGCAGCGCAGCTTCGCGACGCTGATCGAGCGTCACGAAGTACTGCGCAGCGTGTTCGTCGAGGTCGACGGGCAGTTGCTGCAGCAGGTTCGCGCGCCGTTCGCGCTGCCGCTGCCGGTGCAGGTACTGACCGATGCCGGGCAACTGGAACAGGCGGTGGCGGGGGAGATCGCCGAGCTCTTCGACCTGGGCGAAGGGCCGTTGCTGCGCGCGCGCCTGCTGCAGCTGAGCGAAGACGACCATGTGCTGGTGTTGACCCAGCACCACATCATTTCCGACGGCGCCTCGATGCAGTTGATGGTCGAGGAGTTGATCAACTGCTATGCCGCGTTCAGTCGTGGCCAGCAGCCCGAGCTGCCGGCGCTGCCGATCCAGTACGCCGACTATGCATTGTGGCAGCGCCAATGGATGGAGGCTGGCGAGCGCGAGCGCCAATTGGCCTACTGGACCACCCGCCTGGGCGGCGAGCAGCCGGTGCTGGAATTGCCGCTGGATCGTCCGCGGCCAGCGCTGCAGAGCTTGCGTGGCGCACGCCTGGATATCGAGCTGTCGGCCGAGCTAGGCAAGGGTTTGCAAGAGGTAGCGCGGCAGCAGGGGGCGACCCTGTACATGGTCCTGCTGGCGTCGTTCCAGGCGCTGTTGCACCGCTACAGCCGACAGCGCGATATCCGTGTCGGCGTGCCGATCGGCAACCGCAACCGCGCCGAGACCGAGCGCCTGATCGGCTTCTTCGTCAATACCCAGGTGCTCAGCGCCGAAGTCGATGGTCAGGCGCCGTTCACCACATTGCTGCAACAGGCCAAGGAGGCGGCGCTGGGCGCCCAGGAGCATCAGGACCTGCCGTTCGAGCAACTGGTCGAAGCCTTGGCGCCGGAGCGCAACCTCAGCCACAGCCCGTTGTTCCAGGTGCTGTTCAATCACCAGGCGCACCGTGGCGAGGGCCGGCAGGCCCATGAGCTGCCGGGGCTGCGGGTCGAATCGCTGAACTGGGAGAGCCAGACCGCGCAATTCGACCTGATGCTCGATACCCATGAAGAGCAGGGGCAGTTGTGGGCGTCGCTGACCTACGCGACCGACCTGTTCGACTCAACCACCATTGAGCGCCTGGCGGGCCACTGGCAGGCGTTGCTCGAAGGTATCGTCAGCGCCCCCGGCACGCGCGTCAGCGAGTTGCCGATGCTGACGACGGCGGAACGTGCCGCAACGCTGGCTGCCTGGAATGCCGCCCCGGCCACGTTCGAACCGAGCCAGCCGCTGCATCGCCTGATCGAAGCCCAGGCGGCCCGCGCGCCGCAGGCGCCGGCGCTGGTCTGCGAAGGCGAACAGTTGAGCTATGCCGAGCTGAACCGCCGGGCCAACCGGATCGCCCACGCGCTGATCGCCCGAGGCGTCGGCCCGGACGTGCTGGTGGGCCTGGCCGCGCCGCGCTCGCTGGAGATGGTGGTCGGCCTGCTGGCCATCCTCAAGGCCGGTGGTGCCTATGTGCCGCTGGACCCGGCCTACCCGCTGGATCGCCTGCACTACATGATCGAGGACAGCGGCCTGCAGTTGCTGCTCTGCCAGGGCGACCTCGGGCTGAGCCTGGCGGCGGACGTGCAGGTGCTGGATCTGGCCGCCGATCACACCGATTACACCGACTACGCAGACTTCGCCGAGGTCAACCCGAACGTCGCGGTGGGCCTGGATAACCTGGCCTATGTCATCTACACCTCCGGCTCCACCGGCAAGCCGAAGGGCACCTTGCTGCCGCACCGCAACGTGCTGCGTCTGTTCGAGGCCACGGACGGCTGGTTCGGCTTCGGCCCGCAGGACTGCTGGACGCTGTTCCACTCCTATGCCTTCGACTTCTCGGTATGGGAGCTGTTCGGCGCCTTGCTGCATGGTGGCCGCCTGGTGATCGTGCCGCAGGATGTCAGCCGTTCGCCGGAGGCCTTCTACCAACTGCTGTGCGAGCAGCGGGTGACCGTGCTCAACCAGACGCCGTCGGCGTTCCGCCAGCTGATGCAGGTGGCCTGCGCCGAAGGCCAGCGCAGCGACCAGCAGCTGCGCTACGTGGTGTTCGGCGGCGAGGCGCTGGAGGTCGGCAGCCTGCGTCCGTGGTTCGAGCGCTTCGGCGATCGTGCCCCGCAACTGGTCAACATGTACGGCATCACCGAAACCACGGTGCACGTGACCTACCGTCCATTGTCGCTGGCTGACCTGGCGCAGGGCGCGTCGAGCCCGATTGGCGTGCCGATCCCGGACCAGAGCCTGTACGTGCTCGACAGCGACCTCAACCCGGTGGCCGCCGGCTGTGTCGGCGAGCTGTACGTCGGTCGCCAGGGCCTGGCCCGTGGCTACCTCAAGCGCGCCGACCTCAGCGCCACGCGCTTCATTCCCGACCCGTTCGGCGAGAGCGGGGCGCGGCTGTACCGCAGTGGCGACCTGGCACGCTGGCGCGCCGATGGGGTGATCGAGTACGTCGGGCGGATGGACCATCAGGTGAAGATCCGTGGCTTCCGCATCGAGCTGGGCGAGATCCAGGCGCGGCTGCAGGCGCTGCCCCAGGTGCGCGAGGCCGTGGTGCTGGCCCAGGAGGGGCCGAGCGGTACCCAGCTGGTCGGTTACCTGGTGGCCGGGCAAGCGGTGGCGGACCAGGCGATCTGGCGTGAGGCGGTCAAGGCCGCACTGCGCGAAGACCTGCCGGAGTACATGGTGCCGGCGCACCTGCTGCTGCTCGAGCGCATGCCGCTGACCGCCAACGGCAAGCTCGACCGCCGTGCCTTGCCGGCGGCGGATGCCAGCCTGCTGCAACAGGCCTATGTAGCCCCGCAAAGCGAAATGGAACAGCGCATTGCCGCTGTCTGGGCCGATGTGCTGCGTCTGGAGCGGGTCGGCTTGAGCGACAACTTCTTCGAGCTGGGTGGCGACTCGATCATTTCCATCCAGGTGGTCAGCCGTGCCCGTCAGGCCGGCATTCATTTCACGCCCAAGGAGCTGTTCCAGCACCAGACCGTGCAGGGCCTGGCCCGTGTGGCGCGCGAGGGCGGCGCGGCGCAGCGCATCGACCAGGGGGCGGTGCAGGGCGGCATGCCGCTGCTGCCGGTACAGCAGTGGTTCTTCGGCGAAGTGAGCGACGAGGCGCACCACTGGAACCAGTCAGTGCTGCTGCGTCCCACTCGGGCCTTGCAGGCGGCGACCGTCGAGGCGGCCTTGCAGGCCCTGCTGGTGCAGCACGATGCGTTGCGCCTGCGCTTTACCCGCGAGCAGGGTCAGTGGCAGGCCAGTCACGGTCAGCCTGGCCAGGCCAAGGACCTGCTCTGGCAGCGGCAGGCCGCCGACCAGGACGCGCTGCTGGCACTGTGTGAAACGGCGCAACGCAGCCTGAGCCTGGAAGGGCCGCTGCTGCGTGCTGTGCTGATCGGCATGAGCGACGGCAGCCAACGCTTGCTGCTGGTGATCCACCACCTGGTCATCGACGGCGTGTCCTGGCGCGTGCTGTTCGAGGACCTGCAACAGGCCTGCGCGCAACTGGATGCGCAGCAGCCTGTGCGGCTGCCGGCGAAAACCAGTGCCTACAAGGCCTGGGCCGAGCGTTTGGGGGAACACGCCCGTAGTGACGCCATGGCGCGCGAGCTGGCCTGGTGGCAGGGCCAGCTGGCCGATGCTCCGCAGGACCTGCCATGCGCCAATCCGGCCGGCGGCCAGCAGAACCGCCATGCCCGCAGCCTGCATACGCGGCTGGACAGCGAGCTCACCCGGCAGTTGCTGCAGCAGGCACCGGCGGCTTACCGCACCCAGGTCAACGACCTGCTGCTGACCGCGCTGGCCCGGGTGGTGTGCCGCTGGAGCGCGCAGCACACCGCGCTGATCCAACTTGAAGGGCATGGCCGCGAAGACTTGTTCGACGACATCGACCTGACTCGCACCGTCGGCTGGTTCACCACCTTGTTCCCGCTGCCCCTCACGCCTGCGCAGGACCTGGCGGGCTCGATCAAGGCGGTCAAGGAGCAACTGCGTGCCGTCCCCGCCAAGGGCATCGGCTACGGCATGCTCCGCCACCTGGGCGATGCTGCGGTGCAGGCCGGCCTTGCCGCCTTGCCGGTGCCGCGTATCACCTTCAACTATCTGGGGCAGTTCGATGGCAGTTTCGACGCCGAGCAGGGTGCGCTGTTCGTCCCGGTCGGCGAGCCGCGCGGCGAGGAACAGAGCCCGGCGGCGCCGCTGGGCAACTGGCTGACGCTCAATGGGCAGGTCTACGGTGGTGAACTGGCCATCGGTTGGACCTACAGCCACGAGATGTTCGATGAGGCCACGGTCCAGGCCTTGGCCGATGACTATGCCGCCGAGCTGAAGGCGCTCATCGCCCATTGTTGCGACTCGCGCCATGCCGGTGTCACGCCCTCGGACTTCCCGCTGGCACGCCTGGATCAGGCGCACCTCGACCAGTTGCTGGACGATCCGCGCGCGGTCGAGGATGTCTATCCGTTGTCGCCGATGCAGCAGGGCATGCTGTTCCATAGCCTGTATGGCCAGGGCAACGGCGACTATATCAACCAGATGCGGGTGACCGTGGAAGGCTTGCAGGTCGAGCGTTTCCGCGCGGCCTGGCAGGCGTCGGCCGATGCCCAGCCGATCCTGCGCAGTCGCTTCGCCTGGGAAGGTGACATCGGCCAGCCGCTGCAGATCGTCCAGCGCCAGGTCCAGGTGCCGTTCGACTACCTCGACTGGCATGCCGAGGCCGAGCCTGGCGCACGCCTGGACGCCCTGGCCGAGGCTGAGCGCGCTCGTGGTTTCGACCTACGTGAGGCGCCGTTGCTGCGCATGACCGTGGTGCGCACCGGCGAGCAGCGCTTCGAGCTGATCTACACCAACCATCACATCCTCATGGACGGCTGGAGCAACTCCCAGTTGATGGGGGAAGTCCTGCAGCGTTATGCCGGGCAGGCGCCGGCCCAGGCCGGGCGTTACCGCGACTACATCGACTGGTTGCAGCGCCAGGATCCGGCGGTCAGCGAAGCGTTCTGGCGCGAGCGCCTGGCCGAGCTGGAGGCGCCCACACGTTTGGCCCAGGGCCTGCAGGCCGAGCCTGGCAGCGGGTACGCCAGCCATGTGCGGCTGGTCGACGCCGAGCGCACGCAGCGTCTGGAAACCTTCGCCCGCCAGCAGAAGGTCACTGTCAACACCCTGCTGCAAGCGGCCTGGCTACTGCTGTTGCAGCGCTACAGCGGGCAGGCCACGGTGGCCTTCGGCGCCACCGTGGCGGGCCGGCCGCTGGAGCTGCCGGGTATCGAGCAGCAGATCGGTCTGTTCATCAATACCCTGCCGGTGATCGCCACGCCACAGCCGGCCCAGTCCGTGGCCGATTGGCTGCAGGCAGTGCAGGCGCTCAACCTTGGCTTGCGTGAGCACGAGCACACGCCCTTGTTCGATATCCAGCGCTGGGCCGGGCAGGGCGGTGACGCGCTGTTCGACAGCCTGCTGGTGTTCGAGAACTACCCGGTGGCCGAGGCCCTGGAGCGTGGCGCGCCACAGGAGCTGCGCTTCGGCAGCGTCGACAGTCGCGAGCAGACCAACTACCCGCTGACCCTGGGCGTGAACCTGGGCGGTACCCTGGAGCTGCACTACAGCTTCATGCGTGCCCATTTCGATGAGGCGGCCATTGTCCGCCTGGACCAGCAACTGATCGGCCTGATGGAGCAGTTCAGCCAGGCGCCCACCGCGGCGTTGGGCAACCTGAGCCTGCTCGATAGCCAGGCCCAGCAGGCCCTGGCCGTGGCCAACGCGCCGCAGCCATGGCAGGACGGCTTGCTGGTGCACCAACGCATCGCCGCCCAGGCCGCGCGCCGGCCTCAGGCTCCCGCGGTACTGTTCGGCGACCAGGTGCTGGACTTCGCCAGCCTGGAGCGTCAGGCCAACCAACTGGCCCATCGCCTGGTCGCCGAAGGCGTAGGCGCCGAGATCCGTGTCGGCGTGGCCTTGCCCCGTGGGCCGCAGGTGATCGTCGCCTTGCTCGCGGTGCTCAAGGCCGGTGGCGCCTATGTGCCGCTGGACGCCAGCTATCCGGCCGAGCGCCTGGCCTATCTGATGCAGGACTCCGGTATCGCCCTGTTGCTCACCGACTCGACCTTGCGCGGACAACTGCCGCTGCCGGCGGCGTTGGCTGCCCTCAATCTCGACCAGCTCGACCTGACCGCACAGCCGACCCATGCGCCGCAAACAGTGGTGCAGCCGCAGAGCCTGGCCTATGTGATCTACACCTCCGGTTCCACCGGCAAGCCCAAGGGGGTGTGCGTCGAGCATGGCCCGCTGGCGATGCACTGCGAAGCCATCGGCCGGCGCTACGCCATGGTCGAGGACGATTGCGAGCTGCACTTCATGTCGTTCGCCTTCGACGGCGCTCATGAGCGCTGGCTCACCGCGTTGACCCACGGCAGCCGCCTGCTGGTGCGTGACGACAGCCTCTGGGAGCCAGGCCAGACCTGCGCGCGCATGTGTGAGCACGGCGTGACCGTGGCGGCGTTCCCGCCGGCGTACCTGTTGCAGATGGCCGAGCACGTCGAGCTGCATGGCCAGGCGCCGAAGGCGCGCATTTACTGCTTCGGCGGCGACGCGGTGCCCCGTGACAGCTACCAGCGCGTGCATGCCGCCCTGGCGCCGGAGCACATCATCAACGGCTACGGCCCGACCGAGACGGTGGTGACCCCGCTGATCTGGAAAGCCGACCGCGCTACCGATTGCGGCGCTGCCTACGCACCGATCGGCACGCGTATCGGCGACCGTCGCACCTACGTGCTGGCCGCCGACCTGAGCGTCTTGCCAGCCGGCCTGCAGGGTGAGCTGTACCTTGGTGGCCACGGCCTGGCCCGTGGCTACCTGGACCGGCCGGGCATGACCGCCGAGCGCTTCGTTCCCGATCCGCACGGCGAGCCAGGCGCGCGCCTGTACCGCAGTGGCGACCTGGTACGCGAGCGCCGCGATGGCGTGTTCGACTACCAGGGGCGAGTGGACAACCAGGTGAAAATCCGCGGCTTCCGCGTCGAACTGGGCGAAGTCGAGGCCCGCCTGCTGGCCCAGGCTGGCGTGCGCGATGCCGCCGTGGTCGCCCGGCCAGGCCCGAGCGGCCAGCAGTTGGTCGGCTATGTGGTGGCGTTGCAGCCAGGTCAGGCTGATGCCGCGTGGTGCGACGCGCTCAGGGCGAGCCTGCGCGAAGTGCTGCCGGACTACATGGTTCCGGCGCATGTCCTGTCGCTCGCCAGCATGCCGCTGACCCCCAACGGCAAGCTTGACCGCAAGGCGCTGCCGCAGCCTGAGGCCGGTCAGTCCCGACATGATCACCAGCCACCGCGTACCGCGCTGGAGCAGACGGTGGCGGCGATCTGGGCCGATGTGCTCAAGCTGCCGCAGGTGGGCTTGCACGATCACTTCTTCGAGCTGGGTGGTCACTCGTTGCTGGCTACCCAGGTCGTCGCCCGGGTGCGTCACGCCCTGCAGGTCGAGGTGGCGCTGCGCACCTTGTTCGAGCATGGCACCCTGCAGGCGTTCTGCGCCCAGCTATCGGAGTCTGCCGACGCAGCGGTGCCCGCCATCGGCCTGGCCGATCGCTCGCGGGCGCTGGCATTGTCCTATGCCCAGGAGCGCCAGTGGTTCCTCTGGCAGCTGGCCCCGGACAGCGCCGCCTACCATATTCCGGTGGCCCTGCGCCTGCGTGGAGCGCTGCGTGTCGAAGCCCTGCGCCGGGCGTTCGAACACCTGGTGGCGCGGCACGAGAGCCTGCGCACGGTGTTCGTTCATGCACAGGGGCGTACCGAGCAGGTGATACAGGCGCCGTACGCCTTCGAGCTGCCGCTGGAGGTGCTGGCCGATGCCAGCGATGCCGCGCTGCTGTCGCGGGTGGAACAGGAGGTCGCACGGCCGTTCGACCTCGGGCAGGGCCCGCTGCTGCGCGCTTGCCTGTTGCGCCAGGGCAGCGATGAACATGTGCTGGTGCTGGTGATGCATCACATCGTCAGCGATGGTGTGTCGATGCAGGTCATGGTCGACGAGCTGGTGGCCCTGTACGACGCCTTTGACCAGGGGCAGGCACCGAGCCTTGCGCCGTTGCCGATCCAGTACGCCGACTATGCCGTCTGGCAGCGCCAGTGGATGGACGCTGGTGAGCGTGAGCGGCAGCTGACCTATTGGGTCGAACGCCTGGGCGGCACGCAGCCTGTGCTCGAACTGCCGCTGGATCACCCGCGTCCGGCGATGCGCAGCCAAGCCGGTGCCAGTTTGACCCTGGCCCTGTCCGGTGAGCTGCAGCAGGCATTGCGCGCGCTGGCCAGGGAACAGGGGGTGACGCTGTTCATGCTGTTGCTGGCGGCTTACCAGACGTTGCTGCACCGCTACAGCGGCCAGTCCGACATCCGTGTCGGTGTGCCGATCGCCAACCGCAACCATGCTCGCACCGAAGGCATGATCGGCTTCTTCGTCAATACCCAGGTGCTCAAGGCCGAGTTCGCGCCGCAGGCGACCTTTGCCGCGCTGCTCGGCCAGGTGCGCCAGGCGGCGCTGGAGGCCCAGGCCTACCAAGACCTGCCGTTCGAGCAACTGGTCGAGGCCCTGGCGCCGGAGCGCAACCTCAGCCACAGCCCGCTGTTCCAGGCACTGTTCAACTACCAGAGCGGCGCGCGCCGTGGCCAGGGCGCGCAACAGGCGCATGCCTTGAGCGTCGAAGGGCTGCAATGGGATACCGGTGTTGCCCAGTTCGACCTGACCTTGGATGTGTTCGACAGCGAAGAGGGCATGCTGGCCTCGTTGGTGTATGCCACCGACCTGTTCGAGCGCTCGACCATCGAGCGGCTGTCGACCCACTTCATCAATCTGCTGCAAGGCATCGTCGAGCAACCGCAACAACCGGTGGCCGAACTGCCATTGCTGGCGGCCGCCGAGCGCGAGCGCACCCTGGTCACGTGGAACGCCAGCGCTGAACATTACCCGCTGGAGCAGAGCATCCAGCAACTGATCGAGGCCCAGGTGCAGCGCAC
>NZ_JYKS01000073.1 GCF_000935045.1 Pseudomonas sp. 10-1B
GCGGCGCTCGGTCTCCCAGGCGCCAAACCTCTCAAGGCGGACACCCCCAACTATTTACCCAATTTCATGCCCTGCCCGTCGGCCTGAGGATGGCCGCTGCCCGGCAACCCTGATAAAATCGCGCGCCTTCACAGACCGCAGACGTTTCAGGCAGCCGCCGCCTACCAGCCGGCCTTGGCCGTCATGGTCGTTTTTAAGAATCCCTCCCTCCTAAAGGCCTGGATCAATGAGCAAGCAACCCTCCCTGAGCTACAAGGACGCCGGTGTAGACATCGACGCCGGCGAAGCACTGGTCGAACGCATCAAGGGCGTGGCAAAACGCACCGCACGCCCTGAAGTCATGGGTGGCCTGGGCGGCTTCGGCGCCCTCTGCGAGATCCCGGCCGGCTACAAGCAGCCGGTGCTGGTCTCCGGCACCGACGGCGTCGGCACCAAGCTGCGCCTGGCACTGAACCTGAACAAGCACGACAGCATCGGCCAGGACCTGGTCGCCATGTGCGTCAACGACCTGGTGGTGTGCGGCGCCGAGCCGCTGTTCTTCCTCGACTACTACGCCACCGGCAAGCTCAACGTCGACGTGGCCGCCACTGTGGTCACCGGCATTGGCGCTGGCTGCGAACTGGCCGGTTGCTCGCTGGTCGGTGGTGAAACCGCCGAAATGCCTGGCATGTACGAAGGTGAAGACTACGACCTGGCCGGCTTCTGCGTCGGCGTGGTGGAAAAGGCCGAGATCATCGACGGTTCCAAGGTCGCCACCGGCGACGCACTGATCGCCCTGCCGTCCTCGGGCCCGCACTCCAATGGCTACTCGCTGATCCGCAAGATCCTCGAAGTGTCCGCTACCGACATCGAGAACACCCAGCTCGACGGCAAGCCGCTGACCGACCTGCTGATGGCACCGACCCGCATCTACGTCAAGCCGCTGCTGCAGCTGATCAAGAACACCGGCGCGGTCAAGGCCATGGCCCACATCACTGGTGGCGGCTTGCTGGACAACATCCCGCGCGTACTGCCGAAAAACGCCCAGGCCGTGGTTGACGTGGCCAGCTGGCAGCGCCCGGCAGTGTTCGACTTCCTGCAGGAAAAAGGCAACGTCGACGAGCATGAAATGCACCGCGTACTGAACTGCGGCGTCGGCATGGTCATCTGCGTGGCCCAGGATCAGGTCGAAGCCGCCCTGAACGAACTGCGCGCCGCTGGCGAGCAGCCATGGGTCATCGGCCACATCGCCGAAGCCGCCGAAGGCGCTGCCCAGGTCGAGCTGCAGAACCTCAAGGCACACTGATGCCAAGCGAGACCTGCAATGTAGTGGTACTGCTGTCGGGTTCCGGCAGCAACCTGCAAGCCCTGATCGACAGTTGCCAAGGCCAGGACAGCCCAGTACGCATCCGTGCGGTGGTTTCCAACCGCGCCGATGCCTATGGCCTGCAACGCGCCGCGGCGGCCGGCATCGACAGCGCCGTGCTCGACCACACCCAGTTCGAAGGCCGTGAGGCCTTCGATGCCGCGCTGATGGCGTGCATCGACGGTTTCGCCCCGGACCTGGTGGTACTGGCCGGCTTCATGCGCATCCTCAGTGGCGACTTCGTGCGCCACTATCAGGGCCGCCTGCTCAACATCCACCCGTCGCTGCTGCCCAAGTACAAAGGCTTGCATACCCACCGTCGGGCGCTGGAGGCAGGCGACGCCGAGCATGGCTGCAGCGTCCACTTCGTGACTGAGGAACTCGATGGCGGCCCACTGGTCGTACAGGCTGTGGTAGCGGTGGCGGCTGACGACACCATCGAAAGCCTGGCCCAACGGGTACACCGCCAGGAACACCTGATCTACCCGCTGGCGGTGCGCTGGTTCGCTGAAGGGCGCTTGCGTCTTGGCGAACAGGGTGCATTACTGGATGGCCAGCCCCTGGCGGCCAGCGGTCACTTGATTCGATCCTAGGAGAATTTATGCGTCGTGCCCTGCTCTTGGCTCTCGCCGTGCTCGCCCTGCCCCTCCAGGCAGCTGATCTGAAGCCTTTCTCGGCCAGCTACACCGCCGACTGGAAGCAACTGCCCATGAGCGGCACCGCCGAGCGCAGCCTGGTGAAAAATGCCAACGGCACCTGGGACCTTAACTTCAAGGCTTCCATGATGATCGCCAGCCTGACCGAGCAAAGCACCCTGCGCATGGAAAACGACACCCTGCTGCCGCAGAAGTACCACTTCGAGCGCGGCGGCCTGGGCAAGGCCAAGAAGGTCGACCTGACCTTCGACTGGGACGCCAAGAAGGTCACCGGCAGCGACCGTGGCGATGCTGTCAGCCTGCCGCTGAACCGCGGTGTGCTGGACAAGTCGTCCTACCAGCTGGCCCTGCAACATGACGTGGCCGCAGGCAAGAAGAGCATGACTTATCAGGTGGTCGACGGTGACGAGATCGACACCTACGACTTCCGCGTGCTGGGCACCGAAAAGGTCACCACCAAGACCGGCCAGGTCGATGCAGTGAAGGTCGAGCGCGTGCGCGACCCAAGCCAGAGCAAGCGCATCACCGAGCTGTGGTTCGCCAAGAGTTGGGACTACCTGCTGGTGCAACTGCGCCAGGTCGAGACCGATGGCAAGGAGTACGTGATCGTGTTGCAGGATGGCACGGTCGATGGCAAGTCGGTGAAGGGTAACTGAGCCAGCGCTGTCAGCAACATCCGAAGCCCCGCCTTGTGCGGGGCTTTTTTCTGCCTGGGATTTCTGGATTGCCTGTACCGGCCCTATCGCCGGCAAGTCGGATCGCCGCACCGCAGCTCCCACCTCGACCGCATAGGCCTCAAGCCCTGTGCAGTACCTGTGGGAGCTGCGGTGCGTCGATCCGAAGTGCCGGCGATAGGGCCAGCCCAGGCAGCAGACCCTTTCAGCCTTCATGAAACTTGTTTCATCCCGGTTTTATTTACTTAGCCTGCTAACAAACTCTATAAAGAGGGTGTGCGACACACTGTCGCAGCCAACTGAAGAAGTGGAGTTTACCGATGACAGTCCAAGTAACCGAACGCGACGAATCGAAAATGTCCCACGAAAGCCTGGCCGCTGGCATGCGGATCTGGGATGTGCACCAACAAGGCCAACTGGTGGGGATGTTCCATAACGAACATGAAGCACACCAGTAC
>NZ_JYKS01000075.1 GCF_000935045.1 Pseudomonas sp. 10-1B
TTCGGAGCAGACGCGAGTCAGAGCTGCGGTCAGAGTGGTCTTACCGTGGTCAACGTGGCCGATGGTGCCGACGTTAACGTGGGGAAGGGAACGATCAAATTTTTCTTTAGCCACGACAGTGAACCTCTTGCCTAAAGGGGATTAGCCTTGTTTTTTAACGAGTGCTTCGACGATGTTCGACGGAGCTTCGGCGTATTTGGAGAATTCCATGGAGTAGCTTGCGCGACCCTGAGACATGGAACGAACGTCGGTTGCGTAACCGAACATTTCTCCGAGCGGAACTTCAGCGCGGACGACACGGCCAGAGACCGATTCATCCATACCCTGTACCAGACCACGACGACGGTTCAGGTCACCCATCACGTCACCCAGGTAGTCTTCCGGGGTTACAACTTCGACCTTCATGATCGGCTCGAGAACCACGCCACCGCCCTTCTGGGCCAGTTGCTTGGTCGCCATCGAAGCGGCGATCTTGAACGCCATTTCGTTGGAGTCGACGTCGTGGTACGAACCGTCGAATACCGCGGCCTTCAGGCCGATCAGAGGATAGCCGGCAACGACGCCGTTCTTCATCTGCTCTTCGATACCCTTCTGGATCGCAGGGATGTATTCCTTAGGAATCACACCACCAACGACTTCGTTGGCGAACACCAGACCTTCGGTGATGTTGCCCTTGTCGTCCTGATCCGGCTCCGAGAAACGGATCCAGCAGTGACCGAACTGACCACGGCCGCCCGACTGACGAACGAACTTGCCTTCGATCTCGACGTTGGACTTGGTGATCTTCTCGCGGTACGAAACCTGCGGCTTGCCGATGTTGGCTTCGACGTTGAACTCGCGCTTCATGCGGTCAACGAGGATGTCCAGGTGCAGCTCACCCATACCGGAGATGATGGTCTGACCGGTTTCTTCATCGGTCTTGACGCGGAACGACGGGTCTTCCTGAGCCAGCTTGCCCAGTGCGATACCCATCTTTTCCTGGTCCTGCTTGGTTTTCGGCTCTACAGAGAGCGAAATCACAGGCTCAGGGAAGTCCATACGCTCGAGGATGATCGGCTTGTCGGCGTTGCACAGGGTGTCACCGGTGGTGACGTCCTTCATGCCGATCAGAGCAGCGATGTCGCCTGCACGTACTTCCTTGATCTCTTCACGCTGGTTGGCGTGCATCTGCACCATACGACCAACGCGCTCTTTCTTGCCCTTGACCGAGTTGATGACGGAGTCACCGGAGGTCAGGAAGCCCGAGTAAACGCGAACGAAGGTCAGAGTACCAACGAACGGGTCGGTGGCAATCTTGAAGGCCAAGGCCGAGAACGGCTCGTCGTCGTCAGCGTGACGCTCGTCGAACTGCTCTGGTTTGACTTCGTCCTTCGGCACATCAATCAGATCAGGGTGGATACCCTTGATCGCCGGGATCTCGGTCGGAGCAGGCAGGAAGTCGATAACGGCGTCGAGAACCAGGGGAACGCCCTTGTTCTTGAACGACGAACCGCAGACAGCCGGAACGATCTCGCTGGCCAGGGTGCGCGCGCGCAGGCCTGCCTTGATCTCTTCGACGGTCAGCTCACCTTCTTCAAGGTACTTGTTCATCAGCTCTTCGTTGGCTTCGGCAGCAGCTTCCACCATGTTCGAACGCCATTCGTTGGCCAGCTCGACCATATCCGCAGGAATTTCTTCCTCACGGTAGGTGGTGCCTTTGTCGTCGTCGTTCCAGTAGATAGCCTTCATCTTGATCAGGTCGACCTGACCCTGGAAGTTATCTTCCGAACCGATGGCCAGCTGAACAGGAACTGGGGTGTGACCCAGACGGTTCTTGATCTGACCTACAACGCGCAGGAAGTTTGCACCAGCACGGTCCATCTTGTTCACGTAGACAACACGTGGAACGCCGTACTTGTTGGCCTGACGCCATACGGTCTCGGACTGCGGCTCAACACCGGAGGTACCGCAGAACACAACGACCGCGCCGTCGAGTACACGCAGCGAACGCTCTACTTCAATGGTGAAGTCAACGTGGCCGGGGGTGTCGATGACGTTTACGCGGTAGTTGTCGTACTGACCACGGGAACCTTTCCAGAAGGTAGTAACGGCAGCGGAGGTAATGGTGATACCGCGCTCCTGCTCCTGCACCATCCAGTCGGTGGTCGCGGCGCCGTCGTGCACCTCGCCCATTTTGTGGCTCAGACCTGTGTAGAACAGGATCCGCTCGGTAGTGGTAGTCTTGCCCGCGTCAACGTGGGCACAGATACCAATGTTACGGTAGCGGTTAATTGCTGTAGTACGAGCCATAAAGCCCTCGCAAAATAATTGATGCTTGAATTAGAAGCGGTAGTGCGAGAACGCTTTGTTGGCTTCGGCCATACGGTGCACGTCTTCACGCTTCTTGACTGCAGCACCCTTGCCTTCAGCAGCATCCAGCAGTTCGCCGGCCAGGCGCAGGGCCATCGACTTCTCGCCGCGCTTGCGGGCGTAGTCTACGAGCCAGCGCATTGCCAGAGCGTTACGACGGGATGGACGAACTTCAACCGGAACCTGGTAAGTGGCACCGCCGACACGACGGGACTTAACTTCGACCAGCGGAGCGATGGCGTCGAGAGCTTTCTCGAAGATTTCCAGGGGGTCGCTGTTCTTGCGTGCTTTGACGGTATCCAGAGCACCGTAAACGATGCGCTCGGCTACGGCCTTCTTGCCGCTTTCCATCACGTGGTTCATGAACTTGGCGAGAATCTGGGATCCGTACTTCGGATCGTCAAGGATCTCACGTTTTGCTGCTACACGACGTCTTGGCATGATAAGCCCTCAAACGGTCTTCAGGTTAGCCCGGGACGTGGGTCTTCGACCCCTGCCCGACCTTACTCTTATCGACTCAAAAAAATGGATGTCTGCAAACGACCGATTACTTCGGACGCTTGGTACCGTATTTCGAACGACCCTGGTTACGGCCTTTAACGCCCGAAGTATCCAGAGAGCCGCGAACGGTGTGGTAACGAACACCTGGCAAGTCTTTTACACGGCCGCCACGAATCAGGACAACGCTGTGCTCTTGCAGGTTGTGGCCTTCACCACCGATGTACGAGGAAACCTCGAAACCGTTGGTCAGACGCACACGGCATACTTTACGCAGTGCCGAGTTAGGTTTTTTCGGCGTGGTGGTGTACACACGGGTGCACACGCCACGACGCTGCGGGCAGTTCTGCAGCGCAGGAACGTCGGACTTCTCGACCGAACGCTTACGCGGCTGACGTACCAGCTGGTTGATAGTTGCCATCTACTAGCTCCACTGATTGTCTTGCGACTCTATTGTCTTGCAAGAAAGCCAAAAATTGGCGAGACGGAGCCTCACCAAATTTAAGGGTACAAAAGTCTAAAGAGGATCTTGCACCCAGTCAAGACGAGGCCCCGGCCCTCCCCGCCCGATCATCGGCAACATTTCATGTCGCCGATGATCGTCCGAGGCTAGCCGGGGCCCTGCCCTGTACTTAGTTACCGCTGGAATTCAGCGCTTCGGTCAGTGCGGCTTCCACCTCACTGGCGCTTACACGCAGCGGTTTGTCGGCATCACGGCGACGCTTGCGCTCGCTGTGGTAGGCCAGACCGGTACCTGCCGGGATCAGACGACCCACGACCACGTTCTCTTTCAGGCCGCGCAGGTAGTCGCGCTTGCCAGTTACCGCCGCTTCGGTCAGTACGCGGGTGGTTTCCTGGAAGGAAGCCGCGGAGATGAACGACTCGGTCGACAGCGAGGCCTTGGTGATACCCAGCAGCACACGGGTGAACTTGGAGATGAACTTGTCCTCGGCGGCGAGACGCTCGTTCTCTACCAGTACCTGGGTCAGTTCCATCTGGTCGCCCTTGATGAAGCTGGAATCGCCCGACTCGGAGATCTCGACCTTGCGCAGCATCTGACGCAGGATGGTCTCGATGTGCTTGTCGTTGATCTTCACGCCTTGCAGACGGTAAACGTCCTGGATCTCGTTGACGATGTACTTCGCCAGCGCGCTCACACCCAGCAGACGCAGGATGTCGTGCGGATCGCTCGGGCCGTCGGAGATAACTTCACCGCGGTTTACCTGTTCACCTTCGAAGACGTTCAGGTGGCGCCACTTCGGAATCAGCTCTTCGTACGGATCGCTACCGTCGGTCGGAGTGATCACCAGACGACGCTTGCCCTTGGTCTCTTTACCGAAGGCGATGGTGCCGCTGACTTCAGCCAGAATCGAGGCCTCTTTCGGACGACGCGCTTCGAACAAGTCGGCAACGCGCGGCAGACCACCGGTGATGTCACGGGTCTTCGACGTTTCTTGCGGGATACGCGCGATAACGTCACCAACACCGATCTGCGCACCGTCAGCCACACCGACAAGGGCGTTGGCCGGCAGGAAGTACTGGGCAGGTACGTCGGTACCTGGCAGGTACAGGTCCTTGCCAGCGGCGTCGACCATCTTGATTGCCGGACGGATTTCCTTGCCTGCGGCAGGGCGATCCTTGACGTCCAGGACTTCAATGTTGGTCAAGCCGGTCAGCTCATCGGTCTGACGCTTGATGGTGATGTTTTCTTCCATGCCCACGAAGGTCACGGTACCTTTCAGCTCGGTAACGATCGGGTGGGTGTGCGGGTCCCACTTGGCGACGATGGCGCCAGCTTCGACCTTTTCACCTTCCTTGACCGAAATCACCGCACCGTAAGGCAGTTTGTAGCGCTCACGCTCACGGCCGAATTCGTCGGCAATGGCCAGTTCGCCCGAACGCGATACGGCAACCAGGTTACCGTCGGCGCGCTCGACCTGCTTCAGGTTGTGCAGACGCACCATACCGCCGTTCTTCACCTGGACGCTGTCGGCAGCCGAGGTACGGCTTGCAGCACCACCGATGTGGAACGTACGCATGGTCAGCTGGGTACCCGGCTCACCGATCGACTGGGCAGCGATAACGCCGACAGCTTCACCGATGTTCACCTGGTGACCACGAGCCAGGTCACGGCCGTAGCACTTGGCGCAGATGCCGTAGCGGGTTTCGCAGCTGATCGGCGAACGCACGATCACTTCGTCGATGCTGTTCAGCTCGATGAACTCGACCCACTGCTCGTCGACCAAGGTACCAGCCGGAACGATGACGTCCTCGGTGCCTGGCTTGAACACGTCGCGGGCAATGACACGACCCAGTACACGCTCACCCAGCGGCTCGACAACGTCGCCGCCTTCGATGTGCGGGGTCATCAGCAGGCCCTGGTCGGTGCCGCAGTCGATCTCGGTAACCACCAGATCCTGGGCAACGTCTACCAGACGACGAGTCAGGTAACCGGAGTTCGCAGTCTTCAGTGCGGTATCCGCCAGACCCTTACGAGCACCGTGAGTCGAGATGAAGTACTGAAGTACGCTCAGACCTTCACGGAAGTTCGCGGTGATCGGCGTCTCGATGATCGAGCCATCCGGCTTGGCCATCAGACCACGCATACCGGCCAGCTGACGGATCTGGGCTGCAGAACCCCGCGCACCCGAGTCAGCCATCATGTACATCGAGTTGAAGGACTCTTGCTCGACTTCCTTGCCCTCGCGGTCGATGACCTTCTCTTTCGAGAGGTTGGCCATCATCGCCTTGGACACTTCGTCGTTCGCCTTCGACCACAAGTCGATGACCTTGTTGTACTTCTCGCCCTGGGTTACCAGGCCGGAGGCGTACTGGCTCTCGATTTCCTTCACTTCGTCGGTAGCGTTACCGATGATGCGGGCTTTCTCGTCCGGGATAACGAAGTCGTTAACACCGATGGAAACGCCGGAAATGGTCGAGTAGGCGAAACCGGTGTACATCAGTTGGTCAGCGAAGATAACGGTCTCTTTCAGACCAACCACGCGGTAGCACTGGTTGATCAGCTTGGAGATCGCCTTTTTCTTCATCGGCTGGTTGACCACGTCGTACGGCAGACCTGCCGGCACAACCTGGAACAGCAGCGCACGGCCGACGGTGGTGTCGACGATGCGGGTGTTCTTGACCACCGAACCATCACGCTCTTTCACGGTTTCGTTGATACGAACCTTGATTTTCGCGTGCAGGGCAGCTTCGCCGGCGCGGAATACCCGGTCGACTTCCTGCAGGTCGGCGAACACGCGACCTTCGCCCTTGGCGTTGATGGCTTCACGGGTCATGTAGTACAGACCCAGAACCACGTCCTGCGACGGAACGATGATTGGCTCACCGTTGGCTGGCGACAGGATGTTGTTGGTCGACATCATCAGCGCGCGCGCTTCGAGCTGGGCTTCCAGGGTCAGCGGCACGTGAACGGCCATCTGGTCACCGTCGAAGTCGGCGTTGTACGCGGCACAGACCAGCGGGTGCAGCTGGATAGCCTTACCTTCGATCAGAACCGGTTCAAAGGCCTGGATACCCAGACGGTGCAGGGTCGGTGCACGGTTGAGCAGCACGGGGTGTTCGCGAATCACTTCGGCGAGAACGTCCCATACCTCTGGCAGCTCGCGCTCGACCATCTTCTTGGCAGCCTTGATGGTGGTCGCCAGACCACGCATTTCCAGCTTGCCGAAAATGAACGGCTTGAACAGTTCGAGAGCCATCTTCTTCGGCAGACCGCACTGGTGCAGACGCAGGGTCGGGCCTACGGTAATTACCGAACGGCCGGAGTAGTCCACACGCTTACCGAGCAGGTTCTGACGGAAGCGACCTTGCTTACCTTTGATCATGTCGGCCAGGGATTTCAGCGGACGCTTGTTCGAGCCAGTGATGGCGCGACCGCGACGGCCGTTGTCCAGCAGGGCGTCGACCGCTTCCTGCAGCATGCGCTTTTCGTTGCGCACGATGATGTCCGGCGCCGACAGATCCAGCAGGCGCTTCAGACGGTTGTTACGGTTGATCACCCGACGATACAGGTCGTTCAGGTCGGAGGTCGCGAAGCGGCCGCCATCCAGCGGTACCAGCGGACGCAGGTCCGGCGGCAGTACTGGCAGGACGGTCAGGACCATCCACTCAGGCAGGTTGCCCGAGCCCTGGAAAGCTTCCATCAGCTTCAGGCGCTTGGACAGCTTCTTGATCTTGGTTTCCGAGTTGGTCTGCGGAATTTCTTCGCGCAGGCGGCCGATCTCGTGCTCCAGGTCGATAGCGTGCAGCAGCTCGCGGACAGCCTCGGCACCCATGCGGGCGTCGAAGTCGTCACCGAACTCTTCCAGCGCTTCGAAGTACTGCTCGTCGTTCAGCAGCTGGCCCTTTTCCAGGGTGGTCATGCCCGGGTCGATGACGACATAGCTCTCGAAGTAGAGCACGCGCTCGATGTCACGCAGGGTCATGTCCATCAGCAGGCCGATACGGGACGGCAGCGACTTCAGGAACCAGATGTGGGCAACCGGCGAGGCCAGTTCGATGTGCGCCATGCGCTCACGACGAACCTTGGCCAGGGCAACTTCAACGCCGCACTTCTCGCAGATCACGCCGCGGTGCTTGAGGCGCTTGTACTTGCCGCACAGGCACTCGTAGTCCTTGACTGGGCCAAAGATCTTGGCGCAGAACAGGCCGTCACGCTCAGGCTTGAACGTACGGTAGTTGATGGTTTCCGGCTTCTTAACTTCACCGAACGACCACGAACGGATCATTTCAGGCGACGCCAGACCGATGCGGATGGCGTCGAACTCTTCGACTTGACCCTGGTTTTTCAGCAAATTCAGTAGGTCTTTCAAGGCCTTTCCTCCTGGCGGAGCAGGGAGCGGGCATTACCTGCCCCACTCCCCTTCGCGTCACGTGTTATTCGGTTTCCAGATCGATATCGATACCGAGCGAACGGATCTCTTTGATCAACACGTTGAAGGACTCGGGCATGCCCGGCTCCATACGGTGATCGCCATCCACGATGTTCTTGTACATCTTGGTACGGCCGTTCACGTCGTCCGACTTCACTGTGAGCATTTCTTGCAGGGTGTATGCCGCGCCGTATGCTTCCAGCGCCCACACTTCCATCTCCCCGAAACGCTGACCACCGAACTGCGCCTTACCACCCAGCGGCTGCTGGGTAACCAGGCTGTAGGAACCAGTGGAACGCGCGTGCATCTTGTCGTCCACCAAGTGGTTCAGCTTGAGCATGTACATGTAACCAACGGTCACAGGACGCTCGAACTTGTTGCCGGTACGGCCATCGAACAGCACCATCTGGCCGCTCTCTGGCAGGTCGGCCAGCTTCAGCATGGCCTTGATCTCGCGCTCCTTGGCACCATCGAAGACCGGGGTAGCCATCGGCACGCCCTTCTTCAGGTTGTTGGCCAGGGCCAGGATCTCTTCGTCGGTGAACTCGTCGAGGTTTTCCTGACGACCGCCGATCTCGTTGTAGACCTCGGTCAGGAACACGCGCAGTTCAGCGGCCTTGCGCTGCTCTTCGAGCATCCGGTCGATCTTCTCGCCCAGGCCCTTGGCCGCCAGGCCCAGGTGGGTTTCGAGGATCTGACCAACGTTCATACGCGAAGGTACGCCCAGCGGGTTCAGTACGACGTCGACCGGAGTGCCGTTGGCATCGTGCGGCATGTCTTCTACCGGCATGATTACCGAGACAACACCCTTGTTACCGTGACGACCGGCCATCTTGTCACCCGGCTGGATGCGACGGCGGATTGCCAGGTAAACCTTGACGATCTTCAGTACGCCCGGTGCCAGGTCATCGCCCTGCTGCAGCTTGCGCTTCTTGTCTTCGAACTTGTCGTCCAGCAGACGGCGACGGTCGACGATGTACTGCTGAGCCTTTTCCAGCTGCTCGTTCAGTGCATCTTCAGCCATACGCAGTTTGAACCACTGGCCGTGCTCCAGACCGTCCAGCACTTCGTCAGTGATCACGGTGCCTTTCTTCAGGCCCGCGCCACCGTCGACCACCTGGCCGTTCAGAGCAGAACGCAGACGCTCGAAGGTTGCACCTTCGACGATGCGGAACTCTTCGTTGAGGTCCTTGCGGATCTCGTCCAGCTGCATCTTCTCGATGGCCAGGGCGCGGCTGTCGCGCTCGACGCCATCACGGGTGAAGACTTGTACGTCGATGACGGTACCCTTGGTGCCGGTTGGCACACGCAGGGAAGTGTCCTTAACGTCGCTGGCCTTCTCACCGAAGATTGCGCGCAGCAGTTTTTCTTCCGGAGTCAGCTGGGTTTCGCCCTTTGGCGTGACCTTGCCGACCAGGATGTCGCCAGCGCCGACTTCGGCACCCACGTAGACGATACCGGCTTCGTCCAGCTTGTTCAGTGCGGCTTCACCCACGTTCGGGATGTCCGCAGTGATTTCCTCTGGGCCAAGCTTGGTGTCACGCGCCACACAGGTCAGTTCCTGAATGTGGATGGTGGTGAAGCGGTCTTCCTGAACCACACGCTCGGACAGGCAGATGGAGTCTTCGAAGTTGAAGCCGTTCCACGCCATGAACGCGATGCGCATGTTCTGACCCAGCGCCAGTTCACCCATGTCGGTGGACGGGCCGTCGGCCATGATGTCGCCACGCTGAACCTTGTCACCCTTGCTCACCAGCGGACGCTGGTTGATGCAGGTGTTCTGGTTCGAACGGGTGTACTTGGTCAGGTTGTAGATATCCACACCTGCTTCGCCGGTTTCCACTTCGTCGTCGGCAACGCGAACAACGATACGGCTGGCGTCGACCGAGTCGATCACACCACCGCGGCGCGCAACCACGCAGACACCGGAGTCACGGGCAACGTTGCGCTCCATGCCAGTACCTACCAGCGGCTTGTCGGCGCGCAGGGTCGGTACAGCCTGACGCTGCATGTTCGAACCCATCAATGCACGGTTGGCGTCGTCGTGCTCGAGGAACGGAATCAGCGACGCAGCGACGGAAACAACCTGCTTCGGCGAAACGTCCATCAGGGTGACGTCTTCCGGCGCCTTGACGGTGAATTCGTTCAGGTGACGAACAGCTACCAACTCATCGATCAGTTGCTTCTTCTCGTTCATCGCGGCCGAAGCCTGGGCGATGACGTGATCAGCTTCTTCGATAGCCGACAGGAACACGATGTCGTCGCTGACCACGCCTTCCTTCACCACGCGGTACGGACTTTCCAGGAAGCCGTACTGGTTGGTGCGGGCATAGGCTGCCAGGGAGTTGATCAGACCGATGTTCGGACCTTCAGGGGTCTCGATCGGGCACACACGGCCGTAGTGGGTCGGGTGTACGTCGCGGACTTCGAAGCCGGCACGCTCACGGGTCAGACCGCCAGGGCCGAGTGCGGAGACGCGGCGCTTGTGGGTGATCTCGGAGAGTGGGTTGTTCTGGTCCATGAACTGGGACAGCTGGCTGGAACCGAAGAACTCTTTCACCGCCGCCGCAACCGGCTTGGCGTTGATCAGGTCTTGCGGCATCAGGCCTTCGCTTTCCGCCATCGACAGGCGTTCCTTGACCGCGCGCTCGACACGCACCAGGCCAACGCGGAACTGGTTCTCGGCCATCTCGCCGACGCAACGTACGCGACGGTTACCCAGGTGGTCGATGTCGTCGACGATGCCTTTGCCGTTACGGATATCGACCAGGGTCTTGAGGACCTCGACGATGTCTTCCTTGCTCAGCACGCCCGAACCTTCGATCTCGGTACGACCGATACGACGGTTGAACTTCATGCGGCCTACGGCGGACAGGTCGTAACGCTCGGCGCTGAAGAACAGGTTGTTGAACAGGGTCTCGGCTGCATCCTTGGTTGGCGGCTCGCCAGGACGCATCATGCGGTAGATCTCGACCAGGGCTTCCAGCTGATTGCTGGTGGTGTCGATCTTCAGGGTGTCGGAGATGAACGGACCGCAATCGATGTCGTTGGTGTACAGGGTCTCGATGCGGACGACCTGCGCCTTGGCGACCTTGATCAGCAGCTCGGTGGTCATCTCGGTGTTGCACTCGGCGAGGATTTCGCCGGTAGCCGGATGCACGATAGCCTTGGCGGTGGTGCGGCCCAGGACGTATTCCATTGGAACGTCCAGCTGCTTGACGCCGGCCTTCTCGAGCTGGTTGATGTGGCGCGCGGTAATACGGCGGCCTTGCTCGACGATGACTTTGCCGGTTTCGTCATGGATGTCCATGACTGCAACTTCACCACGCAGACGCTGTGGCACCAGTTCCAGGCTGAGTTTTTCGCCGGAAATGTGGAACACGTTGGTGGTGTAGAAGGTGTTCAGCACTTCTTCCGTGCTGTAACCCAGGGCGCGCAGCAGCACCGAGGCCGGCAGTTTGCGGCGACGGTCGATACGCACGAACACGCAGTCCTTCGGGTCGAACTCGAAGTCCAGCCAGGAACCGCGGTAAGGGATGATGCGAGCGGAGTACAGCAGCTTGCCGGAGCTGTGGGTCTTGCCACGGTCGTGGTCGAAGAACACACCAGGCGAACGGTGCAGCTGGGAAACGATCACACGCTCGGTACCGTTGATAACGAAGGTACCGTTCTCAGTCATCAGGGGGATTTCACCCATGTAGACTTCTTGCTCTTTGATGTCCTTGATCGCTTTGTTCGACGATTCCTTGTCGAAGATGATCAGGCGCACCTTGACCCGCAGTGGGACCGCGAAGGTCACGCCACGCAGGACACATTCCTTCACATCGAAGGCGGGTTCGCCCAGGCGGTAGCCTACGTACTCCAAGGCAGCATTGCCGGAGTAGCTGATGATCGGGAATACCGATTTGAAGGCCGCGTGCAGGCCGACGTCGCGGAACTGATCCTTGGATGCTCCCGCTTGCAGGAATTCGCGATACGAATCCAGCTGGATGGCCAGGAGGTAAGGCACATCCATGACGTCCGGCAACTTGCTAAAGTCCTTGCGGATACGTTTTTTCTCAGTGTATGAGTAAGCCATCAGCGTTCCCCAGCTTGGTCACCTGCTTGTTTGGCTTCTCCCGGCGGGAGCAGCCAGAAAATCGTGCAAACCCCTTGGTTTGCGCCACCCACATGGGTGTCTTGCAGCTTGTTATCGGGGCCGGCCTGACCGGCCACCAATAACGGAAAAAGGCCGGTGGCATAAGCCACCAGCCATCAGCCTTTCGCTCAACGCTCAGGCTGGCATCGCAAGGTCGAGATTACTTCAGCTCGACTTTAGCGCCTGCTTCTTCCAGCTTCTTCTTAGCGTCTTCAGCGGCTTCTTTCGAAACGCCTTCAGCTACAACCTGAGGAGCGCCATCGACTTTCTCTTTGGCTTCTTTCAGGCCCAGACCGGTCAGTTCGCGAACGGCTTTGATCACGTTCACTTTCTTGTCGCCGGCTTCAACCAGAACAACGTTGAACTCGGTCTGCTCTTCAACAACGGCAGCAGCAGCGGCTGGGCCAGCAGCGGCAACAGCGGCGGTAACGCCGAAGGTTTCTTCCATTGCTTTGATCAGCTCAACAACTTCCAGAACGGTTTTCTGGCCGATTGCTTCGATGATTTGCTCGTTAGTCAGGGACATGACTTAAATCCTGTATTGGGGTGACAGCCTACGCAGCCATCAAATTAAACGAATGATTTTGAAAGAATTTCGCTTGCCTTAGGCAGCGGTAGCTTCTTTCTGGTCGCGAATGGCTGCCAGAGTACGAGCCAGCTTGCTGGTGGCGCCTTGGATCACGCTCATCAGTTTCGCAATAGCTTCGTCGCGGGTCGGCAGGGTAGCCAACACGTCGATCTGGTTCGCTGCAATGAAATTGCCGTCAAACGCAGCTGCCTTGATCTCGAACTTGTCCTGACCCTTGGCGAACTCTTTGAACAGACGAGCAGCAGCGCCCGGGTGTTCGTTGGAGAAAGCAATCAGGGTCGGGCCTTTGAACGCGTCGTTGAGGATCGAAAATTCGGTGCCTTCAACAGCGCGCTTGAGCAGGGTGTTACGTACGACACGTACATAAACGCCAGCTTCGCGGGCCTCTTTACGGAGTCCGGTCATTGCGCTTACAGTCACACCACGGGCATCGGCCACGACAGCGGACAGAGCGACTTTGGCAGCCTCGTTGACTTCAGCGACGATGGCCTTCTTGTCTTCGAGTTTAATTGCCACGGGTTTACTCCTGGTTTTTACCGTTTCATCTGGCCGAGGCCGGATGTCGTTTTGGTGTCTGATTCGGTAACGAATCGGGAGCACCATCTGCGTGGGCTGGTGTTTTAAGGCTTGCGCCGCCTACGGTCTTGGATAGCCCCCGCCAGGCAGGGACCCCAATTTTTGCTGGTGGCGCGACAAGTCGCGCCACCATGTTCTTACACGTTCAGCGAGCTCTGATCGATGACCAGACCTGGGCCCATGGTGGTGCTCAGGGTAACGCGCTTGACGTAGATACCTTTCGAGGAAGCCGGCTTGATACGCTTCAGATCAGCGATCAGGGCTTCAACGTTTTCCTTCAGCTTGCCAGCTTCAAAGCCGACCTTGCCAACGGAGGTGTGGATGATACCGTTCTTGTCGGTACGGTAGCGAACCTGACCAGCCTTGGCGTTTTTAACGGCAGTGGCTACGTCTGGGGTCACGGTACCGACTTTCGGGTTAGGCATCAGGCCACGAGGACCCAGAACCTGACCCAGCTGACCTACAACGCGCATGGCATCAGGCGATGCGATGACGACGTCATAGTTCAGGTCGCCGCCTTTCATTTCGGCAGCCAGATCGTCCATGCCTACACGGTCAGCGCCGGCAGCCAGAGCGGCTTCAGCAGCTGGGCCCTGGGTGAAGACAGCAACGCGAACGGTCTTGCCAGTGCCGTGTGGCAGCACGGTAGCGCTACGTACGACCTGGTCGGATTTACGCGGGTCAACACCGAGGTTAACGGCGATGTCGTAGGACTCGACGAACTTGGCAGCAGGCAGCGAGGCCAGCAGAGTTGCCGCTTCTTCGAAGTTGTAGGCCTTGCCTGCTTCGATTTTCTCGGCGATTGCCTTTTGGCGCTTGGTCAGCTTAGCCATTACACACCCTCCACGTTCAGGCCCATGCTGCGGGCAGAGCCAGCGATGGTGCGTACAGCAGCGTCCAGGTCAGCGGCAGTCAGATCAGCCTGTTTAGCTTTGGCGATGTCTTCCAGCTGAGCACGGGTAACGGTACCGACTTTAACGGTGTTCGGGCGAGCCGAACCACTGGTCAGGCCAGCAGCTTTCTTCAGCAGAACCGAGGCAGGGGTGCTCTTGGTCTCGAAGGTGAAGCTACGGTCGCTGTAGACAGTGATGATCACAGGAGTCGGCAGGCCGGCTTCTTGACCCTGAGTACGGGCGTTGAAGGCCTTGCAGAATTCCATGATGTTCACACCGTGTTGACCCAGTGCTGGACCAACGGGTGGGCTTGGGTTGGCCTGGCCGGCCTTAACTTGCAGCTTGATGTAAGCCTGAATCTTCTTAGCCATGAGCTACTCCAAAATCGGGTACGAACGCCAGATGGCTCCCCGGATGACTTGCGTTTTATCCCAGTGACGACAAAACCCCGCAGCACACAGGGCTGCGGGGTATTGGGATGCTTTGTCCGCCTAGACCTTTTCGACCTGGCTGAACTCGAGCTCCACCGGAGTAGAGCGACCGAAAATGAGCACTGCAACCTGCAGCCGGCTCTTTTCGTAGTTAACCTCTTCGACACTACCATTGAAGTCAGCGAACGGACCATCAATGACTCGAACCACTTCACCCGGCTCGAACAGCGTCTTCGGCTTCGGCTTGTCGCTACCGTCGGCAACGCGACGCAGGATAGCTTCAGCTTCTTTATCAGTGATCGGCGCAGGCTTGTCTGCGGTACCACCAATAAAGCCCATCACACGAGGGGTATCCTTGACCAAGTGCCAAGTCCCTTCGTTCATCTCCATCTGGACCAGAACATAGCCAGGGAAGAATTTACGCTCACTCTTGCGCTTCTGGCCGTTGCGCATTTCGACGACTTCTTCGGTCGGAACCAAGATCTCGCCGAAACCGTCTTCCATGCCAGCCAGCTTGACGCGCTCGATCAGGGAGCGCATTACATGCTTCTCGTAACCCGAGTAAGCATGCACAACATACCAACGCTTAGCCACGGGACACCTTTAGCCAACGATCAAGGAGACCGCCCAGCCGAGCAGGGAATCAAGACCCCACAGCAGCAGTGCCATAACCAGCACGACAGCCACGACAATCAGCGTGGTCTGGGTGGTTTCCTGGCGGGTCGGCCACACGACTTTACGAATCTCGGTACGAGCTTCCTTCGCCAGCGCAAAGAACGACTTGCCCTTAGCGGTCTGCAGAGCTACAAAGCCCGCGACAGCAGCCAGGACGAGAAGTGCGAGGACGCGATACAGAATCGGAGAGGCGGAGTAATATTGATTACCCACAACGCCGACAACAACCAAAGCCACTACAGCCAGCCACTTGAACAGATCAAAACGCGATTCTTGGGCTTCAGTTTTGGGAGTCATCGAGGAGGATCCTGTGAGAAGAAAGCCATCACACCGAGGTGAAATGGCAGGTCAGGAGGGAATCGAACCCCCAACCTACGGTTTTGGAGACCGTCGCTCTGCCAATTGAGCTACTGACCTGTAACGCTGTATCAGGCCGGCCATTATACCGGCCTGATCAAGTAAATCAACTACTTATTCAATAATTTTTGCTACGACGCCGGCGCCGACGGTACGACCGCCTTCACGGATAGCGAAGCGCAGACCGTCTTCC
>NZ_JYKS01000076.1 GCF_000935045.1 Pseudomonas sp. 10-1B
CGTTACGATCCTTGGGGCAACCTGATCGAGAAGCGCTCGGGGCACAGCAAGCTGCAGAGCTTTGCGTATGACTGCGAGAATCGGCTGGTGCGGGCGGAGACGTTGGTCAATGGCAAGCTGGAGAGCCGAGGGGAGTATCGCTACGACAGCCTGGGGCGACGGGTAGCCAAGCAGGCTGAGATCAACGGTGAAGTCGAGCACAAGCGCTTCCTTTGGCAAGGGCTGAGGATGCTACGCGAGGAAACGCCTGGGCAGAGCATCCTGTACCTGTATGAGCCGGGTAGCTATGCGCCGTTGGCGCGAGTTGACCAGGCGGAAGGGGAAGGGCAGAAGCTCTACTATTTCCATACAGACCAGATTGGTACGCCGCTGGAGCTGACGAATAGCGACGGCAAGGTCGTTTGGCAGGCTATTTATCGCTCCTGGGGGGCGGTGGAAAGGCTTGCGATTAATGATGTCGAGCAGCACCTGCGGTTCCCCGGGCAGTATTTTGATGGCGAAACAGGCCTTCACTACAACACATTTCGCTTTTACGACCCCGAGCCGGGGAGATTTAACAGTCAAGATCCTATTGGTGTTTTGGGTGGATTCAACTTATATCAATATGCACCAAATCCTTGCATCTGGATGGATCCTTGGGGGTGGTGTGGTGAATTAAGTGGGAAGGCTAGGCAAGTTCACGACTTAGCTGGTGGGGGGATGCGAGAGCTATACGGAATTCCACCGTTTCAATCGTGGAGGCAAACGTGAACGGGAAGCCACAATTATTTGCGGCTGGTAGCGGAGGCCGTCTATCACCCGCGCAGCGCGAGTTGCTTCAAGAGCTTGGAGTGCCTAAAGAAAATATTTTCAACGGCAGAGCCTTTGTGAAAGATTTCGAAAAATTGGAAAATCATGCTGAGCGTATAATTTTAAGAAATCTGCCAGAAGACGCTGTGGTGTCGCGATGGGGAGTGTCATGGGGAGGACTGCAAAGAAACGCTTCATGCCCAAGCTGTCAGCCTCATGTAGATATCGCTGGCGGAATTTTTGATTGATAAGGAGATAGAAATGACATTTCCGTCGGAGAGAAAGCAAATCTTGCTAGGCGCACTGAGGGTTTTAACACCAACTGAGCGTGCAAAATTTAGTGCTTGGTGTCTGTACTATTTTGAGACCGACCCCGGCATAATTATTTTCTTTGAAAAAGTATTAGGCGGTCAGGCAAAAAATCGGGTGGCCAGTCTGGCTAGGAGGTTATGGTCGTATGATGGTAGTGCCGATATATCGCAGAGTGATCTTAGTTTTTTAGAGGTGTTGGATTGGGATGTTGATGCTGTTTCTGAGTCAGATATTGATGTGTCTCAAGGGCTGACGGACTATCTTGCGGCGGCAGCTTTTGCCGTCAAGGGAGTGCTAACGGGCAGAGAAGAAGATATCTATGCTTGCTCTGAGAACGTCATAAATAGATTGGATTATCTCATGAGTTTTAATGAATGCGAAACAAATGAGGATCTAGTTGAGGCTGAGTTTGAGAGTCAAGTTGATTTTCTGAGGAGTGTGAGCTCAGGTCAATTGAAAATTGACTGGTCTCGGTAGTCATTTTTAAATGATTTGTAGGCTTGATTTTTAGGTTGGGATGGATTAGGGCAGGCTCGGTTTATTGGCTCGCAATATTTATAAAGTGCCGCAGTGCTGGCGGTTTTTAATCCACCTTGCTGTGCTGTTCTTTAATAATTGATATGTATTGGGGTCTCTATGACCCCTTCTTTTTATGTTGTGAACCGATTTAGAGGGGGGGTACCGCTCGTCATTGGTAATTGAGCTACGGCGACCGGTTACTGAGCATCCAGCGCCACCCAACAGGCGCGGGCAAGCAGCTGGGCATCACCGATGAAAAGCTGGGTTACCGCTACGACCTGCTGGGGCGACTGAGGGCGAAGAGCAGAAGCTTTACTACTTCCATACAGACCAGATTGGTACGCCGTTGGAGCTGACGGATAGCGACGGCAAGGTCGTTTGGCAGGCGACGTATCGTTCGTGGGGGACGATTGAGAATCTGGCCGTCAATCAGGTCGAGCAGAATCTGCGTTTCCCAGGTCAGTATTTCGATTCTGAAGCTGGGCTGCATTACAATACGTTCCGTTTCTACGATGCTGAGCTCGGACGGTTTCTGTCGCAGGATCCTATAGGGCTTGCAGGTGGAATAAACATCTATTCATATGTTACAAATCCTGTACAGGAAATCGACCCGCTGGGGTGGTGTTCTACCAAGCTAGGTAGAAATATGGGGCATAGAACTGGCGATGGTATGGCTAATCACCATCTCATACCTGAGCAATTGATGAATAAGTCCATATTTGGATCTATGTTTAAGCGTTTGAAAGGGTTGGGTTTTGATGGTGACGGGGCATCAAACGGAATTTTTCTGCCAGACAAGAAAAATGTTCAGTATATAGACCTGCCTGGGCATTGGACAAATCATGATGTGTATACGGCAGCAGTCGGCAAAAAGCTCCTAGAGCTAAACAAAGTGGCTCCTCAATTGAGCGATACGCAACTGATTTTGGGTGTAAAAAATATTCAGGATTGGGCGGGATCAGGACTGCAGAATGGTCTCTTTAAAGTCGATCCTGTTTCGGGTGGATTGATGTGAGGTATTATGAAAGAGTTTTATGTAATTAATGCTGATGAGAATCATGGGGTGCCGCTTTTTTTTGATATTGAGTGGGCTCCCCAGCTACCAGAGTTCAACCAGGTTTTAGAGAATCCCAGTAGAGATATGTTTGGTAATATATACCAAGCTAAAATCGATCTGGATACATTTTATGGGGATGCTTTTTTTGAGCAGTATATCGTGTCTTCGGATTTCGTGCATCTCTGTGAATTGTATGATTGCAAATATTTTAGTGTGCCTTTGATGTTGGAGTTGCGAAAAGGTGTCAAGGTAAATAAGAATTACAATCTATTTTTTGTCCAGGGCAGATGTTCAATGCTTGATGTGGATAAATCTAAATTTGTTCTCATGAACGAGGGGCTGTTAAGGCCTGAAGGAGAACGCCAAGGTATGCCTGTGGTCTATGATCGAATCGAAGAGTTTGTTGTAAGGTCCGGTGTTTGTGAAGATCTTTTTTATTGTGAAGAGTTAAAGCAAATGGTCTGTTCTTCAGAGTTCATGTGCGGTTACTTTGAAAGGAATCTTATTGGGCTGGAATTCAAAAAAATTGATAGCGATTTTACTTACGCCCCTTGGGGATGATTCTTGGCTGGGTGCTATGTTGCTTTCGTGACTAGTGATTCTTGGCTGGAAAATATGTTGATAGTATAAGGCTCTTTAACATTCTGGTTTGAGACGGCTGCCAACTTTACCTCAGTCGCCTCACTTCCACCGGACCGTAAGAGCGTGCGTATCCACGCCCGCGGGTCACCGAAACCCGCTTCCCCGACGGCAGCGTCTGGCAGGCGCGTTACGACGAAAAAGGCAACCTGGTTACCGAGATTGACCCGCTGGGTAACAAGACCCGGTATCTCAACAGCGATGACGGCCTGCCGCACACGATCATCGATGCCAACTTCAAGTCCAAGTATCTGTGGTGGAATGCCTACGCGCAGGTCGAGCGCTTCGAGGACTGTTCGGGCAAAAGCACCTACTACCGCTACGACGAACGCCAGCACCTGGTTGCCGTTACCGATGCGTTGAACCAGACCACTACGCTGGAACGCAAGCCCGATGGTGAAGTGCTTCGTATCAATCATCCGGACGGCACTGCGGAAACCTTTACCTACAATACCCTTGGCCAGGTGTTGAAGCACACCGATGGAAAAGGCCAGACAACCTACCTGCAACGCACCTCGCGCGGCCTGCCGAGCAGTCGCCAGGATGCCAAGGGCGAGTGGATCCGCTACGAGTATGACAAGGCCCTGCGCCTGACCGCACTGGTCAACGAGAACGGCGCGGCCTACCGCTTTGCCTATGACGCGTCGGACCGCCTGAGCGAAGAGGTGCGGGTGGACAACCTGACCCGGCGCTTCAGTTACGACGCCGGTGGTCATCTGGTGCGCCTGGACGAAATTGGCTATGGCGAAAGCGGCGAACGTCCGGAGCGCCATACACTGTTCGAGCGTGACGCCATTGGCCGCTTGATGGCCAAAGTCAATCGCGATGCACGGCAAGATTTCGAGTATGACGAGGCTGACCGGTTACTGAGCATTCAGCGCCACCCAACAAGCGCGGGCAAGCAGCTGGGGATCACCGATGAAAAGCTGGGTTACCGCTACGACCTGCTGGGGCGACTGACCCAGGAACTGACCCCAAGTGGGGCACTGGACTATGAATACGACCCACTTAGCAACCTGACCACGCTGACCCTGCCGGATGGCCGCAAGGTCAACCATCTGTATTACGGCAGTGGGCACCTGCACCAACTGAACCTGGATGGCCAGGTGATCAGCGACATGGAGCGCGATGATTTGCACCGCGAGGTGTACAGGACCCAAGGCAAGCTCACCAGTTGCTTTGGCTATGACGCGATGGGGCGCAAGGCCTGGCAGTTTGCCTCGACCTTGCCAGCGGACAAGCTCTCGCAAGTGCATAACACCGGCATTAACACCTCGTTGCTGGTCGAGCATGCCTACAACCCGATTCACCGCCGTTACCAGTACGACCCGGCGGGGGAGTTGGTGCGCACGTTGGACAAGCTACGGGGCGAGATCAAGTACGAGTACGAAGCCAACGGCCAGTTGCGCAGTCGTGATACCGGCTCGCTGGTGGGCAGCGAAGAATTCCGTTACGACGCGGCAGCGAACCGGTTGGACTTCAATGCGCGGCAGTTTGCCAAGGTCAAGGACAACCGGATCAAGCAGTGGCGGGATCAGGAGTACCGTTACGATCCTTGGGGCAACCTGATCGAGAAGCGCTCGGGGCACAGCAAGCTGCAGAGCTTTGCGTATGACTGCGAAAACCGGCTGGTACGGGCGGAGACGTTGGTCAATGGCAAGCTGGAGAGTACCGGGCACTACCGTTACGACAGCCTGGGTCGACGGGTTGCCAAGTGTGCTGAAATCAACGGCGAGGTCGAGCAAAAGCGCTTCCTCTGGCAAGGCTTGAGGATGCTGCGTGAGGAGACGCCCGGGAACAGCACTCTTTACGTGTATGAGCCGGGTAGCTATGCGCCGTTGGCGCGAGTTGACCAGGCGGAAGGGGAAGGGCAGAAGCTCTACTATTTCCATACAGACCAGATTGGTACGCCGCTGGAGCTGACGGATAGTGACGGCAAGGTCGTTTGGCAGGCGACGTATCGTTCATGGGGTGCGATAGAGAATCTGGTCGTCAATCAGGTCGAGCAGAATCTGCGCTTCCAGGGCCAGTATTTCGATTCTGAAACAGGACTGCACTATAATACGTTAAGGTTCTATGATGCAGAAGTAGGCAGGTTTATTTCCCATGATCCCATAAGTTTGCTGGGTGGGATTAACTTATATGCATTTGCACCTAACTCGACTGGGTGGATTGATCCGTGGGGACTAAGCTGCCGAACTGAGTATTTAGGAAGGACTCCGGGCAAATCCAGCAAGACTGGTCGAGAAGTTATAGAGGCTATGAAAAAAGAGGGGCGTATTCGAGGTCGCGGTAATGATATGGAGTTTAAGAGTTCGACCGACAAGCAGTGGTACTCGGTGGCGGAAGCTGACATGGCGCACAAGTATGATGCGGTGACTTATTGGAATGATCGCGGAGGTTTCTTCGGTGCCAAGTCCAAAGAAGTTCGGAAATGGATGCTTGACTCTAAGAATTATGAGTTAGAGCACTTTTCATTCAATCGGTCGGCAGGTGCTAGGCTGAACCAGTTTTATAGGTCACCAGATAATTTTATCGGGCCGCATGAATATTTTAGCTATTGAGGTGTGTATGAACGATTTGTCGGAAATTAATTTGCCGTTATCTCAAGAGATTGTCGCGATTGTAGAGGCGGGTAATTTATTGCATGAGTCTGGTGCCTATGAATCTGCGCTGGAGAAGTACGGCGAATCTTGGAATATGCTGCCTGAGCCTAAAGAGCAGTGGGACCTTGCTCATTGGGTTGCCAAGTGTTATTCCAGGCTTTACTTAGAGCTTGAGCGCTATGACGAAGCGAAAGTTTGGGCAGTTAGGGCAGTTCAAACAAAACCTCCCCGCGAGACTTCAAGCTTCATATTCCTTGGTGCATCTCATCTTGGTGCGAATGAAAAAGAATCGGCTTACGAGTTTTTTAAAAAGGCCTTTGAACTTGGTAAGGGGAGAGCCTTTCAAGGGTTTGATAAAAAATATCTGGACTTTTTTACTGGCTATCAAGAAGAAAAATGAAAGATTTGCCAGATCAGCTATATGACGAAATTCTTGCTCTAAGTGAGCAGGGTAACGTATTGATGGATAAAGGAGAGTACTCTAGGGCAGCTGAGGTTTATCGAATTGCGTTGATAAAGTTGCCCGAGCCATATGTGCAGTGGGATGCGTTTGTTTGGCTTAAAGCCAGTGTTGGGGATGCATTTTTTCACTTGAAAAATTATGCTGATGCCGCGGAAGAGTTTTTTGATGCCATGGATGGTGCGGATGGTTCTCACAACTGTTTTGTACTCTTGCGGCTCGGTCAGTGCCTGTACGAACAAGCAGATCCAAAAGCGCTGGATTATCTATGTAAAGCCTACTTTTTAGAGGGTGATGATATTTTTAGGCATGAAGATAAGAAATATATTGGCGCGGTTAAGTCAGTGTTGGATGGTAGGGTTAATTGATGAGCTTTAGGTTTGGTATGGTCTAGGTTTAAAGACTGCACTAAGCTCGAAATTAATTATGCTAATCCTCTTATTGGCTATTTAAGAGCCAGCGCATGTGGCGACTTTGAACTTTTTGAAAAATTAGGACGTAAGTCAACCAGTGGCAGTATGTCTATGCGTATCGGACCGCTTGAGTGAGGTAGCGCAGGTCGACAACCTGATCCTGCGCTTCAGCTACCGCGCTGGCGGTCACCTGATTCGCCTGGACGAAATTGGCTATGGCGAAAGCGGCGAACGTCCGGAGCGCCATACGCTGTTCGAGCGTGACGCCATTGGCCGCTTGATGGAGTGCGATCCATGAACCCCACCTTCCGCCAGATGGGGTTGTGATTTACCGTGGCATCTCCGG
>NZ_JYKS01000077.1 GCF_000935045.1 Pseudomonas sp. 10-1B
CCAAATCGTTCTGGGCATCCAGTCGGCCGTTGACGCTACTGGCGCGACCTTCGAGAACCTGCAGTTGGGCGGCGCCGCATCGGTCAAAGTGACCGACACCATCAACGAAGTGGTAGCCAAGCTGACCGCCACTGAGTCGGTGACCGAAGGTGGTCAGATCACCTATACCGTGACCTTGACCAGCAAAGACGGACTGCCGATCGATAAGCACTCGACGCTGTACTTCACGTTGAGCGACGGCAAGACCGTGGTTACCGTGCCGGCCAACAGCACTACCGGCTCGGTCACTGTGACTGCGCCGGATAACGTCTATGTGGGCACCAACGCAGCGGTCGAGCAGAGCCTGAAATACGTCAGTGGCGCCGACGCTTGGAAGTTCGAGCAACTGACGCTGGACGGCACCAAGGTCAGCATTGAAGTCACCGACGAACCGGGCACCCCCGGCCACGGAGGCGACCTGGTCAAGGTCACCATCGAGGCCAACCAGAAGTCGGTCTACGAGAACAAAGAGCCGACTTTCACCGTCAAGATCAACACCGCACTGGACCACGATCTGGTCGTGACCCTGAGCAACAACGCCCAGGTCACTATCAAGGCCGGGCAGACCAGCGTGCCGTATACCCATGCTGTGCAAGGTGAAGACGTTTACAAAGACGGCGGCCAGATCAGACTGGGCATCAAGTCGGCCGTGGATATCGACGGTCGTACCTTCGAGAACCTGCAGCTGGGCGGCGCTGCCTCGGTCAATGTCAAGGACACCATCAACGAAGTGGTGGCCAAACTGTCCGCCACCGAGTCGGTGACTGAAGGTGGCAAGATCACCTATACCGTGACCTTGACCAGCAAAGACGGACTGCCGATCGATAAGCACTCGACGCTGTACTTCACGTTGAGCGACGGCAAGACCGTGGTTACCGTGCCGGCCAACAGCACTACCGGCTCGGTCACTGTGACTGCGCCGGATAACGTCTATGTGGGCACCAACGCAGCGGTCGAACAGAGCCTGAAATACGTCAGTGGCGCTGATGCCTGGAAATTCGAGCAACTGACGCTGGACGGCACCAAGGTCAGCACCACGGTCACCGACGAGCCAGGTTCGGGCACGCCGGGTAGCGGCAACCAGGGCGACCTGGTCAAGGTCACCATCGAGGCCAACCAGAAGTTGGTCTACGAGAACAAGGAGCCGACCTTCACCGTCAAGATCAACACCGCGCTGGACCACGACCTGGTCGTGACCCTGAGCAACAACGCCCAGGTCACTATCAAGGCCGGGCAGACCAGCGTGCCATATACCCATGCTGTGCAAGGTGAAGACGTTTACAAAGACGGCGGCCAGATCAGACTGGGCATCAAGTCGGCCGTGGATATCGACGGTCGTACCTTCGAGAACCTGCAACTGGGCGGCGCAGCCTCGGTCAGTGTCAAGGACACCATCAACGAAGTGGTGGCCAAACTGTCCGCCACCGAGTCGGTGACCGAAGGTGGCAAGATCACCTACACCGTGACCCTGACCAGCAAAGACGGTCTGCCGATCGATAAGCACTCGACGCTGTACTTCACGTTGAGCGACGGCAAGACCGTGGTCACTGTGCCGGCCAACAGCACCACCGGTTCGGTCACCGTGACCGCACCGGACAACGTCTACACCGGCACCAACGCAGCGGTCGAACAGAGCCTCAAATACGTCAGCGGCGCCGACGCCTGGAAGTTCGAAAAACTGACGCTGGACGGCACCAAGGTCAGCACTGAAGTCACCGATGAACCGGGCACCCCCGGCCACGGAGGCGACCTGGTCAAGGTCACCATCGAGGCCAACCAGAAGTCGGTCTACGAGAACAAGGAGCCGACCTTCACCGTCAAGATCAACACCGCGCTGGATCACGACCTGGTCGTGACCCTGAGCAACAACGCCCAGGTCACTATCAAGGCCGGGCAGACCAGCGTGCCATATACCCATGCTGTGCAAGGTGAAGACGTTTACAAAGACGGCGGCCAGATCAGACTGGGCATCAAGTCGGCAGTGGATATCGACGGTCGTACCTTCGAGAACCTGCAGCTGGGCGGCGCTGCCTCGGTCAATGTCAAGGACACCATCAACGAAGTGGTGGCCAAACTGTCCGCCACCGAGTCGGTGACCGAAGGTGGCAAGATCACCTATACCGTGACCCTGAGCAGCAAAGACGGTCTGCCGCTCGACGGCCACGATCAGCTGACCTTCATCCTGGACGACGGCAAGACCAAGATCGTTGTCCCGGCCGGTAGCAATATCGGCACGGTCACCATCACCGCCCCGGATAACGTCTACACCGGTGCCAATGATGCTGTGGTCAAGTCGATTGCCTCCGTCATCGGTGCCGGCAAGTTCGAGCAACTTACTCTGGACAAGACCTCGGTCAGCACCAAAGTGGTCGACGAACCAGGCGTGGGTGCTCCGGGCGAGAGCAACCAGGGCGACAAGGTCGAGTTGAGCATCGTTGCCAACCAGACTTCGGTCTTCGAGAACGAGAAGCCGACCTTCACCATCAGCATCAAGGAGGCCCTGGACCAGAACCTGACCGTGCTGCTGGGTGAAGGCAAGTCAGTGGTCATCGAGAAAGGCAAGACGTCTGCGATCTGGACCAACGATGTACAGGGTGAAGACGTCTACGTCGACGCGGGTTCCCTGACTGTAAGCATCACCGGCACCCAACTGGCGGGCGGCGGCAAGTTCGAGAACCTGGTCCTGACCCAGTCGTCGGCCAGCGTCGAGATCAAGGACACCACGACCGAAGTGGTGGCCAAGCTGACCGCGACTCCGGAAGTGACCGAAGGTGGCAACATCACCTACACCGTCACCTTGACCGGCCCGGATGGCTTGCTGATCAACAACCACGGTGCCCTGACCTTCACCCTGAGTGACGGCAAGACCACCATAAACGTACTGGCTAATGAGAGCAGCGGCAGTGTGACCGTGGTCGCCCCGGACAACGTGTACATCGGCGACAACAACGTTAGCCTGTCGCTGCAGTCGGTGGGCGGCCCAGGTGCAAGCCGCTTCGAAGACCTCAAGCTGGACGACAAGGCTGCCAGCACCAAAGTGGTCGACGAACCAGGCGTGGGTACTCCGGGCGAGAGCAACCAGGGCGATGTGTCCACAGTTGGCATCACTGGCACCACCTCGTTGATTGAAGGTGAAACCGGCCGCTACACGCTGACTCTCAGTCATGAGGCGAAAGCTGAGGTCACCATCACCCTTCGCTACAGCGGCACCGCCACAGATGGTTCGGACTACTACGGTGTCGCCACGGTGACCATCCCGGCCTACAGCAGCGGCACCACGTTCGACATCAGGACCCTCGACGACAAGCTGGTTGAACCCACTGAAAACTTCACCGTCAAGATCGAGACTGCCACCGGTGGCAACTTCGAGAACCTGCAGGTCGACAGCAGCAAGGCGAGCGTGACCACGTCCATCCTCGACAACGATCACCTGCCGGTTTCCACCGGTGGTGCGGTGTATGGTGTGGAAGACACTGATTACGTGTTCAAGTGGAGCGACTTCAACGTCACCGATGCCGATGGCAATAGTGGCCTGCTCGTAACCATCACCTCGATCCCGGCCTCTGGTACCTTGCAGTTATTCAACGGCAAGGCTTGGGTAAACGTGGCCGTGGGCCAGGAGGTCAGCCAGGCCGACATTGACGCCAGTAACCTGAAATTCGTACCAGTACGCAATGAGTCTGGCGCGGACAACTACGGCGGCTTCGGTGTGGGTGACCAGAAGGCTGATTACGCTCAGTTCAAGTACAAGGCGAACGACGGTACCAACGTGGGCAGCGAAGTGACCATGAAGGTCGACATCAGCCCGGTTGCCGACAAGCCGACCTTGAGCTTCGGCAGCACCGATATCGAGTCCAAAGGCCTGACCAAGGAAGTCTGGACCAGCCTCAAAGGCCTGGGCACCGGTGGTAACGGCATCACCGGCGAGGATCTGAAAACGGTCTTTGCCAATTCCGGCGACGCCAGCTCCAGTGGCACCACCACCAATGTGCAGTCCGATGGCAGTGTCACCGCTGGCACCGGTTCGAAAACCTCGGGCCTGATCTACCTGGAAGCCGCCAAGACCTACACCTTCAGCGGCACGGCCGACGACAGCTTCGTGGTCACCATTGGTGGCAAGACCGTGGTTACCGCAACCTGGGGTGCTAACGCCCAGTTCAGCGGAACCTTCGTGCCGAAAACCAGCGGCTACTACCCAATCGAGGTCTACCACGCCAACCAGGCCGGCCCTGGCAGCTATGACCTGAACATCCAGGCAGGTTCGGAGCCTGTCACTGACCTCAGCAGTTCGAACATCAAGATGTACCAGAACGTGACCGAGATGGCCAAAGCCGGCTTGGGCGTGTCCGACCTGCACACCGTGGATGGTCAGAGCTACTACGACGGCTACACGCTTAACGAAGGGCCAGAAGGTGGCTCGGTCAAACTGGTCAGTATTTCCACTGCCCTGACCGATACTGACGGCTCCGAAAGCCTGAGCGTAACGCTCAGCGGTATTCCGAAAGGCACCGTGTTGAGTGATGGTGCTGGTCATACGGTCACGGTAGGCACAGCGCCTGTGAATGTGACTGGCTGGACGCTTAGTGGTCTGACGCTGAAGCCGCCAACCTACTTCAAGGGCTCGTTCGAGATCACTGTAACCTCGACGGCCACCGAACGCCTCGGTGGCTCCAACAGCGCCATCGACAAGATTACGGTGCAGGTCTACGAAGCGACTTACCGCCATGATGTAGGTACTAAAGGTAGCGACACAATCACTGGCAGCGAAGGCAATGACATCATCGTTGCCGATGTGTCTGGCCTGAACCTGGTCCAGGGCAAGAGCTACAATATCGCCTTCATGGTCGACAGCTCGGGCAGCATGAGCGACAAGTCGATTGCCGATGCAAAGGCGCAGTTGGCATCGGTGTTCAATACACTCAAAGGCAGCCTGGGCTCCGATACTTCGGGTACTGTGAACATCTTCCTGGTCGACTTCGATACCCACGTCAACAAGAACGTGGCGGTGAATCTCGCCGACTCGGATGCACTGAGCAAACTGCAGGCAGTGCTGAACTCGATGGTGGGTGGGGACTACGGCGGTGGTACCAACTACGAAGATGCGTTCAAGACCACGTCCAACTTCTTCAAAAGCAGCATGGCCACCAGCAACAAAGGTGCGGAGAATCTGACCTACTTCATCACCGACGGTAAGCCCACCTACTACCAGAGCGGGGAGTCCACCAACCCTAGCCTGTGGAAGAATGGCAAGCGCCTGGATGATGTGGTCAACGTCAACAACTATAAAGTTGGCGACACCTTCAGTGACTGGGCCGACGCGACTCACAAGGTCGAAATCAGCAGCAGTGGTGTAGTCAAGGTACTGACCTACACCGAGAACAGAAAAGGTGAGCTAGTACTTAATTCCACCAAGACGGTCGGAACCCTGCACGCACAGGGGGACGGTACATACGAATTCTCCAGCCTGGATGGCACTGGCTACGCTGAATACAGGAACTACGTGGAGTCGGCGGCAGGTTCCACTGCGAGCTTCAACGTGCTGGGTGGCACTGACGGCTTGAGCAAGGTGCAGGCCATTGGCCTGAACAGTAATGTCACGCTGAGCGACCTGAAGCCTTACGATAGCGACGGCAAGCCACAAACCAACATCGACCCGTCCGACTTGGCCAAGGCGATTCTTGGCCATTCCGAGGCAACGCTGCCGGGCGCCGACACCATCGATGGCGGCAACGGCAACGACATTATCTTCGGTGACCTGATCACCCTCAACGGTGTCGTTACCGAGGGCTATCAAGCACTCAAGGACTACGTCGCTCAGAAGAGTGGTGTTGATGCAAGTGCGCTCGAGACGCGAAATGTCCACCAGTATGTATCCGAACACTACACCGAGTTCGATATCTCCGGTGCCAACGATGGCAAGGACCTCCTGAATGGGGGCAATGGCAACGATATCCTCTTCGGCCAAGGTGGTAACGACACGCTCGATGGCGGCAAGGGTAACGACATCCTGCTGGGCGGTAGCGGCGACGACACCCTGATTGGTGGCCAGGGCAACGATATCCTGATCGGTGGCAGCGGTGCCGACACCTTCGTGTGGAAGGCCGGTGATACTGGCAATGACGTGATCAAGGACTTCAAGGAGAGTGAAAACGACCGTATCGACCTGAGCGACCTGCTCCAGGGCGAGAAGGGCAGTAGCATCGACAACTACCTGAAGATGAGCTTCGCAGACGGCTCGACGACGCTGCAGGTCAGCAGCGAAGGCAAGCTCAACACCGACGGCGGCCTGGCCAATGCCGATGTCACCATCAAGCTCGAAGGGGTGAACTGGTCGAACACCACGATCAACTCCTTGATCCATGGTTCCGACCCGACCATCATCATCCACAACAAAGATGGCTGATGCGCTAGCGGGCTGCCCTGCAGCCCCAGCGGTCTCGGCGTAGTTGCTGAAACCGTGGAGCCGCTTCGCGGCTCTATCGCGACGCAAGGCCGCTCCCGCATGTGCTGCGCGGTTGTGGGAGCGGGTTTACCCGCGAAGAAGCCAGCGTGGTGGAATGGCACCGGCGTTGCTGGTGTTCGCGGCTAAAGCCGCTCCCACACGGCCTTTCCCACAACTGCGTGACAGCGCATACTCAGGCGCCGGGCCTGTATGCCTGGCGATCTTTACCTATGCTGCTGTCTACCAGCAAAGAACCAACGTGACGAGGGACACCGCCATGTTCTACGTGCAACGCGACGCCGCCGGCCAGTTGCTGCGGGTAGAAGCAGCCGCTTTTGACGAATTCACCGAAATGCTCCCTGCCGACCACGCCGATATCCAGGAATGGTTTGCCGATGACCTCGTGGAAAACAGCCTCAACCAGCTCAAACAAAGCGACCTGGACATGATCCGCGTGCTCGAGGACCTGATCGACGTTCTGACTGCCAAGGGTGTGTTCAAGATCACCGACCTGCCCGCCGGGGCGCAGGCCAAGCTGCTTAACCGGTCCACGGCGCGCAAGGCGCTGAGCAGCCTGAACAACCTCATCGATGAAGAAGAGCAGGGCGGCCTGATCTGATCGCGCAGCGCCCCAGCGCCAGTGATATGGTTATTCTTTAAAGGTATTTAAATTATTACTCTTATGACTTTATAGTCATTTCCACTGCGTACCCGTCGACCAATCGATGCGCCGCACGACTTGAACCCACACGGGAAAACCCCGTGCGTTTCTGATCGTTGCGCGCCATCGACGTCGCGCACTGCGTGGGAGTGAAAAATGTCAGCCGCCTCGAACGCCTTGTCGACCATCGACAGCGCCCAGCCGCAAATCTTCGAAATCCGCCCGTTCGCCGGTGCCGTAGGCGCCGAGATAATAGGCCTGGACCTGGCCAAGCCGGTCAACGCCGAGGATTTCACGCGTATCCATCGTGCCCACCTCGACCACCATGTGCTGGTGTTCCGCGACCAGCGCATCAGCCCTGAACAGCAAATTGCCTTCAGCCGCCGTTTCGGCCAATTGCAGATCCATGTGCTCAAGCAGTTCCTGCTCGCAGGCCACCCCGAGATCCTGATCGTTTCCAACATCATCGAAGACGGTCGCAACATTGGCCTGGGTGATGCCGGCAAATTCTGGCACTCGGACCTGTCGTACAAAGAGCTGCCAAGCCTCGGCTCCATGCTGCATGCCCAGGAGCTGCCCAGCGAAGGCGGCGACACCCTGTTCGCCGACATGCACAAGGCCTGGGACGCCGTACCCGCAGCCCTGCGTAAAGTGGTCGAGGGCCGCAGCGCCGCTCACTCCTACACCGCGCGTTATGCCGAGACCAAGTTCGAAGGCAACTGGCGCCCGACCCTGACCACCGAGCAACTGGCGCAGGTACAGGAAGTCATTCACCCGGTGGTCCGCACCCACCCGGAAAACGGCCGCAAGGCACTGTTCGTCAGCGAAGGCTTCACCACCCGTATCGTCGGCCTGCCAGACGATGAAAGCCGCGACGTGCTGCAACAGCTGTATGTCCTGAGCGTGCTGGAACAGAACATCTACCGCCATCAGTGGCAGCCCCATGACCTGGTGTTCTGGGACAACCGCTCGCTGATCCACCTGGCCACCGGCTGCCCCGCACACCTGCGGCGCAAGCTGTACCGCACCACCATCCAGGGCGATGTCCCGTTCTGACGACTGAGGAAAACCATCATGCGCAAATCCATCAGCCGCCTGGCGGCAAGCATTGGCCTGGGCGCGAGCCTGGTCGTTGGCGGCCTGGCTGCCCCCGGCGTGGCCCAGGCCGAAGGCAAGATCCGCATCGCCGAGCAGTTCGGCATCGTCTACCTGTTGCTGAACGTGGTGCGTGACCAGCACCTGATCGAAAAACACGGCAAAGAGCAGGGCATCGACATCAAGGTCGACTGGGCGCAGCTTTCGGGGGGGGCGGCCATCAACGACGCATTGCTGTCCGGCTCGGTAGACATCGCCGGTGCTGGCGTCGGCCCGCTGCTCACCGTGTGGGATCGCACCAAGGGCCGGCAGAACGTGAAGGCGGTGGCCTCGCTGGGCAACTTCCCGTACTACCTGGTCAGCAGCAACCCCAACGTCAAGACCATCGCCGACATCTCCGACAAGGACCGCATCGCCGTACCCGCGGTAGGGGTTTCGGTGCAGTCGCGCTTCCTGCAGTACGCCGCCGCCCAGCAGTGGGGTGACAAGGAATATAACCGGCTCGACAAATACACCCTGGCGGTGCCGCACCCGGATGCCACCGCCGCGCTGCTGGCCGGCGGCACCGAGCTGAACGGGCACTTCTCCAACCCGCCGTTCCAGGACCAGGTGCTGGCCAACAAGGACGTGCACGTGGTGCTCAACAGCTATGACCTGCTCGGCCCCAACTCGCCGACCTTGCTGTTCGCCACCGAGAAGTTCCGCAAGGACAACCCCAAGACCTACAAGGCCTTCGTCGATGCCCTGGCCGAGGCTGCGAACTTTGCCCAGAAAGACAAGGCCGCCGCCGCTGACACCTACATCCGCGTGACCAAGGCCAAGATCGACCGCGACGCACTGATAAAGCTGATCGACAACCCGCAATACGAATTCACCGTGACGCCAAAGAACACATACAAGCTGGCCGAGTTCCTCTACCGGGTAGGCGCCATCAAGCACAAGCCGGAATCGTGGAAGGACTATTTCTTCCAGGATGAACGCCCGCTGCAGGGGAGCTGATCGATCATGACCGCCCCATTGCCAGGCCACACGGCCAGCAACCTGAGCCGTGTCGCAACGCCGCCTTTGCTCAAGGTGGATAACCTCAGCCTCGAATACCGCACCGCGCAGCGCGTGGTGCGTGCCACCCACCAGGTCAGCTTCGAAGTCGATCGTGCCGACCGCTTCGTGCTGCTGGGGCCCTCCGGCTGCGGCAAGTCCACCTTGCTCAAGGCCGTGGCCGGGTTCATCCCGCCCCAGGAAGGGCAGATTCTGCTGCAGGGCCAGCCGGTTCGCGGCCCAGGCCCTGACCGCATCGTGGTGTTCCAGGAGTTCGACCAGCTACCACCGTGGAAGACGGTGAAGCAGAACGTCATGTTCCCGCTGCTGGTGTCTGGCCAGCTCAAGCGCGCCGAGGCCGAGGACCGTGCGCTGCATTACCTGGAAAAAGTCGGCCTTGCGGCCTTCGCCGATGCCTACCCGCATACCTTGTCGGGCGGCATGAAGGCACGCGTGGCGATTGCCCGGGCGTTGGCCACGCAGCCGAAGATCCTGCTGATGGACGAGCCGTTCGCCGCACTCGATGCGCTGACCCGGCGCAAGATGCAGGAAGAGCTGTTGCTGCTGTGGGAGGAGGTGCGTTTCACCCTGCTGTTCGTTACCCACTCCATCGAAGAGGCATTGGTGGTCGGCAATCGCATCCTGCTGCTGTCGCCACACCCGGGCCGGGTGCGTGCCGAAGTGCATAGCCACCAGTACGACCTGGGCAGCCTTGGAGGCAGCGATTTCCAGGCCAGTGCTCGACGTATCCATCGTTTGCTGTTCGACGAAGCGGATACCCCCGAGCAGCCGGACGAGCTTGGCTTCAACGATATCCGCATCGCCTACTGACAGGAGCTTCAGCCATGACCACTACACCTGTACGCCAGGAATACGAGGTGCATCTGGAGCCGCTGCTCAGTGTGCCTGTGGAACGACAACTGCCGCTGGTGCAGCGCCTGTGGCAGCAAGGCTGGCTGCGCAAAGCGGTCATCTTGCTGGTGCTCGCGGTGCTGTGGGAGGCCGTCGCGCGCTACCAGGCTAACGACCTGCTGTTACCGGGCTTCGTGCAAACCGCCGCGGCCTTGTGGGACGGCCTGATCAGCGGAGAGCTGCCGGCCAAGGTCGGCGTCTCGCTGGTGATTCTGCTTAAGGGTTATGTGCTCGGCATAGTGCTGGCCTTCGGCCTGACCAGCCTGGCGGTATCGACCCAACTGGGCCGGGACCTGCTGGGTACGCTGACCTCGATGTTCAACCCGTTGCCGGCCATTGCCCTGCTGCCGTTGGCCCTGCTGTGGTTCGGGCTGGGTGACAACAGCCTGATCTTCGTGCTGGTGCACTCGGTGCTATGGGCCTTGGCGCTGAATACCTATGCCGGCTTCCTCGGCGTGTCGGAAACGCTGCGCATGGCTGGCCGCAACTATGGCCTGAAGGGGCTGCGGCTGGTGCTGCACATTCTGGTCCCGGCGGCCTTGCCGTCGATCTTGTCGGGGTTGAAGATCGGCTGGGCATTTGCCTGGCGCACCCTGATCGCTGCCGAGCTGGTGTTCGGCGCCAGTAGTGGCAAAGGCGGGCTGGGCTGGTACATCTTCCAGAACCGCAACGAGCTGTATACCGACAAGGTGTTCGCCGGGTTGGCGGTGGTGATCCTGATCGGTTTGCTGGTGGAAGGGCTGGTGTTCAATACCCTGGAGCGGCTGACCGTGCGGCGCTGGGGAATGCAGCGCTGACCTGCACCGGCCCTATCGCCGGCAAGCCAGCTCCCACAGGATGGACTGCCCCCAAAAAGTTGGACAGTTTAAGCTGC
>NZ_JYKS01000078.1 GCF_000935045.1 Pseudomonas sp. 10-1B
GCAACAAATGTGGGAGCGGGCTTGTCCCGCGAAGCGCCGCGCGGGCGGCGCTCGATCTCACAGGCGCTGAAGCTGCTGTGGCGAGCACCCGGCAACCCTGATGCCCTTGCCCGAAACCATAGAATCTCCCACCTCGACCACATAGGCCTCAAGCCCTATGCAGTACGTGTAGGAGATCACCCAGCCCTGCAGGGCTGCGCTGTCGCGCAGAGAACAGGGGGCATTGTGGGAGCGGGCTTGTCCCGCGAAGCAGGCGACGCAATTTATGGCACCGGCTTTGCCGGTGTTCGCGGGACAAGTCGGATCGCCGCACCGCCGTCCCCACAAAATTATAGTAAAATCAATAATTTATAGATTGTTCTATAGGGGAGAACGCCAGCTCGCGATGCGCTTCGCGGGCATGCCCCACAAAGATTGCTCAAGCCTTCAGATTCTGATCAAGACAGTTGCTCGCACAGGGGCCTATAGGAGTCAGCCCATTAGAAGCGCTTTATCACCAAACTGGCGTCGGTGTTCCAGCGGTGTCATCTTGAACCAGCGTAAGTGTGCACGGCAAAACGAAGTCGCTCGACGATAGCCTAGCTCGGCTGAGATTTGAGCCACGCTTAGACAGGTTCTTCTCAACAGCTGCTGCGCCTGACACCGACGAATATGATCCAGGCATTCTTCGAAATCGGTGGCTTCATTGGCAAGCCTGCGCTGCAAAGTGCGCGGGTTCAAATCTAATGCCAGCGCGACTTGTTCCAATGTGCAACGGTGGGTCGGGAGAAGAGCGATAATCTGCGATTGCACTTGCGCTTTAAATCCGCCCGGAGGTATTGCACGGCTTGCGTGAACCACCCATTGCTCTACGGTCTGGTTCCTGACCGAGCCGGCCGGGTCGGGGTATTCGAGCAGCAAGACCGCTTTTCCTGCTTGCTGCTCGAGCCTCAAGGACAATGATGCGTTGTAGTTTCGCATGTAGCGGATCATCGCTATCAGAGCTCCCCATGCCCCACTTGAAGTTCAAATAGGGCAGGGCAGCTACTCCTATTTTTTAAGGGCCTGGAAAGAACTCACCATGTCCTTCGCCCATCCATCGAGGACGGCCTTGGCATCCTTCGCCTGCATCACCTGGGAGGAATTGTCCAACTCTGTACCTGCGCCCTTGCGCACAACCTCGGCCACAACCTGATTGGTATCGCCATCGAGGAATGCTGCTTCAGTAGCAATACTTGTATCTTGGTCACGGATGCCCGTGGCTGTACTGATACCTGCGGCAATCAAGGCAATCGGGATCACTTCATAGGGCCGCAAGCTTTTGGTCTTGGCGCTCACAGCTGTGATTGCCGGACGCACTACCAATACGCCTGGGCCGGGGCTCGTGGCCAAGGGGAGCACTTGCGAGAAGTGATTTTTCAGCGTTTGGTCGTAATAGGTGGTTATCCCTTGCAGCGTCGATTGCGGGATTTTTTCGGTTGGCTGCGGTTTTGGATAGAGCTGGCTCGGTTCCACATAGACGCTGGTGTAGCGATTGACATCTACCCCAGGTTTGATCCAGCGCATGACCGCTGCCCCTGAGGGGGACTTGTCCTCCTTCAGAATGCTGTAATCGTTGAGGAACCCGGAGTACTGATCGGCTTCCACGTATTTGCTTGCACAGCCATGCAGCATGAGGGTGGTCAGGCACAGACTTGCGGCCAATACCTTGGTTTTCATGCAGGGTCTCCTTCCTTACGTTAGCGATGATCCGCGTCACTCAGAAGCGCCACGTGGCGCCCCCGCCAATGATGTGCAGTGCGCTGTTGTCATAACTGCCGGACAGCGTGGTACCGGAACGATTCTTGGTCTGATCGACATCCATATCACCCAACCACACCAGCGTGTAGGCAAGGTGCAGGTCCAGTCCTTCATCTACCGTGTAGTTGACGCCAGCGGCCAACCTCCACGTCTCACCCATAGGGTTATCCACGGTGCGGTCTTTGTCATCCACGGCCGAACTGTCGTATCCCAGCCCTGCGCTCCGGAACGCACGCAACGCCAGCACCTGCTCGGCATCCGGCTTGAGCGCGCTGTCACGCGACACCTGTTCGCTGACTTGGCGCGGGGTCTGGCCCCAGCGTAGCAGGCATTCGAACTCCAGCCAGCCAATCCGGTAGAAGCGGTTGACCACCTTGTCGTGGATCATCCAGGCAGGCTCGCCCTCACGGTTGTTGGCGGCTTCGCACAGACGCAGGTCCTCGCGCAGCGGTGGTAGAGTCTGGTAAGGCTTGACGTAGACCTTGGCCACATGGCCCGTGAACGGGGCCAGCACTTGGCAATAGCTCATCTGCGCCTCGCCCATGGCGCGTGCCCATCGGCTTTCTGTACCTCTGTGTTGGCCGCAGCCACTTCGATGTCGCCAACAGCGTCCAGCTTGCGCAGTTGCTTCTTGGCCTTCAGGTTTTGCCGCGCCATCGCCATCGCCATCGCCATCGCCATCGCCAGCTCGGCGACCGCGACCTTGCTGCGCGCCTGCGCTTCGTTGCAATTGAAACGGGCCAGCGTGGCCTGCGCTGCGGCGGTTGGTCGAGTATTTGCTAAATCCAGAGCCTAGTACAAGGAACCGATCAGGTCAGCTGCAGGGAAGGGAGAAAACGTGAAAATTGAAGCGAAAGGGGTTTCTCTGGTTGGTCATCAAATATGGGGGGCTTTAGCCATGGGGTATCGACTCGCTTGTTCTTTGCGGTGGGCGCTATCCTATGAATCAGCGGTCATGGCCACTCTTTTCATGACCGTTCTCACCCTCAGGGTCAGGTGCATCTGTAGGGCATGGTTGGCTACAGCCCTCGCCCATGGCTTGGTACTCCTTCCGCAAAGACCGAAGCTGCGTGCTGTCCATCTCTTCAAGGTCGAGCACTGAACGCTCTGCAGATTTAGACGCTCGGATGAGTTCGTCGAGCTTCACATGGATCATGTCATTATCACGGTTCTGCGTGTTCTGGATCAGAAAAACCATTAAGAACGTGATGATCGTCGTCGATGTGTTGATGATAAGCTGCCAGGTATCGTTGTAGTGGAACCAAGGCCCAGAGATACCCCATAGAGCGATCAGTACCAACGCGGTAAAGAACGTGCTGGGCCTACCTGCATGATTTGAGAGCCATTGGCAAAACTGCGCAAATCTCATGGGCTTCACCTCCACCTGTCTTACTAGGTGTGACAGCGAATGCGCCCGGAAATCTTTTTTTACATTTAGCTTTTCGCTTTCTCGCCAACGATCTGTGCGACTGGCTGGGAGGATTTTCGCTATGAGCGCGCCGAATGTAGTGGATGTGCACAGGTTCCTGATGCTCGACCCACACGCCTGCTGCGCTCTACCAAGCCCTGCCACCTGCAGAGGCCCGGTGCATCTTGCAACGGACCGAATTCCACTACACCCCCAAGCACGCCAGTTGGCTCAACATGGAAGAGCTGTCCGGTGCCTGGACGCCGCCGGCGGCGGTGCGAGCCAAGTAGTTCAGATTGCACTGCTGGGATTGTGTATTACGGCGGCGCAGCGACTACGGCGTTAGGGTCGATTCGCGTGGAATCAGGGTGGCCAGGGGGGCGTCGATGCGTTGGCGCTCGCCGGTGTCATTGATTTGCTCGAAGAGCAGTTCGATAGCCAGGGCTGCCACTTCTTCAAGGTGCATGTTCAACGCCGTCAGGGGCGGGGTGCTTTCGCGTGCGCGCAAGCCGTCGTAGCGCGTCACCACCTTCACGTCCTGGGGGATCTTGAGTCCTTTGTCCCGCAGCGCTCGCACAGCGCCTGTGGCAAAGGCATCGACCGGCACGCACAGGCCATCGATGCCGGGGTGCGCTTGCAACAGCTCCAGACAAGCCGTCGCACCGGCGGCTTCGCCACCCCCTTCATCTGCCCGAACAATCGCCGGCTCTTGGTGGGTGGCCGTGCAATAGGCCCGGTAGGCCTGCTCCATGTCCAGGTAGGAGTGCCGGGATTGCACGCCGATCACCAGGCCAATGCGCCGCGCGCCTTGTTGTTGCAGGTGGTCGAGCAGCAGTGTGCCGGTGGCTTGGCCATGCATGTCGATGTACGGCAACGCCTGGGCCTCGGGTTGGCGCCCGATGGACACCAGCTTCACGCCACGTTTGCGCAGGCGCGCAACGTTTGGATCGTTGGCCACCGGCTCGATGATCACCGCGCCGTCGATATCCAGCGTATCCAGCAAATCCCTGGCCTCATCCATGGGCGGCACCAGCACCAGGGCCACGCCTCGGCGCAGCGCCGCTTCGGTGGCGGTGGCGGCAATTTCCATCAAAAAGCCCAGGCGCGACGAACCACCGGCCACGGAAAAAGGCATGGAGGAGAGCAGGGCAATGGCGTTGGCACGTCCGGTGCGCAGGCGCTGGGCACGCAGGTTGGGGCTGTAGCCCAGGCGTTCAGCAACTTCTTTCACCAGTACCCGGGTGGCCGGATCGACTTGCCCGCGATCATTGAGCGCGTGGGACACGGTGGTGCGCGACACCCCGGCGGCGTTGGCGACATCGGCAATGGTGAGGCGGCGTGAAGTGCTGTTGGGCATAGACAGGTGGGCTCTTTAAGCGATGGCGGCAGTTATACGCTGCCTGAAGGCTATCAGCTACTGAGGCACGCAGGGGTAATGGATGCGTTGACAGCCCACACGAACAGGAATACATTTTGCCCAAATCGATTTGGGTAAGAATGCAAATCGATTTGGTTGGGTAGATGCCAGCATTTTCCCTACCAAGGCTCGTCCAGATCCAAATAACAATAATTCAATGGGCTGTCGGTGACGGCCCAGGTCGAGGTGGGATATGCCGGATATCGAAAAGAACCCTGTTAGCCCTGTTGATGAGCGCCTGCCCTGGCGCCAGTTGCTGATGTTTGGAGCCCAGCATGTGTTGGTGATGGCGGCATCGCCGATTGCGTCGGTGTTCCTGATGGCCACGGCGCTCGGCTTTTCCAGTGAGCTGACGTTGCAGTTGCTCAGCGCCACTTTTCTGGTGTGCGGGCTGGGCACGCTGTTGCAGTCGCTGGGTTTGCGCGGCTGTGGCGCACGCTTGCCGTTCATCATGCTGCCCGGTGGTGCGCCGATCATGCTGTTCATCCTGATCGCCCAGCAGAACGGAGTGGCGACGGCATCGGGTGCGGTGATCCTGACAGGCATTTTCTACTTTCTAGTGCTGCCGGTGTTTCGGCGCCTGCTGCGGTTTTTCCCTTCGGTGGTAGTGGGCACGATGTTGCTGCTGGTCGCGGTCAACCTGGTCAAGCTGTCGGGCCAGTTGATTGTCGGTCAGCCCGGCAGTGCACATTTCGCCGCGCCCCAACAATTGCTGCTGGCCTTTGCCACCATCGTTATCACGGTGCTGTGCGCACGACTTTTGCGCGGCACGCTGGGCCAGTTGTCGATTCTGCTGGGCTTGCTGGGCGGCAGTTTGCTGGCAGTAGCCATCGGCGCATTCGACAGCTCCGGCTTCGGTGTCTACCCCTTGTTGAGCCTGCCGACTTTCATGCCGTTCGGCGTGCCGCACTTCGATGTGTTCGCCTCGATCCCGCTGATGCTCTTTTGCCTGGTTTCGATGGTAGAGGCCACCGGCCAGACCGTGGCCATCAGTGAAGCGGTAGACAAACCCCTGGACGTGGACAAGGACGTGGTGCGGACCATTCGTGGCGATGCACTGACCTCGATCTTCGGCGGTTTCATGGGTACTTCGCTGATCATCACCAGCGGCGAGAACATCGGCGTCATCCGCGCCACGCATGTGCGTTCACGCTATGTGACTGCTGTTTCCGGCGTGTTGTTGCTGGTCTTCGCCTTACTTGCGCCGCTGGCGCGCTTGATCGAAGGGGTGCCTGAAGCCGTGGTCGGCGGTACCAGCCTCATCGTGTTTGCCATCGTCGGCACCATGGGCATCGACATGCTGCGCAAAGTGGACCTGCGCAAGCACGGCAACATGTACGTGGTGTCCATCGCCCTGGCCGTCGGGCTGCTACCGATTCTCGTGCCTGACGTCTACAGCCAGTTCCCCACCGGCATCGCTGGGCTGCTCGGCAATGGCGTTGCCATGGGCGCGCTGACTGCGGCCGTCATGAACTTTCTTTTCCATTGCATTGGCCGCCAGCACGCTCCTGTGGATGCCAAGGCAAAGCTGATCAACTCCTGACCCGCACACTAAGGTTTTTATATGAACTGCACTGTTAACGATCACCTGACGGTTGCGCCCGGGCACCTTATCGCACCCGGCCAACTGCTGGCCCCCGACTGGCTGTTGCTGCCGGAGGGGCCGCGCCAAGATCACGCCGTACGCATTGTCGATGGCCACTTCGCCGATGTCGGCCCATTGGCGCTATTGCAAGGCCGCTATCCGGACCATGGCGTTCTGCGTCTCGAAAACCAGCTGTTGATGCCAGGCTTCATCGACACCCATCACCACCTCAGCCAGAGCTTTGGCAAGGGCCTAGTGTTTGGTGAGCCGTCGGAGATTTTCCGCCGTGTGTGGATCCCCCTTGAGGGCTCGCTGGATACCGACCTGCTTTACCTGACCAGCAAACTGGCCGCCTTCGAATCGCTGCGTGGTGGTTTCACCACGGTATGCGATGCCGGTACGCGCTCGAAGGAAGGCGTGGAGGCCATTGCCCAGGCGGTTCATGAAGTGGGCATACGCTGCGTGTTGGCCAAAACTTGCAACGACCTGGAAGGCGAGCGTGTGCTCGATGCTCGCCAGGTACTCTGGATCGCCGAACAGCATCTGTCGGCATGGGACAACGACCCGTTGATCAGCCCGTCCCTGGCAATCCCGATCCCCGAGATTGCCACCGAGCCCACCCTGGGCGCTGCGTACCGCTTGTGCCATGAGGCGGGCAGGGTGTTCCAGAGCCATGTCAACGAACACCTGGTTGCGGTCGAGCGCTCCCTCGAGCATTACGGGGTAAGGCCACTGGAGCAATTGCACCGGGCGGGTGCGCTGGGGCCGGGGGCACTGCTGGCCCACGCGACACTGCTGACTTCGACCGAGCTCTGCCTGCTGCGCGATAGCGGCGCAGCCGTGAGCTACAACCCGGTGGCCAGCGCCTGGAAAGGCAATGCCGTTGCCCAGGCACACCTGATGCACTGTCTGGGGATTCCCCTTGGCCTGGGCACCGACGGCACCCGCGGTGACGGGTTCCGGCTGCTCGATTACGCCGAAGCCGCGCAACGCTTTGCCCATGGTTTGCCGGTAGGTGATTCGGTGTGTGGCGGCGGCCAGTTGTGGCTGGACATGGGTACCCAGAACGCCGCTGACGTGCTGGGGTTGGGCAAGGTGACCGGGCGCATTGCGGCGGGAAAAGCTGCGGATTTCCTGCTGGTCGACCTGGCAGTACCCGAGTTGCTGCCGTCTTGGAACCTGTCCTGGGATCTGGTCAGGCTCGCCAACCGAGACCAGATCCAGGCCGTGGTGGTGCAGGGCAAGGTACGCCTGTGGCAAGGCTGGCCCACCGACTGGGATGCGCGCGACCTGATGCGCCGGGTCGATGCGCTGGCCAGAAGCGTCGTCAGCCAGGCCCCCATCCATAAAGTGCAGCCCTTGCCGACTGTAGCTTGACTGATCTGGAACGAGAGAACGATGAATCTACCTTTCGACCCCCTGTACATCATTGCTGTCGCCGTCGCGGGCGGTGCGCTCATCCAGGGTACGACGGGCATGGGCTTCGCGCTGATCGTGGCGCCGGTAATGGGTTTACTGGCGCCGGAGTCCTTGCCCATCAGCCTGTTGATATTGATGTTGCCGCTGAATGCCGCCGTTGCCTGGCGCGAGCGTAGTGCCATTGATTTCAGAGGCAGCTCGTGGATTACCCTGGGGCGTTTTGCCGGCACCTTTGGTGGCGTCTGGATCCTGCTCTTGCTGTCGGTTGCGCAACTCAACCTACTGATCGGGCTGTCGACGATCGCCGCGTGTCTGGCCACCTGGATGGCGCCGTCCTTCGTGCCAGGGCGCCGGGCGCTGATCTCCACCGGCGTGATCACCGGCATCACTGAAACCGCCACCGGCGTGGGGGGGCCGCCGCTCGCCCTGGTGTACCAGCACTCACCGGTGGCCACGTTGAGAGGCTCTGTGGCTCTGTGCTTCCTGGTAGGGGAGGTGATCTCGCTGGTGGTATTGGCCTTGGGCGGGCATTTGCACATCGAGCAGGTGTCACCGGTGCTGGCCCTGTGCGTGCCTTTGGCGCTGGGTGTGGTTGCCAGCCACTGGGCCCGCCACCTGATCAACGAGACGCGGCTGCGCCGCTTCGTGCTCCTCTTCGCCTTCGTCTCCGGGGCGCTGCTGCTGGTGCAATAAGCAACAACCCATCGCATTCCACAACAAGTACAAAAAAGGAATTCGCCATGTTCGCTTTGAACAACCCGACTACCCGGGCGGCACTGCTGTGCACGTCTGCCTGGTCCGCTATGGCTGATGCAGGCTTGATCGATGACAGCAAGGCCACAGTATTGCTGCGCAACTACTACTTCGACCGCGACTACAGTGACAGTGGTGCCACACAAAGCCAGCGCCAGGAGTGGGCGCAGGGTTTCATCATCAAGGGCACCTCCGGCTTCACCCCGGGAGCTGTGGGTGTGGGCCTGGATGTACTGGGGTTGGTGGGTGTCAAACTGGACAGCAGCCCGGACCGCACCGGCACCGAACTGCTGCCCTATGACCATGACGACGGCCGTGCGCCGGGCAGCTATGGCCGACTGGGCCTGACCGCCAAGGTTCGCCTGTCGCGTACCGAGCTGCGCCTGGGGGAACTGATGCCTGACATGCCCATCCTGCGCTTCAATGACGGCCGGTTGCTGCCGCAGACCTTTCAAGGCGCCATGCTGACCTCCAAGGAGACTGATCGCCTTATCCTGCATGCCGGCCAGATCCACGCCTTCAGCCCGCGCAGTGCCGCAGACAGCGAAGACCTTTACCCCTCGGTCAGCGGCCGTACCGTTGCAACCGCGACCTCTGACCGCTTTACCTACGCAGGCGGCGAATACAGCCTGGGCAAGGATTCGGCGCTGGGACTGTGGACGGCGAAGCTGGAAGACGTCTACCGCCAGAACTACTACAGCCTGACCCACTATCAGCCGGCCGGCGGTTGGACCGTCGGCGGCGTGCTGGGGGCATTCGACACCCGCGACACCGGCCGCTCGCTGGCAGGAACGCTGGACAACCAGGCCGCTTCGTTACTGTTGTCCGCCGCCCACGGGGGGCACCGGTTTTACCTGGGGCTGCAGCGCATGTACGGGGAGGACGGCTGGGTCACGATTGACCGCTCGCTGGGCAGCACCCTGGCCAACGACATGTTTGCCAATACCTTTGTGTACGCCAACGAGCGCTCCTGGCAACTGCGTTACGACTACAACTTTGCCGCGCTGGGCATACCGGGGCTGACGCTGTTGGTGCGCTACACCCACGGCGACCATATCAACACCGTCGAGACAACCAATGGCCGGGAGTGGGAACGTGATGTGGGGCTGACGTACACCTATCAGTTCCGTGCGCTTCAGGGGCTCAGCGTTCGTTGGATCAATGCTGAGGTGGGGCGGAATTTTGGGGTGAATGACTTTACTGAGAATCGATTGATCGTGAGTTTGCCGGTCGAGCTCTTTTAGTCTTTGTGCAACTCGATTCGCATGGTCGCGCCAAGCGCTTCGGGCTAAGCTGGCGGCATAATGAATTCAGCGCTCAGGATACTAGTGTGGTGTTTCACAAATACCGCTGAAAATCATTTGCCCAGCGCTCGCGCCGCGCGAGCG
>NZ_JYKS01000079.1 GCF_000935045.1 Pseudomonas sp. 10-1B
GCGGCGCTCGATCTCAAAACCAACAAAAATCCCCCGCCAGGCCCTAAAGCCTGAAATGCCCCACCATCCCCTTCAAGTCAGTACCCAACTGCGCCAGCTCCACACTCGACCGGGCATTGTCCTGCATCGCCAACGCCGCCTGGTCGGCACTGCCGCGGATCTGCGTGACACTGCGGCTGATCTCCTCCGCCACCGAACTCTGCTGCTCGGCCGCCGCGGCAATCTGCTGGTTCATCTGCTGAATCAATGACACCGCTGCAGCAATGCTGCCCAGCGCGCTTTCGGTCTGCAACGCATCGGCCACCGCCAGGCGCACCAACTCGGTACTGCCGCGGATCTGCGCCACCGACTGCTGGGCATTGCCGCGCAGGCTGGCCACCAGGGTCTCGATCTGCTCGGTGGACTGCCGGGTACGCCGCGCCAACGCACGCACCTCATCGGCCACCACGGCAAAACCACGCCCCTGCTCACCGGCGCGGGCGGCTTCGATGGCAGCGTTCAGCGCCAGCAGGTTGGTTTGCTCGGCCACACTCTTGATCACTTCCAGCACGTCGCCGATGGTGTGGATTTCGGCACTCAGGCTGTCGATGCCGGCGCTGGCGGTTTCCGCTGCCGCCGCCAACTGCTCGATGCGCTGCATACTCTGGCGTACCACCTGCTGCCCGGAATCGACCTTCTCGTCCGCAGCCTGGGCCGCCTGCGCCGCCTCTTCGGCATTGCGCGCCACATCGTGCACGGTGGCGGTCATCTGCTGCATGGCGGTGGCCACCTGTTCGGTCTCTTCCTTCTGGCTGCCCACCTCGCGGTTGGTCTGCTCGGTCACCGCCGACAACGCCTGCGCATTGCCCGCCAGTTGCTCGATACCCTGCTGCAAGCCGCTGACGATGCCCGACAGGCCCGCCGCCATCTGCTGCATGGCCTGCATCAACTGCCCCACTTCGTCGCGGCGTGGCGCCTGGGCATCGAAGCCCAGTTCGCCGGCAGCGATACGTTGGGCACGGGCAATCACATGCTTGAGCGGGCCGACCACAGCCCGGGTGATCAGCCAGGCGGCCAGCACACCCACCAGCAGCGCCAGGCCGGTGGCCAGGGCGATAGCCAGAGCATTGCGTTGCAGCTCGCCCTGCAGGGCCTGCTCCTGCCCCAGGTAGGCCTGGTCGACCCGACCAGTCACCTGCTCGGCGCTGGCCTGCAATTGCGCCTTCAGCCCCTGCTCGCGGGCCAGCTGGTCGGTGTATTCGTTGAGCTTGTCGGAGAAACTGCCAATATGCCCCGCTACCTCGCCCAGCACGCTCTGGTAGCCGGCATCACTGACCGCCCCCTGCAGCTGGCCGACCAGGCTGGCGGCCTCAACCGTCTGGGCGATGCGCTCCTGGCTGACGCCCTCTTCGCCCTTGCGGCTTTTTTCCAGGCGTACCCGCGCTTCGTCCATGGCCTGCAGCATCAGCCGCGACACCTGCGCCACCTGCGTGGCCTGCTCGAGGAACTCGCTGCCCTGCTGGCCCTGGGACTGCTTGAGGGTGTACACGCCGTCATCGGCCAGGCCGGCCTGCAACACATCGAGGTTGTTGGCCACGCTGGACACCGACCAACTGGCCATATCCAGCGCCAGCTCCTTGGCCTGCACCGCCTCGACGAAGGCCTCGAAGGCCTGGCCATAGGCCGCCAGGTCGGTTTCGGCCGCCGCCAGCGCCGGCAGGCCGCGGGCGCGTTCGGCCAGGCCCTGCAGGCCGCTGCGCAAAGCCTCGGCCTGCTGGATGTCAGAGCGCAGGGCAAAGGCCTGCTCGTGCTGACGCAAGCGCAGCAGGTCGGTGTTGAACTGGGCCAGCTGGCGCAAGCTGTCGAAGCGCTGGCCAACGCTGTGCAGCGCGGCGATACCGATGGCCGCCACCGCCAGGGTCAGCACCAGCACCAGGGCAAAGCCCAGGCCTAGTTTGCGGGCCATGCCCAGGTTGGCTAGCACACCATACTTGCTCGCGCCCATGCCGATCCCCCTTGACCTTGTCCGGTTATGCCGAGGGCCAAGGGTGGCAACCTTCACCACCCACTCACAAGGGGCTAGCCGCACAATGGTGTCAAATAGCTATGAACTGTCGCATTCAGCTGTACGGATGTCGTTTTCAGTAGCGTTGACAGGCGCCATCAAAGGGCCATCAATGTTAGCCGATCCTGGCGTCGTGCAACGCTTGAAATCATATTAAATGGAAGCAAGCAAATTCCGGATTTATTCCCTTCCTCTCTTTATAAAGTTCTATTGACGCCATTTAATTCGCACCCCGAACGGGCAAATAAAAATTTATTAAACAGCACCACCACTCATTAAAAACAACGCTATCGTGATGCGTAACTGGCCCGCCCGCTGGACCCGTAGTGCACCGATGGAGTTCTTTATGAAAAGAGCCATTTTTACTGCTGTGGTCACCCCCTTTCTGCTCGGTACCGTTACAACTTCTAGCCAAGCCAATACCTCCACTGCCGCGCGGCTAACTATTGGCGCACAAGGCAGTTATACCCAGCTAGAATTGAATGGTCGTGGCAATGACACCGAGCACATGCCCGAAGGCGGCGTATTCATCAATTACGGCAACAAGATGACGGCCAAGGCAGGTTTGGTTTACCAGGCCGAAGCCAGCGCCATGTACTCCAAGAAGCAGAACCAAAAGCTCAAGGACGGCCAGGTCGACCTGGACCTGGGCTGGCGCACTGGATTGGGCGAGCGCCACTCGCTGGATGTGCTGCTGGGGGCCGGTTACAAATGGAACCGGCTGGAACCCAACACCAGCCGATATGACGTCGATTTGACCAACCGTACCCCGTTCGCCAAGGTCGCCGCCGGTTACAACTACCGCTTCAATAACGCCACCCTGCGTTTCGAAGCCGGTATCCGCCAAGTTGTCGATGGTGATGCGCAACTGAAAATTCATGGCCTCAGCCACGAAGAGGTGGACCTGAAAGACACCAGCAATCCTTTTGCAGAACTTAGTGTGCTATTCAACACCCGAGGCAGCGTGTCGATACTTGCTTCGCTTTATTACAGCCGCTACGACTATGAACTGGACGGGCAGTTCGTGATGACCGATTCCGACAAACAAACCCGCGATGAGTACGGCGTTAAAGTGGGTATCAGCTTTTAACCAGGTGGGCTTGTATAGGCGCTGTAGCGCAGAGTACAGGTGTGGGAGCGGGCTTGCACCCGCGAACACCGGCAAAGCCGGTGCCATAAACCGCGTCGCCTGCTTCGCGGGACAAGCCCGCTCCCACAATGCCCCCTGTTCTCTGCGCGACTGCGCAGCCCACAGGGCTGAGTGATCTCCCACAGGGACATCACAGAACCTGAGGGCAGCGAGGTACCTGTGGGAGCGAGTTCACCCGCGAAGAAGCCCACACCAATATCAGCTCAAATCGCCGTCGCCCCACCATCGACAGTCAGGCAATGTCCGGTAGTAAACGCCGCGCCATCGCTGCACAGGTACAGCACCGCGCTGGCAATTTCCTCGACCTTGCCAATGCGCCCCACCGGGTGCATGGCGGCGGCGAACTCGGCCTTGCGCGGGTCGGCTTCATACGCACGGCGGAACATGTCGGTGTCGATCACCGCCGGGCACACGGCATTCACGCGGATGCCCTTCTTGGCATACTCGATGGCCGCAGACTTGGTCAGGCCAATCACCGCATGCTTGCTGGCGCTATAGATGCTCATTTTCGGCGCAGCCCCCAGCCCAGCCACCGACGCGGTATTGACGATCACCCCACCGCCCTGGGCCATCAGCAAGGGCAGCTGGTACTTCATGCACAACCACACACCCTTCACGTTCACACCCATGATGGCATCGAACTCAGCCTCGCTGCCCTCGGCCAGGCGGCTTTGCTCTATCTCGATCCCGGCGTTGTTGTAGGCATAGTCCAGTCGGCCATAGGCGCCGATCAGGCGCTCGTGCAGCTGGCGCACCTCGGCGTCGCGGGTAACGTCGCAGGCAATGAACAGCGCTTCGCCACCCGCGGCCTCAATCAGCGCCACGGTGGCCTCGCCGCCGACCGGGTCGCGGTCGGCCACCACCACTTTCAGGCCCTCGCGGGCGAAGGCCAGGGCGGTTGCCCGGCCGATGCCGGCGGCAGCGCCGGTAACCAGGGCTACCTGGCCAGAAAAGGTCATGCTCATCGCGTGCTCCTGTGAGGGCTTGGTGGGCTTCAGAGCATAGTCAGGCACCGCCCGGCCGGGCAGCATCATCACACCAACGGTTGGGCTACCATGCTTATCAGTGATGTTAACGACCTGGCTACATCAACAAGGTAGATTGAACGCCTGTCATCTTCCACCGCCCACAAGGACCCGCCATGACCCAGACCAACCGCCGCTTCCTGCTAGCCAAACGCCCGGTCGGCGCCGTGCGCCGTGACGACTTCAGCTTCGAAACAACCCCCGCCGAACAACCCGGCGAAGGCCAGGTGCTGGTGCGCAACCTGTACCTGTCGCTGGACCCGGCCATGCGCGGCTGGATGAACGAAGGCAAGTCCTACATCCCGCCTGTGGCCCTGGGCCAGGTCATGCGCGCGCTGGGCGTTGGTGAAGTGGTTGCCTCCAACCACCCCGGTTTCAAACCGGGCGACCATGTAAGCGGCGCCCTTGGCGTGCAGGACTACTTCACCGGCGAGCCCCAGGGCCTGCACAAGATCGACCCCAGCCTGGCGCCCCTGCCCCGCTACCTGTCGGCGCTGGGCATGACCGGCATGACCGCCTACTTCGCCCTGCTGGACGTCGGCCAGCCCAAGGCCGGCGACACCGTGGTCATCTCCGGCGCGGCCGGTGCGGTGGGCAGCATCGTCGGGCAGATTGCCAAGCTCAAAGGCTGCCGCGTGGTCGGCATTGCCGGCGGCGCCGAAAAGTGCCAGTACCTCAAGGACGAACTGGGCTTCGACGGGGTGATCGACTACAAGGCCGAAGACGTGCTGGCCGGGCTGAAACGCGAATGCCCCAAAGGCGTGGACGTGTACTTCGACAACGTTGGCGGTGACATCCTCGACGCCGTGCTGACGCGCATCAACTTCAAGGCCCGCATCGTGATTTGCGGCGCGATCAGCCAGTACAACAACAAGGAAGCGGTGAAAGGCCCGGCCAATTACCTGTCGCTGCTGGTGAACCGCGCGCGTATGGAAGGCTTTGTGGTGATGGACCATGCCAAGGACTATGGCAAGGCCGCGCAGGAGATTGCCGGGTGGCTGGCCAGCGGCCAGGTGAAGAGCAAGGAGGATGTAGTGGAAGGCCTGGAGACCTTCCCCGAGACCTTGCTCAAGCTGTTCAGCGGGGAGAATTTTGGCAAGTTGGTGCTCAAGGTCTAGAGCCCACAGCTACTGCAGAGGGCTTGAGCCTGATGCCGCCCCCCTGTAGGAGCGGGCTTGCCCGCGAAGAATCCAACGCAGTGCATGGCACCGGCTTTGCCGGTGTTCGCGGCTAAAGCCGCTCCTACAAGCGAGCGCAGGCCCTGTGGCTGGCTTGCCAGCGACGAGGCCGAGCCCCTCACACCCCCGCCACCAGCTTGTTGACGCTGGTGATCTGCTTGTTCCAGACCATTTCGTAATGGCATGACTGCACGATCGAGGCTACCGGGCGTGGCGTCATCAACGCCCAACAGGTGTTGCCCTGCGAACGAACGGAATGATAACGAAGCCCCGCCGCACCGGCCTTTTTCACGTCCGCCCCGAGAACGCGGGAGGCTGTGTAGTCGTCAGGGGCGTAAATGGCATGCGACCGTGGCAACACGGTGGCATCCAGCACCCCCGCTTCGTCGAACTGGCAAACCAGCCCGCGAAACACAAAGCGCTCATAGTTCAACCCACGCACGTTGCCCCAATACGCCGCCTGATGATGCTGCACCTCTGCAAGCGCGGTTTCCATGGTATCGGCCAGGTAAAGCACGCCAAAGGTGCCGTCGCCGAAACGCGAGCCATCCGGGTTCACATGGGTGAACGGCGCCGTTGCATACGAGCAACCACTGATGCCAAACGGGATTTCGACGCGGGGTATCAGGTTGAGGCTGCCAACCTCATTTTGCAGGCGAGGGTTGGTGAGGGCCTGAATGGCGTAAAGGATGTCGAATTCGTCAGCGCTGGCGACGTCGTCGAACAGTGCGATGGGGGGGAACTTGGAGTTCACCAGGCGGTACGACCTGATGGCCTCGCCACCCGTTATCGGCTGCAGGCTGGCGGCATTTACCATTGCGCACCCCGCAACACATCGATGCGCCGAAACGTCTCGTACAGCTGAATGAACGAGCCTTCACTGATGATTTCCAACGGCGAACGCCCGTCGAAGAACGGGTTGTCATTATTCATGGAGGGAAAGCCGTAGACATTCTCGGGGTTGTCGAAAATGGTGCGCAGGCTTGCATGGATGTTCAGCACCAGGCTGATACGGGCCAGTTGGTCGCTGTCGAGGCTTACCGCCCGTTCGGGGTGCTTCACCCGCGCATAGGTACTGCGCGAAATGCGCAAGACGCTTTCAATCTGCCTGGACGTGGCGTTCCACTTCTCCATGATGTTGACCGCAGTGCGCAGTGCCACAGCCCCCACATCCTTGGTCGAAGAAGATTGCTTGCTGACCGCCTGGCTCATGACCGTAACTCCGCATCTATGATCTATAGACACAAAGTTAGCCAATTATGATCCCTAGAGCAAATACCTTTCCCCTCTGGACCATGCGACATCGAGCTCGCCTGTGGGAGCCGGCTTGCCGGCGATCACCGCCGAAGGCGGTGCCATGCAGTGAGCTCAAATGGCGTTGGTTGTGTGGTGCCTGGGAAATCGAGCGCCGCCCGCGCGGCTGTAACAGCCCCCTGGGTCGGTTTTACCTGATGCAGAAGGTGTCCCTAAGGTGCCCCTTCCTTTAAAATGGGAAATGCCTGCGCAAGATATTGAATTGCCATCATTTTAGACAAGAGCAAGCAGGCAGCCTGCATGAAGCTTCAACAAAACGGATCAAAGCTAGGGGTTACACATGTGTTCTGAGAGTCACGCCGTTACTGACACTCCGTTGGTGACAGTGATCATCGCGTCCTATAACCACGCACGCTACATCGAAGCAAGCATTGACAGCGTCATCAACCAGACCTACAAGAACATCGAGCTTCTGGTGGTCGACGACGGTTCCAGGGACGACAGCCCTGCAGTGCTCAAACGCCTTCAGGAACAGCACGGCTTCGACCTGCGCTTCCAAGCCAACCAAGGCCTGGCACGCACCCTCAACGATGCGATCGCACGCGCCAAGGGCGACCTGATCGTGCCTTTCGGCTCCGACGACATCATGCTGCCGCACCGTATCGCCACCCAAGTGGAATACATGAACGGCAAGCCCGAAGTGGGCATCTGCTCGGCCAACATCGAAACCATCGACCAGGATGGCAACGTGATGGGTGCCCGCGAGCAGCGCAACCGCAACCTGCCCTTCCGCCGCCTGGACTTCGACGACCTGTTCCTCGACCGCAAGCCGGGCCCCATGGCTGCCACATTGATGCTGCGCCGTGAGGCCCTGGAAAAGGTGGGTGGCTTCAATGCCGATATCCGCCTGGAAGACGTGTATATCGAACTGTCGATCGCACGTGCCGGTTACTTCATCGACGTGCTGGGCGAGGTGCTGGCGCAGTACCGTGACCACCCGACCAACACCTTCAAGAATGGCCGCTTCATGGTGGACAATGTGCTGCGCACCTTTGCGGTGTTCCGCGACCACCCGCAGTACGAGCAGGTATGCATGAAGTTCCGTAACTCCATGGTGCTGAAGTATGCCAACCGCGACAAGGCACTGAGCCGGGAAATCCTTTCGGAAATCCCGCTCAGGTACTGGAACAAGAAGACCCTGCGCGGTATGTGGCGGATGGCCTGGTCTTAAGCAGCGCGGCTACGCTTCCAGTGGACCAGTGATTGGCCATAGACCAGGGCCATCGGGATCCAGATCAGGAACCAATGCTCCTTCGGGCGTGACATGAAGGCACTGCCTTCTGTCAGGCCTGAGGCGAAGCCGAAGATCAGCCAGGTTGCCGCAAGGGTAACGCCGGGGTGCTTGCGGTAAGTCCAGCAGAAGTACATGGCCAGGCCGTAAATCGTCATCCACAGGGCCAGGCCTACGACACCGCCGGCGTACAGCACTCCTAGCTCGATGTTATGTGGGTCGGCAAGTGTTTTCGCGAGCCCCGGAAGAATCACAGTCATGGGCGAATCGTAGCCATGACCCAACCATGGATGTTCGCCGATCTGGCGCAGCGCATCCAACCAAATGGCCGGGCGATATGAAACACCACGTTGAGTAATGGCCTCCGGGTAAACCAGTACAACGCCAAGCACAGCGATGACCACAGCAACCAAGGCCAGCATGCCGCGTTTGCGATCCCCCACGATCACCAGCCAACCCAACGCCGCGGTCAGGCCTACCAGCGGGGTTCGCGAACCCGTGGCAAGAACTGCCAAGCCCAATACCGCCAGGCAGAGCAGCGACATCGGGTCCAGTATGCGCTGCGCCTGGAACCAGTACACCAGCCAGACGGCGGCGAAGGCACCGAGCACATGAGCGGTCAGCAGCGGATTGTACAGCGCCCCATAACCGTTCAGGCGCGCAACACCAGCGGGGAACTGGTTCATCATGAAGTAGCCCAGGGAAATGGCCGCGGCCAACGCCACCAGCGTCGCCGCAATACGCACGCACTGCTGGAGATGAGCCGGTGCGTGTAGGCTGATGATACCCGCAGACAAGAGCATCATGCCGATGTACAGCGGCCGCTTGAGCAAACTTCCGGTAGCGTTTTCGGTGTCGGACCAGGCAATGCTCAGCATGGTGTAGGCACAAAACACTGCGAATGCGATGAACAGTGGATTATTCACCAGCCCCCTGAGCATTCTGGGCTGCAGCGACAAAGCCACAAGCGTCGGAAAAGCCAGCAAAATATAGTACAGCTTGTGGTACAGGGAGCGATCCCCTGCCCAGAACATCCCCGTGAGCATCACCAGCCAACCCAGGGGCAAAACGTAACTGTTGATCTTCCTCCCCCAGCGCTGTGCCGGAGACTCGACCAATACATCGACTGACATCTAACGTCCTCAAGCAAAATGAGGGACAGTACCTGCTTACGCGGTGATACCGTAAACGTCCCCCATTTCGCAAAAATGCTTTTTGTAAAGTGGTTGCTTGTAACTCAGTTACGAATTTCAGCCACGACCGCAGCCAATGCCTGGGCCGGGTCAGCCGCCTGGCTGATCGGACGGCCGATCACCAGGTAATCCGAACCCGCATCCAGTGCCTGGCGCGGGGTAAGGATACGGCGTTGATCGTCCTGCGCACTGCCCGCCGGGCGGATGCCCGGGGTCACCAGTTGCAGCGACGGGTGCGCCGCCTTCAGCGCCGGCGCTTCCAGCGCCGAGCACACCAAACCGTCCATGCCCGCCCTCTCGGCCAGCGCCGCCAGGCGCAGCACCTGCTCTTGCGGGTCGACATCCAGGCCGATACCCGCCAGGTCTTCACGCTCCATGCTGGTCAGCACGGTCACGCCAATCAGCAATGGCTGCGGGCCGCTGCGCTTGGCCAGCTCTTCACGGCAGGCCGCCATCATGCGCAGGCCACCGGAGCAATGCACGTTGACCATCCACACGCCCATCTCGGCGGCGGCCTTCACCGCCATGGCCGTGGTGTTGGGGATGTCGTGGAACTTGAGGTCCAGGAACACTTCGAAGCCCTTGTCGCACAGGGTTTCGACAATGCCCGAAGCGCTGCTGGTGAACAGCTCTTTGCCAACCTTTACCCGGCACAGCGCAGGGTCAAGCTGGTCAGCCAGCTTCAGGGCGGCCTCACGGGTAGGAAAATCCAGGGCGACGATCAGGGGCGTCTGGCAGGCGGACATGGGCAGGGTCTCTTGGCAAGTCGAAAACGGCGCGCATTGTAAACGAAGTGGCGCAGGCTTTGGGGCCCGCGGGTCACGGAATTGGCCCGGCACGGCCTGGCTCCTATAATTGAACCAACGAAACGGGCCATTGCTCAAAATTCGTACAAGCGCTGCCCATCACCAGTTAAAGGAGAATGACAATGCCCTGGTATGCCTGGCTGATACTCATCATAGCCCTTGGCTCCATCGTCGGCGGGTTGATGCTGCTGCGCGACACGGCTAAAAAACTGCCGCTGACCGAAGAGCAACTGCGCAAGGTGCATGAGCGTAATGCCGAAGCGGATGCCAAGGATGAGCAGGACCGCTAGAACGCCCAACGGTCACTGGCACTATCTAACCAACTGACGCTCCCATAGAACAACACATAACTTATTGATTTAGCAGGGTCCTTGTGGGAGCGGGCGTGCCCGCGAACACCGGCGTAGCCGGTGCCAGCCACCGCGTTGGATTCTTCGCGGGCACGCCCGCTCCCACACAGGCCGCGTCGCGCTTACGAATTGAGTTCTCTGCGCGAAAGCGCAGCCCACAGGACTGGGTGACCTCCCACATGGCTCGCCTCAACCAACCAATTAAATCGTCTACTTGATGAAAGTCAGGGCCAGGGAATAAACCCCAGCCCTTCCCCGCTTACTCCACCATTACCTTGTCCCGGTTACGCTCCAGCAACGCATTACCAATCCCCTTGATCTCCAGCAGCTCATCCACCGAAGCAAACGGCCCATTGGCCTCCCGGTAAGCCACGATGGCTTCGGCCTTGGCCTTCCCTATGCCGTTCAGCTCCTTCTGCAAGGTCAACGCATCTGCCTTGTTCAGGTCCAACCGCAGCGGCTGGGTTTGCGCCTGGACCACCACCGGCGCCGGGTCTAGTTGCACCGTGGTGGTGCTGGCCGGCGCGGCGCTAAGGGAGAAGGACAGGCTGGCGAACAGCGGCAACAGCAGATACGACAGAACGTTATTACGCATGGTGAACACTCCTTGGGTTGGTCATTTTCCAGCAACCGTTTTCCTTCGGCTGCGCAATCAACCCTAGCGGCTCTCCCGGCCAGGAAAAAGAGATCTGCGCCCAGAATCGTTACCGAATAGAACAAGCTCAGAACGAACCTAACCCACCCATCGCCAGTACATTTCGCACTACCGCCACGCAAAGCTCATGCATTACGACAGATTGCCAAATGCCTTGAGACATATCCCTATTTCCCCCGTCCTTCATTCGCACACAGCAAAGCCTGGTTTCTCACAAACGCCTTCGAGTAAGGCCCATCTGAGAATCTCACCCCTTGCCCAACAGCTTCCGCCCCCCCAAGGATCTAGACACTCTCTTTAACAAAGGCTCCTTGGCTTTTTCTATACGTCGCGGGCGAGACGCCCATGTACTTGACGAAGCTGCGGCGCAGCGTATCTGGGTTGGCAAAGCCGCATTCGGCTGCAACACGCTTGGGCGCGTGCACTCCTTGATCGAGCAGGTCACGAGCGGCCGATACGCGCATCCCCTCCACCCAGGCGGCGGGCGTACAGCCGACCTCTGCATGGAACAGGCGCGCAAAGTGCCTGGGGCTGAGGCCTGCGCGCCCAGCCAAGGCATCGACCGACAGGTCTAGCGCGGGATGGGCCGCCGCCCAGCGCTGCACTTCCTGCAGCACGGCCCGGCCGGCGACACCGGTCTGCCCCTTGCGGCTGAACTGTAACTGCCCTCCGGGGCGCTTGAAGAACATGACCAGTTGCGAGGCGACACGCATGGCCAGCTCACGTCCGCAATCCTCTTCGACCAGCGACAAGGCCAGGTCCAGCCCGGCCGTGACCCCTGCCGAAGTGCGCAGCTTGCCATCGCGCACATGCAACGCATCCTCTTCGACCGTGATCCCTGGGTGGCCTTGCCGCAGGCTATCGGCCACCGCCCAATGGGTGGCAACTCGTCTCCCTTCCAGCAAGCCTGCATCCGCCAAGATCAGCGCACCCGAACATACCGAACCGAAGCGCCGAGCCCGCTTGGACGCGCCACGCAGCCACTGACGCATGGGCTCGCCCAGCAGGATGTTCGCTGCGTTCGGAGCTCCGGCGACCAACAAAGTGTCGAGGTGGGTCAGCGATGCATCCGCCGCACAGTCGGGAATCAGCCGCACACCCGAAGAACTGCGAATGGGGGCCAAATCCCTGCCCACCACGCAGGGGGCATAGCATTCGTAACCCAGTTCAAGGTTGGCTTGTGCGAAAACGTCGAGGGGGCCGGCGACATCGAGCAGCTGTACGCCGGGCAAGGCGAAGATGGCCATCTTCTTGCTACTGCCCATCTGGAAGCCTCCATTGGCGGGTGTCGCCATTTCAGGTGAAATGGCAGAAATTGACGTAATACATCGATTGAGGCCATGCCAGTGTATCCGCAGAATCGATATCGAGCACTTTGAAAGGAGCCCGATATGAGTCTCGACCTTGGTGGCATCGCCATTCCCGATAGCCAATTGGCCCGGGAGATCACGGAGGTGGTGCGCGATACGGCATCGCCGCTGCTGTTCAACCATTCCAGCCGCGTGTACTACTTTGGCGCCCTTGCGGGCAAGAAGCGCGGGCTGAAGTTCGACCCGGAACTGCTGTACTGCGGTTGCATGTTTCATGACATGGGGCTGACCCATCAGCACAGCAGCGACTGCTGCCGTTTCGAGGTGGACGGAGCCAATGCGGCGCGCGATTTCCTCGACAGCCGTGGCATCAGCCAGCAAGACATTGACCTGGTGTGGACCTCCATCGCACTGCATACGACCCCGGGCATCCCCGAGTTCATGCACCCGGTCATCGCCCTGGTGACCGCGGGCGTGGAAATGGACGTGCTAGGGCTGACCTACCCCGAGTACAGCGACAGTGAACGAGAGGCTGTGGTCGCAGCCTATCCGCGCGGGCCGCATTTCAAGGAAGAGATCATCCAGGCCTTCTACGATGGCATCCGGCACAAGCCGCAAACCACCTTCGGCAATGTGAAGGCCGACGTTATCGCCGACAAGGAAGCGTCGTTCAAGCCCGGCAACTTCTGCAGCGTGATCCGCAACTCGCGCTGGACAGGCTGAGCGCGGTTTGCATTTTCGCGCAGTAAAGCGCCTACGCGTGTGATGCGCGATTTTATGTGGCAGCGCCCGTGTTCGACCGACCGGCGCTTGCCACGGCCGGCGAACTGAAACTGGCATCACATGGATCAACTGCTAGATTCTTGAGCAATGGACAGCCGTTTGCTTGAAGGACCCAAGCAGCATGCCCCCAACCGCCCGCCGCTTGCCCTCGCACGCAGCCCGTCCTCCTGGCCAAACTTTGCGCGCCTGCCAGGCGCCGCCCCGTCCAGCAAGAGGATCACCGCCGTGCCCCTCAAGACCTTCACCGTATTTGGCACCCGCCCAGAAGCCATCAAGATGGCCCCCTTGGCCCTAAAGCTCGCCCAGGACGCCCGCTTCGAGTCCCGCGTATGCGTTACCGGCCAGCACCGGCAAATGCTCGACCAGGTATTGGAACTGTTCGGCATCAAACCCGATTACGACTTGAACATCATGAAGCCCGGCCAGGACCTGACCGGCGTGACCACGGAAATTTTGCAGGGCATCAAGCCCGTGCTGTCTGAGTTCAAGCCCGACATAGTTCTGGTACATGGCGATACCGCTACCACCTTTGCCACCAGCCTGGCGGCCTATTACCAGCAAATCCCCATCGCCCATGTAGAGGCCGGCCTGCGCACCAACAACCTGTATTCGCCTTGGCCAGAAGAAGGCAACCGCCGCCTGACCGGCGCGCTGGCCGCCCTGCACTTCGCCCCAACCGCCACCTCGCGTGACAACCTGCTGGGGGAAGGGGTCGACCCGGCGAGCATTTTCACCACCGGCAACACCGTGATCGATGCCCTGCTGGAAGTGGTGCACAAGCTGGAGAATCCGGTACTGAGTGCGCAATTCGAGCACCAGTTCGATTACCTGGCTGCCAACCGCCGTTTGGTGCTGGTAACAGGCCACCGCCGCGAGAACTTCGGCGGTGGTTTCGAACGCATCTGCCAGGCTTTGGTGCAGACGGCGCGCCGGTTTCCGGAGGTGGACGTGTTGTACCCGGTACACCTGAACCCCAATGTGCGCGAGCCAGTCAACAGGCTGCTGGCGGATGTGGGCAATATCTACCTGATCGAACCACTGGATTACCTGCCGTTCGTTTACCTGATGAGCCGTGCGTATGTAATTTTGACCGACTCGGGGGGCATTCAGGAGGAAGCGCCGGCACTGGGCAAGCCGGTGCTGGTGATGCGTGATACCACAGAGCGGCCGGAGGCTGTGGCGGCGGGGACGGTGAAGCTGGTGGGCACGGAGGTGGATTCCATTGCCGGGGAACTGGCCAGGTTGCTGACGGATGAGGGGGCGTATCGGGAGATGAGCGTTGCGCATAATCCGTATGGCGATGGTAAGGCGTGTGGGCGGATAGTGCAGGCACTTGCGGATTTTGCCATTGCACTGAATGGTGAGAAAGCGCCCAACGCTACATAACCGATCCCGCAAACCCGTCGCTTCTTCATTGTCAATGGATTTCAGGATGCAATGGCAGGTTCAGCAATAGCGGGTTTACCCTAATGCCAGTCAGTTAAGGTTTCTGCAGACTTTACTGGGGCTGCTCTGCAGCCCTTCGCGTTCACGCCCGCTCCCACAAGGGTCGAGCATTTCCAAGGTTCAGCGCCAAACCTGTGGGAGCGGGCGAGCCCGCGAAGAATCCAACGCGGTGGAGGGCACCGGCTTCGCCGGTGTTCGCGGGCACGCCCCCACAGGGGCCGCATCAGGGCTGACAGGTGTTTGCCACAGGATATGCAGCGCGTGTGAGATCGAGCGCCGCCCGCGCGGCGCATCGCGAGCTGGCGCTCGCTCCTACGTTTGTTTCGGGCCAATTATTCCTATGGGATTTGCGCGCGAACGCCTTGGCGCATGGCTCAATTGCGGCCCTTGTGGGGGCGTGCCCGCGAACACCGGCGAAGCCGGTGCCCTCCACTGCGTTGGATTCTTCGCGGGTGAACCCGCTCCCACCTCGACCACATAGGCCTCAAGCCCTATGCAGTACCTGTGGGAGCTGGCTTGCCGGCGATGAGGCCAGCCCAGGCAATACAAGACAGTTGCTCGCACAGGGTACGCGATGCGCTTACGGGCCAGTGCTCTGCGCTATAGCGCAGCCCAGGAGGCCAGGTGATTTCCCGCCCTCCCCCGCAGCTACCATCAGTCGAACAGGTCGGCCTGGTCCAACGCTTTGCCGACCTGGTCCTTGGCAGACAGCGTGGGTTCGAAGTCTATCGGCCACTCGATGGCAATTTGCGGATCATCCCAGGCAATGCAACGTTCGCTCTGGGCCGAATAGAAGTCGGTGGTCTTGTAGACAAACTCCGCAGTCTCACTCAACGTCACGAAACCGTGGGCGAAACCCGGTGGAATCCACAACTGGTCATGGTTTTGCGACGACAACACAGCACCAACCCATTTGCCAAAGGTGGGCGAACTGCGGCGGATATCCACCGCCACATCGAACACTTCACCCTGTACCACACGCACCAGCTTGCCCTGGGCGTGGGGCGGCAACTGGTAATGCAGGCCACGCAGCACGCCCTTCACCGAGCGGGAATGGTTGTCTTGAACGAAGTCTGGCTGCAGGCCAGTCACTTCATTGAATATACGTGAATTGAAACTCTCGTAGAAAAAGCCACGCTCATCGCCGAAAACCTTTGGGGTAAACAGGAAAACTTCAGGGATGGCCAATGGAACTGCGTGCATCAAAATACCTTCACTTCCAGCAGGTTCTTCAAGTACTGCCCGTAACCGTTCTTCATCAACGGCTGGGCAAGGCGCTCAAGCTGTTCAGCGTTGATCCAGCCCGCGCGGTAGCAAATCTCTTCAGGGCAAGCGACCTTGAGGCCCTGGCGCCGCTCCATGGTGGCGATGTATTGGCTGGCATCCAGAAGGCTGTCGTGGGTACCGGTATCCAGCCACGCATAACCACGCCCCATGATCTCGACCTGCAATTGCTGCTGCTGGAGGTACAAGTTGTTGAGGTCGGTGATTTCCAGCTCGCCACGTGCCGACGGTTTCAGTTGCCTGGCCAGGTCGACGACCTGGTTGTCGTAGAAATAAAGGCCGGTGACCGCATAGTTGGACTTGGGGACTTTCGGCTTTTCTTCAATCGACAATACACGCCCATTGCCATCGAACTCCGCGACCCCGTAACGCTCCGGGTCCTGAACGTGATAAGCAAAAACGGACGCCCCCGTCTGCCGCTGGTCAGCGTTCAGAAGCAGAGACTGGAAGTCATGACCATAGAAAATGTTGTCACCCAGCACCAAGGCCGACGCGGCGTTGCCAATGAAATCCGCCCCGATCGTGAACGCCTGGGCCAACCCGTCCGGGCTAGCCTGCACGGCGTACGAAAGGTTGATCCCCCAACGGCTACCATCACCCAGCAGTTGCTCGAAGCGCGGGGTGTCCTGTGGGGTCGAGATGATCAGGATGTCGCGAATGCCGGCCAGCAGCAGTGTACTGAGCGGGTAGTAGATCATCGGCTTGTCGTACACCGGCAACAGCTGCTTCGATACCGACAGCGTGGCGGGGTGCAAGCGAGTACCAGAGCCACCCGCCAGAATGAGTCCTTTACGTGCCATGAGAATTCCTAGCGCTGGATTTCGTCCAGCATGCGTTGCACACCTTGTTGCCAAAGCGGCATCTTGAGATTGAAGGTTTCTTCGAGTTTAGCCAATGCCAGCCGAGAATTTCGCGGGCGTGGCGCCGGCACCGGGTAGGCTTCGGTACTGATTGCGCCTACCTGGTCAGCTGAAACCTTCAAGGCAATGCCGTTGCGGCTGGCATGCGCCAATACGAACTGGGCATACCCGTGCCAGCTGGTTTCACCAGCTGCTGCAAGATGGTAGGTGCCAGCCAAATGACTCGCGTCCTGCGCGCTAAAAAGCCGGTGCAGAATATGGGCGGTAACATCGGCGATCAGTTCTGCGCCGGTAGGGGCGCCAAACTGGTCTGCCACCACGTTGAGCGCATCGCGCTCAGCCGCCAGGCGTAGCATGGTCTTGGCAAAATTTTGGCCGCGCGCAGCATACACCCAACTGGTACGCAGCACCACGGCAGAGGCGCCGCTGGCCTGAATGGCCAACTCGCCATCGAGCTTGGTACGGCCATAGACAGACAACGGAGCGGTGGGGGCGTCCTCTTGCCATTGCGCCTGACCACTGCCATCGAACACGTAGTCCGTGGAGTAGTGGATCAGCCACGCACCCAGCCTGGCGGCCTCACGCGCCAGAACACCTGGCGCTTCGGCGTTGATCCGGGCGGCCAGTTCTGGCTCGCCCTCGGCTTTGTCCACTGCGGTGTAGGCCGCAGCGTTGATGATCACGTCCGGGGCTAGCGAGCGCACTGTAGCCGCCAGGCCGTCGAGGTTGCTCAGATCCCCACACAAGTCACCGTCGCCCTGGCGGTCAAGCGCAATCACCTCTCCCAATGGCGCGAGGGCACGCTGCAACTCCCAACCTACTTGTCCGTTTTTCCCCAACAGCAATATTTTCAAACTTTGTTAGCCCCATATTGCTGCGCGACCCAGTCACGATAGCTGCCGTCCATTACGCCTTTAACCCATTCCTGGTTAGCCAGATACCAGGTAACAGTCTTGCGAATACCGGTTTCGAAGGTTTCGGCAGGCTTCCAGCCAAGCTCGCGTTCGAGCTTGCGGGCATCGATTGCATAACGGCGGTCATGGCCTGGGCGGTCGGTGACAAAGCTGATCTGGCTGGCATAAGGCTGCCCGTCAGCCCGCGGGCTAAGCTCATCGAGCAGCGCACATACGCGGTGGACGATGTCGAGGTTGGCCATCTCGTTCCAGCCGCCGACGTTATACACCTCACCCACCTGCCCTGCTTCCAGCACACGGCGGATGGCGCTGCAGTGGTCTTTGACGTATAACCAGTCACGAATCTGCTGGCCATCGCCGTACACCGGCAGCGGCTTGCCGGCCAGGGCATTGACGATCATCAGCGGGATCAGCTTCTCGGGGAAATGCAGCGGCCCGTAGTTGTTCGAGCAATTGGTGGTGAGTACCGGCAGGCCATAGGTGTGGTGATAGGAACGCACCAGGTGGTCGCTGGCGGCCTTGCTCGCTGAATACGGGCTGTTTGGCTGGTATTGATGGGTTTCGGTGAATGCAGGGTCACCGGCTTTCAGCGAGCCATAAACCTCGTCGGTGGAAACATGCAGGAAGCGGAACGCCGCCCGCTCTGCCTCATCCAGGCTATGCCAGTAGCCCCGCACGGCTTCCAGCAACTGGAAGGTACCCACCACATTGGTTTCAACGAACGCCTGGGGCCCATGAATGGAGCGGTCGACGTGCGATTCGGCGGCGAAATTGAGCACGGCGCGCGGGCGATGCTCGGCCAATAGCCGTTGCACCAACGGCCCGTCGCCGATATCCCCCTGCACGAAGACATGCTGCGGATTACCCTCCAGGCTAGCCAGGCTCCGCAGGTTGCCGGCGTAGGTCAGCTTGTCCAGGTTGACGATGGTTTCGCCTGACTGGCTAACCCAATCCAGCACGAAATTCGCACCAATGAAGCCGGCGCCGCCGGTTACCAGGATTGTCATAGGGTTGGACGCTTCTCGTGGGTGTTGGTTGAAGATATCTGGCGCAATTCTAGACGGGAATGCGGCTGGAGTGTTGGGGTAAGACGCCGTTCACGCTTTGACCGTTGTACTGTCATTGCCGCGGGCCCTGTTTGTTTGCACGCACGTCAGACTTTCCTGAAACCTTGCCCTCCCCCTTCAGATTGATGAGCCAGCGAACTATCCTACACACCAGTCAGAAGCAGCTGAATTGTCGGGGAAATCCCCCAGGGATAACTTCACCCGGGTCGCCATGTTGGTGACCGGGTGTGAGAACCTGTTGTGCACTGCTGCTCTACTGTTCAATGGTAGCCATTCGCGGGCAAGCTTCTGCTTGGCCGGTTTTTCAGTGCACCGGTTTCTCACCCCGCGCAATGGCTGCCACCTTTGTCCGTGAGAAAGATCGAGGTGGTGGATTCTGTTAACGCACTGGAATTTCACCATGAAGAAGAACGACCTTTCCCCCATCCTCACCGCAGGCATCGAAACCTTCCTCGAAGCCGGCAACCCCACCCTGGACCTGCTCCGCGTCCAACCCGGCGTCCCGGTCGATGATGCCTATGAACACGTCTCGGTCCTGCTGGGCTACTGCAAGCACCTTGTGCGCGAAGGCGACATGGAGGACGACCACAAGATGTTGGGCGCAGCGGATTACCTGCTGGCCATGGCCAAGGCCCTGATGAACGACATCGAAATTGCGAAGAACAAACGCCACTGAAGACGCGCCCCAAGAGCTGGCAGGCGCTGCCGGAACAGACATCGAGGCAGTTTTAGTGTGAGCTGTTCTTTGTGAGGGCTGTTTTTTGCAGGGACTGTTTTTTGCGGGGACTGTTTTTTGTGGATGCTGTTTTTTGTGGATGCTGTTTTTTGTGGATGCTGTTTTTTGTGTAGGAGCGGGCTTGCCCGCGAACACCGGCAAAGCCGGTGCCATCCCCCCGACAGCCATCCCCCAAAGTCAGCCCGATGCCCCTAGCCAACCAATACCCAGCCTCATTGCGCCCCCATGCCGACCAGCCCGCCCCCCCCTCACAAGTACGGCACATGCCTTAAGGTCAATGCGGTCGAGGTGGGAGCTGGCATGCCGCCGATGGCCTGCACAGCAGCCCCAATAGCCCTAACTGACCTGCACCACCCAATACAGCCCGTCTTTCAAATCACGGTTCGTGGATAAACACTGATAAATGCCGAAATGGCAATCGCATCCCCATCATCAACCTTCACCCGCGGGCTCTGCCCCGAGCGTTTGATCTCAGAAGCAAAATCAGCCGTCCTGAATGCCTGCTCCAGCTCGTCAGTGCCCGCCCCGGCATACACAACCACCTGGGTACCGGTATTGTGCTTTTGCAGGGGCAACTGCTTGATCTGCACCTGTACACCCGCCTTGGTCAGCGCAACGGCAATTTCCTTGGCAAAGCGAACAGCCTCTTTGTCATCCTTGTGGATATTCAGCAGCACCACCGGTACCAGCGTTTTAGCCTTCAGCTCGCCCGCCAGGGCCTTGAATGCGTCATGCGCCTGCGGCGTCAGCGTTCTCGGCTTGAGGCTGGCCTCCAGCTTGAGCCGCTCGGCCTTTTCGCGCTCCAGTTCGGCCTTGAGCGCGTCGTTCTGCTCTGTGAGCTGACGAATCTCAAGCTGCGCCTGCGCGGCCGACTCATTGACCACGGTAATTTCCTGCGAAGCCCGCGAAATGGAGATTTCGGAATGCTGGTTTTTTACATCCGAGGTCATGTGAGCCAGGATCATTGCGCTGGCAGCGATTAACGCGGCGATGACGGCTGTGGCGGATGCTATGGCGTGGATCAGGCTGGCGGTGCCTGCAGAGATATCCGGCATGAAAAACTTCTTGAACTTATGGGTTTTCATCGTTTCACGTTCAGGGAGGCGCGCCATATAAGTGGCCGGCTCGGGCAATCGGCGAGCTTAGCAGCAAGCGTCGCCATAGCACAGTGCCATAAATCGCTACGCCCGGCAGCACTTCAAGGACTACAGCGACACCCCTCTGATGCGAAGGCTTTGAATCCGTCTACTCCCAAAACCCCATGAACCTATGGGACATAGCGCTCATACTGAGCGATCGTCCCGTGTGCTGTTTTTAAAAGCCTGTCTCCGGGACGGCCAAGAGCACTCTTGTGTCCTTTTTCCCACCAAACGCTGAGCTTTACCGAGCTAAATGCACCATCGTTCCGCTGGCGAATCATCGACAAACGGCATGGAGCCTTCACAGAGAATCGGCCCGCCTCGCTTGACGCTTATGCCCTCTGACGCTTAACCTTTTGCCCCTTAGAACAGGGAAGTATCCGGAACATTCCGCTCGCAGTCGCAACAGTGCACCTTTCCTGAAGATGAATTCCGGCGTGCCACAGGCGCGCTGCTTTGCTTTGCGGTCGCCATCTTGAAGCCTCGTTCCCCGCTGCAGATCCAGAAATCGGTCATCTTCGCCCTAGTCCTGCGCGAGGCTCGTGCGCGGGTTGGCAAAAGTCGCCTGGGCGCGCTTTGGATGCTGCTTGAGCCTATCGTTCACCTGCTGGTGTTCTCCCTTCTGTTTGCAATGCTGCGTGGCCGCACCCTCTCCGGTGTCGAGTACCCAGTGTTCATTCTGGTCGGCATGGCTCCCTTCCTGCTGTATCGAAACACCGCACTCCGGCTGATGGATAGCCTGAGGGAAAACCGCTCCTTGTTTGGCTACAAGCAAATCAAGCCCTTGGACACCTACCTGGCCCGCGTCATCGTCGAAACCTGCATCGCCGCCACGGTCTACGCCATCCTGGTCTTCGGCTTTGCCTGGTTCGGCTTCGACATGACCATTCACAGCCCTCTGGAATGGGTCGCGACCCTGCTCCTAGGCCTGCTATTCGCCTTTGGCCTGGGTATGCTCTTTGCGCTGATAACCCACGCCCTTCCCAGCGTGAAAATTGTCATCCGCATGGCCTTCTTCCCGCTCTATTTCATTTCGGGCGTGCTGCTTCCAGCGTCTTATCTGCCTCAGGCAATGATGCCTGTGCTGCTGCTCAACCCGTTCCTGCACATTCTCGAGCTGATCCGTGCAGAGGTACTGCCCCATTACACCCCGGTCGACGGCGTTTCCGCGACCTACGTAATCAGCTTCACCACGGTATTGCTGTTCCTGTCGCTGGGCGCCTACCGCGCTCGCAGGATGCATCTGATTTCCACCAAGAACGGTTAAGTACAGGCCAAACGTGTTCGAGCTTAGAAACGTCACCAAGTCGTACCTCACGCCGAATGGCCGCCGATACGTCTTTCGCAACCTGTCGCTGGCAATCCCGCCGGGTAAGAACATTGGCTTGATCGGCCGCAACGGCGCCGGCAAGTCCACACTCATGCGCCTGCTCGGCGGCGCAGACGTTCCTGACTCCGGCACAATCATCACCGACCGCAGCATTTCGTGGCCGGTCGGCCTGACTGGTGGTTTCCAGGGCAGCATGACCGGGCGCGACAACATCAAGTTCGTCTGCCGCGTCTATGGTGCCACCGGCGAAGCCATGCGCGAGAAGATCCGCTACGTACAGGAGTTTGCCGAGATCGGCGACTGGATCGACGAGCCGATCAAGACCTACTCATCCGGCATGCGCTCCCGCGTGGCGTTTGGCCTGAGCATGGCGTTCGATTTTGACTACTACCTGATCGACGAAGTGATGTCGGTGGGTGATGCACAGTTCAAGCGCAAATGCGCCGAAGTGTTCAAAGACAAGTTACAAAATTCCAACGTCGTCCTGGTTTCTCACAACATGCCCGAAATCGAGAAGCTCTGCGACGTGGTCCTGCTGGTACGTAACGGCGGCATCCAGGTATACGACGACATTGCCGAAGGCATCAAGGCCTACAACAGCTGATCAACCTACTCCAATTACGTAGCACCGTTCGACTTCAAGGATGCATCCAACTATGAGCAGCACGGGTAACAAGAAGGGCTGGCGCCTGGCGATCGCCATGGTGGTCTTGCCAATGATCCTGGCAAGCGTGTACTACGGCGTATTCGCCATAGACCGCTTCGTCAGCTCCGCCCAGGTGGTAGTACGCCAGGATGGCGGCAATCAGGGTGCGCAGATGCCCGGCCTTGCAACCTTGCTGACCGGTACCAACCCGGCCTCGCGAGAAGAAACCCTGTACCTGCGCGAATACATCACGTCGATGGACATGATGCTCCTGCTCGAAGACCGCGTGCACTGGGTAGAGCAATTCGCCGCCCAGCGTAGCGACGTGTTCTTCTGGCTCGACAAGGATGCAGCACGCGAAGACCTGCTCAAGTACTACCAGCGCATGGTTTCGGCCCACTACGACGAAACGACCGGCTTGCTGCGCGTCGAAGTCCAAGCGTTCACCCCGGAACTGTCCGAGAAGATGCTGCGCGTCATTCTTCAGGCGAGCGAGCACTTCGTCAATGAAGTCAGCCATAACATTGCCCGCGAGCAGATGAAGTTTGCCCAGGGCGAACTGGAAACCGCGCGCGTCAACTACGCTACACGCAAAACCCAACTGCTGAACTTCCAGAACGAGAACAAGGTACTGGACGGTGGTAACAGCGCACAAAGCCGCGCCACGATCATCGCCGACCTTGAGGGCCAGTACACCAAAGAGCAAGCCGCCCTCACCGAGATGTCGTTCAAGCTGCGCGGTGACGCCCCACAGATTCGCCAGCAAAAGCAGAAAGTCGAAGCCATCACCCAGCAGTTGGCCAAGGAGAAACGCCTGCTGGTGTCGTCTCCTAAAGGCTCGCAGTTGAACGTGGTTGCATCGCGCTTCCAGCAACTAACACTGGATGCCGGCATTGCCGAAGAAACGTATAAAACCTCTGTGGCCGCGCTGGACAATGCCCGCGTCGAAGCCAGCAAGAAAATTCGCACCCTGGTTACTGTAGTTAGCCCCAACACCCCCCAATTAGCCCTGTATCCGGAGCGCTGGTACAACCTGGCAACCATTCTGCTGGGCCTGCTGATGCTTTATGGCATCACCCGCTTCATTCTGGCTTCGATCGAGGATCATCGTGATTAAATCCCTTGCTGTCTCTCGCACCTTCAACCTGAAGCTGGCAGCACTCGCCCTGGCAACCCTGGGCCTCGCCGGCTGCAGCGGAACATTGTCCGGAGCTGGACCGTACAAGGGTGCAATCGAGGCCAAAACCGACGCATACAACCTGGTCGACATCAACGCCAACAACATTGCCCCCTACATGCACGAAGCCCAACAGCCTGCACTGGCCACGGTCATCAAACCCGTGTCGCCAGAAGTTCGCCTGATGCAGGGCGATGTGCTCAATGTACTGATTGCCGATACCGCCCCCGAGGGCTCTGCGCTGTTTGCCCCGCTTGCTACTGGCGGCACCCAGCTGAAGACGCGCATCGATGCACAAGGCATGCTTTCACTGCCTTATGTGGGCCGCCAGTTTGTTGCAGGCATGACCCTGAACCAGGTTGAAACCCTGATTCGCCGACAACTGAAGGGCATTACCACCGACGTGCAAACCCACGTTGAACTGGTAGGCGACCTGTCGGGCTCGGTACTCGTGGCTGGTGCAGTAAAAACGCCAGGCCGCTTCAGCACCCTGCAAGGGCCACTCACCCTGCTTGACGCTATCAACCAGGCAGGCGGGCCAGTCATGGAACCGCACCTGGTGAACGTAACCGTCCGCAACGGCAGCCAGGTGCAGCAGCTCAACTATGAGAATGTGCTGGCCGGCAACAACATGGTGCTGCGCCCTAATTCGGAGGTTGTGGTTGACCGTGCTCGTCAGCGCTTTGTTGCAATGGGTGCCGTCAGCGAACCCGGCCTGAAAGACCTGCCAAGCCAGAACACCAGCTTGCTGGACGCACTGGGCAGCGTCGGCGGCCTGCGCGAGCAGAATGCCAACCCTGAAGGCGTATTTGTGTTCCGCATGAACGAAGGTTCGGCCGCAAAACCGACTGTACTTCGCCTCAACATGCGCGATCCTGCGGCAATCTTCTACGCCAAGCAAATTGCCATCAAACCTGATGACACTATCTATGTAACTAATGCTGCCGTGTACGAGTGGCAAAAAATTATTACTCCGATTGTCCAGACCATGGTTCTGGGTCGAGCTGCCGGGGTTCAATAACAAGCACGACTCTCCCTGCCGCAAGGCAGGGAGGCCCAAAATGTCACCACCCACCACAATCCCATATCATCACCATAAACATTACTCCTATCAGCAGCTGCAACCTATTGCTCCACCACGGTTAACTTGCCGTCTCGCCCCCCCCAAAAAAACCACAGCCCTCGAAACATTTCAGTCACAAAAGTACTGTACAAATAACCCCAAGCAACCCCTGCAAAGAAAGTGATAAAAACCCTTATCATTTAACCAGGAGGAAGACATGGGAGTCATTGTATATAACACCCTGTTAATCACCGCCTGCTCTGCAACTTTAATACTTATAGCATCCGCAATCGGATGGGCTCTCCACCTCCCCCAGCAAGACGAAGTCTGAGCCCCTCAACATCACGCACTCTCGCTCTCACCCCAGCGTACAAGAGCAAATTCACGCTAGGCCATTCCAAGCTTTCATGCAACAATACCCCCTCCTAAGGCATGAATGGATGCGGCCAAGAAATCAATAAGGGGCGAGACATTGAAGCAAATCATTTCGGTACTGTACGGCCTGGGAGAGCAAGCAGGCGGCGTAACGCGGGTTTCCTTGACCCGAACTGAAGCTCTGGCAAGCCCAGACACTCACTCCAAGATGGCCCTCCTCTCTTACGACGACAATCTTGAAACAACATTCGAGAACCTCGTCGCACAAGGGCGCATCTCCAGCGAAATTAGCATTTTAAATATCTACAAATGGTTCGCAGAAAAAAACGAACTTGCACGGAAGCTGCGAAAGACCCCGACCACCAGCACACTTGAACATGTAAAAATCAAGGTCCGCCGTCGCGCCGAGCACATCAATCAACTCGACGTTAAAGTGGTTCGCTACTTTACAGACGATGAAACGCTGTTTCTTGAAGAATACTATAAAGGCAATGGCGAATTTGCAATGGCGGCGCTTTTTCAATCCAAAGCCCCTACATTGAAATTCAATTCCTTGAGAACATTTCAAGCCTACTGGCTGAATGAAATATGCAAGAATTACGAGACAACCCATCTAATCGCCGACGCGATTCACGCAGCCGAAACAATATGCATGGTTGATGCAGAAAGGGCGCATAAAGTGCTCATGATGCACAGCAACCACCTGATGAAACCCTACACCCCAGGCTCCGAAGTTGCCGCCAAATACCACGGCGTCATCAAAAGCATACCCAAAGCCGATCGCCTGGTGCTGCTCACCCACGCCCAACTTTCCGATCTGACTGAGCAGTTCCCTTGCGATAGATACCGCGCCATTGGCAACCCCATTAATGTTGCCGAAAGCCAAAACGAGGTTGCTCGCGAGAAAAACCTCGCCGTAATTGTCGCTCGACTGCATTCAATCAAACGTATCAAGAACATGATCAAGGCCTTTACCAAAGTTGTAGAGGCCCTACCTGATGCACGGCTCGAAATCTGGGGCTCTGGCGAACAGAAAGATGAGCTTCAAGCTGAAATCGACAAGCTGAACGCTAACACCTCAATCAAACTCATGGGATTTGCCACCGATGTCTCCGGCATCTTCCGTCGCGCAAGCGTCAGCCTGGCCATGTCTGCCACAGAAGGCTTCGGAGTAAGCTTTGCCGAATCGCTTGCCTATGGAACACCGCTGGTATCGATAGATACCAACTACGGCCCCAAAGAAATCATCACAAATGGCGTAGACGGCTTCATCGTCAAAACCGAAAAAGAGTTCGTTGAAAAAACCTGCCTGCTGCTCAGTAATCACGAACTCTCGGTCAGCATGGGCAAGGCCGGCATTATCAACATGGAACGATTCCACGCCGAAACCATCACGCAGCGTTGGGTTGAACTCTTCGAAGAGATCGAAAACAATCCGCACCCCGTCGTCCAAGCGACCGCCGACGAAAACACTATATTGACCAATACGGCCGCGAGCAAATTTGGCTGGATCTACTTGCCCAAAACAGAAGACCCAGCAACCATTGATAAATACAAGACTGCCAAGTCTGTAGTTATCAGGCAGGTTTTGACTTCCAAAAAGTTCCTCGGCGAGCCCACCGACCTGAGCAAAGGCATTCATGAAGTCGACGAAATGATGCTCGACGAACCAAAGGGACTTTATCGCTTCCGAGCAATGAAACACGGCACAGCGTACAAAGGCATCATAGCCGCCGAATCCGTAGAGTTCGCAATTTAACCCGAATTGTTTTGGCCTGCCTCACACAACCAGGCAGGCCAAACAACCCACTTATTAAGGCCATTAACTCATCGCGCGCCATCAATAAGCCATCATTCCGCACATTTTCTGACCTCGCGCTCAGCACCACCCAGCTAAAAATCTAAAATACCCCACAAAAAAAATAATTTGCGAGCACTTGACGGATTGACACAATAGTGACACACACGTAAAATTCAGGCCCTTATTAGCTGCGCGCACTAATTGAAAGCTGCTTTTAGAGCGCAAAATGGAAGCGCAATACTCTGGAGAGGGTAAGGAACTTTGGACGCAAAATTAATAGCAGACTCAGCAACCGTAGCGGAAGATTCGGAGCTGGGCCAACCGGTTAAAATTTATGGTAATGCTGTTGTTGAAGAAAAAGCCACAATTGGCAAGTACTCAGTAGTCTCCAGCCACAGCATCGTAGGCGCAAACAGCAACATTGGCAACTATTGCACAATTGGCGCCAATAGCAAAATCTCGGTGGATATCGCGACACCACAGAGCTTTTTCAGCACTCACTCCTTCCAGTACAGCTCCAAGCACTTCAAGGATGTGAAGAACTACCCCAAGAAAAACGCCTCTCCAGACACCCCCTCGCCTACTATCATTGGTAATGACGTGTGGATCGGCGCCAATGTATCGATCTGCAAGGGCGTTACAGTGGGCACCGGCGCAATCATTGCCAGCAACTCATTTGTTGTAGAAGACGTACCAGCGTACGCCGAAGTCAGTGGCAACCCAGCGAAACTGGTTCGCTCTCGTTTTAATGAAGAGACCATCAGTCAGTTCCTGAACAGTGCCTGGTGGGAACTTGAGCCAAAAGACATGTCAGACTTGGACTTCCAGAACCCACTGGAGTCACTTGAGCGCATCAACTCCCTGAAATTGCACTTGAAACTGAAAAACCGCAACTCTCTGGAAGGCGAACTCAAGAACTCGGTCAGCGGCACGAACTCGGGCATCATCTGGTTCTCCACCCCATACGCCTATGCAGACATGGACGCCCTCGAAGGCGTCAATGCAATCAAAGTGATTTCGCACGAGCCAGGCACCGGACCAAATGCCGATGTGCTGAGTGCCGGCATCTACCCGCTCGCCAAGTCGACTTACGACTCCAAGCGCGGCTGGTATCGCCTCAACATCACTAGCGATGGCTCACAATTTAAAGGCAAGATTGCAAAAAACAAGCTCACCTTCCAATTGGTTACTGACAATTAACAGTGCAGCTTGTCGGCCTTGAGGTCACAAACCCTACCCATGGCGATAAAATACCATGGGTATATACATTTTGGCTCTACCATATTCACGATAGGGATATTTATGAAAACTGTCATCACCTTTGGCACCTTTGACGTGCTCCACATCGGCCATGTAAAAATCCTTCAGCGCGCACGAGCCCATGGTGATCGACTGGTTGTCGGCATCTCCTCAGATGCACTGAATTTCTCAAAAAAACAACGCTACCCTGTTTATCCAGAGGCTGAGCGTCGCGATATTATTGCCGCCCTGTCCTGCGTAGACGAAGTTTTCATTGAAGAGTCTCTTGAACTCAAGGGTGAATACATCAAGGAATTCGGTGCCGACGCTCTGATCATGGGCAATGACTGGGAAGGCCGTTTTGACGAATTCAAATCCCTCTGCGAAGTCATTTACCTTCCACGTACTGAAGGCATTTCCACTACGCAGCTGATTGCCGAGATCAAGAAGTATGGCTGAACTTCCGAGGATTGGGTTTGTTGGCTGGAACCCGTTCCAGTTCCTCCACATCAAGAAACTTGCAAGCACCTTTCCAGGCGCCTGTTTCGTTATTGAAAAGCGTCAGGATTTCATTTCTGAATTCAGCGATGAGATCCTCAATGACCCAGACACGCCAATCATGGTCTGGGACAGAGCTCAAATGCCAACGCTTGATGGCGTGTTTGACATCATCGTATGCCAGACACCTTTCTCCCGTATTGAAACCATTGAAAAGTCCAAAATTGCAATGATTCAGTACGGCTACGCTAAAGAGCCGCATAACTACGGCCCTTGGCGTGCGCTGGCAGATCTCTGCATGACGTACGGACCTTACGCCTCGGAGCGCATCGCACATTTCAGCCCTACCGCATCGGTCGGTAATCCTCGATACGATGACTGGCACCGCCCAGAGTTTCACATCGCGGCAAAGGCCAAACATGCGGACAAGATTAATCCAGCCCGCAAGACTGTGCTTTATCTTCCTACCTGGGGCGAACTGTCCAGTGTCGATCGTTACCTGACTGCTATTTATGAGCTCTCAGTTGACTATAACGTACTGCTGAAGATGCACCATAACACCGAGCTGCTGGAAGGCGACCGCAAAAGTAAAATGGACCTCGACTCCATTTTCCACTTTGGTGCCAATGACGACCTGCTTGAACTGATAGCACTTGCAGATATCGTTATTTCCGATTACAGCGGTGCCATTTTCGATGCCATGTACTGCCAGAAACCCATTGCCTTGCTGCAAAATGATCTGGCAGAGCAGATGGGCGGACGGAAAATCGACGAATATAGCCTTGAGTACGCTCGCCGGGACGAACTCGGCCTGACTATCGACTCGCCCGAAGCATTGGCTTCCGGAATTGCAGAGCTAGCATCCGAACCGGGCAAGCACATCGAGAAGTATGACCAGCTTCGCAACCTGCTTTTTGTCGATACTGATAACTCTTTGAGCCTGGCACACAATGCATTGGTTGATCTCTGGAAAGGCGAGTACACCCGAAGCCAACCGCAGGCTTATGTGCGCAAAGAGGTCAAGGAGCATTACACAACCAAGCGTCAACTGGCGATAGCCAAGAAAAAGCTGAGCGAAGCTAAATAATGTCATCTCTCAAGCAACATTTACTCGTCAAATCGATATTTTTGCTTTCCAAGTTCGGGGCTCACCGAGCCAGTTTAGCTTATACGGATAAACTGCTGCGCACCGAGACATCACTGAGCCAGTTGCGAAAAGCGGTAGATTCCGCCCACGCCAACCGAGATCATGACGCTGCCCTGAAGATCTCCGAATATGCCATTCAGAATTATCCAAGCAATTCGTTTGGCTATATTGAGAAGGCTAAAATACAGGCCGAACAAGGCGCAGTCGACGCGGCCATTCAAACACTTAACCTAGCGCCGTCTTGTGCTCCGGTTAACGATGCATTATCCAAGCTACGGTTTGGCGAGGTAGCCCCTAAAAAAGCGGCCTCGCCAAAGGCCAAGCCCAAGGCAAAAGCCAAACCCAAGGCAAAACCCAAAGCTGTCTCTCCTGCGGCGCCAAGTGCGCTTGAAGTTTCATTACTCAAAGCAGGCTCCGACACTTCCGTTCTTGACATGATTGCTCAGCAAGCCCGCCAGGCGATTATCGATAATCCCGGCAATGCTACCAACTATGGGGTGTTGACCCGGGTTTATAGTCAGCTCAAAGCGCATGACAAACTCATCGCAGCGATTAATTCTTTCCCGACCGAGATTGCTTCAAGGCTGCACTATCGACTCATGCTCGCTCGCGCCTATCAGTTATCGCGTGACCAAGAGTCGGCCTATGAGGTTTTGCTAACGGCACAAGTTGATCATCCTTCGGAGCGTAAGCTCCTGATGCGCATCAGCGACATGCTGAAAGATGATGCGAAAGTGGCCCGAGCCTACTCTTACTTGTGTGCAAGCCAAGCCCTTTACCCAACTTACGGAACGGTAAAACGGCTGTCGTTCGAGATCGACAACTTTCTGTTCGATGCCGCTCGCAATACACTGCTGAGCATTCTTTCCTTCCCGCGCGAAGTTGTCATGAAGTTCATGCCGATGATCAACCGCGCTACGCCATTCTTCCCTGAAATGCGCGAGCAGATCCAGGCCGCACGTGGTGACGCACGCCAGTTGCTGGCAGCTGAAAAAGGTCGCAAGGGTATAAACCCTGATGATCAGCTCAAGGTAGCCATTAAATGCCGGTGGCTGCATGAAGCCCAGCAGATTATCAATCGCAACAAAGGTGGAGCCCAACCTGTCTCGGAAGAAAACCAACTCTGGCTCGACACTGTCATTCTCAACCTCGGCCCCGCACGTGCCCTGGTAGAGATTGCCTCGAGTAACGAGTCGTCGGCGAGCTTCCACGGCCTGTACCAAGGCTCGATTATCAACATCAATAGCCGCTCCCTTGACGCGTCGAAAGTTGTCGAAGTTTTCATCCCGACAGTCTTTTTCGCTGCCCCTGGAGAGGAAAAGCCGAGCTATGCTACGGTTCGTGAATTCTTGATGAATGTCTTCAAGTATCTGCTGAGCCGCCAAGACTTGATACTGGTGCCTCGGCATCAATGGAACTGGCGCAACTGCGACCCTAGCATTCCTGGCTCGCGTGTAGTGAGCTACCACACCAACGCGCCTTACAATATCAACCACCTGCATATTCAAGAAGTGCCTCTGGCGGGCCGCTGCAGCATGGATCACCAAGGCTTCGCTGGCTACTCATCTCTTGCGACTGAGCATGAGCAGATCCGCGTAGCGAGCATCACCGTCTCGCCAGATGCATTGGAAAATACCGAGCAGCACCTGCACGACACCTACGTGACCAATAACGTTTCGAAGTATTCGCAGACGCAGGACCGCGTACAGTTTGATGATGACTACGTGTTTGTGGCCCTGCAAATTCCTACCGATACGGTAGCGGCATTGGCAGAGATCTCGGGTATCGACCTGGTCAGCACCGTGGCAGAACACTTCGCCGGCACTGCGACCAAAGTGCGCGTCAAGCGTCACCCGTACTGCAACAGCATGAGCGTACAAAAAGCCCTCAAGAATCTCTCGGAACGGGGCATCATCGAGCTGTCTGACGCTTCGGTGCACGACCTTATTTCCGGTGCCAGGTCCGTATTTACCGTCAACTCCGGGGTTGGTCTTGAAGCACTGCTGCACGGCCGCCCGGTGGTAATCACAGGCGAAGCTGATTATGCCTATGCCGTTGCAGCGCACCCGCGCACAGTCGACGAACTGAAAGCTTGCCTGCACAAAGAGCTAACGTTTGACAAAGGTCAAACGCAGCAGCTCCTGCACTATTACGTCAATTCTTACTCCATGGCGGCAAATGACCCTTCCGCCATTCATCGCAAGCTCGAAGCCTGGCTGCGCTGAACCAATAATTGAAGAGTGAACTGAATCATGATCAAGATTGCTGAAAACATTGAAGTTTCCAACTCTGCGCCGTTTGTTCTGTTCGGCGGCATCAATGTTCTGGAGTCCGAGCAACTGGCGCTGACCGCTTGCGAGGAGTACGTCCGTGTCACCGAAAAGCTTGGCATTCCTTACGTGTTCAAAGCCAGCTTCGACAAGGCTAACCGCTCTTCGATCCACTCCTATCGTGGCCCTGGGATGGAAGAAGGCCTGCGCATTTTTGAAAAAGTGAAGGCCGAGTTTGGCGTTCCGGTCATTACTGACGTTCACGAGATCTACCAGGCAGCTCCTGTCGCTGAAGTGGTTGACGTTCTCCAGCTTCCTGCCTTCCTGGCTCGCCAGACCGATCTGGTAGTGGCACTGGCCAAGACTGGCAAGCCAGTCAACATCAAGAAGCCACAGTTCCTCAGCCCTTCCCAGATGCAAAACATCGTGCATAAGTTCAAGGAAGCCGGCAATGATCAGCTGATTCTTTGCGACCGAGGCACTTGCATGGGCTACGACAACCTGGTTGTAGACATGCTGGGCTTTGGCGTGATGAAACGCACCTGCGAAAATCTGCCGATCATTTTCGATGTTACCCACGCCCTGCAGAACCGCGATCCTTCTGGCGCAGCCTCTGGCGGCCGCCGCGATCAGGTCGTAGACCTGGCTCGCGCAGGCATGGGCGTTGGCCTGGCAGGCCTGTTCCTTGAGGCGCACCCGAATCCGGACCAGGCCAAGTGCGACGGCCCAAGCGCCCTGCCGCTTGACAAGCTGGAGCCATTCCTTGCGCAAATCAAAGCCCTGGATGATCTGGTCAAGTCCTTCCCACCGCTGGTTATCTCGTAAGCACGCTTAGGAAACAAGCACAGTGAGCATGTCAAACTGCGAGCAACGCGTTGCGATCGTCATCCCAGCGCGTTACGGTTCGACCCGCCTGCCAGGCAAGCCATTGGCAGACATCGCCGGCAAACCGATGGTGCAGCACGTTTACGAGCGTGCGCTTGAGGTTTCGAATGCACACTCCGTGATCATTGCGACCGATGATGAACGAGTTGCCGAGGCCGTCCGCGGCTTTGGCGGTGAGTATGTGATGACCTCGCCTGACCACCCGTCAGGCACTGACCGCCTTGCCGAAGTCATGGTTCAGGTCGATGCGGACATCTACATCAACCTCCAAGGTGATGAACCTCTAGTTCGCCCCAGTGACATCGAAGCCCTGGCTGCAGGCATGCTCGCTGACCCCAGCGTCAGTGTTGGCACGCTTTGCCACCCAATCGACACCCACGAGGCGGGGAACCCCAATACTGTGAAAGTAGTGTTGGCAGCAAACGGCAACGCGTTGTATTTCAGCCGTTCTCCGATCCCCTACCCCCGTGATAGCGAGACGGTCAGCTACCTGAAGCATGTCGGCGTATACGCGTACCGCCGTGAAGTGTTGGCCGAATACGCCAGCCTGCCACAGCCGATGCTGGAGCACGCAGAAAAGCTCGAGCAGCTGCGCCTCATGACCGCTGGTTACTGCATCCGCGCCTATGTAGTTGAGCCAACCGGGCCCGGCGTTGATACGCCAGAATGCCTGGAACAGGTTCGCGCACTGATCAGCGGGCAGGACATTGATCCCAAGCCAACGCTGGCTGATATCCGCCTGGTTATCACCGATGTTGACGGTGTTCTCACTGACGGCGGTATCTACTACGACGCAAGCGGTGAATGCCTCAAGCGGTTCCATGTTCGAGATGGTATGGGCATGCGGTTGCTTGAGGAGAACGGAGTACGAGTCGCCGTATTGTCCGGCCGCGACTCAGCAACTTTGCGCAAGCGTGTTGCTGACTTGGGGATTACGCTTTGCCAATTCGGGGCCAAAGACAAGCTTGCAGCGTGCAAGCAACTCATGGCCGAAGCTAACGTGCAACCTGATCAGACCGCATGCATTGGCGACGACTGTATTGATCTGCCAGCGTTTTCAGCTTGCGGCATGTCATTTGCCGTCGCTGATGCACCGGCCTACGTCAAAGCCGCTGCAACCCAAACCTTGGCAACTGCTGGAGGAAACGGGGCGTTTCGTGAACTTGCTGACGCCATCTTGTTCGCGCAAAACAAAGCCGATGTATTTACTACTGCTTCCGGTTACTCGAAAGTCATGACCAAAATGGCACAATAAACATACCTTTGAAGACTCCCTACCCGCATCCAACCGGATACGGGTAGTTTTTACGCCGCCCCTGCAACAATAAAGCTTCTTCTTTGTCAAACGACGAGTCTTCAGCCTTTATTGATAGGCACTCGATAAATCCGAACCTGCCTAAACCCTTTATCACCACTTACAACTCCGATGCACAAATACAGCTTGCCCACTTCGTTTATGAGGGCCAACCCTTCTGGCTCAAACTCTCTTCCAACCCCATCCATCCGCGCTTGAGTCTGACCTAGTTTAACTTCGAGATTTTTATCAATAGTCTGAGTGCGATCCATGAACCCCACCTTCCGCCAGATGGGGTTGTGATTTACCGTGGCATCTCCGG
>NZ_JYKS01000008.1 GCF_000935045.1 Pseudomonas sp. 10-1B
CGCTGAAGCGCCATCCCAATGAGGCAGCGTTTGAACGAATGACCAAACGCTTGAATGCCAATCTGGACATGATGCTGAGGCGGAAAAGTACTGTTGAGCATCCTTTCGGCAACTTGAAGCAGTGGGCACTGGGAACCGGGCGGTTCCTGCTGCGCCAAGTACAGGGAGCCAAAGCTGAGATGGCGCTGGCAGTGACCAGCTACAACCTGAAGCGAACCATCAACATCCTGGGAACCCGCAGGCTGCTGGATATGCTGGCCTGAGAGGTATCTCTCGGGTATCTGAGAATCTCAATCAGAGATCAGCCCTGGCGGGCTGATCTCTGATTTTGAGTTTTCACACAGCCTGTGTGGGAGCGGCCTTGTGTCGCGAAAGGGGCGCAAGGCGCCCCCCAGCAATCTAAGAAGCCACCGCCTCAGCCGGCGATACGATGCTGGTCTTCGCCCCGCGCGAGCGCCCCGAGCTCAGGTACGCGGCAATCGACTCCTGCGTCACCTCGCCCAGGAACACCTGCTCGGCATCCAGCACCGGCAACCACGCCCGGTTGAACTCGTACATCCGCGACAGCAGGATGCGCAAATGCTCATCATGCGCCGCCGTGGCATTGAACGGGCGCAGGAAGTCAGCACATGTGCCTTGCTGGCGGTGCATGTCGCGCCGGCGCACATAGCCCAGCGCCTTGTTCTGCGCATCGGTCACCACCACGTAACGGCGGTCGTGCTCGTCCAGTAGCTCCAGTGCCTCATTCACCGGCGTTTCCGGGCTTACCGACGGCGCGTTGTCCGCCGCATCCTCGGCACGCACCAGCAGCAGGCGCTTGAGGGTGCTGTCCTGGCCAACGAAGTTGCTCACGAAGTCATCTACCGGGTGTGCCAGCAAGGTATCCGGGTGGTCCAGTTGCAACAGCTTGCCGGCGCGGAAGATAGCAATCTTGTCACCCAGCTTGATCGCTTCGTCGATGTCGTGGCTGACCATGATCACGGTCTTGTTCAGTGCCCGCTGCATCTCGAAGAACTCGTTCTGGATCATCTCGCGGTTGATCGGGTCGACCGCGCCGAACGGCTCGTCCATCAACAGCACTGGCGCTTCTGCCGCCAGCGCACGGATCACGCCGATACGCTGCTGCTGGCCACCGGACAGCTCGCGTGGGTAACGCTGCAGGTACTGCTTGGGCTCCAGCTTGATCATGTGCATCAGCTCGCGGGCGCGCTCGTGGCACTTCTGCTTGTCCCAGCCGAGCAGGCGCGGGACCACGGTGATGTTTTCCTCGATGGTCATGTTGGGGAACAGGCCGATCTGCTGGATCACGTAGCCGATGTGCCGGCGCAGGGTCACTTCGTCCAGCCCGGTGGTGTCTTCGCCATTGATGAACACCTGGCCGGAGGTAGGCGTGATCAGGCGGTTGATCATCTTCAACGTGGTGCTCTTGCCGCAGCCCGAAGGGCCGAGGAACACGCAGATTTCGCCTTCGTTGACGGTGAGGCTTACCGCGTCGACGGCTTTGACGTCCTTGCCGTTGACGTTGAAGGTTTTGCTGAGGTTCTTCAGTTCGATCATGAGCGCAGTCCTTCTGGAGTCAGGGCACGTTGCAGGGTTTGCAGCAGCAGGTCGGCGATGATCGCCAGCAGGCTGACCAGCACGGCGCCGACCAGCAGCATCGACATGTCGCTGCGGCTGATGGAAGTAAGAATGAGCACGCCCAGGCCACCGGCGCCGATGGTGGCAGCGATGGTCATGACGCCGATGTTCATCACCACGGCGGTGCGCACACCGGCAAGGATCACCGGCACCGCGATGGGCAGCTCGACCATGCGCAGGCGCTGGCCGAAGGTCATGCCGATGCCGCGTGCGGCTTCACGGATGCCGGGCTCGACGTTGGTCAGGGCCAGGTAGGTGTTGCGCATGATCGGCAGCAGTGAATAGAGGAACACTGCGGTGATCGCCGGTAACGGGCCGAGGCCCTGGCCGAACTTGGAATAGAACGGCAGCAGCAGGCCGAACAGGGCGATGGAGGGCACGGTCAGCAGCACCGTGGCGCTGGCTTGCAGCGGGCCGGCGAAGGCCGGGAAGCGGGTCATGAGGATGCCCAGCGGTACCCCGACGAGGATCGCCAGGCCCACGGCGATGCCCACCAGCATGATGTGTTGCCAGGTCAGGTGCAGCACCTGGGCCCAGTCCAGGTGGGCGAACGTATCGATCAGGTTCATGGCTGGCCCTCGCTGTTCAGTGGGCGCTCGCGCAGGAAGGCAGCGGCCACCGCGGTGGGGTTCTGGTGCTCGACATCGACCTTGGCGTTGAGCTGGCGCATGGTTTCATCATCCAACTGTTCGGCCAGCGGCTTGAGCAGGTCGACCAGTTTCGGGTTGGCGTCGAGCACCTGCTTGCGCACTACCGGAGCGGCGGTGTAGTCGGGGAAGTAGTGCTTGTCGTCTTCCAGCAGCTTGAGGTTGAACGCGTTCAGGCGGCCGTCGGTGGTGTACACCAGGCCAGCGAACACTTGATTGTTGTGCATGGCGGTGTAAACCAGGCCGGCATCCATCTGGCGGATGTTGCGCCGGTCCAGCGGCAGGTCATACATCTCGCGCAGGCCGACCAGGCCATCGGGGCGGTTGGCGAACTCGGTGTCCAGCGCAACCAGGTGGGTGCGCTGGCTTTCGTCACGTAGCGCCTGGTTGAGGTCGCTGATGGTGTTGATTTGTGGGTAGGCCTCGGCCACCTGCTTGGGCAGCCCCAGGGCGTAGGTGTTGCTGAACTTCGACGGTGTCAGCCAGATCAGGTCCTTCTTCGCGTCCAGTTCCTTGACTTTGGCGTAGGTAGCCTGGGCACTGGGCATGCGCTCGTCGATATGGTTGTACGACACCAGCGACACGCCGGTGTATTCCCACATCAGGTCGAGCTGCCCGGTCTCCTGGGCCTGGCGTGCGATGCTGCTGCCAAGGCCGGTGGTGACGCGCACATCGAAGCCGTTGGCGCGCAGGTATTGCGCGGTGATTTCGGCGAGTACGGTCTGCTCGGTGAACACCCGCGCGCCGATGCGGATCAGCGGTTTTTCCGCCGCCTGGGCAACACCTGCGAATAGCAGGGCCGCGCCCAACAGCAAGGCGATTCTCTTGTTCATACGTTCCCTTTCTTTATTGGGCCAGGCCACGTTCCAGCCAGCGCTTGCTGGAGAAACTCACCGCGGCATCCAGCGCCAGCGCCAGCAAGGCCGTGCAGGCGGCACCCAGCAGCAACTGTGGCTGGTTGTTCAGGGCGATGCCGGGGAAGATCAGGCTGCCCAGGCTGTTGGCGCCAATCAGGAACGCCAGCGGTGCGGTGCCCACGTTCAACGCCAGCGCCACGCGCACACCGCCGACGATGATCGGCACGGCGTTGGGCAATTCCACTTGCCACAGTTGCTGGCGCGGGGTCATGCCGATGCCGGTGGCGGCTTCCTTGAGCGAGGCGGGGACGTTTTTCAGGCCCTCGTAGGTGTTGCGCACGATGGGCAGGAGCGAGGCGAGGAACAGCGCGAAGATCGCAGGCCCGGCGCCGATGCCCAGGATACTCAGGGCGATGGCCAGAACGGCCAGGGGAGGGATGGTGTTGCCAACGTTGAAGAACTGCATGAAGCGCTCGGCTTTGTCGACCCGGTGCGGTCGACTGAGCGCAATGCCGGCCGGGATGCCCACGGCCAGCGCCGCCGCCATCGAAGCCAGCACCAGTATCAGGTGCGCTTGCAGGTAGAACCCAAGATCGTCGCGATAACGCGCGATCGTGTCGATGCCGATCCAGTGGACCAGCAGGGCCAGGATGACGAGCACGGCGGCCCATCCCAACAGCCCTTTTCCGTAGCGTTTAGCCACAGGCGGACTCCTTGTGTTGTCGGCGAGCACACTTCTTGGTTGCCGGCCATTCCTGGCGGCGGGTGGTGTGTTCGCGAGTAGCAGCGTGACGCAAGCCGAAGGCTGCGATCAGGCTATGAGCCGAACCCCGTCGGGCCCGAAAATGCTGATGAAACCAGTCCCCAAGCGAAGCGGGTTGCAGGGGAGTGGACGTCTCCGTGGGCGTAAAGGTTCCCATCTGAAGCGGCATTTGGCCAGTGTTAATCACTGGGTGGCACGAAAATTTGCACGAAAAAAAATCGATTTTCGTACTTGCAGGCGTTGGTTTACCTGATATCGATCTGATTATGCCAATGGACAAAATTACCTTCTGGAATTTTCCAGTATTTGCTTGAGGGAATATTCCTTCGGAGGTATTTTGTCGGTGTGGACGATCAGGTTCTGTGAGGAGTTCATTAGCGATTTCGAAGCGATGGATAAAGGTGTTCAGGAGCGAATGCTTGGTCATCTGCGTTTACTGCAATCCTCAGGACCTTCGCTCGGACGGCCACATGTTGATACGTTGAATGGATCCCGATATCCGAATATGAAGGAACTGAGGTTCACCGAGCGTAATGCAGTATGGCGGGTGGCATTTGCATTTGATCCATACCGCCAGGCAGTCATCTTGGTGGCTGGCGACAAGGTCGGGATTGGGCGGCACAAGTTTTATCAGCGGTTGATAAACCGAGCGGACACTCGTTTTGCCAGCCACCTTTCGAGAGGTGAAAAAAATGTCTAAAACACTCGATGAGGTCATGAGCGAATTGTCCCCAGAGCGTAGGGAGCGTGTGGAAGCGCTGGGGCGTCAGTTGATTCGTGAAGAAATGACACTCCAGGCATTGCGTAAACAGCTTGAGTTCACGCAGGAAAGTTTGGCGGAGCGCCTGGACATTCGTCAGGGCAACATCTCCAAGGTGGAAAACCGCAGCGACATGTTGATTTCGACCCTGCGCAGCTATGTGGAGGCACTGGGCGGTACGCTGGAGCTTGTTGCTCATATGCCTGGTCGTCCACCTGTCACGCTTGACGGATTTTGCGACGATCAGGCAAAACACGCGTGATTGACCATCGGTGGGGATCAAATTTTGGTCCCCGCCCAACTTCAGGTATGATATCGCCCCTTTTTAATCCCCCAGTCAGGCGATTTCCCATGACCAACCAGGCCGCCGAAGTCGCGAAGCGCCGCACTTTCGCAATCATTTCCCACCCCGACGCCGGTAAGACCACCATCACCGAGAAGCTGCTGCTGATGGGCAAGGCCATTGCCGTCGCCGGTACCGTGAAGTCGCGCAAGTCCGACCGCCACGCCACCTCCGACTGGATGGAAATGGAGAAGCAGCGCGGCATCTCCATCACCACCTCGGTGATGCAGTTCCCGTACCGCGAGCACATGATCAACCTGCTCGACACCCCCGGCCACGAAGACTTCTCGGAAGACACCTACCGCACCCTGACCGCGGTGGACTCGGCGCTGATGGTGCTCGACGGCGGTAAAGGTGTAGAGCCGCGCACCATCGCCCTGATGGACGTGTGCCGCCTGCGTGACACGCCGATCGTCAGCTTCATCAACAAACTCGACCGTGACATCCGCGACCCGATCGAACTGCTCGACGAGATCGAAGCGGTACTGAAGATCAAGGCCGCGCCGATCACCTGGCCGATCGGCTGCTACCGCGACTTCAAGGGCGTGTACCACCTGACCGGCGACTACATCGTGGTGTACACCCCGGGCCATGGCCACGAGCGCACCGAAGCCAAGATCATCCAGAACCTGGACTCCGACGAGGCGCGCGCGCACCTGGGCGACCAGTACGACGCGTTCGTCGAGCAGTTGGAACTGGTGCAGGGCGCCTGCCACGAGTTCAACCAGGAAGAGTTCATCAACGGCCAGCTGACGCCGGTGTTCTTCGGTACTGCGCTGGGTAACTTCGGTGTCGACCACGTGCTCGACGCGGTCGTCGATTGGGCGCCGCGCCCGCTGGGCCGTGTTGCCCACGAGCGGACCGTGGAGCCTGTGGAAGAGAAGTTCACCGGCTTCGTGTTCAAGATCCAGGCGAACATGGACCCGAAACACCGCGACCGTATCGCCTTCATGCGCATCTGCTCGGGCAAGTACGAGAAGGGCATGAAGATGCGCCACGTGCGTATCAACAAGGACCTGCGCATCGGCGATGCACTGACCTTCTTCTCCTCCGAGCGTGAGCAGTTGGAAGAGGCCTATGCCGGCGACATCATCGGCCTGCACAACCACGGCACCATCCAGATCGGCGACACCTTCACCGAAGGCGAGGCGCTGGGCTTCACCGGTATCCCGCACTTCGCACCGGAACTGTTCCGCCGCGTGCGCCTGAAGGACCCGCTGAAATCCAAGCAACTGCGCCAGGGCTTGCAGCAGTTGGCCGAAGAGGGTGCGACCCAGGTGTTCTTCCCCGAGCGTAGCAACGACATCATCCTTGGTGCGGTCGGTGTGCTGCAGTTCGACGTGGTCGCCAGCCGCCTGAAGGAAGAATACAAGGTCGAGTGTGCCTACGAGCCGATCACCGTATGGTCGGCGCGCTGGATCAGCTGCGACGACAAGAAGAAGCTCGAGGAATTCCAGACCAAGGCCATGGAAAACCTGGCCATCGACGGTGGCGGCCACCTGACCTACCTGGCGCCGACCCGGGTCAACCTGTCGCTGATGGAAGAGCGCTGGCCGGACATCAAGTTCCGCGCTACCCGCGAGCACCATTGATCCTCGGGGCCAGGTCAGAATCCTGTGTAGTCTGATCTGGCCCTATCGCCGGCAAGCCAGCTCCCACAGGTACTGCACAGGGCTTGAGGCCTATGCGGTCGAAGTAGGAGCTGGCTTGCCGGCGATGAGGCCAGTGTGAACTACACAGGTCTCCATTCCCTGCCTTGATACTGGTCCAGATCCGGGCCTCGGGCTTGAAGATCAGGTCCCAGGAATCCAGTGGCGCATACCTCGATCTCTCAGGCACTGCATCCCTTAAGGCAAGAACCTCCCCGAGCTCACTGCATGAAGCCTTCCATGAAGTCCGCAAGTGAGCTGGCCAGGCGCCGCCTCCAGGGCGCGCTGGCGGGGTTGGCGAGGGTCCGGTCCTCGTGGACGAAACTCTGGATGATCGCGTTGTAGCCGAGCCAGCGGCAGGGCTCCGGTGGCCAGCTGGCCAGGCTCGAAAGCGGGCGGTTGTCGAGCACCCAGGGCTGTGCGGTCAGCTCGTTATGCTGGTTGAGGATCAGCGCCGCCAACGTGCGCCCGCCGAGGTTGGTAGCGCCGACGCCTTCACCGCCGTAACCGCCGGCCAGGGCGATGCCGCGCTGGCGGTCGCAGAGCATGTGCGGGCGGAAGCGCCGGGCCATGCCCAGGTTGCCGCCCCAGGAATGGGTGATGCGCACATGCTTGAGCTGCGGGAACAGCTCGCTGAACAGGTAGCGGCGCAGTTCGATTTCGTGCTCGTCGAGGTTGAAGTTCTCGCGCAGGCGGCCGCCGAAGCGGTAGCCACCGCGGGCGCCGAATACCAGGCGGTTGTCGGTGGTGCGCTGGCCGTAGGTGACCTGGCGGCTGCTTTCGCTGAAGGCCTGGCCCTGGCTCAGGCCGATCTGCTCCCAGATGGCTTCCGGCAACGGCTCGGTGGCTACCAGCAGGCTTTGCACCGGCAGTTGATGTTTGCCCAGTGGCGGCAGGCTGGCGGCGTAACCCTCTACCGCAGACACCATCCACTGGCAGCGAATGCGTGCCAGCGGCGTGCGTACCTCGCCGGGCTGCCAGTCGATGGCTGGGGTGTTCTCGTAGATCGGCACGCCCAGCGCTTCCACTGCCCGGGCCAGGCCACGCGCTAGCCTGGCGGGTTGGATGGTCGCGGTGTGCGGGCTGTAGATGGCGCCATAGGCGTTGCTGACTCGCAGCTGGGCGTCCAGCTGTTCGGGGCGCAACCAGCGGTAATCGTCCTCGGTCATGCCTTGGCGATACAGGTCGTCGAGGTAGGCGCGCAGGCTGCGCTCCTGCTCTGGATAACGTGCGGCGCAATACAGCACGCCACCTTTGCGGTAGTCGCAATCGATGCCTTCGTGCTGCAACACGCGGTGCACTTCATCGGGAATACCGTGCAGCAGGTCGATGCTGGCGCGGCGCTGTTGCGGCGACAGGGTGGCGAGCAGGCGGTCTTCGCCCAACAGGTTGCCCATCAGCCAGCCGCCGTTGCGCCCCGAGGCGCCGAAACCGGCGATGTTGGCGTCCATCACCACGATGTTCAACTGTGGCGCCTGGCGCTTGAGGTAGTAGGCAGTCCACAAACCGGTGTAGCCGGCGCCGATGATGCACACATCCGCTGCCAGGTCTTCGCGCAGGGCCGGGCGGGGGCACAGTGGCTCGTCGAGCTGGTCCATCCACAGGCTGAGCGTGCGCAGGGGTTGCATCGGGTTCGGCTCCACTTCGGTCAAGGTCTGTGGCGATGCTAGTGGTGTTGGCGGGTGATTGTCTTACGTGCGTGCACGCAGGGAAATTTGCTTCAGGTAGGCCTTGGGCGTCAGGCCGGTATGTTCGCGGAAGCACTTGTAGAACGCCGACAGCGAGTTGAAGCCGGCATTGAACGCCAGGTTGTCGATCGGCGCTTCGGCACTATTGTCGTCGAGGCTGCCCATCAGGTGCTGCAGGCGGGCTTGGTTGACGTAGCGGTAGAAGCTTTGCCCAAGTACCTGGTTGAGCAGGTAGGAGATCTGGTTACGGCTGTAGCCACTGGCGTCGGCTACCTGCTGCAGGTCCAGTTCCGGGTCCAGGTAGGGGCGCTGGCGCTGGAAGTAGTGCTCCAGATCCTGGGCCATCGTCGACAGTTGCCGGGGTGACAGGCCCAGCCGGCTGGTGGCCGGGCGCGGCCCGCTGCTGACCAGGCCGTTGCGGTTCTGGCGCACCAGCGTGGCGTATTCGTTGACCCGCCAGATCAGGCCGTCCTTGACCGTGATCGCCTCGCTGGACTGGAACGCCACCAGGCCGTCGCCGCCTTGCACAGTGACCTGGTACTGGATGAACGCGGTGCAACCGTCGACGCGGATCCGGTCGTTGTGGACGATGTCTTCGCCGGCTTCATGGGGTAGGCAGGCGCGCACGTAGTCACGCAGCTCGTGGTAGCCGAGCACGCGGTTCTGGAAGAAGTCGTGGTACTGGATATCCGGGTGGTAGAGCGCGATGACGCCGTCGAGGTCGAGGTGCTTCCAGCACAGGTGGTAGCGCAGCACGGTGTCGGCGGTGAGCGGGGTTTGCTCGGGGCCGTCGGAGAGGGTGGTGGCGGTCATGGAGTGGATAGTGCATTGCAGAACACCTAGGTGCAAGGCAGTGGATCAGGCGTTTTGCATGGTTCTATCCAGTGGGTTGAGAGGTAAGCCTTTGTTTCCTATGTATGTAATTTTTTGATACGGATGGCATGGCGGGTGCACTGGTCTTTTCACCATCGAACAAGGAGAAAGGCCATGCGCTCGATACTGCTGTGGATGATTGGGGTGCCGATTCCGGTGATCATCCTGATTTGGTTCTTCATGCATTGAGAAAACCGGGGTCACTGCGCGGTCCATCGCCGGCAAGCCAGCTCCCACAGGTATTTCACAGGCCTTGAAGGCAGTGGTGTACTTGTGGGAGCTGGCTTGCCGGCGATGAGGGCTACACCGATCTAAAGGAACTGCTCGGCATAGTGACAAGCCACCTGCCGGGTACTCACCTGCCGCAACGCCGGCACCTCCTTGGCACAGCGTTCGGTCGCATGCGGGCAACGCTTGTGAAACGCACACCCATCCGGCGGGTTCAGCGGGTTGGGCAACTCCCCGGCAATACGAATCTTCGGCTTAAGCGGATCAGGATGAATCGCCGGTGTCGCCGACAGCAGCGCCTGGGTATACGGGTGCAGCGGCTTCTCGTAGATGTCCTCCTTCGGCCCCATCTCCGCCGGCCGCCCCAGGTACATCACCAGCACCTGATCGGCCACATGCTGCACCACCGCCAGGTTGTGCGAGATGAACACGTAGGCGGTGTTGAACTCCTTCTGCAGGTCCATGAACAGGTTCAGCACCTGGGCCTGGATTGACACGTCCAGCGCCGAGGTCGGCTCGTCCGCCACCAGCACCTTGGGCTGCAGCATCATCGCCCGGGCCAGGGCGATACGCTGGCGCTGGCCACCGGAGAACATGTGCGGGTAGCGCTGATAGTGCTCGGGGCGCAGGCCGACCTGTTCCATCATCTTCTGCACTTTCTCGCGCCGCTCGGCCTTGCTCAGCGAGGTGTTGATCAGCAGCGGTTCGGCCAGTTGATCACCGATCTTCTGCCGCGGGTTGAGCGAGGCATAGGGGCTCTGGAACACCATCTGCACGTCCCGGCGCAGTTGCTTGCGCTCGGACTTGCTGGCGCCCTTCACCTCGGTGCCAGCGATTTGCAGCGAGCCGGATGACGGCTCTTCGATCAGCGTCAGGGCGCGGGCCAGGGTCGACTTGCCGCAGCCGGACTCGCCAACTACGGCCAGGGTCTTGCCAGCCTCCAGTTCGAATGACACGCCATTCAGCGCACGGACCAGGGCGTGGCCCTTGAACAGGCCGCGGGAGACCTCGTAGTGCCGGGTCAGCTCCCGGGCAGATAGAACGACGGCCATCACGCCACCTCCTGGTTCAGCGGGTAGAAGCAACGCACCAGGCTGTGGGCCTGTGGGTCAAGCGGCGGGCGCTGGCGCCGGCAGTTTTCCTGCACGTACGGGCAGCGCGGAGACAGCAGGCAGCCCACGGGGCGGTCGTAGCGGCCGGGGACGATGCCGGGCAGGGTGGCCAGGCGTTCGGCGCCGATGCTGTGCTCGGGGATCGCCGCCAGCAACGCTTCGCTGTAGGGATGGGCGGGCACGTCGAACAGCTCCGGCACCTGGCCCACTTCCACGGCCTGGCCTGCGTACATCACGCACACCCGCTTGGCCGTTTCGGCAACCACGGCAAGGTCGTGGGTGATCAGGATGAGCGCCATGTTGCGCTCCTTCTGCAGGTTCACCAGCAGCTCCATGATCTGCGCCTGGATGGTCACGTCCAGCGCGGTGGTCGGCTCGTCGGCGATCAGCAGCTTGGGCTCGCCGGCAATGGCCATGGCAATCGCCACGCGCTGGCTCATGCCGCCGGACAGTTGATGCGGGTAGGCATCCAGGCGGCTTTCCGCAGCCGGGATCTCGACCTTTTTCAACAGATCGAGGGCACGCTGGCGCGCTGCCTTGCCCTTCAGGCCCAGATGCTGGCGTAGTACCTCCTCGATCTGGTAGCCCACGGTGTAGCTGGGGTTGAGCGCGGTCATCGGGTCCTGGAAGACCATGGCGATGTCCTTGCCCACCACCTTGCGCCTCTGGCGGCCGCTAAGCTTGAGCATGTCGGTGCCGTCGAAGGTGAGGGCGTCGGCGGTGATCCGCCCGGGGGCGTCGATCAGGCCCATCAGGGCCATCATGGTCACGGACTTGCCCGAGCCGGATTCGCCGACGATGGCCAGGATCTCGCCGGCCTCTACCGCCAGGTCCAGGCCATCGACCACTGGTACTGCATTGGCGTCGCCGAAGCGCACGTTCAGGTTGTTGATCTGCAACAGTGACATGGCGTTCTCCTCAGGCGGCGTTCTTGAGTTTCGGGTCCAGCGCATCGCGCAGGCCGTCGCCCATCAGGTTGATTGCCAACACACTGAGCAGAATGGTCAGGCCGGGCAGGCTGACCACCCACCAGGCGCGCTCGATGTAGTCACGGGCCGATGCCAGCATGGTGCCCCACTCCGGGGTTGGCGGCTGTACGCCGAGGCCGAGGAAGCCCAGGGCGGCGGCATCGAGGATGGCCGAGGAGAAGCTCAGGGTGGCCTGCACGATCAGCGGCGCCATGCAGTTGGGCAGCACGGTGACGAACATCAGCCGTGGCAGCCCGGCACCGGCCAGGCGTGCGGCGGTGACGTAGTCGCGGTTCAGCTCGCCCATCACCGCGGCGCGGGTCAAGCGCACGTAGGACGGCAGCGACACGATGGCGATGGCGATAACCGTGTTGATCAGGCCTGGGCCGAGGATGGCGACGATGGCCACTGCCAGCAGCAGCGAAGGCAGGGCCAGCATCACGTCCATCAGGCGCATGATCGACGGGCCGAGAATGTGCGGGAAGAAACCGGCCAGCAGGCCCAGCAGGATGCCCGGGATCAGCGACATCACCACCGACGACAAGCCGATCAGCAGCGACAGCCGCGCGCCCTGGATCAGCCGCGAAAGCAGGTCGCGGCCGAGTTCGTCGGTGCCGAGGATGAACTGCCAGGTGCCGCCTTCCAGCCATACCGGCGGGGTCAGCAGGAAGTCGCGGTACTGCTCGCTGGGGTCATGCGGGGCTACCCACGGTGCGAACAGCGCGCAGAACACCACCAGGCTCATGAAGGCCAGGCCCATCACCGCGCCCTTGTTGCGCGCGAAGGCTTGCCAGAATTCTTTGTACGGCGAGGGGTAGAGCAGGCTCTGGTCCACCGGGCTGGCCGGCGACACGGATTTCGGAATCGGGCTAGTCATGGCAAGGGCCTCAGCGCTGATGACGGATGCGTGGGTTGGCCAGGCCGTAGAGGATGTCCACGACGAAGTTGACCAGGATCACCAGGCAGGCGATCAACAGGATGCCGTTCTGGACCACGGGGTAGTCACGGGCACCGATGGCTTCGATCAGCCACTTGCCGATGCCCGGCCAGGAAAAGATGGTTTCGGTCAGCACCGCACCGGCCAGCAACGTGCCGACCTGCAGGCCGAACACCGTCAGCACCGGGATCAAGGCATTGCGCAGGCCATGCACGAATACCACGCGGGCCGGCGACAGGCCTTTGGCGCGGGCGGTGCGGATGTAGTCCTCGCGCAGCACTTCGAGCATCGACGAACGGGTCATGCGGGCGATCACCGCCAGCGGGATGGTGCCGAGCACGATGGCCGGCAGGATCAGGTGCATCACCGCGTCCTTGAACGCGCCTTCTTCGTCGCTGAGCAGGGTGTCGATAAGCATGAAGCCGGTTTTCGGCTCGATGTCGTAGAGCAGGTCGATGCGCCCGGACACTGGGGTCCAGCCCAGGCTCACCGAGAAGAACATGATCAGGATCAAGCCCCACCAGAAGATCGGCATCGAATAGCCGGCCAGCGATATGCCCATCACCCCGTGGTCGAACAGCGAGCCGCGCTTGAGCGCGGCGATCACCCCGGCCAGCAGGCCGACAGTGCCGGCGAACAGCAAGGCGGCAAAGGCCAGCTCCAGGGTGGCGGGGAACAGGGTGAGGAATTCGCTCCACACGCTTTCGCGGGTGCGCAGCGACTCTCCGAGATCACCGTGGGCCAGCTTGCCGACATAGTCCAGGTACTGGACTGGCAACGGCTTGTTCAAGCCCAGGCGCTCCATGGCCTGGGCATGCATTTCGGGGTCGACCCTGCGTTCGCCCATCATCACTTCCACCGGGTCGCCGGGGATCAGGCGTATGAGCGCGAAGGTGAGCAAGGTGATACCGAAAAAGGTCGGTATCAGCAGGCCAAGGCGCCGGGCAATAAAACTCAACATTGTCGGGGTTACCTCATCAGACCGTGCGGCCAGCAGCGCGCTACGGCAGTGCCGCCGGTGCCCGTGTGGGTTGCCGGCGGTCGTTGTTGTTCTACTTCACCTTGGTGGTGGCGAAGTTGTTGTTGGTCAGAGGGCTGATCACGTAGCCCTCCACGTTGTCACGCATGGCGGTGAACATCTTCGGATGAGCCATGCTGATCCAGGGTTGGTCGTCATCGTACACCTTCAATGCCTCGCTATAGAGCCTTGCGCGCTCGTCGTTGTCGATCACTTCGCGGGCACGGCTGATCAGCTCCTGGAATTTCGGGTTGCACCAGCGCGCGTAGTTCTCGCCGGTCCTGGCCGCATCGCAACTGAGCAGTGGGCTGAGGAAATTGTCCGGGTCGCCGTTGTCGCCGGCCCAGCCGGTAGACACCAGGTCGGCTTCACCCTTCTTCGCGCGGCGCAGCATTTCAGCCCATTCCATCACGCGGATATCCAGTTGCAGGCCGATCTGTTTCAGGTCGGCCTGCAGCATCTCGGCAGACAGGCGCGGGTTGGGGTTGGTAGCGCCGCCACCGTTGCGGGTGAACAGGGTTATTACCGTGCCTTCGGGCACGCCAGCTTCCTTGAGCAGTTCGCGGGCTTTGGCCAGGTCGCGAGGCGGGTTCTTGTTGTCGGTGTTGTAGCCGACCATGGTCGGTGGATACGGATTCACACCGACCAGTGCATTGCCTTTGCCAAACAGCTGGTCGACGTGGGTCTGGCGGTCGAAGGCCATGTTGATGGCTTTACGCACGCGCACGTCGCTGAGGTATTTGTGCTGGGTGTTCATGGCGATGTAGCCGGTGACCAGCGCTTCGATTTCGGCCACCTTGAGCTTGGGGTCGGCCTTGATCGACGGCACGTCGTCCGGCTTGGGGTACAACGCCACCTGGCACTCGTTGGCGCGCAGTTTTTGCAGGCGCACGTTACTGTCGGTGGCGATCGCGAATACCAGGGCGTCGGCCGGCGGCTTGCCGCGGAAGTAGTCCGGGTTGGCTTTGAAGCGGACCTGAGCGTCCTTGTTATAGCGCTGGAAAATGAATGGGCCGGTGCCGATCGGCTTGCTGTTCAGCTCGGCGGTCTTGCCGGCCTTGAGCAACTGGTCGCCGTATTCGGCGGAGTAGATCGAAGTGAAACCCATGGCCATGTCATGCAGGAACGGGGCTTCCGGACGGGTGAGGGTGATCACCACGGTGTGGTCGTCGGTCTTGTCCACCGACTTGAGCAGGTCCTTGAAGGCCATGCTTTCGAAGTACGGGTAGCCGACGCTGGTCTTGTCATGCCACGGGTGGGCCGGATCGAGTTGGCGACGCAGGCTCCACAGCACGTCGTCGGCGTTGAACTCGCGGGTAGGCGTGAAGTAATCGGTAGTGTGGAACTTCACCCCCTGGCGCAGGTGAAAGGTGTAGGTCAGGCCGTCTGGCGAAATGTCCCAACGTTCGGCCAGGGCCGGCTGGATGTCGGTGGTGCCGGGCTTGAAGTCGACCAAGCGGTTGAACAGGGTTTCGGACGAGGCATCGAAGGTGACCGCCGTGGTGTATTGAACGACGTCGAACCCTTCCGGGCTGGCTTCGGTGCATACCACCAGCGGTTTGGCTGCCAGTTGCGTGGCACTGCCGAGCACCAGCGCGGCCAGGGCCAGGCGTAGCGGTAGTGATTTGATGAAAGCTCTCTGCATGGGTTGAAGACTCCCTGCTTGCATTGATTCCAGCGTAGCCGCCACGGCCCGCAGCGAAGCCGGCCGTGGCGCCAGCGGTCAGAGAATGTTGAACGGAATGGTGGTGACCACGCGGAACTCATCCAGGCTGCCATCGCCCTGCGCCTTGCTGGCGCGGTGCGTGGTGTAGGTGGCGCGGATGCTGGTGTCTTTCAGTGGCCCGCTCTGCACCGCGTAGCTGGTGCCGATGCCCCACTCGTAGTGGGTTTCGCCGTCCAGGCCATTCACGTCATAGGCGCTGCCGCGGTAGTGGGTGCCGTCGATGCCCCAGCCGCGGGCGTTGTACAGGTTGAACTTCAGGCCGGGCACGCCGTAGGGCGCCATGTTCAGCACGTAGGAAATCTGCAGCGATTTCTCGTTGGGGCCGTTGAAGTCGGACAGCAGCGAGTTGGCCAGGTAGATGCCGTTGGTTTCGTGCAGGTAGTCGAAGTATTCGTTGCCGTTGACCTGCTGCCACGAGGCGCTGAGGGTGTGGGCCTGGTGGGTCAGGCCGAATGACAGGCTGTAGGTGTCGTTGTCGATCTTGCCCATCTTCTGGCTGCCGGCGTCGACGGTCTTGTAGTAGTTCAGGCCGGTGCTCAGGCTGAGCACTGCGCTGTCACCGAGCACGTGGTTGGCGCCGAAGTAGTACTGGTTCCAGAAATCGTCGACCTTGGTGGCGTACAGGCTGGTGCTCAGGCTCTTGAACGGCTGGTAGTTGATGCCGGCGGTGCTGGCCCGGTCGGTTTCCACGCCGGTGGCACCGTACTCGCTGCGGAACTTGCTGAGGCTCTGCTCGGTACGTGGCGAGACACGGTCGAAGGTACCCAGGTCGAAGCTGAGGTTGTCGAACTCGGCGCTGTGCAGGAATGCGCCCTGGAAGCTCGACGGCAGGGCGCGGTTGCCGATATAGGCGATCATCGGGGTGTCCACTGACTGCCGGCCCAGGGTGAGGGTGGTGTTGGACACGCGTGCCTTGATGTTGCCCAGGCCCAGTTTGCTCCACTGGCCGATGGGGTCGCCATCGCTGTGGGTCAGGGTACGGTTGTTGGGGCCGGCGACCGCTTCGCGGCTCTGCTGCAGGGCGATGGCGTTGTAGCCGGCGGCCTCGACGGCGAAGCCCACGGTACCCTGGGTGAAGCCGGAGCTGTAGTTGAGGATGGTGCCCTGCACCCAGTTCTCGCGGCTGTGGGTGTCGTGGCGGGTGCCGTCGCTCTTGTAGTACTTCCACAGCGGCGCGCGGGCGGCGCGTTCGCGGGCGTACCAGTTGCGGGTACTGCCTGTCAGGCTCTGGCCGTCGATGAAGCCGCTGGCCTGCGCCTGCTCGCTGTCGCTTTTGAGGGTGACGGGGAGGTAGTCCTGGCTTTGCGAGTCGGCCTGGGCCACGGTGGATAAGGCACTGATGGTTAACGCCAGTGCGGTCAAGGTGAATACTCTCAAGGTTAAAGCTCCCTTTCTTTTCTAGTTATTGCCGGCCTTGTGGGCCGGGTGATTGCTGCGGTGTTGCCAGGGTTGCCACGGGATCGCCGGGCTGAATCGGGGTGCTGTGTTGGCTGTACTGGCCCTTTCGCGGGTAAACCCGCTCCTACACGGGCCTGTGTAGGAGCGGGTTCACCCGCGAAGAGGCCGGTACCGGTTAACGCTTAATCAACACTCACACCGGAAAAATCATTGCGCCCAAACGGGCTGACCTTGAACTGGGAAACCTTGACGCTGAGCGGTTGGTTGACCGTGGAATGCGCCACCGGGGTAATCGGTACCTGCTGCTTGAGCCGCTGCTGGGCCTGCTGGTACAGGGCGGTGCGCTGCGCGCGGTCGGTCACTTGCTTGGCCTGCTTGACCAGGTTGTCGTACTGCGGGTCGCACCACAGCGAGTAGTTGTTGCTGCCGATGGCATCGCAGTTGTAGAGGGTGCCCAACCAGTTGTCCGGGTCGCCGTTGTCGCCAGTCCAGCCGATCAGGGCGATGTCGTGCTCGCCGCTTTTCATGCGCTTGAGGTATTCGCCCCATTCGTAGCTGACGATGCGCACCTTGAAGCCGAGCTTGGCCCAGTCGGCCTGGAGCATTTCGGCCATCAGTTTGGCGTTGGGGTTGTACGGGCGCTGCACCGGCATGGCCCACAGGGTGACTTCGGTGCCAGCCTTGACCCCGGCCTGCTGCAGCAGCTGTTTGGCCTTTTCCGGGTCGTAGGGCGCGTCCTTGAGGCTTTCGTCATAGGACCACTGGGTCGGCGGCATGGCATTGACCGCCAGTTGGCCGGAGTCCTGATACACCGCCTGGATGATGGCCTTCTTGTTCACCGCCATGTCCATCGCCTGGCGTACTTCCAGGCGGTCGAACGGTGGGTGCTGGGTGTTGTAGGCGATGTAGCCGAGGTTGAAGCCCGGTTGCTGCAGCACCTGCAGCTTGCTGTCGGCCTTGAGCGCCGGCAGGTCGGCCGGGCGAGGGTGCAGGGTGACCTGGCATTCGTTGCGACGCAGCTTCTGGATGCGCACCGAAGGGTCGACGTTGATCGAGAACACCAGGTTGTCGATCTTCACCTCATCCGGCGCCCAGTAGGCTTTGTTGCCTTTGTAGCGGATCTGCGAGTCCTTCTGGTAACGCTGGAACACGAATGGCCCGGTACCGATCGGTTGCTGGTTGATGTCGCTGGGGCGACCGCTGGCCAGCAGCTTGTCGGCGTACTCGGCAGACAGAATCGAGGCGAAGCTCATCGCCAGGTTCTGGATGAACGCGGCATCGACCGTGTTCAAGGTGAATACTACGGTCAGCGGGTCGACCTTCTCGACGCGGGCGATGTTCTTGTCCAGGCCCATGCTGATGAAATAGGGGAACTCGGTCGGGTAGGCCTGGCGGAACGGGTGGCCCTTGTCGAGCATGCGGTTGAAGGTGAACAGCACGTCGTCGGCATTGAAGTCGCGGCTCGGAGTGAAGGCCTTGTTGCTATGGAACTTCACCCCTTCGCGCAGGTGAAAGGTGTAACGCAGGCCATCGTCGGACACTTCCCAGCGGGTCGCCAGGGCAGGGTGCACGGCGGTGCCGCCGCGCTCGAACTCGACCAGGCGGTTGTAGATCGGTTCGGCAGCGTCGTTGTCGGTGGCGCTAGTGTATTGGGCGGTGTCGAAGCCGGCGGGGCTGCCTTCGGAGCAGAACACCAGGTTGTTGGCCAGCAGGGCAGGGGATTGGCTAATCAGGCCCAGGGCCAGCAGGGTCGAAAGACGGGTGGCATGACGCATGGCAAGTCCTTTTTCGTCTGTTTGCGCCGCCTCTGGGTATGAATGGCGGCAACAGTTCGCCGACCCCGCGGCGGATAGCCGCAGGACGACATGAAGAGATGGCAAGGATGGCGGGCACCCGCCGCTCAGCGGGTGCCTGAATTACCCTATTTGTCCACGCTGACGCCGTAGAAGGAGTTCAGCGCGAACGGGCTGATCTTGAAGTCCTTCACTTTGGCGCTCATGGGCTGGTACACGGTGGAGTGGGCGATCGGGGTGATTGGCACCTGCTCCTTGAGGATGTGCTGCGCCTGCTGGTACAGCTCGGTGCGCTTGGCCTGGTCGGGGGTGGCTTTTGCCTGTTTGATCAGGTCGTCGTAGGGCTTGTAGCACCACTTGGAGAAGTTGTTGCCGTCGACGGCATCGCAGCCGTACAGGGTGCCCAGCCAGTTGTCCGGGTCACCGTTGTCGCCGCTCCAGCCGATCAGCATGGCACCCTGTTCGCCGCCCTTGGAGCGCTTGATGTACTCGCCCCATTCATAGCTGACGATCTTTGCCTTGATGCCGATCTTGGCCCAGTCGGACTGGAGCATTTCGGCCATCAGCTTGGCATTGGGGTTGTACGGTCGCTGCACGGGCATGGCCCACAGGGTGATCTCGGTGCCTTCCTTGATGCCGGCTTCCTTGAGCAGTTGCTTGGCTTTCTCGGGGTCGAACGGGGCATCCTTGATGCTGTCGTCATAGGACCACTGGGTAGGCGGCATGGCATTGACTGCCAACTGGCCGGCGCCCTGGTAGACCGACTCGATGATCTTCTTCTTGTCCACGGCCATGTCCAGCGCCTGGCGCACTTTCAGCTGGGCCATGGGGTTGGGCTCGTTGCTGCCCTTGATCTTGTCCATCACGTTGTAGGCGATGTAGCCGAGGTTGAAACCGGCCTGTTGGGGCATCTGTAGCTTGGGGTCTTTCTTTAGCGGCTCGATATCGGCCGGGCGCGGGAACAGGGTGACCTGGCACTCGTTCTTCTTCAGCTTCTGCATGCGTACCGAGGCGTCGGTGGTGATGGCGAAGATCAGGTTGTCGATCTTCACGTCATCGGGCTGCCAGTAATCCTTGTTGCCCTTGAAGCGGATCTGCGCGTCCTTCTGGTACTTGCTGAACACGAACGGGCCGGTGCCGATCGGCTTCTGGTTGATGTCGGCGGCCTTGCCATCCTTGAGCAACTGATCGGCGTATTCGGCGGACTGGATGGAGGCGAAGCTCATGGCCAGGTTCTGGATGAACGCAGCGTCGACCTCGTTGAGGGTGAACTTCACCGTATGCTCGTCGAGCTTCTCCAGCTTGGCGATGTTCTTGTCCATGCCCATGTCGGTGAAGTACGGGAACTCGGTGGGGTAGACCTTGCGGAACGGATGATTCTTGTCGAGCATGCGGTTGAAGGTGAACAGCACGTCATCGGCGTTGAATGGGCGGCTGGGCTTGAAGTAGTCGGTGGTGTGGAACTTGACCCCTTCGCGCAGGTGGAAGGTGTAGGTCTTGCCGTCGTCGGACACTTCCCACTTGGTCGCCAGGCCCGGGATAACCGCGGTGCCGCCGCGCTCGAACTGGGTCAGACGGTTGAACACGGTCTCGGCCGAGGCGTCGAAATCGGTCCCTGTGGTGTATTGCCCCGGGTCGAAACCGGCCGGGCTGCCTTCGGAGCAGAACACCAGGTTGGACGCGGCGAGGGCCGACGGTGCGCCGGTGAGCAAGCCTGCGCCAAGCAGGAACGGAATGACTGCGTGTTTGAGCATGGTGGCCTCATTGTTGTCATTTTTCGATTGAGGTGGCCTCGTGAGCCGACCTGCGGATACTTATGCAGGGGCTGTTCCCAATGCAATACACATAAGGATAGTTGGCGCCGGAAAGGTGGCACGAACGTACATGGATGTCGCATCGGTATAACTTTTGGCGAAGTAAAACGTTTGCGCAGGCAAAATGATGGCTTTTTGCGGGATGTTTCGGGGCGGGGGAAAATGTAGGAGGCACCTTGGTGGTGCGTAGGAAAGGTCTGATACTGCGTTTTTTCGGATGGCCTCATCGCCGGCAAGCCAGCTCCCACAAAAGGTTCCACTACTTTTCAGGCTTGTGAGGTTCCTGTGGGAGCTGGCTTGCCGGCGATGGGGCGCAAAGCGCCCCCGGCGGTCTCAAGGCATCTGCACTTCGATCAGCCCATCGGCATTCATGCTGACTTCACTGGTGCCCGCTTCGATATCAGGCGCCGGCGCCGCTTCATCCGCCCCCATGGCCTTCATCGCCATCGGTGCGCTGCGCATGTACGGGCGTGGATAACCGCTGCTGTTCAGGTTCAGGCTGACCACTTTGTAGCCCTTGCCACCCAGCGCCTCGGTGGCCAGTTGCGCACGTGCCTTGAAGGCATCGACCGCGTCCTTGAGCAGGGCATCCTCGCTGGCCTTGCGCGTGGCCGGGGCGATGGAGAAGTCCATGCCGCCCATTTTCAGCTCTTGCAGCAGGTCGGCGGTGAGCTGGGACAGGGCCGGGAAGTTGGCGCTTTCCAGGCGCAGCTCGGCGCGCTCGCGCCAGCCGGTGATCTTCTGGCCCTTGCTGTCATAGACCGGGTAGCTGTTGCGGCTGCCCTGGCTGATCTTCACATCCTTGACCTGGCGCGACTGCTGCACGGCCTTGTTCATGGTTTCGGTGATCTGCTTGGCGAGCTTGCCCGGGTCGGTGTTCTGCGCTTCGCTGTACAGGGTCACGACCATCAGGTCGCGCGCCACTTCCTTGCTGACTTCGGCGCGCAGCGATACCTGGTTGTAGCGCGGTTCATCGGCGGCCAGCACCGGCAGGCTGGCGAGCAGGCCGCAGGACAGAATCAGGGCGGCGCCGCGACGTGGAATGTGCATGTGTTACTCCTTGGCAATGAAAGGCGTGGAGGCTGGTCATCCATTCCACGCATGGCCCATAAGACCGGCAACAGTGTAGTGGGTTCAAAAATGCCATCATGAACCTGTGACAACCTGTGGCGCTTTGCCGCATCGCTGCAGCGAGGCGCCCGGCTTCGGTATACTCCAGCCGATTTTCTGGAGCACTCATCAGGAGAGCTCATGCTCGCCGCCGTACAACCGCTGTCCGCTACCCGCCAGAACCTCTGGCGCCTGACCGTCATTCGGGTCCTGGTCCTGGCTGCCCAGGCCGGCTCCGTGGGCGTCGCCTACTGGACCGAACTGCTGCCTTTGCCGTGGCTGTCGCTGGCCGGCACCTTGGCCTTGTCTTCGCTGCTGTGTGCCTTCACGGCCTTGCGCTTGCGCCTGTCGTTGCCGGTCACCGAGCTGGAGTACGCCTTGCAGCTGGCCTGTGACTTGCTGATCCACAGCGCCTTGCTGTATTACTCCGGCGGTTCGACCAACCCGTTCGTGTCGTATTACCTGGTACCGTTGGCGATTGCCGCGGTCACCCTGCCGTGGCTGTATTCGCTGATCCTGTCGGGCATCGCGCTGACCGCCTACAGCCTGCTGCTGGTGCAGTTCTACCCGCTCGAAGGCCTGCCGATGGCGCGGGACAAGATGCAGGTCTACGGCATGTGGCTGAGTATTGCCCTGGCCGCAGCGGTGATCACCTTCTTTGCCGCACGCATGGCCGAAGAGCTGCGCCGTCAGGAGCAGCTGCGTTCCGAGCGGCGTGAAGAAAGCCTGCGTGATGAGCAACTGCTGGCTGTGGCCACCCAGGCCGCCGGTGCTGCCCATGAGCTGGGCACGCCCCTGGCGACCATGAGCGTGCTGCTCAATGAAATGCGCCAGGACCATGCCGACCCATTGCTGCAGGAAGACCTGCAGATCCTTCAGGACCAGGTGAAGCTGTGCAAGGAAACCCTGCAGCAGCTGGTACGCGCCGCCGAAGCCAACCGCCGCCTGGCGGTGCTGGAGCAGGACGTGACCGCGTGGCTGGACGAGGCGCTCAACCGCTGGCACCTGATGCGCCCCGAGGCTAGCTACCGCTTCCAGCGCCTGCGCGACGGCCAGGTGCCGCGCCTGACCCCGCCACCGGACCTGACCCAGGCGCTGCTGAACCTGTTGAACAATGCCGCCGATGCCTGCCCCGATGACCTTGAAGTGCGCCTGGACTGGGACGCCCAGGACATCGTCATCAGCATCCGCGACCATGGCCCCGGTGTGCCGCCGGCGATTGCCGAAGCCATCGGCAAACCCTTCATTACCACCAAAGGCAAAGGCTTCGGCCTGGGCCTGTTCTTGAGCAAGGCCAGCGTGACCCGTGCGGGCGGTTCGGTGAAACTCTATAGTCATGAACAGGGTGGCACCCTGACCGAACTGCGCCTGCCCTATGGCAAGCGAGGAGATGAATGATGAGCGAAGAAAACCAGGTCGAAAGCGAAGAGCTGCCGCACCTGCTGCTGGTGGATGACGATGCCACCTTCACCCGGGTCATGGCCCGGGCCATGAGCCGCCGTGGTTTCCGCGTGAGCACCGCCAGTTCCGCCGAGGAGGGGTTGATCCTGGCCCAGCAGGACCTGCCGGACTACGCCACTCTGGACCTGAAGATGGAAGGCGACTCCGGCCTGGTGCTGCTGCCCAAGCTGCTGGAGCTGGACCCGGAGATGCGCGTGGTGATCCTGACCGGTTACTCGAGCATTGCCACTGCGGTGGAGGCGGTCAAGCGCGGTGCCTGCAACTACCTGTGCAAACCGGCCGACGCCGACGACGTGCTGGCGGCGCTGCTGTCGGAGCACACCGACCTGGATACCCTGGTGCCGGAAAACCCGATGTCGGTCGACCGCCTGCAATGGGAGCACATCCAGCGTGTGCTGAACGAGCACGAGGGCAATATCTCGGCCACCGCGCGGGCGCTGGGCATGCACCGCCGGACCTTGCAGCGCAAGCTGCAGAAGCGCCCGGTTCGGCGCTGATTCTTTACCGACAGTACCGGCCCTATCGCCAGCAAGCCAGCTCCCACAGGTATTGCACAGACTTCGAACCCTGTGGGTCCCTGTGGGAGCTGGCTTGCCGGCGATAGGGCCGGTACTGACAGAAATTTCTCTATAACCCCCCGCGATCCCCGCAAGTCCCAGCCGTTGGCGTATCATTAGCCGCCTAACGGCAACCCCCTGCAGGATCGCTTGCGCATGCTCGCCCTTCTTATCCAGACGCTGAACATCACGGCACCGGTTTTCGCCATGCTGTTCATGGGCGTACTGCTCAAACGCATCCACCTGATCGACGACAATTTCAACCGCGTTGCCTCGCAGCTGGTGTTCAACGTCTGCATGCCGGCGCTGCTGTTCCTCGGTATCTACCACGCCGACCTGGCGGCAGCGGTCAAACCCAGCGTCCTCCTCTATTTCATCGTCGCCACACTGGCAGGCTTCGCCATCGCCTGGGGGATGGCCATCTGGCGCAGCCCGCTGGCGGAACGAGGCATCTATACCCAGGGCGCGTTCCGCGGCAACAACGGCGTGATCGGCCTGGCCCTGGCCGCCAGCCTGTACGGCGACTACGGTATTTCGCTGGGCGCGGTACTCGCCGGCCTGGTCATCCTCATGTACAACTCGCTGTCGGTGGTGGTGCTGGCGGTATACAGCCCGGACCTCAAGTCTGACCCGTGGAGCCTCTGCAAGAGCATCTTCAGCAACCCGCTGGTCATCAGCGTGCTGGTCGCTACCCCCATGGCCTACGGCCAGGTGCCGCTGCCCAACTGGCTGCTGACCTCGGGCGACTACCTGGCGCAGATGACCTTGCCGCTGGCGCTGATCTGCATTGGCGGCACCCTGTCGCTGGCGGCACTGCGCGACAGCGGCAGGCTGGCCATCGATGCCAGCCTGGTGAAGATGGTCTGGCTACCGCTGCTCGGCACCCTCGGTGCCTGGCTGTGCGGCTTCCGCGGGGCCGAGCTGGGCATCCTGTTCCTGTACATCGGCAGCCCGACCGCAGCTGCCAGCTACGTGATGGCGCGGGCGGCCAACGGCAACCATGAACTGGCCGCGTCGATCATCGTGATTACCACGCTAATGGCGGCGATCACCACCAACATTGGCATTTTCATCTTGCAGTGGGGCGGATGGATCTAGATCCTTGACTGCAAACAACACAAAAAACACAGCCTCACTGAGCTAAAGGACACTTCATGCAAGACCAGAGCACGCCCGAGCGGTTACAGCGCGGGCTGAAGAATCGCCATATCCAGTTGATCGCGCTGGGCGGGGCCATCGGTACCGGGTTGTTCCTGGGCATCGCCCAGACCATCCAGTTGGCCGGCCCGTCTGTGCTGCTGGGCTATGCCATTGCCGGCCTGATGGCCTTCCTGATCATGCGCCAGTTGGGCGAAATGGTGGTGGAGGAGCCGGTGGCCGGCAGCTTCAGCCACTTCGCCCACCAGTACTGGAGCGAGTTCGCCGGCTTCGTGTCGGGCTGGAACTACTGGGTGGTGTACGTGCTGGTCGGCATGGCCGAGCTGACGGCGGTGGGTATCTATGTGCAGTACTGGTGGCCGGACTTCCCGACCTGGGCCACGGCGGCGATCTTCTTCGTGGTGATCAACCTGATCAACCTCACTCAGGTGAAGATCTACGGCGAAATGGAGTTCTGGTTCGCCCTGGTCAAGGTGGTGGCCATCGTCAGCATGATCGGCTTCGGCGCCTGGTTGTTGAGCAGTGGCCATGGCGGCCCGGATGCCAGTGTGGCCAACCTGTGGCAGTACGGTGGCTTCTTCCCTAACGGCGTCACCGGCCTGGTAATGGCCCTGGCGGTGATCATGTTCTCGTTTGGTGGCCTGGAACTGGTGGGCATCACTGCCGCCGAGGCGGAAAACCCGCGCCAGAGCATTCCAAAGGCCACCAACCAGGTGGTGTACCGCATCCTGATCTTCTATATCGGTGCCCTGGCGGTGCTGCTGTCACTGTACCCGTGGCAGAAGGTTGTGCAGGGCGGTAGCCCGTTCGTGATGATCTTCCACGAACTGGACAGCGACCTGGTGGCGACCATCCTCAACATCGTGGTGCTGACCGCCGCGCTGTCGGTGTACAACAGCTGCGTGTACGCCAACAGCCGCATGCTGTTCGGCCTGGCCAGCCAGGGTGATGCACCGCGCCAGCTGCTCAAGGTCAGCCGTAGCGGCGTGCCGCTGGCAGCGCTGGGTGTATCGGCCTTCGCCACGGGCATGTGCGTGCTGATCAACTACCTGATGCCAGGTGAAGCCTTTGGCTTGCTCATGGCCCTGGCGGTATCGGCGCTGGTGATCAACTGGGCCAGCATCAGCATTACCCACCTGAAGTTCCGCAAGGCCAAGCTGGCGGCGGGGATCATGCCGTTCTACAAGAGCCTGGGGCACCCGCTGACCAACTACCTGTGCCTGGCGTTCATCGTGCTGATCCTGGTGGTGATGTACCTGACCCCGCCGATCCGTATTTCGGTGATGCTGATTCCGGCGTGGATTGCCGCGTTGTGGGTAGCCTTCAAGCTGAAGAAGGCTCGCCAGGCTAAATAGGTAATACAGTACCGGCCTCTTCGCGGGCTCGCCCGCTCCCACAGGTGCTGCACAGGTTTCAAGGCCTGTGCGCCCACACTGTGGGAGCGGGCGTGCCCGCGAAGAGGCCGGGCCTGAAAAAGGCTGAATCAGCCTTGATAACTGTCGATCACTTCCTGCGCCGCGCGGAACGCATCGATCGCCGCCGGTACCCCCGCATATACCGCGCAATGCAGCAGCGCCTCGCGAATCTCTTCTACCGTACAGCCATTGTTCAGCGCCCCGCGCACATGCCCCTTGAGCTCTTGCGGGCACTTGAGTGCCGTCAGTGTGGCCAGGGTAATCAGGCTGCGGGTCTTCAACGGCAGCCCGTCACGCGCCCATACACTGCCCCAGGCATGCTCGTTGACGAAGTCCTGCAGCGGCTGGGTAAAGTCGGTGGCATTGCCCAGGGCACGGTCGACGAACGCATCGCCCATCACCTGGCGGCGAATCTGCTCGCCGGTCTTGTTGCTCTCGGTCATGTCGTTTTCCTTAGTGTTGACGGCGCCAGGCACGCACCGTGGTGTACAGCAGCACCACGGCGAGCACAGGCAGCACATAGAACAGCATCAAGCGCTCCAGGCGGCCGGCCAGCGGCATGCCCATGGTAAAGGCCGCCACGTGCAGCCCATAGGCCAGGTACAGGCAGAGAAACACCAGGCCTTCGGCGCGGGTGATCCGGTAACCGGAATAGAACACCGGCAGGCTCAGCGCGGCAACGCCCAGCATCACCGGCAGGTCGAAGGCCAGGGCGTTGGGCGAGATCGACAGCGGTTCGGGGGCGACCACTGCGGTCAGGCCCAGCACCGCCAGCAAGTTGAACAGGTTGCTGCCGATCACCGTGCCCACGGCGATTTCCCGTTCGCCACGCAGAGCGGCGATCAGCGCGGCGGCCAGTTCTGGCAGGGAAGTGCAGACGGCGACGACGGTCAGGCCGATGATACGCTCGGACAGGCCCAGGTCAGTGGCGACCTCGACGGCGGCCTCCAGCAGCAGGTGGCCTGCCAGGCTCAGCAAGCCAAAGCCAGCCACCACTTGCAGTAGCGTGCCCGACCAGAAGCGCCCGGCGCTGGTTGTGACGGTGTGCGGTGCGGGGTAGGTGCGTGCGTAGTGCCGCGACTGGTGCCACAGCATCGCCAGGTAACCGGCCAGGCCGAGCAGCAGCAAGCCGCCTTCGAACCGGCCCAGGTGGCCGTTGGCGGACAAGGCGTAGACCAGGCCGCTGGCGATGATCATCAGCGGAATGTCCAGGCGCACCAGCTGGCGTGACACGCGCAGCGGGATGATCAGCGCGGCCAGGCCGAGAATGACCAGCACGTTGAAGATGTTGCTGCCGACCACACTGCCCACCGCCACATCCGGCGCGCCCTGGTAGGCGGCCTGCAGGCTCACGGTCAGTTGTGGCGCGGTGCTGCCGAAGGCCACCAGGCTCAGGCCGATGATCAGTGGGCGCACGTGCAGGCGCTGGGCCAGGCGCAGGGCTGCGCGCACCAGCAATTCGGCGCCAGCGACCAGCAACAGCAAGGCGATGCCTAGTTGCAGGAGGCTGAAGGTGGGAAGGGTGGCCAGGTCGAAAATGGTCGGACTCCTGTCGCGTCAGTCGCTAAGCCCTTGTACCCGGACGCGCGCCGTTCCGCTACGGAGCATGCCGATTTTTTCCGCTGCGGCGCGTGACAGGTCGATCAGGCGGCCACGGGTATGTGGGCCACGATCATTGATACGGACCACGACACTGCGTTGGTTGGCCAGGTTGGTGACCAGAACACGGCTGCCGAAGGGCAGGCTCCGGTGGGCAGCAGTGAGGCCATGCTGGTTGAAGGCTTCGCCGCTGGCGGTGCGTTTGCCGTGGTGGCGGGAGCCGTAATAGGAGGCGGTGCCCGTTTTGTCGTAGCCGCGCGGGTCGATGTCGTGGCTGGCGCAGCCGGCCAGGAGGGAAAAGAGGGCCAGGGTAGTGAGGGATCGTTTTAGCAAGTTCTTGCTCCGATGCTGCAATTGGGGCCGCTGTGCGGCCCATCGCCGCGGTTCGTCGCCACGACAAGCCAGCTCCCACAGGTACATCACTGCCTTTGGGCACGATGCGGTACCTGTGGGAGCTGGCTTGCCGGCGAACGAGGGCGTAAGCCCTCGCCGCATTTCAGGTCACCCTTCGAGCTTGGCCTTGAGCAATTGGTTCACCTGCCCCGGGTTGGCCTTGCCTTTGGAGGCTTTCATGGCCTGGCCGACGAAGAAGCCGAACATCTTGCCGCGCTTGGCCTCGTCGGCTGCGCGGTATTGTTCGACCTGCTCGGCGTTGGCCGCCAGCACTTCGTCGAGCATCTTGTCGATCGCACCGGTGTCGGTGACCTGCTTCAGGCCTTTGCTCTCGATGATGCTGTCGGCATCGCCTTCACCGGCGGCCATGGCCTCGAACACGGTCTTGGCGATCTTGCCGCTGATGGTGTTGTCGCGGATGCGCAGCAGCATGCCACCCAGCTGCGCGGCGCTGACCGGCGCCTGGTCGATCTCGATGCCCAGCTTGTTCAGCAGGCTGCCCAGCTCGACCATGACCCAGTTGGCAGCCAGCTTGGCGTCACCACCGATCTTCACCACTTCCTCGAAGTAGTCTGCCTGCTCCCGGCTCGAGGCCAGCACGTTGGCGTCGTAGGCCGACAGGCCGTACTGGCTCTGGAAGCGTTCGACCTTCTGGGTCGGCAGCTCCGGCAGGCCGGCGCGGACGGTTTCGAGGAAGCTGTCCTCGATCACCACCGGCAGCAGGTCCGGGTCGGGGAAGTAACGGTAGTCGTTGGCTTCCTCCTTGCTGCGCATGGAGCGGGTCTCGTCCTTGTTCGGGTCGTACAGGCGGGTTTCCTGCACCACCTTGCCGCCGTCCTCGATCAGGTCGATCTGGCGTTGGATTTCGCTGTTGATCGCGCGCTCGATGAAGCGGAACGAGTTGACGTTCTTGATCTCGCAGCGGGTGCCGAACTCGGCTTGGCCTTTCGGGCGGATCGACACGTTGCAGTCGCAGCGTAGCGAGCCTTCGGCCATGTTGCCGTCGCAGATGCCCAGGTAGCGCACCAGCGCGTGGATCGCCTTGACGTAGGCCACGGCCTCCTTGGCGCTGCGCATGTCCGGCTCGGAGACGATTTCCAGCAGCGGCGTGCCGGCACGGTTCAGGTCGATGCCGGTGGAGCCGCTGAAGTCTTCGTGCAGGCTTTTGCCGGCGTCTTCTTCCAGGTGCGCGCGGGTTACGCCGATGCGCTTGATGGTGCCGTCTTCCAGGGCGATGTCCAGGTGGCCCTTGCCGACGATCGGCAGGTCCATCTGGCTGATCTGGTAGCCCTTGGGCAGGTCCGGGTAGAAGTAGTTCTTGCGCGCGAACACGTTGCGCTTGCCGATCTCGGCATCGATGGCCAGGCCGAACATGCACGCCATGCGCACGGCTTCCTGGTTCAGCACCGGCAGTACGCCGGGCATGCCCAGGTCAACCAGGCTGGCCTGGGTGTTCGGCTCGGAGCCAAAGGTGGTGGCGCTGCCGGAGAAGATCTTCGACTGGGTGGCGAGCTGAGTGTGGATTTCCAGCCCGATCACAACTTCCCATTGCATGTGTGAATTCCTCAGAAGCCGTTGGGGGCGCGGGTGTGCCAGTCGGTCACTTGCTGGTAGCGGTGTGCGACGTTGAGCAGGCGGCCTTCCTGGAAGTATGGCGCCAGTAGTTGCACGCCGACCGGCAGGCCATCGACGAAGCCGGCTGGCATCGACAGGCCCGGCAGGCCCGCCAGGTTGGCGGTGATGGTGTAGACGTCTTCCAGATAGGCGGCGACCGGGTCGCTGCTCTTGGCACCGAGCTTCCAGGCCGGGTTCGGCGTGGTCGGGCCGAGGATCAGGTCGACGTCGTTGAAGGCCGCCATGAAGTCGTTCTTGATCAGGCGGCGGATCTGCTGCGCCTTCACGTAGTAGGCATCGTAGTAGCCGGCCGACAGGGCGTAGGTGCCGACCATGATGCGGCGCTGCACTTCAGCGCCGAAGCCTTCGCCACGGGAACGCTTGTACAGGTCGGTGAGGTCTTTCGGGGCTTCGCAGCGGTAGCCGAAGCGCACGCCGTCGAAACGCGACAGGTTGGACGAGGCTTCTGCCGGGGCGATCACGTAGTAGGCCGGGATGGCGTGCTGCATGTTCGGCAGGCTGATTTCCTTGACCACCGCGCCGAGCTTTTCCAGCTCCTTGACGCTGGCCTGGACCAGGTCGGCGATGCGTGGGTCCAGGCCAGCACCGAAGTACTCCTTCGGCAGGCCGATGCGCAGGCCTTGCAAGGATGCGTTGAGGTTGGCGCTGTAGTCTGGCACCGGCTCTTCGATGCTGGTGGAGTCCTTGGCATCGAAACCAGCCATGCCTTGCAGCAGCAGGGCACAGTCCTCGGCGGTGCGGGCCAGCGGGCCGCCCTGGTCGAGGCTGGAGGCGTAGGCGATCATGCCCCAGCGCGACACACGACCGTACGTCGGTTTGAGGCCGGTGAGGTTGGTCAGTGCCGCCGGCTGGCGGATCGAGCCGCCGGTGTCGGTGCCGGTGCTGGCCGGCAGCAGGCGCGCGGCCACGGCAGCAGCCGAGCCACCGGACGAACCGCCCGGGACGTGCTCGAGGTTCCACGGGTTCTTCACCGCGCCGTAGTGGCTGGATTCGTTGGCCGAACCCATGGCGAACTCGTCCATGTTGGTCTTGCCCAGGGTGACCATGCCGGCTTCGGCCAGCTTGGCGACCACGGTGGCGTCGTACGGCGCCTTGAAGTTGTCGAGCATCTTCGAGGCGCAGCTGGTGCGTACGCCCTGGGTGCAGAACAGGTCCTTGTGGGCGATTGGCGCACCCAGCAGCGCGCCGGTTTCGCCAGCGGCGCGGCGGGCGTCGGCGGCACGTGCCTGGCCCAGGGCCAGGTCTTCGGTGACGCTGATGAAGCTGTTGATCTGCGGGTCGAGCTGCTTGATACGCGCCAGCAGGGCGCCGGTCAGCTCTTCGGAGGAAAACGACTTGTCGGCGAGTCCGCGGGCGATCTCGGCCAGGGTCAATTGATGCATGGCAGGCTCTATCCCTTACTCGATGACTTTGGGAACCAGGTACAGACCGCTCTCGGTCGATGGCGCGATGGCCTGGTAGGCGTCGCGCTGGTTGCTTTCTGTGACCTGGTCGGGACGCAGGCGCTGGCTGGCCTCCAGCGGGTGGGCCAGGGGTTCGATGCCAGTGGTATCGACCGCTTGCATCTGGTCGACCAGGCCGAGAATGCTGTTCAGGGCGTCGGTAATGCGTGGCAGTTCGCCATCATTCAGGCCCAGGCGGGCCAGATGGGCGATCTTTTCCACGTCGCAGCGTTCAAGCGCCATGAGGATCTCCAGGGGGAAACTAAAGAACGGAATTTGGGTCCGCAGTGAGGAACATGTCAGCTTTCTGGCGGTCTAACGGCCGCGAATTTCTGCTGGCGTGCTCGGAAAAACAGCCAATTTAACATATTGGCTCCTTGCCCAAAATCCCTGCCATTGTTAGAGTTTGCCGCACTTTTTTACCCACGCTTTCCCCAGGGTCACTTTCCCATGTTCAAGAAACTGCGTGGCATGTTTTCCAGCGATCTTTCCATCGACCTGGGTACTGCCAACACCCTTATTTACGTGCGTGAGCGCGGTATCGTCCTGAATGAGCCCTCGGTTGTTGCCATCCGTACCCATGGCAATCAGAAAAGCGTCGTCGCCGTCGGTACCGAAGCCAAACGCATGCTGGGCCGTACGCCTGGCAACATCGCAGCCATTCGTCCGATGAAGGACGGCGTCATCGCCGACTTCAGCGTCTGCGAAAAAATGTTGCAGTATTTTATCAACAAGGTTCACGAGAACAGCTTCCTGCAGCCAAGCCCACGCGTGCTGATCTGCGTGCCGTGCAAGTCTACCCAGGTAGAGCGCCGCGCCATTCGCGAGTCGGCCCTGGGTGCCGGTGCCCGTGAAGTGTTCCTGATCGAAGAACCGATGGCCGCCGCCATTGGTGCCGGCCTGCCGGTCGAAGAGGCCCGCGGTTCGATGGTCGTCGATATCGGTGGTGGTACCACTGAAATCGCCCTGATCTCGCTGAACGGCGTGGTCTATGCCGAATCCGTCCGGGTTGGCGGCGACCGCTTCGACGAAGCCATCGTCACCTACGTGCGCCGCAACTACGGCAGCCTGATCGGCGAGTCCACCGCCGAGCGCATCAAGCAGGAAATCGGTACTGCCTACCCGGGCGGCGAAGTGCGCGAAGTCGACGTGCGCGGCCGCAACCTGGCCGAAGGTGTACCGCGTGCCTTCACCCTCAACTCCAACGAAGTGCTCGAAGCGCTGCAGGAATCGCTGGCGACCATCGTCCAGGCGGTCAAGAGCGCCCTGGAGCAATCGCCGCCGGAGCTGGCCTCGGACATTGCCGAGCGTGGCCTGGTGCTGACCGGTGGCGGTGCGCTGCTGCGTGACCTCGACAAGCTGCTGGCCCAGGAAACCGGCCTGCCGGTGATCGTCGCCGAGGACCCGCTGACCTGTGTCGCCCGTGGCGGTGGTCGCGCCCTGGAAATGATGGACAAGCACGCGATGGACCTGCTCTCCAGCGAGTGATCCCGCTCGCTGTTCACGAGCGCCCGGTTTACAGGTAGTACGCACAGTGCTACCTGTATGCGCTGGGCTGGCGCCCGTTCCGGGCGCCGTATCCGTCAACCCGCAACCAGGCTGGTGCGTTGCCCATGTCCAATGACCTCCTGAGTCGTCCACGAGGAACGGCCCATTAAACCGCTTTTCTCCAAGGGCCCTTCGCTGGGCGTTCGCCTGCTCGTTCTGGTGGTGATGTCGGTCGCGTTGATGGTGGTCGACGCGCGCTTCGACGTGCTCAAGCCGGTGCGCAGCCAGATGGGCCTGGTACTCATGGAGTCGTACTGGATCACCGACCTGCCGCAGCGCATGTGGCAAGGTGTGGCGGGCCAGTTCGGCAGCCGCACCGAACTGATCGCCGAAAACGAAAAGCTCAAGACCGAAGCCCTGCTGCTGCAGGGGCGCCTGCAGAAGCTGGCGGCCCTGACCGAGCAGAACGTGCGCCTGCGCGAGTTGCTCAATTCCTCGGCGCTGGTCAACGAAAAGGTCGAAGTGGCCGAGCTGATCGGTGTCGACCCCAACCCGTTCACCCACCGCATCCTGATCAACAAGGGCGAGCGTGATGGCGTGTTCCTGGGCCAGCCGGTGCTCGACGCCCGTGGCCTGATGGGCCAGGTGGTCGAGCTGATGCCCTACACTTCGCGGGTCCTGTTGCTGACCGACACCACCCATAGCATTCCGGTGCAGGTCAACCGCAACGGCCTGCGCGCCATCGCCAGCGGCACCGGCAACCCGGAGCGCCTGGAGCTGCGCCATGTGGCCGATACCGCCGACATCAAGGAAGGCGATCTGTTGGTCAGTTCCGGCATGGGCCAGCGCTTCCCGGCCGGCTACCCGGTGGCCACGGTCAACGAAGTGATCCACGATTCCGGTCAGCCGTTCGCCATCGTGCGCGCCATCCCCACCGCCGCGCTCAATCGCAGCCGCTACATGCTGTTGGTGTTCAGCGATCGGCGTACCCCCGAGCAGCGCGCCACCGATGCCGGTATCGCCCAGGAAGAGGCCGACCGCAAGGGCGACTCGGCCTCTGGCCAGCCGGCCAGCACGGGCGAGCAGGGTACACCTGCCGGCAGCGCGCCGGTCGCACCGGCCACGCCAGCGGCCTCGGCAGCTCCGCTGGCACAGCCTGCGGCCCCGGCGGCTACGCCTGCCGCGCCCGCCCAACCCCGGAGACAATGATGGCAGCATCACGCCGCAACAACGGCTGGGTCATCTGGCTGACTTTCGCCATCGGCCTGCTGCTCAGCGTCTCGCCCATGCCGCAGTTCATGGAAGTGTTCCGGCCCATGTGGCTGGCCTTGCTGGTATCGTTCTGGACCCTCGCCGTGCCGAACAAGGTCGGCATGACCACGGCGTTCGTGCTGGGCCTGGCCGAGGATGTGTTGTATGGCACCCTGCTTGGGCAGAATGCGCTGATTCTTACCCTCATCACCTTCCTGGTCCTGTCCCTGCAGCAGCGGTTACGCATGTTCCCCATGTGGCAGCAGAGCCTGGTGATCCTGGTGATCTTCGGCATCGCCCAGTTGATCCAGCTGTGGCTCAGCGCGCTGACCGGCAACCGCCTGCCCACCCTGGCGCTGGTCTGGTCGGCGGTGATCAGTGCCTTGCTCTGGCCCTGGATCAGCTTTGCCCTGCGCGACCTGCGCCGACGCTTGCATATCAACTGACGGCGACGCCGCGACTGACAGGGAGATGTCTGTATGAACCCGCTATACCTGGCCTCCGGCTCGCCCCGTCGTCGTGAACTGCTGACCCAGATCGGCGTGCCGTTCAGCGTCGTCAGTGCCCCTATCGATGAAACCCCGCTGCCCGACGAAAGCGCCCCGGCCTACGTCGAACGCCTGGCCCGGGCCAAGGCTGCCGCCGGCCTGGCCAGTCTGGAAGATCCGATGCAGGCTATTCGCGGGCATGCCCGCTCCCACAGGTCCAGTGATGATACTGAAGGCAGCGCCGTCCCTGTGGGAGCGGGCGTGCCCGCGAATAGCGACACCGCGGTCCTGGAGAGTCGAGCCGTAGTGCTCGGCGCAGACACCGCCGTGGTGCTCGATGGTCGTATTCTCGGCAAGCCGGAAAACCGCGAAGATGCCCTGGCCATGCTGGCCGAGCTGTCTGGCCGTGAGCACCAGGTATTGACCGCGGTCGCCCTCAGCGATGGCCAGCGCGTGCACAGCCTGTGCGTTACCAGCAAGGTACGCTTTCGTGCCATCAGCGCCGATGAGGCGCAACGCTATTGGGCCAGTGGCGAACCCGCGGACAAGGCCGGCGGCTACGCCATCCAGGGCCTGGCTGCGGTGTTCGTCACCGGCCTTTCCGGCAGCTATTCGGCGGTGGTTGGCTTGCCCCTCAGTGAAACAGCCGAGCTGCTCGCTCGATTCGGCATTGCCTGCTGGCAATCGCCCGCGCATACGCCAGAGGTAACAAACCAGCGGTAGCCAGCACTGCGTACGCGATCCATCATTACTTAAGACCTTTGACGAGAGCCTGCCATGAGTGAAGAGATCCTGATCAACATCACCCCGATGGAGTCACGCGTGGCGGTGGTGGAAAACGGGGTGCTGCAGGAAGTACACGTCGAGCGTACCCAGCGCCGGGGCATCGTCGGCAATATCTACAAAGGCAAGGTGGTGCGTGTGCTGCCGGGCATGCAGGCGGCCTTCGTCGACATCGGCCTGGAGCGCGCCGCGTTCATCCATGCCTCGGAAATTTCCCAGCGCGAAGGCTCTGCGGTCGAGAACATCACCGCGCTGGTGCACGAAGGCCAGGCCCTGGTGGTGCAGGTGACCAAGGACCCGATCGGCACCAAGGGCGCGCGACTGACCACACAGCTGTCGATCCCGTCACGCTACCTGGTGTACATGCCGCGCAGCAGCCATGTCGGTATCTCCCTGAAGATCGAGGATGAAGCCGAGCGCGATCGCCTCAAGCAGGTGGTCAGCAATTGCATGGAAAGCGAGGACATCAAGGATGCCGGTGGCTTCATCCTGCGCACGGCTGCCGAAGGCGCACGCGCTGAAGAGATCCTGCAGGACATCCGCTACCTGCGTCGCCTGTGGGAGCAGATTGGCACCCAGATCAAGTCCTGCGGCGCACCCACGGTCATCTACGAAGACCTGGGCCTTGCCCTGCGTACCCTGCGCGACCTGGTCAACCCGAAGATCGAGAAAATCCGCATCGATTCGCGGGAGACCTTCCAGAAGACCACGCAGTTCGTTGGTGAACTGATGCCGGAAATCGCCGACCGCCTCGAGCACTACCCTGGCGAAAGACCGATCTTCGACCTGTACGGTGTCGAAGACGAGATCCAGCGCGCGCTGGAACGCAAGGTGCCGCTCAAATCCGGTGGTTACCTGGTGGTCGACCCGGCCGAAGCGATGACCACCATCGATGTCAACACCGGTGCCTTCGTCGGCCATCGCAACCTTGAAGAGACCATTTTCAAGACCAACCTCGAGGCTGCCACCGCCATCGCCCGGCAGCTGCGCCTGCGCAACATTGGCGGCATCATCATCATCGACTTCATCGACATGGAAGACGAAGAGCATCAGCGCCAGGTGCTGCGTACCCTGGAAAAGCAGCTGGAACGCGATCACGCCAAGACCAATATCATCGGCATCACCGAACTGGGCCTGGTGCAGATGACCCGCAAGCGCACGCGTGAAAGCCTGGAGCAGGTGCTGTGCGAACCCTGCCTGGCCTGCCAGGGCCGCGGCAAGCTGAAAACCCCCGAGACTATCTGTTACGAAATTTTCCGCGAGATCCTGCGCGAGGCCCGCGCCTACCAGGCCGAAGGCTACCGAGTGCTGGCCAACCAGAAGGTGGTCGACCGCCTGTTGGATGAAGAGTCCGGCAACGTGGCGGAGCTGGAGGCCTTCATTGGCCGAACCATTCGCTTCCAGGTCGAGTCGATGTATTCGCAGGAACAATACGACGTGGTGCTGCTCTGAGGCTTTCTCGAACGCGCCGCAGGAGGGTCGAGCTGGCAAAACCGCCGCTACGGGCCATCATGGGTAAACGACTTGGAGGGCCATGGCCATGGGACGTCTGACCCGCGTTCTTGTCGCCTTGACCCGCTGGGGGCTGGGCGTGTGCGCCCTGTTGGCGGTATTGGTGGCGCTGTATGTCAGCCTGGGCCGCGAGTTGATGCCGCTGGTTGCAGAGTACCGTGCCGATGTGCAAAGCAAGGCCGAGCAGGCGCTGGGCCTGCCGGTGCACATCGGTGCCCTGGAGGGAAGTTGGAGCGGCTTGGCACCGGTGCTGCGGGTGCGCGACCTGCAGTTGGGCGAGGGCGCGACAGCCTTGCGCCTGGACGACGTCAAGGTGGTGCCCGACATGTGGGCCAGCGTCACCGCCCGCGAAGTGCGCCTGGCGCGCATTCGACTGGGTGGCCTGCAACTGATCTTGCGCGAGAACGAGCAGGGTGGGTGGGGCCTGGAGGGCCTGCCGCACAAGGATGACGCGCCGTTCGACCCTGCCGAGGCGCTGCAGCGTCTGCGCCAGCTGGGCCGTATCGATGTGTTCGATAGCCAGGTCACCCTGCACCCCTGGCAGCGCGACCCGCTGACCCTGACCTATGTCAGCGCCGGCCTGCAGGCCGGGGCTTCGCGCCAGGTCGTGGAACTGCGCGCGACCTTGCCCGATGGCCAGCCCCTGGCGCTGAACCTGCGCAGCCGCACCTCGGCCAAGGCCTGGCGCGAAAGCCAGGTCGAAGCCTACCTGAGCCTGCCGCAGAGTGACTGGGCGCGCTGGCTGCCGCCACGCTTGTTGGGCCAGTGGCGCGCCGACGCCCTGCGGGCGGGCGGCGAGTTCTGGGTCGACTGGCGCAAGGGGCAATTGCAGCGGGCAGTGGTGCGGCTCAATGCACCTGAGCTGCAGGGTGCCTATGCCGGGCGCGAGGCCGCCAAACTGAACAACCTGGCGCTGGATGCCTGGTTCCAGCGTCAGCAACAAGGTTTCGATGTGGTGCTCGACTCCCTGGCCATGGATATCGGCAAGACCCGTTGGGAGTCGCGCATGCAATTGCGCCAGCGCCCCGGCGAGGACGCCGCGGGTGAGCGCTGGCAGGTGCAGGCCGACCGCCTCCACCTTACGCCTTTGACCCCGCTGATTGACGCCCTGGCACCACTGCCGGATAACCTCAAGGAGGTGATCGACGGCCTGAAGGTGACCGGTGCGCTGCGTAATGTGCGCCTGGAGGCCCGCCCCAAGGCCGAGGGCGACCAGCGCCTGCAGTTCGAAGCCAACCTGGAAAAGGTCGGCTTCAATGCTTATCACAATGCTCCGGCTGCCGGTAACGTCAGCGGCAGCATCAGCGGTGACCTCGGCCACGGTGAGCTGCGCCTGGATACCGATGCGTTCATGCTGCACCTGTACCCGATCTTCGCCAAACCCTGGCACTACCAGAAGGCCAATGCACGCCTCACCTGGACCCTGGACAAGGACGGTTTCACCCTGGTCGCGCCATACCTCAAGGTGCTGGGCGAGGAGGGCAAGATCGCCGGTGACTTCCTCATTCGCCTGTTGTTCGAAGACGGCCGCGAGGACTACATGGACCTGCGCGTCGGCCTGACCGAAGGCGATGGTCGCTACACTGCCAAGTACCTGCCCGAGGTACTCAGCCCGGCCTTGGACGAATGGCTGCGCAGCGCGATCGTCAAAGGCACGGTGGACGAAGGCTACTTCCAGTACCAGGGCTCGCTGAACCATGACGCTGCGCCCGAAGCCCGCAGCATCAGCCTGTTCTTCAAGGTGCGTGACGCGGCCCTGAACTTCCAGCCTGGCTGGCCGCAGGTGCAGCATGTGGATGGCGATGTGCTGATCGAGGACAGCGGTGTGCGCATCAAGGCCCAGCGTGGCGTGCTGCTCGACACCAAGGTCAGCAATGTGAATGTGAATATCCCGCATGTCGACGGTGACCATCACAGCCACCTGTACCTCGATGGCGACTTCGACGGCAGCCTGGGCGATGGCCTGAAAATCCTCAAGGAAGCGCCTATCGGCACGGGCGAGATTTTCGCCGGCTGGGAGGGCGAGGGGCCGCTGAAGGGCAATGTCAAACTCGATATCCCGCTGGCCCACGGGCAACGGCCGAAAGTGCAGGTGGACTTCGCCACGGCCGATGCGCGCCTGAAGGTCGCGCCGCCAAGCCTGGAGTTGAGCCGCCTGAAGGGGGATTTCAGCTTCGATTTCGACAAGGGCCTGAGCGGCAAGGGCATCAGCCTGCAGGCCTTCGGCAAGCCAGTGACGGCGCAAATCACCGCCGAGGGCCAGCCTGGGCAGATGCAGACACGCATCAACGCCAATGGCCTGGTGTCGCTCAAGGCCCTGACCGACTGGCTGCAGTTCGACCAGGCGCTGCCAGCGTCCGGCGACCTGCCGTACCAATTGCAGCTCAGCCTGGGTAGCCGGGACAATCGCCTGAGCGTCACCTCGAACCTCAAGGGCCTGGCCATCGACTTGCCGGCACCCTTTGGCAAGGCTGCGGCAGATACCCGCGACAGCCGTTTCAGCATGACCCTGCAAGGCTCGGAGCGGCGCTTCGATGCCGCCTACACCAACCTTGCACGCTTTGCCTACGCCGCGCCTGCCGACAAGCTGGCCCAGGGCCGTGGCGAGTTGTTGCTGGGGGCCGGTGACGCCCAGGTACCTGCCGGCCAGGGCCTGCGGGTGCGCGGGCGCCTGGAGGCGCTGGACCTGGGGCCGTGGCAAGAGCAGGCGGCGCGCCTTGCCGGCGACGACCCGGGTGGCAGTACGCGGCAGAACCTGCAAAGCGTCGACTTGAGTATTGGCCAGCTGAAAGCCTTTGGCATGGACCTGAACCAGGCCGTGGTGCGCCTGATCCGTGACGGCCCGGCCTGGAACCTGCGCCTGGACAGCAAGGAGGTCATCGGCAATGCCCGGGTGCCGGACGCCAAGGGCGCGCCCATGGTAGTGCGCCTGCAGACCTTGCGCCTGCCCGCCGCTGATGCGGCTGAAGAGCAGGCTGAGGATGGCCCGGACCCGCTGGCGGCATTCGACCCGCGCAAGGTGCCTGCGCTGGACCTGAGCATCGACAAGCTCTACCGCGGCGACGACCTGTTCGGCAGCGCGTCGATCAAATTGCGGCCGACCGCGCGTGGCGTCAGCGCCAGCGCCATCGATCTCGACTTCAAGGGCCTGCGCATCGATGGCGGCGGCGGCTGGGAAGGCGAGCCAGGCAGAACCAGCAGTTGGTACAAAGGGCGCCTGGACGGCAAGAACCTGGCGGATGTGCTCAAGGCCTGGGGCTTTGCGCCGACCGTCACCAGCCGCGATTTCCGCCTGGATGTGGATGGCCGCTGGCCGGGTTCGCCCGCCTGGGTGGGCCTGAAGCGGTTCTCCGGCAGCATGGACGCGGCGCTACGTACTGGCCAGTTCGTCGAGGTCGAAGGCAGCGCCCAGGCGCTGCGGGTATTCGGCCTGCTCAACTTCAACTCCATTGGCCGGCGCCTGCGTCTGGACTTCTCCGACCTGTTCGACAAGGGCCTGGCCTATGACCGGGTCAAAGGCGTGCTGGCGGCCAGTAACGGCGTCTACGTGACCCGCGAGCCGATCACCGTGACCGGCCCGTCGAGCAACTTCGAGCTGGATGGCACCCTGGACATGGTCCGTGACCGGGTCGATGCCAACCTGCAGGTGAGCCTGCCGGTGACCAACAATCTGCCGCTGGCCGCCCTGATTGTCGGCGCGCCGGCGGTGGGCGGGGCGCTGTTCCTGGTCGACCGGCTGATCGGCGACCGTGTGTCGCGCTTTGCCAGTGTGCACTACCGTGTCGAAGGGCCGTGGAAAGAGCCTAGAATCACATTTGTGAAACCTTTCGAGAAATCCCGCTAGGAGTGCCCATGAAGGCAGCGGTAATCCAGATGGTCAGCCAGGACGATGTGCTGGCCAACCTGCAGCGTGCCGGTGCCCTGCTGGAGCAGGCGGCGTTCGGTGGCGCACGGCTGGCCGTGCTGCCGGAAAACTTCGCCGCCATGGGCCGCAAGGACGCCGCAGCCATCGGTCGCGCCGAAGCGTTGGGCGCTGGGCCGATCCTGCCATGGTTGAAACGCACCGCACGCGACCTCAGGTTATGGATTGTCGCCGGTACCTTGCCCTTGCCACCGGTCGGCCAGCCCGAGGCCAAGGCCCATGCCTGCTCGCTGCTGATCGACGAACACGGTGAGGTGGCGGCACGCTATGACAAGCTGCACCTGTTCGACGTGGACGTTGCCGACAACCGTGGCCGCTACCGCGAGTCCGACGACTACGCCCATGGCGCCCAGGTGGTGGTGGCTGATACGCCGGTAGGGCGGGTGGGCCTGAGCGTATGCTACGACTTGCGCTTCCCCGAGCTGTATAGCGAACTGCGCGCTGCCGGCGCGGAACTGATCACTGCGCCAGCTGCTTTCACTGCGGTAACGGGCGCGGCGCACTGGGAAGTGCTGGTGCGCGCCCGTGCCATCGAGACCCAGTGCTACCTGCTGGCCGCGGCACAGGGTGGCACCCACCCCGGCCCACGGGAAACCCATGGCCATGCGGCGATCGTCGACCCTTGGGGGCGCATCGTCGCGGAACAGGCGCAAGGCGAAGCGGTACTGCTTGCCGAGCGCGACATTGATGAACAAGCGTCCATCCGGGCGCGCATGCCGGTGGTATCGCACCGGCGCTTTTTCTCGCAGGGCGCGTTGCGGCCTGCGCACACCTCGGAGTGACTATGAGCCAGATGTTATCCACCGTCAGCGAGCAGCTCCTGGCCCCAGGCGGCTTGACCCTGGACAGCCTGCAGAGCGTGCTGGGTGAGTTGGCCGGCCCCGGCATCGACGCCGCCGACCTGTATTTCCAGGGCCAGATATCGGAAACCTGGGCGCTGGAAGACGGCATCGTCAAAGAAGGCAGCTTCAACCTCGACCAGGGCGTGGGCGTGCGTGCTCAGTCTGGTGAAAAGACTGGCTTCGCCTACAGCAACGCCATCAACCTCGAAGCGCTGACCTCGGCGGCCCGCGCCGCTCGTTCGATTTCCCGTGCCGGGCAGAACGGCAAGGTGCAAGCGTTCCGCAGCCAGGACGTGACGGCTCTGTATCCCGCGGACAACCCGCTGGATGTGCTCAGCCGGGCCGAAAAGGTCGAGCTGCTCAAGCGTGTCGATGCTGCCACCCGTGCCCTGGACCCACGCATCCAGCAAGTCAGCGTGAGCATGGCCGGGGTCTGGGAGCGCATCCTGATCGCTGCCGCCGATGGCAGCCTGGCCGCCGACGTGCGCCCGCTGGTGCGCTTCAACGTCAGCGTCATCGTCGAGCAGAACGGCCGCCGCGAGCGCGGCGGGCAGGGCGGTGGCGGGCGTACCGACTACCGCTTCTTCACCGAGGAACGGGTGATGGGTTATGCCCGCGAGGCGCTGCGCCAGGCCCTGGTGAACCTGGAGGCGATCCCGGCGCCGGCTGGTACCTTGCCGGTGGTGCTGGGTTCGGGCTGGTCGGGTGTGCTGCTGCACGAGGCCGTCGGCCATGGCCTGGAAGGCGACTTCAACCGCAAGGGCAGTTCGGCGTTCAGCGGTCGCATTGGCGAGAAAGTGGCGTCGAGCCTGTGCACCATCGTCGACGATGGCACCCTCGAAGGCCGCCGTGGCTCGCTGAGCGTGGACGACGAAGGCACCCCGACCGAATGCACCACGCTGATCGAGAACGGTGTGCTCAAGGGTTACATGCAGGACAAGCTCAACGCACGCCTGATGGGTATGGCGGTGACCGGCAACGGCCGCCGTGAATCCTACGCGCACCTGCCGATGCCGCGCATGACCAACACCTACATGCGTGCCGGCGAAAGCGACCCGCAGGAAATCATCGCCTCGGTGAAGAAGGGCATCTACTGCGCCAACCTCGGCGGTGGCCAGGTGGACATCACCAGCGGCAAGTTCGTGTTCTCGACCAGTGAGGCCTACCTGATCGAAGACGGCAAGATCACCGCGCCGGTGAAGGGCGCGACCTTGATCGGCAATGGTCCGGAGGCGATGAGCCGGGTGTCGATGGTCGGTAACGACCTGGCGCTGGACAGCGGGGTGGGGACGTGTGGCAAGGACGGGCAATCGGTACCGGTCGGGGTGGGGCAGCCCACCTTGAAGCTGGATGCGATTACCGTGGGCGGTACAGGCGCGTGATGGCCTCAGGGACCGTTGTGGGAGCGGGCATGCCCGCGAAGCAGGCGACGCGGTGCGTGGCACCGGCTTCGCCGGTGTTCGCGGGCGCGCCCGCTCCCACAGGGTCCCGGTCTGTCAGCGCAATCCGCGCTGCAACTCGTCGAGGTCGCGGATGTACTTGAACACCTTGCGCGCGGCGGCAGGCGGTTTGTTCCGCGCCTTCTCGTGCTGGGCATGGCGTACCAGCGAGCGCAGCTGCTGGCGGTCGGTTTCGGGGTACTCGTTGACGAAGCGTTCGAGATCTTCGTCGTTACCGTCGATCAATCGGTCACGCCAGCGCTCCAGGCTGTGGAAGCGCTCGTTGTACTGGCGGGTCGAGCTGTCCATCTGTTCGAGCAAGGCCTGGATGGCATCCAGGTCTTGCACGCGCATCAGCTTGCCGACGAACGACATGTGGCGTTTGCGCGCACCATGAGCGGTGTGCTTGCTGGCCTCGGCCAGGGCCTTGCGCAGTTCGTCGGTCAACGGCAGGCGTGCCAGGGTATCGGCCTTGAGCGTGGTAAGGCGCTCGCCGAGTTCGACCAGCGCATGCAGTTCGCGCTTGATCTGGGTTTTGCTTTTTTCGCCGTCGAAGGCGTCGTCGTTTGAATCAACCATGGTGGCAGTCCGCTAAGAATCGCCGCCATGATAACCAGTCGGGGGCCGCTTGTCCGGCCCGGTCGTAGAATGACCCTCGCCGAACGCAGAATTTGAGTGGAGAGAACCATGAGTGCAGTCCAGAGCGTAGGTCCGAAAGACCTGCCAGCATTGCAGGAGCAGGTCGAGGCGATCATCGCCGAAGCGCGCCGCCAGGGGGCCAGTGCCTGTGAAGTGGCGGTGTCGCTGGAGCAGGGCCTGTCCACCACGGTACGCCAGCGCGAGGTCGAAACGGTCGAGTTCAACCGCGACCAGGGCTTTGGCATCACCCTCTATGTGGGCCAGCGCAAGGGCTCGGCCAGCACCTCGGCCAGTGGCCCGGAGGCGATCCGCGAAACCGTCGCTGCAGCCTTGGCGATTGCCAAGCATACTTCCGAAGACGAATGTTCGGGCCTGGCCGACGCGGCGCTGATGGCCCGTGAAATCCCTGACCTGGACCTGTACCACGACTGGGATCTCGAGCCCGAGAAGGCCATCGAGATGGCCCTGGCCTGCGAGGCTGCGGCGTTCGACGCCGACTCGCGCATTCTCAACGCCGATGGCACCACCCTCAATACCCACCAGGGCTGCCGTGTGTATGGCAACAGTCATGGTTTCATCGGTGGTTACGCCTCGACTCGGCACAGCCTGAGCTGCGTGATGATCGCCGAAGGCGACGGGCAGATGCAGCGTGACTACTGGTACGACGTGAACCGCCAGGGCAACCTGCTGGCCGACCCGCGCAGCATTGGCGTGCGCGCCGCCCAGCGTGCCGCCAGCCGCCTTGGGGCCCGGCCGGTGCCGACTTGCGAGGTACCGGTGCTGTTCTCGGCCGAACTGGCCGGCGGCCTGTTCGGCAGCTTCCTGTCGGCCATTTCCGGTGGCAACCTATACCGCAAGTCGTCATTCCTCGAGGGGACCATTGGCCAGCGCCTGTTCCCCACCTGGCTGACCCTCGACGAGCGCCCGCACATTCCGCGCGCGCTGGGCAGCGCCGCGTTCGACGGTGATGGCCTGGCCACCTATGCCAAGCCGTTCGTCGACAAAGGCGAGCTGGTGTCGTACCTGCTGGGTACCTATTCCGGGCGCAAGCTGGGCTTGCCGAGCACGGCCAACTCGGGCGGTGTGCACAACCTGTTCGTCAGCCATGGGGTCGAAGACCAGGCGGCGCTGATCCGCCGCATGGGGCGCGGGTTGCTGGTGACCGAGCTGATGGGGCATGGGCTGAATATGGTGACGGGCGATTATTCCCGTGGCGCGGCGGGGTTCTGGGTCGAAAATGGCGAGATCCAGCATGCCGTTCAGGAAGTGACCATTGCCGGTAATATGAAAGATATGTTCCAGCAGATTGTCGCGATTGGCAGTGATCTTGAGACCCGCAGCAATATCCACACCGGGTCGGTGTTGATCGAGCGGATGACTGTTGCAGGGAGCTGATCATTAGCCTGTACTGGCGTCTTCGCGGGCTTGCCCGCTCCCACAGCTTGAAGCCTGTGCAATCCCTGTGGGAGCGGGCGAGCCCGCGAAAGGGCCGGTGCAGGCAATAAAGAATTTTTAGTGGAATACAAGACCCGGCCCTCGCGCCGGGTTTTTTCTTTCATCACCTTTTTCTTGAAGTGATTCTATTTATCACTTAATAATGAATATCATTATCCAGTAACCCGGCGATGATGTTCATGAAACCCGTCCTCCGCGAACTCCCCTACCTGGAAAACTGGCGCTGGCTCAGTCGGCGCATCCGCTGCGCGCTCGAACCCGACGAGCCGCGCCTGATCGAGCACTATCTGGCCGAAGGCCGCTATCTGGTGTGCTGCACCGAGACCTCGCCATGGACGGTGGCACTGACATCCTTCCGCCTGCTGCTGGATACCGCCTGCGACCGCATGCTGCCCTGGCATTGGCGCTGCCTGTGCCTGGACCAGGCTTGGCGCCCGCTGCTGGACCTGCGCAACCTCGACCGCCAAGAGCAGAACCAGCGCTGGCAGCCCTACGCCCTGCAGTTGGCCAATTGCCGCCTGCTGCCGTCGATTTCTCCCGATGAACTGATGCAAGGATTTGATGATGAGTGATACCCGTATCGAGCGTGACAGCATGGGCGAACTGCAGGTGCCGGCCCAGGCCCTGTACGGTGCCCAGACCCAGCGCGCGGTCGACAACTTCCCGATCAGCGGCCAGCGCATGCCGGCCCAGTTCATTCGTGCGTTGCTGCTGGCCAAGGCTGCCGCCGCCAAGGCCAACGTCGAGCTGGAGCAACTGTCGGCCGCGCAGGGCCAGGCCATCGTCAAGGCCGTCGAGCAACTGCTGGCCGAAGATTTCATCCAGCACTTCCCGGTGGATGTGTTCCAGACCGGCTCCGGCACCAGCTCGAACATGAACGCCAACGAAGTGATCGCTACCCTGGCCAGCCGTGTACTGGGTGACGCGGTCAACGCCAACGACCATGTCAACTGTGGCCAGAGCAGCAACGACATCATCCCGACCACCATTCACGTCAGCGCCGCCCTGGCCCTGCACGAGCAACTGCTGCCGGCCCTGAGCCACCTGGTGCAGGTGATCGAGAGCAAGTCGGCGCAGGTGCACCAGTACGTGAAGACCGGCCGCACCCACCTGATGGACGCCATGCCGGTGCGCATGAGCCAGGTGCTGGATGGCTGGGCAGCGCAAATCAACGCTGCCAAGGCGCATATCGAGGCGACCCTGCCGAGCCTGCAGGCGCTGGCCCAGGGCGGTACCGCCGTGGGTACCGGCATCAACGCCCATCCGCAGTTCGCTGCCGGTTTCGCCCGCCAGCTCAGCGCCCTGACCCAGGTCGAGTTCACCCCTGGGCAAAACCTGTTCGCCCTGATCGGTTCGCAGGACACCGCCGTGGCCCTGTCCGGCCAGCTCAAGACCACCGCCGTGGCGCTGATGAAAATTGCCAACGACCTGCGCTGGATGAACTCCGGCCCGCTCGCCGGCCTGGGCGAAATCGAGCTGCAAGGCCTGCAGCCGGGCTCCTCGATCATGCCAGGCAAGGTCAACCCGGTGATCCCGGAGGCTACCGCCATGGTCGCCGCCCAGGTGATCGGTAACGACGCGACCATCGCCGTCGCCGGCCAGTCGGGCAACTTCGAGTTGAACGTGATGTTGCCGGTGATCGCTCGCAACCTGCTGGAGAGCATCGAGCTGATGGCCAACGTCAGCCGCCTGCTGGCCGACAAGGCCATCGCCACTTTCAAGGTCAACGAAGAGAAGCTCAAGGAGGCCCTGGCACGCAACCCGATCCTGGTCACCGCACTGAACCCGATCATCGGCTACCTCAAGGCCGCCGAAATCGCCAAGACCGCCTACAAGCAGGGCCGCCCGATCATCGATGTGGCGCTGGAGCATACCGACCTGTCGCGCGACCAGCTGGAAGCGCTGCTGAACCCGGAAAAACTCACCGCCGGCGGTATCTGACCCTGCGTCACCGCTCAGGAGACTGTCATGCAGCACTGGAAACGCACCACGGAAACCGCCAACCGCCTGTTCGAACAAGGCGAGCTGGTCGACGCCCGGGAACACTACCTGCAAGCCCTGGCGCTGGCCCAGGTGCTGTTCGAGCGCTGGCATGACGTCGACGAAGCGGTGGCGGCGTTCGTCATCGCCCACCACAACCTGGCCGACCTGCACCTGCGCCTGAACCAGCCGCACGAGAGTGCCGACTACCTGTGTGCCGCCCACCAGCGGCTGTTGCAGGCCAGCCAGGAGGCGCGCCTGCCCCAGGCGCTGCGTGATGCAGCCTTGCGCCATAGTGGGCGTACCTACACCGAATTGCTGAGTTTCATCGCCGAGTACGGCCAGTACCCGCGTACCGAGCGCCTGCTCAACCGCCACAGCGCCGGGAGCAGCGAACTCGCTGCCCAGTCGGACGTGGCGCCCAGAACCCATGCCTACGGAATTCACTGACATGCCGCATACCTTGCCTGCTTTGCCTTACGCCTACGATGCGCTGGAACCGCACATCGACACGCAGACCATGGAAATCCACCACACCAAGCACCACCAGACTTATGTCAACGGCCTGAACGCCGCCATCGAAGGTACCGAGTGGGCCGAGTGGCCGGTGGAAAAACTGGTCGCTGCGGTCAAGCAGTTGCCGGAAAACCTGCGTGGCGCGGTGACCAACCATGGTGGCGGGCACGCCAACCACAGCCTGTTCTGGACCGTGATGTCGCCGCAGGGCGGCGCTGAGCCGCTGGGCCAGCTGGCCCAGGCCATCGACGCGCAGCTGGGCGGTTTCGAGGCGTTCAAGGAGGCCTTCACCAAGGCCGCGCTGACCCGCTTCGGCAGCGGTTGGGCCTGGCTCAGCGTGACGCCGCAGAAAACCCTGGTGGTGGAAAGCAGCGGTAACCAGGACAGCCCGCTGATGCACGGCAACACGCCGATCCTCGGCCTGGACGTGTGGGAGCATGCCTACTACCTGAAGTACCAGAACCGCCGCCCGGAATACATTGGTGCCTTCTACAACGTCATCGACTGGGCGGAAGTGGACCGCCGTTACCTCGAAGCCCTGAAGTGAGTCCGACCGGTATGCGCTCTGAGGTGATGTCTGTCAGCAGTGTGCGCCTGTTCCGCCTGGCGCTTGGGACCTTGCTGTTACTGGCCGGCTCCGCGCTGCTGGTGGCGCGCGGCCTCGCCTGGCTGGACCTGGAACCACGCATGCTGCGCGCCCTGGAGGGCGGTGCGTTGTGCGCACTGGGGACGGCGCTGGGCGCGGTACCGGTACTGGTCATTCGCAACATGCCGGTGGCGCTGGCCGACACGCTGCTGGGCTTCGGCGCCGGCGTGATGCTGGCCGCCACGGCATTTTCCCTGATCATCCCAGGCTTGGGGGCGGCCCAGGCCATCGGTTTCAGCCCTTGGGGGGCCGGTAGCCTGATCAGCTTTGGCTTGATGTTCGGTGCGCTGTGCCTGTTTCTGGTCGACCTCAAGGTGTCCGGCGCCTCGCCGGAAGCGCTGGTCGGCACGGAGAACCAGCCAGTGATTGCCGCACGCATCTGGCTGTTCGTGATCGCCATCATCGCCCACAACATCCCCGAAGGCATGGCCATCGGGGTTTCGGCTGGTGGTGGCATGGCCGACGCCGACAGCCTGGCCATGGGCATTGCCTTGCAGGACGTACCCGAGGGGTTGGTGATCGCGCTGGTACTGGCAGGGGCGGGCATGCCGCGCTTCAAGGCATTCTTGATCGGGGCTGCTTCAGGGCTGGTCGAGCCGGTGGCAGCGGTGATCTGTGCCTGGTTGGTGAACATTGCCGAGCTGCTGTTGCCCCTGGGCCTGGCCTGCGCGGCGGGGGCCATGTTGCTGGTGGTGACCCAGGAAATCATCCCGGAATCGCGCAGCAATGGCCATCACCGACTGGCCAGCCTGGGGCTGTGCATCGGCTTCTGCCTGATGATGGTGATGGATACGGCGATGTCGTAAGTCAGCTTGGGGGGCGCTTGTTTCTTGCAGGCCCCTTCAGGCGAAGATGACTTCTACTCGCCCTTCGCGACGCGAGCGGGGGGCGGTCTTGACCACAATCTGCACATCGCGTCCGAGGCGCGCCAGGCAATCGATCATCTTGGTTTCGCTGATACCGCGAAACTTGCCTCGCATCATCTCGGATACCTTGGGTTGGGGTAACCCAAGTACTGCAGAGGCCTGCACCTGGGTGAGGTGACGAGCCTTGATGATGCTGCAGATCTTGCTGGCAAGCTGTGCTTTTACCTGCATTTCATTGGCGTCGGCACTGTTGAGGTCGGCATAGACGTTACCGCTGCCTGCTTCGATCTCAGTCATTTGTTTCTCCTCTTGAGTGAGCCTCCGCCAGCTTCAGGCGTGACTTGATCAGGGCTATGTCATGACCCGGAGTCTTGATGCCAGAGGTGGACTTCTTCTGGAAACAGTGCAGTACATAGACGGCCGAGCCAAAGCTCACGGTGTAAACCGCACGGTAGGTATTGCGGTTGTAATCCTCCACGACCTCCAGCACGCCCGCACCTGTAAAGCCTTTAAGGCTCTTGGCTTGCTGGTGCTTGCCGCCTTCCTGCGCCAGATGCAATGCAAAGCCGAAGATGTCCTGTACATCCTCTGGAAGTGCCTGGAGATCCTTCTTGCTGTTGCCTACCCAGTACAGCGCCCTGATTCGTTTGAATGCATCCATGGAATGGCCTCAATCTATACCTATATAGGTATAAATACAACCGTTCCTCATTGCATCCTGACAATTGACAGAAGATGTTGCGGTGCTTACTCGCCTTCGTCGAAGAAGTTGTTGATCAGCGCAACCAGCGCATCCATGGCGTCGTTGTCCTGCTCGCCTTCGGTATGCAGGTGCACCTGGGTGCCTTTGCCGGCCGCCAGCATCATCACCGCCATGATGCTTTTGCCATCCACCAGCTTGTCCGGTGCGCGGCCTACCCTGACCTGGCAGGGGAAGCGGCCGGCCACGCCGACGAACTTGGCTGCCGCCCGGGCATGCAGACCCAGCTTGTTGATGATGGTGATTTCGCGGGCGGGCATCGTGGGGCGGATCCTTGGGCTAGAGGTCGCGGTGGCGGACCTGGACGTTTTTCAGGGATTGCTGCAGCAACTGGCCAAGGCGTTCGGTGATGTACACCGAACGGTGGTGGCCGCCGGTGCAGCCAATGGCAATGGTGACGTAGGCACGGTTGCTGGCGGCGAAGCGCGGCAGCCACTTGAGCAGGTAGCTGGAAATGTCGTTGAACATGTCTTCGACATCCGGTTGCGCGGCCAGGTAGTCGATCACCGGTTGGTCGAGGCCGGAGTGCTCACGCAGTTCGGGCTTCCAGTAAGGGTTGGGCAGGCAGCGCACATCGAACACCAGGTCGGCATCGACCGGCATCCCGCGCTTGAAGCCAAACGACTCGACCAGGAACGCGGTGCCAGGCTCGGGTTGGTTGAGCAGGCGCAGCTTGATCGAATCACGCAGCTGGTACAGGTTGAGGTTGGTAGTGTCGATCTTCAGGTCGGCCAGGTCGGCAATCGGCCCCAGCAGGTCGCTCTCGACGCGGATCGCTTCTGCCAGCGAGCGGTCGGCATTGGTCAGCGGGTGGCGTCGACGGGTTTCCGAGAAGCGCTTGAGCAGGGTTTCTTCGTCGGCATCCAGGTACAGCACGTCGCACTGGATATGCCGGGCACGAGCTTCTTCGAGCAGTTCAGGGAAGCGCGTGAGGTGGCTGGGCAGGTTGCGCGCGTCGATCGACACGGCGACCTTGGGTTGCAGCAGTTCGGTGTTGATCAGCGCGTTTTCCGCCAGCTGCGGCAGCAGCCCGGCGGGCAGGTTGTCAATGCAGTAGTAACCGTTGTCTTCCAGGACATCGAGGGCGGTGCTCTTGCCGGAGCCGGACCGGCCGCTGACGATGATCAGGCGCATGTTCAGTGCTCGTTCTGTACGTCCAGGACAACCTGGAACAGGGCCTCACTGCTGGTGGCCGCACGCAGGCGATCACGGACCTCCTTGCGATCGAGCATGCTGGCAATCTGGCGCAGCAGTTCCAGATGCGCATCGGTGGCGGCTTCAGGCACCAGCAGGACGAACAGCAGGTCCACGGGCGCGCCATCGATGGCGTCGTAGTCGATGGGTGCTTCCAGGTGCAGCAGGGCGCTGACCGGGGAGGAACATCCTTCAAGCCGGCAGTGCGGTATGGCGATGCCATTACCGAAACCGGTCGAACCGAGTTTTTCCCGAGCGACCAGTTTTTCGAAGATGTCCTGCATCTCCAGTTCTGGCACTTGTTCGGCGATGACGTTGGCGACCTTTTCCAGGGCGCGCTTCTTACTGCCGCCCGGCACGTTCACAAGGGAACGGCCGGGGGTCAGGATGGTTTCAAGTCGGATCATGGATGAGGGGGATCAGCGGGCGGCTGCACCTTGCAGCAGGCTTTGCTGTTTTTCCTTGTGTTTTTTCAGTTGGCGGTCGAGCTTGTCGGCCAGGGCATCGATCGCTGCATACATGTCTTCGTGCTCGGCATTGGCAACCACTTCGCCGCCGGGAATCTGCAGGGTCGCCTCGACCTTCTGCTGCAGCTTCTCGACTTTCATGATGACCTGCACGTTGGTGATCTTGTCGAAGTGACTTTCCACGCGTGCGAGCTTTTCAAGCACGTAATCGCGCAGTGGTTGGGTGACTTCTACATGCTGTCCACTGATATTGACTTGCATACAGCTTCTCCTTTGTTGCCCGTGCATAAAGAGGCAGGTCTTGCACCTGCCCCACAAACGCTGTGGCACATCCTAGGGGCTACATCAGTCGCTTGCGCTCGCTCGACGGTGCGATGCCGAGGGACTCGCGGTACTTGGCGACGGTGCGACGGGCTACCTGGATGCCTTGTGCCTCCAGTAAACCAGCGATCTTGCTGTCACTCAATGGCTTTTTCTGATTTTCCGCCGCAACCAGTTTCTTGATGATCGCGCGGATCGCCGTGGACGAGCATTCTCCGCCTTCGGAGGTGCTGACGTGGCTGGAGAAAAAGTATTTCAGTTCGTAGATGCCACGCGGTGTGTGCATGTATTTCTGCGTGGTCACCCGCGAAATGGTCGACTCGTGCATGCCCACGGCCTCGGCGATGTCGTGCAGCACCAACGGCTTCATCGCTTCATCGCCATGGTCGAGGAAGCCGCGCTGATGCTCGACGATCTGCGTGGCGACCTTCATCAGGGTTTCGTTGCGGCTTTGCAGGCTCTTGATGAACCAGCGCGCTTCCTGCAACTGATTGCGCATGAAGGTGTTGTCGGCACTGGTGTCGGCGCGGCGCACGAAACCGGCGTATTGCGGGTTTACACGCAGGCGCGGGATGGCCTCCTGGTTCAGTTCCACCAGCCAGCGGTCGCTGTCTTTGCGCACGATGACGTCGGGGACCACGTACTCCGGCTCGCTGGATTCGATTTGTGAACCGGGGCGCGGGTTGAGGCTTTGTACCAGTTCGATGACCTGGCGCAGCTCGTCTTCCTTGATTTTCATGCGCCGCATCAGCTGGCTGTAGTCGCGGCTGCCGAGCAGGTCGATGAAATCGGTGACCAGGCGCTTGGCCTCGGTCATCCATGGCGTGTCGACAGGCAGTTGGCGCAATTGCAGCAGCAGGCATTCGCCCAGGTTGCGCGCGCCGACGCCGGCCGGCTCGAACTGCTGGATGCGGTGCAGCACCGCCTCGACCTCATCCAGTTCGATATCCAGCTCCGGGTCGAAACCGGCGCAGATTTCTTCGAGGGTGTCTTCCAGGTAGCCCTGGCCGTTGATGCTGTCGATCAGGGTGACGGCGATCAGGCGGTCGGTGTCGGACATCGGCGCCAGGTTCAGCTGCCACAGCAGGTGGCTTTGCAGGCTCTCGCCGGCCGATGTGCGGGTGGTGAAGTCCCACTCGTCGTCATCGTTGCTCGGCAGGCTGCTGGCGCTGGTCTGGTAGATGTCTTCCCAGGCGGTGTCCACCGGCAGCTCGTTGGGGATGCGCTCGCTCCACTCACCGTCTTCCAGGTTGTCGGCACTGGCCGTGCTTTCCTGGAAGCTGTTGTCCTGGGCTTCGGCGGCCGGCTTGTTCTCGGCGTTGTCCGCCATCGGGTCGCTGTTGTCGAAGTCGTCGCCGTCTTCCTGACGTTCGAGCATCGGGTTCGACTCCAGCGCTTCCTGGATTTCCTGTTGGAGGTCCAGGGTGGAGAGCTGGAGCAGGCGGATGGCCTGTTGCAACTGCGGTGTCATCGTCAGTTGCTGGCCCATTTTTAGGACGAGCGATGGTTTCATGGCTGGGGCTTGGTACCTTGTTCGCCGGCGCGCATGCGCCATCCACTACACGAGGGCGCCGAAGCGCCAGATCAAGCAAGTTTTATGCCTTAAATTGTAGCGTTTGCCTAGAGCGCTGTAACAACTTTAACCCCAGTTTCAGGGCAATTTGCCAGTGCTCCAGGCACGTGCCGGGGTCAGAGCCGGAACTCGTGGCCTAGGTAAACCTCTTTGACCAGGTCATTGGCCAGGATGGTCTCGGCGTCGCCTTCGGCGATCAGTTGGCCATCATTGACGATATAGGCGGTTTCGCAGATATCCAGGGTCTCGCGCACGTTGTGGTCGGTGATCAGTACGCCGATGCCTTTGGCTTTGAGGTGATGGATGATCTGCTTGATGTCACCGACCGAGATCGGGTCGACACCGGCGAACGGTTCATCCAGCAGGATGAACTTGGGCGCGGTCGCCAGCGCGCGGGCAATCTCGACGCGGCGGCGTTCGCCACCGGACAGGCTCATGCCAAGGTTGTCGCGAATGTGGCTGATGTGGAACTCCTGCAGCAGGCTTTCCAGTTCTTTGCGCCGGCCGTCGCGGTCGAGGTCCTTGCGGGTCTCGAGGATGGCCATGATGTTGTCAGCCACCGACAGTTTGCGAAAGATCGAGGCTTCTTGCGGCAGGTAGCCGATACCGGCGCGGGCGCGGCCGTGCATGGGCTGGTGGCTGACATCGAGGCTGTCGATCAGTACGCGCCCCTGTTCGGCCTGGACCAGGCCGACGATCATGTAGAAGCAAGTGGTCTTGCCGGCGCCGTTGGGGCCGAGCAGGCCGACGATCTGGCCGCTGTCGATCGACAGGCTGACGTCACGTACGACTTGCCGCCCCTTGTAGCTCTTGGCCAGGTGCTGGGCTTTGAGGGTTGCCATTTACTCGGCCTTCTTCTTGGGCTGGATCACCATGTCGATGCGCTGACGTGGTTGGGTCACGTTGCCGCCACGGCCGGCGGTCGCCACCTGGGTCTTGGTGTTGTAGACGATTTTCTCGCCTTCGGTAGTATTGCCCTCGTTCTCGACCTTGGCGCGGTCGGTGAGGATCACGGTGTCTTTCTGCGCCTGGTACTGAATGGTCACTGCCCAACCTTTCATCTTGTCGGGCTTGGCGGTGCTCTGCTGTTGCTCGAAGTAGGCCAGGTTGCCAACCGAGGTGACCACGTCGATGTCGCCATTGGCGGCGCGGGTCATGGTCACGGTATTGCCTTTGATCATCATCGAACCTTGGGTGATGATCACGTCACCGGTATAGGTCGCGACACCCTGCTTGTCGTCCAGATGCGCGTTGTCGGCCTGGATGCGGATGGGCTGATCACGGTCATTCGGCAGGGCGAAGGCGCTCGCGCTTCCCAGTGCTGCGCTCAGGCTGAGCAAAAGGGGGAGGGTTTTAACGAGCCTCATACTGTCCTCTTACGTTAGAGAGCAAGTCCATCTTGCCTTCTTTCAAATACGCTTTCATGCCCTTGCCCGTGGTTGTGCCACCGGCGCCGTCGATTTTAACGGCTTGCTCGGTCTGCGCATATTGCTTCTGCGGGAATACGGTCATGCGTGAGCTGGTGATGATGGTGTCGCGCTGCTTTTCGTCGGTGCGGGCGACACGTACCTGGTTGATCAGTTCGACCTCGCTGCCGTCCGGGTTTACCTCGGCGCGCTCGCTCTGGACGTGCCAGGGGTATTCGGTGCCGCGGTACATGTGCAGGTTCGGCGTGGTCACCAGGGTAACTTCAGAGGCCTTCAGGTGCTCGACCTTGTCTGCGGTCATTTCGTACTGCAACTTGCCGTCCGGCAAGAACTGCACGCTATGGGCGTTGATCGCATAGTAGTCGATGGCGCTTTCATCGACCTGCGCCACGGGCTGGTCGAGGAAGCTCTCCGGGCTGACATTCCAGTAGCCGATGGCTGCGAGCACGGCGGCGATCGCCGCCAGCAGCGCAATATTGCGGACTTTTTTGCTGAACATGGGCAGCCTTACAGGTAGTTGGCGTTGGCAGTGTCCAGGGTGCCCTGGGCCTGCATGATCAGTTCGCAGAATTCACGGGCCGCACCCTCACCGCCGCGTGCCTGGGTCACGCCATGGGCGTGCTGGCGGACGAATGGTGCGGCGTTGGCCACTGCCATGCCCAAGGCTACCCTGCGAATCACCGGCAGGTCGGGCAGGTCGTCGCCCAAGTAGGCTACTTGATCATAGCTTAGGCCCAGCTCGGCGAGCAGGCCGTCGAGCACGACCAATTTGTCCTCGCGGCCCTGGTACAGGTGCGGGATGCCGAGGTTCTTCGCCCGGCGTTCGACCACCGGGGTCTTGCGCCCGCTGATGATCGCGGTGGTCACGCCCGAGGCCATGAGCATCTTGATGCCTTGGCCGTCGAGGGTGTTGAAGGTCTTGAATTCGCTGCCGTCCTCGAGGAAGTACAAGCGCCCGTCGGTGAGCACGCCATCCACGTCGAACACTGCCAGCTTGATGCCTTTGCCGCGTTGCATGAGGTCCTGGTTCATTCCATCGCTCCTTTACATTACGCCGGCGCGCAGCAGGTCATGCATGTTCAGGGCACCGGTCGGGCGGTCATCGCGGTCCACCACCACCAGGGCACCGATCTTGTGGTCTTCCATGATCTTCAAGGCCTCGGCGGCGAGCATTTCGGCGCGGGCCGTCTTGCCGTGCACGGTCATTACCTGGTCGATCAGGGTGGTGTGCACGTCGATATTGCGGTCCAGGCTGCGGCGCAGGTCGCCGTCGGTGAAGACCCCGGCCAGCCTGCCGTCGGCTTCGACGATCACGGTCATGCCCAAACCTTTGCGAGACATTTCAAGGAGTGCGTCCTTGAGCAGGGTGCCGCGCGGTACCTGGGGCAGGGCGTCGCCGGCGTGCATCACGTTCTCGACCTTGAGCAGCAGGCGGCGGCCCAGCGCACCACCTGGGTGCGAGAAGGCAAAGTCCTCGGCGGTGAAGCCGCGGGCCTCGAGCAGGGCGATGGCCAGCGCGTCGCCCAGCACCAGCGATGCCGTGGTGGAGGAGGTGGGCGCCAGGTTCAGCGGGCAGGCCTCTTGCTCGACGCGGGCATCGAGATTGACCTCGGCGGCCTGGGCCAGCGGCGAATCCGGGTTGCCGGTCAGGCTGATCAGCTTGATGCCCAGGCGTTTGATCAGAGGCAGAAGGGTGATGATTTCGGCGGTGCTGCCGGAATTCGACAGGGCAAGGATGACATCATCGCGGGTGATCATGCCCATGTCGCCATGGCTGGCCTCGGCCGGGTGCACGAAAAACGCCGGTGTGCCGGTGCTGGCCAGGGTGGCGGCGATCTTGTTGCCGATGTGCCCGGACTTGCCCATGCCGACCACGACGACCCGGCCCTTGCTGGCCAGGATCAGTTCGCAGGCCTTGACGAAATTGTCGTCGATGCGCGCCAGCAGGGCCTCTACGGCCTCGAGTTCCAGGCGCAGGGTGCGTTGGGCGGATTGGATCAGCTCGCTGGATTGGCTCATGTCGAAAAAGCAATGCCTGATGAAAAGGCGGCGATTATAGCCGCAATGAAAGAAACCCTCACGCTTTCGATTGCCGTGGCGAAGGCCTCGCCAGCCTGTCGCGGGGCTGAACGACTCGCTTCCCGGCCTTGGGGCGGCGCTGCCAGCGGTGCTATAGTTCGCCGCTATTCGGCCTGCCAGGGGCGCGTGTGCCTTCCAGATGAAGGCCAGCGTCCACTAGGACGAGGCTGCACTAGCAAGGAGTCTAGATGAGTGTGGATAGCGCCTACGCGGTCGAGTTGAAGGGGGTTACCTTCAAACGCGGTTCGCGCAGCATTTTCAGCAACGTCGACATTCGCATCCCGCGCGGCAAGGTCACCGGCATCATGGGGCCATCGGGTTGCGGCAAGACCACGTTGCTTCGCCTGATGGGCGCGCAGTTGCGCCCCTCCAGTGGCGAGGTATGGGTTGCCGGGCAGAACCTGCCGACGCTGTCGCGCAGCGACCTGTTCGACGCCCGCAAGCAGATGGGTGTGCTGTTTCAGAGCGGTGCGCTGTTCACCGACCTCGATGTGTTCGAGAACGTCGCTTTTCCGCTACGTGTGCACACCCAGCTGTCGGATGAAATGATCCGCGACATCGTGTTGATGAAGTTGCAGGCCGTGGGCCTACGCGGTGCCATCGACCTGATGCCCGACGAGCTGTCCGGTGGCATGAAGCGCCGCGTGGCACTGGCCCGGGCGATCGCCCTGGACCCGCAGATCCTCATGTACGACGAACCGTTCGTCGGCCAGGACCCGATTGCCATGGGCGTGTTGGTGCGGCTGATCCGTCTGCTGAACGATGCCTTGGGCATCACCAGCATCGTCGTCTCCCATGACCTGGCAGAAACCGCCAGCATCGCCGACTACATCTACGTGGTGGGTGACGGCCAGGTGCTGGGCCAGGGCACTCCTGACGAGCTGATGGGCTCGGACAACCCACGGATTCGCCAATTCATGAAGGGCGACCCGGACGGCCCGGTACCCTTCCACTTTCCTGCGCCTGACTACCGCGCCGACCTGTTGGGGGCGCGTTGATGCGCAGAAAATCCTTACTCGAACGTGTCCGCCTGCTGGGTCGCTCGGCGATCGACGTGCTGGCGGTACTGGGGCGTTCCTGCCTGTTCCTGTTCCATGCGCTGGTCGGGCGCGGCGGCATCGGCGGCGGCTTCCAGCTGCTGACCAAGCAGCTGTACTCGGTGGGCGTGCTGTCGCTGGCGATCGTCGTCGTGTCCGGGGTGTTCATCGGCATGGTGCTGGCACTGCAGGGCTACAGCATCCTGACCAAGTACGGCTCGGAGCAGGCGGTGGGGCAGATGGTCGCCCTGACCCTGCTGCGTGAGCTCGGCCCGGTGGTGACTGCGTTGCTGTTCGCTGGCCGCGCGGGCTCGGCACTGACCGCCGAAATCGGCAACATGAAGTCCACCGAGCAGTTGTCGAGCCTGGAGATGATCGGCGTCGACCCGCTCAAGTACATCGTCGCGCCACGCTTGTGGGCCGGTTTCATCTCGTTGCCGCTGCTGGCGCTGATCTTCAGCGTGGTCGGCATCTGGGGTGGCTCGTGGGTGGCGGTGGACTGGCTGGGCGTCTACGAGGGCTCGTTCTGGGCCAACATGCAGAACAGTGTTTCTTTCACCGACGACGTGCTCAACGGGCTGATCAAGAGCCTGGTATTCGCCTTCGTCACGACCTGGATCGCCGTATTCCAGGGGTACGACTGTGAGCCCACATCAGAAGGGATCAGCCGTGCCACCACCAAGACCGTGGTCTATGCCTCGTTGGCAGTGCTGGGTCTGGACTTTATTCTGACCGCCTTGATGTTTGGAGATTTCTGATGCAAAACCGCACCCTGGAAATCGGTGTCGGCCTGTTCCTCCTGGCCGGGATCCTGGCGCTGCTGCTGCTGGCCCTGCGTGTCAGCGGGCTGTCGGCCAGCCCGAGCAGCGATACCTATAAAGTTTATGCCTACTTCGACAATATCGCCGGTTTGACGGTCAGAGCTAAAGTGACCATGGCCGGGGTGACCATCGGCAAGGTCACCGCCATCGATCTGGACCGTGACTCCTATACGGGTCGGGTGACGCTGCAACTGGACAAGTCGGTGGACAACCTGCCGACCGACTCCACTGCCTCGATCCTCACCGCCGGGTTGCTTGGCGAGAAGTACATCGGCATCAGCGTGGGCGGTGAAGACGAAGTGCTCAAGGATGGCGCGACCATCCATGACACTCAGTCGGCCCTGGTGCTGGAAGATCTGATTGGCAAGTTCCTGCTCAACTCCGTTGGCAAGGAACCGAAAGAAGCGCAACCGGCTAATTAAGGAGTATCCATGATTTCCATCCTGCGACGCGGCCTGCTGGTCCTGCTGGCGGCCTTCCCCCTGCTGACCGTGGCTGCGCAGACGCCCCACGACGTGGTGCAGAGCACCACCACCGAGCTGCTGGGTGAGCTCAAGGCCAACAAGGAGCAGTACAAGTCCAACCCACAAGCTTTCTACGACACCCTTGACCGGATCCTCGCGCCGGTGGTCGATGCGGACGGTATTTCCAGGAGCATCATGACCGTCAAGTACTCGCGCAAGGCCACGCCCGAGCAGATGCAGCGCTTCCAGGAAAACTTCAAGCGCAGTCTGTTCCAGTTCTACGGTAACGCGCTGCTGGAGTACAACAACCAGGGTATCGTCGTGGATCCGGCCAAGGCCGATGACGGCAAGCGTGCCTCTGTAGGCATGAAGGTCACCGGCAACAATGGCGCCGTGTACCCGGTGCAGTACACCCTGGAAAACCTGGGTGGCGAGTGGAAGGTGCGTAACGTCATCGTCAACGGCATCAATATCGGCAAGCTGTTCCGCGACCAGTTCGCCGACGCCATGCAACGCAACGGCAACAACCTGGACAAGACCATCGACGGCTGGGCCGGCGAAGTGGCCAAGGCCAAGGAAGCTGCCGACAACTCGCCAGAGAAGACCGTCAAATGAGTGAGGCCGCTGTAAGCATGGCCGAGCCGGGTGTGTTGCGCCTGGCCGGTGTGCTGGACTATCGCAGCGGCCCGGCCTTGCGCAAGCAGGGCAAGGCGCTGATCGACGCCTCGCGTGAGCCGCAGATGGTGCTGGATTGCTCGGCTGTCGCGAAATCGTCCAGCGTCGGCCTGTCGCTGCTGCTGGCGTTCATCCGTGACGCCCAGGCGGCCGGCAAGGCCTGTGAGGTGCGCGGCATGCCCGACGACATGCGGGAAATTGCCGAGGTCTATGACCTCGACGAAGTGCTGGCGAGCTGATGGCCCGGCACGGATGATGGCCCCTCGGTTAGCGAAGCCCTCGTTGGGCTTCGCAGGCGAGGGGCTTTTTTGTATGATGGCCGACCCGTGCGCATCGGGCGCCGATTGAGGTTGAGCATGCAGGCCGTAGAAGTTAAAAGCTTCCTTGAAGAGAAATTGCCGGGTTCCCGGGTCGAAGTTGAAGGCGAAGGCTGCAACTTCCAGTTGAACGTGATCAGCGACGAGTTGGCTGGCCTGAGCCCGGTCAAACGCCAGCAGGCGATCTATGCTCACCTGAATCCGTGGATCGCCAATGGCAGCATCCATGCGGTAACCATGAAATTTTTCAGCAGCGCAGCCTGGGCTGAGCGCACCTGAGCCAACTTGGCGGCGAGATTCCAAATGGACAAACTGATTATTACTGGCGGCGCTCGCCTTGATGGCGAGATCCGCATTTCCGGCGCGAAGAACGCAGCCTTGCCGATCCTGGCGGCGACCCTGCTGGCCGATGGCCCGGTCACCGTGGGCAACCTGCCGCACCTGCACGACATCACCACCATGATCGAGCTGTTCGGCCGCATGGGCATCGAACCTGTGATCGACGAAAAGCTGGCGGTGGAGATCGACCCACGCACCATCAAGACCCTGGTCGCGCCCTACGAGCTGGTCAAGACCATGCGCGCCTCGATCCTGGTACTGGGCCCGATGGTCGCCCGTTTCGGCGAGGCCGAAGTGGCCCTGCCGGGCGGTTGCGCCATCGGTTCGCGGCCGGTCGACCTGCACATCCGTGGCCTCGAGGCCATGGGCGCGAAGATCGAAGTCGAAGGTGGCTACATCAAGGCCAAGGCGCCTGAAGGTGGCCTGCGCGGTGCGCACTTCTTCTTCGACACCGTCAGCGTGACCGGTACCGAGAACATCATGATGGCCGCGGCCCTGGCCAAAGGCCGCAGCGTGCTGCAGAACGCCGCGCGTGAGCCTGAAGTGGTCGACCTGGCCAACTTCATCAACGCCATGGGCGGCAACATCCAAGGCGCCGGCACCGACACCATCACCATCGATGGCGTCGAACGCCTGGGTTCGGCCAACTACCGGGTGATGCCGGACCGTATCGAGACCGGTACCTATCTGGTCGCCGCTGCCGTGACTGGTGGCCGCGTCAAGGTCAAGGACACCGACCCGACCATCCTCGAAGCGGTACTGGAAAAGCTCAAGGAAGCCGGTGCCGACATCAACACCGGCGAAGACTGGATCGAGCTGGACATGCACGGCAAGCGGCCGAAAGCCGTCAACCTGCGTACCGCTCCGTACCCGGCGTTCCCGACCGACATGCAGGCGCAGTTCATCTCGCTCAACGCCATTGCCGAAGGCACTGGCGCGGTGATCGAGACGATCTTCGAGAACCGCTTCATGCACGTCTACGAAATGCACCGCATGGGCGCGCATATCCAGGTCGAAGGCAATACCGCCATCGTCACTGGAGTAAAGGCGCTCAAGGGCGCCCCGGTAATGGCCACCGACCTGCGTGCTTCCGCCAGCCTGGTGCTGTCGGCGCTGGTTGCCGAAGGCGATACCCTGATCGATCGCATCTACCACATCGACCGTGGTTACGAGTGCATCGAAGAGAAACTGCAGATGCTTGGCGCGAAAATCCGCCGCGTACCGGGCTAGTAGCCCACTGGCACAAGGATGTGCCATTCGAATTGAATGCGGTCGGGCTATAGCAGCCCGGCCGGCAGTAGCCGCTTAAGGACCGACGTTCCAATGTTGACCATCGCGCTTTCCAAAGGCCGTATTCTCGACGATACCCTGCCGTTGCTGGCCGAGGCCGGTATCGTGCCGACCGAGAACCCGGACAAGAGCCGCAAACTGATCATCCCTACCACGCAGGATGATGTGCGCCTGCTGATCGTGCGTGCCACCGACGTGCCGACCTATGTCGAGCATGGTGCCGCCGACCTGGGTGTGGCCGGCAAGGACGTGCTGATGGAGTACGGCGGCCAGGGCCTGTACGAGCCCCTGGACCTGCAGATTGCCCGTTGCAAGCTGATGACCGCTGGCGTGGTCGGCGCAGCCGAGCCCAAGGGCCGTCTGCGTGTGGCCACCAAGTTCGTCAACGTGGCCAAGCGCTACTATGCCGAACAAGGCCGCCAGGTCGACATCATCAAGCTGTACGGTTCGATGGAGCTGGCACCGCTGATCAACCTTGCCGACAAGATCATCGACGTGGTCGACACCGGCAACACCCTGCGTGCCAACGGCCTGGAGCCCCAGGAACTGATCGCCACGATCAGCTCGCGCCTGGTGGTCAACAAGGCCTCCATGAAAATGCAGCACGCCCGTATCCAGAGCCTTATCGACACGCTGCGCCAAGCCGTCGAATCGCGACACCGCGGTTGAGTCCTGCGCGCGACCTTCGCTGTCGCGCCCGTCTATCCGCGTCATAGCCATTTTTCTCGGGTGCCCGCGCGGATGGACTGGTAGCCTAGGGCGCCTGAGCATTCGCTAATAATCGAGGCCCTCGCCATGACCGTGTCCACTGCAATTGCCCGTCTCAACGCTGCTGATCCGGATTTCGCGCGACATCTGGATCATCTGCTGAGCTGGGAAAGTGTGTCCGATGACGCGGTCAACCAGCGCGTGCTCGACATCATCAAGGCCGTGCGCGAGCGCGGCGATGCAGCGCTGGTGGAGTTCACCCAGCGCTTCGACGGCGTTGCCGCCACCAGCATTGATGACCTGATCCTTGGCCGCGAGCGCCTGGAGCTGGCCCTGACCCGCATTACCCCGGCCCAGCGCGAAGCCTTGGAAAAGGCCGCCGACCGTGTGCGCATGTACCACGAGCGGCAGAAGCAGGATTCCTGGCAGTACACCGAGGCCGACGGTACCGTGCTGGGCCAGAAGGTCACCCCGCTGGACCGTGCCGGTTTGTATGTACCGGGCGGCAAGGCGTCGTACCCATCGTCGGTATTGATGAACGCCATTCCGGCCAAGGTTGCCGGTGTGGCCGAAGTGGTGATGGTGGTGCCGACCCCGCGTGGCGAGGTCAATGAGCTGGTGCTGGCGGCTGCCTGCATCGCCGGTGTCGATCGCGTGTTCACCGTCGGTGGGGCCCAGGCCGTCGCTGCGCTGGCCTACGGCACCGAGAGCGTGCCGCAGGTGGACAAGATCGTCGGCCCGGGCAACATCTACGTCGCCACTGCCAAGCGCCACGTGTTCGGCCAGGTCGGCATCGATATGATCGCAGGTCCCTCGGAAATCCTTGTGGTGTGCGATGGCCAGACCGACCCGGACTGGATCGCCATGGACCTGTTCTCCCAGGCCGAGCACGACGAAGACGCCCAGGCCATCCTGGTCAGCCCGGATGCCGCGTTCCTCGACCGTGTGGCTGCCAGCATCGACAAGTTGCTGCCGACCATGGAGCGTGCCGAGATCATCGAGAAGTCGGTCAATGGCCGTGGTGCGCTGATCCAGGTGCGCGACATGCAGCAGGCCATGGAAGTGGCCAACCGCATCGCCCCGGAGCACCTGGAGCTGTCGGTCGCCGACCCGCAGGCCTGGCTGCCGCACATCCGCCACGCGGGTGCGATTTTCATGGGCCGCCACACCAGCGAAGCGCTGGGCGATTACTGCGCCGGGCCCAACCACGTGCTGCCCACCTCCGGCACTGCGCGTTTCTCGTCGCCGCTGGGGGTGTACGACTTCCAGAAGCGTTCGTCGATCATCTTCTGCTCCGAGCAGGGTGCGTCCGAGCTGGGCCACACCGCCTCGGTCCTGGCCCGTGGCGAGTCGCTGACCGCCCACGCCCGTAGCGCTGAATACCGTATCCTGACCCAACAGAAGGGGAACTGAGCATGAGTCGATTCTGGAGCCCCTTCGTCAAGGACCTGGTGCCTTACGTGCCGGGCGAGCAGCCCAAGCTGGCCCGCCTGGTCAAGCTCAACACCAACGAGAACCCCTATGGCCCGTCGCCCAAGGCGCTGGAGGCCATGCGTGGCGAGCTGAACGACAACCTGCGCCTGTACCCGGACCCGAACGGTGACCGGCTGAAACAGGCGGTGGCCGAGTATTACGGCGTGACCCCGGCGCAGGTGTTTGTCGGCAACGGCTCGGACGAAGTGCTGGCGCATATCTTCCATGGCCTGTTCCAGCACGATGCACCGCTGCTGTTCCCGGACATCAGCTACAGCTTCTATCCGGTCTATTGCGGCCTGTACGGTATCGCTTTCGAGCAGGTGGCGCTGGACGAGCAGTTCCAGATCCGCATCGAGGACTACAACAAGCCCAACGCCGGCATCATCTTCCCCAACCCCAACGCGCCCACCGGCTGCCTGATGCCGCTGCAGGCGGTGGAGCAGTTGCTGCAGGCCAACCGTGATTCGGTGGTGGTGGTCGATGAAGCCTACATCGACTTCGGTGGCGAGACGGCCATCAGCCTGGTGGACCGCTACGACAACCTGCTGGTCACCCAGACCCTGTCGAAGTCGCGCTCGCTGGCTGGCCTGCGAGTTGGCCTGGCCGTGGGGCACCCGGACCTGATCGAGGCGCTGGAGCGGATCAAGAACAGCTTCAACTCCTACCCACTGGACCGTGCAGCGATCGTGGGCGCGGCGGTGGCGTTCGAGGACCGCGAGTATTTCGAGGAAACCTGCCGCAAGGTGATCGACAGCCGCGAGGTGTTGGTCGGGCAACTGCAGGCCAAGGGTTTCGAGGTACTGCCCTCGGCCGCCAACTTCATCTTTGCCCGCCACCCGCAGCAGGATGCCGGTGAGCTGGCGGCACGCCTGCGCGAGCAGGGCGTGATCGTGCGCCACTTCAAGCAACCACGCATTGCCCAGTTCCTGCGTATTACCATCGGTACGCCGGAGATGAACCAGGCGCTGCTCGATGCGTTGAACTGACGCCATCCGCTGCCCTGCGCGGCCCTTGTGGGAGCGGCCTTGTGTCGCGATAGGGTCGCGCAGCGGCCCCGGCAATTCTTGCTTCGACGCTGAAATCCTGGGGCCGCTTTGCGGCCCTTTCGCGACACAAGGCCGCTCCCACAAAAAAAGCGCGCCTGCGTTTTGCTCAACTGCGGTTTACGGTGTGGCCCGGCATCCAGTAAGCTGGGTCAATTCATCGGATGATTGGGTGAGTGGCATGCGTAGCGAATTGACCAAACGCTCCTTGGTCGAACTGGCTGTTGAGCGGATGCGTGAGTGCATCGTGCTGGGCGAGTGGCAGGTCGGCCAGCGCTTGCCGACTGAGCCGGAACTGGCCCTGCAACTGGGCATCAGCCGCAACACCGTGCGCGAAGCCATGCGGGTACTGGCCTTCAGCGGCCTGGTGGAAATTCGCCAAGGCGACGGCAGTTACCTGCGCACGGCCCAAGACCCGCTGCAGGCGGTGCAGGCAATGTCCCGCTGTACCGCCGAACAGGCCCGTGAAACCCGCCACATCCTCGAAGCCGAGGCCATCGGCCTGGCCGCGCTGCGCCGTACCGATGCCGACTTGCAAGCGCTGCGTGATGCCCTGGCCGCCAGTGCCAGGCATTTTCACGGTGATGTCGATGCCTATGTGGCCTGCGACTTGGCATTTCACCAGCGCCTGGTCGATGCGGCCCACAACCCGGCGTTAAGCGAGCTGTATCGGTACTTTTCCGGGGTGGTGGCTGCTGCGTTGCAGCACAACATGGCGACCATGCCGCGCTGCCAGGCCACGTTCGACCTGCACGGGCAGATCCTCGATGCCATCGAACAACGTGACGCGGAGCGGGCCAAGGGCCTGAGCCGTACCCTCATCGAATCCTGACCCAGAGAAGGCCATGGCTGAATCCATCACCCGTAACACCCCGCCGAGCGGTCGAGACCTCGACGAACTACTGATCGACGCCGAGGCTGACGATGAGCAGCTCCAGCAGCAGCCGGTGGTGCTGCAGCGGCCCTGGTTGCTATTGCTCGGCCTGGTGCTGGTGGCATTGAACCTGCGCCCGGCGTTGTCGAGCATGGCGCCAGTGCTGGGCCAGGTATCCGCAGGCCTGGGGCTGAATGCCTCGCAGGCCGGCTTGCTGACCACCTTGCCGGTGCTGTGCCTGGGCCTGTTCGCCCCGCTGGCACCGGTGCTGGCGCGGCGGTTCGGTAGCGAACGGGTAATCCTCGGCATTCTCGTCACCCTGGCGCTGGGGATCTTGCTGCGCAGTACCCTGGGGGCCACCGGGGTGTTCCTTGGCAGCCTGGTGGCGGGGGCCAGTATTGGCATTATCGGCGTGCTGTTGCCGGGTATCGTCAAGCGCGACTTCCCGCAGCACGCGGGCACCCTGACCGGCGTGTACACCATGGCGCTGTGCCTGGGCGCCGCCATGGCGGCGGGGGCCACCGTACCCCTGGCCCAGCATTTCGATGGCAGCTGGGCACTGGGGCTGGGCTTCTGGGTGCTGCCGGCCGTGCTGGCGATGCTGGTGTGGTTGCCGCAGGCCCGCCAGGGGCATGGCCTGCACAAGGTGGCCTATCGCGTGCGGGGCCTGTGGCGTGACCCGCTGGCCTGGCAGGTGACCTTGTACATGGGCCTGCAGTCGTCGTTGGCCTATATCGTCTTCGGCTGGTTGCCGTCGATCCTGATTGGCCGTGGCCTGAGCCCGACCGAGGCGGGGCTGGTGCTGTCGGGGTCGGTGATCGTGCAGTTGCTCAGCTCGCTCAGTGCGCCTTGGCTGGCCACCCGCGGCAAGGACCAGCGCTTGGCGATCGTGTTGGTCATGCTGGTCACCTTGGCCGGCCTGTTCGGCTGCCTATATGCACCGGTTTCCGGGCTGTGGGGCTGGGCCGTGGTGCTCGGCCTGGGGCAGGGCGGGACCTTTGCCCTGGCGCTGACCTTGATCGTGCTGCGCTCGAAGGATGCCCATGTGGCGGCGAACCTGTCGAGCATGGCCCAGGGGGTGGGTTATACCCTGGCGTCGATGGGGCCGTTCGCGGTGGGGTTGGTGCATGACCTGACCGGCGGCTGGGCGGCAGTCGGCTGGATTTTTGCCGCGCTCGGGGTGGGGGCTATCGTGTTCGGGTTAGGTGCCGGGCGGGCTTTGCATGTGCAGGTGACCAGCGAGAAAGTCTGAAGCTGCTGTTGGCAGTACCGGCCCTATCGCCGGCAAGCCAGCTCCCACAGGATTTGTACAAGCTTCGGACCTGTCGCTTTCCTGTGGGAGCGGGTTTACCCGCGAAAGGGCCGGTACTGGCATAAGCAACCGGGTCAGATTATCGTGCAGCTTTCTACACCCAGGACGGACCAGCCCTCATGACCGACGCCAACCGCGACCTGATCACCCGCTTCTACCAGGCCTTCCAGCGCCTGGACGCCGAAGCCATGGTGGCCTGCTACAGCGACGATATCGTCTTCAGCGACCCGGTCTTCGGCACCCTGCGCGGCAAGGACGCAGGCGACATGTGGCGGATGCTCACCAGCCGGGCCAAGAACTTCACCCTGACGTTCGACAACGTCCGCGCCGATGAGCGCAGTGGCGCTGCGCATTGGCAGGCCACCTACCTGTTCAGCCAGACCGGTCGTACCGTGGTCAATGACATCCAGGCGCGCTTTGTCATCCGCGACGGGCTGATCTGCCAGCATGACGATACCTTCGACTTGTGGCGCTGGTCGCGGCAAGCGTTGGGCGTGCCCGGTGTGCTGCTGGGCTGGTCGCCGATGGTGCAGAACAAGGTACGCCTGCAGGCGTTCAAGGGATTACGCGCATTCCAGCAGGCCCAGGGTGAGTGAGGTCGTCGAAACCGCGGTTGGCAAGCCCTGGTATGTGTACCTGGTACGGGCGGCCAACGGCTCGTTGTATTGCGGCATCAGCGATGACCCACAGCGGCGCTTTGCCGCGCACCAGAAAGGGCAGGGCGCACGGTACTTCAAGACCAGCCCGGCCCAGGCGCTGGTGTACGTGGAGCAATGGCCGGACAAGGGCGAGGCGTTGCGCCAGGAACGCTTGGTGAAGCGGCTGCGCAAGTCGGCCAAGGAGGCGTTGGTGGCTTCCTATGGAGCCTTGTCTTCGGTGACCTAGGCTGCGCAGCAGCCCCCAGGGCCTTCAGTCCTTACGCCGCTTCAACTGGTCCACCAGGGTGGTCGGCAGCCCCTTGATGATCAAGGTCCCCGCTGCCTCGTCGTACTCCACCTTATCCCCCAGCAAATGCGCCTCGAAGCTGATCGACAGCCCCTCGGCACGCCCGGTGAAACGGCGGAACTGGTTGAGGGTGCGCTTGTCCGCGGGGATTTCCGGCGACAGCCCGTAGTCCTTGTTGCGGATGTGGTCGTAGAACGCCTTGGGCCGGTCCTCGTCGATCAGGCTGGACAGCTCTTCCAGCGTCACCGGCTCGCCCAGCTTGGTCTGGGTGGTGGCGTATTCGACCAGGGTCTGTGTCTTTTCGCGGGCAGATTCTTCCGGCAGGTCCTCGCTCTCGACGAAGTCGCTGAAGGCCTTGAGCAGGGTGCGGGTTTCGCCTGGACCGTCGACGCCTTCCTGGCAGCCGATGAAGTCGCGGAAGTAGTCCGAGACCTTCTTGCCGTTCTTGCCCTTGATGAACGAAATGTACTGCTTGGAGTTCTGGTTGTTCTTCCACTCCGACAGGTTGATGCGCGCCGCCAGGTGCAATTGGCCAAGGTCGAGGTGGCGCGACGGCGTCACGTCGAGTTCGGCGTTCACTGCCACGCCTTCGCTGTGGTGCAGCAGGGCGATCGCCAGGTATTCGGTCATGCCCTGCTGGTAATGGGCGAACAGGATGTGCCCGCCCGTGGACAGGTTGGACTCTTCCATCAGCTTTTGCAGGTGCTCCACGGCCACACGGCTGAAGGCGGTGAAGTCCTTTTCCGCGTCCAGGTACTGTTTCAGCCAGCCACTCAGTGGGTAGGCACCCGACTCGCCGTGGAAAAAGCCCCAGGCCTTGCCTTGCTTGGCGTTGTAGCTGTCATTGAGATCGGCCAGGAGGTTTTCGATGGCGTCGGAGGCGGCCAGTTCGGAGTCTCGGGCATGCAGCACGGCGGGGCTGCCATCGGGCTTTTTGTCGATCAGGTGAACGATGCAATGACGGATTGGCATGGGATTCTCGGCGAGCTGCAAAAGTCGTCAAGTTTACCCTAGACACAAGGTGATGCAGTGGCCGGATGTTGGCAGAAATGCCGGTTGTTCGTTTTTTGTTCAGTTTTGTGCGTTTTAGGCTAAAACCCCCGAAAAACCTGCATTAAATCGAAGTGCGCAGCGGATATTTATCCGTTCCTGTGGTAGCTTTGCGCGGTCTTGTGCCCCTCGTGTGGCGCATTGCTGGCAGCTTGCTGTCGTCGTGTCGAACCAAACGCCGATTTGCGTATCTACATACGCGATTGGTGCGGCCCTCCATTTTTCAGGGGCTGGCCCGATAACGTCGTCGTTCGCTGCATAACCATCGAATTTGATAGGGAAGGAACACCACCATGGCATTGACCAAAGACCAACTGATTGCCGACATCGCCGAATCGATCGCCGCGCCAAAAGCCACCGCCAAGAACGCTCTGGAGCAACTGGGCCAGATCGTTGCCGACCAACTGGAAAACGGCGCTGAAATCACCCTGCCAGGCATCGGCAAGCTGAAAGTCTCCGAGCGTCCTGCCCGTACCGGCCGCAACCCTTCGACTGGCGCTGCCATCGAAATCGCTGCCAAGAAAGTCGTCAAGTTCGTACCAGCCAAAGTGCTGACCGACGCCATCAACAAGTAATTGTTGGCGCTTTGACGAAACCGCGCCCGGCTTGCCCGGGCGCGGTTTTTTCATGCTTGTGATTTACCCTGGGCGTACCAGGCCCGGCGCGCGGCATCGTCGTGGAAGCTCCAGGCGACCATGCGGCTGTGCTTCTGCCCTTGGCCCATTTCGACAATATGCACGGCCTTGGCGCCGGCCTTCTTCAGCGCTGCCTCGATCCCCGGCAGGTTGCTGGCCTTGGACACCAGGCTGGTGAACCACAGCACCCGCTCGGCGTATTGCACGCTTTCGCCAACCAGTTGGGTGACGAAGCGGATTTCGCCGCCCTCGCACCACAATTCGTTGTTCTGGCCACCAAAGTTCAGCACCGGCAGCTTGCGCTTGGGGTCCTGCTTGCCGAGATTCTTCCATTTGCGCTGGCTGCCACGGGTTGCTTCGTCGCGTGAGGCATGGAAGGGCGGGTTGCACAGGGTCAGGTCGAAGCGTTCGTCATCCTGTAGCAGGCCGCTGAGGATATGCGCACGGTTAGCCTGCTGGCGCAGGGAGATGGCCTTGTCCAGGCGATTGGCCTGGACGATGGCCTTGGCCGAGGCCAGGGCCACGGGGTCGATGTCCGAGCCAAGAAAGCGCCAGCGGTAGTCGCTGTGCCCCAGCAGCGGGTAGATGCAGTTGGCGCCCACGCCAATGTCCAGCGCGTGCACCTGGGCCCCCTTGGGGATCTCTCCGGCATTGTCTTCGGCCAGCAGGTCGGCGGCCACGTGTATGTAGTCGGCGCGGCCGGGAATGGGCGGGCACAGGTAGTCGGCGGGGATGTCCCAGTGCTGGATGCCGTACTGGGCCTTGAGCAGGGCACGGTTGAACACCCGCACGGCTTCGGGGTTGGCGAAGTCGATGCTGGGTTTGCCGTGGGGGTTGGTGATGGTGAAGCGGGCCAGGTCTGGGTGGGCCTTGATCAGGCTGGGGAAGTCGTAGCGGCCCTGGTGGCGGTTGCGCGGGTGCAGGGTGGGTTTGTTCGGGGTCATGGCAGTGTCCAGCCCTATACGAGCGGTGGCTGATAGAGCCTGGGGCTGCTTTGCAGCCCTTTCGCGACACAAGGCCGCTCCCACAGGATGGTGGCGCCTGCAAACCCGGCGCCGGCCTGTGGGAGCGGCCTTGTGTCGCGAAAGGGCCGCATAGCGGCCCCAGCGGTTTCTCTAATGATTAAAGCGCTGCAATCCGCGCGTGCTGCTCGGTGAAGTTGGCCAGGGCCTGTTCGGACTCGGCCAGCTTGGCGCGTTCCTTCTCGATCACCGCAGGCGGTGCCTTGTCGACGAAGGCGGCGTTGGCCAGCTTGCCACCCACGCGCGCCACTTCGCCTTGCAGGCGCTGGATTTCCTTGTTCAGGCGCGCCAGCTCGGCATCCTTGTCGATCAGCCCGGCCATGGGCACCAGCACCTGCAGGTCACCGACCAGGGCAGTAGCCGACAGCGGCGCTTCGTCGGCATCGCCCAGTACAGTGAACGACTCGACCTTGGCCAGCTTCTTCAGCAGCGCTTCGTTTTCCTGCAGGCGACGCTGGTCGTCGGCGTTGGCGTTCTTCAGGAACAGCGGCAGCGGCTTGCCTGGGCCGATGTTCATCTCGGCGCGGATGTTGCGCAGGCCGACCATCAGCTCCTTGAGCCACTCGATATCGCCTTCGGCGGCAGCATCGATGCGCGCTTCGTTAGCCACCGGCCACGGCTGCAGCATGATGGTCTTGCCTTCGATGCCGGCCAGCGGCGCGATGCGCTGCCAGATTTCTTCGGTGATGAACGGCATGAACGGGTGTGCCAGGCGCAGCGCCACTTCCAGCACGCGCACCAGGGTGCGGCGGGTGCCACGGGCGCGCTCGACCGGGGCATTCTCGTCCCACAGTACCGGCTTGGACAGCTCCAGGTACCAGTCGCAGTACTGGTTCCAGATGAACTCGTACAGCGCCTGGCTGGCCAGGTCGAAGCGGAACTGCTCCAGCTGGCGGGTCACTTCAGCTTCGGTGCGCTGCAGCTGCGAGATGATCCAGCGGTCGGCCAGCGACAGCTCGTAGGCTTCGCCGTTCTGGCCGCAGTCCTCGCCCTTGTCCAGCACGTAGCGGGCGGCGTTCCAGATCTTGTTGCAGAAGTTGCGGTAGCCTTCGACGCGGCCCATGTCGAACTTGATGTCGCGGCCGGTGGAAGCCAGCGAGCAGAAGGTGAAGCGCAGGGCGTCGGTGCCGTAGCTGGCGATACCTTCGGGGAACTCGGCCTTGGTCTGCTTGGCGATCTTCTCGGCCAGCTTGGGCTGCATCATGCCGCTGGTGCGTTTTTCCAGCAGGGCGTCGAGGGTGATGCCGTCAACGATGTCCAGCGGGTCGAGGACGTTGCCCTTGGACTTGGACATCTTCTGGCCCTGGCCGTCGCGCACCAGGCCGTGTACGTAGACGGTCTTGAACGGTACTTGCGGGGTGCCGTCCTCGTTCTTGATCAGGTGCATGGTCAGCATGATCATGCGCGCAACCCAGAAGAAGATGATGTCGAAGCCAGTCACCAATACGTCGGTGGAGTGGAACTTCTTGAGGAATTCGGTCTGCTCCGGCCAGCCCAGGGTGGAGAAGGTCCACAGGCCCGAGCTGAACCAGGTGTCGAGCACGTCGTCGTCCTGGCGCAGAACCACGTCGGCGCCCAGCTCGTGCTTGGCGCGCACCTCTGCCTCGTTGCGGCCGACATAGACCTGGCCGGCCTCGTCGTACCAGGCTGGAATGCGGTGGCCCCACCACAGCTGGCGGCTGATGCACCAGTCCTGGATGTCACGCATCCAGGAGAAGTACATGTTCTCGTACTGCTTGGGCACGAACTGGATGCGGCCATCTTCCACGGCGGCGATGGCAGGCTCTGCCAGCGGCTTGGTGGAGACGTACCACTGGTCGGTCAGCCACGGCTCGATGACGGTGCCCGAACGGTCGCCCTTCGGCACTTTCAGGGCGTGGTCGTCGATGCTTACCAGCAGGCCCTGGGCGTCCAGGTCGGCGACGATCTGCTTGCGCGCGACGAAGCGGTCGAGGTTGGCGTACTGGGCCGGCAGGCGGGTGTCGACCTGCTCGTTGACGCTGCCGTCGAGGTTGAAGGCCTGGGCGCTGGCCAGCACGAAGGCGTTCTTGTCGAAAATGTTCAGCAGCGGCAGGTTGTGGCGCTTGCCAACTTCGTAGTCGTTGAAGTCGTGGGCCGGGGTGATCTTCACGCAGCCGGTGCCGAACTCGGGGTCGCAGTAGTCGTCGGCGATGATCGGGATGCGGCGGCCGACCAGCGGCAGTTCGACGAACTTGCCGATCAGTGCCTGGTAGCGCTCGTCGTTCGGGTTGACCGCCACGGCCGCGTCACCCAGCAGGGTTTCCGGGCGGGTGGTGGCGACTACCAGGTAGTCCTGGCCTTCGGCGGTCTTGGCGCCGTCGGCCAGCGGGTAGCGCAGGTTCCACAGGTGGCCTTTCTCGTCGTGGTTTTCCACTTCGAGGTCGGAGATGGCCGTGTGCAGTTTGGTGTCCCAGTTGACCAGGCGCTTGCCGCGGTAGATCAGGCCGTCTTCATGCAGGCGCACGAACGCTTCTTTAACGGCTTCGGACAGGCCGTCGTCCATGGTGAAGCGCTCGCGGCTCCAGTCTACCGACGAGCCCAGGCGACGGATCTGGCGGCTGATGTTGCCGCCGGACTGGTCCTTCCACTCCCAGACCTTTTCCAGGAACTTTTCGCGGCCCAGGTCATGCCGGTTCTGGCCCTTGGCCTCGAGTTGACGCTCGACCAGCATCTGCGTGGCGATACCGGCGTGGTCGGTGCCTGGCTGCCACAGGGTGTCGCGGCCTTGCATGCGGCGGAAACGGATCAGGGCGTCCATGATCGCGTTGTTGAACCCGTGGCCCATGTGCAGGCTGCCGGTCACGTTCGGCGGCGGGATCATGATGGTGTAGGACTCGCCTGCACCTTGTGGAGCGAAATAGTTCTCGGACTCCCAGGTGTTGTACCAGGAAGTTTCGATGGCGTGCGGCTGGTAGGTCTTATCCATGCGCGGCGGGACCCTGTGCATTTATTCGGGAAAGCCGGGAAGTATAACCAAGCTGGGGGCCGCAGGCGACAAGCTGCTGACAACTGTCGGAACAGTGTCGCCTGCTTCGCGGGCACGCCCGCTCCCACAAGTCCACCACAGGTCTTGAGGGCAGTGAGGTCCCTGTGGGAGCGGGCGCGCCCGCGAAGCAGGCGACACCGATGTCCGGCTTTACTCGGAACGCTTGATCAACCGCTCGATCCGCGCATCCAGCCGGCGTTTGATCTCGTTCTCGATATGCGGGGTAAAGTCGTTGATCACGTCCTGCATGATCATCTGCGCCGCCGCGCGCAGCTCGCTTTCCAGGTGCAGCAGGGTGTCCTGGCGGCGGGTCTGCGGGTCTTCCTCAGGTTCGGCAGCTACCGGTTCGGCGGCAGGCGCCGGGTGGCCGGCGGTTTCTTCCAGCAGCAACGGGATCTGCTCCACCGTCTCGGTCAGCAGCGGTGGTTGCAGGTCGGCGTCGCCAAGCAATTGGCGGATCGACTCGAGGTCATCGAGCAGATGGGCGGAGTCGGGCAGGGGGGAGGGCTTGTCCATCGTCGTCAAAGTCGCTGTAAGCGGTGGTCTTGCAGAGCATAGCCCTGTTCACGGTAGAAACGGAATCGCTCACGGGCCGATTGGCGAATGCCAGGCTCTTCGACCACGATCTCGGCCACCCGCTCGAACTGGCTGGCGAAGCCTGGCACGCTGGCGCCCAGGTTGATCAACAGGTCGCGGTGTGCGCCGGCGTCGTCGGCCAGGCCCAGAACCACGCAGGCATCGGCGTGCGCTTCGGCCAAGTCGTGGGGCACGAAAGCCTCGCCCTTGAAGCGCCACAAACGTTGGTCCAGCTCGCTGCGCTGCTCGGCATCCTGGCAATGCAGGTAGACCCGGTGGCCGAGGCGCCAGGCTTTTTCGCACAGCTTGCAGGCGAAATCGAGCCGCGCCGACAGCGAGTCGGTGGGCAGAATGTAGAAGTCGACTTTGCTCATGGAGGGTATCGCCGGCCAGTGGCGCGCTGGGCGCCACCGGCCTCATGGCGTCAGGCGCCAGCGCGGTCCAGAAGGTACTGGGTCAGCAGGGGCACCGGGCGGCCAGTGGCGCCCTTGTCCTTGCCACCGCTGACCCAGGCGGTGCCGGCGATGTCCATGTGTGCCCAGTTGTAGGCCTTGGCGAAGCGCGACAGGAAGCAGCCAGCGGTGATGGTGCCGGCCTTCGGCCCGCCGATGTTGCCCATGTCGGCGAACGGGCTGTCCAGCTGCTCCTGGTACTCGTCGAACAGCGGCAACTGCCAGGCACGGTCGTCGGCCCGCTTGCCGGCGTCGAGCAACTGGCCGACCAGGTCGTCGTCGTTGCCCATCAGGCCGGTGGTGTGGCTGCCCAGGGCGACGATACAGGCGCCGGTCAGGGTGGCGATGTCGATCACCGCCTGTGGCTTGAAGCGCTCGGCGTAGGTCAGGGTGTCGCACAGCACCAGGCGGCCTTCGGCGTCGGTGTTGAGGATTTCGACGGTTTGCCCGCTCATGGTGGTGACGATGTCGCCTGGGCGGGTAGCGCCGCCGCTTGGCATGTTCTCGGCGCAGGCCAGCAGGCACACCAGGTTGACCGGCAGCTGCAGTTCGAGCACTGCGCGCAGGGTGCCGAGCACGCTGGCGGCACCGCACATGTCGTATTTCATTTCGTCCATGCCGGCGCCTGGCTTGAGGCTGATGCCGCCGGTGTCGAAGGTGATGCCCTTGCCGACCAGCACGAACGGCTTGTCCGCCTTCTTGCCGCCCTGGTAGTTGAGCACGATCAGGCGTGGCGGCTGGTCGCTGCCCTGGCCCACGGCGTAGAACGCGCCCATGCCCAGGTCCTTGATCTTCTTCTCGTCCAGCACTTCCACCTTCAGGGCCTTGTGTGCCTTGCTCAGGTCCTTGGCCTGTTCGGCCAGGAAGCTTGGGTGGCACAGGTTAGGCGGCAGGTTGCCGAGGTCGCGGGTGAAGGCCATGCCGGTGGCGATGGCGCTGGCGTGCTTGACGGCGCGCTCGACCTCGGCCTGGCCGGCCTTGTCGGCCAGCAGGGTGACCTTTTTCAGGGCGCGCGGCTCGGCTTTCTGGCTCTTGAAACGGTCGAACACGTACTCGCCGTCGAGCAGGGTTTCGGCCAGCAGGCGGTACTTGCCGTAGTGGGCGTCGCGGTTGCTGACCGCGATATCGTCCAGGGCCAGCACCGCGTCAGCGCCGTTCAGGCCCTTGAGCACGCCGGCGACGCTGGCGACCAACTTGCGCCAGGCGCGGTCGCCCAGGGCTTCGTCCTTGCCGCTGCCCACCAGCAGTACGCGCTCGGCCTTCAGGCCCTGGAGGTTCTGCAGCAGCAGGGTCTGGCCTGGCTTGCCGGCCAGGTCGCCGCGCTTGAGCACGGCGCTGATGGCGCCCTCGCTGGCCTGGTCGACGGCCTTGGCAACGGCGCCGAGCTTGCGGCCTTCACCTACCGGGATGACCAGGGTGGCGGTTTTTACGGATGCAGCAGCTACGCTTTTTACAACCAGTTCCATGTCAGGATCCCCGAATGATCGATACGTATGGCGCTGTGTGTTCCAGCGCTCTGGACGGGCCTGGCCGCGTCGTCGCGCGCCAGCGGAAAAGCTGCCAGTTTGAGCCTGCGGCAAGCGTGCTGACAACCCCGTTGTGCGCCTTCATGCGCGGCCAAGTGACAGGGGCGGTCAATCACAGGATAATGCGCGCACTTTACATGGAGGTTCGCCTTTGGCGAACCGGCATTGGTCTTGGATGTACTAAGTCATTGTTTGGCGCCATTGATTGGCAGTCCGCCCTGACAACCCAGGAGTGTCTGGTTTGATCGTCTTTCGTTATCTGTCCCGCGAGGTCCTGGTGACCTTGAGCGCCGTCAGCGCCGTGCTGCTGGTGATCATCATGAGCGGGCGTTTCATCAAGTACCTGGCCCAGGCTGCCCAGGGCGTGCTCGACCCGAGCGTGCTGTTCCTGATCATGGGCTTCCGCCTGCCGGGCTTCCTGCAACTGATCCTGCCCCTGGGGCTGTTCCTCGGCATTCTCCTGGCTTACGGGCGTCTGTACCTGGAAAGCGAGATGACCGTACTGTCGGCCACCGGCATGAGCCAGCAGCGCCTGCTGGGCCTGACCATGGCGCCGGCTGCCCTGGTCGCCTTGCTGGTGGCCTGGCTGAGCCTGAGCCTGGCGCCGCTGGGCGTTGCCCAGGTGCAGCAGATCATCGCCCAACAGGACGCCCTGACCGAGTTCGACACCCTGGTGCCGGGCCGCTTCCAGACCCTGCGTGACGGTTCGCGGGTGACCTACACCGAAGAGCTGTCCGACGACCGCATCAACCTGGCCGGGGTGTTCATCTCCGAGAAGCGCTTCAACCAGGACAAGACCAAGGACCGTGCCCCCTCGGTGCTGGTCGCGGAAAAAGGCCACCAGGAAATCCAGGCCGACGGCAACCGCTACCTGGTGCTGGAAAACGGCTACCGTTACGACGGCAACCCGGGCCAGGCCGATTACCGCGCCATCAAGTACGACACCTACGGTGTGCTGCTGCCCAAGCCGGAAGTCAGCGAGGAAGTGACCGAGCGCGAAGCCATCCCCACCTCGCAACTGATCGGCCAGAAGGGCCTGCGTGAGCGCGCCGAGCTGCAATGGCGGCTGTCGCTGCCGATCCTGGTGTTCGTCGTCACCCTGCTGGCGGTGCCGCTGTCACGGGTCAACCCGCGCCAAGGCCGCTTCCTCAAGCTGCTGCCGGCAATTCTCCTGTACATGGCCTACCTGACAATGCTGATTTCCGTACGCGGCGCCCTCGAGAAGGGCAAACTGCCGATCGCCCTGGGCATGTGGTGGGTCCACGGCCTGTTCCTGCTGATCGGCCTGGGCCTGATGTACTGGGAGCCGCTGCGCCTCAAGCGTGCCGCCCGCCGTGCGGAGGTGGCCCATGGGTAAGCTCGACCGCTACATTGGCCAGAGCGTGCTGCTGGCCATCCTGGCCGTGCTGGGGATCATCCTCGGCCTGGCCTCGCTGTTCGCCTTCATCGATGAGATGAGCGACCTGAGCGACACCTACACGGTGATGGAGGCGGGTAACTTCGTCCTGCTGACCGCGCCACGGCGCCTGTACGAAATGCTGCCGATGGCGGCGTTGATCGGCTGCCTGATCGGCCTGGGCAGCCTGGCCAGCAGCAGCGAGCTGACCATCATGCGTGCCGCCGGGGTTTCCATCGGCCGCATCGTCTGGGCGGTGATGAAGCCGATGCTGGTGCTGATGCTGGTCGGCCTGTTGATCGGCGAGTACGTGGCGCCGGTGACCGAGAACAAGGCCCAGGCCGACCGTTCCCTGGCCCAGGGCGGTGGTGAGGCGCAGAGCTCCAAGCGTGGCATGTGGCACCGCCAGGGCGAGGAGTTCGTGCACATCAACGCCGTGCAGCCCAACGGCCTGCTGCTGGGCGTGACCCGCTACAGCTTCGACAGCGAGCGCAAGATCGTCACCTCGAGCTTCGCCCGCCGCGCGCAATACCAGGACGACCACTGGATGCTCAGCGACGTGCGCACCACCTTCTTCCGTGGCGACCATACCGAAGTGGTGAGCGCGCCGCAGCAGCGCTGGGACGTTTCGCTCACCCCGCAACTGCTCAATACCGTGATCCTGGCACCGGAGTCGCTGTCCATCACCGGGCTGTGGGACTACATCCACTACCTGTCCGACCAGGGCCTGAACAATGCCCGTTACTGGCTGGCGTTCTGGACCAAGGTGCTGCAGCCGATGGTAACCGCGGCACTGGTACTGATGGCGATTTCCTTCATCTTCGGCCCGCTGCGTTCGGTGACCCTTGGCCAGCGCGTGTTCACCGGTGTGCTGGTGGGCTTCGTGTTCCGCATCGCCCAGGACCTGCTGGGGCCATCGAGCCAGGTGTTCGGCTTCCCGCCGCTGCTGGCGGTGGTGATTCCGGCTGGCATCTGTGCGCTGGCGGGGGTTTGGTTGTTGCGCCGGGCGGGCTAGTGGCCTGAGCTGCACAAAAAAGCCGACCTCAGGGTTAATGTCGGTCAGTTAAGCGATTGGGGCCGCTTTGCGGCCCATCGCCGGCAAGCCGGGCTCCCACAGGTACCGCGCAGATCTCAAGCTTTGCGCAGTCCCTGTGGGAGCTGGCTTGCCTGCGATGGGCTGCAAAGCAGCCCCAATGTGTCTTATCCCAGGCATCAAGACTGGTGCGATCCCTGTGGGAGCGGGCGAGCCCGCGAAGAGGCCGGCACAGGCAACAAAAATCCTTGGCTCATTTCTTCTGCTTCGGCACCCGCACCAGTTGGCTTTCCGAGTAGATGTCATGCCAGCTCCGCTTGCGCTTGTCGATCAACGTCCAGAAAAAACCCAGCCCCAGGCACAACCACGAAGCAATCGACACCACAAAGCGCAACAGCGCCTGCCACAGGCTGATCGCCGAGCCATCGGCATTCTGCACCCGTACGCCCCACACCTGCATGCCCAGGGTCTGCCCGCCATGGGTCCAGAACTTGGCAAAGAAGCCGAACAGGGCGAACAGCAACACCGTCGACAGCAGCGGGTCGCCATCCAGTGCTCCGGCCTCGGTCAGCTCGCGCATGCGTGCTTCGCCGATGATCGCCATCTGGATCATCTTGTAGGCACCAGCGGTGACGATCAGCAGCGCCGTGCACAGCAAGAAGTCATAGAACATCGCCGCCAGGCGCCGGCCCAGGCCGACCGGCGGAAAATCACCCTGGGGTGTGAGCAGAGGCTTGGACATGCAGGACGGCTCCAAAAGACGAAGCCGCTATTCTACGGGCAAAAAAAAGCCCCTGCACTTGGCAGGGGCTTTTCTCGAAGTCGGGTTCGGCTTAGCCAGCGACCTGAACTTTGTCAGCCTGCATGCCTTTCTGGCCCTGGACCGCTTCGAAGGTGACCTTCTGGCCTTCTTTCAGGCTCTTGAAGCCGTTGCCTTCGATAGCGCGGAAGTGCACGAACAGATCCGGACCGCTTTCTGGGGTGATGAAGCCGTAACCTTTTTCGTCATTGAACCACTTGACGGTACCGTTCTGACGCTCAGCCATTGTCTTATTTCCTATGAAGCTTGAATTTTGATGACAGTTTCTTTTGCATTTATTAGTAAGCAAAAGATTACTGGGCTGGGTTGCAGGAAAGTAAGAGACGCCAAACGGGTTGTAGCAAATTGCGGCTACTGGCCCAGGTCACGAACTGTTGCGACCCATGCAAACACAGTGCAGTGACTCTACGCCAACTCCCGAGAGAAAAACAAGCCCTTGGTCGTATGGAAAATCGGCCGTTTGCCGATAACCGACCGATTTGTCGGAAACGGCATGGCGCCTGGCCTGGCGCCATGTTCAAAAGTTATTGGGCAGGTTCGAAAACGAATATGTCGAACCTGCCCACAACCTTCACAAAGCAGTTTCAGCCACGGTAGTAACGTTGCGCCACGAAAGGCATTTTGCTGACCTTCAAGGCAACCTTCTTGCCACGCACCACGGCAAACAATGGGGTGTCGAGTGCGGCATGTTCGCTATCGATATAACCCATTGCAACAGGTGCGCCGAGTGTGGGGCCAAAGCCACCGCTGCAGACTTTGCCTACCGGTTTATCAGCAGCATCGACAATATCCGCGCCTTCACGTACCGGCGTACGCTCCTGCGGCAACAGGCCGACGCGTTTACGCGCCACGCCATCACGCTGGTGGGCGAAGATGGCCTCGGCGCCAGGGAAACCAGCGGCACGCGCGCCATCGGCGCGGCGTACCTTGGAAATGGCCCACAGCAGGCTGGCTTCGACCGGGGTGGTTTCGGTGTTCATGTCGTGGCCATACAGGCACAGGCCGGCTTCCAGGCGCAGTGAGTCGCGCGCACCCAGGCCGATCGGCTGTACTTCAGGCTCGGCCAGCAGGCGGCGGGCCAGGGCTTCGGCAGCGTCGACCGGTACCGAGATCTCGTAGCCGTCTTCGCCGGTATAACCCGAGCGGCTGACATAGCAGTCTTCACCCAGCAGTTTCACCGGGCGGAACTGCATGAAGGTCATGCCGGCCACTTCCGGGGCCAGGCGCTCCAGCACCTTGACTGCCGCCGGGCCTTGCAGGGCCAGCAGGGCGCGTTGCTCGAACAGCGGCTGCACATCGCAACGGCTGCCGATGTGCGCTTGCAGGTGGGCCAGGTCCTGGTCCTTGCAGGCGGCGTTGACCACCAGGAACAGGGTATCGTCGCCCAGGTTGGCAACCATCAGGTCGTCGAGGATGCCGCCTTGCTCATTGGTGAACATGGCATAGCGCTGCATACCTACTGGCAGGTCGATGATATCCACCGGCACCAGGCTTTCCAGGGCCTTGGCGGCGTCGCTGCCGCGCAGGATGATCTGGCCCATGTGCGAGACATCGAACAGGCCGGCCTGCTCGCGGGTGTGCAGGTGTTCCTTGAGCACGCCCAGCGGGTACTGCACCGGCATGTCGTAGCCGGCGAACGGCACCATGCGCGCACCCAGTTCCAGGTGCAGGGCGTGCAGTGGGGTCTTGAGCAGTGTTTCGGACATCGGTGACTCCTTGCTGTTGTTGTCGGGTCAACATTCGATGATGTTGACGGCCAGGCCGCCACGGGCGGTCTCTTTGTACTTGCTTTTCATGTCGGCGCCGGTCTGGCGCATGGTGCGGATGACCTTGTCGAGCGACACGTAGTGCTGCCCGTCGCCGCGCAAGGCCATGCGCACCGCGTTGATCGCCTTCACCGAGCCCATGGCGTTGCGCTCGATGCAAGGCACCTGGACCAGCCCGCCGATCGGGTCGCAGGTCAGGCCCAGGTTGTGTTCCATGCCGATTTCGGCGGCGTTTTCCACCTGCTGCACGGTGCCGCCCATCACTTCGCACAGCGCCCCGGCGGCCATTGAGCAGGCCACGCCAACCTCGCCCTGGCAGCCTACTTCGGCACCGGAGATGGAGGCGTTTTCCTTGTACAGGATGCCGATCGCCGCGGCGGTGAGAAGAAAACGCACCACCCCGTCCTCGCTGGCACCCGGTACGAAGCGCATGTAGTAGTGCAGCACCGCCGGGACGATGCCCGCCGCGCCGTTGGTGGGCGCGGTGACCACACGGCCGCCGTAGGCATTTTCTTCGTTCACCGCCAGGGCGTAGAGGTTGACCCAGTCGAGTACCGAAAGGGCATCGCGCAGGCTGGCCTCCGGGTGGCGGCTCAACTGGCGGTACAGCGCGGGCGCACGGCGTTTGACCTTGAGCCCGCCCGGCAGGATGCCTTCATGCTGGCAGCCGGCTTCGACGCAATCCTGCATCACTTGCCAGATGCGCAGCAGCCCTGCGCGGGTTTCTGCCTCTGGGCGCCAGGCCGCCTCGTTGGCCAGCATTACCTGGCTGACCGTAAGGTTTTGCGTGGTGCAGTGGCCGAGCAGTTCCTTGGCGGTCTTGAACGGGTAGGCCAGTGCTGTGCTGTCCTCGACGATGCGGTCGTGGCCGGCGGCGTCTTCGTCGACCACGAAACCGCCGCCCACCGAGTAGTACTCGCGGCTGCGGATTTGCAGGCCGGCGTCGTCGAAGGCGCGGAAGATCATGCCGTTGGGGTGGTAGTCCAGTGGCTTGCGGATCATCGCCAGATGCTGCTTTTCACTGAACGCAATGCTGTGCTCGCCCAGCAGGTTGATGCGGCCGCTGTCGCGGATCGCCTGCAGGCGGTCGGGGATGCTGTTGGTATCGATAAGGTCGGGGTGTTCGCCTTCAAGGCCCAGCAGCACGGCCTTGTCACTGCCATGGCCCTTGCCGGTGGCGCCCAGCGAGCCATACAGCTCGGCCTTGACGCTGGCGGTGCGGGCAAGCAGGCCATCACGGCGCAGCCCTTCGGCGAAACGCGCGGCGGCGCGCATCGGGCCGACCGTGTGGGAACTGGAGGGGCCGATGCCGATCTTGAACAGGTCGAAGACGCTCAGTGACATGGTGACCTCCAAACCGGCTCTTCAGGTTGGCGAGGGCCTGTGTAGGAGCGGGTTTACCCGCGAATGCGACGGTGAAGCCAATATCGCATTCGCGGGTAAACCCGCTCCTACAGAGGTCCACACCTCAAGTCAGGTAGCGGGCCCGAGGGCTATCAGGCGTCCTGATAGCTCTCGATCGACGGGCAGGCGCACACCAGGTTGCGGTCGCCGAACACGTTGTCGACCCGGCCGACCGGCGGCCAGTACTTGCCTTCCACCAGGCTCGGCAGCGGGTACACCGCTTGCTCGCGGCTGTAGCCATGGGCCCATTCGCCAACCAGCTCGGCCGCGGTGTGCGGGGCGTTCTTCAGCGGGTTGTCGTCCTTGTCCAGGCTACCGTTCTCGACCGCGCGAATTTCTTCGCGGATCTGGATCATCGCGTCGCAGAAGCGGTCCAGTTCTTCCTTGGACTCGCTTTCGGTCGGTTCGATCATCAGCGTGCCGGCCACCGGGAAGGACATGGTCGGGGCGTGGAAGCCGAAGTCGATCAGGCGCTTGGCCACGTCGTCGACACTGATGCCACTGGTGTCCTTCAGCGGGCGCAGGTCGAGGATGCACTCGTGGGCCACCAGGCCATTGCCGCCGGTATACAGAACAGGATAGTGCTCTTCCAGGCGACGGGCGATGTAGTTGGCGTTGAGGATCGCCATCTGCGAGGCACGCTTGAGGCCGGCACCGCCCATCATGCGGATGTACATCCAGGTGATCGGCAGGATGCTGGCGCTGCCGAACGGCGCGGCGCACACCGCACCCTCGGTGTTTTCCAGCTGGGCATGGCCCGGCAGGAACGGTGCCAGGTGCGACTTGACGCCGATCGGGCCGACGCCCGGGCCGCCACCGCCGTGCGGGATGCAGAAGGTCTTGTGCAGGTTCAGGTGGGAAACGTCGCCGCCGAACTTGCCCGGGGCGCACAGGCCGACCATGGCGTTCATGTTGGCGCCGTCGATGTACACCTGGCCACCGTTGTCATGGATGATCGCGCAGATTTCGCCGATCGCTTCCTCGAACACGCCGTGGGTCGACGGGTAGGTGATCATGATCGCGGCCAGGCGCTCGCGGTGCTCGATGGCCTTGGCGCGCAGGTCCTCGACATCGACGTTGCCACGGGCGTCACAGGCGGTGACCACCACGCGCATGCCGGCCATGTGCGCGGTCGCCGGGTTGGTGCCATGCGCCGAAGACGGGATCAGGCAGATGTCGCGGTGGCCTTCGCCACGGCTGCGGTGGTAGGCGCGGATGGCCAGGAGGCCGGCGTATTCGCCCTGGGAGCCGGCGTTGGGCTGCAGCGACACGGCGTCGTAGCCGGTGGCGGCGCACAGCATGGCTTCCAGCTCGCTGGTCATCTGCAGGTAGCCCTGGCTCTGCTCGGCCGGGGCGAACGGGTGCAGGTTGCCGAACTCGGCCCAGGTGACCGGGATCATTTCGCTGGCGGCGTTCAGCTTCATGGTGCACGAGCCCAGCGGGATCATGCTGCGGTCCAGCGCCAGGTCCTTGTCGGCCAGGCGGCGCAGGTAGCGCATCAGCTCGGTTTCGCTGTGGTAGCGGTTGAACACCGGGTGTTCGAGGATGGCCGACTGGCGCAGCAGGGTGGCCGGCAGCAACGAACCGCTGCTGGCGGCCAGGGCGGCGAAGTCAGGTTGTGCCTGGTCGCCAGCGAATAGCTGCCACAGCGACTCGACGTCAGCCTGGCTGCTGGTTTCGTCCAGCGACAGGCCCAGGTGGGCGGCGTCGACCTGGCGCAGGTTGATGCCTTGGGCGCGGGCCTTGTCATGCAGGCTGGCGGTGGCAGTGCCGGTGGCCAGGGTCAGGGTGTCGAAGGCGCTGGCGCCGACTACCTGTACACCCAGCGCCTTCAGGCCGGCGGCCAGGATCGCGGTCAGCGCATGGGTGCGCTCGGCGATGCGCTTGAGGCCGGCCGGGCCGTGGTACACGGCGAACATGCTGGCGATGTTGGCCAGCAGCACCTGGGCGGTGCAGATGTTGCTGGTGGCCTTTTCGCGGCGGATGTGCTGCTCGCGGGTTTGCATGGCCAGGCGCAGGGCGGTCTTGCCGAAGCGGTCGATCGACACGCCGACCAGGCGGCCCGGCATGTCGCGCTTGAACGCGTCACGGGTTGCGAAGTAGGCGGCGTGCGGGCCACCGAAGCCCAGTGGCACGCCGAAGCGCTGGGCGCTGCCGATGGCCACGTCGGCGTCGAACTCACCCGGCGGGGTCAGCAGGGTCAGGGCCAGCAGGTCGGCGGCCACGGCGACCAGGGCGTTGGCGGCGTGGAAGCGTTGCACCACTTCGCGGTAATCGAACACTTCGCCATTGCTGGCCGGGTATTGCAGCAGGGCGCCGAAGAAGGCACTGACATCGCCCAGCTCGCGCTCGTCGCCGACCACCACTTCGATACCCAGCGGCTCGGCACGGGTGCGCAGCACGTCGAGGGTTTGCGGGTGGCAGTGCACCGAGGCGAAGAAGGTGTGGCTGGCCTTGTTCTTCGACAGGCGCTTGCAGAAGGTCATGGCCTCGGCTGCAGCGGTGGCTTCGTCGAGCAAGGATGCGTTGGCGATCGGCAAGCCGGTCAGGTCGCTGATCAGGGTCTGGAAGTTGAGCAGCGCTTCCAGGCGGCCCTGGGAAATTTCTGGCTGGTACGGGGTGTAGGCGGTGTACCAGGCCGGGTTTTCCAGCAGGTTGCGCAGGATCGGTGCCGGAGTGTGGGTGTTGTAGTAGCCCTGGCCGATGTAGCTTTTGAACAGTTGGTTCTTGCCGGCGATGGCCTTGAGCGCGGCGAGCGCATCGGCTTCGCTCTGGCCGTCGTGCGAACCGAGCACGCTGGTGCCCTTGATGCTGTCGGGAATGACCGCGGCGGTCATGGCTTCCAGCGAGTCGAAGCCGAGAGCGGCGAGCATGGCCTGCTCGTCAGCGGCGCGCGGGCCGATGTGGCGGGCGATGAATTCGTTGGCGGTGCCGAGGTTGATGGTCATGGCGGGGTTCCTCAGGCGTCGTCGTTGGCTTTGAGCAGGCGGTCATAGGCGTCCTGGTCGAGCAGGGCAGTGACTTCGCTCATGTCGGCCGGGTTGAAGCGGAAGAACCAGCCTTCGCCCAGCGGGTCTTCGTTGACCAGCTCGGGGCTGTCGTTGAGGGCTTCGTTGACGGCGACCACTTCACCGGCCAGGGGCATGTACACGCCGCTGGCGGCTTTCACCGATTCCACGGTGGAGGCTTCGGCGCCTTTGTCGTACTGCTGCAGCTCTGGCAGTTGCACATAGACCACATCGCCAAGGGCGTTCTGGGCGTAGGCAGTGATGCCCACGGTGACGCTGCCATCGGCTTCGACACGCAGCCATTCGTGATCTTCAGTGAAACGCAACTCGCTCATGGGGAATCCTCGGGAAGCAGGGCGTTGGACGCGGTGGCTCCGCGCTCTTGGGGTTGGGATTCCCCTAGCAAAAATGTGGCCAGTAATTAAAAATCTATAAAAATCAGTTAGTTATGTGTTTTTTGCGATTATTTGATGTTTTTTGTGGAATGAAAACGCTACAGCAGGCTGGGTATAAAAAAGGGTTTGAGGATCAAACCCTTGTGCAGGCGCGTTCGCAGAGCCATGTATTGATTTCGATACGGTGTATTTAAATCAATACATGGCTGTTTGCCTCTGGTTAGGTAGCCAGCGGTATTGGAATGGAGAGTCCGTCCTGCCTCTGAGGTCGGCTAGAAGATGTCAAATGGATATTCAGTGATCACCCGCACCTGGTCCTGATCCCCACCGGTGCTGGCGTCTCCACGATGCCAGGCCAGGCGCAGCCGCATTGACAGGTCTTTGGCAGGACCGCTCTGCACGACATAGCGTGCTTCGGCATCGGTCTCGAATTCCTTGTCGTCATCTCCGTACTTGTTGGCGTAGGCGCCTTGAATGACATGAGTACCGTCGATGTCCTGGCCACGCAGGTGTCGGATCATGAGCGTCAGCCCGGGTATGCCATACCCAGTCATATTGAGGTCGTAGCGAAGCTGCCAGGACTTTTCCCCAGGCCCATTGAAATCGGAGTACTGCACGGAGTTAGGCAAGAAAATCGAGCCTCCGCTCCGGCCTGTATCGCCAAAGCCCACATAATCGAATGGCTGGTCTCCGGCTACTTGCTGATAGGCCAGGGACAGCGTATGTGCCGCAAATTTGTAGGCTGCCTGGATGCCTGCCGCGGTGGTGTCGATCGTGCCGGCCTTGGCATTGCCGTTGTCCGTGGTGCGGTACAAGTTGAAGTCAAATGTCAAAGCCTGAGCGCTTGACAGAGGCACTATGTAATTTGCATTGATGTAGTACTGGTTCCAGATGTCCTCGAATCGGCTGCCATAGGCGGCGAGGCTTAGATTGTCGGTCGCCTTGTAACGTGCACCGGCATAATCGACGGCAGGCGTGGTCACCAGGGCGTAGGTTGCCCAAAGCTCGCCATCCCGGTTGGTGTTGACCTGGTCAGTGCCAGACGTGAAGTGCCCGGCCTCCAATGCGAGGTGGTCGATTTCATTGCTCGATAGATGGAAGCCCGTAGCAGTTTGCGGCATCAGCCGGCTGACACTTTGCGCGAACACCGGTGCGCTCGGCGACATCTGGCCATAGCGCAAGACTGTGTTGGAAATGCGCGCCTTCACCGCCCCTCCGGCGCGTGCATATTCATCGTCCGGATCACCGTCATCGCCGACCGGGAGGTTCCCGGTGCCGGTGCGACCGCTTCCGGCATCCAGTTTGATGCCCCAGTAAGCGAATGCATCCACGCCCACCCCGATAAAGCCTTGGGTAAAGCCTGACTCATAAGTGGCAATGAAGGCCTGGGTCCAATCTTTCTGGTTACTTCGGCCACCGGCTCTGTCGGTATTGAAATAATAGTTTTTGGCGAGGATGGAAAGGCTGCTGTCCTTTATAAAGCCCGCGGTCTCGGATTGCCCCGCCCAAGCAGGGCCGCTCAGCAAGAATGCTATCGCGGCAGCACTGGAGATTTTTACTGTGGCAGTTTCACTGGCGTGAACAAGTCCATTCTTTTGCGAGCCAGTTTGGCTGCAAATTGAAGGTTTATCGAGCATTGGCCATACCTGCATTTTATTGAAGTTATGACGCACGACCTGAAAGGTCAGGCGGCGTTGGTGGTTGGCAACGGCGAGATACCCTGCATTGGGGTGTCAGAGCCTCGCTTGAATAGTCGAATCAGCGCTGCCCGAGCCTGAATCAAGGAATCGACATCCTCTGTCATTTTTTCGCCGAGTGCCGAGGGCGGGGTGCGCAGGCACGAACAGCCGGCCATCTTTCACGTGCAGGGGTTCACAAGGAGGAAAGCGCGATGTCGAACTTTTGATAGCAGTCGTCGGGTTGGCGAGAGGTGTCAGGCAGGGTTTGCCCATATCGTGTCTGCACGCCAACGGGAAACCTGCCCATGAACAATAACAACGCATTGATAGACAGCCATGTGCACTTCTTCACAGAAGAAGATCTCACTGTTCTCGGGAGTGATCTTCCTTACGCACTGCCTGATGCTAATCCGCTGGTTGATTATCTCGCCATGCTGGAGTCCAGCGGGCTGAAACCTGTACTTCTGAATAATGTTCATTTGAGCATTCTTCCAGACTCCGCGAATGTGTTTTCGTCATTTGATGAACTCGCTCAGTTGCAAATCGCGCACCCCGGCAAGTATGACCATATCCGTCTGGTGGGTACGATCAAGGCCGACCCTGATTACGCCAATGAACATCGGCTTGGTCATCCACAGGTCATTGGGGTTCGCATCGTTCTGCATGATGCGCCGCCGCAGAGTGTGGCGCCGGCTGCCTACTGCACTCCGCCTTGGACGGCCCTCTACGAACGCCTGGCCGCGCACCAGCATGTGCATGTCTACGCCCGTTCAGCCGAGACCAACCTGCGCGTACTCCGCCAGATTCCGCCACAGGTCCGCGTCGTCATCGACCATCTGGGCACCTGCCATGTGGAAAAAGGTGCACAAGACGCCGCCTTCCTGGCGCTTCTCGAGGCTGCGCGCGAGCGCGGCAACGTCTGGTTCAAGGGGCCGGGATACCGCACATCCGCTGACATTGCCCAAGTGGCGCCATTCGTGACGCGCATCCTCGATGCTCTGGGGGCAGACAAACTGTTGCTGCAGGCCAGCGATGCCCCGCATGTGGGCGCTGACCAGCAGGGTAATGCTTACAGCGATCTTTTCGACCCGGTAGGCGCGTTCGATTTCGTCCGCCGACTGGCACATGCCGCCTCCGAATACTGCACCGCTACCGCTGATGATCTGCTTCACGGCGCGGCTTCCATTGTTTTCCCAACCAATAAGCCATCAGGCCACCAGGTGAAAAAATGAGCTCTATCTGCACTCGCGAAATCAAGTTCGACGTTAATTTTGGCGGCGAAAAGCTCAGCCTCAACGGTACGGTTTTCGAGCCGGCGAACCCTGACTCCAATCTGCCGCCCGTGGTATTCAACTCCGGCTTCACCGGGGGGGTGTCCATGTACGGTCAGCTGTTTGGCCGTGCCCTGGCCGCTCGCGGCTACCGTGTGATGACCTACGATGTGGCAGGCTTCTTCAACAACAAAGCGGTACGTAATACCGCGCAGGTCGACGGCAAAATCGTGACTAATGTCAGCCTCGAAGATCAGAAAGACGAAGTGCTTGGCGCGGTCGCCTGGGTGCGCAATGAGTTTGGTCAGATGCCGGTAGTCGCGTCGTGGGCGATGGGTTCGGTGGCAAGCCTGGCAGCGATCGCCGAACTGGCACGTGGCAACGGTGAGCAAGTGAAATTCTGGGTACCGATGAGTTACACCAGCATCCGTACCTTGCAAGCCCTGCGTGCCGACGCCAAGTCTGCTGACGCGGGCATCAAGGCACTGAGCCCGGACGCTGCGATTGCGCCGTTCGACACCGGTACCGAGGCTACGCGCCTTGGTTACTACCCGCTGGATCCAGCCACCCAACAATACGTAGACGAGCAATTGGGTGCCTATACCGAAGCGGGCGGGGCCGATCGCTGGCCGGGTTGCGCCTGGGTAAGCGCCAAATCCTACACCTCGTACGTTGCCTTCGATCCTGAGCAGTCCATTGAAGGCGCAAGTGGCTTCCCGCCTGCACTGATCATCCACGGTGCGAAAAACTCGCTGCACATGCCAGCAGAGTCCGAGCGTCTGTACAAACGTTACCCAGGCGATGCCGGTGATGGTGTGTTGGTGATTTCCGATATGCAACACGGTCAGCAGAACGAGGCAAGCCACCCCGTGTTCCAGGCCATCATCCAGAACATCGATGAAGCTGTCCGCCAGCATCTGTAAGCCTGCCCCCTGGCGAGGGCCTGCTCGGGGTCCTCGCCACTCCCTCATTCACCTGCTTCACTACGCCAAACTCAAGCCACTCCAGTATCCTGACGACATGCCGGGTCCGGCCGTGGTCCTGATGCCTATCTGCCTGGAGTACCGTAATGGTTCAAATCGCCAAACCCACCGAAGAGTGCAAACGGATCGGCCTGCTGATCCTTCCGCAGTTTTCGATGATGGCGTTGGCGGGTGCGAGTGAACCTCTGCGAGCCGCCAATCGGCTGGCTGGCAAATCGCTTTATCAGTGGCAGCTACTCTCCGAAACAGGCGGGACAGTCAGCTCCAGCAGTGGTTTCGAGATCAACACCTATGCGCTGGATGAGGTCGATACGCTGGACCGGGTGTTCGTGCTCGCCAGTCTCGACATCGAACACCTGCGGCCACCGAAAATGCTCCGTTTTCTGCAGCGTGCCGCCGCCCAGGGCAAGACGGTGGGCGCCTTTAGCACGGGGACCTTCATTCTCGCTCGGGCCGGGCTGCTGGAGGGCCGAAAATGCACACTGCATTGGGAGTCCATCCACGAATTTGCCGAGGAATTCCCTGGCATCGAGGTAACCCGCGAATTGTATGTGAACCATGACAATCGCTGGACATGCGCTGGAGGGACTGCTGCGATTGACCTGATGCTGGCACAAATCTCTGTGGATTACGGGGGAAAGCTGGCTGCAGCTGTTGCCGAGCAGTTTTTGCATGCCCGCATACGGGGGCCAGAGGAACATCAGCGCATGTCGATTCAGTGGCGTTTCGGCGTCCATGATCGGCGTATCACCGCTGCCATTGGCCACATGGAAGACAATTTCGAGCATGTCATCAGCATCGAAGCAGTCGCTGAGCGGTGTAATGTTTCCCAGCGGCAGCTCGAACGTCTTTGGCATCAGCATTTCGGTATGACGCCGCAGCGCTTCTATCTGGAACTTCGGCTGTCCGAAGCCCGCCGGTTGTTGCGTGAAAGCAGCAAGTCGATTGCCTCGGTCGCCTACTCATGCGGCTTTGTTTCCGCTTCGCACCTGGGCAGCGCCTATCGTAAAGCGTGGGGTTGCAGCCCTGGCGAAGAGCGTCGAAAGTTTGATAGTGATACAACGATCTGACCAGGCGCTTGCGCTTTAATCATAAAAGCTTGTCCTGATATTCCGGAAAACTCACGCAGCGTCCTGGGTCAAGCCCCGCCTATGTGCCACAAGCCCAGTAGGGACGCTGGTTCTGGTGCTCAGTGGTGGCGAAGCTATGCGCCTGTCTACCGTCCTTGATATGAGGCCGGGAAGGTATGACCCACCCGGCGTTGCCGCAGCTACCCATGCTTCTCCATAGAGCAGCGAAATGTCGAACTTATGACAGAGATCGTCGAACCTTGATCTCAGGATCACGGCCTGTGGGCGTTACTGTTTTCTGCAATACCGGCATCCACTCCCAGATGAACCGGCGAATAACAATCCTGCGGAGAAAGGCACAAGAACAATGGAAACGTTAAGTTTCATTACATCAAATCTGGAGTTGATTGCTCACCTGCTTGGGCAGCACCTCTACATCGTCTTCATGGCCGTTGGCCTTGCCATCCTGACAGGCGTACCACTAGGGATCTTCGTCTCCCAGCATCCTCGCTCCGGTCGCTGGATCCTGACCTTTGCCGCGATGCTGATGACCATTCCCTCCGCCGCGCTGTTCGGCCTGATGATCCCGGTGCTGTCGATATGGGGGCAGGGCATCGGTATGGTCCCTGCGATCATCGCGCTGTTCCTCTACTCGCAACTGCCGATCATCCGTAACACACATACCGCTATTTCCAATGTCGAACCATCCCTGCGTGAGGCTGCGCGGGGGATGGGCATGTCGTCGTGGCAGCGGTTGTGGAAGGTCGAATTGCCGCTGGCCACGCCATTGATCATGGCAGGCGTACGGGTAGCCACGGTGATCAACATTGGCATCGCGGCGATTGCGGCCTACATCGGCGCTGGAGGGCTGGGAAGCCTGATCGTACGGGGCATTGCCCAGTCCGACACTCGCCAGCTTATCGCGGGGGCGATCCTGATCAGCGTCATCGCCGTCGCTGCCGACTACGCGCTGTCCCTTCTCCAGCGTGCGCTGACCCCCAAGGGTGTCATCAAGCTCAACAACCTCCGCCTGAAGGAAACGACATTGTGATCCAGATCGATAATTTGAATAAGAAGTTCGGGAATATCACGGCAGTAGAAGATGTCTCCTTCACCGTTCCGGAAGGCCAGATCTGCGTGCTGCTTGGCCCATCCGGCTGTGGCAAGACCACGACACTGAAAATGATCAACCGCTTGATTCCGCCGACTTCCGGCAAAGTGTTGATTGGTGGCCGGGACACCGCTGAGTTGGACACAGTAACGTTGCGCCGCTCGATCGGCTACGTGATCCAGCAGGTAGGTCTGTTTCCCAACATGACGGTCGAGGACAACATCTGCGTCGTACCTGACCTGCTCGGGTGGGACAAGACCAAGAGCCGGAAGCGTGCTGCCGAGCTTTTGGAGGTCGTCGCTCTGGAGCCTTCCAAGTTCGCCAAGCGTTTCCCCTGCGAGCTTTCCGGTGGGCAACAACAGCGCATCGGTGTGGCTCGCGCACTGGCTGCAGATCCGCCCGTGATGCTGATGGACGAGCCTTTCGGCGCGATTGACCCGATCAACCGCGACACGATCCAGGACGAGTTCATGCGCATTCAGCGCCAAGTGGGCAAGACGGTACTGTTCGTCAGCCATGACATCGACGAAGCGGTAAAAATGGCTGACTGTGTCGCCCTTTTCAACGCCGGAAGGGTAGAGCAGTTCGGTACTCCTGACGACCTGCTCGCCCGGCCTGTCAGCGATTTCGTCGCCAACTTCATGGGTGGCGACCGGATCATGAAACGGCTGCGCCTGTTGCAAGCGTCGGATATCGCAACCCAGACGCCGCCTCAAGAACACATCCAGGTCGTCGGCGATTCCGTAGGGACATCTTCCTATACCCCAATCACCGTTCTACCAAGCGATGATCTGCGCCAGGTGCTGTGCCAACTGCTCGGCCAAGGTCGCGAGTGGGCTGTATGCAAGGATCGCCAAGGTCAGTTCCTGGGCTTCATCCATCAGCGCGACATTCTTGCGCGCCTGGTTGACAACACGACGGCGGTGACTCGATGAACAGCCTCGACAAAATGATGGAATGGCTTCAGGCCTACTGGGGCGAGATCATTTATCTGTCCGTTCAGCATCTTCACATCGTGGCAGTGAGTAGCGTTCTGGCGATCATCATCGCTGTACCGGTAGGCATATGGATGAGCCGGCCTCATAACCAGCGTCACGCACTAGCCGCCATGCAGGTGCTCAACATTGGCCAGGCGGTTCCCAAGCTGGCGTTGCTGGCGCTGGCGATGACATGGGTAGGTGTCGGCGCGCCTGCGGCGATTTTTGCACTTTGGGTCGCTACGATCCTGCCGATCACGGTAAACACCTATGAAGGCCTTCGCGCTGTTCCGCGGCATTTGCTGGAAGCAGCAGAAGCCGTGGGTATGACGCCGAGGCAGATTCTTTTCAAGGTCGAAATCCCGAACGCCATGGTCGTGATCTTCGCCGGCCTGCGCACGGCTCTGGCAATCAACGTCGGTACCGCGCCCCTTGCCTTCCTTGTAGGTGGCGGTGGCTTGGGTGAGTTGATCTTCACCGGTATCGATCTCAATGACTACGGGATGATGCTGGCAGGCGCCATCGCAACCGCTGGCCTGGCCATGCTGGTCGATATGCTCTGCGGGCTGGTGCAGCACGTCTCGGTTTCCCGTGGCCTGCGTCTGGCGGCACGTTAGGCCATGACCCACAACGACAAGAACAGGTGTTCCATGACCGCACGAGCAATCGTCTTCGCCTTCATGACCTTCCTGGCAGGGGCAAGTCTTGCTGCTGAGCCCGTGGTGGTAGGCGGCAAGAAATTCACCGAACAGCAGTTGATATCAGAGATGACTACTCAACTGTTGAGAAGCAATGGAATGACGGTAGATAAGCGTTCCGACCTAGGCTCGACGGTGCTGCGAGCTGCTCAGGAAAACGGACAAGTGGACATCTACTGGGAGTACACCGGGACCTCGCTGATCATCTACAACAAGATCAAGGAGAAGCTGGATGCTCAGCAGACCTATGAGCGGGTCAAACGGCTGGACGCCGCTAAGGGGCTCACCTGGTTGGAGCCCTCGAAGGCGAACAACACCTATGCATTCGCCATGAGGAAGACAGAGGCAGAAGCCAAGGGCATCGTCTCGATTTCTGACTTGGCTTCGAAGGTCAACGACGGCGAGCATCTAAAGTTCGCTTGCAACGCCGAATTCTATTCGCGGCACGACGGCCTTCAACCCCTGCAGGAGCGATACGGTTTCAAATTCGAGCGCAACGATGTGATGCGCATGGATGGGGGACTGACCTATCTGGCGTTGCGACAGGGCCAGGCCGACGTATCGCTGGTACTGTCAACGGATGGTCGGGTTTCGGCTTTCGGCTTCGTCATTCTCGAGGATGACAAGGGGTTCTTCCCTAGTTACGCACTGACCCCGGTCGCGCGGACCGCCTTTCTCGACCAGAACCCAAAGGTTGCGCCTCTGCTCAACCGACTTTCCGCCAGCATCGACAGCGACAGCATTGCCGCTCTCAACGCTCGGGTGGACGTTGGTCGGGAGTCCATCGAGAAGGTCGCCAACGAGTTTCTTGTTCGCAACAAGCTGATCACCCAGTAGCTCGTTACCGCCCATAGGCTGTATGGCTTCCTGGCAGGCCGTGCAGCGCCGTGGGCAAACTCGTCCAAGTGCAGGGGCCCGATATGCTCACGACCCAAAACTTCTTCACTGGCTGCGCCTTGTCTCTTTTCATATCCGCATCTGCGTTCGCTCAAACGCCGGACACGCTGAACCTTCGTCAGCTGCGCCAGGCATTGGATGAAGGGCAGATCACCTCCGAGCAACTCGTGAAGTTTTACCAAGACAAGATTCAACGCAACAATCGTCAGGGTGACCACCTAAATGCGGTGATCAGCCTTAACGAGGATGCGCTGGAGCAAGCCAGGAACTGGGATGCACAGCGTGCGAAGGAGCCTGGTGTGAAACACGGGGCACTAGCCGGCATTCCATACCTGGCCAAAGACAATATCGATACTCAAATGATTCCTACCAGCGGAGGCTCATGGGTACTGCGTGACTCTACGCCGTCTCGTGACGCTTTCGTGATCGAGCGCCTGCAAAGCGGCGGTGCCATTTTGCTAGGCAAGACGAATCTCTCGGAGCTTGCGGCCTCCTATGGTTGGCTTGGGTATAGCTCGCTCGGTGGGCAAACACTTAATCCGCATAACCTCAAACACGATGCATCCGGTTCCAGTAGCGGCTCCGCTGCCGCTGTCGCTGCAGGCTTTGCACCTTTTGCACTGGGCTCGGATACCAGTGGTTCGATTCGCGCTCCGGCAAGTGTTACCGGGACGGTGGGCATGCGTCCATCGTTGGGCTTGATCAGCCGCAGTGGAGTCATCCCGCTGTCGCTGACATTTGACACCGCTGGAGTCATTACCCGCACCGTTCTCGATCAAGCCATCGTGCTGGATGTCATTAAGGGCAGTGACAAAGCGGATGCCGCCACCGCCAATGTTGATTCGACAGCAATGAATTTTGTCGAAGGGCTGGAGCAATCGAGTCTAAAAGGCCGCACATTGGGCGTTGTTACCAATTTCATCGGTGCCAATGCTCAGGTGGATGCAGTATTCGAAGCGGCTCAGCAGCGTGTGGCTGAGAAAGGCGCCAAGCTGGTCAGAGTTGTCCTGCCCAAACGCTATGAAGAGCTCTGGGCCGGTGTTCTGGGGCCTGTTGGGGACGCCGAATTCTCATCTCAATTCGAGCGCTACTTGAGCACATTGAACGCCCGGCAGCCCAAGACATTGGCTGAGTTCGTCAAGCTATCGGAGCAGCATCAGCAAGAGCAGCAAGGCCACCTCATGAATCCCAAACGGTTGGCTGCGTTAAAGGAACTTAGCGAGAAATCCGAGACGGATTCTCCTCTCTATATCTCCATCCTCAGCAACACCATTCCTGCACTGCGTACAGAGCTCGCGGCGGTGATGCGCCAAGCGGGTGTAGACGCCTTGGTATTTCCGACGATCAACTGCCCGGCCTCGGTTGTAAACGGACAAAGTGACCCGGATTACGTCTGTGAAACGGCAGATACCTACGCATCCGCTTATATCGCGTCAGCTACTGGATTCCCTGAGATATCGGTTCCAGCTGGAATCGTAAAGGGTAATTTGCCTGTAGGTATTTCATTTCTGGGCTGGTATGGAGAGGATGAAGATATAGTTCGTATTGCCTATGCATTTTTGGGCAAATGACGACCAGGGATTGAGCCAAAACTGCGCTAGTGGGCGTTGCGTCTGTTACTCCAAGTGCTGCTTGATCGCCTGGGCGGCCTGGTCCATGGCACTTCGGGTGCCGGGTACTTGGCCGAGCACGTTGAGCAGGCCGAAGTCGTGGATCATGCCGTTGTAGCGCACGGCGGTAACCGGCACACCTGCGGCGCCCAGCTTGCGGGCGTAAGCTTCACCTTCGTCGCGCAGCACGTCCATTTCGGCGGTCTGCACCAGCGCTGGTGGCAGGCCTTTCAACTGGTCAAGGCTTGCGCGCAGTGGCGAGGCATGGATGTCATTGCGCTGCTTCGGGTCTGTCGTGTAGTTGTCCCAGAACCACTGCATCATATTGCGGGTCAGGAAGTGACCTTCGGCGAACTGGTTATACGAGCTGTTGTTGAAGTTGGCATCGGTCACCGGCCACAACAGTGCCTGGAACCGCAGCTTCGGCGTGCCTGCCTCTTTGGCCTTGATTGCAACCACTGCAGCCATGTTGCCACCTACGCTGTTGCCTACCACCGCCAGGCGGCTGCCATCGACGCCAATTTGCTGGCCGTTTTCGGCGACCCAACGGGTGGCGGCATAAGCCTGGTTGATAGCGGTGGGGAATTTGGCTTCCGGTGACGGGGTGTAGTCGACGTAGACCGCTGCGGCACCGGAACCGACCACCAGGTCGTGGATCAGGCGTTCGTGGGTCGGGTAGTCACCCAGCACCCAGCCACCGCCGTGGAAGAACATGAACGCCGGCAGTTCGCCCTTGGCGCCTTGTGGGCGTACGACGCGGATCTCCAGGGCCTGGCCGTCGATCTGAATGCTGCGGCGCTCGACCTGGATGCCGGAGACATCCACCTTGATACTGGCTTGGGCGCCGGTGAGCACGGCGCGGGCGTCTTTCGGCGCAAGTGTCTCCAGCGGCTTGCCGCCACCGTCGGCCAAGGCCTGCAGGAAACCTTGGGTGGTGGTTTCGACACCGGGGCTACCAGCAGCAAAGGCACTGTTGACAGCGAGGGCCAACAGGCCGGCAGTGAGGGGGCGGGAGAGTTTCATGGTTCAAGCTCCTGGGCGATGGGCCAGTAATCAGTTCTGGTTGGCGGTGATGTTCGGGCGAATGTAGCTGATCTTCTGCACGTTTCCGGCGCTGTCGCGGTAGGTCAGGATGGCGATGTTGGCGTCTTCACTGGCCGGTGCATCCAGGGCGATTACCTGGGTAATGTCCAGGTCCATTCCGTATTGGTAAGGGGTGGCGGGCTGGGCGAAGGCAGCAATGCTGGTGCCGAAGGTCAAGGTGGCGATGGCGAATGCTTTGCTAAGAGTCATGATCGTTCTCCGGTATCTGGAAGGGGAGCGGTTGGCAGGTGCCTGAGATGTATATTGCGCAATAATATTTAGTGCGCAAAATATATTTCAGCTATTGTCGTGATTGAAGGGCTGAATCAGCCCAACACGCGTCACCCCCCACTGGACTTCCAGGCAGCTCCTTTTCCGCTGCGCGGTCTACGTAGTTCTACGTAGATCGCGCCCGTAGTACTGCGAATTTTCTTGTGGACTCAGGATGGCGAAAGTGTCGCCGTCCTTATCCGGACACATACAACAACAAAAGCCGTCGCAGGGTTACCACCCGCGACAGGAGAAAATTCGATGACCACACTGGCTACCCGAATTGCCTGGTTTGCCGTTGCCTTGCTTGGTGCGTTTGCGCTGGGCACTCTTGCCCTACGCAGGGGCGAAGCCATCAACGCCCTCTGGATCGTGACTGCCGCAGTCGCCATCTACCTCATTGCCTACCGTTACTACAGCCTGTTCATCGCCAACAAGGTGATGCAGCTGGACGCCACACGCGCCACCCCCGCAGTGCTCAACAACGATGGCCTGGACTACGTGCCGACCAACAAACACATCCTCTTTGGCCACCACTTCGCGGCCATTGCTGGCGCGGGCCCTTTGGTTGGCCCGGTGCTTGCCGCGCAGATGGGCTACCTTCCCGGCACTCTCTGGCTGATCGCTGGTGTGGTCTTGGCGGGTGCTGTCCAGGACTTCATGGTGCTGTTCATCTCCACCCGTCGCAATGGTCGTTCCCTGGGCGAACTGGTGCGCGAAGAGATGGGCTCGATCCCCGGTACCATCGCATTGTTCGGTGCCTTCCTGATCATGATCATCATCCTCGCGGTGTTGTCGCTGATCGTGGTCAAAGCACTGGCGGAAAGCCCATGGGGCATGTTCACGGTCATGGCCACATTGCCGATTGCGGTGTTCATGGGCGTCTACATGCGCTACCTGCGCCCGGGACGCATCGGTGAGATTTCCGTGATCGGCGTGGTCCTGCTGCTGGCGTCCATCTGGTTTGGTGGCCTCGTCGCTGCCGACCCGGTCTGGGGGCCTGCGTTCACCTTCACAGGGCTGCAGATCACCTGGATGCTCATCGGCTATGGGTTCGTTGCCGCAGTACTACCGGTGTGGCTGATCCTGGCACCGCGGGACTACCTTTCGACTTTCCTCAAGATCGGCACCATTGTCGCCCTGGCCATCGGCATCCTGGTCATTGCCCCCGACCTGAAAATGCCGGCCGTCACCCACTTCATCGATGGTACGGGCCCTGTCTGGAAGGGCTCGCTGTTCCCCTTCCTGTTCATCACTGTCGCTTGCGGCGCGGTGTCTGGCTTCCACGCGTTGATCAGCTCGGGTACCACACCCAAGCTGTTGGCCAATGAAAGCCATGCGCGCTACATCGGCTACGGCGCGATGCTGATGGAGTCGTTTGTCGCGATCATGGCCATGGTCGCCGCATCGGTCATCGAACCTGGGGTCTACTTCGCCATGAATAGCCCGGCCGCAGTGGTGGGCGGCGATGTCGCGAGCGTGGCGGCTACCGTGAGTAGCTGGGGCTTCACCATAACGCCAGAGATTCTGCAGCAGACTGCCGCCGACATTGGCGAGCACACCATCCTGGCGCGAGCCGGCGGGGCGCCGACCTTGGCCGTGGGGATTGCGCAGATCCTCCACCAGGCGCTGCCAGGCGAGAACACCATGGCGTTCTGGTACCACTTTGCAATTCTCTTCGAGGCACTGTTCATCCTCACTGCCGTCGATGCGGGCACGCGGGCAGGCCGCTTCATGCTGCAGGACCTGCTGGGTAATTTCGTGCCGGCACTGAAAAAGACCGACTCCTGGCCGGCGAACCTGATCGCCACCGCAGGTTGCGTGGCCATGTGGGGCTGGCTGTTGTATCAAGGGGTGATCGACCCGCTGGGTGGCATCAACACCCTGTGGCCGCTGTTCGGCATCTCCAACCAGATGCTGGCAGGGATCGCGCTCATGCTTGGCTGCGTCGTGCTTATCCGCATGAAACGTCAGCGATACGTCTGGGTTACCTTGGTTCCGGCAGTCTGGCTGCTGATCTGCACCACGACGGCCGGTTTCATCAAGCTGTTGGACAAAGACCCGTCGATGGGCTTCCTGGCTCTTGCGAAGAAGTACAGTGATGCTGCCGCCGCAGGCCAGGTCCTGGCGCCGGCGAAGGATCTGCTGCAAATGCAGCACGTCGTGTTCAATGCCTATACCAACGCGACGCTGACAGCATTGTTCCTGCTGGTGGTCTTGAGCATCCTCTGTTTTGCCGTGAAGGTTGGTCACCGTGCCTGGGTCATGCCTGAACGCACCGACAAAGAATCACCGTTCCAGCCACAGCCGCACGCCTGAGGGGCAGCCCGGAATGTTCAATGACCTGAGCAAGATGGGCAAGTACCTGGGGCAAGCCGCCCGGATGCTCGTCGGCATGCCAGACTACGACGCCTATGTGGAGCACATGCAGCATAAACACCCGGAAAAACCGCTGATGTCCTATGAGGCGTTTTTCCGGGAGCGGCAGGAGGCTCGCTACGGTGGTGGGAAAGGACGCCCCGTTCGTTGCTGCTGAACGCTAAGCAGTCTATCCAGGCGCAACGTTCATCGTGGTGCTCTCGCATTGCAGGGCTGGCAGCAGGCATAGTGCCGTTGCCGGCCCGCTCCTGCATTGGAAATGACCATGCAACTCAAGCACAAGATCGTCACCCTCAGTGTGCTTCCACTCATCCTCTCGGTTCTGTTCATCTGTGTCCTGGTGTTTGCTCAGAGCCGCAAGCTGGAGGAAGAACAGGCACGCCTGGTCGAAAGCAGCATCATGGCCGCAAAGAAGGCAGAGTTGAAAAACTACCTGAGCCTGGCGATGAGCCTCATCGCGCCGTTGTATGAAGGCAGCACCGATGATGACGCCACTCGGCAGCGTGCATTGGAGATACTGTCCCAAGCCAACTTCGGCCTCGACGGCTACTTCTTCGTGTACGACCAGCATGGCAAGAACCTGATGCACCCGCGGCAGGCCGAGCTGGTTGGCAAGCAACTCATTGAGTTGACCGACAAAAACGGGTTACCGGTCATCCAGGCGCTGCTCAAGAGCGCCCGGGAGGGCGATGGTTACCAGTTGTACGACTGGCAGAAGCCTTCTTCCGGGCAGATTACCGGGAAACTGTCATATGTCGTGATGCTGGACCGTTGGGGCTGGATGCTTGGCACCGGCATCTACATCGACGATGTGGAGGTGGCGACCCGCAAGTCACGACAAGAAGTAGCTTCGGGGGTACTGACCACGGTGTTGGCGATCGCCTCGTTCTCGTTGATTGCCGTACTGGTGATCTTCGCTGGTGGCCTGATGCTGAACGTCAGTGAGCATCGCCTGGCCGACCGAAAGCTTTCCACGCTCAACCAACGGATCGTGAACCTGCAAGAGGAGGAGCGCTCGCGGGTGTCGCGTGAACTGCATGACGGAATCAGCCAGGAGCTGGTGTCGATCAAGTTCCAGTACGAACTGGCCGCTATCGAACTGGCCAATGGTCGAAGTGAAGGATTGGAAAACCTGCGCAAGGGAACTTCGCGACTTGGCGCAGCCATCGGCGAGGTACGCCGCATTTCCCATGATTTGCGCCCCTCGCTACTGGACACCTTGGGGTTGTCACCGGCCATCGAGCAACATCTGCGTGAGTTCGAGCAGCGCACCTTGATTAACACCCAGTATGAATGTGGGATAGATGCCGCGGACATCGATACCAGCCTCAGGTTAACCCTGTTCCGCATCATTCAAGAGGCCCTGGCGAACGTAGAGCGTCATGCGAAAGCCGACGCAGCGATCGTCTCCGTTACCCTCCAGCAGGGCATGGTCGTGCTGCGGGTCGAGGACAACGGAGTAGGCTTCGACACCCGTGCAGCAGACGAAAGCCACGGTATCGGCCTGAGAAATATTCGCGAACGAGTGGATCACCACTTGGGTAGCGTTAATATCAGCTCTTCTTACGGCCGCACCGAACTTCAGGTGCAGATACCGGTTGCGCTCACCTGAGCCGCTCCGTTATTCCAACTCTTGAGGGCTCCATGAGCGTAACCCATCCGGTCAGAATTGCCCTGGTCGACGACCACGTCCTGGTGCGTGATGGGGTCAAGGCCCTGCTCTGCGCGATTCCGCATTTCGAGGTAGTCGGCCAGGCCGAGTCAGGGGCCCAGGCGCTAGCGTTGGTAGCTCGCACCGAACTGGACATCCTCCTGGTCGATGTCGGGCTGCAGGACATGAATGGGCTGGAACTCACGCGCCAGCTGCGCGAGCTCTACCCGGATATCAAGATCCTGATACTGAGCATGTACGACAATCAGGAGTATGTACGCACCTCCATCAGTTCAGGTGCACTGGGTTACGTGCTGAAGAACGCGCCTTCCGCAGAGCTCATCGCTGCCATCGAGGCCATCGCCGCAGGAGGAAGCTTCTACAGCTCGGAAATCACTCGCAAGCTCGTTGGGAGTAACCGGGGCGAGCACGATTTGACACCGCGTGAACTGCAAGTGCTTGCGATGATCGCCAAGGGTCACAACAACAAGAAAATGGCTCGTGAGCTGGATATCAGTGTACGAACAGTTGAAACCTATCGCCTGAGCATCAGACGCAAGCTCAACATCGATACGCCGGCGGCACTGGTGAAATACGCCCTGGAGCATGGCCTGATCTCGATTTAGGCAAACAAGGGCAATGCCAGGTACAGCTTGATGACGATGACATTGATGATGTCGATGAAGAATGCCCCGACCATCGGCACCACCAGGAAGGCAATGTGCGAGGCCCCGTAGCGCTGGGTTACCGCTTGCATGTTGGCGATGGCCGTTGGTGTCGCACCCAGGCCGAACCCGCAATGCCCGGCAGCCAGTACCGCGGCATCATAGTTACGGCCCATGACCCGGAACGTCACGAATACCGCAAACAGTGCCATGACCAGCGTTTGCGTGGCCAGCAGGGCAAAGAACGGTAATGCCAGGGCTGCCAGGTCCCACAGTTTGAGCGACATCAAGGCAATGGCCAGGAACAACGACAAACTGACATTGCCCAGTACCGAGACTTCCCGCTCGAATACATGATAAAAGTCGAACGCCGACAAACCGTTGCGCAACAACACGCCTACGAACAACACACAAACGAACGTGGGCAGTTCAAATGCAGTGCCTTTCAACAGCGCACCAAGTAACGAGCCTGTGAGCAGACTGACGGCAATCAGTGCCAGGGTTTCGATAAATGAGAATGATGTAATCAGACGCTCTTTGTCTGGTTGTTCGAAGCCCTTTGGCAGTTGCGGTAGTTGTTCTTCGCCGCCAGGCGTGCGTACGCGCTTGATCAGTAGCCGGGCGACCGGGCCGCCAATCAGGCCACCCAGCACCAGGCCGAAGGTAGCAGAGGCCATTGCCAGTTCCGCGGCCGAAGCCAGGCCGAACTTTTCAGTGAAGGTGGCCCCCCACGCGGCGCCTGTGCCGTGGCCACCCGACAGGCTGATCGAGCCGGCCAGCAGGCCCATCAGCGGGTCCAGCCCCAGTGCGCTTGCCAAGCCGATACCCATGGCGTTCTGAACCAGCAGCAAGCCGGTCACTACCAGCAGGAACACCACCACCACGCGCCCGCCCTTTTTCAGGCTGGCAAAGTCTGCGCTCAAACCGATGGTGGCGAAGAATGCCAACATCAAAGGGGTTTGCAGCGAGGTATCGAACTGCACGTGCACATCGAAACTGCGCAACGCCAGCAATGCCAAGGCGACTACCAGGCCGCCGGCAACCGGTTCAGGAATGTTGTAAGTGCGCAGGAAACCAATGCGTGCGACCAGGCTGCGTCCCAATAACAGCACTAATGAGGCGGCTACAAGTGTCCCGTAAAAATCGAGTTCAAACATCAGGTGCTCTCGTTATATCCAGTAGCGAACCACTCCCCGTTCTGCGGCGGATTAAGTGGGGTGACAGGTGGGATTACACTGTCACCATTCTACGAGGCATACGTGGGAGAGTATCTTTCAGTGGCGTAGGAAAAGTCTGGATAACAACTGGATTATTACAACAGCTATCAGGCTTTAACCCTAAGGTCTGTCAGTTAAGCAATTAGGGGCCGCTTTGCGGCCCATCGCAGCGGTTCGTCGCCACGACAAGCCAGCTCCCACAGGTATCGCGCAGAATCCAGGACTTGCGCGATACCTGTGGGAGCAACTGTCTTGTATTGCCTGGACTGGCCTCATCGCCGGCAAGCCACACACAGACACTGCACAGGCCTTGAGGCTGATGCGGTCCATGTGGGAGCGGCCTTGTGTCGCGAAAGGGCTGCGGAGCAGCCCCAGGGTTTCAGCGCAGGTGCACAGATTGCTGGGGCCGCTTTGCGGCCCTTTCGCGACACAAGGCCGCTCCCACAATGACAGCACTAGCCGCAAGCCATGTGCAATCCCTGTGTGGCTTGCCTGCGATGGGCTGCGTAGCAGCCCCGTTAACGCTATCTGACAGGCATTAGGCTTTACCCGGTATTCCATATTTACGCAGACGCTGGGCAATCGCGGTATGCGATGTTTGCAGCCGCCCCGCCAGTTGCCGGGTCGAGGGGTAGCTGGCATATAACCGTTGCAACAACTCACGCTCGAAGTCGCCTACAGCCTGTTCCAGGCTGGCCACTTCGCCGTCCTGACCGCGGGCCACCGAGGTGCCGGCGATGTCCAGGTCACCGATATCCACCAGGTTGCCCTCGCAGATAGCCGCCGCGCGGAAAATCACGTTCTGCAGCTGGCGTACGTTACCTGGCCAAGGGTTGGCCAGCAGTGCCGAGTGGGTGGCCGGGGCCAGCCGGCAGGGTGGACGCTGGATCTGCGTGCAGGCCTGCTGCATGAAGAAGTGCGCCAGCATCAGGATGTCCTGGCCGCGGTCGCGCAGTGGCGGTACCTGCAGGTTCAGCACATTCAGGCGGTAGAACAGGTCTTCGCGGAAGCTGCCTTCGGCGACCATGCGCTCCAGGTCGCGGTGGGTGGCGCTGATGATGCGTACATCCACCTTCACTTCGCGGTCGCCGCCGACCCGGCGGAAGCTGCCATCGCTGAGAAACCGCAGCAGCTTGGCCTGCAGGTACGGCGACATTTCGCCGATTTCATCGAGGAACACCGTGCCCTGGTTGGCCAGCTCCATCAGCCCGGGTTTACCACCCCGTTGCGCGCCAGTGAAGGCGCCGGGGGCGTAACCGAACAGTTCGCTTTCGGCCAGGCTTTCCGGCAGCGCGGCGCAGTTGAGTGCCAGGAACGGTGCGGCGTGGCGGCTGCTGATGGCATGGCAGGCGCGGGCCACCAGTTCTTTGCCTGTGCCGGTTTCGCCATGCACCAGCAGCGGTGCATCGAGCGTTGCAACGCGCAGGGCGCGGGCCTTGAGGGTGCGGATGGCCGGTGACTCGCCGAGCAAGGCATCGAAGCCTTCGGCGTGGTCGTGGTGCAGGGCGGACAGGCGTTCGCCCATACGGGTCGGCGGGTACAGCGTCAGCAGGCCGCCAGCGTTGGTAATGGGCATGGCGTCCAGCAGCAGGCTCTGGCCGTTGAGCTGCATTTCGCGCATGGGCAGGTGGAAGTTGTTGTCCAGCAGCGCTTGCAGCAGCGCCGGGTCGCCGAACAGCTCACCCACCGAGCGGCCGGCGGATTCGCGGCCGCACAGGGCGATCAGCGCCGGGTTGGCCAGCAGCACCTTGCCGGCGCTGTCCACCGCCAGCACCGGGTCGCTCATGGCCGCCAGCAGGGCGTCCAGTTGCAGGTGACGGCGCTGGCCAGGGAGGATGTCGACCACGTCCACCGATTGCACGCCATGTACTTCGAACAGCGCGTCGTGCAGTTCTTCGAGCACGGCGGGGCTGAGGGTGGGGGCGTCGATGTAGACGTTCGGCGGGACCATCTCCACGGCGTCCAGGTTAAGGTTGCGGGCACCGAGCAGGGCGAGGACTTCCTGGGTGATGCCGACGCGGTCGATGAAGCTGACGTGGATGCGCATGGGGAGGGTGAAGTGGTGGCTGGGGAGGGCGGTAGTATGCCTTAACATCGTCGGGGCCGCTTTGCGGCCCATCGCGACGCAAGGCCGCTCCTACAAGGGAACGTATACCCCCTGTAGGAGCGGCCTTGCGTCGCGATGGGCTGCAAAGCAGCCCCAAAATTCCGGCATCACTCGAGATGTTCAGGCTTGATCGGGTCGCCCGATTTCACATCTAGCTTTTCGCGAATGTCCGCGAACATATAGTCATAAAGCTTGTGCGGCGAACCCAGGCTTTCGAATTTCTTCGGCGGCGCCAGGTACGACTGGGCCTTGCGGGTCAGTAGCATGAGGAAGCTGGGCAACACCTGGTCCTTGGCCAGGAAGAACTTTTCTTCCACTGTCTTGCCTTCGATGCTGCCATGCATGCGGAACTGAATGCCTCTACCTTCCTTGGGATCCGACGTTGCCTCGTATTCGATGTTCAGGTCATAGCTGTGGTCGTTATTGTTCAGCGCGGTGCGCTCGATGTGTACATGACCGGGGTTGTACTGGGCCATGGCAAGCTCCTTTGGAAGGTCGAAAACGGCGGGCGCCAGGCGCCCGCCCACTGCATTCAACGGTAGCTGATCCCCGGTTTCGCGGTGGAAACCCGGGTGCCGGCAGTGCCTTTGACGATGTCCTCGATGTTTTCCAGCGAGCTGATCACCGCCACCTTGCCGGTATTACGGGCAAAGTCGCAGGCGGCTTGTACCTTCGGCCCCATGGAGCCGGCGGCGAAGCCGAGTTTTTCCAACTCGTCGGGGTGGGCCTGGGCGATGGCCTTCTGCGTCGGCTTGCCAAAATCAATGTACGCCGCATCGACGTCGGTGGCGATTACCAGAAGGTCGGCGTCCAACTGCTCTGCCAGCAAGGCCGAGCACAGGTCCTTGTCGATGACCGCCTCGATGCCTTTGAGCTTGCGGTTTTCATCGTACATGGTGGGGATGCCGCCACCGCCGGCGCAAATCACGATGCTGCTCTTTTCCAGCAGCCATTTGATCGGGCGGATCTCGAAGATGCGCTTGGGTTTCGGGCTGGCCACCACGCGGCGGTACTTGTCACCGTCGGCCTTGACCACCCAGCCCTTTTCCTTGGCCAGGCGCTCGGCCTCTTCCTTGCTGTAGACCGGGCCGATGAACTTGCTCGGGTCCTTGAAGGCGGGGTCGTTGGCGTCCACTTCCACCTGGGTCAGCAGGGTGGCGAACGGCACTTCGAAGGCCAGCAGGTTGCCCAGCTCCTGTTCGATCATGTAGCCGATCATGCCCTCGGTTTCGGCGCCCAGCACGTCCAGCGGATAGGCCTCGTCGGGCTTGTAGGACAGGCCCTGAAGCGACAGCAGGCCGACTTGCGGGCCGTTGCCGTGGGCGATGACCAGCTCGTTGCCAGGGTGGATCTTGGCGATCTGTTCGGTAGCGGTGCGAATATTGGCGCGCTGGTTGTCAGCGGTCATGGGCTCGCCGCGACGCAGCAGGGCGTTGCCGCCCAATGCAACAACGATACGCATGGGGAATGTCCTTTGCGGATAGAGGGTGAACGCCTCGATCCTTCTGTGGGAGCTGGCTTGCCGGCGATCACCGGCGAAGCCGGTGCCATGCATCGTGTCGCCTGCATCGCCGGCAAGCCAGCTCCCACAGGATCGAGGTGGTTGTCAGAGATCAGCCAGGGTCGAAACCAGGATCGCCTTGATCGTGTGCATGCGGTTTTCCGCCTGCTCGAAGGCGATGCAGGCCGGCGACTCGAACACGTCGTCGGTTACTTCGATGCCATTGGCCAGGTCTGGGTACTGTTCGGCGATCTGCTTGCCTACCTTGGTTTCGGAGTTGTGGAACGCCGGCAGGCAGTGCATGAACTTGGTCCGCGGGTTGCCGGTGGCCTTCATCAGTTGCGCATTCACCTGATACGGCTTGAGCTGCTTGATGCGCTCACCCCAGGCTTCGATCGGCTCGCCCATCGATACCCACACATCGGTATGCACGAAGTCCACACCCTTGACCGCGGCAACCGGGTCTTCGGTGAGGGTGATGCGGGCGCCGCTTTCCTCTGCGTATTTCTTGCAGCGCTCGACCAGGTCGTCATGCGGCCACAGCGCCTTGGGTGCGGCGATGCGCACGTCCATGCCGAGCTTGGCGCCGATCAGCAGCAGCGAGTTGCCCATGTTGTTGCGCGCGTCGCCCAGGTAGGCGTAGCTGATGTCGTGCAGCGGCTTGTCGCTGTGTTCGCGCATGGTCAGCACGTCGGCGATCATCTGGGTCGGGTGATACTCGTCGGTCAGGCCGTTGAACACCGGCACGCCTGCGAACTTGGCCAGTTCTTCGACGATTTCCTGCTTGAAGCCACGGTACTCGATGGCGTCGTACATGCGCCCGAGCACGCGGGCGGTGTCCTTCATGCTCTCTTTGTGGCCGATTTGCGAGGAGTTGGGGTCGATGTAGGTGACGTTGGCGCCCTGGTCATAGGCGGCCACTTCGAAGGCGCAGCGGGTACGGGTGGAGGTTTTCTCGAAGATCAGGGCGATGTTGTTGCCCTTCAGGTGCTGCTGCTCGGTGCCGGTGTACTTGGCGCGCTTGAGGTCGCGGGACAGGTCCAGCAGGTAGCGCAGCTCGCGGGTGGTGTGGTGCTCCAGGCTGAGCAGGTTGCGGTTGTGGATGTTGAACGCCATGACAGTTTCTCCTTGAGTTCGGTAGGGCCCGGCCGGCACCTTGTGGGCGCGGCCGGGTGCAATGGTCGTTAGTAGTCGATCGGGTCGCGCACGATCGGGCAGGTCATGCAATGGCCGCCGCCACGGCCTCGGCCCAGTTCGCCTGCGCTGATGGTGATGACCTCCACCCCGGCCTTGCGCAGCAGGGTATTGGTGTAGGTGTTGCGGTCATAGCCGATGACCACGCCCGGCTCGATAGCCACCACGTTGTTGCCGTCATCCCACTGTTCGCGCTCGGCGGCAAAGCTGTTGCCGCCGGTCTCGACCACGCGCAAGGTGACCCCAAGCTGCTCGCCCACCACCTCGATGAACGACTTGTTGATGCGGCGCACGTCCATGCCGTAGGGCTTGCTTTCGTCCGGGCGGATGATGAATGGCACGATCTCTTTCACCACTTCCGGGAAGACCGTGACCAGGTCGCGGTCGCAGAAGCTGAACACGGTGTCCAGGTGCATGGCGGCGCGAGACTTCGGCAGGCCAGCGACTATCACTTCCTTGACGGCGCCCTTGGCGAACAGGTTCTGCGCCAGCTGGCCGATGGCCTGGCGCGAGGTACGCTCGCCCATGCCGATCAGCACGATGCCCTTGCCGATCGGCATTACATCACCGCCTTCGAGGGTGGCGTTGCCATGGTCCTTGTCCGGGTCGCCGTACCACACCTGGAAGTCGGCGCCGGTGAATTCCTTGTGGAACTTGTAGATGGCGGTGGTCAGCAGGGTTTCCTGGCGTCGCGCCGGCCAGTACATAGGGTTGAGCGTGACGCCGCCGTAGATCCAGCAGGTAGTGTCACGGGTGAACTGGGTGTTGGGCAGCGGTGGCAGGATGAAGCTGGAGTGACCCAGGTAGTCGTTGTACATCTTGACCACGTCGGCGCCTTCACTTTGCGGCAGGTCCTGGCCTGCTACGCCGCCGATCAGGAATTCAGCCAGGTGGCGCGGTTCGAGTCCTTCGAGCCAGCTGCGCACTTCGTTGGTCAGGCCCACACCGACGGTGTCGGCGGTGATCTTGCGGTCCAGGATCCACTTCAGCGCTTCGGGCTGCTGGACGATGTCGGTCAGCAGGTTGTGCATCTCCAGCACATCCACGCCACGCTCACGCATCTTGGTGACGAAGTCGAAATGGTCACGCTTGGCCTGGTCGACCCAGATCACGTCGTCGAACAGCAGCTCGTCACAGTTGCTCGGCGTCAGGCGCTTGTGCGCCAGGCCCGGCGAGCAAACCATCACTTTGCGCAGTTTGCCGGCTTCGGAGTGGACACCGTACTTCTGTTTTTCAGCGGACATGGTTTCATTCCTCCAATTGAACGAAGACGTGGGTCAAAGGGTCAGGAAGCCGTCGTACAGGCCAAAGGCTGCCACCAGGGCACCGATGACCACGGCTGCGAAGATCAGCTTTTCCACGTTGGTGAAGATGGGTTGGCCAACCTCGCGCTTGGCCTTGGCGAACAGGATGGCCCCAGGCGCATACAGCAGGGCCGAGAGCAACAGGTACTTCACGCCGCCGGCGTACAGCAGCCAGATGGCGTACAGCAAGGCAATGGCCCCGATGAACAGGTCCTTCTTGCGTTCGGCCAAGGCTTGCTCGTAGGTTTCGCTGCGCAGTGCCAGCAGGAAGGCATACGCCGCCGACCACAGGTAAGGCACCAGGATCATCGAGGTGGCCAGGTAGATCAGCGACAGGTAGGTACTGCTGGAGAACAGCGTGATCACCAGGAAGATCTGCACCATGACGTTGGTCAGCCACAGGGCGTTGGCCGGTACCTGGTTGGCGTTTTCGCGGCGCAGGAACTCCGGCATGGTGTGGTCCTTGGCGGCGGCGAACATGATTTCGGCGCACAGCAGCACCCACGACAGCAGGGCCCCCAGCAGCGAGATGATCAGGCCGACGCTGATCAGCACCGCACCCCAGTGGCCGACCACATGCTCAAGCACGGCGGCCATCGACGGGTTCTGCAGCTTGGCCAGTTCCGGTTGGGTCATGATGCCCAGCGACAGCACGTTGACCAGTACCAGGAACAGCAGCACGATGACGAAACCGATGACCGTGGCCTTGCCCACGTCGGAGCGTTTTTCCGCCCGCGCCGAGAAGATGCTCGCGCCCTCGATGCCGATGAACACCCACACGGTGACCAGCATCATATTGCGCACCTGGTTCATCACACTGCCAAGCTCCGGTGTGCCCATGGCCCAGATGTCGGCGGTGAAGATGTCGAGCTTGAAGGCGAACAGGCAGATCAGGGCGAACAGCAGCAGCGGCACTACCTTGGCCACGGTGGTCACCTGGTTGATGAACGCCGCTTCCTTGATGCCGCGCAGCACCAGGAAGTGCACCGCCCACAGCAGTACCGATGCACCAATGATTGCGGCTAGCGTGTTGCCTTCGCCGAAGATCGGGAAAAAGTAGCCCAATGTGCTGAACAGCAGCACGAAGTAGCCGACGTTGCCCAGCCAAGCGCTGATCCAGTAGCCCCAGGCCGACGAGAAGCCCATGTAGTCGCCGAAACCCGCCTTGGCGTAGGCATACACCCCGCCGTCCAGGTCAGGTTTGCGGTTGGCCAGGGTCTGGAACACGAACGCCAGGGTCAGCATGCCGACCGCGGTGATGGCCCAGCCGATCAGCACAGCGCCAACCCCCGCGCTGGCGGCCATGTTTTGCGGCAGCGAGAAGATCCCGCCGCCAATCATCGAGCCGACGACAAGTGCAACTAACGCGCCGAGTTTTAGTTTTCCGGAAGAATCAGACATTTAACAACTCCTGCCAGGAGAAAGTTGACGACAGAATAAATCCGACGCCTCTGCCATTCGCTGACTTGGGTCAGTTCATAGCGACGTGAAGTAGGAAAATTCCTTCACGGGGCTCCTGGAGAGTGCCGACAGCTTCTGCTGCAGGCCTTGCGCGCTGGCACCTCCATGTCCGTCTAGATAGAGCAAACGCTCTGATCAGCCTGCGATGCTTGAAGCTAGCCGCTTTTGCCACTTTCGCAAATTTTCCACAAGAATTTCGAGTTTTATCAGTTTCTTTTCTAGTTGCCGGGCAGCTGCTAGTTTTGACAGAGAGGGCGCATAGACAAAGCAGTTATGAGTGCTATGCCTTCAGTGGATTGGTCCATTATAAGTAACAGCATTTATATGGCCTGAATGGCTGTTTCAAACGCGTGACAGTGCATGAAAAAAGGAGGCTCATGAGCGAACCGGGACAGAAGCTGCGCTTGGGCGCGCTGATCGCGCTGGTGGTCGGCTCGATGATTGGTGGCGGGATCTTCTCGCTGCCGCAGAACATGGCGGCGCGTGCCGATGTGGGGGCCGTGCTGATCGGCTGGGCCATCACCGCGGTCGGCATGCTGGCCCTGGCGTTCGTGTTCCAGACCCTGGCCAACCGCAAGCCGGAGCTGGACTCGGGGGTGTACGCCTATGCCAAGGCGGGTTTCGGCGAGTACATGGGGTTTTCGTCGGCCTGGGGCTACTGGATCAGCGCCTGGCTGGGCAACGTCGGCTACTTCGTGCTGCTGTTCAGTACGCTGGGGTTCTATTTCCCGGTGTTCGGCGAAGGCAACACGCCGATTGCCATCGGCTGTGCCTCGCTGCTGCTGTGGGCGGTGCACTTCCTGGTGTTGCGCGGCATCAAGGAGGCGGCGTTCATCAACCAGGTGACCACCGTGGCCAAGCTGGTGCCGTTGCTGATTTTCGTGGTGATCGCGGCGTTTGCCTTCCGCGCCGATATTTTCACCCGTGACATCTGGGGCCTGAGCAACCCGCAGTTCGGCAGCGTGCTGGAACAGGTGCGCAACATGATGCTGGTGACTGTGTTCGTGTTCATCGGCATCGAGGGCGCCAGCGTGTATTCCGGGCGCGCCCAGCGCCGCTCGGACGTGGGCAAGGCCACGGTGATCGGTTTTCTCGGGGTACTGGCGCTGCTGGTGCTGGTCAACGTGCTGTCGCTGGGGGTAATGACCCAGCCCGAGCTGGCTGGGCTGCAGAACCCATCACTGGCCTCGGTGCTGGAACATATCGTCGGGCCTTGGGGCGCCTTGCTGATCAGTATCGGCCTGGCGGTTTCATTGCTCGGCGCCTTGCTCTCGTGGGCGCTGCTGTGTGCCGAGATCCTCTACGCCACGGCGCGGGACAAGACCATGCCGCGCTTCCTGGCCAAGGAAAACGCCAACCATGTACCGGCCAACGCCCTGTGGCTGACCAACTGCATGATCCAGGGTTTCCTGCTGATCACGCTGTTTTCGGCCGGTACCTATACCAGCCTGATCTACCTGGCCTCTTCGATGATTCTGGTGCCCTACCTGTGGTCAGCGGCTTATGCCGTGCTGCTGGCAGTGCGCGCGGAAACCTATGCCGGGCAGCCGGCCCTGCGCCGCAAGGACCTGCTGGTGGCGCTGGTTGCCTTGCTGTATGCGGTATGGCTGCTGTATGCCGGTGGGCTCAAGTACCTGTTGCTGTCGGCGCTGCTGTATGCGCCGGGAGTCATCCTGTTCGCCAGGGCCAAGCGCGAGCAAGGGCAGGCTTTGTTCACCACCTGGGAAAAGTTGATTTTCGCCGCTGTACTGGCAGGCGCTGCGCTGGCGGCCTACGCCCTGTATTCAGGGCTGTTGAGTTTGTGACGGGGCAGGGCAGGCATGCTCTGGGCGTGACCAGATCCACAGGTTGCCCAGGGTCATGCCGGCGATCGCCAAAAACACCGGCCAGTGGTGTTCCAGGAACGTCAGCATCAGGCCCGCGCACAGCAGCATGCTGATGGTCGCGCTTACCTTGGCGCGGCGCTGGATCACCTTGCCATTGCGCCAGTTGTACAGGATCGGCCCGAACAGCTGGTGGTTTTCCAGCCAGGCGGACAGGCGCGGTGAACTGCGGGTGGCGGCCCAGGCGGCCAGCAGGATGAATTCGGTGGTCGGCAGGCCGGGAATGACGATCGCGATCAGCCCCACGCCCAAGCTCACGTAAGCCAGGATCGCATACAAAAGGCGGGCGAGTTTCGAGCGGGCGGGTCGGGTCATGGTCTCACTGCAAAAAACGGTTCGGCCACCGGTAGGGTGGCCGGGTACGGCGTGTCAAACCAGCGCGGCATCCGCAGCATAGGCATGCTTGAGCAGTTCGGTGAAGCGCTCGAAGGCGGCAACTGCGCCGCGTTCGGCAGCGGCTTCCTCTTCGGCCGACAGCTCGAGGCCATCGAGGATGCGGGTGAACTGCTTCCAGCCTTCGGCACGACCACCGGTCGGTTCGCCCAGGTGGCGAGCGCCAAAGCTGTCGGACAGTTCCAGGGCCACGGCACGCTTGATCAGAAACGCAGCGCCCAGTTTGGAGCCTTCGGAGACGAAGATCCAGCCCATTGCTTCGCCCAGGCTCGGGTTGTGCAATGCACCCGGCACCGCCGCCGGCACTTCGGTGTCGAGGTCGGCGAGGTCCAGGCGGGCTTGTTCGGCACGGCAGCGCTCGGCCAGGTCGGGGACGATTGCGATCAGTTGCGGGTCGTTGTACAGGGCCTGCAGCTCGGACTGGAACAGGTACTGGGCGACGACGAAGCGGGCGAAGCTTTCGCGGCTGTCGAAGGGCGCGTGGGATTTTACCAGGGCATCCAGCTCGGTGTGCGGGGCGTGGGTGATCTGGTTCAGGCGCTGGGAGCGCAGAGCTGGGCGGTCGGTCATGGGGTAGTCCTTGGAAAAAGGGGCGTCTAGATACAAGACGAAACAGCGGGGGCGGGACAGTAAAAAAAGCCGGTATTTGTGTTGGCAGTACCGGCCCTTTCGCGGGTAAACCCGCTCCTACAGGGACAACACAAACCTTGAGGCCTGCGCAATACCTGTAGGAGCGGGCTTGCCCGCGAAGAGGCCAGTACAGGCGGACGGGATCAGATATCCCAAACCACATTGATACCGAAGTTGCGCCCCGGCATGGTCAGGCGGTCGATGTTGGCCGGCTGGGTCACGCCGGCTTCACCTTGGCCGTCGTAGCTGCGTACCGAATCCCACTGCCAGTACTTCTTGTCGGTGAGGTTGTACAGGCCGGCGTTGATGGTGACGTCGTCGGTGACCTTGTAGAAGCCGGTCAGGTCCAGCACGCCGTAGCCCGGGGTACGGAACTTGCTGCTCGAGCCATCAGGCGAGTAGAAGGTGCTGTCGTCGACACGGGTCTTGCGCTTGACCAGCGTCCAGCTCAGCAGGCCGCCGTAGTTCTGCTGCTCATATCCCAGGCCGAATACGCCCTTCAGCGGGTTGACGCTGTTCAGCGGCTGGCCGGTGTCGTCGTTGCGGCCATAGGTATAGGCAATCGAGCCCTGGGTGTACAGGCCCTGCGGCGCACCGAAGTGATCGAGGTTCAGGCGGCCCTTGACCTCGGCACCCTTGATGGTGGCGTGCTTGATGTTGTTGGCCTGGAAGGTCTGATCCAGGTTGGAGCTTTGCACGGCGTCTTCGTCGATGAAGTCGCGGTACTTGTTGTAGAACACTGCCACGTCGAAGTTGCCGGCGTCGAAGTTGCCGCGCAGGCCGGTTTCGTAGCTTTTGCTCTTTTCAGGCTCCAGGTTCGGATTGCCTTCGACGCGGTAGCCTTCCTGCAGGTTCTCGAACCGGCCGAACATGGCCTTGGCGGTAGGGGTACGGAAGCCTTCGGCGTACTGGCCGTACCAGGTGTAGTTGTCGTTGAAGGCGTAGGTCAGGCCGAACTTGGGCGACACGCGATGCCACTTCTTGGCCGAGTCGTCCTGGGATGTGGGCGCCGTGCTGGTGGACTCCAGGCCACGCAGGAATTCTTCGGTGAACTTGGGCTCCATGCGCGTGTAGTCATAACGTGCGCCTGGCAGGAAGGTCCAGTCGTTCCAGCGGATCTCGTCCTGCACGAACAGGCTGTAAGTGTTCACGGTCGGGTCCGGGAAATCGCTGACGAGTGCCTGAGTGTCGGAGGCACTGACCTGGCCGATGGCCCGGCAAGCGCCGCCTACGGCCAGGCAGGTGCCTGTACCGCTGCGCGAGCCGGTGACCTTTTCATGCTTGACGGTCGCGCCGTAGGTCAACAGGTGATCGGTCTGGCCAATGCTGAATGCCTTGTCCAGTTGTGCGTCGAACATCCATTGGCGGTCTTTGTAGGTCGTGTCGCGGGTCCGCAGCACTGTACGGCTGAACGGGAAGTAGACCTCCTCGGTGTGTTGGTCGGTCTTGGCAATCTGGTAGTTGAGGCTCCACTTGATGTGGTCGGCCACCAGCGAGTCCAGGCCGAATTCATGGTTGAGGCCGAAGCGCTCGCGGGTCACGGTGTCGTTGCCAGCGCGGCTGCGGTACATGCCTAGCGGTGTACCGTTGTTGAACGGCCCGCCCACGGCGCTGAGGATGTTCTGGTCGCGGTCATCCTTGTAGCGCTCGTAGGTGAAGCCCAGGCGCGCGTCGTCGGCGTAGTTCCAGCCCAGCTTGGCCAGCACGTTGGTGGTGCGCACGTCCATCGGGTTGGCTTCGGTACGCGACAGGCCGTCACCGCTGTGGCCGCCGTGGGTCTCGGTTTCGTGGCCGTTACGCTGGCTAAGGTGCAGCAGGCCGTCGAAATCGCCTTGGCGGCCGGCCACGGTGGCGGAGGTCAGCCAGCTTTCGTCGGCCGAGCTGTAGCCGGTCTTCAGGCGCGCGCCCACGTCCTTGCCGGGCTTGATGATGTCGTCCGGGTCCAGGGTGAAGTAGCTCACCGCGCCGCCGATGGCGTTGCTGCCGTACAGCACAGACGCTGGGCCACGGAGAATTTCCACGCGTTTCACGATCTCCGGGTCCACGTAGTTGCGCTGGGTCTGGGCGTAGGGGCCGTAGAAGAAGCTGTCGGGGATCGACACGCCGTCAATCTGGGTAAGGATCCGTTCGCCGTCGATGCCGCGGATGTTGTAGCCGTTCAGGCCACTGCGCTGGCCGGTGCCGGCCACCGACACGCCTGGCTCGTAGCGCACCAGGTCCTGGATGTTGTTGACGTTCTGCCGGTCCAGCTGCTCGCGGGTCTGCACGCTGACGGTGCTCGGCACCTGGCTGACATCCTGGGCGCTACGGGTGGCGCTGACAGTCACCTGCTGCAGGGCGACCACATTGCCGCCGGCCTGGCGTTCGAGCACCACATTGCCGTTGCTGATCTTGCGATAACCCAGGCCGGTACCGTGCAACAGGCGCTTGAGCGCGGCTTCCGGTGCCAGCGAGCCTTGTACCCCCGGCGAGGCCACGCCGTCGGCCAGCTCGGCGCTGAAGCCAACCTGCCAGCCGGTGACCTGGCTGAAGGCGTTGATCGCCGAAACCAGTGGCTGCTGGCCGATGCTGAAGCGGTAGTCGCCCATGCGTGGGCTAGTGGCCTGGGCCGGCTCGGCAGCCAACGCTGGCAGGCTGCAGGCGCCGCTGGCGAGCAGGGCCAAGGTCAGCAGGGACAGTTGCCCTGTACGGCGGGGAAGGGTGGACGAGCGGGTAGGACCTGTGGACATCGAAAGCGCTCCCTGACGCGCGGACTGTTATAGGTGATGGCTGTTCTCGTTTTCAAACAAGAATCAGTTGCATTGGCTATAACGAGACGGGCGGGGTAGCGCGACCGCGTAAAAATAATTTCAAGGGAGCGTAATCATGTGTTGCTTGTCAGGGCCCTATCGCCGGCAAGCCAGCTCCCACCTCGACCGCATAGGCCTCAAGCCCTGTGCAGTACCTGTGGGAGCTGGCTTGCCGGCGATGAGGCCAGTACAGGCAAAAGATCAGTTCAGGATGACCAGCGCCGGGTACTCATGCAGCTGTGCCGAGGTGATGTGGGCCAGTGCGCGCAGGGTTTCCAACGGCTGGTCGAGGCGATAGTTGCCAGTGACCGCAACGTCTTCAAGCTGCGCATTGCGGTTGATGATCCAGCCCGGGTAGTAGCGCCGTACCTCGGCCAGCACCTGGCTCAACGGGCAGTTCTCGAACACCAGGCGGCCATCGACCCAGGCCAGGTCTTTGTGCATGTCGGGGCGCTGGCGCTGGCTAAAACCCTGCGGGCCGACGCTGATGCTGTCGCCGGCACTCAGGCGGATGCGCTGATCGCGGCCCCCCTGCAGGTCGACATCGCCACGCTGCACCCGCACTTGTGCCTCGCCGTCGAGGTAGCGCACGGCAAAGTCGGTGTCGCGCACCTGTGCGCGCAACGGCCCGGCCTGAACCTCCAGTGGCAGCAGCGCCCCCTCGGGGACCTGGAAGTAAGCCTCGCCCTGCAGCAGGCGGGCGACCTGGCGCCCGTCACGGCGGTCGCTGGCAAACGCCGAATTGGTGTTGAGCAGCACTTTCGCCCCGTCTTCCAGCTCCAGACGCTGGCGCTCGCCCACCACTGTCAGGTGGTCGGCCTGCAGGCGCATGGGCAGGTTGCCGACGGTGAACAGCCCAACCAGCAGCACCGCCGCCGTGGCCAGGGGTTTCCAGTGGCTGCGCAGGCGCCCGCGCCACGAACGGCGCTGTTGCTGGTGCATCTGCGTGGCCACCTGGTGCAGTGGCGCACCGTTCCACAATGCTTCTGCCTCGACATAGGCCGCGGCGTTTTCCGGCGCCGCGCTCAGCCAGGCTTCGAAGGCCTGGGTGTCCTCGGCATCGGCGCATTGCAGGCGCACCAGCCAGTCCAGCGCCTCGTCCATGGCACGAGCACGGGCGCTGGGCCCGGCGGGTGACGGGCGAGGGGCGGGGCTGTCGGTCACGGTGAATCCTTGAATGGTTTTTTGCGAATGATCAAGGCTAAGGCGGGGTGTGGCAAGGGTTTTGCGTTATCGCCCGGTCGGCGGTCGGCTCATTTGAGGCGGTCGGCGACCCCCATGCAGATTGCCATGATCAGTTTCAGCTCCTTCTGTACCGTGCTGGGCGAGACATTCAGTTGCTCGGCAATTTCCAGGTAGGTAGCGCCGTGCAGGCGGCTGAGAATGAAGATGCGTTGCTGGCGTTCACTCAGTTGGTTGAGGCTGACGCTCAGGTGCTTGAGCAACTGTTCGGCATGGGCGGCGTCCTCGCTGCTGGTGGCTGGCGCGGCAACGCTGTGCAGGACCTCGTCGGGCACGTCGTCGACCAGCATGCGCGACTGCACCCGGCGCGCGCGCAGGTGGTCGAGGGCCAGGTTGCGCGCGGTCTGGAACACGAACGGCTCGATATGCTCGATGGGCCGCTCACCCAGGGCACGGGACACCCGCAGGTAGGTTTCCTGCAGCAGGTCCTCGGCCGTGCTGGGGTTGCCCACCATGCGCTGCAGGGTACGCAGCAGGGTAAGGCGCTGGACGAGGAAAACGGAGTTGAACCGGGACTGACTCACGGGGGAACCTGGCCGACGAAAGGTGAATGATAATGCTTATCAACTGTGCCGAAGGTCAAGTGTGGAAGTGTTAGGAAAAGGTAAAGATTGTGGGTAATGGGCTGGAGGGTGCCCGCCGCGGCATTATCTGCGCCTGTGAGATCGAGCGCCGCGCGGGCGGCGCTCGATCTCACAGGCACCGAAAATGCCGTGGCGAACTCACCCAGCCCGGCACAACGCCAAACAGTTATCCAGCATGCGGTTGCTGAACCCCCACTCATTGTCATACCAGGCCAGCACCTTGAGCATGCGCCCGTTGGCCCGGGTATGGTTGGCATCGAAGATCGACGACAGCGGGTTGTGGTTGAAATCGCAGGAAACCAACGGCAAGGCGTTGTAGCCCAATACTCTGGAATGCCTGCTGGCCTCGAGGAACAGCTGGTTGACCTGCTCGGCAGTGGCCTCACGCTTGAGGTTGACGGTGAGGTCCACCAGCGACACGTTGATCACGGGCACCCTTACCGCCATGCCGGTCAGCTTGCCGGCCAGCTCCGGCAGCACCAGGCCCACGGCCTCGGCGGCGCCGGTCTTGCTGGGGATCATCGACTGGGTCGCCGAACGCGCGCGGTACGGGTCGCCGTGGTACACGTCGGTCAGCACCTGGTCGTTGGTGTAGGCGTGGATGGTGGTCATCAGGCCCTGCTCGATGCCGAACTCGCGGTCCAGCACCTGGGCGATCGGTGCCAGGCAGTTAGTGGTGCAGGAGGCGTTGGAAATGACCTGGTGCGAGGCCCGCAGGATGTCATGGTTGACCCCGTACACCACAGTGGCATCGGCACCCTTGGCCGGCGCCGAGACAATCACCTTGCCAGCCCCGGCGGCCAGGTGTGCGGCGGCCTTGGCGCGGTCGGTGAACAGCCCGGTGCACTCGAACACCACGTCGATCGCCTCGGCCTTCCAGGGCAGTTCGGCCGGGTTGCGGATGGCACTGACCGCAATACGGTCGCCATTGACCGTCAGGCTTTCGTGGTCGGCTTCGACGCTGGCGTCGAAGATGCCGTGCACGCTGTCGTACTTGAGCAGGTGGGCATTCATGGCGCTGTCGCCCAGGTCGTTGATGGCGACGACCTGCAGGTCCTGGCGGTAGCCTTGGGTATACAGTGCGCGAAGGACGTTGCGCCCGATTCGGCCGAATCCATTGATGGCGATGCGAAGGGTCATGGCAGTACCTCTGGCAGTCCGAGTGAAACCTGTGGCACAAAGGAGCTTCACTGAAACGGTTTTGTTGTTGGAATTACAAGATTATTCACTGGCGGATAGAAAACAAGCCTTTTTAGTGGCAGTATTTTGTTTAAATATACAACGAGTGGTTGGGCGATGTGCCTCCACCGATGCAGCCGGCTCCTCAACCTTGAGCCTAGGCGGCAATCGTTTGGAGGGGAAATGCCCGGTAAACCGCCCTTACAATTAGCCTGGAGTCCAGTACATGCATCCGCGCATCCTTGAGGTCACCCAACGGCTGGTCGAACGCAGCCGTGCCACCCGCGAACGCTACCTGCAGCTGATTCGCGGCGCGGCCAGTGAAGGCCCCATGCGCGCCAGCCTGCAGTGCGCCAACTTCGCCCACGGCGTGGCCGGGTGCGGCAGCGACGACAAGCAGACCCTGCGCTTGATGAACGCGGCCAACGTGGCCATCGTCTCGGCCTACAACGACATGCTCTCGGCGCACCAGCCGTACCTGCACTTCCCCGAGCAGATCAAGCAGGCCCTGCGCGAGGTCGGTTCGGTCGGCCAGTTCGCCGGTGGCGTGCCGGCCATGTGCGACGGCGTGACCCAGGGCGAGCCAGGCATGGAGCTGGCCATCGCCAGCCGCGAGGTGATCGCCATGTCCACCGCCGTGGCGCTGTCGCACAATATGTTCGACGCCGCGCTGATGCTGGGTATCTGCGACAAGATCGTCCCCGGCCTGATGATGGGCGCGCTGCGCTTCGGCCACCTGCCGACCATCTTCGTCCCCGGCGGGCCGATGGTTTCCGGCATCTCCAACAAGCAGAAGGCCGACGTGCGCCAGCGCTACGCCGAGGGCAAGGCCAGCCGCGAGGAACTGCTGGAGTCGGAGATGAAGTCCTACCACAGCCCGGGTACCTGCACCTTCTATGGCACCGCCAACACCAACCAGCTGGTGATGGAGGTGATGGGCCTGCACCTGCCGGGCGCTTCGTTCGTCAATCCCTACACCCCGCTGCGCGATGCGCTCACCGCCGAGGCCGCGCAGCAGGTCACGCGCATGACCAAGGCCAGTGGCAGCTTCATGCCGTTGGGCGAAATCGTCGACGAGAAGGCGCTGGTCAACTCCATCGTCGCCCTGCACGCCACCGGCGGCTCGACCAACCACACCCTGCACATCCCGGCGATTGCCCAGGCGGCGGGTATCCAGTTGACCTGGCAGGACATGGCCGACCTGTCCGAAGTGGTGCCGACCCTGTCCCACGTCTACCCCAACGGCAAGGCCGACATCAACCACTTCCAGGCCGCTGGCGGCATGGCCTTCCTGATCCGCGAGCTGCTCGATGCTGGCTTGCTGCACGAAGACGTCAACACCGTGGCCGGCCACGGCCTGCGCCGCTATACCCAGGAGCCGTTCCTCGACAACGGCAAGCTGGTGTGGCGCGAAGGGCCGCGGCAGAGCCTGGACGAAAGCATCCTGCGCCCGGTGGCAAGGCCGTTCTCGGCCGAAGGTGGCCTGCGGGTGATGGAAGGCAACCTCGGCCGTGGCGTGATGAAGGTGTCTGCCGTCGCCCCCGAGCACCAGGTGGTCGAGGCCCCGGCACGGGTGTTCCACGACCAGCAGTCGCTGGCCGATGCATTCAAGGCTGGCGAGCTGGAGCGTGACTTCGTCGCCGTGGTGCGCTTCCAGGGCCCGCGCTGCAACGGCATGCCCGAGCTGCACAAGCTCACGCCGTTCCTCGGTGTGCTGCAGGACCGTGGCTACAAGGTGGCACTGGTCACCGACGGGCGCATGTCCGGTGCCTCGGGCAAGATTCCGGCGGCCATTCACGTCTGCCCCGAGGCTTATGACGGTGGCCCGCTGGCACGGGTGCGCGATGGTGATATCGTGCGGGTCGATGGTGTCGAAGGCACGCTGCGGGTGATGGTGTCGGCCGAAGAGCTGGCCAGCCGCGACCTGCCGCCGGCGCCCCAGGGCAATGACCTGGGCTGCGGGCGCGAGCTGTTCGGCTTCATGCGCATGGCGTTCAGCCCGGCAGAGCAGGGCGCCAGTGCCTTCACCTCGGCCCTGGAGAACCTCAAATGAAGGACCTGCTGGTTGGCGACATCGGCGGCACCAATGCCCGTTTTGCGTTGTGGCGTGACAACCAGCTGCATGAGGTGAAAGTCTTCGCCACCGCGGACTACACCAGCCCGGAACAGGCCATCGAGGCCTACCTGGAAGGCCAGGGCATCGCCCGCGGCGGCCTGGCGGCGGTATGCCTGGCGGTGGCCGGGCCGGTCGATGGCGATGAGTTCCGCTTCACCAATAACCACTGGCGTCTTGGCCGCACGGCCTTCTGCAAGACATTGCAGGTCGAGCGGCTGCTGCTGATCAACGATTTCACCGCCATGGCGCTGGGCATGACCCGCCTGCGCCAGGGCGAGTTCCGCGAGGTGTGCCCAGGCCAGGCCGACCCGTCGCGGCCGGCGCTGGTGATCGGGCCGGGCACCGGGCTGGGCGTAGGCTCGCTGTTGCGCCTGGGCGAACAGCGCTGGCTGGCCTTGCCGGGGGAGGGCGGGCATGTCGACCTGCCGGTGGGCAATGCCCGTGAAGCGGCGATCCACCAACAGATTCACGGCCAGATCGGCCATGTCAGCGCCGAGACGGTGCTCAGTGGCGGTGGCCTGCTGCGCCTGTACCAGGCGATGTGCGTGCTGGACGGCGACATACCCCGACACAAGACCCCGGCGCAGATCACCGATGCCGCGTTGGGCGGCGAGCCACGGGCGCTGGCGGTGGTCGAGCAGTTCTGCCGGTTCCTCGGGCGAGTAGCTGGTAACAATGTACTGACCCTGGGCGCCCGGGGTGGGGTCTATATTGTCGGCGGCGTGATCCCGCGCTTTGCCGAGCTGTTCCTGCGCAGCGGATTTGCCGCGAGCTTTGCCGACAAGGGTTGCATGAGTGGCTATTTCGCTGGCGTGCCGGTGTGGCTGGTGACGGCGGAGTTTTCCGGGTTGCTGGGGGCCGGGGTGGCCTTGCAACAGGCGCTGGATCATTGACTGGGGCCGCTTTGCGGCCCTTCGCGGGCTCGCCCGCTCCCACTGGTGCATTGCTGTGTCATGAGTTGTGCGATCCCTGTGGGAGCGGGCAAGCCCGCGAAGGGCTGCAAAGCAGCCCCAATAAAAACAGGCAGCAAAGACCTGTAACCAACAAGAGGAAGGACCACCTTGAGCACTGCCGGAAAATCGATCCTGATGGTCGACGACGACCAGGAAATCCGCGAACTGCTGCAAACCTACCTGAGCCGCTCCGGCTTCCAGGTGCATGCCGAAGCCGACGGCAAGGGCTTTCGCCACGCTCTGGAAACCACGCCCTGCGACCTGGTCATCCTCGATGTCATGCTGCCCGACGAAGACGGCTTCAGCCTGTGCCGCTGGGTGCGCCAGCACCCGCGCCAGGCACGGGTGCCGATCATCATGCTCACTGCCAGCTCCGATGAGGCCGACCGGGTCATTGGCCTGGAGCTGGGCGCCGACGACTACCTGGGCAAGCCGTTCAGCCCCCGCGAACTGCAAGCACGGATCAAGGCCCTGCTGCGCCGCGCCGAATTCGGCCAGGCAGCGTCGGGCAGCGCGGTATTGGCCTTCGACGACTGGCGCCTGGACACGGTCAGCCACCGCCTGTTCCACCGCGACGGCGAGGAGGTGATTCTCTCCGGCGCCGACTTCGCCTTGCTCAAGCTGTTTCTCGACCACCCGCAGCAGATCCTCGACCGCGACACCATCGGCAACGCCACCCGTGGCCGCGAGCCGATGCCGCTGGACCGCATCGTCGACATGGCGGTCAGCCGCCTGCGCCAGCGCCTGCGCGATACCGACAAACCACCCCGGCTGATCCGCACTGTACGCGGCAGTGGCTACCTGTTGGCGGCGCATGTCTGCAGTGCGCCCTGAGCGGCGCTGGCGCCTGCTGCCACGCTCGCTGCTGGCGCGCATGCTGGCACTGACCCTGCTGGTGGTACTGCTGGCCCAGGGCTTGTCGAGCATCATCTGGGTCGCCCAGTTGCGCGCCAGCCAGTTGCAGGGCTTGCGCGCCAGCGCCAGCAGCCTGGCCCACTCGATGAGCGCCAGTGTCAGTTACTTCCGCTCGCTGCCGGTGGCCTACCGGCCGCTGGTGCTCGACCAGCTGCGCAGCATGGGCGGTACGCGCTTCTTCGTGTCGCTCAACGCCAAGCCGCTGGACATGCCGGTACTGCCCATCACCCCGCGCAAGCAGGCGGTGATCGAGGTGTTCCAGCAGGTGCTGCATGAGCGCCTGGGTTCGCAGATGGACATTTCCGTGGAGTTCGTCGGGCCGGATGACCTGCGCATCTTCAACAGCGGCCTCAAGCTCGACGAGCTGCCGCGCTCCTGGGCGCATTATTCGTTGACCCTGGAACCGCTCAATCCGCCGGTGCTGGTGACACAGATCCGCTTGGGCGAGGGCGAGTGGCTGTACATCGCTTCACTGCTGCCCGAGCCTTACACCAGCCTCGAGGCTGAGCGCCTGCCGCGCCAGCAGATCGGTTTCATCGTGCTGACCACGGCCTTGCTGCTGTTGTTCATCGGCCTGCTGGTGCATTGGCAAAGCTGGCCGCTCAAGCGCCTGGCACGGGCTGCCCGGGAGATGTCGCTGGGCGCCGATGTGGCACCGGTGGCCGAAGGCGGCGGCAGCGAAGTGGTCGAGGTGGGCCGGGCGTTCAACAGCATGCGCGAGCGTATCAGCCGCTACCTGACCGAGCGCAGCCAGCTGTTCAGTGCCATTTCCCACGACCTGCGCACGCCGATCACCCGCTTGCGCCTGCGCGTCGAACTGCTGGAGGACGAGCGCCTGCAGGCCAAGTTCAGCCAGGACCTGGACGAGCTGGAACTGCTGGTCAAAGGCGCGTTGCAGTGCGTGAAGGACACCGACATCCACGAGAATATCGAGCCGGTCGACCTCAACCAGGTGCTGGAGATTCTGGCCGAGCCTTACCTGGGCGATGGCCGCATCACGCTCGAAGGCCGGGCGCTGGCGCCGTACCCGGGCAAGCCGCTGGCGCTCCGGCGCTGCATCGGCAACCTGATAGACAACGCCATCAAGTACGGCGAGCGGGCACGCTTGCGCATTATCGACAGTGCCGAGGGGTTTGTGCTGCAGGTGGACGACCAAGGGCCGGGTGTGCCGCAGCAGCAACTGGAACAGGTGTTCGAGCCGCATTTCCGCCTGGCCGGGCAGCAGCAGGGGTATGGGCTGGGATTGGGCATTGCGCGCAACATTGCCCATAGCCATGGTGGCGAGGTGAGCTTGCTGAACCTGCGCGAGGGCGGGTTACGGGTGACCTTGTACCTGCCGCGGGGCATGGACTGAATTTTGTATTGCCTGTGCGGGCCCTATCGCCGGCAAGCCAGCTCCCACAGGTACAGTACATACCTTGAAACTTGTGCGGTCCTTGTGGGAGCTGGCTTGCCGGCGATAGGGCCATTGCAGGCCACCCAAATGTCACTGCCCAGTGACAATCCCACCGTCCTTCGTGACATCCCAGCTAACCCCGCTGGCTAGAATCCGCACACGACTGGCAAGGATCAAGCTGGCCCATGAACACCTCCAACCTGCTTTCCACCAGATGGCTCGACGCCCCGGCCCACTCCGCCTGGCGCCTGGCCGAAGCGCAGCGCCTGCTGGCTTTCGCCAAGGCCTCGAAACTGCCCGACGGCTTTGGCAACCTGGATGCCAAGGGGCAACTCGCCCCCGGCGCCCGCGCCGAAACCATGAACACCGCCCGCATGACCCACTGCTTTGCCCTGGCCCATCTGCAAGGCGTGCCCGGCTACCTGGCCCATGCCGAACACGGCGTGGCCGCCCTGCGCGGGGCGATGCAGGACGCCACCTACGGCGGCTGGTTCGCCCAGCCCGGCGGCCACAGCGAAAGCGGCAAGGCGGCTTACCTGCACGCTTTCGTCGCCCTGGCCGCCAGCTCGGCGGTGCTGGCAGGCATTGCCGATGCCCCCGCCTTGCTGGCGGACGCAACCGAGGTGATCGAAACGCATTTCTGGAGCGAAGAAGAAGGTGCGCTGCGGGAAACCTTCTCCCGCACCTGGCAGCTGCCTGAGCCGTACCGTGGCGCCAACAGCAACATGCACGCGACCGAGGCTTTCCTGGCCCTGGCAGATGTGACCGGCAACAGCCTGTGGCTGCAACGCGCCCTGCGTATCTCCGAACGCATCATCCATGGCCATGCCGCCGCCAACGGCTACCGGGTCATCGAGCATTTCGACGCCTTCTGGCAGCCGTTGCCGCAGTACAACCACGATCACCCGGCCGATCACTTCCGGCCCTATGGCACCACGCCTGGACATGCCCTGGAATGGGCGCGGCTGCTGTTGCACCTGGAGGCCAGCCTGGAACGGGCCGGCCTGCACGCGCCGGGCTGGCTGCCGGGCTGTGCCCGTGCATTGTTCGACGGCGCCTGCCAGCACGCCTGGAACGTCGATGGCGCCCCCGGCTTCGTCTACACCCTGGACTGGGCCGATCGCCCAGTGGTGCACGCGCGCCTGCACTGGGTGCATGCCGAGGCCTGCGCTGGCGCGGCGGCCTTGTTGCAACGCACCGGCGAGGCGCACTACGAGCACTGGTATCGCCGCTGCTGGGGTTTCATCGCCAACCATTTCATCGACCCTGTCGCTGGCAGTTGGCACCACGAACTCGATGCCCACAACCAACCGGCCGGGAGCATCTGGCCGGGCAAGCCCGACCTCTACCACGCCTACCAGGCGCTGCTGTTGCCAGGCTTACCGCTGGCGCCCAGCCTGGCCAGCGGCCTGGCCGGCAATGTAACCAAACGATGACATTCACGCATCGCTTCGTTACCTGACGAGGCGGGCACGCTGTTTAGACTGCATGCAACGCAAGCGACCGACTTGCACGGCATAACAACAAGAAAGGTGCTTCGATGAATTCCACGCTCCGTCTCGCTGCCGCAATTTCCCTCGCCTCACTGTTCCCGCTGGGTGCCCTGGCTGCCGACGCCAAAGGCAGTGTCGAAGTGGTGCACTGGTGGACATCCGGTGGTGAAAAAGCGGCGGTCGATGTGCTCAAGGCCCAGGTCGAAAAAGATGGCTTCACCTGGAAGGACGGCGCCGTCGCCGGCGGCGGTGGTGCCACGGCGATGACCGTGCTCAAGAGCCGAGCAGTGGCAGGCAATCCGCCTGGTGTCGCGCAAATCAAAGGCCCGGACATTCAGGACTGGGCGGCCACCGGCCTGCTCGATGCCGATGTGCTCAAGGATGTGGCCAAGGAAGAAAAATGGGACGCGCTGCTCGACAAGAAGGTCGCCGACACCGTGAAGTACGACGGTGACTATGTTGCCGTGCCGGTGAACATCCACCGCATCAACTGGCTGTGGATCAACCCCGAAGTGTTCAACAAGGCCGGCATCGACAAGGCGCCGGCCACCCTCGACGAGTTCTACGCCGCTGCCGACAAGCTCAAGGCCGCCGGCTTCATCCCGCTCGCCCATGGTGGCCAGCCGTGGCAAGACAGCACCGTGTTCGAAAGCGTGGTGCTGTCGGTAATGGGTGCCGAGGGCTACAAGAAAGCCCTGGTGGATCTGGACAGCAGCGCCCTGACCGGCCCGGACATGGTCAAGGCGCTGACCGAACTGAAAAAGGTCGCCACCTACATGGACCCCGATGGCAAGGGCCAGGACTGGAACCTGGAAGCGGCCAAGGTCATCAATGGCAAGGCCGGCATGCAGGTCATGGGCGACTGGGCCAAGAGCGAATGGACCCTGGCGCAGAAAACCGCCGGCAAGGATTACCAGTGCGTGCCGTTCCCCGGTACCGACAAGGCCTTCCTCTACAACATCGACTCGCTGGTGGTGTTCAAGCAGAACGACGCCGGCACGGCTGCCGGTCAACAGGACATCGCCCGCAAGGTGCTGGGTGAGGACTTCCAGAAGGTCTTCAGCACCAACAAGGGCTCGATCCCGGTGCGCAACGACATGCTCGCCGACATGGGCAAGTACGGTTTCGATGCCTGCGCGCAGACGTCCGCCAAGGACTTCCTCGCCGACGCCAGGAATGGCGGCCTGCAGCCGAGCATGGCGCACAACATGGCCACCACGCTGGCCGTGCAGGGCGCATTCTTCGATGTGGTGACCAACTACATCAACGACCCCAAGGCCGACCCTGCCGATGCGGCGAAGAAGCTGGCGGCGGCGATCAAGGCTGCCCAGTAAAGATCTGATGGCCCTATCGCCGGCAAGCCAGCTCCCACAGGTACCCCACAGTTTTCAAAGGCAGTGAATGCCTTGTGGGAGCTGGCTTGCCGGCGATAGGGCCAGTGCCGACAACACAAAAGGCAGAGCCTCACACTGCCTGGTCTTCGGGTAACACATTATGACCACAACCACCGCCCAATTGCGGGCCTCGCCCCTGGACGCGCTACAGCGCTGGCTGCCCAAGCTGGTACTGGCGCCAAGCATGTTCATCGTCCTGGTGGGCTTCTACGGCTACATCCTCTGGACCTTCGTGCTGTCCTTCACCACCTCGACCTTCCTGCCCACCTACAAATGGGCCGGGCTTGCGCAATACGCCCGCCTGTTCGACAACGACCGCTGGTGGGTGGCAAGCAAGAACCTGCTGGTATTCGGCGGCCTGTTCATCGCCATCAGCCTGGCCATCGGCGTGCTGCTGGCAGTACTGCTGGACCAGCGCATCCGCCGCGAAGGTTTCATCCGTACCATCTACCTGTACCCCATGGCGCTGTCGATGATCGTCACCGGCACTGCCTGGAAGTGGCTGCTCAACCCTGGCATGGGCCTGGACAAGCTGCTGCGCGACTGGGGTTGGGAGGGCTTTCGCCTGGACTGGCTGATCGACCCCGACCGGGTGGTGTACTGCCTGGTGATCGCCGCCGTCTGGCAGGCCTCGGGCTTCATCATGGCGATGTTCCTCGCCGGCCTGCGCGGCGTCGACCAGTCGATCATCCGCGCCGCGCAGATCGACGGTGCCAGCCTGCCGCGCATCTACTGGCGGGTGGTGCTGCCCAGCCTGCGGCCGGTGTTCTTCAGCTCGCTGATGATCCTTTCGCACATCGCCATCAAGAGCTTCGACCTGGTGGCCGCGATGACTGCCGGTGGCCCCGGTTACTCGTCCGACCTGCCGGCGATGTTCATGTACGCGTTCACCTTCAGCCGCGGGCAGATGGGCATGGGCTCGGCCAGCGCCATCCTCATGCTCGGGGCGATCCTGGCGATCCTCGTGCCTTACCTGTACTCGGAGCTGCGGAGCAAACGCCATGCATAGCTCATTACATAGCCCTGCCGAAAAACCGGCACTCAGCCTGAGCCGCATCGCCATCCATGCGCTGCTGTTACTGGCCGTGCTGTTGTACCTGGTGCCGTTGGTGGTGATGCTGCTGACCAGCTTCAAGACCCCGGAAGACATCAGCACCGGCAACCTGCTGAGCTGGCCGGCGGTGATCACCGGCGTCGGTTGGGTCAAGGCCTGGGCCACGGTCAGCGGTTACTTCTGGAACTCGATCATGATCACCGTGCCAGCGGTGCTGATCTCCACCACCATCGGCGCGCTGAATGGCTATGTGCTGTCGATGTGGCGCTTCCGTGGTTCGCAGCTGTTCTTCGGCCTGCTGCTGTTCGGCTGCTTCCTGCCGTTCCAGACCGTGCTGCTGCCGGCCTCGTTCACCCTCGGCAAGCTCGGCCTGGCCAGCACCACCAGCGGCCTGGTGCTGGTGCACGTGGTCTATGGCCTGGCCTTCACCACGCTGTTCTTCCGCAACTTCTACGTGAGCATCCCCGATGCGCTGGTCAAGGCCGCACGCCTGGACGGTGCCGGGTTCTTCACCATCTTCCGCCGCATCATCCTGCCGATGTCCACGCCAATCATCATGGTCTGCCTGATCTGGCAGTTCACCCAGATCTGGAACGACTTCCTGTTCGGCGTGGTGTTTTCCAGCGGCGACTCGCAACCGATCACCGTGGCCCTGAACAACCTGGTCAACACCAGCACCGGGGCCAAGGAATACAACGTCGACATGGCGGCGGCAATGATCGCCGGCCTGCCAACCCTGCTGGTCTATGTGGTGGCAGGCAAATATTTCGTCCGCGGGCTGACTGCCGGCGCGGTAAAGGGGTAAGTCATGGCAACGCTCGAACTTCGCAACGTGAACAAGACCTACGGCAGCGGCCTGCCGGATACCCTCAAGGACATCCAGCTGTCGATCAAGGATGGCGAGTTCCTGATTCTGGTCGGCCCGTCGGGCTGCGGCAAGTCGACCTTGATGAACTGCATCGCCGGCCTGGAGCAGATCAGCGGCGGCGCGATCCTCATCGACGAGCAGGACGTCAGCGGCATGAGCCCCAAGGACCGCGACATCGCCATGGTGTTCCAGTCCTACGCGCTGTACCCGACCATGAGTGTGCGCGAGAACATCGAGTTTGGCCTGAAGATCCGCAAGCTGCCCCAGGCGGCCATCGACGAGGAGGTGGCGCGGGTGGCCAAGCTGCTGCAGATCGAGCACCTGCTGGCGCGCAAGCCGGCGCAGCTATCCGGTGGCCAGCAACAGCGCGTGGCCATGGGCCGGGCACTGGCGCGGCGGCCGAAGATCTACTTGTTCGACGAACCGCTGTCCAACCTCGATGCCAAGCTGCGGGTCGAGATGCGCACCGAAATGAAACTGATGCACCAGCGCCTGAAAACCACCACCGTGTACGTCACCCATGACCAGATCGAGGCCATGACCCTGGGCGACAAGGTGGCGGTGATGAAGGACGGCATCATCCAGCAGTTCGGCACCCCGCAGCAGATCTACAACGACCCGGCCAACCAGTTCGTCGCCAGCTTCATCGGTTCGCCGCCGATGAACTTCATTCCGGTGCGTCTGAAGCAACAGGATGGCCGCTTGCTGGCGCTGCTCGACAGCGGCCAGGCGCGTTGCGAGCTGCCCTTGGGGCTGGCCGCTGACGTGTTTGATGGCCGTGAGGTCATCCTCGGCATCCGCCCTGAACAGATTGCCCTGGGTGCCCCGGAGGGCAATGGCCTGCCGGGTGTTCGCGCCGAGGTGCAGGTAACCGAGCCCACCGGGCCGGACCTGCTGGTGTTCGTCACCCTCAACCAGACCAAGGTTTGCTGCCGCCTGGCGCCGGATGTGGCGTGCCGGGTCGGCGATAGCCTCAGCCTGCAATTCGACCCGGCCCGGGTGCTGCTGTTCGACGCTGCCAGCGGCGAGCGCCTGCACCCGGCCAGCACTGGCGCAGCGGTAAAGGACAACGTGGCTCACTTCAAAGGCCGTTGACTCGTCTACACCATCAATAAGAAAAAAGAGGACGCAAAGGGATGGAACAGAGCAAACGTATCAGGACATTGGGCTCGCTGGCCTTGCTCGCCGTGGTCGGCAGCAGCGGCGCGCAGGCTGCCGAGGCCTTTTCCAGCGAATCGAAATGGATGACTGGCGACTGGGGCGGTGCCCGCACCGAACTGCTGGAAAAAGGCTACGACTTCACCCTCGACTATGTCGGTGAAGTGGCCGGTAACCTGCACGGCGGCTACAACGACGACAAGACTGCGCGCTACAGCGACCAGTTCGCCCTCGGCGCGCACCTGGACCTGCAGAAGATCCTGGGCTGGCACGATGCCGAGTTCAAGCTGGCGATCACCGAGCGCAGCGGCCGCAACCTGTCCAACGACCGCATCAGCGACCCGCGCGCCGGGCAGTTCAGCTCGGTGCAGGAAGTGTGGGGCCGTGGCCAGACCTGGCGCCTGACCCAGATGTGGATCAAGCAGAAGTACTTCGACGGCGCGCTGGACGTGAAATTCGGCCGCTTCGGCGAGGGCGAGGACTTCAACAGCTTCCCCTGCGACTTCCAGAACCTGGCCTTCTGCGGCTCGCAGGTGGGCAACTGGGTAGGCGGCATCTGGTACAACTGGCCGGTCAGCCAGTGGGCGCTGCGGGTCAAGTACAACATCACCCCGGAATTCTTCGTCCAGGTCGGCGCCTTCGAGCAGAACCCGTCCAACCTGGAAACCGGCAACGGCTTCAAGCTCAGTGGCAGTGGCACCAAGGGTGCGATCCTGCCGGTGGAAGCTGTGTGGTCACCCAAGGTCAACGGCCTGCCGGGCGAATACCGCCTGGGTTACTACTACAGCACGGCCAAGGCCGACGATGTGTTCGATGACCTCAACGGCAACCCGCAGGCGCTGACCGGCGAAGCCTTCAAGTCGCACTCCAGCAAGCATGGCTGGTGGGTAGTGGCGCAGCAGCAGGTCACCGCCCATGGCGGCGACGTCAACCGTGGCCTCAGCCTGTTCGCCAACTTCACCGTGCATGACAAGGCCACCAACGTGGTCGACAACTACCAACAACTGGGTCTGGTCTACAAAGGCGCCTTCGACGCCCGGCCCAAGGACGACATCGGCTTTGGCGTGGCACGCATTCATGTGAATGACGACGTGAAGAAACGCGCCGAACTGCTCAACGCCCAGAGCGGCATCGGCGATTACGACAACCCCGGCTTCGTGCCGCTGCAGCGTACCGAGTACAACGCCGAGCTCTACTACGGCTTCCACGTCACCAACTGGCTGACCGTGCGGCCCAACCTGCAATACATCAAGAGCCCCGGCGGGGTGGATGAGGTGGACAACGCGCTGGTCGCAGGGTTGAAGATTCAGTCGTCATTCTGAGGGCTAATGTTGTAAATTTACGCCAATCCATTTTCGGTACTATTTAGATATTCGGCACCCACTGCCCTGCAGTGGGTGTCGGGGATAGGCCGAGACAGCGCTATCTTAAACAACAAGAGCTCTGAACCATGCCCGAACATCCGCTCCATCGCTTCTTCACCTCGCAGCGGCCGCGGCCGACATTCGAGTGGGAGCGTTACCAGCAGCGCGATGTGCTGATCATCAATCACCCCCGTTGCCAGGCGGCATTCAGCCGCCAGGGCGCGCAGTTGCTGCACTTTCAACCGGCGGGTGAGCGGCCCTGGCTGTGGTGCGCCGAGCAGTGGCCGCAGGTGGGCGCGATCCGTGGTGGTGTGCCGGTGTGCTGGCCGTGGTATGGCCGCCACCCCAGCGAAGACTTGTGGCCGGCCCATGGCTGGGCGCGGCTGCTGGACTGGAAGCTGGTGGACAGCCGCGAGGACGAGCAGGGCGTGACCCTGAAGTGGCGGCTGGACCTGTGCGACTGGCAGGTCGACCTGCAGGCCCGGCTGGGCAGCCGCATGGAGCTGAGCCTGAGCACCGAGCATCAGGACAGCGAGCCCTGCCAGCTGAGCCATGCGCTGCTGGCTTACTGGCGGATCAGTGACGTATCCGAGATAGCGCTGTCCGGGCTCGAGGATATCGAAGGCTACGACCGCCTCAACCGCCAGGCCTGCCGTGAAGATGGCGCGCTGAAGCTCAAGGGTGGCTGCCAGAAGGTCTACCCGGGCACGCCGCGGGTGCAACTGCAGGACCCGGCCTGGCAGCGCGAGCTGTGCATCGATACCGGTGACAGCGACGACACCGTGGTCTGGCACCCCGGCAACCGCCCGTTGATGGGCGTGACCGGCCGCGAATGCCAGCGCTTCGTCTGCGTCGAGGCTGCCAGCGGCAGTGGTGAAGGCCTGAGCCTGGCGCCGGGGCAGCGTGCCCACCTGCGCCTGCAGGCGCACCGGCTCAGTTGAGTTCGTCGTCCTCGATCGGGTAGCGGCTGGCGTTGAGGCTTTCCTTGATCTTGCGCAGGTGCGGCTGGAAGTCCACGCCACGGCGCAGGGTCATGCCGGTGGCCAGCACATCGAGCACGGTCAGCTGGATGATCCGCGAGGTCATCGGCATGTAGATGTCGGTATCTTCCGGCAGTGGAATATGCAGGCTCAGGCTGCAGGCGTTGGCCAGCGGCGAGCCGGCGGCGGTCAGGCCCAGCACGGAAGCGCCGTTTTCCCGGGCCAGGCGTGCCACTTCGACCAGTTCGCGGGTACGCCCGGTGTAGGAAATGATCACGAACAGGTCGCCGGTGTGGGCCACCGAGGCCAGCATGCGCTGCATCAGCACGTCGGCGTGGGCCGACACCGCCAGGTTGAAGCGGAAGAACTTGTGCTGGGCGTCGAGGGCCACCGGGGCCGAGGCACCCAGGCCGAAGAAGTGAATCTGCCGGGCCTGGATCATCATGTCCACGGCACGGCTGACCTGCTGCGGGTCAAGCTGCTGGCAGGCGCTGTCGAGCGAGGCGATGGCACTGGCGAAGATCTTCTGGGTGTAGGCTGCCGGATCATCGTCGGCCTCTACCGCGCGGCTGACGTAGGCGGCGCCGCTGGCCAGGCTCTGCGCCAGCTGCAGCTTGAGCTCGGGGTAGCCGCTGACGCCGAACGAGCGGCAGAAGCGGTTGACGGTCGGCTCGCTGACCTTGGCCGCCTGGGCCAGCGCAGCGATGCTGAAACGGGTGGCTTGTTGCGGGTTGAGCAGGATGACTTCGGCGACTTTGCGTTCGGCCTTGTTCAGCTCGTCGAGGCGTCCCTGGATCTGTTCCAGGAGGTTTCGCACGCGGTCCATGGGTGTGTCCTTGGGTCGGGAAGACAGCCGGCTGCCGGAGCAGCAGGCTTTTTGCACGGTCGTCTATCGTACTGTCGGTGCGGGTGACGCACCACTTGTCTGTAACACTTGTCGGTAATGTTGTGGTTTTTACTACATTATCCCTTGAAAACCGTATGTGAAAGCGGTATTCCTAGACCAACTTTAGGAAAGAACCAACATCATGGCTGCGATCAGTGTCGAACCTTGCACCTTTGCCCTGTTTGGCGCCCTCGGCGACCTGGCATTGCGCAAGCTGTTTCCTGCGCTCTACCAGCTCGACCGAGCCAACCTGCTGCACCCAGAAACCCGCCTGCTGGCGCTGGCCCGCGAGGCCGGCAGCGCGCAGGACCACCTGAACAGCATCGAAGCCCACCTGCGCCGGCATGTGCCCGAGGCCGATATCGAGCCCGCCGCGCTGGGCCGCTTCCTCGCCCGGTTGGACTACCAGCACCTGGACTTCCTCCAGCCCGAAGGCTACCAGGCCCTGGCCGAGCAACTGCCGGGCGAGCAGCCGTTGATCGCCTACTTCGCCACGGCGGCGGCGGTGTACGGGGCAATCTGCGAAAACCTCGACAAGGCCGGGCTGGCCCCGCGCACCCGAGTGGTGCTGGAAAAGCCCATCGGCCACGACCTGGAGTCGTCGCGCCGGGTCAACGATGCCGTGGCACGGTTCTTCCCGGAAAGCCGGGTTTATCGTATCGACCACTACCTGGGCAAAGAGACGGTGCAGAACCTGATTGCCCTGCGGTTTGCCAACAGCCTGTTCGAAACCCAGTGGAACCAGAATTCCATCTCCCATGTGGAGATCACCGTCGCTGAAAAGGTCGGTATCGAAGGCCGCTGGGGCTACTTCGACAAGGCCGGGCAACTGCGCGACATGATCCAGAACCACCTGCTGCAGCTGCTGTGCCTGATCGCCATGGACCCGCCCAGCGAACTGTCCGCCGATGCCATCCGCGACGAGAAGGTCAAGGTGCTCAAGGCCCTGGCACCGATCACTGGCGATGGGCTGAGCACCCGTGTGGTGCGCGGCCAGTACATTGCCGGCTACAGCGAAGGCAAGCCGGTGCCCGGCTACCTGGAAGAAGACAACGCCAACGCCCAGAGCGACACCGAAACTTTCGTCGCCCTGCGCGCCGACATTCGCAACTGGCGCTGGTCGGGCGTGCCGTTCTACCTGCGTACCGGCAAGCGTATGCCGCAGAAGCTGTCGCAGATCGTCATCCACTTCAAGGAAACGCCGCACTACATCTTCGCCCCGGAACAGCGTTTGCAGATCGGTAACAAGCTGATCATCCGCCTGCAACCGGACGAAGGCATTTCTTTACGGGTGATGACCAAGGAGCAGGGCCTGGACAAGGGCATGCAACTGCGCAGTGGCCCGTTGCAGCTGAATTTTTCCGACACCTGGCGCAGCGCGCGGATTCCGGATGCCTACGAGCGCTTGCTGCTCGAAGTGATGCGCGGCAACCAGAACCTGTTCGTGCGCAAGGACGAAATCGAGTATGCCTGGAAGTGGTGCGACCAGCTGATCGCCGGCTGGCGAAATGCGGGTGATGCGCCCAAGCCATACGCGGCGGGCTCTTGGGGCCCGATGAGCTCGATTGCACTGATCACGCGCGACGGGAGGGCGTGGTATGGGGATATCTGAACTTAAACTGCCAGAAGCCGTGAAGGTACACGACCTGGCGGATGCCAAAACCCTGGCGGCAACCCTGGCCCATGACGTGGCCGAACGCCTGCGCGCAGCCATTGCCGGCAAAGGCCAGGCCTGCCTGGTGCTGTCCGGTGGCCGCAGCCCGGTGCCGTTCCTGGAAAAACTGGCCAGCGAAAACCTGGACTGGGCCAAGGTCACCGTTAGCCTGGCCGATGAGCGCTGGGTGCCGGTGGAGCACGCCGACAGCAACGCCGGCCTGCTGGCCCGCCACCTGTTCACGGGCTTGGCAGCCAAAGCCCGCTTCGTTGGCCTGTACCAGCAGGCGGAAAGCCTCGATGCCGCTGCCGGCAAGGCCGACCAGGCATTGCTCGCGCTGCCGCCAATCGATGTGCTGGTGCTGGGCATGGGTGACGATGGCCATACCGCCTCGCTGTTCCCTGCCAGCCCCAACCTGGAGGCGGGCCTGGATTTGGCCAGCCAACGCCACTGCCTGCCATTGCTGGCGCCGAGCGTGCCGCACCAGCGCCTGTCGATGACCCGCTCCCTGCTGGCCAGCGCCGCCTTCATCGCGCTGTCCGTGCAAGGCCAGGGCAAACTCGCTACCCTGCGCGCCGCGCTGGCTGGCAAAGACCTTACTGAAATGCCGATTCGCGCTTTTCTTCACGACCCCCTGGACATCTACTGGTGCCCATGAGCCAAGGATCCACTGTCATGACCACCCTCGAACGCCCACAACCCAAGCTCTCGATGGCCGAGAAAGCCGCCCGGGTCGACGCCATCTGCGAAAAGGCGCGCATCCTGCCGGTGATCACCATCGCCCGTGAGGAAGACATCCTGCCTTTGGCCGATGCCCTGGCCGCCGGCGGCATCCGTACCCTGGAAGTGACCCTGCGCTCGCAGCATGGCCTGAAAGCCATCCAGGTATTGCGCGAGCAGCGCCCGGAGCTTTGCGTGGGTGCTGGCACCGTGCTCGACCGCGGCATGTTCGCGGCGGTTGAGGCCGCGGGCGCGCAATTCGTCGTTACCCCGGGCATTACCCAGGACATTCTCGAAGCCGGTGTGGACAGTGAGATCCCGCTACTGCCGGGTATCAGCACGCCGTCCGAGATCATGATGGGCTACGCCCTCGGCTACCGCCGTTTCAAGCTGTTCCCGGCGGAAATCAGCGGCGGTGTAGCGGCGATCAAGGCCTTTGCCGGCCCATTCGGCGATATTCGTTTCTGCCCTACCGGCGGCGTGAACCCGGCCAACGTGCGCAATTACATGGCGTTGCCCAATGTGATGTGCGTGGGCGGCACCTGGATGCTCGACAGCAGCTGGATCAAGAACGGCGACTGGGCGCGGATCGAAGCGTGTAGCGCAGAGGCAATGGCGCTGCTGGAAGCCAACTGAATTTGTTGTGTGCTTTACGGCTTATGGGGCGCTTGGTCGGCGCCCCTTTTTTTTTGCCTCTGATCTGTACATTGCCTGTCCTGGCCCTATCGCCGGCAAGCCAGCTCCCACCTCGACCGCATGGGCCTCAAGCCCTATGCAATACCTGTGGGAGCCGGCTTGCCGGCGATGAGGCCAGTCCAGGCAATACAAGACAGTTGCTCCCACCGACCGCATAGGCCTCAAGCCCTGTGCAATACCTGTGGGAGCTGGCTTGCCGGCGATGAGTCAGTCCAGGCAATACAAGACAGTTGCTCCCACCTCGACCGCATGGGCCTCAAGCCCTGTGCAAGACCTGTGGGAACCGGCTTGCCGGCGATGAGGCCAGTCCAGGCAATACAAGACAGTTGCTCCCACCTCGACCACATGGGCCTCAAGCCCTGTGCAATACCTGTGGGAGCCGGCTTGCCGGCGATGAGGCCAGTCCAGGCAATACAAGACAGTTGCTCCCACCTCGACCACATGGGCCTCAAACCCTGTGCAATACCTGTGGGAGCCGGCTTGCCGGCGATGAGGCCAATCCAGGCAATACAAGACAGTTGCTCCCACCTCGACCACATGGGCCTCAAGCCCTGTGCAATACCTGTGGGAGCTGGCTTGCCGGCGATAGGGCCCGGACGGGCACACAGCAGCTCTTGAATGTTGTAGCGGAGCCCTGTGGGAGCGGGTTTACCCGCGAAAGGGCCGGCACAGGCCAACAAAAAAGCCCGCATCACAGGATGCGGGCTTTCTCGTTCATCGCGGTATGGCTCAGGCCGCCTTGGCTTCCTGCTGGCTCAGCGAGCGGTTCAGGGCGCTGAACAGTGCCTTGAAGCTGGCGGTGGTGATGTTTTCGTCGATACCCACACCGTGCACCGGGCGGCCACCGGCTACGCGCAATTCGATGTAGGCCGCCGCCTTGGCGTTGGTGCCAGCACCAATCGCGTGCTCGTTGTAGTCCATGATCTCCACGGCAATCGGCAGGCCGGCGACCAGCGCTTCCAGCGCGCCGTTACCCTTGCCACGCCAGTGCAGGGTGGTCTCGCCTTCGCCGGCGACTTCCACTTCCACGGCGCTGTGGCCGTTTTCTTCCTGCAGGCGGTGGCTGACCAGTGCATACGGAGCGTTGGCCTGGAGGTATTCCTTGTGCAGCAGGCTGTAGATCTGCTGGGCGGTCATTTCCAGGCCCAGGCGGTCGGTTTCACCCTGCACCACCTGGCTGAACTCGATCTGCATGCGGCGCGGCAGGCTGATGCCGTACTCCTGCTCGAGCAGGTAGGTGATGCCGCCTTTGCCCGACTGGCTGTTGACGCGGATCACCGCCTCGTAGCTGCGGCCGATGTCGGCCGGGTCGATCGGCAAGTACGGCACTTCCCACAGTTCGCCTTCCTGCTGCTTGGCAAAGCCCTTGCGGATAGCGTCCTGGTGCGAGCCGGAGAAGGCGGTGTGCACCAGGTCGCCGACGTACGGGTGACGCGGGTGTACCGGCAGCTGGTTGCACTCTTCGACCACCTTGCGCACGCCGTCGATATCGGAGAAGTCCAGCAGCGGGTCGATGCCCTGGGTGTAGAGGTTCAGCGCCAAGGTCACCAGGTCGACGTTGCCGGTACGCTCGCCGTTGCCGAACAGGCAGCCTTCGGCGCGGTCGGCCCCGGCCATCAGGCCCAACTCGGTGGCGGCGATGCCGGTGCCACGGTCGTTGTGGCAGTGCAGGCTGATGATCACGCTGTCGCGGCGGCTGACGTTGCGGCAGAACCACTCGATCTGGTCGGCGTAGATGTTCGGGGTGGAAACTTCCACGGTGGCCGGCAGGTTGAGAATGACCTTGTGCTCAGGCGTCGGGTTCCACACTTCGATGACCGCGTCGCAGACTTCCTTGGCGAACTCCAGCTCGGTGGCGCTGAAGGTTTCTGGCGAGTACTGGAAGGTCCACTGGGTTTCCGGTTGCTGGGCGGCATATTTGACGAACAGCTTGGCCGCGTTCACCGCGATGTCCTTCACGCCTTGCTTGTCCTGGTTGAAGACGATGCGGCGGAACGACGGGCTGGTAGCGTTGTACAGGTGGACGATGGCCTTCTTCGCCCCGCGCAGCGACTCGAAGGTGCGGGCGATCAGGTCTTCACGGGCTTGGGTGAGCACCTGGATGGTGGTGTCATCCGGGATGTGGCCGTCTTCGATCAGGGTGCGCACGAAGTCGAAATCGGTCTGCGAAGCGGACGGGAACGAGGCTTCGATCTCCTTCACGCCAACCTGCACCAGGGTCTTCCAGAAGCGCAGCTTCTTCTCCGAATCCATCGGCTCGATCAGCGACTGGTTGCCATCACGCAGGTCGGAGCTGCACCAGATCGGCGCGGCGGTGATGGTCTTCGACGGCCAGGTACGGTCAGGCAGGTCGATGGTCGGGAAAGCGCGGTATTTCTTCGAAGGGTCTTTGAGCATGGTCATGGAAGCAATCCTTTTGTGTGCGGCCGAGATCGGGCCTGCCGAGCGATAACGAGATGAAAAGGCGAGGCGACGCGATTCAGCCTGGTAGTCGGGCGCTGACCAGGCAGAGGCTGCGATGTTGTCGGAGCAGGATGAGGGTGCTGAAGGTTTTCATGCCTTCAAACTTAACCAGTGGGGTGGGGGATGGCAAGCGTTCGGGGAAAATTGAGAGAAATGCTTAAAAAAAGCCATTAGGCGAGATTTTATGGCTGGTATTTTTAAGGTTGTTATTGATTGTTGCGCGGTATTTTTCGATGGCGCAACACAATGGAATTGATCTGAGCAGTGCTGGCCTCTTCGCGGGTTCGCCCGCTCCCACAGGTACAGCGTAGCCTTCGGATGCGGCGCAATACCTGTGGGAGCGGGCATGCCCGCGAAGCAGGTGCCGCCGATATCAGGGCTGGAAAGCCCCAATGAAAATCGCCGGGTCCACCCGCGCATCATTGAGGCTGACGTTCCAGTGCATGTGCGGCCCGGTAGCCCGCCCGGTAGAACCTACGCGCCCGACCACCTCGCCGCGGCGCAGCTGCTGCCCGACCTGCACATCGATCTTCGACATATGGCAGAACATGCTGATAAAGCCCTGCCCATGGTCGACGAACACTGTGCGCCCATTGAAGAAGTAATCTCCCACCAGGGTCACCTTGCCGTTGGCCGGGGTCTTGATCGGCGTGCCGGCCGGTACCGCGAAGTCCAGCCCGGCATGCGGGTTGCGCTCTTCGCCATTGAAGAAGCGACGCACGCCGAACTTGCTCGACAGCGGGCCGTTGACCGGCTTGTCGAGGATCAGGTTGCTCGGCAGGGTCGGGCTGAAGCTGCGGTAGGCCTTGATCTGCTCGGCCAGCTCGCGGTCGATGCGCTTGAGGTCGGCTGGGTTCGGGTTGACCTGGCGGGTGTTCTTCAGGGTAATGCGCTGCTCGGGGTACTTTTTGCTGCCGACCGTGAAGGGCAGGGTGCGGCCACCCTGGCTCAGCACCGCGGTGCCGGGCTTCTGGGTCAGCGGGATGCCGACGATGGCCAGCCAGTTGTTCTGCTCCTTCACCACCAGCACCGGCTTGCCGTCGAAGCGGGCGCTGGGCGCGCTGGCGGCAGGGCCGAGGTCGACCACCGCCACGCCGCCAGGTACCGGCTTGTTCAACGTGCGGGTGATGTAGCTGGCCTGGGCGCCGCCGGCCAGTAGCAGGAGGGAGAGGGCAAGCAGGGGCGCGAGCAGGCGGGGCATGTGTCAGTCCAGTAGTGAGAGGGTGACCGGGGTCAGGTGGTTGTCTTCGACTCGTACCAACAGCTCGCCTTCGTTCAGGCGGGCAGTCAGGCGCTGGCCATTGTGGGTCTGTTCGGCGCTGCGGATGGCCTGGCCCTTTTCATCGAGCAGGATGCTGTAGCCGCGGGCGAGGGTGGCCAATGGGCTGACCACCTGCAGTGTCTGCAACTGGGCCTGGAAACGCTGACGGCGATCCTTGAGCACTTCGCGCATGGCCCGTGGCAGGCGTTCGGCCAGGCTATCCAGGCGTTGGCCCAGCAGTTTCAGGGTGCGCCCCGGGTGCTGCGCGGCCAGTCGGGTGTCCAGGCGTGCCAGGCGCTCGTGGCGCTGGTTGAGGTTGAGCATGAACGCGCGGCGCAGGCGCATGTCCAGGTCGTCCAGGCGCTGGGCCTGCTGGCGCAGGCGCTCGCCGGGGTGGCGCAGGCGCCGGGTCAGCGACTCCAGGCGCAGGCGGTCGTGGCTCAGGCGGTTCTGCATGCGCAGCAGCAGGCGCCGCTGCAGGCCATCCAGGCGTTGCTGCAGGCCGCTGTTGTCAGGGGCCAGCAGTTCGGCGGCGGCAGACGGCGTGGGTGCGCGCACGTCGGCGACGAAGTCGCTGATCGACACATCGGTCTCATGGCCTACGGCGCTGACGATCGGTGTGACGCAGGCGGCCACGGCACGCGCCACGGCCTCTTCGTTGAAGCACCACAGGTCTTCCAGCGAGCCGCCACCACGGGCCAGGATCAGCGCATCGAAACCGAGGCTGTCGGCCAGGCGGATGGCGCGCACGATCTGCGCAATGGCTTCACGGCCCTGTACCGCAGTGGGGATCAGGTTCAGTTCCACCTGCGGGGCACGGCGGCCGAACACGCTGATGATGTCGCGGATCACCGCGCCGGTGGGCGAGGTGATGATACCGATGCGTTGCGGGTGGGCCGGCAGTGGCTTCTTGCGTTCGGCGCTGAACAGCCCCTCGGCACCGAGTTTCTCTTTCAATGCCTCGAAGGCCAGACGCAAGGCGCCATCGCCGGCCGGCTCGACGGTGTCGAGAATCAGCTGGTAGTCGCCACGCCCCTCGAACAGCGAAACCTTGCCGCGCACCCGCACTGCCAGGCCATCGCGCAGGGCCTGGCGCACCCGCGTGGCATTCTGCCGGAACAGCGCACAACGCACCTGGGCACCGCTGTCCTTGAGGGTGAAGTACATGTGGCCGGACGCCGGGCGGGCGAGGTTGGAAATCTCACCTTCTACCCAGACGCTACGGAACACGTCTTCCAGCAATACGCGGGCGCGGCCGTTGAGTTGGCTGACGGTAAGGACCTCACGGTCCAGGCCGAGTCGTTCGAAAGGGTCTTTGATCATGGCCGGCATCATAAAGGACATCGGCCCTGGTTGTCTGTCTTGCCCCTGCTGTCAGCCTTGACGCAATTGTGGGAGCAACTGTCTTGTATTGCCTGGACTGGCCTCATCGCCGGCAAGCCGGCTCCCACAGGTACTGCACAGGGCTTGAGGCCTATGCGGTCGAGGTGGGAGCGGCCTCGCGTCGCGATAGGGCTGCGGAGCAGCCCCAGGTTTTCAGCTTCGTCGCATGTGTTGCGGCCCTATCCGTCCCTCGCGATTCTCACTACGATGCACCCTAAAAGGACTATCCAGGCCCCAGCACGATGCTCGCCCAACTGTCGCTTTCCGGCCTTGATTGGCTGCCCATCCTGCTCGGTGTCGGTGTTGCCTACATCGTCTTCGGCATCGCCGGCTTCGGCACCGCGCTGGTAGCCGGCCCGGTGCTGATCCACTTCATGCCACTGTCGCGGATCATTCCGCTGCTGGTGCTGCTCGACTTTGTCGCCGCCTTCGGCAACCTGCTGCCATCGCGCCGCTATGTGGTGCGGGGCGAGTTGTTGCGGCTGCTGCCGTTCATGGCCGTGGGCTGCACGCTGGGCGTGGTGTTCCTGCTGCAGTTGAAGTCCGACGTGTTGCTGCTGTTGATGGGCGTTTTCGTCACCGCCTATGCGCTGTATGGATTGGCGGTGAAGGTGCGGCCGGCGCACTTGTCGGGCTTCTGGGCGATACCGATGGGCACCGCTGGTGGCCTGTTCGGCGCCTTGTTCGGCAGCGGTGGGTTCCTTTATGCCCTTTACCTGAGCGCGCGGCTGGAGGTGAAGGAGCAAGTGCGCGCTACCCAGAGCGCGCTGATCAGTTGCAGCACGGTGGTGCGCTTGTCGCTGTTCCTGATTGCCGGTGTCTATGCCGACCAAAGCCTGCTGTTGCTCGCCGCCTGCCTGCTGCCGGTGATGTTCGTCGGCCTCTGGGTGGGGCGCAGGCTGACCACCCGGCTGTCCCGCGAAGCCTTCGTGCGCCTGGTCACCTGGCTGGTGCTGGCCAGTGGCCTGGCGTTGATCGGCCGCTACCTGAGCGCCTGAGCAGGCGGTAGAATTGCGTCATTACTGCAGTTTTTCAGGCTTTTCCCGTTCATGAACACCCAGAGCATCATCGTTCCCAAGCTGTCTACCGTCCCGGTGCATGAAGCCCGCGCCCGTGCCATCCTGCGCTGGTTGGTGCGCGAGAAGATCGTCGAAGAGCAGCTGACCACCTGTGGTCGCACCGGCAACCGCATGGGCCATGCCCTGGCCGCTGGGGCGCGCAAGGTGGCGCTGCATCCGGAAAAACTGCCCTTCGGCGCGCAGGTCAATGGCCTGGAGGTGATGCTCAAGCGCTGCATCTACACCCCCACCGACGGCTTCCTCGAAGAGGCCGGTTGCCCGGAGTGCCGGCGCGAGGTGGGCGAGCCGCTGTTCGAAAGCCTGGAAGAGTGGATGCCCGGTGTCAGTGACAACTTCACCTGCCCGCTGTGCGGCTTCGAAGATGACATCAATGGCTTCCTTTACCTGCAGCCATGTGCCTTTTCCAACCTCGGGTTCATCTTCAACAACTGGGGCGAGGCCGGGTTCACCCAGGCCTTTCTCGACAGCTTCGCCGACTGGCTCGACCAGCCGGTGGCCGTGGTGCAGGTAAAACTGCCACAAGGCTGACCGAAGGCCCTTATTTTGCATTGAGCGGCGCGCCGTGCATGAGTATAATGGCGCGCTTCCATTTTTCCCGCCCGGGAGCCCCCGCGATGCTGCGTATCAGCCAAGAAGCCCTGACCTTCGACGATATCCTCCTTGTACCTGGCTATTCCGAGGTACTGCCCAATGAAGTCAGTCTCAAGACCCGTTTGACCCGTGGCATCGAGCTGAACATTCCGCTGGTTTCCGCCGCCATGGATACCGTGACCGAAGCGCGCCTGGCCATCGCCATGGCCCAGGAAGGCGGCATCGGCATCATCCACAAGAACATGACCATCGAGCAGCAGGCCGGCGAAGTCCGCAAGGTCAAGAAGTTCGAGGCTGGCGTGGTCAAGGACCCGATCACCATCGACGCCGACGCTACCGTGCGCGACCTGTTCGACCTGACCCGCCTGAACAACATCTCCGGCGTTCCGGTGCTGGCGAACGGCGACCTGGTCGGTATCGTCACCTCCCGTGACGTGCGCTTCGAAAGCCGCCTGGACGCCAAGGTCCGCGACGTGATGACGCCGAAAGAGCGCCTGGTCACCGTCCGCGAAGGCGCCGACAAGAACGAAGTCCGCGAACTGCTGCACAAGCACCGTCTGGAAAAAGTCCTGATCGTCGACGACAAGTTCAACCTCAAGGGCATGATGACCGTCAAGGACATCGAAAAGGCCAAGGCCTACCCGCTGGCCAGCAAGGACGACCAAGGTCGCCTGCGCGTCGGCGCCGCCGTCGGCACCGGCAAGGACACCGGCGAGCGCGTTGCTGCCCTGGTGGCTGCTGGCGTTGACGTGGTTGTAGTCGACACCGCCCACGGTCACTCCAAAGGCGTGATCGACCGCGTGCGCTGGGTGAAGGAAACCTACCCGCAAGTGCAGGTGATCGGCGGCAACATCGCCACCGGCGCGGCTGCCAAGGCCTTGGCCGAAGCGGGCGCCGACGCCGTCAAGGTCGGTATCGGCCCAGGCTCGATCTGCACCACCCGTATCGTTGCCGGTGTCGGCGTGCCGCAAATCAGCGCCATTGCCAACGTTGCAGCAGCACTGGAAGGCACTGGCGTGCCACTGATCGCCGATGGCGGCATCCGCTTCTCCGGTGACCTGTCCAAGGCCATCGTTGCCGGTGCTTCCTGCGTGATGATGGGTTCGATGTTCGCCGGTACCGAAGAAGCCCCGGGTGAGGTCGAGCTGTTCCAGGGTCGTTCCTACAAGGCCTACCGCGGCATGGGCTCGCTGGGTGCGATGGCACAGGCACAAGGCTCGTCGGACCGTTACTTCCAGGACTCCTCGGCCGGCGCCGAGAAGCTGGTACCGGAAGGCATCGAAGGTCGCGTTCCTTACAAGGGCGCCCTGGCCGCGATCATCCACCAGCTGATGGGCGGCCTGCGTTCGTCCATGGGCTACACCGGCAGCGCAACCATCGAAGAGATGCGCACCAAGCCGGAATTCGTGCGCATCACCGGTGCCGGCATGGCCGAGTCCCACGTGCATGACGTGCAAATCACCAAAGAAGCCCCTAACTACCGCGTAGGCTGAGGCTTCCAGCAATATAAGCATGCGGGGCTGTCACGACAGCCCCGCGTCGTTTCCGATTTCCACTGACGAGATTGAGTCATGGCCCTCGACATTCACGCTCACCGCATCCTGATCCTCGATTTCGGTTCCCAGTACACCCAGCTGATCGCCCGCCGCGTGCGCGAAATCGGCGTGTACTGCGAACTGCACCCGTTCGACATGGACGATGAAGCGATCCGCGAATTCAACCCGCGCGGCATCATCCTCGCCGGCGGCCCCGAGTCGGTCCACGAAGCCAACAGCCCACGCGCGCCGCAGGCCGTGTTCGACCTGAACGTGCCGGTGCTGGGTATCTGCTACGGCATGCAGACCATGGCCGAGCAGATGGGTGGCAAGGTCGAAGGTTCCGACCTGCGTGAGTTCGGTTATGCCCGTGTCGACGTGGTCGGCAAGAGCCGCCTGCTCGACGGTATCGAAGACCACGTCGACGACGATGGCGTACTGGGCCTGGACGTGTGGATGAGCCACGGCGACAAGGTTACCCAGATGCCGAGCGACTTCCACGTGCTGGCCAGCACCCCAAGCTGCCCGATCGCCGGCATGTTCGACGACGCGCGCGGCTACTACGGCGTGCAGTTCCACCCGGAAGTGACCCACACCAAGCAGGGCGGTCGCATCCTGTCCCGCTTCGTTCAGGACATTTGCGGCTGTGAAGCCCTGTGGACCCCGTCCAACATCGTCGAAGACGCCATCGCCCAGGTGCGTGAGCAAGTTGGCTCGGCCAACGTCCTGCTGGGCCTGTCCGGCGGTGTCGACAGCTCTGTCGTTGCTGCGCTGCTGCACCGCGCCATCGGCGACCAGCTGACCTGCGTGTTCGTCGACAACGGCCTGCTGCGCCTGCACGAAGGCGACCAGGTGATGGCCATGTTCAAGGAGAACATGGGCGTCAAGGTAATCCGCGCCGACGCTGAAAAGCAGTTCCTCGACAACCTGGAAGGCGAAGCCGACCCGGAGAAGAAGCGCAAGATCATCGGCCGCACCTTCATCGACGTGTTCGATGCCGAAGCCAGCAAGCTGGAAAACATCCAGTTCCTCGCCCAGGGCACCATCTACCCGGACGTGATCGAGTCGGCTGGCGCCAAGAGCGGCAAGGCCCACGTGATCAAGTCGCACCACAACGTCGGTGGCCTGCCGGAGGAAATGAATCTCAAGCTGGTCGAGCCGCTGCGTGAGCTGTTCAAGGACGAAGTGCGCAAGATCGGCCTGGAGCTGGGCCTGCCGTACGACATGGTCTACCGCCACCCGTTCCCGGGCCCGGGCCTGGGCGTACGCATCCTCGGTGAAGTGAAGAAGGAATACGCCGACATCCTGCGTCGTGCCGACCACATCTTCATCGAAGAACTGCGCAAGGCCGACTGGTACCACAAGACCAGCCAGGCGTTCGTGGTGTTCCAGCCGGTCAAGTCGGTCGGTGTCGTTGGCGATGGCCGTCGCTACGCCTGGGTCGTTGCCCTGCGTGCCGTCGAGACCGTGGACTTCATGACCGCGCGTTGGGCGCACCTGCCGTACGAGCTGCTGGAAACCGTCAGCGGCCGTATCATCAACGAAATCGACGGTATTTCGCGCGTGACCTATGACGTGTCGAGCAAGCCGCCGGCCACTATCGAGTGGGAATGATCGGGCAGCCGGCCTAAGCTGGCACCGACAGGCATGCATACACCAAAAAGCTCGCAGCATTGCGGGCTTTTTGGTTCTTGCTCATTCAGGCCGCTCAGGCTTTTGATCGAATAGCGCTTTCTGGTAAAAGTTATAGGCAAGCAGCCTGTTCTTGACGGCGGTGAACTCATCACCCAGCACGGGTTGCGGGTTCTTTTCCTGCGGATCCTCCTCGATATTGTATTTCGTCAGGGTGTCCGAGCTGAATTCATAAATGTATTTGTGAGGATGCTCTACCAAGGCTGACGCCAGTTGGTCAAAGAACGTGGACATAAAGAACGAACGCTTGTCATGCTTCCTCAATAAACTAACGCCTTGTACAGACAGGGGCGATTCGGTAATGCCAAAGAAATCGGCAACCGTGGGCGCAATATCGGTCTGGTGGCTGGTCGTTGAGTCGGGGTTTGGCAGCGCCTTGCCATTCGCCCAGAATATCAGCGGCACGGCAACTTCTTCTTCATGCATGGAAGCGTTGTGAATGAATAAACCGTGCTCGCCGAACGATTCACCATGGTCACCCACGAGCACGAATAATGTCGAGTCCAGCAGGCCGGACTGGTCAAATGATTTCAGCATTTCACCCAGTACGCTGTCACTTTTCGCTATGCAGTTTTCGTACTTTTCAAGTTCGCTCTGCAAGGTGGCGTCGTGGCTGCACTCATAGGGGTAGTGCGCTGCGCTAGGGAAGTACAATGCAATGAAGCCTTTGCCTTTATTCTTGATGTTCTGCAGGTAAGGGATGCTGGAAGAAAATAGCTGTTCGTCACTCTCCCCGAAGCTACTGGAGTGTGTTGGGAGGTTTTCGATGGCGAGGATGTCCGAGACTTCATAGGCATTAGATACCCCGATGGATTTCAAGAAACCATCCATGTTCTCGAACTGTAGATACAATGAGCTGAAGGCGACGGCTTCCATGTTCTTCTGGGTTTTCAGCTCATGGATGACGCTAGGTTGATGCAGCTGCATGGCCTCTTTGATCTCAACGTCGGGGTAGGCGTGCAGCCCGGTCAGTATCGAGTGGTAGCCTTTGGACGAGTGAGGGATTGATACGTACGACTTAAACAGCATGCCCTCCCGGGAGAGCTTGTCGAAGGTGGGGTACTTTTCAGCGGTTTTGATGTCCGCAGCAAAAGTGCTGTTCCAGCGAACCGATTCCAGGACGATGAACACCAGGTTCTTGAAGTCTGGCGTCGCGTGCGATTGTAGTTTTTGGAGGTTGTTTACGCGGGATAGCGGGTAGGCGGGTTGCTCGAATGGCAGCGGAGGCTTGTGCGGAGCGGCGTTTAAGGAGGTGGTGCTTCTGAGCGTGGTGACCAGCGGGCTGATGACAATATTTTTGTTCAGGTCGTAGCGTGCGTCTTTGGCATAGATGGCGCCGATAAGCAGGGCGAATAACACTGGCAGCGAAGCCCAGGGGTAGGTTTTTTTCTTTGTGACCTCTGTGCGCTGTGCTTTATAAGCGAGGTAAGTGGCCAGCCCAACGAAAGACCACGTCGCCAGGTAAGCGAGAAAGAGCACGAAAACAATGAACCTGAATGTGAGCCCAAAACCGGCAGATTGCTTGAGGAAAACTTCGGCTCCGGAGGTCAGGTTGCTTGCGTTTTGCAGGCTGTAGCTTATCAGTTGCCAATTCAGAGGCTTCAGCCATAGCTCCCGGACACGCATGTCTATCAGCAGGAATAGCAACAAGGCGCCGGAGACGATGCACAACAGATAGAAATTGAATTTATTCCTGGCAATGGTATTGACGGCGATTACATAGAGGGCGGTCGCAAGCATCACATCCTGTAGTACGTACAGCGCAATATCGCTAACGCCGGTGTCCACCCATCGATGGGAGAAGAACTCGATCAGGATGATCTTCGGCACGAGCAGAAGGGCAACAGCGAGCAGGAGAGAAATGTGTAATAAAGAGTTCCTTCTCTGCATGTTGTCAAACCCTCGCATGGATGCAGCAGGTGTATTTTGGAGCGATAGGCGGGCAGAAGGCCACTACCTACGGATCCATCTGCTTGAACTTAAGCAGCCAGCCCTTGTTTGAGCAAGTCAGCCCAGGCGCATCAAGCGCTCACCCAGGGATACGGCAGGCCAGCGGCCGCTCAGGGCCGCATCCCAGCCGTGCGACAAGACTTCACTTAATATTTCGCAAATGCAGGTGTATCGTATTCGCCCTTCATCGCTGGCGCCTGCTGGCAGACTGATTGCGCAGAAACGAGGTACCCGCACCGATGTCCTTCACCCGTCGACAAATGCTCAAGGGCCTGACTGGCCTGGTTGTGGTTGGCCTGGGCGCCGGTGGCGTGGCGCGCTATTGGCTGGGCAAGGTCGAGGACGACAATGCTGGCCACGACTACGAGCTGATCGCCGCCCCACTCGATGTCGAACTGGTGCCGGGCTTCAAGACCGAGGCCTGGGCGTTCGGCCCGTCGGCGCCAGGCACCGAGCTGCGGGTGCGCCAGGGCACCTGGTTGCGGGTGCGCTTCATCAACCACCTGCCGGTCGAGACCACCATCCACTGGCATGGCATCCGGCTGCCGTTGGAAATGGACGGTGTGCCCTATGTGTCGCAGCTGCCAGTCAAGCCGGGCGAGTATTTCGACTACAAGTTCCGCGTGCCTGATGCCGGCAGCTACTGGTACCACCCGCATGTCAGCAGTTCCGAGGAGCTGGGCCGTGGCCTGGTCGGCCCGCTGATTGTCGAGGAGCGCGAGCCTACCGGTTTCCTGCATGAGCGCACCTTGAGCCTGAAGAACTGGCACGTGGACGAACAGGGCGCCTGGCTACCTTTCAGCATCCCCCGCGAGGCGGCGCGCAATGGCACTGCCGGGCGGCTGATCACCATCAACGGCCAGGCCGACTCGGTGACCGAACTGCCGGCCGGGCAGGTGGTGCGCCTGCGCCTGCTCAACCTGGACAACACCTGGACGTATCGCCTGAACCTCAAGGGCAACTTCGAGGCGAAGATCTATGCCCTCGACGGCAACCCTGTTACCCCGCGCGTGCTGGACGACGAATACTGGCTGGGCCCTGGCATGCGTATTTGCCTGGCGATCCGCATTCCCGAGGCGGGCGAAGAAATTTCCATGCGTGATGGTTTCGTGCGCTTGGGCACCTTGCGCTCGGTGGCCAGCAATGACGCGCCGAGCGACTGGCCACCAGCCCTGCCGCCGAACCCGGTGGCCGAGCCGGACCTGGAGAACGCCGAGAAGCTGAACTTCAATTTCGAGTGGGTCGGCAAGGTTTCGGTCAACACCGAAAATGGCCGGCCGCCGAGCCTGTGGCAGATCAATGGCCAAGCCTGGGACATCACCGACAAGACCTGTGCCGACCGGCCGATCGCCACGCTACAGAAAGGCAAGAGCTACATCTTCGAGCTGAAAAACATGACCCAGTACCAGCACCCGATCCACCTGCACGGCATGAGTTTCAAGGTGATCGCCTCGAACCGTCATGACATCAAGGAGCCGTGGTTCACCGACACCTACCTGCTGGGCAAGAATGAGCGCGCCCAGGTGGCCTTGGTGGCGGATAACCCGGGCACCTGGATGTTCCACTGCCACGTCATCGACCACATGGAAACCGGCCTGATGGCCGCGATCGCGGTGGTTTGATGCGCCCGCAGATCATCGATCGCAGCCGCGATCAGGAATTCATGCGCCTGGCGTTGGCCCTGGCCGCCGAAGGCGCAGCCATGGGCGAGGTGCCGGTGGGGGCGGTGCTGGTGCAGCATGGGCAGGTGATCGGCCAGGGTTTCAACCGGCCGATCATCGACAGCGACCCCAGTGCGCATGCCGAGATGGTGGCCATCCGCGCGGCGGCGAAGTCGGCCAGCAACTATCGGTTGCCGGGCAGCACCCTGTACGTGACCCTGGAACCCTGCAGCATGTGTGCGGGGTTGATCGTGCATTCGCGGGTGATGCGGGTGGTGTTCGGGGCGCTGGAGCCGAAGGCCGGGATCGTGCAGAGCCAGGGGCAGTTCTTCGGGCAGGGCTTTTTGAACCACCGGGTGATGGTGGAGGGCGGGGTGCTGGCGGAGGAGTGTGGGCAGATCCTCAGTGACTTCTTCAAGGCCCGGCGGGCCAAGGGCTAACCTGGTCCGGCCTCTTCGCGGGCACGCCCGCTCCCACAGGAATATCACCCCCCTCAGACCTGTGCTGTACCTGTGGGAGCGGGCGTGCCCGCGAAGAGGCCGGTACAGGCTCACATCGGCGGCGACTGCTCCGCCGGTTTGTCCTTGTTAACCCCAGGCACATGCAGGCTACCCTCGGCCACCTGGCCTTCGAGCTGCGGTTGGGTCACCCAGGTGAGGATGTCGTAGTAACGCCGAATGTTGGCCACGAAGTGCACCGGCTCGCCGCCGCGGGCGTAGCCGTACTTGGTCTGGCGATACCACTGCTTCTGCGACAGGCGCGGCAGCATCTTCTTCACATCCAGCCATTTGTTCGGGTTGAGCTTCTCGCGCTTGGCCAGGGTGCGGGCATCTTCCAGGTGGCCGCCGCCGACGTTGTAGGCGGCCAAGGCGAACCAGGTGCGGTCCGGCTCCTGGATGCTGTCGTCGAGTTCTTGCTTGATCTTCATGAAGTACTTGGCACCACCCTGGATGCTCTGCTTCGGGTCCAGTCGGTTGGACACGCCCATGGCCTGGGCGGTGCGCTGGGTCAGCATCATCAGGCCGCGCACGCCGGTCTTGGAGGTGACCTCCGGCTGCCACATCGACTCCTGGTAGCCGATGGCGGCCAGCAGGCGCCAGTCCACCTGCTCGACCTTGGCGTAGTTCTTGAAGTGCTTCTCGTACTTGGGCAGGCGCTGCTGCAGGTGCTGGGCGAAGGTGTAGGCGCCCACATAGCCCAGTACGTCGACATGGCCGTAGTAGCGGTCTTTCAGGCGTTGCAGGGTACCGTTCTTCTGCGCCTTGTCGAGGAACTCGTTGATCTCGTTGAGCAGGCTGTTGTCTTCGCCGGCCGCCACCGCCCAGCGCTGGTCGCGGGTGTCGCCGAGGTCGAAGGCGACCCGCACGTTGGGGAAGTACACCTGGTTCATTGCCAGTTCGTTGGAGTCGACCAGGGTCAGGTCGATCTGGCCTTCGTCGACCATGCGTAGCAGGTCGACCACCTCGACGGCGTCGGACTCTTCGTATTCCAGGCCTGGGTACTGCTTTTTCAGCGCGGCCAACTGGTCGGCATGGCTGCTGCCCTTGAGCACCATGATCTTCTTGCCGACCAGGCCCTTGGCTTCGGTGGGGCGCGGGCGGCCGTTGCGGTAGATGACCTGTGGGGTCACTTCCAGGTAGGGGTGGGAGAACTTCGCCTGGGCCTTGCGCCGCTCGCTGCTGACCAGGCCGGCTGCCGCCAGCACCGGGCCGGAGGGCTTGCTGAGGTCGTCGAACAGCTCGTCGAGGTTGTCGGCGGTCTCGATCTCCAGCTTGACGCCGAGATCGTCGGCGAAATGCTTGACCAGTTCGTACTCGAAGCCGGTTTCGCCGTTGCGGTCCTGGAAGTAGGTGGCCGGGCTGTTGCGGGTGATCACGCGCAGCACGCCATCCTCCTTCACGCGCTCGAGGGTGCTGGGTTTTTCAACGCAGGCACCGAGCAGCAGAAAGAGACCGGTTGCGAGGAGCCATCTGGCGCAACGCTGGCGCAAAGCAGTGTGGGCGAACATAGGTTGCAGTATACGCAAAGGACTGGCCGAGCCATATCTCGACAACGGTTAGCTTGTCTGGTAGCGGGTTCTGTGCTGCAAGCTTCAAGCTGTAAGCCACGAGAAAAAGCAGCCGGCGCAGGGGAATGCCAGTCAGTCAAGCCATTTGGGGCCGCTGTGCGGCCCATCGCCGGCAAGCCAGCTCCCACAGGGACTGCGCAAAGCCTGGGATCTGCGCGGTACCTGTGGGAGCTGGCTTGTCGTGGCGACGAACCGCGGCGATGGGCTGCATAGCAGCCCCAATGTGCCTTATAGGCTTAACTGACTGGCATTACCGGCGCAGGGCATGTTTTTTCTTGCAGCTTGCAGCTTGCAGCTTGCAGCTTGCAGCTTGTCGCTTTTTTTTGACCCCGAGGTCCGGTTCCACCGCCCGGCAGCCATGGCTTAGAGCGGGTGCCGAAAGCCATCGAATTAGGCTAGAATGCACGGCCTCTAAGCACACCCCTTCCTGAGGCTGTCCCGACGATGTTGATCCTGCGCGGCGCTCCTGCCCTTTCTGCCTTTCGCCACGGTAAATTACTCGAGCAACTGAGCCAGAAAGTCCCCGCTGTTACTGGTTTGTATGCCGAATTCGCCCACTTCGCCGATGTCGACGGCGAGCTGACCGCCGACCAGCAGCAGGTGCTGGGCCGTTTGCTCAAGTACGGCCCGAGCGTGCCGGTGCAGGAGCCGACTGGCCGCCTGTTCCTGGTCGTGCCGCGCCTGGGCACCATTTCGCCATGGGCCAGCAAGGCCAGCGACATCGCTCACAACTGCGGCCTGCAGTCGATCCAGCGCCTGGAGCGCGGCATCGCCTACTACGTTGCCGGCACCCTGAGCGACGCTGACGCCGAACTGATCGCCGCCGAACTGCACGACCGCATGACCCAGCGCGTGCTCGGCCAACTGGAGCAGGCCGCCGACCTGTTCAGCCACGCCCAGCCGAAGCCGATGACCTCGGTGGACATCCTCGCTGGTGGCCGCGCCGCCCTGGCCCAGGCCAACATCGACCTGGGCCTGGCCCTGGCCGAAGACGAGATCGACTACCTGGTCAACGCCTTCCAGGGGCTTAAGCGCAACCCGAACGACATCGAACTGATGATGTTCGCCCAGGCCAACTCCGAGCACTGCCGCCACAAGATCTTCAACGCCAGTTGGGACATCGACGGCCAGGCTCAGGAAAAGAGCCTGTTCGGCATGATCAAGAACACCTACCAGATGCACAGCGAAGGCGTGCTGTCTGCGTACAAGGACAACGCTTCGGTGATCGTCGGCAACATTGCCGGCCGCTTCTTCCCGAACCCTGAAACCCGCCAGTACGGCGCGGTGCAGGAGCCGGTGCACATCCTGATGAAGGTCGAGACGCACAACCACCCGACCGCCATCGCTCCGTTCTCCGGCGCTTCCACCGGCTCGGGCGGTGAAATTCGTGACGAAGGCGCTACTGGCCGTGGCGCCAAGCCCAAGGCGGGCCTGACCGGCTTCACCGTGTCCAACCTGCGTATCCCGGGCTTCGAACAGCCGTGGGAGCAGGCCTACGGCAAGCCTGAGCGCATCGTCGATGCCCTCGACATCATGATCGAAGGGCCACTGGGTGGTGCCGCGTTCAACAACGAATTCGGGCGCCCGGCGCTGACTGGTTACTTCCGTACCTTCGAGCAGGCCATCAACACCCCGCACGGTGAAGAAGTGCGCGGCTACCACAAGCCGATCATGCTCGCCGGCGGCATGGGCAACATCCGTGAAGACCACGTGCAGAAGGGCGAGATCACTGTCGGCGCCAAGCTGATCGTGCTCGGCGGCCCGGCCATGCTGATCGGCCTGGGCGGTGGCGCCGCTTCGTCGGTGGCTACCGGTGCCAGCTCGGCAGACCTGGACTTCGCTTCGGTACAGCGCGAAAACCCGGAAATGGAGCGCCGTTGCCAGGAGGTCATCGACCGCTGCTGGCAACTGGGCGACGCCAACCCCATCGCCTTCATCCACGACGTGGGCGCCGGCGGTATCTCCAACGCCTTCCCTGAGCTGGTCAACGACGGTGGCCGTGGTGGCCGCTTCGAGCTGCGCAACGTGCCCAACGACGAGCCGGGCATGGCCCCGCACGAAATCTGGAGCAACGAATCGCAAGAACGTTACGTGCTGGCCGTCAGCGCCGTCGACTTCGAGCGCTTCCAGGCCATTTGCGAACGCGAGCGCTGCCCGTTCGCGGTGGTCGGTGAGGCAACTGAAGAGCCGCATCTGACCGTAAGCGACAGCCACTTCGGCAACACCCCGGTAGACATGCCGCTGGACGTGCTGCTGGGCAAGCCGCCGCGCATGCACCGTTCGGTTACCCGTGAAGCCGAGCTGGGCGATGACTTCGACCCGAGCGAGCTGGACCTGGACAGCGCCGTGCAGCGCGTGCTGAACCACCCGGCGGTGGCCAGCAAGAGCTTCCTGATCACCATCGGCGACCGCACCATCACCGGCCTGGTTGCCCGTGACCAGATGGTCGGCCCGTGGCAGGTCCCGGTAGCCGACTGCGCCGTCACCGCCACCAGCTTCGACGTCTACACCGGCGAAGCCATGGCCATGGGCGAGCGTACCCCGCTGGCACTGCTGGATGCTCCGGCTTCCGGCCGTATGGCCATCGGCGAAACCCTGACCAACCTGGCGGCTTCGCGTATCGAGAAGCTGTCCGACATCAAGCTGTCGGCCAACTGGATGTCCGCTGCTGGCCACCCGGGCGAAGACGCGCGCCTGTACGACACCGTCAAGGCTGTCGGCATGGAGCTGTGCCCTGAGCTGGGCATCACCATTCCGGTCGGCAAAGACTCCATGTCGATGAAGACCAAGTGGAGCGACGAGGGCGTCGAGAAGAGCGTTACCTCGCCGATGTCGCTGATCATCACCGGCTTTGCCCCGGTCACCGACATTCGCAAGACCCTGACCCCGCAACTGCGCATGGACAAGGGCGAGACCGACCTGATCCTGATCGACCTGGGCCGCGGCAAGAACCGTATGGGCGCCTCGATCCTGGCCCAGACCTATGGCAAGATCGCGACCCAGGCACCGGATGTCGACGACGCCGAAGACCTCAAGGCGTTCTTCGCCGTGATCCAGGGCCTGAACGAAGATGGCCACCTGCTGGCCTACCACGACCGTTCCGACGGCGGCCTGGCTACCACCGTGCTGGAAATGGCCTTCGCCGGCCACTGCGGCCTCGACCTGCACCTCGACCCGTTGACCGACAGCCGCAAGGACGTGCCGGCCATCCTCTTCAACGAAGAGCTGGGTGCGGTCATCCAGGTGCGCCAGGATGCCACCCCGGACGTGCTGGCACAATTCAGCGCCGCTGGCCTGGGCGAAGGTTGCGTCGCGGTGATCGGCAAGCCGGTCAACAATGGTGAAGTGTCCATCAGCCTGAACGGCGAAGTGCTGTTCGACGACGACCGCCGCATGCTGCAGCGCCAGTGGGCCGAGACCAGCTACCAGGTTCAGCGCCTGCGCGACAACGCCGACTGCGCCGACCAGGAATTCGACCTGCTGCTCGAGGAAGACAACCCGGGCCTGTCGGTCAAGCTGGGCTTCGACGTCAACGACGACATCGCCGCACCGTACATCAAGAAGGGTGTGCGCCCGCAAGTGGCCATCCTGCGCGAGCAGGGCGTCAACGGTCAGGTCGAGATGGCTGCCGCCTTCGACCGCGCCGGCTTCGCCGCCATTGACGTGCACATGAGCGACATCCTCGCCGGCCGAGTCGACTTCGAAGCCTTCAAGGGCCTGGTCGCCTGCGGTGGCTTCTCCTACGGTGACGTGCTGGGAGCCGGTGAAGGCTGGGCCAAGTCGGCACTGTTCAACGCCCGCGCCCGTGATGCCTTCCAGGCCTTCTTCGAGCGTACCGACAGTTTTGCCCTGGGTGTGTGCAACGGTTGCCAGATGATGTCCAACCTGCACGAGCTGATCCCGGGCACCGAGTACTGGCCGCACTTCGTGCGCAACCGCTCGGAGCAGTTCGAGGCGCGCGTGGCCATGGTCGAGGTGCAGAAGTCCAACTCGATCCTCCTGCAGGGCATGGCTGGTTCGCGCATGCCGATCGCCATCGCCCACGGTGAAGGCCATGCCGAGTTCGCCAGCGAAGAGGCACTGCTGGAAGCCGATGTGTCCGGTTGCGTGGCCCTGCGCTACGTCGACAACCACGGCAAGGTCACCGAAGCCTACCCGGCCAACCCGAACGGCTCGCCGCGTGGTATCACCGGCCTGACCAGCCGCGACGGCCGCGTGACCATCATGATGCCGCACCCGGAGCGTGTGTTCCGCGCCGTGCAGAACTCCTGGCGCCCGGATGAGTGGCAGGAAGATGCGGCGCTGATGCGTATGTTCCGCAACGCCCGGGTGTGGGTGAACTAAGGCGTGTACAAGCTCGCCTTCTTCGTCCCCGCCAGCCACGTCGAGGTGGTCAAGGCCGCTGTATTCGCCGCCGGTGGCGGGCGCATCGGTGACTATGACCACTGCGCCTGGCAAACCTTGGGCCAGGGCCAGTTCCGCCCGTTGGACGGCAGCCAGCCGTACCTCGGGCAAACCGGCCAGGTCGAGGTGGTGGAAGAGTGGAAGGTGGAGCTGGTGGTGGCTGACGAGCTGGTAGCCCAGGTCGTCGCTGCCCTGAAGCAGAGCCACCCGTACGAGACGCCAGCCTACGAAGTCTGGCGGCTCGCCGAGTTCTAAGAGCGCATCAAGGCTATTCGCGGGCACGCCCGCTCCCACAGGGATTGCACAATACTCAAAGGTTGTGCGATCCCTGTGGGAGATTCTATGGTTTCTGGCAATGGCATCAGGGTTGCCAGGTGCTCGCCACTGCATCTTCAGCGCCTGTGAGATCGAGCGCCGCCCGCGCGGCGCATCGCGAGCTGGCGCTCACTCCTACGTTTGTTTCGGGCCAATCATTCCTATGGGATTTGCGCGCGAACGCTTTGGCGCATGGCTCGATATCGCGTCGTACGAACAAGGCGGTCGCGCGCGCCTGGCACAAGCCTCACTGGCCCGAAACAAACGTAGGAGTGAGCGCCAGCTCGCGATGCGCCGCGCGGGCGGCGCTCGATCTCACAGGCGCTGCATATCTTGTGGCAAACACCTGTCAGCCCTGATGCGATCCCTGTGGGAGCGGGCGTGCCCGCGAATAGGCCGGTACAGCCAGAACAGAGCTGACTGACCGGTACTTTGGCAAGGCTTGAGCTAGCCGGGGCTGCTTTGCAGCCCAATCGCGCAGATCTGTCAGACGGTACCAATCTCCCCGCCATCAATACGCTGAATCACCACCGTCGCCGCCCGCGGCCTTACCGTGGCCCCTGCCGGGGTAGCATCGGTGGCCTTGTCGGTATACGGCCAGTTACCCGGGTGCTGGATGTTGACGAACAGTGTCTTGTTGTCCGGGGTAAAGGCAATCCCGGTCACTTCGCAATCGTTCGGCCCGACGAAGAAACGCCGCAGGTCCACCTGGTTCTGTGCATTCACCGGCACTTGCTTGCCACTGGCATCCATCAGGTCGGTGGGGATCACCGCCAGCAGCTGGTCGTTGGTGTACTCGGTCAAGGTGCTCTCGCCGTTGTCGGTCTCGAACCACAGTACGCCACGGCTATCGAAGCTCATGCCGTCAGGGCTGGCGAACTGGTTCAACTCGGTCAGGCCGGAGCGGTTGATGTCGGCAGTGCCAGCAGCGTTGGCGCCGAACGCGAAGATGTCCCAAGTGAAGCTCAGTTGGTCGTCGCTGTCATGCCAGCGGATGATATGGCCGTGACGGCTCGGGCCGCGAGGGTTGGCGGCATCGACCTTTTCCGAGGTACGCGCGCTGTTGTTGGTCAAGGTCAGGTACACGTCGCCATTGAGCGGGTTGACCGCGGTCCATTCCGGGCGGTCCATCGGCGTTGCGCCTACGGCATCGCCAGCACCCCGGGTGTTGAGGATGATGCCCGCCAGGTCGCCGTACAGTGCGCCCAGGGTGCTGCCGCCGATGGTGGCGGTGGTCACGTCCAGCAACAGCCACACGCCGGTGCCGTCGGCATTGAAGCGGGCTACGTAAAGCTTGCCCTGATCCAGGTACTTGGCGCCGGTGGCCAGGCGGTCGGCCGGGGTGGCGTCGGCGGCGTCCCATACTGCCGTCGACACCCACTTGTACAGGTACTCGTTGTTGGAATCGTCACCCATGTACCACACCAGTGGCTTGCCGGCGACCGCCAGGCCTGGGCAGCAGCCTTCGTGGCGGAAGCGACCCAGTGCGGTGCGCTTGGTGGCCAAGGTGCTGCTGTCGTACGGGTCGATCTCGACGATATAGCCGTAGGTGCTGGCTTCGTTGCGGTAGTCGTCGGTGGCGCTGGCGCCTTTGACTGTCACGTCGAAGCGGGCGAACTCGTCGGCCACTTCGCTGCTGTCACCGGCAGCGCTTTCCCACTTGTACTGGCCACTGGAGGTGCCCACGCCAATGCGGCGCTGGTCTTCAGGCTGGGTGCCCTTGTTGACGAAGATGCCTGGCCAGTTCTCTTCACAGGTCAGGTAGGTGCCCCACGGTGTGTAGCCGTTGCCGCAGTTGTTGTTGGTACCGCGGCAGTGGGTGCCGGTGCTGGAATACTTGGTCTTGACGTGGTCGGTACCACGCAAGGGGCCGGTGATTTCCATGCGTGAGGCGGTGGTGAAGCGGCGGTTCAGCGGGTCGTTGTCGACCACCTGCCAGCGGCCGTTGACCTTCTGCAGGCGCACCACGCCAGCCCCGTGGGCGTTGATTTCCTTGCGCACTTCTTCAGCCGGGCGCTTGCCCTCGACATCGCTGGTCGGGCCGGCTGGGTGCAGGGCCGCGGTGTCGATGTACTCGAAGTTGATCGCCAGCAGGCCGTCTTCCGAGCTGCCGTCGATGGGGAAGAAGTGCATGCCGTCGTGGTGCATGCCCATGGCATTGGCCTGGTCGATCGAGGTGTTGCTGCCATCGGACTTCCACGGGTTGCCGTTGCTGTTGATCGGTGTGCCCCAAGGCGCCAGCACGTAGGCGCTGTAGCCGGCGGCCACTACGCAGGCATCGGTGCGCGAGCCCGGGATGGACTGGAAACCCAGCGCCAGTTTCGGTGCGTGCGGTTCGGTTACAGACGGCTCGGTGAGCGGGGCATCATGGTTGCCACCACTACCGTCGAAGCAGCCTGTCAGGCCGGTACCGGCGAGCATGGCGATAGCGGCGCCCAGGCTGCCACGCATCACGCTGCGGCGGCTGAGGTAGACGTCCATGACGTTGGCCATCGGCAGATTGCAACTGTGGTTGCGGTCCAGGTTGTCGCCGCTTCCTCGACTCATCAGGGGGTCCTTGTGTTGGCTGAATGGGCGCAAGCTGCGACTTTAGAGCGCCAATATGATGATTGACTGGCAGAAATGTTAACGGGCTTTGAAATTGCAGGTTGGGGCCGCAAAGCGGCCCGCGTTACGGCTTCAGTGCTTGTCTTGTACCTCCGACACCCACTGTTCGCTACGGCTATGCCCACTGGTCCTCAACACCCCCAGGTCCAGCGCATTTTCCCCATCCGCCGCCCCCTTGCCCTTGGCCATCTCGGCGATTGCGGTGCCCAGGTCTACCGGTGAGTTGGATGCATCGATCGACACGTCTCGGCGATAGTCATTCCCGCTCAGCGTTTCACGGGTGACCGAGTTAGCGTCGAGCACCACGGTGCCCTTGGCCGACTGCAAGCGTGCCCCCACCAGATGCGCGTTGCCACCGACCTGCAGGTCGATGCCGTCGCTACCTTTGAGCACGGCCTGACGGGCCACACTGTCGCGCTGCACATGCGACACGTCGAGGCTGAAGGTTGGCGAGAAACCAGGGTCGGCCTTGCTCAGGGCGGAACCGGCCTTCTTCTCGACCTTGCTCCCCAGCGGCCCTGCCACCGAAGTGGCCGCGTTGACATAGCCCTGTGGGTTTTTCTCCTGGCTCAGCCTGGCATCGCCTTTCACGCTCAGGGTATCGACGCTGTCCTTGCGGCTGGCGATGCGCAGGTCACCGTCGATCGCGCCGCCAATATGCCCTGCTTCCAGGGTTGCGCCTTCGATGCGGGTATCGCCGCGGCTTTGCAGCTCGAGGCGCTCGGCGCGCAGGTCACTGGCATTCCAGGTGAGATTGTCGCGCTTGTCGAAATCTACCTTCACGCGACCATGCAGGCCGCGAGTGTCGAGCGCACCTTTGGCCATGTTGAAACCGGCCCCGGCGGTGATGTCGAGGTTGTCGCGTCGCTCCTGGTTGGATGACGCTTCCACCAGCATGCCGCCGTTCGATGCGTCCAGGCTTATCCGTTCGGCCGAGGCTTGCAGGCCTTGCAGGTGCAGGGCGATGTCCTCGCGGGCGTTGCTGCTCAGGGTCAGTGCGCCGTTGCTGGCAAACTGAGCATCGAGCGCCTGACGTGCATTTTCGTCCTGCTTGCCGTGACTGAAGTGACCGCCGATGGCACCACCCTTGGTCTTGCCTGTTTTGGCCGCCAGCTCCAGGCCGCCGCCCAGGTTGCTGCCTGTGGCTTGCTGGGTGTTGCTGGCGGCCTTGACCTGCAGTCGGCCGTCGCTGTGCACCTGTATGCCGCCAGCCTTGGCTTCGCGGCTGCCAATGCGCGTGCCTTCGAGCAAGAGGTCGCCTTTACTGGTCAGGTGTACCTGGCCCTTGGCGTCGACTTGGGCCACTTGCGCCGTGTTCTGCGTGCTCAGCTTTTGGCTGTGGTCGAGATAGCCACGGCCATCGACACCGGTGCTACCCGGGCGGTTGCCGACTTTGGCCCAGGCATTGCCATCGAGCTGGCGTGACTGTTGTTTGGTCTGGTCGGTCGCCTGTGGCAAGGTCAGCGAGCCTGCACTGTGCATGACCACATTGCCTTCGCCGCCATCGATGCGGGTACCTTCGTAGCGGCCATCGCTGCCCAGCTGTACCTGGATACCCTGTTGCCCGTACAGGCTACCGGGCACGGCGGTGCTGGCGCTGTCCTTTTTATCCAGCGACCCGCCCTGGCCGGCTACGCGTACATTAAGGTCCTCGCCGGTGCTGGTGTCCAGGCGGGCATCGCCACCAAAGGCCAGGCGCTGCACGGTGGTTTCCTGGGTGTTCTCGGCGGCGTCCATCTGGTGCTGCTGCGCCTCGATGTTCAGCGTGCCGGTATCGGCCCGCCAGGCTGTTCCCTGGTCAGCCAGGGTGTCGGCCTTGACCTCGACCTTGGCCCCGGAAAACTCACTCACACGGGCCAAACTGCGGCGCTGGTTTTCCAGGCGCTTGAGGTGTTCCACGGTCATCTCGGCGCCGACGCTAGGCGGCGCCATGGCGTCCTCGGGCGAGGCTTGCTGGAAGCGTGCGGCTTCCTTGCCCTGCACCAGGCGTTCGATGGGGCGGGTAAGGTCGCGGTACTCGACACTGGCGCCCAGGCTGCCAGACCACTCATTACGGCGCTTTTCACGTTCCTGGGTATCCTGCACGGCGCGGTTGTCGATGCGTTTGGCAGTTACCTGCAGGTTGTCGCCAGCCTTGATACGTGCGGCTTCGGTAACCAATTCGTCGCTATGCAGCTTGAGGTTACCGCTGGCCTGCAACTCGCTGCGCTGCGCGGTGCTGTCGCGCTCGCTCATCATCTCGCGGTTGTGATGGCCTTCGAACGCGCTGCCCAGTCGGTCGATGCCGCCGGTCAACGTCAAGCCGCCACCACTCTGGGTGGTGTTGGTGGTCGTCTCGCGGTCATTGCGGGTAGCGCCCAGCGTCACCTTCTGCGCCTGCACGTCGAGGTCGCCTGCGCCGGCCTTGACCTTGGAGCCGTTGACCTGCAGGTGAGCGCCGCTGCGCAGGTCCACCGAGCCGCCCTTGAGTTCACTGGCAACCTGGCTGGTGATGCGCTGCTCGCTGGTGCTGGTCACGACGTCATAGGCCACGCCGGCCTCGTACTGGCGGGACTCGGGCTTGCCATCCTCAGCTTCCTGGGTCTGCCTGGCGCTGGCTGTGAAGCTGCGTTGCTGGTCGCGGGTTTTGCGTTCATCGAGCGATTGCGCACTGTCGATCAGCAGGTCGCTTTTGGCCTCGACTTGCAGATGCTTGCCCGCTTCGACCTTGGCGCCCTGGATGCGCAGTTCTTCGGCGCTGGCCAGGCGCAGGTTGCTGGTCGAGCTGACGTCGCTGACCAGTACCTGCTGTTTGTGGTCCGTGCTTTCGTGCGTGCTGCCAAGCAGGCCGAACAGTTTGCTGTCGCTGTTGCGGTTGGTGGCAGTAGTGCTGGCGTGGTCTGCCTTGATGGCCAGTGAACCTTTCTTGCTGTAGAGCACCGCATCCTGCTTGCCGTGCACGCTACTGCCTTTGATGGTGACCTGGTCGGCGGTCACGGTAAGCTTGCCATCGCTGGCGACCTTGCTGCCGGCAACGGCCTGGCCCTCGATATCGTTACCTTTTCGATCAGCAAAGAACGCGCCGGATACCAGGTCGCCACGGTAGTCGCGTTGGGTTCCACGCTCCTGCAAGGTGGTGGTACCGATGTTTGCCTGTTTTGCATGGATAGCCAAGTCGCCGCGGCTGTGCAGGCTGCTGCCTTGCACGTTGAGGTTGCCGCTTGCCTTGACCGTCATGTGCTTGGCGCCGAGCGTACTGCCCCTTGCGGTTTCCTTGAGCTGGTCGCTATCGCTGTCGCCGCGCCATAAGTCCTTGCGGTGGCGCACCTGCTCTTCGATGCGCTGGCTGTCGATACCGGCCACGATGTCCAGGTCGGCCCCGCTGTCGACTATCAGCTCGTTACCTGCATCCACCTTCGCTGCGGTCAGGCGCATGTCGTCACCGGACTGCAACAGCACGCTGTCACTGCCCAGCAGTTGACTGCCCTGTTGCTGCCGGTGGGTGGTGGTGGTTTTGCGGTTGTAGGTTTCACGGGTGATGAACAAGAACTTCTTGTTCCAGCTGTCACTGTCGTGCTCGATGTGCTCGCGGGTCTTGGCGTCCAGTGTGAGCTTGTTGCCGGCCTTGGCTTCGATTCGCCGGGCCCGGCCGTCGACCGTTTCAAGCGTCAGGTCATCGGCAGCGGTGAGTTTCAGTGTGCCGCGCTCGCTGCGCAGCTCGATGGGGTTGTCGACCGTGCCGCTGACATGCAGGCCCCCAGCCGAGCGAATCTCGACCCCCTCCTTGCCCACAACCTGCGTTGCCCCCACGCGCACACCCGCGCCTTCGGCAGTGCTCACCACACGGATACGCCCGGCGCGCATTGCCCCGAACAGGTTGGCATCAATGCTGGAAGGGGTGCTGGGCAGGTGTTCGACAACCTCGCCACTGCGACGGTCGATGCGGTTGCGCCCGACTGTGATGTCGAGCGCTTCGCTGGCCTTGAGCAGGCCTTTGCTGTCCACGCGCGGTGCAATCAGTTCGAGGGCGCCACCGCTATTGTTCTGGCCATGCTCCAGTACCTGCAGGGTGCCGCTGGCCTGGAGCGTGTCGAGGTACTTGAGTTGCTGGTCCTCGAACTCCGGAGTGCCAACCACGAAGCCGGCGCGAGTGGTGTTGATGAAGCTGCCGCCATTGAGGGTGATGCCATTGGGGTTGGCCAGGATGTAGTCGGCCGGGCGCCCGAAGATTTCCTGTGGGCCTTCGATCAGCGAGGCGTTGCGGCTGACCACCTCGTTGAGGATGGTCGAGGCGGCCTGGCCCTGGAACTGCGGGTTGGCCGCCAAGGCGCCGGCCAGTTGCGACTGCCCGGCCTGGGTGGCGTTGTTCAACACCAGACCAGGGGTGCCAACGTTGTAGTCGATGAACTGGTTGTGTGACAGCCCGCTGGCGTTGGGCGGTACGATGTCGATTACCGGTACGCCGTGGCCGTTGTTGATGACCGGCGTGCCTGCGGGGCCGCTGGCTGCCTCCAGGCCGCCCTGGGCCAAGGCGGCGCTGGAGGAACCCAGCAAGGCGAGGAAGATGGCCCAGCGCAAGGTATCTGGGCGGATAGACGGTGACTGCGAGAGTGTTTGCATGTTCTCGTTCTCTTTGTTGTGGGTGAATCAGATGTTCAAGGTCCACTCCAGCACCCAGAAACCGGGTTCCAGCAGTGGGCGGGGCAAGTCGCTGGCGTACAGGGCGCGTTGGTAGCCCAGGCGCAGTTGGCTGCCGGGCAGGCTCAGTTCGGCTCCGGCGGTGGCCCCGGCAAGGCGTTGGGACGGCTTGCCGTTGGCTGTCCGGACCCAGCCCAGGTCCAGGCCGATATAGGGACGTATTTGCACAGGCGCGGCCCAGGTTGGGGGCAGCGGCTGGCTGAAGGTATTGCGCCACACCGCACTGCTGGCACCGGAATAGGTACGCAGGCGAAACCCGCGTACGGCCGAGTCGTCACTGGCCAGCAATTGCTCCACGGCAGGCAGCGGGTCACTGCTGTATTGCAGGCCCAGCTCGCTCTGCCAGCGCCACGGCGTGCCAACAGGGCCCTGGCGCAAGTGCAGCAGGTTGGCGCGGTACTTGCGAAAGTCCGGGCGCAAGCGCTCCGCGCCCAGCGGCGAGCGGTCGGCACCGAACGCGTCCACGCCTTGGGCGATAGCCAGGTAGCCATTCCACAAGCCACCTTCGAGCCACAGCAGGTTGATACCTGCCTCCAGGGAGGCCAGCGTGGGGCTCTGCTGGACGATGACCGCACCTGCGCTGCGGTTGAGCAACTGCTTGCGGTCTAGACGGAGGCTGGCGCTGAGCATGCCTTGCTGGTTGCGCCACAGTACGCGCTCGATGCTCAGGCCTTGGTAGCGGCTACTGCCGCTGGCCGCCTTGTCGCTATGGGGGAGGGGCGCCTGGTAGCGCAGCTGGCTGGCGCTGAGTGCGAAGGTCCAGGCGCCGTAGGGGACGCTGTAGTACAGCGAGACGCCTCGGCTTTGGCCGGGCGCATCCAGCACCGTGCTGGTCAGCGATAGGCGCAGGTCATCATTGAGCCCCAGCGGGCTGTCCAGGCCGAGGCCGAGGTTCAGGCGATGGCGGCCGGTGAGGTCGCTGCCACGGTTGTCGAAACGGCTGTCCAGGTGCCAGCGCGAGGCCACCTTGCGTGGCTGCACGACAACGCGGGTGCCGCCCTGCAGTTCGCCAGGCAATAGGTCGGCAGCCAGGTCATAGGCGCGCAAGCGGTTCAGTTGATCGAGGCCTTGCTCCAGGTCCGGCAGGTACAGCGGCTGCCCGAGCAGGCTGGGGAAGGCACCGGACAGCGACAAGGGCAGGGCCGGGCCCGCCAGTTCGATGGTTTCAACGAAACCCTCGACAATGTCGATGTCCAGCGGCATGCCATCCTGGGGCGGTTGCCGCAGGTAAGGCCGGGCCGTCGGGTAGCCGGCTTGCACGTAGCGCTGGGTGATGGCTTTCAGCAGCCGGTTGATTTCGGCGATACCCATGCACGCGGGGGTGAGGCCGCGGATGGTCGCTTCCAGTTCCGGGTTCGAAAGCTGGCGGTTGCCAGCCACGCGTATGCCATCGATGGCCCAGCAACGGTCCTGCTGAGCAAGGGGGGCGCTGGTGTCGTCGTTTTCAGATGGGGCGGGTATGCGCTGCCAGCGCTCCAGCCGCTGTTGCTGCTCCAACTGCCGCAGTATTTGCTGTTGATCGCGCAGTTGTTGGCTGGCCGGGTCGTTGGCCAGCGCTTGAGGCATGGACAGCAACCCTGACAGGCAGCAGGCTGGCGCCCAACGGACAATGCGGTGAAATCGACAAGGCATACAAGCACCCGGCAAATGGAGTACGGATCTCGTACTCGTCTGCGTGGATGCTAAAAATTAAGTCGTTGGTTTGGATGCAGTACCCTTCCTATGCGCCGGTCAGACGAATTCGTGCCTGATGGTGGGAAGTTTCCTACAACATTGGTTGGAAGGCTCTATATCAAGGCCGGATCTCGATCAACGTCCCATCCCGCACCAGGTCCCATACTTCCTGCATGTCGCGGTTGCGCATGGCGATGCAGCCATCGGTCCAGTCCAGCGTATGGAAGTACCACTCCGGGTACTCGTCGTTGATCGGCGTGCCATGGATCATGATCATGCTGCCGGGGCTCACGCCTTCACGGGTAGCGCGGGCGGCATCGCTGATATTCGGGTAGTTGATGTGCATGGCCAGGTTGAAACGGTCGCTCTGCTTGCGCCAGTCCAGCCAGTACAGGCCCTCGGGGGTCTTCTTGTCGCCCTCGCGCTCCTTCGCGCCCTTGGGCTGCTTGCCCAGGGAGATACGGTAGGTCTTCAGTGGTTCGCCGCGGCTGATCAGTTGCAGGCGGCGTTCGGACTTGATCACCAGCACCTTGTCGATCAGCGGTTGCATGGCTTGCTGCGAGGGCGAGGGGCTTTGCGCTGCCGGCAGGGGCTTGCGGATGATGGTCTCGGTGAAGGCCGCCTGGGACACCGAGGTAACGCAAAGGCAGAAAAAGGCAAGCAACCAGCGCATGTAAGGGTATCTCTGAAGGCTTCTAGGTAATGGTCGAGACGTTCATCGGCGGCAGGTATTCATGGCCTATGGGGTAGTGCTGCCCGATGCGGTCGCGATAGTAGCATTCTAGTGTGCGTGTGACGGTGCGGAAAGCCAGCTCGCCCCACGGTATCTCATGTTCCTCGAACAGCCGCACCTCCAGGCTTTCGACACCGACATCGAAGTCAAGGTCCGCCAGTTCGGCGCGGAAGAACACATGTACCTGGTTGATGTGCGGCAAATCGAACAGCTGGTACAGGCTGGTCGGCCCGACCCGGGCGCAGGCTTCCTCGATGGTTTCGCGACGGGCGGCCTGGTCGAGGGTTTCGCCGTTCTCCATGAAGCCGGCGGGCAGGGTCCAGAAGCCCCGGCGTGGCTCGATGGCGCGCCGGCACAGCAGTACCTGGCTACCCCAGGTCGGCAACACGCCGGCGACGATGTTGGGGTTCTGGTAGTGGATGGTCTGGCAAGACTCGCAGACATACCGCTGGCGGCTGTCGCCCTCGGGGATCCGTTGAATGACCGGCTGGCCGCACGCGCTGCAGAATTTCATGTGTCGTTCCTTTTGTTCAAGGCTATCTTGGCGCGGCCACAGGGTCGCCGCAAGCGTGCAGGGCTTGGGTGCGTCGTGGCTTTGGTGCATCATGCAAGGCAGGCCTTGGATACGAGCGTGTGTAATGCTGGACGAGCTACTTCGCCGAATGAGCAATCACCAACCCGCATCACTGGAAACCGATCGACGGTTCCCTGAAGCGGCGGTCCTTTTGCCCATTACTCGCAGCGAAGCGCCCGAACTGGTCTTGACCCTGCGCGCCAAGGGCCTGTCCACCCACGGTGGCGAAGTGGCCTTTCCGGGTGGCCGTCGTGACCCGGAAGACCCGGACCTGGTATTCACCGCCTTGCGCGAGGCCGAAGAGGAAATCGGCCTGCCGCCTGGGCTGGTGGAAGTGATTGGCCCGCTGAGCCCGCTGATTTCGCTGCATGGCCTGAAGGTGACGCCATTCGTCGGGGTTATCCCGGACTTTGTCGAATACCGCGCCAATGACGCCGAGATCGCGGCAGTATTCACCGTGCCGCTGGAGTTCTTCCGCCAGGACCCGCGCGACCATACCCACCGTATCGATTACCAGGGGCGCAGTTGGTATGTGCCCAGCTACCGCTACGGTGAATACAAGATCTGGGGGTTGTCGGCGATCATGATCGTCGAATTGGTCAACCTGCTGTTCGATGCCGGCATCAGCCTGCACCAGCCCCCCGAGCGTTACAGCGAAAACTGAGCGGGGCCAACCCCGCCGTCTGTGTCCCAGCCTGAGGAGCATGCATGAAATATCGCCTGGGCGACCTGCGGGTCGAGAGCCACCCCACCAGTTGGGCCGCACCCAACGCCACGCTGATCGGCAACGTGCGCTTGCAGGCCAATGCCAGCGTGTGGTTTGGCGCGGTGCTGCGTGGGGACAACGAACTGATCGATATCGGTGAGGGCAGCAACGTCCAGGATGGCACAGTGATGCACACCGACATGGGCTCGCCGCTGACCTTGGGCAAAGGCGTGACCGTCGGCCACAACGCCATGCTGCATGGCTGCACGGTGGGCGACTACAGCCTGGTCGGTATCAATGCGGTGATCCTCAACGGTGCGCGCATCGGCAAGCACTGCATCATCGGCGCCAATGCGCTGATCGCCGAGGGCAAGGAAATTCCCGACGGTTCGCTGGTGATGGGCTCGCCGGGCAAGGTGGTGCGTGAGCTGACCGAGCAGCAGAAACGCATGCTCGAAGCCAGCGCCGCGCATTACGTGCACAATGCCCAGCGTTATGCGCGGGAGTTGGTGGTTGACGATGAGTGATGTTGCAGAGCGGCCGGTGGCCTCGCCTTGCGTGAGCATCTGCGCGCTGGACGAGCAGGATATCTGCACCGGCTGCCAGCGCACCGTGGCCGAGATCGGCCGCTGGGGGCGGATGAGCAATGACGAGCGCCGGGTGGTGCTGAAGCTTTGCCATGAGCGGGCGGTTGCATCGGGGATGATGATCGGAAGCTGAGCACAGTGTTGGCTTCATCGCTGGCAAGCCAGCTCCCACAACGACAGCACTAGCCGCAAGCCATGTGCAATCCCTGTGGGAGCCGGCTTGCCGGCGATAGGGCCAGCGCTGGTAATGCATCTGTTTGATCAAGCTGCCATTGACCTGAAAATCAAGTAATCTGTATCGCTTGCCCGACGGTCACTGCTCATGTTCTATCTGATTGCCTACATCAGCAGCGTAGTGCTGATCAACTACGCCTTCTCCAGCGCCCCACACCTGGACGTCATCTGGTCCGCCTGGGGCGGCTTGGTGTTCATCCTGCGCGACATGGTGCAGACCCGCTTCGGCCATGGTGCCCTGGTCGCCATGCTGGTGGCACTGGTGCTGTCCTATGTCACCTCGGAGCCGGCCATCGCCCTGGCCAGTGCCACCGCGTTCTTCATCTCCGAGTTGATCGACTGGCTGGTGTTCAGCATCACCCGTCGGCCACTGCGCGATCGCCTGTGGCTGAGTTCGGCGCTGAGCATTCCGGTGGATACCTTCATCTTCTTCGGCATGATCGGCGCCTTGACCCCGGCCGTGATCGGCACCGCCATGGCCTCGAAATTCGCCGGTGTCACCGCCGTGTGGCTGGCCATGGCATTTCGCGCCCGGCGGGCTGCCGTCGCCGGTTGATGGTGTAGAATAGCGGTCCTTTTTCAGCGGGCGGCACCAAGCCTGGTGCGGCCCCGGATGCCTTCGAGGACCTGAAATGACCCGTATCGGAACCCCCTTGTCGCCCACCGCGACCCGTGTACTGCTGTGCGGCTGTGGCGAACTGGGCAAGGAAGTGGTGATCGAGCTGCAGCGCCTGGGCGTCGAAGTGATCGCCGTCGACCGCTACGCCAATGCCCCGGCCATGCAGGTGGCGCATCGCAGCCACGTGGTCAACATGCTCGATGGCGTTGCCCTGCGCGCAGTGATCGAGGCCGAGAAGCCGCACTACATCGTCCCGGAAATCGAAGCCATCGCCACCGCCACCCTGGTCGAGCTGGAAAACGAAGGTTTCAACGTGGTGCCGACCGCCCGCGCCACCCAGCTGACCATGAACCGCGAAGGCATCCGTCGCCTGGCCGCTGAAGAGCTGGATCTGCCGACCTCGCCGTACCACTTCGCCGACACCTACGAGGACTACGCCAAGGCCGTGGCCGATGTCGGCTACCCATGCGTGGTCAAGCCGGTGATGAGCTCGTCGGGCAAGGGCCAGAGCCTGCTGCGCAGCGATGCCGACCTGCAGAAGTCGTGGGATTACGCCCAGGAAGGCGGGCGTGCCGGCAAGGGCCGGGTGATCATCGAGGGCTTCATCGATTTCGACTACGAAATCACCCTGCTGACCGTGCGCCACGTGGGCGGCACCACCTTCCTCGAACCGGTCGGCCACCGTCAGGAGAAGGGCGATTACCAGGAGTCCTGGCAGCCGCAGGCGATGAGCCCCAAAGCCCTGGCCGAATCGCAGCGCGTGGCCAAGGCGGTCACCGATGCCCTGGGCGGTCGCGGCTTGTTTGGCGTGGAACTGTTCGTCAAAGGCGACCAGGTATGGTTCAGCGAAGTGTCGCCACGCCCGCATGACACCGGCCTGGTGACCCTGATTTCCCAGGACCTGTCGCAGTTCGCCCTGCATGCCCGTGCCATTCTCGGCCTGCCGATCCCGGTAGTGCGTCAGTTTGGCCCGTCGGCCTCGGCGGTGATCTTGCCGGAAGGGCAGTCACAGCAGACCAGCTTCGCCAACCTGGGTGCGGCGCTGAGCGAGCCGGATACCGCCATCCGCCTGTTCGGCAAGCCGGAAATCAACGGTACCCGTCGCATGGGCGTGTGCCTGGCGCGTGACGAATCGGTCGAACTGGCGCGGGCCAAGGCGACCCGTGCTTCGCAGGCGGTCAAGGTCGAGTTCTAAGCTGCAAGCTGCAAGCTGCAAGAGGATGCGCATCTCTTGCAGCTTGAGGCTTGAGGCTTACAGCTCGGTATTGCGCGTCTCTTTCAGGCACAGCACAGCAATCAAGCTGATCACCGCCGCTGCCGATACATAACCCCCCACCCAGCTCAACCCACCCATGCTCACCAGCTTCTGGGCAAAGAACGGCGCCGCCGAAGCGCCGACGATGCCGCCCAGGTTGTACGCCGCCGAAGCCCCGGTATAGCGCACATGGGTCGGGAACAGCTCAGGCAGCAAGGCCCCCATCGGCGCGAAGGTCACGCCCATCAGGAACAGCTCGATGGCCAGGAACAGCGCCACGCCCGTGGTCGACCCCGAGGTCAGCAGCGGTTCCATGGTAAAGCCCGAGGCTACCGCCAGCAGGCCGCCGACGATCAGCACCGGCTTGCGTCCGTAACGGTCGCTGAGCCAGGCCGACAGTGGCGTGGCCAGGGCCATGAACACCACCGCGAAGCACAGCAGGCCAAGGAAAGTCTCGCGGCTGTAGCCCAGCGTGGTCACGCCGTAGCTCAGCGAGAACACCGTCGAGATGTAGAACAGCGCGTAGCACACCACCATGGCAGCGGCGCCCAGCAGGGTCGGCAGCCAGTACCTGGAAAACAGGTCGACCACCGGCATTTTCACCCGCTCGTGGCGAGCGACGGCCTTGGCGAACACCGGGCTTTCTTCGAGCTTCAGGCGTACATACAGGCCCACCAGCACCAGGGCGGCGCTGAGCAGGAACGGAATACGCCAGCCCCACTCGCGGAACTGCTCGTCGCTGAGCACCAGGGCCAAGGTCAGGAACAGGCCGTTGGCGGCCAGGAAACCGATCGAAGGGCCCAACTGCGGGAACATGCCGAACCAGGCACGCTTGCCTTCCGGCGCGTTCTCGGTGGCCAGCAAGGCCGCGCCACCCCATTCGCCGCCCAGGCCAAGGCCTTGGCCAAAGCGCAGCAGGCAGAGAATGATCGGCGCCCATACGCCAATGCTGTCATAGCCCGGCAGCAAGCCGATGGCCGTGGTGGACACACCCATCAGCAGCAGCGAGGCGACCAGGGTCGACTTGCGGCCGATACGGTCGCCAAAGTGACCAAACAACGCCGAGCCCAGCGGCCGGGCGAGGAAGGCGATGCCGAAGGTAAGGAAGGCGGCCAGCATCTGCGCAGTGCCCGACCCGGACGGGAAGAACACCGGGCCGATCACCAGGGCAGCGGCAGTGGCGTAGACGTAGAAATCGTAGAACTCGATGGCGGTGCCGATGAAGCTGGCGGTGGCAACCCGCGCTGGCGAGTTGACCGGCGCGGCAGGCGCTTCGGCATAGGTGCTGCTGGTGGTCATTAAGTAGGTCCCTAACAGTCTGGTCCAGCTCCATGGGCATAGTCTGCGCCGGCGTGCAATGCAAAGGGCAGGCACGGTTGCGCGGACGCCGGAGCGTTTTGTTGTTGTGCGCGCCCGACTGACGATAGCCCAAGGGGGATAGGGGCGGGCGCGGGCACTGTTCGGGGTGTTGAAGCAGGACCGCAGGGCGTGTCAGTGGAGCGGACTGGCCGTTGGGCGCCGGGTGCGGGTAGCAGGCGCGACGGCGGGGCTGGGTAAGCGTGACCCGAGTATAGCTATCGGGTCACGGTCCACACCAGTACCTTGCTGGCACAATTGTCCTCTGTTTCGAGGATTTCCAGGCGATAGCGGCCGATCTTCAGGCAAACGGCGCTTTCCGGGATGCTTTCCAGTGCTTCGGTGACCAGCCCGTTGAGGGTTTTCGGCCCGCCGTCACAGGGCAAGTGCCAGCCCAGGGTGCGGTTGAGCTCGCGTAGCGAAGCGGTGCCGTCGATGACGAAGGTGCCATCGGGCTGCGGATGCACGTGCGGGTTGTCCAGGCTCTGCTCGTCTTCGAACTCGCCGACGATCTCTTCGAGGATGTCTTCCAGGGTGACGATGCCCAGCACCTCACCGTATTCATCCACCACCACGCCCAAGCGGCGTTGCTGCTTGTGGAAGTTCAGCAGTTGCAGCTGCAGGGGTGTGCTCTCCGGCACGAAGTAGGGCTCGTAGCAGGCGCCATGCAGCTTCTCCAGGGTCAGCTCGGCCTTGGGCAGCAGGTGGCTGATCAGTTTGGTGTTGAGGATCGCTTCGACCTGGTTGATATCGTTGTGGTAGACCGGCAGGCGGGTGTGGCGGCTGACGATCAGTTGCTCGATGATGCGTTCGATCGGCTCATCGAGGTTGATGCCGTCCACTTCGTTGCGTGGCACCAGGATGTCGTTGACGGTGATCTTGTCCAGTGACTGCAGGCCGTCGAACAGGCCATGGCGGGGCGTTTCGTGTTGCTCATCCTCGTCGAAGTCATCCACTTCCTGTGGGTGCAGGGCCACCGCCGTGGGTTGCACGCGGAACGGGCGCAGGATCATCTTGGCGCAGCCGTCCAGCAGGCAGGCCAGAGGCTGCAGCAGGGCGAGGGGCACTTTCAGCAGGCTGGCCGCGAGGCTGACGAAGGCGTATGGATTGCGCCGGGCCAGGCGCCGCGGCAGGTATTCGGCAAAGACCAGCAAGGTGAAGGTAGCGGCCAGCCCCGCCAGCCAGAAACCGTGCTCGCCACTATGGCGCTGGCCGAGCAGGCAGGCCAGGCCCAGCACCAGCAGCTTGCCCAGGCTGGCGCACAGCACCAGGGCCTGGGCCGGCAGCACGGGCTGGCTGTCGTCGCCGCTGCGCAGCGCACCATTGAGCTGCAGGCGGGCGGCATCCACCGCGGTGAATAGCGCCGACCACAACAGTGCCAGTGCCAGAGTGCCGAATAGCGGTGCGTACGGCAGGGTGTCCATGGGCGGCCGTCAGATATGCAGGATGAATTCGCGAACCAGCTTGCTGCCGAAATAGGCCAGCATCAGCAGGCAGAAACCGGCCAGCGTCCAGCGTATGGCCTTGTGGCCACGCCAGCCCAGGCGGGTGCGGCCCCACAGCAGCACGCTGAACACCACCCAGGCAACGCAGGCCAGCAAGGTCTTGTGCACCAGGTGCTGGGCAAACAGGTTGTCGAGGAACAGCCAACCGGAGATCAGCGACAGCGACAGCAGGCACCAGCCGGCCCAGAGGAAACCGAACAGCAGGCTTTCCATGGTTTGCAGCGGCGGGAAGTTGCGGATCAGCCCGGACGGGTGCTTGTTCTTCAGCTGGCGGTCCTGCAGCAGCAGCAGCAGGGATTGGAACACCGCGATGGTGAACAGCCCGTAGGCCAGGATCGACAGCAGGATATGCGCGAGGATACCCGGTTCTTCGTTGATCAGCGGCACCGTGCCGGGTGGCGCGAACTGGGCCAGCAGCGCGGTCACCGCACCAAGCGGGAACAGCAGCAGCAACAGGTTTTCCACCGGTATGCGCAGGCACGCCAGCAGGGTCAGGGCGATGACCGCCACGGCGATCAGGCTGGCGGCGCTGAAGAAGTCCAGGCTCAGGCCCAGCGGGGTGATCAGCTGGAAGAACAGCGCACCGGCCTGGGCCAGCACCGCGAAGGCACCCAGCAGGCCAAGCAGCCGCTTGTCGGACTTGCGACCTTGGGCCACGTGCGAGCCCTGGTAGATGGCCGCAGCTATATATAGGCCGGCGGCGATCAGGTTGGGGATGAGGCTGGGAGAGGAGACCATAAGTCCTGGTTGACGAGCCTTAAAGAGACGGAGTTTGGCATAGATTCCGCCGCTCTAGGAAGACTGAAGGGTTGTGTCAGGGCATTCGCGGGCACGCCCGCTCCCACAGCTATGGTGCAGGCCTGCAGGTAGTGAAGATCCTGTGGGAGCGGGCGCGCCCGCGAAGAGGCCAGCACAGCCACCGAATGTCTCCCAAGGTGTGCGCCGCCGCCGCACTTCGCTATAATCGCCGCCTTGCTGTGCCCAGTGGGTGTGCATTTCCCCTTGGGCGCCTGACAAACCTCGGCTTTTACTGGGCCTGAAAGGATCACCATGTTCGAAAACCTGACCGACCGCCTGTCACAGACGCTGCGCCATGTCACCGGCAAGGCCAAGCTGACCGAAGACAACATCAAGGACACGCTGCGCGAAGTGCGCATGGCCCTGCTCGAGGCCGACGTCGCCCTGCCGGTGGTCAAGGATTTCGTCAACAGCGTCAAGGAACGTGCGGTCGGCACCGAAGTGTCGCGCAGCCTGACCCCGGGCCAGGCGTTCGTGAAGATCGTCCAGGCCGAGCTGGAAAGCCTGATGGGCGCGGCCAACGAAGACCTCGCACTGAACGCCGCCCCGCCCGCCGTGGTGCTGATGGCCGGCCTGCAGGGCGCCGGTAAGACCACCACCGCCGGCAAGCTGGCGCGCTTCCTCAAGGAGCGCAAGAAAAAGAGCGTGATGGTGGTGTCCGCCGACGTCTATCGCCCGGCGGCGATCAAGCAGCTGGAAACCCTGGCCAACGACATCGGCGTCACCTTCTTCCCGTCCGACATCAGCCAGAAGCCGGTGGCCATCGCTGAAGCGGCCATCCGCGAAGCCAAGCTGAAGTTCATCGACGTGGTCATCGTCGATACCGCCGGTCGTCTGCACATCGACGCCGACATGATGGACGAGATCAAGGCGCTGCACGCCGCGGTCAAGCCGATCGAGACCCTGTTCGTGGTCGACGCCATGACCGGCCAGGACGCCGCCAACACCGCCAAGGCCTTTGGCGAGGCGCTGCCGCTGACCGGCGTGGTGCTGACCAAGGTCGACGGTGACGCCCGTGGCGGTGCCGCGCTGTCGGTGCGTGCCATCACCGGCAAACCGATCAAGTTCATCGGCATGGGTGAGAAGACCGAGGCTCTCGAGCCGTTCCACCCCGACCGTGTCGCCTCGCGCATCCTCGGCATGGGCGACGTGCTCAGCCTGATCGAGCAGGCCGAGCAGACCATCGACAAGGCCAAGGCCGACAAGCTGGCCAAGAAGCTGAAGAAGGGCAAGGGCTTCGACCTCGAAGACTTCCGCGACCAGCTGCAGCAGATGAAGAACATGGGCGGCCTGGGCGGCCTGATGGACAAGCTGCCGAGCATCGGCGGGGTCAACCTGTCGCAGATGGGCAACGCCCAAGGCGCGGCCGAAAAGCAGTTCAAGCAGATGGAAGCGATCATCAACTCCATGACCCCGGCCGAGCGTCGCGACCCCGACTTGATCAGCGGCTCGCGCAAGCGCCGTATCGCCCTGGGTTCCGGTACCCAGGTGCAGGACATCGGCCGGCTGATCAAGCAGCACAAGCAGATGCAGAAGATGATGAAGAAATTCTCCGCCAAGGGCGGCATGGCCAAGATGATGCGTGGCCTGGGCGGGATGCTGCCGGGCGGCGGCATGCCGAAGCTGTAACCCCTATTCCGGGAGCCTGCCTGTTACCAGGGAGGCCCCAGAACCCCCGCCTTGGCGGGGCAACGGCCGCGGATTTCGCGGCTCAACCGGCAAATCTGGACGGCAGGGCAGGGCCTTGCCGAAAAAGTCATTTGCAAATGTCCGTGTATTCCCCGAGAATATGCGGCCTTTTGGGCACCCGTGTGCCTATTTGGCATTCAGATTTGCAGTACCAACTGCAGCACCGACTATAGGAACGATGTTCACATGGTAACCATTCGTCTGGCCCGTGGCGGCTCGAAAAAGCGCCCATTCTACCACCTGACCGTGACCAACTCGCGTAACGCCCGTGACGGCCGTTTCGTTGAGCGCGTAGGTTTCTTCAACCCGATCGCTGCTGGCGCCGAAGTCAAGCTGTCGGTCAACCAAGAGCGCGTCAACTACTGGCTGAGCCAGGGCGCACAGCCGTCTGAGCGTGTTGCTCAGCTGCTGAAGGACGCTGCCAAGGCTGCTGCCTGAGCAATATGAACGCGACGCCAGAAAAGGCTGACGACCTCATCGTCGTTGGCAAGATTTTTTCGGTTCACGGCGTTCGCGGCGAGGTGAAGGTGTATTCCTTTACCGATCCGATTGAAAACCTGTTGGATTATCCGCGCTGGACGCTTCGGCACGAAGGCAAGGTAAAGCAGGTCGAGCTGGTCAGCGGTCGTGGCTCCCAAAAGGGCCTGGTCGTGAAGCTCAAAGGCCTCGACGATCGCGATGAAGCCCGTCTTCTGAGCGGTTACGAAATCTGCATCCCGCGGAGCCTTTTGCCCAACCTGGCTGCCGACGAGTACTACTGGTACCAGTTGGTAGGTCTGAAGGTCATCAACCAGGACGAACAACTGTTCGGCAAGGTCGATCACCTGTTGGAGACCGGTGCGAACGATGTAATGGTGGTCAAGCCCTGTGCTGGCAGCCTGGATGATCGCGAGCGTCTGTTGCCCTATACGGAGCAATGCGTGCTGGCAATCGACCTGGAAGCAGGCACGATGCGGGTTGAGTGGGACGCGGACTTCTAGACGATGGGTAACCTTCGCGTAGATGTCATCACGTTGTTCCCCGAGATGTTCTCGGCCATCACGGAGTACGGCATTACCAGCCGCGCGGTGAAACAGGGGTTGCTTCAGGTGACTTGCTGGAACCCGCGGGACTACACCACAGATCGCCACCACACGGTGGATGATCGGCCGTTTGGCGGTGGTCCGGGCATGGTGATGAAAATCAAGCCTCTGGAAGACGCCCTGGTTAGCGCCAGGCAAGCGACCGGAGCAGCGGCGAAGGTGATCTACCTTTCGCCACAAGGCCGCAAGCTGACTCAGCAGGCGGTCAAAGGCCTGGCCGAACAGGAATCGTTGATCCTGATCGCCGGTCGTTATGAAGGCATCGACGAGCGCTTTATCGAGGCTCATGTCGATGAGGAGTGGTCGATTGGCGACTATGTGCTTTCCGGTGGCGAGCTGCCGGCCATGGTACTGATCGATGCGGTTACGCGGCTGCTGCCCGGAGCTTTAGGGCATGTGGACTCGGCGGAAGAAGATTCCTTCACCGACGGTCTGCTCGATTGCCCGCACTACACCCGGCCTGAGGTGTATGCGGATCAGCGTGTTCCCGACGTGTTGCTAAGTGGCAACCATGCACACATCCGGCGTTGGAGAATGAAGCAGTCCCTTGGTAGGACCTTCGAACGACGCGCCGATCTTCTGGAAAGTCGCTCACTTTCTGGAGAAGAGAAGAAGCTGCTCGAGGAATATCTCCGCGAGCGGGACGATAGTTAAACGTATCGATGGTGGATCACGTATCCATCTTAGGAGCACAGCATGACCAACAAGATCATCCAGCAGCTCGAAGCCGAGCAGATGAGCAAGGAAATCCCGACCTTCGCACCAGGCGACACCGTTGTCGTCCAGGTTAAAGTGAAGGAAGGTGAGCGTTCCCGTCTGCAGGCGTTCGAAGGCGTCGTTATCGCCAAGCGTAACCGCGGTCTGAACAGCGCCTTCACCGTGCGCAAGATCTCCAGCGGCGTTGGCGTAGAGCGTACCTTCCAGACCTACAGCCCGCAAATCGACAGCCTGGCCGTGAAACGTCGTGGTGACGTGCGTAAAGCCAAGCTGTACTACCTGCGCGACCTTTCCGGCAAAGCCGCTCGCATCAAGGAAAAACTGTCCTGAGTGCAGTTTGCCCGGTGGCCGAGGCCGCCTAGCGAGAAAAAAGCAGCCTTCGGGCTGCTTTTTTGCATTCTGAATTCTCAAAACATGTGATTGCCATGACTACCCGAGACCAGGAAATCCAGCGCCGCACCGAGCTGTCGGTGACCCGCGTGACCAAGGCGGTGTTCCCCAACACCACCAACCACCACAACACCCTGTTCGGCGGCACCGCCCTGGCCTGGATGGACGAAGTGTCGTTCATCGCCGCCACGCGCTTCTGCCGCCTGCCGCTGGTGACGGTGTCCACCGACCGTATCGACTTCAAGCACCCGATCCCGGCGGGCTCGATCGTCGAACTGGTGGGGACGGTGATCAAGGTCGGCAATACCAGCCTGCAGGTGCAAGTGGATGTGTTTGTCGAGAACATGTACCTGGACGGCCGCGAGCGGGCAATCCATGGGGTGTTCAGCTTCGTCGCCATCGACGAGGACAAGCGCCCGGTGCCGGTGCTGCCGCAGGTCTGAGCACTCCTGTACTGGCCCTATCGCCGGCAAGCCAGCTCCCACAGGAACCCCGCAGGCTTCGAGTACTGTGCAGTACCTGTGGGAGCTGGCTTGCCGGCGATAGGGCCAGTACAGACAACCCCCAAGCTGCTGTGAAACACTAGCCCCATCTAACCACACCCAGCAGCCCCGCATGCCCGCCCTAGACCACCCTCTGATCGACCAGTTCCTCGACGCCCTGTGGCTGGAAAAAGGCCTGTCCGACAACACCCGCGTGTCCTACCGCAGCGACCTGGCCCTGTTCAATGGCTGGCTGCAGGAGCATTCCGTATCGCTGCCAGACGCCGGCCGCGACTTGATCCTCGACCACTTGGCCTGGCGCTTCGAACAAGGCTACAAGCCACGCTCCACGGCGCGCTTCCTCTCTGGCCTGCGCGGTTTCTTCCGTTACCTGCTGCGGGAAAAGCTGGTGGCCATCGACCCGACCTTGCAGGTCGACATGCCGCAGTTGGGCAAACCACTGCCCAAGTCACTGTCCGAAGCCGACGTCGAAGCCTTGCTGCAAGCCCCTGACCTGGGCGAAGCCATCGGCCAGCGCGACCGCGCCATGCTCGAAGTGTTGTATGCCTGCGGCCTGCGCGTCACCGAACTGGTCAGCCTGGCCCTCGACCAGGTCAACCTGCGCCAAGGTGTGCTGCGGGTGATGGGCAAGGGCAGCAAGGAGCGCCTGGTGCCCATGGGCGAAGAAGCGGTGCTGTGGCTGGAGCGTTACCTGCGCAATGGCCGCGCCGAGCTGCTCAATGGCCGCCCCAGCGATGTGCTGTTCCCCAGCCTGCGTGGCGAGCAGATGACCCGCCAGACCTTCTGGCACCGCATCAAGCAGCATGCCCGGGTAGCCGGCATCGACAAACCGCTGTCGCCCCACACCCTGCGCCATGCCTTCGCCACCCACCTGCTCAACCATGGCGCCGACCTGCGCGTGGTGCAGATGCTGCTGGGCCACAGCGACCTGTCGACCACGCAGATCTACACCCATGTCGCCAAGGCCCGCTTGCAGCAACTGCATGCCCAGCACCATCCACGTGGATGAATGTTTTTCATGTTCCGCTGACCGGTCCTTGCCAGGCCCTTCACCGGCGGCATGATGTGGTAGGCTTGGACGGTTTGCACCAAGGGCCGCACGGCCACCGCGTATTTTCCGCAGGTGGCGCCCTCCGGCCCCTGTCCGCCTTCAGGAGTTCCCATGCGCGTGACCCAGTTTTTCGCCGCCGCCGCGTTGGCGTTGGCCAGTACCTTTGCCGTTGCCGCGGCAACCGATAGCAATGCCGGTGCCGAGCAGGCCATCCGTAAATCGTTGCAGAACCTCGAACTGGAAGTGCCCATCGAAAGCGTGGCCAGCAGCCCGGTCAGCGGCCTGTACGAAGTCAAGCTGCAGGGCGGCCGCGTGTTGTACGCCAGCGCCGACGGCCAGTTCGTGATGCAGGGCTACCTGTTCCAGATCCAGGACGGCAAGCCGGTCAACCTCACCGAGAAAACCGAGCGTCTGGGCATCGCCAAGCTCATCAACGGCATTCCAGCCGCCGAGATGGTGGTTTATCCTGCCAAGGGCGAGACCAAGTCGCATATCACCGTGTTCACCGACACCACTTGCCCGTACTGCCACAAGCTGCACGCCGAAGTGCCCGAACTCAACCGCCGCGGTATCGAAGTGCGTTACGTCGCCTTCCCGCGCCAGGGCCTCGGCTCGCCGGGTGACCAGCAGTTGCAGGCAGTGTGGTGCTCCAGCGACCGCCGTGGGGCGATGGACAAGATGGTCGAAGGCGAAGAGATCAAGGCCGCCAAGTGCGCCAACCCGGTCGGCAAGCAGTTCCAGCTGGGCCAGTCGATCGGCGTCAACGGCACGCCGGCCATCGTCCTTGAAAGCGGCCAGGTCATTCCGGGCTACCAGCCGGCACCGCAGGTCGCCAAGCTGGCACTGGCCAAGTAATCCAATTCAGTACGCCGTCGTCATGGGGTGACGGCATGTTTCACGGTCGGCGAAGGTGCCGGCCGTTCAATGGGGAGTTCACAGTGAAACCGGTCAAAGTAGGCATCTGTGGGTTGGGGACCGTCGGTGGCGGAACCTTCAATGTACTTCAGCGCAACGCCGAGGAGATTGCCCGCCGTGCCGGGCGCGGTATTGAAGTGGCACAGATCGCCATGCGCTCGCAGAACCCGAACTGCCAGATTACCGGTACCCCCATTACCGCTGATGTGTTCGAAGTCGCGAGCAACCCGGAGATCGACATTGTCATCGAGCTGATCGGTGGCTACACCGTGGCCCGCGACCTGGTGCTCAAGGCTATCGAAAACGGCAAGCACGTGGTCACCGCCAACAAGGCGCTGATCGCCGTGCATGGCAACGAGATCTTCGCCAAGGCCCGCGAGAAGGGCGTGATCGTCGCCTTCGAAGCGGCGGTGGCCGGTGGCATCCCGGTGATCAAGGCCATCCGCGAAGGCCTGTCGGCCAACCACATCAACTGGCTGGCCGGCATCATCAACGGCACCGGCAACTTTATCCTCACCGAAATGCGTGAAAAGGGCCGTGCCTTCCCCGACGTGCTGGCCGAAGCCCAGGCGCTGGGTTACGCCGAAGCCGACCCGACCTTCGACGTCGAAGGCATCGATGCCGCGCACAAGCTGACCATCCTGGCGTCGATCGCCTTCGGTATCCCGCTGCAGTTCGACAAGGCCTACACCGAAGGCATCACCCAGCTGACCACCGCTGACGTGAACTACGCCGAGGCCCTGGGCTACCGCATCAAGCACCTGGGCGTGGCCCGTCGCACCGCCGAAGGCATCGAGCTGCGCGTGCACCCGACGCTGATCCCGGCCGACCGCTTGATCGCCAACGTCAACGGCGTGATGAACGCCGTCATGGTCAATGGCGATGCCGCCGGTTCCACCCTGTACTACGGCGCGGGCGCCGGCATGGAGCCTACCGCTTCGTCGGTGGTCGGCGACCTGGTCGACGTGGTCCGTGCCATGACTTCCGACCCGGAAAACCGCGTGCCGCACCTGGCCTTCCAGCCGGATTCGCTGTCGGCCCACCCGATCCTGCCGATCGAGGCCTGCGAAAGCGCCTATTACCTGCGCATCCAGGCCAAGGATCACCCGGGCGTACTGGCCCAGGTGGCCAGCATCCTCTCGGAGCGTGGCATCAACATCGAGTCGATCATGCAGAAGGAAGCCGAGGAGCAGGACGGCCTGGTACCGATGATCCTGCTGACCCATGGCGTGGTCGAGCAGCGTATCAACGACGCCATCGTCGCCCTGGAAGCCCTGCAGGACGTGGTCGGCAAGGTCGTGCGCATCCGCGTCGAGCAGCTCAATTAATTTCGCCGTCGGGCCGCCAGCGCGGCCCGGGCCCTAGTATCGAAGGTTTGCACCCATGCGCTATATCAGTACCCGCGGCCAGGCACCGGCCTTGAATTTCGAAGACGTCCTGCTGGCTGGCCTGGCCAGTGACGGCGGCCTGTACGTACCGGAAAACCTGCCACGCTTCACCCAGGAAGAAATCGCCTCGTGGGCCGGCCTGCCTTACCACGAGCTGGCCTTCCGGGTGATGCGTCCGTTCGTCGAAGGCAGCATCGCCGACGCCGACTTCAAGAAAATCCTCGAAGAAACCTACGGCGAGTTCGCCCACGCCGCGGTCGCCCCACTGCGCCAGTTGAACAGCAACGAGTGGGTACTGGAGCTGTTCCACGGCCCGACCCTGGCGTTCAAGGACTTCGCCCTGCAACTGCTCGGCCGCCTGCTCGACCACGTGCTGGCCAAGCGCAACGAGCGCGTGGTGATCATCGGCGCCACCAGCGGTGACACCGGTTCCGCCGCCATCGAAGGCTGCCGTCGCTGCGACAACGTCGACATCTTCATCCTGCACCCGCACCAGCGCGTGTCGGAAGTGCAGCGCCGGCAGATGACCACCATCTTCGGCGACAACATCCACAACATCGCCATCGAAGGCAACTTCGACGACTGCCAGGAAATGGTCAAGGCCAGCTTCGCTGACCAGTCGTTCCTCAAGGGCACCCGCCTGGTGGCAGTCAACTCGATCAACTGGGCGCGGATCATGGCCCAGATCGTCTACTACTTCCACGCAGCCCTGCAGCTGGGTGGCCCGGCGCGCTCGGTGGCGTTCTCGGTACCGACCGGCAACTTCGGCGACATCTTCGCCGGCTACCTGGCGCGCAACATGGGCCTGCCGATCAGCCAACTGATCGTCGCCACCAACCGCAACGACATCCTGCACCGCTTCATGAGCGGCAACCAGTACGTCAAGGAAACCCTGCACGCGACCCTGTCGCCGTCGATGGACATCATGGTCTCGTCCAACTTCGAGCGCCTGCTGTTCGACCTGCACGGGCGCAACGGTGGTGCAATTGCCGAACTGATGGCCAACTTCAAGCAAGGTGGCGGTTTCAGCGTCGAGCAAGACCGCTGGACCGAAGCCCGCAAGCTGTTCGACTCGCTGGCCGTGAGCGACGAGCAAACCTGCGAGACCATCGCCGAGGTGTTCGCTGCCACCGGTGAAGTGCTCGACCCGCACACCGCGATCGGCGTCAAGGCCGCCCGCGAATGCCGCCGCAGCCTGGACACGCCGATGGTGGTGCTGGGCACCGCGCACCCGGTCAAGTTCCCGGACGCAGTGGAGAAAGCCGGTGTGGGCAAGGCGCTGGAGCTGCCGGCGCACCTCAGCGACCTGTTCAGCCGTGAAGAGCGTTGCACGGTGCTGGCCAATGACCTGAAGGTCGTGCAGGGCTTTGTCAGCCAGCACGGGAACCGCGGCAAGCCGCTGTAAAAGATCAGGGCCGCTTTGCGGCCCATCGCCGGCAAGCCAGCTCCCACACCGACCGCATGGACTCAAGGTCTTGAGCAGTACCCCTGTGGGAGCTGGCTCGCCGGCGATGGGCTGCAGAGCAGCCCCAGATTCTCGGATCTCTCTCGCAGCATTTTCAGAAACGTCCTATTCGGCAGCGCCCAGCGCAACCCTTAGATTAGCCGGTCCTCCCACCAGGAGCGGCTCATGCACCAGACCTCCGTATTGATCCACCAGGCTCGTCCATCCCACCAGATCCTCCTGCATCAGGCCCTGAACGCTCAGTGTGTGTTCGACGTGCGCATCAGCGCAAACACCGCTGAACTTGATGCCTGCCTTGGCGCCAAACGCCACCTCGACCTGCTGGTTCTCGACCACGCCATGCCAACCCGGGCCGGCCTTGCCTTGCTAACCCGGCAGCCACAGGCACGCGCACTGCTGTTCGTCGGCCAGCCCACCCCACAGCGCCACAACCTCGCCCAAGAAGCGCGCAAGAAAGGCCTATGGGTGCTCGCCGAGCTGCCTTGGCCGCTGTCGATGCCGCGCCTGCAGCATGCCCTGCAAACACTGCAAGTGCGCCCGCGCCAGCGTATTCAAACTGTCACATCGGCCCCGCATGCTCACTGAACCAGGCGCGGCATGACGAACTTTCTGCGGCGCCTGCTGGTCAGTTCCTGTATATCCCACCACGCAGCGAGTGATCCGGATGGAAAGAATCTGCAGCCTGCTCAACGACGCCCTGAGCCCTTATCAGACCCACCTCGGCATCGCCGATGCCAGCGGTAATCGCCAACTGACCGTTCACGACCGCCTCGCCGGCATCACCCTGCGGCGTACGGTCAGCGAGCGCCAGTTGCAGGAGCAACGCCTGTTGATCGATCTGGTGGATGGCCTGCATCGTGACCTGCAGATCGCCGAGGGGCGTTTGCAGCCCTGTGTGATCGCGGCACTGCAACAGCGTCAGCAACCCCAGGGAACCTTTGCCTGAGTGGTTTATCAGACACAGTAGCGGCAGCCAGCCAGTGCTTTGCTCCGGCGCTTGGCTAAGCTGTCACGGGAAGTCCCCAAGGACTTTCGCTTGGCCCCGGGCGTTTTCCCCAGCGCCTGGGGTTTCTTTTTCCTGTGACCTGCAGCGGCCCTATCGCCGGCAAGCCAGCTCCCACAGGTACCGCACTGCCCTTGGGGCTCATGCAGTACCTGTGGGAGCTGGCTTGCCGGCGATAGGGCCGCTGCAGGCAATCAGTGCTCTTCGAAAAAAACCTTGCTCTCTTCCAGGTAGTCTTCCCGCAACGCCGGGTCCAGCCAGCGCGCATACAACCCCGGCAACACATCCCGCCGCAGCGCCGGCAACAACCGGTCGATATGCGCCACCGCAGCACGCCCCAGCTCGTTGTCCGAACACCCCACGTGGAAAAACTGATAGCGCTTCACCCCCTGTACCGGATGAAACTGGTAGTCAGCCTGTGACCCGCCTTGCTGCTGGATCAGGTAGCGCACTTCCGGCCAATAGCCGAGCACCATGCGCAAGCGGCCCAGCTGTTGCATCTGCAGCAGGTTGGCAGTGGCATCGTTGCCGTAGTGGCGGCTGAGCACGGTGTCGGGCAACTGCCGTAGGATAGCGTCGATCTGCGTGCCGTAGCTGCGTTCGGCGACAACCCCCAGCTTCAGCGCGGCCTTGCTCAGCAGGCGATGCAGGTCCACCTCCTGGCCGTCGAGGTAGGGCGCCACCAGCGCTTGGCTTTCCTTGCGCAGCACCATGCCGCCACTGAGTACGCCCAGTGACGGCATGGAAAAACGCACATATTCGGCGCGCTCCGGCGTCCACAGCAGGGTCGGGTCGCAAGTGAAGCTGTTGCGGTCTTGTAGCATCTGGATGCCGCGGGCGCGGTTGACCCGCACGATGCTGTGGTCATACTCGGGCATTTGCCTGATCAGCAGGGGCAACAGTTGGTCGATCACCCCCTGGCCCTGCTCCGCGCCTTCGAAAATGGTGAAGGGCGGCAGGTCACGCACCAACCAGAAGACGCGCTCTTTGGCATTGGCAGGCTGCAGCAGCAATGTGGGCAGTAGCCCGCACAGCAGGATCAGGTAGCGTAACCCGCGGGCAGCGAGCATAGGCCAGGGGTCAGACCGCGCCTGCTTCGCGCAGGCCGGCAATGGCCGCCGCATCGTAGCCCAGGCTGCCGAGCAGCGTGTCGGTATGTTCACCCAGCGCCGGACCGACCCACTCGGTGGAGCCGGGGGTGTCCGACAGCTTGGGCACGATACCCGGCATGCGGAAGGGCTTGCCGTCCGGGAGCTTGGCCTGCAAGAACATCTCGCGCGCCAGGTACTGCGGGTCGTTGAACATGTCCTCTGCCGAATAGATACGGCTGGCCGGCACTTCGGCCGTGGTCAGCACCTGCATCAGTTGCTCCAGCGGCAGGCTGTTGGCCCAGCGATCGATCACCCCATACAGCTCGTCGCGGCGCAGGTCGCGGCCATCGTTGCTGGCCAGGGTCGGGTCGTCGGCCAGGTCGGCACGGCCGATGGCCTGCATGAAGCGCTTGAAGATCGCATCGCCGTTGGCACCAATCTGCACATGCTTGCCATCGGCGCTGGTGTGGATGGAGGAGGGTGTGATGCCCGGCATGATGTTGCCGGTACGTTCGCGAATGAAGCCGAACACGTCGAATTCCGGGACCATGCTTTCCATCATGGCGAAGATCGCCTCGTACAGTGCCACGTCCACCACCTGGCCCTGGCCGCCATTGACTTCACGGTGGCGCAGGGCCATCAGTGCGCCGATCACTCCCCACAGGGCGGCAATCGAGTCACCGATGGAAATGCCCGTGCGCACTGGCGGGCGGTCGTCGAAACCGGTGATGTAGCGCAAGCCGCCCATCGACTCACCCACGGCGCCGAAGCCCGGCTGGTCTTTCATCGGCCCGGTCTGGCCGAAGCCCGACAGGCGCACCATCACCAGGCGCGGGTTGAGGGCATGCAGCACGTCCCAGCCCAGGCCGAGCTTTTCCAGCACGCCCGGGCGGAAGTTCTCGATCAGGATGTCGGCCTCGGCCAGCAGGCGCTTGAGAATCTCGCGGCCCTCGGGGTGCTTGAGGTTGAGGGTCAGCGACTGCTTGTTGCGCGCCTGCACGAACCACCACAGCGAGGTGCCCTCGTACAGCTTGCGCCACTTGCGCAACGGGTCGCCGCCATCGGGCGACTCGACCTTGATCACTTCGGCGCCGAATTCGGCGCAGATGCGCGAGGCGAACGGCCCAGCGATCAGGGTGCCGAGTTCGATGACTTTGAGGCCGGCGAGGGGTTTGCTGGGCGTAGGCATAGGGCATCCGTGGCAGATGGGCAGAGCCGTGGTTTTATCATAGGTGCGAAGCGGCAGATACTGTCGCGGCGCAACCAGGGGCAGGATCGGTTAGACTGTGCCACTTTTCTTTGCGCAAGAAGCCCGTCGACCATGGCCCAGCCGTCCACTACCTACAAATTCGAACTGAATCTGACTGACCTCGATCGCAACGTCTACGAAAGCGTCAAACAAACCATCGCGCGCCACCCTTCGGAAACCGAAGAGCGCATGGCGGTTCGCCTGCTGGCGTACGCGCTCTGGTACAACGAGAATTTGTCGTTTGGCCGCGGTCTGTCGGATGTCGATGAACCGGCGCTGTGGGAAAAGAGCCTGGACGATCGCGTACTGCACTGGATCGAAGTCGGCCAGCCAGACGCCGAGCGCCTGACTTGGTGCTCGCGTCGTACCGAGCGCACCAGCCTGCTGGCCTACGGCAGCCTGCGGGTGTGGGAAGGCAAAGTGGTGAGCGCGGTCAAGAACCTGAAGAACCTGAGCATTGCCGCCGTGCCTCAGGAGGTGCTGGAGACGCTGGCTACCGACATGCCGCGCAGCATCAAGTGGGACGTGATGATCAGTGAAGGCACGGTATTCGTGACCGACGACCGTGGCCAGCATGAAGTGCAACTGCAGTGGCTGCTCGGTGAGCGCGGCTGAGATCACCCATGCGTATCGAACCTCGTCCCCTGCCGCCGACCCTGCCATTCCTGGGTAACCTGCCACCCTTGCTGACCCGCCTGTACGCCGCACGCGGCGTGCAGAGCGAGGCCGAACTGGACAAAAGCCTGGCGCGCCTGCTGCCGTACCAACAGCTCAAGGGTATCGAGGCCGGTGTGGACTTGCTGGTCGAAGCCCTCGACCAGCGCCAGCGCATCCTCATCGTTGGCGACTTCGATGCCGACGGCGCTACCGCCAGCACCGTCGGCGTGCTGGGCCTGCGCCTGCTGGGTGCGGCGCATGTCGACTACCTGGTGCCCAACCGCTTCGAATATGGCTACGGCCTGACCCCGGAAATCGTCGAGGTGGCGCTGCAGCGCCAGCCGCAACTGCTGATTACCGTGGACAACGGCATTTCCAGTGTCGACGGGGTGGCGGCAGCCAAGGCCGCCGGGCTCAAGGTGCTGGTCACCGACCACCACCTGCCGGGCGAGCAGTTGCCCGACGCCGACGCCATCATCAACCCCAACCAGCCGGGCTGTGCGTTCCCCAGCAAGTCGCTGGCCGGGGTAGGGGTGATCTTCTATGTACTGATGGCCCTGCGCGCACGCCTGCGCAGCCTCGGGCGCTACGAGACGCAGCCGCAGCCGAACATTGGCGAACTGCTCGACCTGGTCGCCCTGGGCAGCGTCGCCGACGTGGTGCCGCTGGACGCCAACAACCGCATCCTCGTTCACCAGGGCCTCGAGCGCATTCGCGCCGGCCGCGCCCGGCCGGGGCTGAAAGCCATTCTTGAAGTGGCCCGTCGCGATCACCGGCGCATTACCTCCACCGACCTCGGTTTCATCCTCGGCCCACGGCTGAACGCCGCCGGACGCCTGGACGACATGAGCCTGGGCATCGAATGCCTGCTGTGTGAAGACGCCGCGCTGGCCCAGGACATGGCCCAGCAGCTGGACGACCTGAACCAGGACCGCAAGTCCATCGAGCAGGGTATGCAGCGCGAGGCGCTGGCCCAGCTCAAGGACCTGCCGGTCGAGTCGATGCCGTACGGGTTGTGCCTGTTCGATGCCGACTGGCACCAGGGCGTGATCGGTATTCTCGCTTCGCGCCTGAAAGAGCGTTACCACCGCCCGACCATCGCCTTTGCCGATGCTGGCGACGGCATGCTCAAAGGTTCGGCGCGCTCGGTGCCAGGCTTTCACATCCGCGATGCGCTGGATGCCGTGGCGGCGCGCCACCCGCAACTGATCAGCAAGTTCGGCGGCCACGCCATGGCTGCCGGGTTGTCGCTGCCCGAGGGTAATTTCCCGGCATTTGCCGAAGCGTTCGATGAAGAAGTGCGGCGCCAGCTGCGTGAAGAAGACCTGACTGGCCGCTTGCTGTCCGATGGCAGTCTGGCAGTGGAGGAGTTCCACCTCGACCTGGCCAAGGCCCTGCGCCATGCCGGGCCTTGGGGGCAGCACTTCCCCGAGCCGCTGTTCCATGGTGTGTTCCAGCTGGTGGAGCAGCGCGTGGTGGGCGAGCGGCACTTGAAGGTGGTGCTCAAGAGCGAGTGCGGCTCGGTGCGGCTGGATGGCATTGCCTTCGGTATCGACCGCGAAGTGTGGCCGAACCCGACGGTGCGTTGGGTGGAGCTGGCCTACAAGCTGGATGTGAACGAGTTTCGTGGCAATGAAAGTGTGCAGTTGATGATTGCGCATATGGAGCCGCGCTGAGGGTAAGGAGTGTCGGTCCCAGGTGCTCGCCACAGCATCTTCAGCGCCTGTGAGATCACTTTCGAGCCTGGCACCCCGACCCCCACCCAAAATCCCATGGAACCTCCCCCCCACCCAATCTGGTCTAGTCTGAAGAATGACCGGACCCGGGCCAGGGACGTGCAATTGAGTGTCCGGGCCGGATCACCATTGGAGTCCTTGGGAGGTGCCCTCATGAGCCTGCTGCTCGAGCCTTACACCCTGCGTCAGCTGACCCTGCCCAACCGCATCGCCGTTTCGCCGATGTGCCAGTATTCCGCCATCGACGGCTTGGCCAACGACTGGCACCTGGTCCATCTGGGCAGTCGCGCCGTGGGTGGCGCGGGCCTGGTGATCACTGAAGCCGTGGCCGTGACCGCCGATGGCCGCATCACCGCCGAAGACCTCGGCCTGTGGGACGACACGCAGATCGCGCCGCTGCAACGCATCACCCGTTTCATCACCGCCCAGGGCGCCGTGCCCGGCATCCAACTGGCCCACGCTGGGCGCAAGGCCAGCACCTATCGCCCATGGCTGGGCAAGCCAGGTAGCGTCAAGCTCGAAGAAGGCGGCTGGCAGCCGGTGGGGCCGTCGAACATTGCCTTCGATCCGCAGCACACGGTACCGCATGAATTGAGCAAGGACGAAATCCACGACGTGATCGCCGCCTTCGTCGCCTCCACCGAGCGCGCCTTGAAGGCTGGCTTCAAGGTAGTCGAGATTCATGCCGCCCATGGCTACCTGCTGCACCAGTTCCTGTCGCCGCTGAGCAACCAGCGCCGCGACGAATACGGCAGTTGCTTCGAAAACCGCATCCGCCTGACCTTGCAGGTGGTCGAGGCCGTGCGCAAGGTATGGCCTGCCGAACTGCCGCTGTTCGTGCGGGTATCGGCGACCGACTGGGTGGAGGATGGCTGGAATCCGGATGAAACCGTCGAACTGGCCCGCCGCCTACGGGCACAGGGTGTCGACCTGATCGATGTGTCCTCCGGCGGCACCTCGGTCAACGCCGAAATTCCTACCGGCCCCGGCTACCAGACGCGCTTCGCCGAACGCGTGCGCAAGGAATCGGAAATCGCCACCGGCACCGTGGGTATGATCACTGAACCGGCCCAGGCCGAGCACATTTTGCGCACTGGCCAGGCCGATATCATCTTCCTCGCCCGCGAACTGCTGCGCGACCCTTACTGGCCGCTACATGCCGACGACGACCTGGGCGGCAACAAGGCCACCTGGCCAGCGCAATACCAGCGCGCCACCAGCCGGGCCAACCCGATTCACGAGTCGGATTTGCGGGATTGACCTGACACTTTACCGACGGCATGCACGGCCCTTGTGGGAGCGG
>NZ_JYKS01000080.1 GCF_000935045.1 Pseudomonas sp. 10-1B
GAGTGCGATCCATGAACCCCACCTTCCGCCAGATGGGGTTGTGATTTACCGTGGCATCTCCGGCGAGCAGTTCCACGGCAGCAGCGCCTCGTAGTCCTCTACCAACGAGGCATGCGGCAACCGCTCCAGTACGTGGCGCAGCCACGTATAGGGCTCCTGGCTGTTGGCCTTCGCGGTCTCGACCAGGCTGTAGATCTGCGCACTGGCGGACGCACCCTTGGGCGTGTCACTGAACAGCCACGCCTTGCGCCCGATCACAAACGGCTTTATCGCACGTTCTGCCAGGTTATTGTCGATCGGCAAATGGCCTGCCTCGACGTAGCGCTCCAGCCGGCTCCAGTTGTTCGCCAGATAGTGCACCGCCTTGGCCAGCACGCTTTGCGGTGTGACTTGGGGCTGCGTCTTGTCCAGCCAGCTTTTTAACTGCCCAAGGATCGGCAGGCTTCTTTCCTGGCGACCGATGAACCGCTGCTCATCGCTGACATCCTTCAGTTCACGCTCGATGCCATACAGCTTGTTGATCATCGCCAGCGCCACATCGGCACGACCGGTCTTGCCTTTGGGCTGCACTTTCTGCGCTTCGACGAACTTACGTCGGGCATGCGCCATGCACGCCAATCGCTCGACACCGGGCTGTAATGCCAGTGCGTTGTAACCGCCGTAATCATCGGTCATGAGATAACCACGATAGCCCTCCAGCAGGCGCAATGGCACCTCCTGCGCACGGCTGGTGGTGTAGTCGAACAGCACAACCTGTCGATCAGGCGACCCACTGGCCTGCACCCACATCCAGGACTGGCTGGTCGGGTCGCGATCCGGTTCCTTGAGCACCTGCACCCGCGTTTCATCGCAGTGAATCACCGGGCTTTCCAACAACCGCTCACGCATCAGGTTCAGCAACGGCTGGAAGTGTTCGCTGCACTGGATCACCCAACGGGCCAGGGTTTGTCGAGGGATTTCGATGCCGTGCCGGGACAGCACACTTTCAAAACGGTGTAGCGGCAGGCCGTCGACATACTTGGTGGTCAGCAGCATGGCCAGCACGCTGGGGCTGGCCATGCTCTTTTCGATCAGCTGTGCCGGCTTGTCGGCAGTGACCGGCGCCGTTTCACAACCACGACAACCGTAGACCTTGCGCACATGTTTGAGCACACGGATCTGCATCGGCACGATATCGAGCTGCTCGCTGGTTTCCTCGCCAATCACATGCTTGCGGCAACCGCATTCGCAGGTTTGCTCGTGCTCGGGCAAGTCGTGGAGGATTTCGACACGTGGCAGGTCAGCCGACAACGGTTTGCGTTTGCCGCGCCGATTGGTCGGCGCAACGACTTCTTCGTCGGCCTCATCAGCGGCAGGTACCCACTGACTTTCGGGCTCGTTGAACAACGCCAGTTGCGGCGTGTTGGGCTCGACCGTCTGCTCGGATTTGCGGTTGAACAGCCGATCACGTAGCAGCTTGATCTGTTCTTTCAGGTCGACGATGTGGCCCTTATCGACCGTGCGCTCAGCCAGCAACTGCGCAAGCAGTTGCTTGAGCACGGCAGGGTCATCAGGAAGGTCATCGGGCGCTGGAATCATGGCCCGGATTATACCGGGTCAGGCGACGAAGCGGGGTGTCAAAACCTGATGGGGACGGTTGCGCCAGAGGTCGAAGCCGTCGAGTAACCAGTTCAGTTCCTGGACGGTCAGGACGATGGCCTCGTCGGTGGCGTCTGGCGACGTTTTGAAACGCTCAGCTTCGAGGCGCTTGAGCCACAGGCAGAAGCCGTTGCGCTCCCAGTACAACACCTTGATACGGTTACGGGCTTTATTGAGGAAGACGAAAAGCACGGGGTCGAACACGGCGACTTTGATGTCCAGCTCGACCAGGGCGGTGAGGCCGTCGATGGATTTTCGAAAATCCACAGGCTTAGGGTAGAGGTAGACTTTTTCGACTTTGCTGTCGGGGCGCATCATGGCGGGCGGGCTCCAGAAAGAAATCGGGAGCGCAGCATCGGGCATCAGGTGGACGCTTGGAATGTGGGGATGATGGATCCCTTAC
>NZ_JYKS01000081.1 GCF_000935045.1 Pseudomonas sp. 10-1B
GCGGCGCTCGATCTCAACGGCAACACATATTTACCGTCATACCCTGCGCGGGTTGAGGATGATCAGGGCCAACACCCCCGCCACGATCCCCCAGAACGCCGAGCCAATCGAGAACAAGGTCAGCCCCGAGGCCGTGACCATGAAGGTGATCACCGCCGCTTCCCGCTCACGCGCCTCGCTCATGGCCACGGTCAGCCCGTTCATGATCGAGCCGAACAGCGCCAATGCCGCAATCGACAGCACCAGCTCTTTCGGCAGCGCCGCGAACAGTGCCGCCAAGGTCGCCCCGAACACCCCGGCAATACCATAGAAAACCCCGCACCACACTGCCGCGGTATAGCGTTTGCTCGGGTCTTCATGGGCATGCGGCCCGGTGCAGATCGCCGCGCTGATCGCCGCCAGGTTGACCCCGTGTGAGCCGAACGGCGCCAGCAGCAGCGAGGCGAAGCCGGTGGCCGAAATCAGCGGCGAGGCCGGCACCTGGTAGCCGTCGGCGCGCAGCACGGCCACGCCGGGCATGTTCTGCGAGGTCATGGCCACCACGAACAGTGGAATGCCAATGCTGATGGTCGCCGCCAGCGAGAAGCTCGGTGTGGTCCACTCTGGCGTGGCCACTTCCAGGCGGAAGCCGCTGAAGTCCAGCAGGCCCAGGGCGCCGGACAGGGCAGTGCCAACCAGCAGCGCGGCCAGCACGCAGTAACGCGGTGACAGGCGCTTGACCAGCAGGTAGCTGAAGAACATGCCCAATACCAGCACGGTGCGGTGTTGGGCGGCGACGAAGATTTCGCTGCCGATCTTGAACAGGATGCCCGCCAGCAACGCCGAGGCCAGCGAGGCCGGGATGCGTCTGACCAGGCGCTCGAAGCTGCCGGTTAGGCCGCAGATCAGTACCAGTACGGCGCAGGTGATATAGGCGCCGATGGCCTCGCCGTAGCTGACCCCGCCCAGGCTGGTGATGAGCAACGCGGCCCCTGGGGTGGACCAGGCCACGGTGATGGGGGTGCGGTAGCGCAGCGACAGGCCGATGCTGCACACCGCCATGCCGATCGACAGCGCCCAGATCCATGACGAAATCTGCGCGCTGGTCAGCCCGGCCGCCTGGCCGGCCTGGAACATCAGCACCAGCGAACTGGTATAGCCGGTGAGCATGGCGATGAAGCCGGCGACTACCGCCGACGGGGAGCTGTCTGCCAGGGGCCGCAGACGTGCGGAAGTGGCATCGGTCATGAACAAAATCCTTGTAAAGGTGTAAGCAGTTTTTTCAGACTAACGCGAGCAAGGTTGATCCTTGCCATACAGCGGCCATTGCTTTTAGCCGTACAGTCGCCACATATTGGGCGAGATTACAAAACTGCACAGGCTATTTGCCGCCTGTCGTAGGAGCGGGCTTGCCCGCGAACACCGGCAACGCCGGTGCCATCCACCGCGGCGCTTGGTTCGCGGGCAAGCCCGCTCCTACAGGGGTATTTTTCGTTCTAGAGAGGGAGGGGTGATGTACAAGGTCTATGGCGACTACCAGTCGGGCAACTGCTACAAGGTCAAGCTGATGCTCAGCCTGCTGGGCCGGCCGTATGAGTGGCACCCGGTGGATATCCTCAAGGGCGAGACCGAAACGCCCGAGTTTCTGGCGATGAACCCCAACGGCAAGGTGCCGGTGCTGCAGCTGGAAGACGGCAGCTACCTGTGGGAGTCCAATGCCATCCTCAACTTCCTGGCCGATGGCAGCGAATTCCTGCCCAGCGAGCCGCGTTTGCGCACCCAGGTGTTGCAGTGGCAGTTCTTCGAGCAATACAGCCATGAGCCGTACATTGCCGTGGCGCGCTTCATCCAGTTCTACCTAGGGTTGCCGGACGAGCGTGTGGAGGAGTACCGCAAACTGCACAAGGGCGGCTACAAGGCGCTGAAGGTGATGGAGCGGCAGTTGCAGATGACGCCGTACCTGGTCGGCCAGCAGTATTCGATTGCCGACGTGGCGTTGTATGCCTACACCCATGTGGCACAGCAGGGCGGGTTCGACCTGGCCGACTACCCGGCGGTACGGGCCTGGCTGGAGCGGGTCAGCAGCCACCCGCGGCATGTGCCGATGGTGGGGTAGTTTTATCCTGTACTGGCCTCTTCGCGGGTAAACCCGCTCCCACAGGGTACACCACAGTATTCAGACCTGAGGTAATACTGTGGGAGCGGGTTTACCCGCGAAAGGGCCGGAACAGGAGAGCTACAAACTGTCAGGCTGAAGCGAACCGCTCATCCAGGTAGGCAATGATGGCCTTGGACTCATACATCCAGGTCACCTTGCCGGCTTCTTCGATGCGCAGGCATGGCACTTTCACCCGGCCGCCGCCTTCCAGCAGGGCCTGGCGGTGCACCGGGTCGTTCTTGGCATCGCGCAGCGCCACCGGTACGTTCAGGCGGTGCAGGGTGCGGCGGGTCTTGACGCAGAACGGGCAGGCATGGAACTGGTACAGCGCCAGGCCCTTGGCCGCTTGCTCGACGCGGGCCTGGGCGGCGGCGTCGCGCTTGCGCTTGGCCGGGCGGCTGATCCAGTCGCCGAACACGATGAGCTGGCCGAGGCCAACCCGCAGGGCTTTGACGATCATGGGCAACTCCTGAAATGAAAAAGCCGACCCTGCAGGGTCGGCTTGGGCTCAGCAGCCAATCACTTGATCAGGCTGAGGAACTCGCTGCGGGTGGCGGCGTTTTCGCGGAACTCACCCAGCATCACCGAAGTGATCATGGTCGAGTTCTGCTTCTCGACACCGCGCATCATCATGCACATGTGCTTGGCTTCGATGACCACAGCCACGCCGGCGGCGCCAGTCACCTGCTGCACGGCCTCGGCGATCTGGCGGCTGAGGTTTTCCTGGATCTGCAGGCGGCGGGCGTACATGTCGACGATACGCGCTACCTTCGACAGGCCCAGTACCTTGCCCTTGGGCAGGTACGCCACGTGCGCCTTGCCAATGAACGGCAGCATGTGGTGTTCGCACATCGAATACAGCTCGATGTCCCGGACCAGCACCATTTCGCTGTTGTCAGAGCTGAACAGCGCGTTGTTGGTGACTTCTTCCAGTGTTTGCTCATAACCGCGGCAAAGGTACTTCATCGCCTTTGCAGCCCGCTTGGGCGTGTCGAGCAGGCCCTCACGGGAGACGTCCTCGCCAATCTGGCTGAGGATCTCGGTGTAGTTCTGTTCCAGGGACATGGATCTACCTGTGGGAAAAATCGCAAAAACGAAGGGTACGGCGGTGAGGGCGGCGCTGCAAGCGCGGCGTTACTCGTCGCGGCCTTCGAGCATGGTTCGCTTGAGCATCACATACACCGCGCCAGTGCCGCCGTGGCGGGCGTTGCACGAGGCAAAACCGAGCACCTGCGGGTGCTGGCGCAGCCAGGTATTGACGTGGCTCTTGATCATCGGGCGCTTGCCATCCAGGCGCGCGGCCTTGCCGTGGGTCACCCGCACGCAGCGCACTTCCAGTTTGGTGGCTTCGGCGATGAAGTCCCACAGGGTTTCGCGAGCCTTTTCCACGGTCATGCCGTGCAGGTCGAGGCTGCCCTCGAACGGGATCTGCCCCAGCTTGAGCTTGCGCAGCTGGCCTTCCTGCACGCCGTCGCGGCGCCACAGCAGTTCGTCTTCGGCGCCGACGTCGATGACGAACTGGTCGGACATGCCGTCGATCACCAGCGCCTTGTCACTGCGCACGGTCGCTGCCTGACGCAGGCCGGCCAGTTGCTGGCGGTCGGCCTTGGGCTTGCCGACTTCGGCGCGGTCGTGCTTGATCGGCTTGACGCCGCGCACTTCGGCCTTGAACAGGGAAAAATCGTCGTCTTGCATGATGCCTCCACGTGGGCGGCGTAGTTTACGCGACTGTGGGGGCTTTATGCAGCCTGTACCGGCCCCATCGCCGGCAAGCCAGCTCCCACAGGGATATCACAGGCCTGGGGGCAGCGGGGGACCTGTGGGAGCGGGCATGCCCGCGAACACCGGCAAAGCCGGTGCCATCCACCGCGTCGCCTGTTTCGCGGGCGCGCCCGCTCCCACAAGGACCGCGTAGGTTTCAATCATGCTTCTTCATCAGGTGCGGCGACAGGTTCAGCTCGCGCCCGCGGCGCAGGCGAAGACGGCTGCGCCGCCAGAAGCGCACGCCCAGCCACAGCAGCAGCAAGCCAGCCCCGGTGAGGATGCCGGCCAGCGGTTTGTTGGCATTGAGTTCTGCCAGGGCAGGGTAGTTGCCCAGCAGGCCGGCAACCCCGGCCATGGCCAGCAGCACGCCCAGGGTCGCCAGCAGGGCCGACAGGCCGGCCGCCAGGCGAGCGCCCCAGTTACGCGGTTCGCGCGGACGCAGGCGCTTGGCGTCGAAACTGCCTTTACGCTTCATTCCGCTCTCCTCTGTGGATATCCGGAATTCGACCTGCTGCCGCCCATCGGGTTCCGCCCGGCTGCCGGGCGGTCGTGCCTGCTCGCTCAGATCAGGCTGGCGGTGGGTGCCACGCAAGCGAAGTTGTCGGCCATCACGGCCATTTCGCACTGGTGAATCTGCGCGGCCGGGATCACCCCATCCTTGAAGGCCAGGTCGCGGGTCGCCGAGGCGTCTTCCACCAGGGTGCAGCGGTAACCATAGTCCTTGGCACGGCGTACGGTGGTGCTGACGCTGGAGTGGCTCATGAAGCCGCAGACGATCAGGTCCAGGTGGCCCAGCTCCTGGAGGGTGTCGTGCAGCTTGGTGTTCTTGAATGCGTTGGGCATGCGTTTTTCGATGACGATTTCGCCTTCCAGCGGCTCCAGCCCGGGGATGAACTGGCCAGCGGCGCCCTGTGGGTCGAAGCGGCCACCGACAGTGCCCAGGTGGCGAACATGGATGATCGGACGGCCGCTCTTGCGCGCGGCGTCGAGCAACCTGGCGATGTTGGCCACGGCCTCGTCCATGCCCGACAGCTGCAGGGGACCACTGAGGTACTCCTTTTGCGCATCGATGATGATCAGGCTGGCGTGGCTCAGCTTGGCCGGCGGATAGTCGCGGCCAGTGAGGCGGAACATCGTGGTTGGAACGGACATCAAGGGCTCCTTGGATAGGGCTTTTGTACCGCTATTGTCCCCTGCCTTGGCGCCAATGGGAATGGTTGACAACGCAAGCGGCATGGTTACTGGCCTGTGGCTAGCCGTTGGGTAAGGCAAAGGAACATTTGTGTGGGTGGGGCTGTTAGACTTTTGGACGGTTTGAATTAGGAGTACCCCGTGATCACATCCCGTCTGCGCACGCTGCGCGACTACATTCGCTGGGCGGTCAGCCGCTTCCACGAGCACGACCTGTTCTTCGGCCACGGTGCCGACAACGCCTGGGACGAGGCCCGTCTGCTGGTGCTGGGCGCGGTGCACCTGCCGTGGGAGGTGGCCGACAGCTACCTCGACTGCATGCTCGAGGACGACGAGCGGGTACGCCTGCAGCATTTGCTCAAGCGCCGTATCGAAGAACGCGTGCCGGCCGCCTACCTGCTGGGCGAGGCCTGGTTCTGCGGCATGTCGTTCATCGTCGACGAGCGCGTGCTGGTGCCGCGTTCGCCCATCGGCGAGCTGATCGAAAAACGCTTCGAGCCGTGGCTGGCGGGCGAGCCTGCGCGCATTCTCGACCTGTGCACCGGTTCTGGCTGCATCGGCATCGTGGCGGCCGAGGTGTTCCCCGAGGCCGAGGTGGTGCTGGCCGACCTGTCGTTCCCAGCGCTGGAAGTGGCCAACCAGAACATCGAGCGCCATGGCCTGGACGGCCGTGTGTACACCGTGCAGGGCGACGGTTTTGCTGGTTTGCCGGGGCAGCGCTTCGACCTGATCCTGTCCAACCCGCCGTATGTCGATGCCGAAGATTTCGACGACATGCCGGCCGAGTACCACCACGAGCCGGAACTGGGCCTGGCCTGCGGCAACGATGGCCTGGACCTGGTGCGGCGCATGCTGGCCGAGGCGGCGGACCACCTGACCGACAAGGGTTTGCTGATAGTCGAAGTGGGCAACAGCCAGGTGCATGTCGAGGCGCTGTACCCCGAGGTGGACTTTGCCTGGCTGGAGTTCGAGCGCGGTGGGCATGGGGTGTTCATGCTGACGGCCGAGCAGTGCCGCCAGCATCAGGAGCTGTTCAAGGCCCGGGTCTGATTCCGACAGGGGCTGCTTTGCAGCCCGTTCGCGGGCAAGCCCGCTCCTACAACGTTATGCGCCATGCCTGCGGTGCGCGGTCCATGTAGGAGCGGGCTTGCCCGCGAAGCGGGCGACGCGGTATTCGCTAACGGGTAGCGATCCAGATCAGCAACCCCGCCTGAAACACCGCAAACGCCACCAGGCAGGTGATGGTAAAGCGCAAACCGCCATCTTCGCGCTGATACTTGGCCACCCGCTCATCGCGCTCGCGCAGTTGCCCTTCCTTCTCCTGCAACTGCTGGTCGGCCTGCTGCAGCAGGTTGGCGGCATCCAGAATCTCCACCCGCTGCAAGCGCTCGCTGTTCCAGGCGCCTTTGAGCTGGCCCACGGTAATCTCCACGGTGCGGCCTTTCAGGTGCTGGCCGTCCTCGTACTCCACCTCGATACCCACCCCGCGCAAGCAGTGGTCACGGCGCAGGCGTGAGTCTTCGTTCAGCGCATCCTTGCTCGGCAGTGCCATGCCCTCGACCCGGTAGTGAGACCACTTGCGCTGCAGCCACTGCACAGCCTGGGCAAGCATGAAGCGGCCCAGGCCACGGTTCAGCGGCTCCAGTTGCAGGCCCTGTTCACTGCCAATGCGCACCAGGCGCTCGGTATGGTCGACGCGGATGTCCAGGCGGTTCTGCTCTTTGTGCACTTTCTGCCCAGGCAGCTGGATTTCCATGCGCAGCAGGCTGTGGGCCTGGTCGTGGCGCTCGGCATAGCCGAACTGCACGAAGCGCAGCGGCCGCGCGCCGGTGCTGCGGTCGGTGGGCAGGGCGGCCAGGCGCAGCAGCTGGAAGTGTTCGGCGGCCAGCTCGGCCCAGGGCAGGGCTGGGCTTTCCTGGGGTTGTTCGGCCGGCTCGGCGGCGGCGGGGGCGGTTGTCATCAGGGCTTGTCCTCAAGTGCGTGCCGGCTGCAAGAGGGGGGCACTGCGTGCCCCTTTCGCGACACAAGGCCGCTCCCACAGGGACGGCGCCAAGTTCAGGCCCGGCGGCGTCCCTGTGGGAGCGGCCTTGCGTCGCGATGGGCCGCACAGCGGCCCCAATCTTCGCCGTTATTCCCCTTATCGGCAGCCCCGGCCAAGACCTGAGGGTCAGGCAGAAGGCAAATGCTGGATGAACGTGACAATTCGCTCACCCAGCTCCCGCGCCAGCGGCAGCTCGGGGTTGAGGTAACTGTCGCGCTGCTGGCTCATGCCCTTGGGGCTGATGCGCAGCACGTGGTTCATGCCGTCGATCAGCACCAGTTGCGCATCCGGCTTGGCCGCCTTCAGGCGTTCGGCGTCGGCCACGCTCACCTGCACGTCGTTGCGCCCCTGCACGATCAGCGCCGGCATGGGCAGGCGGGCAAAGGCCGCCGCCGGGTTCTGCCGGAACAGTGAAATCAGGTACGGCTGCACGCTGGGGCGGAACACCTGGCGCAGCGGTGCCGGTACTTCCAGGCTGGTCTGCCCGGCCTGCAGGCGGTCGAGCAGGGCGCTGCCGCCGGCCAATTGCGCTGGCGGCAGGCGTTGCGCCAGTTGTTCGCGCACCACCTCGGCCAGCGGTCGGCCGCTGCCGGCCAGGGTGATCACCGCGCTGGCGCCGGCTTGCTCGGCGGCCAGGCTGGCGATCAACGCGCCTTCGCTGTGGCCGATCAGGATCAGCGGGCCAAACCTCGGGTCGGCCTTGAGCTTGTGGCTCCAGGCGACCACATCGGCCACGTAGCGCTCTACGCTGAGGTTGCGCTCGTCGGGGGTGGCCGGCTGGCTGGCGGCCACGCCGCGCTTGTCGTAGCGCACGCTGGCGATGTGCTCGTTGGCCAGCAGCAGGGCCAGGCGCTTGAGGTTGTCGATCCGGCCTGAAGCCGGGTTGTTGCCGTCGCGGTCGGTGGGGCCGGAGCCGGCGATGATCAGCACCACTGGCGGCGGAGTGGCCTGTTGCGGCAACAGCAGGCTGCCGTGCAGCACGCCCTGGCCGGTGTCCAGGTCGATCGGGCGTTGCAGCACGGTGGGGGCGGCCTGGGCCAGGCTGGTGCATAGCAGGAAGAACAGGGTGACGAGGCGCGACATCATGCGGTACTACATGGGGAGATGTGGGTTTGACCCAATGTTTGCGGGAAGGTTCTTGGGTCTAGTGTGGCAGGTCAGGCCCTATCGCCGGCAAGCCAGCTCCCACAGGTACCCCACAATGTTCGAGCCTGTGATAATCCTGTGGGAGCTGGCTTGCCGGCGATAGGGCCCTCACAGACAACCAATCCACCTGTATACTGCCGCTTTCGTCCATTTCAGGCAGATCTCGCGGAGCGTCCATGTCCGGCAATACCTACGGCAAGCTGTTCACTGTCACCACCGCTGGCGAGAGCCATGGCCCGGCGTTGGTCGCCATTGTCGATGGATGCCCACCGGGCCTGGAAATTTCCCTCGCCGACCTGCAGCACGACCTCGACCGGCGCAAGCCCGGCACCAGCCGGCACACCACCCAGCGCCAGGAAGCCGACGAGGTGGAAATCCTCTCTGGGGTGTTCGAAGGCCGCACCACCGGCTGCTCGATCGGCCTGCTGATCCGCAACACCGACCAGAAGTCCAAGGACTACTCGGCGATCAAGGACCTGTTCCGCCCGGCCCACGCCGACTACACCTACCACCACAAGTACGGCATCCGCGACTACCGCGGCGGTGGCCGCAGCTCGGCCCGCGAAACGGCCATGCGCGTCGCCGCCGGGGCCATCGCCAAGAAGTACCTGGCCACCCAGGGCATCACCGTGCGTGGCTACATGAGCCAGCTGGGCCCGATCGAAATCCCGTTCAAGAGCTGGGAGTCGGTGGAGCAGAACGCCTTCTTCAGCCCCGACCCGAGCAAGGTGCCGGAGCTGGAGGCCTACATGGACCAGCTGCGCCGTGACCAGGATTCGGTGGGCGCCAAGATCACCGTGGTCGCCGAAGGCGTGATGCCGGGCCTGGGCGAGCCGATCTTCGACCGCCTCGACGCAGAACTGGCCCATGCGCTGATGAGCATCAACGCGGTGAAGGGCGTGGAAATCGGCGCCGGTTTCGCCAGCGTCGCCCAGCGCGGTACCGAGCACCGTGACGAGCTGACCCCGGAAGGCTTCCTCAGCAACAACGCTGGCGGCATCCTTGGCGGCATTTCCTCGGGCCAGCCGATCGTTGCCCACCTGGCGCTGAAGCCGACCTCCAGCATCACCACCCCGGGCCGCTCGATCGATATCGATGGCAACCCGGTGGACGTGGTTACCAAGGGCCGTCACGACCCGTGCGTGGGCATCCGCGCCACGCCGATCGCCGAGGCGATGATGGCCATTGCGCTGATGGACCACCTGCTGCGCCACCGCGCGCAGAATGCCGAGGTGAAGGTGAATACCCCGGTGCTGGGCCAGCTCTGATCCCCCAGTACCGGCCCTATCGCCGGCAAGCCAGCTCCCACAGGTACCCCACAATGTTCAGGTCTGTGGTAATCCTGTGGGAGCTGGCTTGCCGGCGATAGGGCCAGTACAGGTCCCCACAAGGCCATCCCATGCAACCCATCCCCTACTGGCGCCTATCCAGCTTCTACCTGTTCTACTTCGCCCTGCTAGGCTCCACCGCCCCCTTCCTGGCGCTGTACTTCGACCACCTGGGCTTCTCCCCGGCGCGCATCGGCGAGCTGGTGGCTATCCCCATGCTGATGCGCTGCATCGCCCCTAATCTGTGGGGCTGGCTGGGCGACCGTACCGGCCAGCGTCTGCTGATCGTGCGCCTGGGGGCGTTGTCGACCCTGGCCACCTTCGCCCTGATCTTCTTCGACAAAAGCTACGCCTGGCTGGCCCTGGTGATGGCCCTGCATGCGTTCTTCTGGCATGCGGTGCTGCCGCAGTTCGAGGTCATCACCCTGGCCCACCTGCACGGGCAAACCGCGCGCTACAGCCAGGTGCGCCTGTGGGGCTCGATCGGCTTCATCCTCACCGTGGTCGGTTTGGGCCAGCTGTTCGAATGGCTGAGCCTGGACATCTACCCGGTGGCTCTGGTCACGATCATGGCCGGTATCGTCGCCGCCAGCCTGTGGGTGCCCAATGCCCAGCCGGTGGAGCAGGGCGAGCGCAGCGGTGCCGGCGGCTTCCTGCAGCAGTTGCGGGCCCCCGGGGTGGTCGCGTTCTATGTCTGCGTGGCGCTGATGCAGCTCAGCCACGGGCCGTACTACACCTTCCTCACCCTGCACCTGGAGCACCTGGGCTACAGCCGTGGTGCCATCGGCCTGCTGTGGGCGCTAGGGGTGGTGGCCGAGGTGTTGATGTTCATGCTCATGAGCCGCGTGTTCGCCCGTTTCAGCGTGCAGCGCGTGTTGCTGGTCAGCTTCCTGCTGGCGGTGCTGCGCTGGCTGCTGTTGGGCACCCTGGCCGAGGAACCGGCTGTGCTGATCTTCGCCCAGTTGCTGCACGCGGCCACCTTCGGCTGCTTCCACGCCGCCAGCATCGCCTTCGTCCAGGCCAGCTTCGGCGCCCGCCAGCAGGGCCAGGGCCAGGCGCTGTACGCGGCCCTGTCGGGCACCGGCGGTGCGCTGGGGGCGTTGTACTCGGGCTACAGCTGGAAACTGCTGGGGCCCACCTTCACCTTTGGTATGGCCAGTGCCGCAGCCTTGGCTGCAGCCGTTATCATTGCCCTTTGTTCGCAACCGACCAGGACCCGCCCCTGATGAGCATTCTCAGCGTTTTCCACCCCTCCAGCCCGGAACTGCCGAACAAGGTGCTGACCCACCACGACGACATCGCTGCCACCCTGGCCGAGCACGGCGTGCGCTTTGTGCATGCCGAACATGGCCTGCGGGTGCGCCCGGGCACGGGCCATGACGAGGTGCTGGAGGTATGCCGTGGGTACCTGGATCAGTTGATGACGGCGTATGGCTGCAAGGCCTGCGTGCTGCTCAACCGCGACGGTGAGGACCCGGCCCAGATGGATGTGCGCGATGAGCATGTGCATGACGCTGACGAGGTGTTTGCCGTGGTCAGCGGGCGTGCGCAGGTTGGTTTGCGGTTGGGGGATTGGGTGTATTCGGTGTTGTGCGAGAAGGGGGATCAGCTGCTGGTGCCGGCGGGGACCCGGCGCTGGGTTGAGCTGGGCGATACACCGTTTTGCCTGGCGTTGCGCTTGTATGGCAGCGAGCAGGGCGTGCCTGCGCGGTTTACCGGGGATGTGACTGCGCGGGCATTCCTAGGCATCGACGAGCTTTAGTGGCTTCCATGGCCTCTTCGCGGGCTCGCCCGCTCCCACAGGGATATCACTGCACTTGAGGGCGGTGGAGAACCTGTGGGAGCGGGCGAGCCCG
>NZ_JYKS01000082.1 GCF_000935045.1 Pseudomonas sp. 10-1B
ACAAACGTAGGAGCGAGCGCCAGCTCGCGATGCGCCGCGCGGGCGGCGCTCGATCTCACAGGCACCAAACCTCTCAAGGCATACACCCGAAGCCAACCGCGCCTTAGAACCGAAATACACAGATACTAATTACATTTCGCATTTGACAATCATTATCATTCTGAATAATTTGTCGCACGTCGTAGGAAGCTTCCCAACCGTGGGTGCCTCCTTTCCCCTCTGTGACAAGGTGATTTCCATGGCGGAACAACTATCCACAAGTAAGTGCGATTCACCATTACTGCAGGCCTTCGTCGACAACCGCAGTATCCTGGTCAAGATCGCTGCCCGCATCACCGGTTGCCGTTCGCGCGCAGAGGATGTGGTACAGGATGCCTTTTTCCGGCTCAGCGCCGCCCCGCAGATCACCTCATCGTTCAAGGCCCAGCTGAGCTACCTGTTCCAGATCGTGCGCAACCTGGCCATCGATCACTACCGCAAGCAGGCAATGGAACTGAAGTACTCCGGCAGCGAGGAGGAAGGTATGAACGTGGTGGTGCAGAACGCCTCGCCGGAAGCCACCCACATCAACCGCGCCGCGCTGGATGACATTGCCAAGGCCCTGAACGAACTGCCCCAGCGCACCCGCTATGCTTTCGAAATGTACCGCCTGAATGGCGTGCCGCAGAAGGACATTGCCAAGGAGCTGGGCGTATCGCCAACCTTGGTCAACTTCATGATCCGCGATGCGCTGGTGCATTGCCGCAAGACGGCCAGTCGGCAGGGCTGAACCCTCAAGATTGCCAGGGCTGCTGTGGGAGCGGGTTCACCCGCGAACACCGGCGTAGCCGGTGCCATGCACCGCGTCGCACTCTTCGCGGGTAAACCCGCTCCCACAGGGCCGCAATGCGGCCCCATGGCCCTCAAGCCAGCTTGCAATGATCGAAAAACCGCTCCCGCCCCAGAATCATCAACGCCGCCCGCTTGTGCGGAAAGTCGAACTCCTTGTCGCAATGGAAACATTGGTCGTGCATGTAGCCGATCATCTTGCCATTGTCGGCGCGCGGCTCGGCCACCACCCGCTGAGTGCGCGGGTCATCCAGGAACAGGTAGTGCACCAACGCCGATAGCCAGCTGGCCACCTTGTGCGGCCCTCGGTGGCTCTCCTCCCCCACCAGCATATGGATACCGCGGTCGTAGTCATCGGCTGGGTAGAACGGTGCAATGCGGTCTTCCTTGGCCCAGTACGCCTCGAAGTAGGCAAACGGCTCGTCATCGAAACAACCGATCAACGTCAGCGTATGCGGGTCGGCTTCGAGCTTGCCCAGGTATTCGCGGTGCTGCGCCAGCGTGCCACCCTCCTGCCAGAACGCCTCCACCCGTGGGTTGTTCTGCCAGCGGTTGAAGCGTTCCAGGTCATGTTCGATCTCCAGGGTACGCAGCGATACCCAACTGCCCAGGCGCGCATCGAAGCGCCGGTACACTTCGCCACGCGGCTTGGGCGCACGGCGCGGGTGGCGCTTGCCGTTGCTGATCTGCATCTGCTGCGGATATGCCCCGGCGACCGACTCGCCCAGCCACGGCTGCGGCAACTGCCAGAACAGCGCGCGCTCGCACAGGTACTGGCCAGGCTGTTCAGCGGCCAGCAGCAGGCCACTGGTCAACGCCTGCGGCAGCACTTCGGGCAGATGCCAGGCCAGGCGCTGGCAGGCCGTGTCGCGGGACAGCAACCAATAGCAGGCGGCCCACAAGGCTTGGTAGGGGCGCTCGGGGCACAGGCGCTCAAGGTGAACCTGCAGGGTAGCGCCTGCCTCCAGGCGTAACTGGATCAGCGGGCGGCCTTCAAGGGACAGGCTCAGCCAGCTGTCGCCCTCCTCGGCACTGAGGCTGCGCCAGCGTGGCGGTGATTGTGGCTGCGAAGCGGCATCGAACGGCATGGGCTTGACTCACGAAAATGAAGAAAAGGCTCACTGCTGAGAACGTTGCCGCAACCCGGGAATTTAGTCTTGCGGCGCAGCCACCGTGATGCGGTAGGGCTCGAAGATGCGCGCCAGTTCGCCACTGTTGCGCAAGGCGCGCAGCAGCGCAGCGAACGACTGCTCGCCGATCGGCGCGCCAGGGCGCAGCAAGGCGTAGTGGTGGTAGACCTGGTCGATGCGTTGCGAGGGCATCAGTTGCTCGCGGCTGGCCGGGTTGCGCGCCAGGAAATCGCTGACGTACGAACGCGTGACCAGGGCGATATCGGCGCGGCCGGCCTGCACCATCAACAGGTTGCTGTCGTGGGAATAGGTCAGGGTCGCGTTGTAGGCCGTGCGCAGGTAGTCCGGGTCGGGGTTGAAGCCAGCGAACGCATAATGATAGCCATTGATCAGCGCCAGGCGCTTGCCGTGCAGGTCGTCGAAGTAATGCGGGTCGCGGGCATTGGCCTGCCGGGCGACGAATACCTCGGCGTCTTCCAGGCCCATGTCCACCGCCTGGTGGGCAATCTGCTGCCAGCCCCATTGCGGATTCTCGAAAATGGCCATGTCGGTGCGGCCCTGCCGGAAGTCACCAAAGCGCCGCTGGATGGAAGTGGGCACCAGGACGAAGTGGTACTGCTGCTGCGCACGGTTGAGCGCATCGACCAACTGCGGCAGCAGGCCGGTGTCGGAACCTTGCTCGGGGCGCACCGTGTAAGGCGGGAAATGCGCCGCACCAATCTTGACCTTGATCGCATCCGCGGCCCATGCCGGCGCCGCCAGCCAGAACATGGCCAGCAGCATGAGGGTGGACAAGGCCTTGAGGCCGGGCGCTGGAGTCAAGACGTACACTCATCACGGTTCATGCCTGGGTCCGTCTAAACTAGGCGTTTTCCGGGGGCCGCACAACTGCTGCCTCCGGCTTTTTGTGCCACTCGTTACGCCACTCTTTGTTTCAAAGCGGGCGGCAAAATGCCATGGGGTGCCGGATGCCCGGAGTTTGGCTACGCTCTAGCAGGATCTGCAAGGGAGCCTGGTATGGGCCATTGGTTGGTGATCGACCTGGAGGCCACCACCGACGATGGTGGATGGCCGGTCACAGAGATGGAAGTCATTGAAATCGGCGCAAGCCTGGTTACCCGCGAAGGCCGCGAGGTCGACCACTTCCAGCGTTTCGTAAGGCCGCGGCGGCGGCCGCAGCTGACCCCGTTCTGCCGCGAGCTGACGCACATCAGCCAGGCCAGCGTGGACAGCGCCGCGGCCTTCCCCGAGGTGTGGGCGTGCTTCGAACGCTGGCTGGGGCACCACCGTGGGCAGTTGCAGGCCTGGGTCAGCTGGGGTGACTACGACCGCCAGCAGTTGCATCAGGAATGGCAGCAGCATGGGCTGGATAGCCTGCTGCGCACCTTGCCGCACATCAACCTCAAGCAACGCTTCGCCAAGGCCCGCCACCTGCAGCGCCCCACTGGCCTGAAGGGTGCCCTGCAACTGGCCGGCATGCACTTTTGCGGGCAGCAGCACCGGGCGCTGGAGGATGCGCGCAACACGGCGCGGTTGCTACCGTTGAGCCTGCCAGCGAATGGTGCCTGAAAGCTGATGACGGGGCGGATGGGCTTGGGCATACTGGCCAGCCCTTTTTCATCCTCCCCTATTCAGGAGTCGCCCATGTTCCAGGTCAACGAGTACTTCAACGGCACCGTCAAGTCGATCGCATTCGCAGGCGAAGAAGGCCCGGCCACTGTCGGTGTCATGGCCCCGGGCGAATACGAGTTCGGTACTGCCAAGCGCGAGATCATGCACGTGGTGTCGGGTGCGCTGACCGTGAAACTGCCGGGTAGCGACAACTGGGAAACCTTCAAGGCGGGCGACAAGTTCAATGTTGCCGCTGACAGCAAGTTCCAGCTGAAGGTGGCGGTGGATACGGCTTACCTGTGCGAGTACCGCGACTAAGCGCCGGCCTGTACCGGCCTCTTCGCGGGCTTGCCCGCTCCCACAGGGTCAGCACAAGCTTCCAGGCCTGTGCAATACCTGTGGGAGCGGGCAAGCCCGCGAAGAACCCAGCGCTATTGGGACAGGAATTCGGCAACCTTCTCGGCCGCTGCCTGCAAATGCTGCTCATGGCTGAACCCCGAGGCCTTCAGCGGCTTCAGGTCATGGTCCGCCGCCACTAGCCAGCTCACCTCGATCGCTGGCGACAACGCATACCCCGCCACAGCCTCGCGGTTACCCAGTGCATCCCGCTCGCCCTGCACGATCAAGGTCGGCGTCTTCAATTCGGCCAGGTGCTCCACCCGTGGCTTTTCCGGCTTGCCCACCGCATAGAACGGATAACCCAGGCACACCAGCGCGTCCGCGCCCAGTTCATCGGCCAGCAGGCTGGCCATGCGCCCGCCCATGGACTTGCCGCCCACGGCTAGCTTGCCCGCGACCAAAGGTCGCACCTGCCGGTACACCTCGCGCCAGCATTCCAGCAACACCTTCTGCGGGTTCGGCGGCCGCTTGCCGCCGCCAACCCTGCGCTCGGCCATGTACGGGAACTCGAAGCGCACTACCGCTACCCCAAGCGCCGCAAGCCTTTGCGCCATTTCCTCCATGAACCCGCTGTCCATCGGCGCACCAGCGCCATGGGCCAGGATCAGGCAGCCCTTGTAGCCGTCCTTACCCTGAGCGTGCGGAAGATCGCAGCGCAAGCCTGGGACATTTCCGACCTTCGCCCATTGATCCCCGTCAATACCGGCACTTTGCCCATTAATCATGCTTGCCTCGCTGTAAAGCCTGCCAAATAACCGTGGATGGGAACCCATACATGAACACAACCAGCAGTACCGCCTATAACTACAAGGTGGTCCGCCAATTCGCCATCATGACGGTGGTGTGGGGAATCGTCGGGATGGGGCTCGGCGTCTTCATCGCCGCCCAGCTCGCCTGGCCTTCCCTCAACTTCGACCTCCCCTGGACCAGCTTCGGCCGCCTGCGCCCCCTGCATACCAATGCGGTGATCTTCGCCTTCGGCGGCTGCGCGCTGTTCGCCACCTCCTATTATTCGGTGCAACGCACCTGCCAGACCACCCTGTTCGCACCGGGCCTGGCCGCGTTCACCTTCTGGGGCTGGCAACTGGTGATCCTGCTGGCGGCCATCAGCCTGCCGCTGGGCTACACCAGCTCCAAGGAATACGCCGAGCTGGAATGGCCGATCGACATCCTGATCACCATCGTCTGGGTGAGCTACGCCATCGTGTTCTTCGGCACGCTGATGAAACGCAATACCAAGCACATCTACGTGGGCAACTGGTTCTTCGGCGGGTTCATCCTCACCGTGGCGATGCTGCACATCGTCAACAACCTGGAACTGCCCGTCAGCCTGACCAAGTCGTACTCGATCTACGCCGGTGCCACCGATGCCATGGTGCAATGGTGGTATGGCCACAACGCGGTTGGCTTCTTCCTGACCGCGGGCTTCCTGGGGATGATGTACTACTACGTACCCAAGCAGGCCGAACGCCCGGTGTATTCCTATCGCCTGTCGATCGTGCACTTCTGGGCGCTGATCACCCTGTATATCTGGGCCGGCCCGCACCACCTGCACTACACCGCCCTGCCTGACTGGGCACAGTCGCTGGGCATGGTGATGTCGCTGATCCTGCTGGCACCGAGCTGGGGCGGCATGATCAACGGCATGATGACCCTGTCGGGCGCCTGGCACAAACTGCGCAGCGACCCGATCCTGCGCTTCCTGGTCGTTTCGCTGGCGTTCTACGGCATGTCCACCTTCGAAGGCCCGATGATGGCCATCAAGACGGTCAACGCCCTGTCGCACTACACCGACTGGACCATCGGCCACGTGCACGCCGGTGCCCTCGGCTGGGTGGCGATGATCTCGATCGGCGCGCTGTACCACACCATCCCGAAAGTGTTCGGCAAAGAGCGCATGTACAGCATCGGGCTGATCAACGCGCACTTCTGGCTGGCGACCATCGGCACCGTGCTGTACATCGCCTCGATGTGGGTCAACGGCATCGCCCAGGGCCTGATGTGGCGCGCGGTCAACAGCGACGGCACGCTCACCTACTCGTTCGTGGAAACCCTGGTGGCCAGCCACCCAGGCTTCATCGTGCGCTTCGTCGGCGGCGCGATCTTCCTCAGCGGCATGTTCCTGATGGCCTGGAACACCTGGCGCACCGTGCGTTCGCCGGCGCTCGATGTCGCCCCTGCGAACGCCCAGCTGGCTTGAGGAGACCTGCCTGATGAAACATGAAGTCATCGAGAAAAACGTCGGCCTGCTGGCCTTGCTGATGGTGTTCGCCGTCAGTATCGGCGGCCTGACCCAGATCGTTCCGCTGTTCTTCCAGGACGTCACCAACAAGCCGGTGGAGGGCATGAAGCCCTACACCGCACTGCAACTGGAAGGCCGCGACATCTACATCCGCGAAGGCTGCGTGGGCTGCCACTCGCAGATGATCCGCCCGTTCCGTGCCGAAACCGAGCGCTACGGCCACTACTCGGTGGCCGGCGAGAGCGTGTGGGACCACCCGTTCCTGTGGGGTTCCAAGCGTACCGGGCCGGACCTGGCCCGGGTCGGTGGCCGCTACTCGGACGACTGGCACCGCGCGCATCTGTACAACCCGCGCAACGTGGTACCGGAGTCGAAGATGCCGTCCTACCCGTGGCTGGTCGCCCAGCAGGTCGACAACAGCCACACCGACACCAAGATGCGCACCCTGCGCACCTTGGGCGTGCCGTACACCGACGACGACATCGCCGGGGCCCGCGACGCAGTCAAGGGCAAGACCGAGATGGATGCCCTGGTCGCCTACCTGCAGGTGCTCGGCACCGCGATCAAGAACAAGAGGTGAGTGCGATGGAAATGGACATCGGCATGATCCGCGGCCTGGGCACCTTGGTGGTGATGGTCGCCTTCATCGGCCTCTCCCTATGGGTATTCAACCGCCGCCGCGACCGTGATTTCGCCGAAGCGCGCCTGCTGCCCTTCGTCGACGACCGCCTGCCCCCTGCCGGGCAGGAACCTGCTGCAAAAAGGAGTAACGGGCAATGACCACCTTCTGGAGTACGTACATCAGCGTACTGACCATCGGTAGCCTGATTGGCCTGACCTGGCTGTTGCTCGCCACCCGCAAGGGCCAGAGCAACAACACCACCGACCAGACCATGGGCCATAGCTTCGACGGCATCGAGGAGTACGACAACCCGCTGCCCAAGTGGTGGTTCTGGTTGTTCGTCGGCACCTTGGTATTCTCGGTCGGCTACCTGATCCTCTACCCAGGCCTGGGCAACTGGAAAGGCATCCTGCCGGGTTATGAAAATGGCTGGACCGGCGCCAATGAATGGCAGAAGGAAATGGACAAGGCCGACGCCAGGTTCGGGCCGATCTTCGCCAAGTACGCCGCCATGCCCGTGGAAGAAGTGGCCAAGGACCCACAAGCGTTGAAAATGGGCAGCCGCCTGTTCGCCTCCAACTGCTCGGTGTGCCACGGCTCGGATGCCAAGGGCGCCTTCGGCTTCCCCAACCTCACCGACAAGGACTGGCGTTGGGGCGGCGAACCGGAAACCATCAAGGCATCGATCATGAATGGCCGCCACGGCGTGATGCCGGCCTGGGCTGAAGTGATCGGCGAGCAGGGCGTGGCCGACGTGGCCGCGTTCGTGCTGACCAACTTCGATGGCCGTAGCCTGCCGGAAGGTGCCAAGGCCGACGCGGCCAAGGGCAAGGAGATTTTCGCCGGCAACTGCGTGGCCTGCCACGGGCCTGAGGGCAAGGGCACCCCGGCCATGGGCGCGCCAGACCTGACCCACCCGCAGGCATTCATCTACGGTACGAGCTTTGCCCAGCTGCAGCAGACCATTCGTTACGGGCGCCAAGGGCAGATGCCGGCGCAGGCCGAGATCCAGGGCAACGACAAGGTGCACCTGTTGGCGGCGTATGTGTATAGCCTGTCGCAGGATACCGCTGCTGACGCGGTGACTGCCAAGTGAGTTCGCCGGGAGAGATTCGGCGCCTGTGAGATCGAGCGCCGC
>NZ_JYKS01000083.1 GCF_000935045.1 Pseudomonas sp. 10-1B
GGGGGGGGGTGGGTTGCCGAGTTAGCATCAACCGCCTATTTTTCTGTTAAAGAACGCCATTCTTCAGCTCAACAGATCACTCATCAACCCACTGAAACCTCTTTCAAACAGATACTCTTATAGAATCTTTAAAAGCATTACTAGATATATTAGATTGCACGAAAGCCAAACAAATCGCCTCACCTTCTACCTTGTAAGTCATATAATAATAACCTGCTTCCAGACTGATAAATTGACCTTGCACTGCATCTGAGCTATCAGGTTCCAATCCTCCTCCAGAAGTGTCTTCTCCGGCACCTACAAAAACCCGTCCAGAAGGAAATTTCAAATTAACACCACCGTTCGGACCAATTATAGAATCCATAATTTTTACTTTGTACCTTCCATCTTTGCCCAGATTCAAAAAAACGATATTCCCCTCATTCACTTCCAAGATTTCATCAACCTGAATACTCCACCAATCGAATGTATCATCCACACGGTGGCGTATTGCCTGCAAATCAAACACTGCCAGAGTAGCTGTATCAGTAACAATTGAAAACTCGATAGCCATGCTTCCTCCCCAAAAAATTATCTCGCCAATTATATCGCTTGATTTAACCCCCCCGTACGTTTACCGATACAGTAAAGAGAGTTGCTCACACTTTTATTTATAGCTTCATTAAGTATTTGCAAGGACTGAGTAGCTACCCCCAACAATCAAAACAACCGAATGAATCAGTTAAGCCACCTGAACAAAGAAGCAGCCATCACTCTTGTCATCACCAATATTTTTATTTATAAGCAAGTAGCCCACACCATCCGTCATATACAGCGCATCTTGATATGGCGCGGGAAAATCCGACGAATATACTTGACACAAGAAGTTATAATTTTCAGAAAGTTCCATAGGTATCAACGCGCCCGCCGGCGCATCAAGAGCAAGCAAAGAGGCAACTGATAGTTCATCATTATCAATTGAACACTCCTCGAAATCCGCAAATCGAAGAGGTATTGATGGACCCGACGATTTAACTGACTTAGCACCATTGGCGTGGACCACGTAGGTATAGGAATCCATACCTTTGGCCTGCTGCACCTCATCAACGGTAATCGAGTCAACAAAGTACCCCTCCGGCTCGTATGTAGAAAACACATGCAAGAAGCCGTCAGAGGGTAGATCCGATCGTTTTAATCGCTGTTTCGCGATCTTACAGTTGATAGTAAACAAAAGCATCAATTCTTGACTGTCAGGATTTTTTGGCCAAGCTGCTAAATATGCACTGTCGCCACCAAAGATAAATGGTCCACCGCCTGAAGCTTCAACTAGCTTATAAACCTGCATAATCATTCTCCTGCGCAACCACTCAAGCTGCGATCGAATTTCTTTGCTTGTTTCTTAAGGCCCTTCACTCTACTTGCCGGCACACCGGCTTTCCGCAAAAGCTCCCGGCGCAATATCTGACTCTCGCTTAAGGCCGAATGCAAATCAGGTGCGGTCACCCTCGGCCATGGGGTTCGATGAAGAGATCGGAGATCTACTCCCCAGGCCTCGTCCGAGAGTTCGACGCAACGATGCAAAATCAGTAAATCTTTCCGAGCGATAGGCGCATTTGACGCACCACCACAGAAATCATGAGCATTAAAAACCAGAAGGCCCAGATTCGCGCAAAAAATCGTTCGGTCGTAAACATTTAATTCAATTTTTCCCATCAGGTAGTCGCCGAAATCAGTGCCCCAGCCCGTTGCATCATCACTGAGAATGAATTGAATCGCTGCACCGGCCACAAGCGAAGCAACGATCACAAGATCAACCGGCCAATGGCATCACGCTCGAACAGCGTGTTGCGCTTTGGCCGCTCACCGCCTTCACCGTAGCCGATCTCGTCCAGGCGCACCAGACGACAGCCACTTACCCCAAACACTTCCGCCGCAATTCGCATCACATTCTTTCAGCAACCAGATGGTGCCCCTTAAAATTTCTTAATTCCCTACCAACTCCATACGGCTCCCCGAAAACCTCAGAAAGAGTTAAGGCATTGGACTATGAGAGTCCACCCGCCGCCTTGGCGCCGCGCTGTCGCGCAGCAAACTGAGGGCGCATGTCTCAGGTTAGTTGTGCAGCCATTTCAGCCGAAGCAAAGAGGCTGCTCCGTCCAAGGCAGCCTCTTTGCTTTAGGATCTGAGTGCACGGGACAGAGGCCGTCGCTCGCACTGGTGTCTCACCACCCGCATGAGAGAGTGGCCCGCACGGCATCGGCGTGAAGTCACTGTCGGCACGGCTAGCC
>NZ_JYKS01000084.1 GCF_000935045.1 Pseudomonas sp. 10-1B
CAATCCCAGTTTCCGAGCCTTGCGCAGCAAGGCTCGGTACTGACGCTCTTTGCTCTGCTCTTCGAACACAGCAATTCCCTGTTCGATGTAAGGCTTTCCTTTAGTCAGCATCGCATAGATCAATCGAGCCAATTGGTGGGCTGTCGCTTTAATCGCGCAGCTAGTGTCCATGCGTGCCAATCTGGCGCGATGACTCGCGCCGATAAAACTTTGATCATTGCGAGCATTTGACGCTGCTTGCTTGAGCGCTTGCGCTGCGCGGTTGATCACTTTCGGTCCTTTCCCAGGCAATTGCTTGCCTCCAGAAATACGGGTGGGTGGTGCTAACCCCAACCAAGAGCAGAAGTGTTTCATGGACGGAAACTTTGAAAGATCTGCACCGATTTCACTTGCGACAACCAGTGCCGTATCGACCCCGATAGTGGGAATGGCCGTCAAATCAACGCCCATTGTTCGCCACAGCGCTTGATGCAATGCGCCTTGCTCTTGGCCTGAGCGATGCGGGCTGCGCAATGTTTTTTTGGTCGGCTGAGGGGCATCGTCACGTACGGGCAGCAGGGCAAGCGAATCATTGATTAGCGCATCACAAGCAGCGATCTGCGTTTCCAGGAAGTCGTAACAGGCTACCTCCTGGTCCAGTGCATGCAGGTGCTCCAACCGCCAATTTCCTTGAAGACTGCGGGCTACTGTGTCTTCGTCAGCTTTGATCCGAACATTTCGCAGTTGCGCCAGCTTTTCCGGATTACGCTCGCCCTCAAGGATGGCGCGCAGAATTTTCATTCCCGTCACGCCAGAAATATCGCTGATGACATTGGCCAGTTGAATATTCATCTGGGTGAGGGCTTTCTGAATTCGATTCAGTGCCTTGGCTTGGTCTCGTACTTTCGTTACGCGCTGACGAACCAGTGCACGTAGTGAACACACTTCGTCAGCAGGTCTGAAAGCGCCTCGCAGCAGACCATGGCTCATCAGCTGCCATATCCACTGGCAGTCCAGCACGTCAGATTTTCGGCCTGAGATTTGTCGCGTGGCCCGAGAGTTGACGAGATAAACATCGAAGCCTCGAGCATCCAAAAGCTCGAACAAAGGAATCCAGTAAACACCTGTCGCCTCCATCGCGACCACGCTGATCTTAAGCTCCTCAAGCCAGTCGGCCAGCTTGACCAAGTCGTCGGTAAAGGTGGGAAAGCTTCGCACGGCATGCTCATGACGAGGATCCACGCCAACCCAGTGCTCCTTGCTACCGATGTCGATACCGGCACAGTCGGGATGAATTAGTTGGAAATGTCGTTGAGCCTTCTTGCGCGTCATGGAAAACCCTCTCAGGATAATGGGCGCGCGGGGCACACGGCGGCGAAAAGGTTCACTCTCCTATACGTGGTCACGGCTAGCCGTGCCGACAGTGACTTCACGCCGATGCCGTGCGGGCCACTCTCTCATGCGGGTGG
>NZ_JYKS01000085.1 GCF_000935045.1 Pseudomonas sp. 10-1B
GGCTCACGCTATCCGTGTAGGAGCGGCTTTAGCCGCGAACACCGGCAAAGCCGGTGCCATCCACCGCGATGATTCAGGGGTTCTGCGCCAGGTGCCCTTGCGGGATCACCCGCTTGGCCTGCAGGTAGGCCTTGGCCCAGTAACTATTGGACAGGTAGTCCAAGCGCACCGTGCCACCAGTGGAGGGCGCATGCACGAAGCGCCCTTCCCCTACATAAATACCGGCATGGCTGACCTGCGTGCCGCCACTGGTGGCGAAGAACACCAGGTCACCAGACTGCAGCGACTTGGCATCCACCGTCGGTGCGCGCATGACGATCATCTCCCGCGTCGAACGCGGCAAGCTGATGCCGGCCGCATCACGGTAGACGTACTTGATCAACCCACTGCAGTCGAAACCAGAGTCCGGGGTATTGCCGCCCCAGCGATAAGGCGTACCTACCAGACCAATGGCACGGATCAAGACGTCATCGGCAATCGGCGAAGGGCTGGGCTGGCTATACGTGACCTGCGGCTGAACCACAGGGGCCGGCGCAGGGGCACGGCTGGAGCAGGCAGCCAGCAAGGCTGCCAGGGAGAGAAATGCAAAGCGCGCCATCTTTACCATGGCCAGAACATCCTGTCTTAGACCGCTGCGCCGCAGCCGAAAAGAGTTGAGAATTTAGATTAGACGCTTTCTGTAAATGCGCACGGCGGCGAGCTTTTTTCAAAGCATCGCCGCCGTGGCAGGATATATCATTTTGCTATCAGTTGCGTGCGATATTGGTTGGCGCCATGGCCAAGGCGCGCTTGGCTTCCATGAAGGTCTTGCTCCAGTAGCGATCACCGAGATTGTCGATGCGCACGCCACCACTGCGGCGGCTGCTGGAGTGGATGAACTGGTTGTCACCCAGGTAGATGCCGGCATGGCTGACGCGGCCGCGGCCATTGGTGCTGAAGAACAGCAGGTCACCAGGCTTGAGCTTGTTGCGGGCCACTTTCGGGGCATCGACGTTGATCATTTCACGCGTCGAGCGCGGCAGGGTCATGCCCGCCTCTTCGCGGAACAGGTAGCCGATGAAGCCACTGCAGTCGAAGCCGGACTTTTCCGAGGTGCCACCGAAGCGGTAGCGGGTGCCGATCAACGACATGCCGCGCTCGAGAATGCTGTCAGCCAAGGCTGGCAGTTGGTAAGGCTTGCGGTCGCTGGAAAATGCTTCCAGGTCACCTTCAGTGACCAGCTCTTCCGGCTCGCCGAATACCGACGATGGCGAGGCTTTGGCCTTGAACGCCGATTGTGCGGCGATTGGAGTGTGATCCTGGGGCTGCGGCCCTGACTGGGAAGCAGGACCTTGGGCCGCGCAGCCAAAAAGCAGGGTCACGAGTGCGAGTGGCACGAGGGGTGCGAAGCGCTTCAGCATGGGCACGACCGTGTCTGTAGTCCTTTAGAAGGGGGAAACTATGCCCTCTATCATGGCCATTTGCAAATTTTATCGAAAAAGATGTGACTTTTTCGTTTTTCCGCTCTGGCCCAAGGTTTTCAGGGGGTTACCAGCCGAGGGTTTCCTTCAGGAAAGGGATGGTGAGCTTGCGCTGTGCCTGCAGCGAGGCCTGGTCGAGGCGTTCGAGCAGATCGAACAGTGCACTCATGCTGCGCGCGCCACGGGTGAGGATGAAGTGCCCGACTTCGTCGGTGAGGTGCAGGCCACGGCGCGAAGCACGCAGCTGCAGGGCGCGCAGCTTGTCTTCGTCGGACAGGCCACGCATCTGGAATACCAGGGCGAGGGTCAGCCGCGACTTCAGGTCCGGCAGTTTGATCGGCAGTTCGCGCGGCGATGCCGAGGCGGCCAGCAGCAGGCGCCGGCCGCTGTCACGCAGGCGGTTGAACAGGTGGAACATGGCCTCTTCCCAGTCCGCCTTGCCAGCGATCACGTGCAGGTCGTCGATACACACCAGTTCGTACTGGGCCAGGTAATCGAGCAACTCCACGCCACGATCGAGCAATTGCGCCAGCGGCAGGTAGACAGCGGGTTCGCCGCGCTGCTGGAAGCGGTGGGTGGCAGCCTGCAGCAGGTGGGAGCGGCCAACACCCTGCTTGCCCCACAGGTAGATAAGGCTCTCGGTCCAGCCGGCGTCGGCTTCGCATAGCCGCTCGACGTAACCCAATGCCGCAGCATTGGCGCCCGGATAGTAGTTGATGAAGGTGGCGTCATCGCGCAGGCGCACACCCAGGGGCAACTGGATCGGTGGTTTCATGCTCGCGGGCGGTCGGCAGGACCGCAGGGGGCCTTTGGTGAACAATGTGCAAAGTCTATACCCGCAGCGCGGGGCGCACAATCACGGCAGCGGATAGCGCAAGCAAAATCAACAGGTTGCGCCATTGCGGGGCTGCTTTGCAGCCCTTTCGCCGGCAAGCCAGCTCCCACAGAATCTCTAAATGGCTCAGGGCGAGTGCAGTACCTGTGGGAGCTGGCTTGCCGGCGAAAGGGCCGCAAAGCGGCCCCGCGGTTATAGATCCGGATCGACACCCCCGGCATACATGTCCGATTCCTTGTACAGGTCATGCACATGCCGCAGCAGCACCATGATCACCGCCGCCACCGGCAGCGCCAGCAGCACCCCGGTAAAGCCGAACAGCTCACCGCCGGCAAGGATGGCGAAAATTACCGCCACCGGGTGCAGGCCGATGCGGTCGCCCACCAGCAGCGGGGTCAACACCATGCCCTCCAGCGCCTGCCCGACCATGAACACCGCGACGATGCCCAGCATCGGGTACAGCTCGCCACCGAACTGGAACAGCCCGGCCACCAAGGCCGCACCGATGCCGATGATAAACCCCATATACGGCACGATGGCCGCCAGCCCGGCGAGCATGCCGATCAGCAGCCCCAGCTCCAGCCCCACCAGCATCAGCCCGGCCGAATAGATGATGCCCAGCGCCACCATCACCAGCAACTGCCCACGCACGAACGCCCCCAGCACTTCATGGCATTCGCCCGCCAGCCCCATCACTTGCGGTTCACGCTGGCGTGGCAGCAGACCGCGCAACTTGGCCATCATCAGGTCCCAGTCACGCAGCAGGTAGAAGCCCACCACCGGGATCAGCACCATATTGGCCAGCCATGCCATCAGTGCCAGGCTCGAAGCGGTGGCTTGGGACAGTATCACGCCGACGATATCGGTGGTCTGGCCCATGTGCGCGCCGATGGCGGCCTTGATCTTGTCGAACTTCCAGAAGCCATCGGCCAGGCCAAGGCGGCTCTGCGCCCAGGGCAGGGCCACCTGTTCGAGCCAGTCGAGCATCTGCGGCGCCAGCTCGTACAAGCGCAGCAGCTGTTTGGCCAGCATTGGCACTAGCACCAGCAGCAAGGCCAGGAACAGCAGGGTGAACAGGCTGAACACAACCACCACGCCCCAGGTACGCGACAGCCCCAGGCGCTCGAGGCGGTCGACCAGCGGGTCGGCCAGGTAGGCCAGCAGGATGCCGACCAGGAACGGCGTAAGAATGTTGTGCAGGCTATAGAGCAGCACGGCAACCAGCAGGGCAACGCCCAGCCAGATCCAACGACGTACGTCGGTCATGGTGTGCTCCCCTTACCAGCGAAAACGCAGGCCGTCGAACGGCTTGGGCGCTGGCTGGGCCGGCGCTGGCTGCTCAGCCCCGGGCCCCGTTGCCGGGGCTGGTGTGGCTGGCAGCGCGGGCGCCTGCTCGGGCGGCAGTTCCTGCAACTTGGCCAGGCCAAGCTGGGCACGCAGCTGTTCGCGGTTGGCGGTTACCCCGTAGGTCAGGGTGCTGCCTTCGGCCAGTTGCAGGCGCGGACCATAGGGTTCGAGCACGCGGGCCAGCTCGGCGTAACGCTGCAGGTTCACGCCCTGCACTTGCACCTGCAACTGGCTGCTGGCGCCTGGGCGGGTGACATAGCGCGGCGCCAGGCGGCTGCTGAGCGCCAGCATCACCGCGTCGGCCAGGGCGGCCTGGTCGGCGCCCTCGGCAGTGCCTTGCTCACGCTGGTCGCCCAGCCACAGCTGCCACTTGCCCTGCCACTTGCCGTCGGCCTCCTGGGCATGCACCGCCAGCAAGGCGTCGGCGCCGTAGCGCTCGGAGGCCTCACGCAGCGGCGCCGGATCGCTGCCTTCGATCTGCTTGGCATTGGCCACCAGTTGCTCCTGCAGGTCGGCCAGCGGCAAGCGTAGCGGCAGGCCGCGGTGCTGGGCGGCACGGCGCAGGGGTTGGGCGCTGGCCTGGCCGTCACCGACCAGGTTACTGCCCTCGGCATTGTCATTCAGCCACCAGCCGAGAATCGACGGCCGGTTGCTGCCCCACAGGGCCAGGCCGGCCTTGCGCAGGGCACGCTCGGTACTGCCGGGGTCGAACTCGACCAGCACCGACTCGGGTGGGCCGGCTTCGCTGCCAACCTGGTTGATGATTTGTTGCGGGTCCTTGCGCAGCTCGGCCAGCGCCGGGCTTTGCGCCGCCTTCGGGTCGCCGGTCAGGCGCAGCACCAGGGTGTCGAGGGCCTTGGCGGTAGCTGCGGCACGGGCTTCGGCGCCCTGCCCTGCGACCGGCTCGCGCACCTGGTAAAGGCCGGAGACATTTTCAGCCAGGGCAGTGGCCGAAGTCAGGGCCAGGCAAGCGACTGCCAGAATATTGAAGAAACGCATGGTGGATTCCCGTCCATTTACCGCAATGCCTATACCTTATACACGGGGGCGCAAGGTAACCAGTCGCGAGGGGGTGAAAGATTGGTTGCCGAGGGGGTTGCTGGGGAGATGTGTTGGGTCTGACAGGTTTTCGCCGCAACAGGTTCAGTGCCTGGGAGATCGAGCGCCGCCCGCGCGGCGCT
>NZ_JYKS01000086.1 GCF_000935045.1 Pseudomonas sp. 10-1B
TGCCGAGCTTAAGGAGAAGATTCAGCAGATCTATCACAAAGAGAAAGGGCGCTACGGCTATCGGCGCGTTGCACTCGTGATCAGGAAAGGTGGGGCGCTGGTCAACAAGAAGGTCATCGAGAAGCTGATGGTTACCTTGGGTCTGAAATCACTGGTGCGGCCCAAGAAATATCAGTCCTACCGAGGTGCTGTTGGCAAGATAGCGACGAATCTGCTGGAGCGAAATTTCGTCGCCCAGCGTCCTAATCAGAAATGGGTGAGTGACGTAACGGAGTTCAAGGTAGCGCAACAGAAGCTCTATCTTTCGCCAGTAATGGATTTGTACAACGGGGAAATCATCGCCTACGAGATGGCTACTCGTCCCCAGTACAGCCTGGTTGGTAACATGCTCGACAAGGCGCTCAAGACCTTGGGAGAGAAGCCCAAGCTAGTGCTCCACACCGACCAGGGATGGCAGTACCAGCAGGCTCAGTATCGCCACACGCTCCGCAATCATGGCGTAAAACAGAGCATGTCTCGTAAAGGTAATTGCTTGGACAATGCAGCTATGGAAAGCTTCTTCGGCACGCTCAAGTCAGAGTTTTTCTACCTCAAGCGCTTCGAGAGTATTGATGAACTGAAAGCAGGCCTGGATGAGTACATTCACTACTACAACCATGACCGCATCAAGCTGAGGCTCAATGGCCTGAGCCCTGTCGAATACAGGACCCAGGCGGCAGCTTAAACTGTCCAACTTTTTGGGGGCAGTCCAGGATCACCACGGTCTTGAAAATTGTGCGGTACCTGTGGGAGCTGGCTTGCCGGCGATAGGGCCAGAACAGGCAACACAAGGCCCACATTGCAGGACTGTAATCCCCGCCTCACCTTGCCGTTAGCTGCCCCTCGCTACGATGGCCCTGTCTGATCGGTTATCACGAGGCAACCACGATGAACCTGAGCAAATACCTGCTGTTGGCCAGCCTTGCCCTCGGCAGCGCCAGTGTCTATGCCGAGGGCGGTGCGGAGCGCTCCAGGCAGTTCTGGCAGGCCTTCCGCGAAGACCAGCAGCGCCTGCACGGTGACAAGCGACAGGCCGTTGCCGAGCGTGAGCGCAAGGCGCAAGAGAAGGCCCGCGAGGTGGCCAAGGACTGAGGTAGCAGCACCTGCGCGGCGACAGCTCCCCGCCGCAGGTGTATTCAGGCGCCCAAGCGGGCGCCTTTTTTTACTTGCGCGCCACCAGGGTGGCGCGGCGTGGGGCAGGCAGGCCTTCGATGGTCTTGCTGTGGTCGTTCGGGTCGAGGAAGTCGCCCAGCGACTGGTAGCGCATCCACTCGGTGCTGCGCTGCTCCTCGACGCTGGTCACACTCACGTCGACGCAACGCACATCGCTGAAGCCGGCACGGCGCAACCAGCGCGCCAGGGCCGGTACCGACGGCAGGTACCAGACGTTGCGCATCTGTGCGTAGCGGTCCTCAGGTACCAGTACCTGGTTTTCGTCACCCTCGATCACCAGCGTTTCCAGCACCAGCTCGCCACCTTTGACCAGGCAGTCCTTGAGCGCCAGCAAGTGCTCGATAGGCGAGCGGCGGTGGTAGAACACGCCCATGGAGAACACCGTGTCGAAGCCTTCCAGGTTGGCCGGCAGGTCTTCCAGAGCGAACGGCAGGTGCCAGGCCGGCAGGTTCGGCAGGTACTGCTGCACGGCCTGGAACTGGCAGAAGAACAGCCAGTTGGGGTCGACGCCAATCACCATGTCGGCGCCGGCACCGAGCATGCGCCACTGGTAGTAGCCGTTGCCACAGCCTACATCCAGCACGCGCTTGCCCTTGAGGTCCAGGTGCGGGGCGACCCGTGACCATTTCCAGTCCGAACGCCATTCGGTGTCCACGTGCACGCCAAACAGGTCGAACGGCCCTTTGCGCCAGGGCGCCAGCCCCATCAAGGCCTGGCGCATCTGCGCGCGGGTGGCGGCATCGCAGTCGCAGTCCAGGCGCAGCCCGTTGACCAGGTCGATTTCGCTGGGTTGCAGGGCAGGCAGGGCATCGAGTGCGCCGCGCCAGCGGTCGAGGTCACCGTGGCCCTTTTCCAGCTTGGCTTCCAGTTGCGCTTGCAGGCCTTGCGACCAGGAAGCCAGGGGCGTGCCCGCCAGGCGGCGGACGAGGGGGGACAGATCGATCATGGCAGGGCTATCAACGAGGCGAAGTTAAGACATTGGAACCAGGGCAGCACTTTCGAGAAGCCAGCGGCGCGCAGGCGTTGTCGATGGGCATCGAGGGTATCGGGGCGCATCACATTTTCGATGGCGCTGCGTTTCTGGGCGATTTCCAGTTCGCTGTAGCCATTGGCCCGCTTGAAGTCCAGGTGCAGTTCATTGAGCAGCTCCTGCTCTTGTTCATCGGCGAAGCGCAGTTTTTCCGAGAGGATCAGCGCGCCGCCGGGCAACAGCGCTTGGCGGATGCGGCCGAGCAGCTCCAGGCGCTGGTCGGGGGCAATGAACTGCAGGGTGAAATTCATTGCCACCACCGAGGCGGGCTCGAAGGGCAGGGCGAGGATATCGGCTTCCAGCACTTGCACCGGCAGCAGCTCCTGGAACATCGAGTCCTGGGCGGTGAGGTACTGGCGGCAGCGCTCGACCATGGCGGCGGAGTTGTCCACCGCGATCACCCGGCAGCCGTCACTGCGCACATGGCGGCGCAGCGACTGGGTGACGGCACCCAGGGACGCGCCCAAATCGTACAGCGCGGTGTGCGGCTGGGCGAAGCGTGCGGCCAGCACGCCGAGATTCTCGACGATGGTCGGGTACCCCGGCACCGAGCGCTTGATCATGTCCGGGAACACACGCACCACGTCCTCGTTGAAGACGAAGTCGGGCACCTGCTCCAGGGGTTGGGCGAAGAGGCGGTCGGGTTGTTTGCTCACGGTGAATCCAGGTGGCTGGTGATATGCAGGGGGCGCATTCTAGCCAAAGCGCAGCCTGGATGCATGGTTGGCTGACCAGCGCTGTGCGTTCAATCGACCCGAATGGTGCAATCGAACGTCTGCACCGGGCGTACTTCCGGGGCCCAAGGTTGCTGGTAGACCAGTACCAAGTGGCCCTCGCCAGCGGCTCGGGCCTGGTAGCGCCAGGTCGAGATGCCCGAGTTGCCAACGATACCGGCGTCTTCAGGGGCGCTGTAGACCTCGGGGCCGAGGCTTCGCAGCACACCGGACGCGGGGTTCTGCACCAGCCAGCGGTAGCCGGTGGTGGGGTTGCTGGGTAGGGTGAGGGTCAGGGCTTGGCCAACCTGCAGGCGCGTGGGGCATTCGCTTTCGGCGTCCAGTTCCACGGGCTGCGTGGGGTGTTGGGCGCAGGCGCAAAGCAAGGCGACGCTCAGGGGAACGAGCAGACGAGGGGCGGTCATGGTGGCTCCGGAGGCTGGCGATGGCCTGAGGATAACCGATGATCAAGGAGATTTGTGTTGCTTGTGCCGGCCTCTTCGCGGGCTTCCCCGCTCCCACTGGTATCGCACAGTCTTCGAAGGCTGAGATTTCCCTGTGGGAGCGGGCGAGCCCGCGAAGAGGCCGGTACAGGCTAGAACAGCACTTTGGCCACGTCGGCGAAGCGCTTGGCGAAATGCACGGTCAGGCCTTCGCGCAGGTAGTCCGGCAACTCTTCGAAGTCACCACGGTTAGGCTCTGGCAAGATCAGCTCGAAGATCTTCTGCCGCCGCGCCGCGATCACCTTCTCGCGCACGCCACCAATCGGCAGCACCTGGCCGGTGAGGGTCAGTTCGCCGGTCATGGCTACGCCTTTCTTCGGTGCCTGGTCGCGGGCCAGTGACAGCAGGGCGCTGGCCATGGTGATGCCAGCACTCGGGCCGTCCTTGGGCGTGGCCCCTTCAGGCACGTGCAGGTGGATGAACGCTTCGTTGAAGAAGCCCGGGTCGCCACCGAACTGCTTGAGGTTGGAGCTGACGTAGCTGTAGGCGATTTCGGCCGACTCCTTCATCACGTCACCCAGCTTGCCGGTCAGCTTGAAGCCGCGGTTGAGGGTGTGGATGCGGGTGGCTTCGATCGGCAGCGTGGCGCCGCCCATGCTGGTCCAGGCCAGGCCAGTGATCACGCCTTTGCCATCCAGTACCTGCTCGCTGCGGAACACCGGCATGCCGAGTGCGGCCTCCAGGTCCTTGGTGCCGATCTTGAGCTTGGCATCGGGGTTTTCCAGCAGCTTGACCACGGCCTTGCGCACCAGCTTGCCCAGTTGCTTTTCCAGCTGGCGTACGCCGGCCTCACGGGCATAGCCCTCGATCACCGTGCGCAGGGCGCTGTCGCTGATGCTGAGGCTGGTCTTGGCCACGCCGGCTTTTTTCAGCTGCTTGGGCCACAGGTGGCGCTTGGCGATGGCCAGTTTTTCTTCAGTGATGTAGCCGGACAGGCGGATCACTTCCATGCGGTCGAGCAGCGGCCCAGGGATCGAGTCGAGGGTGTTGGCGGTGCACACGAACAGCACCTTGGACAGGTCCAGGCGCAGGTCGAGGTAGTGGTCGAGGAAGTCGACGTTCTGCTCCGGGTCGAGGGTTTCCAGCAGCGCCGATGCCGGATCGCCCTGGTAGCTCTGGCCCATCTTGTCGATCTCGTCGAGCATGATCACTGGGTTCATCACTTCGACGTCTTTCAAGGCCTGCACCAGCTTGCCGGGCTGGGCGCCGATGTAGGTGCGGCGGTGGCCCTTGATCTCGGCCTCGTCACGCATGCCGCCGACGCTGAAGCGGTAGAAGGGCCGGCCGAGTGATTCGGCAATGGACTTGCCGATACTGGTCTTGCCTACCCCGGGCGGGCCCACCAGCAGCACGATCGAGCCGCTGATCTCGCCTTTCCAGGCGCCCACGGCGAGGAATTCGAGGATGCGCTCCTTGATGTCGTCGAGGCCGGCGTGGTGCTGGTCGAGGACTTTGCGCGCATGCTTGAGGTCGAGCTTGTCCTTGCCATGTATGCCCCACGGCAGGGCTGTGGCCCAGTCGAGGTAGTTGCGGGTGACCGCGTATTCGGGCGAGCCGGTTTCGAGAATGGCCAGTTTGCCCATCTCTTCATCGATGCGCTTGCGCGCCTGCTCTGGCAGGGTCTTGCCTTCGAGGCGCTGCTCGAACTGCTCCAGGTCGGCGCTGCGGTCGTCTTTGGTCAGGCCCAGCTCCTGCTGGATGACCTTGAGCTGTTCCTTGAGGAAGAACTCGCGCTGGTGCTCGCCGATCTGCCGGTTGACCTCGGCCGAGATCTCGTTCTGCAGGCGTGCGACTTCGACTTCCTTGCGCAGCATGGGCAGGACCTTTTCCATGCGCTTGAGCATGGGCACGCAGTCGAGCACTTCCTGCAACTGGCTGCCGGTGGCCGAGGTCAGGGCGGCGGCGAAGTCGGTAAGCGGCGATGGATCGTTGGGGCTGAAGCGGTTGAGGTAGTTCTTCAGCTCTTCGCTGTACAGCGGGTTGAGCGGCAACAGTTCCTTGATCGCGTTGATCAGTGCCATGCCGTAGGCCTTGACTTCGTCGGTCGGCTCGGCGGGCTGGCGCGGGTATTCGACTTCGACCAGGTAGGGCGGGCGGTGGTGCTTGAGCCAGGTGCGGATGCGTACCCGGGTCAGGCCCTGGGCGACGAACTGCAGCTTGCCGTTTTCACGGCTGGCGTGGTGCACCTTGACCAGCGTGCCGTACTGCGGCAGTGCCGCGGTGTCGAAGTGGCGGTGGTCTTCCGGCGGGGTGTCCATGAAGAACAGCGCCAGGCAGTGGTCCGGTGACTTGGCCACCAGGTCGAGGGTTTCGGCCCAGGGTTCTTCGTTGACGATGACCGGCAGGACCTGTGCCGGGAAGAACGGGCGGTTGTGGATCGGGATCACGTAGACCTTGTCCGGCAGTTGCTGGCCGGGCAGGGCGAGGGCGTGGCCGGCTTCGGCCTGGGGGGTGGTGTGTTCGACTTCGCTGTGTTCGTCGGGGTGTTCCGGGAAATCCTGCTGGTCGCTCATGGGGCACCTGCGTGAATGACTATGGTGCTTAGATGGGGCGCGGGGGGATGGGTTTCAATGGTAGATGAAGGCAGCAGTGGAGGGGGGCACTTTTGCTCGCCTGTACCGGCCTCATCGCCGGCAAGCCAGCTCCCACAGGTACTCCATAGGCCTTGAAAACAGTGGAGTACCTGTGGGAGCTGGCTTGCCGGCGATGAGGCCGGTACAGGTGAATGAGCCCCTGAGGAGGGGCTCGGTAGCTTTACTCAGCCAATTTGTAAGCGATGATGTAATCGCCCATCTTGGTACCCAGCGAGCCGTGGCCGCCAGCTGTCACCAGCACGTACTGCTTGCCGTCCTTGCCGGTGTAGGTCATCGGCGTGGCCTGGCCACCCGCTGGCAGGCGGGCTTTCCACAGTTCCTTGCCGTTGTTCACGTCATAGGCGCGCAGGTACTGGTCCAGGGTGCCGCTGAGGAAGCCGACGCCACCGGCGGTGACGATCGAGCCGCCCATGCTTGGCACGCCAACCGGCAGGCCGATCGGCACCGGGGTGCTGTCGCGGGTGGTGCCGTTCTTGTGCTTCCACACCACTTTGTTGGTGAACAGGTCGATGGCGGCGACATAGCCCCAGGCCGGTGCCTGGCACGGTACGCCCAGGGGCGACATGAACGGATGCATGGTCACTGCATACGGTGCACCGGTGTTCGGCTGCACGCCGCTGGTTTCGCTTTCGCGCTTGCTGCCTTCGGCCACTTGCTCACGCGGGATCATCTTCGACACGAAGGCCATGTAGTTGGGCGAGGTGAACAGCAGCTGGCGTACCGGGTCGACCGACACGCTGCCCCAGTTGAATACGCCAACGTTGCCTGGGTAGATCAGCGAGCCTTGTTCGGATGGCGGGGTGTACTGGCCTTCGTAGCGCAGCTCGCGGAACTGGATGCGGCACAGCATCTGGTCGAATGGCGTGGCACCCCACATGGCCTGTTCGGTCAGCTCCGGGCCGAGCAGGTTGAGGTCGGAGCGGGCCTGGGTCGGCGAGGTGTGGTCGCCCTTGACCGCGCCTTGCGGGGTCGGGATTTCACGAATCGGCACGATCGGCGTCCCGTCGCGGCGGTCGAGCACGTACAGGCTGCCTTGCTTGGTCGGCACGATGATCGCCGGTTTCACGCCATCGTCGGTCTTCAGGTGGACCAGGGTCGGTTGGCTGCCGACGTCCATGTCCCACAGGTCGTGGTGGGTGAACTGGTAGTTCCAGCGGGCCTTGCCGGTGGCCAAGTCCAGGGCGACCACGCCGGCGCTGTACTTCTCGGCACCCGGGGTGCGGTCGGCGCCCCACTGGTCAGGGGTCTGGTTGCCCAGGGGCAGGTAGATCATGCCAAGGTCTTCGTCGACGCTGGCGATCGACCACATGTTGGCCGAGTTGCGGCTGTACATCTTGCCCGGGGCCAACGGCTTGGTGTCGTCCGGGTTGTTGCTGTCCCAGTTCCACACCAGGTGGCCATCGTGAACGTCATAGGCGCGAATCACGCCGGACGGCTCGTTGGTCGACTCGTTGTCGGTGACATGGCCACCGATGATCACCAGGTCACGGGTGATCGCGGCAGGCGAGGTGGAGTAGTAGCCGCCAGCGGTGAACGGGCCGATGCCAGTGGTCAGGTCGATCACGCCCTGGTTGGCGAAGCCTTCGCAAACCTTGCCGTTGTCGGCGTTGATGGCGATCAGGCGGGCGTCCGCGGTGGGCAGGTAGAGGCGGCGCGGGCAGGCCTGGGCCACGGCCTGGCCGGCGTCGGAAATTTTCGGCGCCGGGCTGCCGTCGCGGCTGACATAGCGGTTTTCGTCATAGTACGAAACGCCGCGGCAGGTCATGTGGGCAAAGCCTTTGAAGGTGCCCACCGGGCTCTTGACTTGCGGGTCGTAGCGCCAGATTTCTGCACCAGTGTCCGGGTCCAGGGCCAGCAGGCGGCTGTGCGCGGTGCAAGCATAGAGCATGCCGTTGACCTTCAGCGGGGTGTTCTGGTTGGTCAGTTCCACCGGGTCGTTTTCGGTCGGCAGGTCACCGGTGCGGATGCGCCAGGCCTCTTCCAGGCGGTAGGCGTTCTGCGGGGTGATCTGGCGCAGTGGCGAATAGCGGTCGCCATGTTCGGTACGGCCGTAGGCCTGCCATTCGCCGTCAGGCATGGCCGGCGCGGCGCTGGCCATTTCGCTGCTGTCGCGGCCCAGTTCGCCGAATACTTCGCCGGGGTGGGTGAATTGGCTGGCCACGGCACACGCGCCCGAGGCGACCACGGCGACGCTGAGCAGCGCGGTGTTGGCCTTGCTGGCCGGGCCGGTCAGCGGGCGACGTGCCCAAGGCAGCAGCAAGACCACGCCGATGGCGAACCAGATGGCCAGGCGCGGTACCAGTTGCCACCAGTCCAGGCCCACTTCAAGCAGGGCCCATCCCGTGCTGCCCAGCAGCACCAGGCCATACAGGCCTAGGGCGATGCGGCGCTGGGCCAGCAGCAGGATGCCCGCCAGGGCAAAGCCGATACCGGCGATCAGGTAGTACAGCGATCCGCCCAGCTGGCTCAGCTTGATGCCGCCGGCCAGCAGGGCCAGGCCCATCAGCAGCAACAGCGCGCCAATCAGGCGCGGTAGCCAGCGGCTTCCATGGTTGGCACCTTCAGTGCTCATCGTAGGTTCTCCGTCAGGTCAAAAAAGGGGGGTTAGAAACTGCTCTGGATCTTCAGGCCGCCGATCAGGGCGCCATCGACCTGCGACACCCCGCCCGGGTGGCGGATGTACTGCAGGTTGGGGCGTACCGTGAGCCAGTCGGCCAGGTGGATGCCGTAATACAGTTCGGCGCTGTACTCGGTGTCCTGTACCGGAAGGAAGCCGGGGTTGTCGTAGTCGTCGAGGCCGGCGGCCTGGTTGGCCAGGCGGGCGTTCTTGCGGTAGGCAGGGTTGACGTGCACGCGAGCCAGGGCGAAACCGATGTCGTCCTTGGCGCGGGCGTCGAAGGCCCCTTTGTATACCAGTCCTGCCTGCACATAGTTGTCGATGGCATTGGTCTTCTTGTCATGCAGCGTGGCGTTGGCGAACAGGCTCAGGCCTCGCGACTGGTCGGACGCCAGCGAGGTCACCTGCTGCTGGGCGCCGAGCCACAAGCCGTGCTTGCTCGAACTGCTGCGGTAGGCGGCGCCGCTGAGGGCTGCCGGCTGGCCGTTGCTGTCCTTGAGAACATCCTGTGCCTTGGCATTACTGTAGTAGTAGCCGGCGCGATATTCCCCTTTCAGGCCATTGACCCGTGGGCTCCATACCAGTTCGATCGGCATGACGGCCCCCTGGGTGCCACTGCCGCTGAGCTTGAAGCCATTGCCTGATTCGAGGTTGGAGGGGTTCTGCTCGAACACCCCGACCTGGGCATAGAGCGCGTCGCTGAGGTTGTAGCGCACGCGCAGGGCCCACTGGCTGACTGGCCAGTTGTACCAGATGCCACCCACCCAGTTGCCCACCTGCGAGCCGCAGAAGGCCAGGTTCTGGAAGTCGCAGGGGAAGCTGTTGAAGTCCTCGCCTTCGCCGAAACGGCCGAATTTCACGTCCAGCGCGCCGTCGAAGTACTTCTGCTTGATCCACATCTGCGTCAGCCGCCAGGTTTCACCGCGGCCCCACACTTCCTGGGCCGAGGTGAAGCCACCGACGCGCGGATCGTTGATGCGGTCGTTGCTGATGTTGTCGCCGTGGCGCTCGGTGATGGTCAGCTGGAATTCGGTGTCGTGCCAGCCGAGGATCTTGTCCAGGTCCAGGTGGCTGCCGAAGGTGAACTGGTCGCTGTAGCGCGCGGTGCGGTCGTGGTCGTAGCCACCGTGCAGGTTGCTGCCCATCTCGCCGGTGTAGCCGAGGGTGAAGTCATAGCCTTTTTCCAGCAGTTCGCTGCGGGTGCCACCCCAGTCGCCGAGCATCCAAGGGGAGTCGCTGGCGAACATTTCGTTGGCGCCGGCGGTGGTTGCCAGGGCGCTGAGGGCAAGGCCGATGTAACAGTTTTTGGGCAGCTGGAGCATGAGATAGCGCTATCTTTTGATTATTGAAAAAACGGCAAGCGCACCGAAAGGTGGCCCCTTCAATGGATATGGCGACAAAGTTAGTCGATGAAGCGATTCAGCTTTCGGCGGGGAGGATATAGCGGAAGTTGTAAGAAAAAAAGACAAAATGTCGCAGTGGATTGTTGTAAATATGGCAATAGTCGATGTCAGTACAGAGGAACGATAAGCTATGGGAGCAACTGTCTTGCTCAAAATCCCAAAGCTTGCGAAATCTCTGTGGGAGCGGGCGTGCCCGCGAACACCGGCGGAGCCGGTGCCATCCACCGCGTTGGATTCTTCGCGGGCATGCCCGCTCCCACAGATGCTAATTGCAATCAGAAGGTGGTACGCAGGCCCACTTCCACGCTACGCCCCGGTGCTGGCGCGATGTCCCGCAGGATCGAACTGGCATAGCGTACGGTCTGGTCGGTCAGGTTCTCACCGCGCACAAACGCCAGCCACTGGCTCTGGCCAATGTCGAAACGGTAGCCGACACTCGCCCCCAGCGTGGTGTAGCCATCGGTGCTGGTTTCGTTGGCCGGCTTGCGGTGCTGCGACGCGGCATGCTGCACATCCACCCGTGCCTGCCAGCGGTCCAGTTCCCAGACCAGGCCGCTGTTCAGGCGCAGCGGGGCGATGCGTGGCAGCGGCTCGCCACTGTCGAGGTTCTTGGCTCGGGTGTAGTCACCGGACAACTCCAGCGCGAAGCTGCCGTAACGGTTCTCGGCCAGTTGCCAGCGGTCCTGGGCCTCGATGCCGTAGAAGCGTGCCCGCACACCCTGGTACTGGTATTCCGGGAAACCGTCGTGGTCGTGGTCGTGATCATCCTCGTCATGGTCGTGGTCATGCCCGCCCTCGCGGATGTTGCCGGTACCGATCAGGCCGATGTAGTTGCGGAAGTGGCTGTAGAACACCCCGACACTGCCCTTGTGGGTGCCGTTGTCGAAACGCAGTGCCAGGTCGGCGGAAATGGCCTTTTCCTTGTTCAGGCTGGCATCGCCGACTTCGAAGGCGCCGGTGGCCACGTGCGCGCCATTGGCATACAACTCGTAGAAGGTCGGGGCGCGTTCGGTGTAGCCGAGGTTGGCGGCCAGCGACCAGATCGGGTCGAGCTGGTACACCGCACCCGAGGACAGGCTGAAGGCGTTGAAACTGCTGGCGCTGTCGGCATCGACGAAGTTCTCGTTGCCTTTGGCGTCCGGGTCGACGCGGGTATGTTCCATGCGCGCGCCCAGGCTCAGGTTCAGGCGCTCGGTGGCCTGCCACTGCTCGAGCATGAACAGCGCCAGGCTGTCGGTATCGGTATGCGGGACGAAGGCTTCCTCACCCAGGGCGGAGAACTCGTTGCGGCTGACCTGGGCGCCGATCACCCCTTCCACCGGCCCGAGCGGCTGGTGGCGGGCTTCGATGCGCGCTTCGTAGCCCTTGTTCTTGAAGGTGGTGTGGACTTCGCCTTCTTCGATCTCGCGGTGTTCGTAGTCGGTGTAGCCGGCATCGACCTTGACCGAACTGAACGGGCCATCCAGGTCGCGCAGCTCGGAGGCGAAGGCGTAGTGGTCCTGTTTCATGTCCAGGCGCACGCCGGGCTCGGCCACCGAGCCGTAATTGCTGTCGTAGCTGCTGTACGACAGGCCGGCGTAACCGTGATCCCAATGGTAGGCACCACCCACTGCGCCACCATCCTGGCGGCCATCACTGTTTTCCAGGCGATGCTTGCTGCCGGGTTCGTCGGTATCACGCACCTTGGAACTGCGGGCGTAACCGGGGATGCGCAAGTCGTTGAACTGGCGGCTGTTGGCATCCAGGTGCAGGGCGAAAGTACCGTTGCCGGCCTCCAGCTTGCCGGCGCTGCTGCGGGTGGTGTCGGCGCCACCGTAGCGCAGTTCACCGGCACCGTGGATGCCTTCGATGGGGGCGTCCGGGATGCGGTTGTCGAAGGTGTTGACCACGCCGCCGATGGCGTTGCCGCCATAGAGCAGGGCGGCGGGGCCACGGACGATCTCGACCCGGTCCACGGTCACCGGGTCCAGTGGCACGGCGTGATCGTAGGACAGCGACGAGGCATCCAAGGCGCCGACGCCATTGCGCAGGATGCGAATGCGGTCGCCATCCAGGCCACGGATTACCGGGCGACTGGCACCAGGGCCGAACCAGGTGGAGGCGACACCGGGTTGTTTGTTCAGGGTTTCACCGAGGCTGCCGTGCTGTTGTTGCAGCAGTTTGTCGCCTTCGAGCACGGTGCTCGGGGCGGCCAGCTGACGGCTGCCTAACGGGTTGGCGGTGATGACCTGGGGTTCGAGTTCCACGGCCTGGCTGGGCGCTGTAACCAGCCAGAGCGCGACGGCGAGGGGGGAGAGGCGAAGCGGTGTGGACAACATGGGGTGGGGCGTTCCTTGGCAGATGCTTTTGTAATGTTACAACATAACATATCTATTTCAGCACAGAGGTTTTGCATCTGGCCAGCGGTTTTTCTGTCGACTCGACCGATCCCACCCACCACTACACTCGTGTAAGGTGCGCATCTTTCCTACGGAGCACTGGCATGAGCACGGCCCAACACAACGCGCTGCACGGCAAGACCCTGGAGCAAATCCTCACCGAGTTGGTGGCGCACTACCAATGGCAGGGCCTGGCCGAGCGCATCGATGTGCGCTGCTTCAAGAGCAACCCCAGCATCAAGTCGAGCCTGACCTTCTTGCGCAAAACACCGTGGGCGCGGGAAAAGGTCGAACAGCTGTACGTGAAGCTGCAGCGTCAGGCCTGACATGCCGCGGCGCTCCTGGCTGACCGGCATGGCCGTGCTGGGCTGGTTCGGCCTGACCGTGCAGGTGTACCTGGTGTTGTTGGGGCGGTGGCAGGAGCAGGCCAGCCTGATTGGCGGCCTGATCAATGTGTTCGGCTATTTCACCGTGCTGAGCAATACCCTGGTGGCAACAGTGCTCAGTTATGCCGCGTTCGGCCGGGAAGGCGCGGCCAAACGGTTTTTCCTGTCGCCTGCGGTGAGTTCGGCAGTGGCCGCGAGCATTGTGCTGGTGGCGGTGGCCTACAGCGTGTTGCTGCGCCACTTGTGGCAACCGCAGGGCTGGCAATGGCTGGCAGATGAGTTGCTGCATGATGTGATGCCGGTGTTGTATGCCTTGTACTGGTGGTGCGAGGTGCCCAAAGGCACGTTGCGGCTATGGCACCTGGCAGTGTGGGCGTTGTACCCGGCGGCTTACTTTGGCTACACGCTATGGCGGGGGAGCGAGATTGGCGTGTATGCCTACCCGTTCATCGATGTGGCGAGCCTGGGGTATGGGCAGGTGATGCTCAATGCCCTAGGGGTGCTGGCGGGGTTCTGGGGGATCGGGCTGGTGTTGTTGGGGCTGGATCGGTGGCTTGGGGCGCATAAGTTTGCTTAGCCTGTGCCGGCCTCTTCGCGGGTGAACCCGCTCCTACAGGGAAATCACAGGCTTTGAAGGCTGTGGAATTCCTGTGGGAGCGGGTTCACCCGCGAAGAGGCCGGGGCAGGCAACGAACGATCACTCGTCGTCCGCGGTCCCGTCGGCCCGCCAGTAGGCTGCGGCCTTCAGCGCATCCTCAGGCACGCCCTTCTCCAGCAACAGCGCCTTGGCCTGGCGGGTCAGGGCTTTTTCCAGCGCCACCCAGCCATACAACCGGCCTTGCGGCAAGCTCAGGTTCTGCACCAGCGCCAGCAAGTCTTCCTGGTGCCGACGTACCCAGATCACCTCCACCTGGGCCTTGCTCGGCAGCGGCTGGCGTTCCTGTTCGTCTTCGATCTGGATCACCGCCAGCACCTGGCGGCCTGCCGGCAATTCCTCCAGCCGTCGGCCAATCGCTGGAATGGCAGTTTCATCACCGATCAGCAGGTAGCTGTCGAAAATATCCGGCACCACCATCGAAGCCCGCGGCCCGGCGATGTCCAGGGTTTGTCCTGGTGCGGCCTGGGCGGCCCAGGTGGAGGCAGGGCCATCGCCATGCAGGACGAAGTCGATGTCCAGCTCATTGGCCACCAGGTCGATGCGCCGTGGCGTGTATTCGCGCATGGTGGGCCGTGCACCACCATCACGGCCTAGATTTCTGGCCTCGATGGCCTGCTGTTGCTCCGGGGTTTCGGCGAACAGCAGCTTGATATGGTCGTCGCTGCCCACGCTGGTGAAGCCTTGCAGTTCGGCACCGCCGAGGGTGATGCGGCGCATGCGCGGGGTCAGCTCGGTGACCCGCAGCACCTGCAGGCGGCGTTGGCGGATCTCGTGGTTGACGCGGTGAATGGTGTCACTCATGGGGAGTCTCCCTGACAGGTTCGGCCGGCCCGGAGGCGATGGCCTTGGCGGTATGGTTGAGCAGGTCGCGGACCCGTTCGATTTCTTCCGGTGTCCAGCGGCCGCTGTGCATATGCAGGGCGTGGCGCAGGTTGCCGACCGCTTCATGAATCTCTGGCGGGCGGTCATGACCACGCAGGGCGCGTTTGCTGACCTCGATGCGCATGCGTACGCCGTCCAGGGCGACGGCCTGATCGGCCAGGGCCGTGCGCCCGGCATCGGTGATCACATAGAGGCGTTTGCTGCCCTGCACCTGGCCCCTGATCAGCTCGGCCTCCTCGAGGAAGTTGAGCGTGGGGTAGATCACACCGGGGCTGGGGCTGTAGCTGCCGTCGAACAGGTTTTCGATCTGGCGGATCAGGTCGTAGCCGTGGCCGGGCTGCTCGGCGAGCAGGGCCAGCATCAGCAGCCTGAGATCACCGGGGGCGAAGACGCGTGGGCCGCGCTCGCCGCGGCCGGGACGCCGCTCGAAGGGGTCGTGGTGGGGGTGGTCACGCATCGGGCTAGGGCTCCGTCGTTTGCGATATATCGTAAGATATTACTTAAGATATATCTAAAGACAAGCCTTTAATTGCAGATGATTATCATCTATTTGGTCGATAGGTAGGTTGGTGCCTATCGAGACACAAGGCCGCTCCGCAGCAATTCCCCGTTGCAGGACTCCGGCATGGCGTCGCTTTAGGCGGATTGGCCGTTGTTATTTTTTTTGGATATTGGATACAGTAGCCAGAACCTGATCCCGCGAGGCTGCAAAGATGGAAAAAATTGTGATTGCACTGATTTTCGGAGGGCGGAGCACTGAGCATTTTGTGTCCCTACGCTCAGCCGCAGCGATTCACACTGCGCTCATGGCATTAGGCCATCGCGTGCACTGCATAGGGATCGATCAGAAGGGGACTTGGAGGTATCACGGGCAGCCGAGAACCTGTCCTAGCGAGGTGAACTGCGCTGCACCATTAATCTCACTTTGTCCCGGCCGACGCTCGTTAACATATGCCGCGAACGGGCAACGAGCAGTAGAAGTTGAAATCGATCTGCTTTTTCCTGCGCTGCACGGGCGGTGGGGGGAGGACGGGACCCTTCAAGGACTGGCAGCGATGTGCGGCATTCCATGTGTTGGGACAGGCGTGCTCGGTTCGGCAGTGTCAATGGACAAAGACATGACCAAGCGGTTGCTCAAGTTCTCGGGAGTCGCTGTGGCGCCATGGATGGCGATGAGAACCATGTGTTCGTGGGACGAGGTTGTCGAATGCCTGGGCAGCACAAGCCTTTTTGTAAAACCTGCGACTTCAGGATCATCAATAGGAGTGTCTAGAGTTAGCAATGCATCGGAGTATGCACAGGCTTACGCTATCGCGGCGCAGATAGATACCAAAGTATTGGTGGAAGCTGAAATTTTGGGTAGAGAGGTTGAGTGCGGTGTGTTGGAGTCAGCAAGTGGATTACTTGCCTCGGTGTTGGGGGAGATTGTGACCAAGGAGGGGCAGAGATTTTATGATTATCAAGCGAAATATGATGTGGCTGGTGCGGTGGATATCTGCGTACCTTGTCAGTTGCCACAATCGATAGTCAGTTCCATACAGGAGTTGTCAAAGAAGGCCTTTAGATGTCTTGAGCTCACAGGTTATGCCAGGGTTGATTTTTTTCTGAAGAATGACGGAACGATTCTCCTGAACGAGGTCAACACGCTGCCGGGCTTTACGAACACTAGTGTGGTGTTTCACAAATACCGCTGAAAATCTGAGCTAGGCTCTGTAGAAGCCAACTCTC
>NZ_JYKS01000087.1 GCF_000935045.1 Pseudomonas sp. 10-1B
CCCCCAGGCTGTCGTACGATACTTCCCTCGGGTCTCCAACTTGGCCAGAGGTAAAGTGCTACGCTTCAACCATCCGGGATGGCGCCACTGTATTTAGAAAATAGCCTCCATGAAAACATCGAGTCTCGGTGGCAAAAACAATCTTAAGCTCCATAGCCGGTTGAGGAGATTTAACGATGGGATGGTGGAATGTACCGAATAAAAATGAATTGATTGTTGGAGATATCCCCTTAGACTGGATTGGGAATCTGTGGAAGGAACTGCAGGAGATATATCTCGAGTCTTTGGGGCGACGGCCGGCAATTGAATAGGTACGGTATATGATTGAGTTGTCTCTTAAGGTTAATGGCCCCAGCTTGTTTGATGAGCTATAAACCAGTTCAATTGCTTATAAGGATGTTCTAGTGCGCAAAAGTAAAGCGGTCAAGTACTCGGCTGTGGCAGGCGACGTGAGCCAATTGGACCTCGATAATGCGACACGGGTACTCATGTTCTGGGTGAGAGTATGACGCCGTGCGCAGGGGTAGATTTAATTAAAGGGAGCGGGTTAAGATGAAAATAGAGTCCTTGAATGGTTTGAAAATGAGAATTCAGCAGGATGGCTTTTTTGAAGCTGTTGTGTCCAGTGTAAATGATTGGGATGAGGCGTTAGATAAGCGTGATAAGGGTGACTTGGGCTCCGTGTGGGCCAGTGCCTTTGAGCGATTAAAAAGTCGTGAGTACTCATCTGCAAGTGACGAAAAGGCTGTAAATGATATTCGTGAGTATGTCTTTAAAAGAATATATGCTTTGACTCATAACTCGGATGCTGCAGGATACATATCGGACGACATAGGGTTAGCGGCTGAATCGATATCTAAGTCTTTTGATAATGAGTGGGTGGAAGAATTGCTGGGGCTATATTGTTCCGGAGTCTTTCCTGATTAGCGGATTACTAAATATGTGCAAATTTTGTTGCGTGAAAAATTGGAGTGTGGAATGGAGGGTTAAATAGTTTTGACGACGTGAATCGCTCGCGTTTCAGAACTATTTGCTATACCTTCTTGTAGTGGAGTGGAAGCGGTTTGCAATTATATTTTATTTTGCTATATGGTTTTTATAAACCGTTGTCGCTCTCGGGGTGAAGTCACGTATTTAATCACGTTATCTGAGCGCGATAGACGGACGATGTCATCACCCAGTATCGCTACGACGAACATGGCCGGCTCATTGGTGGTCAACCGCAATGGCGACATCGTGTGCAGTTTAAGCTACGCCGAAGGTCTGATGGTGATCCACAGCCACGCCTTGGGCCTGGGTTGCCACTACCGCAGGAAGCCCTTGGCGTGGACTAGAATGATGGGAACTCATGATGATTCAGGGTATAGGCGATATTTCACCTGCGCCCATAACCTATGACGTGTATCGTAAAGGTAAAAAACTCGGGGGTATTTGGGGAGTTAATATGGCTAAAGAAAGGGTGGTGACTAGCATTCCCTGCGAGTTAGTCGATTTCATGAGGGAGATGAACTGCTGGGAAGTTGAGCTTTTTGAGCAGCGTAAAGAGATATTGGCTCAGGGGGCGGAAGATCCTGAGTTGAAAGAAATATACACCAGAAAACTTGAGGGGATATTTGACGCATATGCTGTTAAAGATAAGTCTAACTATGGCCGCCTTATAGATCTTGGGTGCATCAGGCCTGCCACCTATGATCCCGCGACTGATGAACTGGAGACTTTGGAAGCGGGTAAAAAAACACTAACGATTCGGGTGCAGCAAACAAAAGGTTCTGAAACGTGCTCCAAGATATATTTGGTGTATAAAGATGGTGTCTGGAAGATAAAGAGAAGAGAGGTTTTGAGTTTTGACGATAAGTGGCGCCGATCGCCGCTGTAAGGCTTGTGGTGTTTTCAGTTGAGGGGGGATTGACTTGTTTGTTGTGCGGTTTTTGCCTTTAATAATAAGTAGCATGTAGCTACATGAAGAGAGTCATCGTCTCACAGAAGCTGAAAAGCTGGGTTGCAACTAAGACCTGTTGGGGCGACTGACGCAGGAGCTGACCCCGAGTGGGTGCTGGACTATGAATATGAGTGCTGTGTAGGAGGCTGTGCTCAATGCTCTTAAGGATAGGTGATTTATGAGTTTCGAGAATCGGTTACACTTTGAGGCTGAGCTTTTAAAAGAGCTAAAATTTGTTGCTTCGCATTTTGAGGGTGTGGTGGCGTCAAAGAACAAGCTGAAATTCAAGCATGGTAAAAAGTTTGTGGCAGAGCTTTTTTTTGATCACCTCTCACGCATAGATTCCTACGTGCTTGGAGGGATGGTGTATGGCGGGAAGATTCATGAGTATGTTTCAAGTTACACCCCGCCTTACAAAAATAACCTGTTCAATGAGGCTAGCTTTTCTTTTATGTCCTCTGGCGAGCAGAATAAGCGGTTTAGTGGTGACCTTGGCGGTGCGATAAAAACGCCATCCTCGAATTCGGTTGTTGAGGTTTGCTTGCATATTAGGTCTGTGTTGGAGGAGTTCTATGTTTCCAAAATTCTGGCTTGTATTATACCCGCAAAACGAACGATAAGTGATGTCGTATCTTCTCCTAATGAGTATGCTTATCCTGCCGTGTTCATACATTGTGCAGTGAAACTGAGCGAGGTGCCTCAAGACAAAGAACAGATTGAAGCGGCTATGAAGTCGAAGAAAATTGTCAAGGATAGATCGTACGATGTTCCGTTGCTCGAGGAACTTTTGTGATCTTATTTTTGGCGTTTGACATTGATATGATTCCGTTAATAGCCAACTGAATAGAATGAGGTCGTACAGCCCAAGTAACCCTAATGCTGCGCTGTGTGATGTAGCAGGGCATACCTAGCTGGGGGTAATGTATCATCTGGAGCGCTAGCTAAAATGAAGGGGGTGGATTTGTGAGTGAAAAATCATCTATGCGCGAAGGCGACTATTTTGCCATTCCGATGGAGGATGGTAGATCTGCTGTAAGTCAAATTATTTGGCTTGGAAGTAATAGTAAGGATCAGAAGTTCAAAAATATATTTGCTTTCTCAGTGCTGTCAGTAGGTAATGGTAGAGATGTAATCGGGCGATCTGAGTATCTTCAATTTGAGGGTTATCGAGGACCCTTTGTCGTACTGTTTACTGCTATTGATAAGCTTAAATCCAGGGAGTGGCCAACGTTAAAGAGTGGAATTATTGCAGGTGGCTCGCTTAAGGAGTTTGAGTTTAATATGGCGGGCACCCTTTATCGTCAAGGGCATCCGGTGAGGGTGCTACCAATCGAGGAGTATCAGAACTATCTTGTTATGGCAGTTTCAGGGTATGCTCTGGTTGAGAAATTTTTGCAGCAATATTGAATAGTTAAGGTTCGTTGATGACGCCTGCGCACACAATCATTGATGCAACTAAAAATCGGAAGGCTTAGCACAATAGCTCTCACTGTAGTGAGTACATGAAGTTAGGGGCGTGTTAGATGGATATGCATGACATTGAGAGATACCAAAAAATCCACGTATGGGTGGGGAGTAACTTTTCTCTAGAGCCTAAATATCTAAAATATTTTGAATTGGACTATACGGTGGAGTTGGATGACCCTGCGTATGAGATCTGCGGGTTTTGCAAAGATATTGGTATAGAATGGTATGACGAGGACTTTATTGGAATAATTCCGAGGTGGGAAAAAGAGGTTGACCTGGATCAGGTGCTCGCAGAGTCTTCAGTTGATTTCAGTGAGATGGGTAATCTCAAAGCGGCATGTTTGAAACTGGGTATCACAAAAGCCAATGCCATTTTTTGGTATTCTGATGGTGGCACAGTTGTGTCAAGGCCTATTAAGTCGAGTTATAACGGGCTTCAATATGTTGGGCTATTTGAAGGCAATTGATGGCTTTAAGTTGAAATTCCTGAGTTTGATATGGCTGGATACGATGCAAGAACTCTAGGAAGCAGTTGAGTTGTTTGGAGGGAGCGCGAATATTGCTTAGTAGGTATGAGGTCCATGCTGAGTGAACTGGCAGCCGATTTCATTGTGGCTGCCGTAGCCGGGCGTGGAGCGTCTGGGCTGCTGGGCGCATGTGCGGCGCAAATTCGTGGAGGCGCAGACAGCTCAGCCCAAAGGCAAGACCGGCCGGGCCGACATGGCGCTGAACATGATCAACGCGTTGTACCGGATCGAGCGCAAACAACGTGAGTTGCAGGCCGACGAGGACACGCTGTACCGGGTGCGTCAGGAACACAGCGTTCCCGTCCTGAACGATCTGAGCAAATGGCTGGAGAAGACGCTGCCGCACGTGACGCCGCAAAGTGCCCTGGGCAAGGCGCTGAACTATCTGGCGAATAACTGGAGCAAACTGGTGCGCTATGTCGAAGCGGGGCACTTGCCAATCGACAACAACCCGGCGGAACGGGCGATAAGGCCGTTTGTGATCGGGCGCAATGCGCAGTCGGAAATTATGCTCAGTTCGCCCGTACTTGGTTTCTTGATCGCATAGTCCGCCTGCTTTCCGGGCCTCCTAGCGAGTTTCGGACACGTCATAATTTGGGTGGCTTCCTGTAGAACCCGCTCCCTAGCGAAACTTGATTGCGGCCGTCGCCCTATCAGGAAGCACGCTCTCGCGTTATTGCCCCAGATTGACGCCCTGCCCAAGTTTCTGGAAATCGCTGAAATTATGCAAAGTCGGCAGTGGAGGACAGCCACGCGCGCTGCCACCCGGCGCTGCATACCCGACATAATTTCCGACCGAGCATAATTGCGCTTATGCAAAGCCTTGCATAAGCGCAAGAACTGGCTCTTCAGCGCCACGCCGAACGGCGCAACCGCCAGTGCGCACTTGTACAGCCTGGTCGAAACCGCCAAGGCCAATGGGCGCGAACCTTATGCGTGGCTGCGCCATGTACTGGAGCGGCTGCCTCAGGCGGTGTCGGTAGAAGACTTCGAAGCACTGCTGCCGTGGAACTGCTCACCGCAGATACCACGCTGATGATGAACCCCATCCTGTAAAGGGTGGGGTTTGTGGTGCGGTTACAGTTGTTCGGTGCGCAGTTGCATTTGGCGCTCAATGGCGCGGACAAGGAAGAGGCGCTGTCGCCGAAGGTGCGCCCCCTGAAGCCCCGGGCTTTGATCATCAATGCCGGCGAGTACAAGCACAAAACCCGTGAGCAGATTCGCTCGTCCGGGTATGTGGTCGATACATTGGAAGCCGCGCTGTGGGCTGTGTGGAATACGGATAATTTCAGGGATGCAATTTTGTTGGCGGCCAATCTTGCCGATGACGCCGACAGTGTGGCGGCGACGGCGGGGCATTGCCGGAGCCTTGTATGGCGTGTCGGGCATGCCGCCAGTGTCAATGCGGCGAATAGTCTGAATTTGGTGGAATCAAAGCAATAGGGCTTAGGCATCCTTCGTTCGCTCTTGGGGGACACGTTCCACTCTGGTTCGGCCATGCTCAATTCACGCTGCCCTTCAAGGCTTTATTACCCATGCTTGCCTTGAACCTGCGCAGGGTGGCAGATTAGCCGCTTCGTGAACTCGACCCGAATTCGCGAATGCATGTTCCAGGCCTGCGAATATGCTTGCGTGTATTTGTGCAGGTGCCGACAGAGTGCGGTAGTCAAGGGTGCGAAAGTTGCCTGAAGCGTCACCTTCCATCGGCTTTAACGCAAATATCTTTGCCATCAATTACTTTGCACGGCCAATGGTCATTGATGTAGTGGTCTGGTTTGAAGCAAGCGCTTTCGTCATTGACCCAGAATAACTGCCAGGCGGAGCCAGAGAGTAGAAGTTTAGGGCAAGGCGTGTAATTTCGGCTCATCAGTATTAAGGTTGTGATAATGATGAGTGCTGGAGCCAAAATTACGGCCGCCTTAATTGAGGCGCGCAGCATGAGAGATTGGAACTTGCTTAGCTTGCTATTGCGTGGGGGATTAAATTTTTTTCCCTGCCAAATGGCAATCGTTGCAGCGACGATCAAATAGATAAGGCCGGGTATCCCCATCAACAGGAAGAAACCGAGGTAAGGCGTTTCTACGATGGGCGCGTCTCGATATATGCGGCCATATAGAGGGAAGATGTCATGGCCCAGCCAGTACACGCTCAAGCAGAAGGCAATTACTGCAAATGGAATGAATGCAGATGCAACAAGTCGTATTCTTAAAGGCGACGGGTTGCCGTGGAAATCAAGGTGCTGTGTCTTTTTCATGATATTAAAACTTTGGTAGTTTAAAGTTGTCGAGATTCGGGAGGTTTCCAACGCTCGGGAGGCGAGGAAGCTTGAGCTCTCCGGGCTGTACTTTTTTGAGCGCCCAAGTTTTCGCTTCGTCATAAAGATATTCAGCGGTTTGCGCTGCAATGTTGGCTACAGTTTTCTCAATTTTTGCCCGGATTTCGTGGATATCGATTATTGTGATTTGCTCTTTTATGCTCTCAAGGTGAGCGACAGCGTATCGCAAACTCTCCTTGACAGCTGTCTTGATGCCGTAGTGGTTGTCAATGGCATTAAGTCCAAAGCCAGCGATAAAGACAAAGATTGCTGCGGCGATAACGGGTGCTGCAGCGGCGGCGGCAAATGTTCCTACGGCGACTGCTGCTGCATACCCGACAGCGGTCGCGATGCCTGCCTTTATGAGTTCGACGCCTATGCCTCCGAATAGATCGGTCATAACCCGCTCGTCACTAAATACCCACTCAGCAACTTCAATGCCTACAGCCACCCAGCATGAAAGCTTGAAGCCGCTTATTGATGATCCGCGAATGCCGTACTTGCCGATCCCAAGCTCTAGGAACTGCGCATTCCGTATTCTATAGCGGGGCCCTTTCAATTTTCGGCGTAAACCGGGGTATCCTGTAATTATTAGGTATTGTTTGCCATTACGTACCGATATTCTTGCCTCGGTGCCGAAGCCGCCGACGTCTCGAAGCAGGATACTGATATTTTTTATATCAATGAGGGCCATGCCGGCTGATACGCCGTAGTTCGTGTTTACGATCGTATGCGGAATGCCATTGTACGTCGATTTCATGCCGCTCCAGGCGCAGTCTAGCCAGTAGCGCTGATTCAACGTACACGCTTGCTGAGGTTGGGTGATTGCTTGAGTGCGAGAGGCCTGCCTGGCGTCTATCCTCAAGTTTTCTAATGGCATGATCACCATCTCGCGGCTATTATTCTCCATGTCGTGCTCTAGCTGATCGAGCATGATTTTACTAACGAACATGGGCGGTTCCTCCTTGGTGAACTCTGCGAGAGTGCCTCATTGGCATTTCGGGAGCCTACACGTGCAGATGGACACGCGCAAATCAGTTGAGGCAGTTGGGTTGTCCGAGCGCCGGGAAAGCCTTGATGGGCCGCGTAGCAGGAGGCATAGGCCGTTCAGTAGAGGCCTAATGGCATCATTTGACAATGGTGATATTTACAAGAGGTGTTTATGGCAATTACTGAATTTAATTATTTTTGTGCTGATGCTATCGCAGTGGCAGAAAAAAACTCTGCTTCGGTAGATGATGAGCAAGCAAGCAAGTTCTTGGAGAATCTTTATTCTAGTTATGAGCAAGAAGGCTCCCCCAAAAATAGAAAAAAATGGATAGCGGAGAAAATTAAGGATCAATTTATTTATATGGTTGATCCGCCCGTTTGGGTTGGGGAGCCTAGGTGGGCGTACTTGGATGATTTCCCTATGGTGTTTTTAAACCAATTTAAAGTTTCGTGTATTGAGGGTCGACCGACTGACCGATTTAAACTTGGCGACACTGTTTTTGTTTTTGGAGGAAAAACACCTCCTTTTCCGAAGGAAGGCGATGTGTGGAGTGTCGTTTACAAAATGGTGGTCCAAACAGAAGAGGGTGAAGATCTTTATCTCGGTTAATCAATGTTTTTTCAGCTTGAGGCCGATGTTTCGGCCCAAACCAGTTGTTTTTTGAGAGGCACGTCTTCATCAATCCGCATGGCGGCGGCACCTACGCTTACCGTTCAACAGAGTGGTAGTAAGTGTTTATTCCGATGCAATGTGCCAATGTAAAAGCAGACGCTGATATTTTTTAACAAGTCAATACGTCCAGAAATACAGAAAAGGGAGTGGTAAAGGCATGGAGGATAAAAAATTCGTTGATGCGATTTTTTTGAACTATTCGAGAAAAATTTCTCTCGATATAAAGAATCGCTCACTAATCCTGCTTGCAACGATAAAGACTCATTTGCTCGGGCTCGCAATGCTATTGCGCTGCTGGACGACACTCAGAAGCTTGATGTTATAAATTTTCTTAAGGTGGTTATCGCGGACAGCGTTTCCGTAGTGCTGGGGACATTAGATGGGGTCCATTTTCCTGATGAGCTCGAAGGTGATTTTACTGTGAGTTTAGATGGCGAAGAAATCCAAGGTGACTTGCAGGATATTTTTATCGAAAACGTCCAAAAGGACGGTGCTTATGATTGAGTGTCGGGTGTTTACTTAACTTGTTTATGCGTCAGGCAACTTTCGCGCTTGGGGGTGTGGTGATGTTTATAAGGGCTTGCTAGAGGGTGCTTGCAAATTGAAACAGTCCATTGGGCAACCAAAACTTTAGATTTTTGAGGGTAGAAAATGAGCTATATAGATGTTCTAGAGTCTGAAATCATTGCCAGCGGTGAAGATCCTGCGTACGCGGGGGGGACAACAGATGCTGTAATCGCTGATTTTGAAAAGGCCCTTAACGTTAAATTTCCATTGTCCTATAAACTGTTTTTGAAAAAATATGGTGCTTTGTCATTTGCGGGTGATACTTATTATGGGATTACTCAAAGTGGTGTCGAGGCGATGTGTGTACCTAATGTAGCTTTCGCGACAAAAAGCGCTCGAGCCGATGGCGCTGCTGACGAATCGATGATTGTAGTTAAAGCGTCTGGTTATGGTCCAATCTATTCCATAGATACCTCGATACTCGGGACGACTGGTGAACCTGTCATAGTGGAAACAGCATTTTCGCTCAAGTGCACCAAGGAGAAAAATATCATTTATCAAAGTTTTGAATTGTTTATTGGTGAGACGGTAAGGCAAGCCATTCGAGAGCTTTGAGTTGCTTTGTTACGGGTTCGTGTTTGAGCGTATGGTCAGGGTGTAGTTCTTTGTTTGCGTAATATGTGGTGAGTCTTGGCGTTTTTTGAATTGTATGTTATGTGTGGGATGCTTTGTCAATGGGAATTTTATATGTTGGATTCAGAAGAGAGACCTGCTTGGCCGTAGGCTTGAGGTGACTAGAGCGGTTATGCAATCAACGAAAAATTTACCTAAAGATAAATTCGTATCAGGGGCGCATGATTTTAGTTTGGCAGCTAGACATGCCGCTTGCTTTGCATTTCGCCAGTATGTGTCTGAGTGTCACTATGGAGGTGAGAGTGCCTGGTCGAGTATTGTGAGCTTGTATTTTGCCGGGAGGTGGCCTGTTGTATATTCAGCTGATAAGTTTATTGTTATCTAAGCGGCTTTGATAGTGTGGCCTGTCATGGAAGGCTTATGTGCTGGTCGAACGCTCGGGCAAGGGTGGTGCAGGCACTCAGCCCGAATAAGCACTATCATCTTCATGATGGCTGCGGCTTCCAGCTCTTGGTCAAATGCTTTTATTTGTCTGCTGCCTATGGAGGGACTAAAGATGAATTGGCCTGAATCGTTGAGGTCACGTATCAGTGAGTGAACTGAAGGGTTATGACGTGTATTTCTCACCCCCTGAAGTTCCCCATGACATTGCCTTTCCCAGTCAGTGGCTTGACTTCGGTTTCAAGTGTTCCGAAAAAGAATATATCCCTGCCGCATGGTCGGAGTTTGCTGAGCGCCTGCCTTGGGTAGTCGCATGGCTTGATAAATGTGTGCTAGGCACTGTTTTGGCTGTGGGCGATAGTCCCTACCTGATGTATGTCTTCAGTGAAGAAGGTGCTTTGTACTTCTATAGAGGAGGTGCTCCGTTGGGTGCTGGTCTTTCAGAAGTCATCGGTAATCACAGACTGCCTGCGGGGCTCAGCCAATTTTACTTGAGCCTGCACAATGGCTTTGGTTTTTATATCGGCGGCACGATGGGGCCTTCGGGGGTGGAGGATTTTGTTGCAATCAAGGACTTGTGCGACGACGACTATCCAGCACTCCCTGACATGCTAGGGGTGTTTTCGAATGGAGGGGGTGATTATCTAGCCTTGGGTAAAGGTGTATATGAAGGCGAAGTCTTTATCTGGTGGCATGAAAGTCCAGAGAGCCCGACGCCAGGTATTGATTTATGGAATGTGATGGATGCGTGGATTTCGATTTTTCTGGAAAACGCTGACGCTAACGGTGACTTTCAACCATGACCATCCGCTTACGTACACTTTAGGTTCCACCATGTGAAACCAGTTTCGATTGTGCTTCATCTCTCCTCGCGTAAACCTCTCCCCCAAGCACGACCTGCCTCATCCGTCGTGACCTCAAGGCGAACAACAAGAACGGGAAACCACCCGCGCGAGGAGACTCTACATGTCCCGACATCAGCACATCCTGGCCTGGCTGAACGATGTGGCCAGCGACCTGCACGCGATCCGTCACGATATCCACGCTCACCCGGAACTGGGCTTCGAAGAAAGCCGCACCTCGGCGCTGGTCGCCCGGCTGCTTGAAGAATGGGGCTACGAGGTGCACACCGGCATCGGCAAAACCGGTGTGGTTGGCGTGCTGCGCAACGGTAGCAGTACGCGCCGCCTGGGCCTGCGCGCCGACATGGACGCGCTGCCCATCCACGAGGCCACCGGCGCTGCCTACAGCAGCCAGCACCAGGGCTGCATGCACGCCTGCGGCCATGACGGGCATACCACCATGCTGCTGGGCGCTGCCCGTTACCTGGCGGCGACCCGGCAGTTCGATGGCACGCTGACGCTGATCTTCCGTAAGGGATCCATCATCCCCACATTCCAAGCGTCCACCTGATGCCCGATGCTGCGCTCCCGAT
>NZ_JYKS01000088.1 GCF_000935045.1 Pseudomonas sp. 10-1B
CACCGGCAAAGCCGGTGCCTGCCACCGCGTCGCCCGCTTCGCGGCTAAAGCCGCTCCCACAGGATTGTGTCCGATCGCGACACAAGGCCATTCCTAAAGCACCCACGTGATATCGTTCCCACCTCAGCCACCCGCGCCTCCCAGAGACCTCCCGATGCCCAACGCCACCCATCTCCACCCCGGCTTCATGATCGTCCACGGCAACCGCCTCGACGACTTGCGCAGCCTGGTGGTGAGCTGGATGCGTCGCTACCCCTTGGCGCCGCTGGAAAACGAAATCGCCCTGGTACAAAGCAACGGCATCGCCCAATGGCTCAAGCTGGCCTTGGCCGAAGACCCGCAAGAAGATGACCTGGGCGGCTGCGGCATCGCCGCCGCAATCGATGTGCAACTGCCAGGCAGCTTCATGTGGCAGTTGTACCGAAGCGTGCTGGGCCGTGACGAAATTCCCGAGGTTTCCCTGCTCGACAAGGCACCGCTGACCTGGCGCCTGATGCGCCTGCTCCCGGCCTTGATCGAGCGCCCGCATTTCGAGCCGCTGCGGCGTTTCCTCACCGACGACAGCGACCTGCGCAAGCGCTACCAGCTCGCCGAGCGCCTGGCCGACCTGTTCGACCAGTACCAGGTCTACCGCGCCGACTGGCTCAAGGACTGGGCAGCTGGCGAGCACATCCTCAATACGGCACGCAACGAGCGCAAACCGCTACCCCCAGGTAATCGCTGGCAGGCCGAGCTGTGGCGTGCATTGCTGGAGGATGTCGGCGAGCAGGGCATGGCGCAGAGCCGCGCCGGGGTGCATCAACGCTTCATGGCGCGTATCAACAGCCTGGAACAGGCACCTGCGGGGCTGCCACCGCGGGTGATCGTTTTCGGTATCTCCTCTCTGCCGGCCCAGGCCTTGGAAGCCCTGGCGGGCCTGGCGCGCTTCAGCCAGGTGCTGCTGTGCGTGCATAACCCCTGCCGTCACCACTGGGCCGATATCGTTGCCGACAAGGACCTGCTGCGCCACCAGTACAAACGCCAGCAACGCAAGCAGGGCATGCCCCTGCAGCTGGACGACCAGTCGCTGCATCAGCATGCCCACCCGTTGCTGGCCGCCTGGGGCAAACAGGGCCGCGACTACATCAACCTGCTCGACAGCTACGACGACCCAGGCAGTTACCAGGGCGTGTTCAGCGATGGGCGTATCGACCTGTTCAGTGACGGCTCGCCCACCACGCTGCTCAACCAGTTGCAGGATGACATCCTCGAACTGCGTCCGCTCGCCGAAACCCGCGAGCTCTGGCCGCCAGTGGACCTGGCGAAGGACCGTTCGGTCCGCTTCCACGTCGCCCATAGCCCGCAACGTGAAGTGGAGATCCTCCACGACCAACTGCTGGCCCGCTTCAGTGCCGACCCGAGCCTGCGCCCGCGAGACGTGATCGTCATGCTGCCCGCCATCGATATCTACGCGCCGCATATCCGCGCGGTGTTCGGCCAGTTGCAACGCAATGATCCGCGCTACATCCCGTTCACCCTGACCGACCAGGGCCAGCGCGGCCGCGAGCCCTTGCTGATCGCCCTCGAACACCTGCTCAAACTGCCGGATAGCCGCTTCGCGGTCAGTGAAGTGCTCGACCTGCTGGACGTGCCGGCAGTCCGCGCCCGTTTCGGTATCCGCGACAACGACCTGCCCACGCTGCACCGCTGGATCGAGGGCGCTGGCATCCGCTGGGGGCTCGACGCCGAGCAGCGAGCCAGCCTGGGCTTGCCCGCAGGGCTAGAGCAGAACAGCTGGCGTTTCGGCCTGCGGCGCATGCTGCTGGGCTATGCCGTGGGCATAGGAGAGGCCTGCGACGGCATCGAACCTTACGATGAAATCGGTGGCTTGGACGCGGCGCTGATCGGCCCGCTGGCCGCCCTGCTCGACGCCCTTGAAGTGGCGTGCCAGGCCTTGTCCGAGCCCGCCACCGTCGGCCAGTGGGGCGAGCGCCTGCACGCTTTGCTGCAGGTGTTCTTCCTGGCCGAGGGCGAGCGCGACGAGGTCCTGCTGATGCAGTTGCAGGATCTGCGCGATAGCTGGCTTGAAGTGTGCGAAGCCGTCGGCCTGCAAGACCCACTGCCGCTGACCGTAGTGCGCGAAGCCTGGCTGTCGGGCCTCGACCAAGGCAAGTTGTCCCAGCGCTTTCTTGCCGGCTCGGTGAACTTCTGCACCCTCATGCCCATGCGCGCCATCCCTTTCCGGGTGGTCTGCCTGCTGGGCATGAATGATGGCGACTACCCCCGCGCCCAACAGCCGCTGGACTTCGACCTGATGGCCAGCGACTACCGCCCCGGTGACCGCTCGCGCCGCGAGGATGACCGCTACCTGCTGCTCGAAGCGCTGCTGTCGGCGCGTGACCAGCTGTACGTCAGCTGGGTCGGGCGCAGCATTCGCGACAACAGCGAACGCCCGGCCTCGGTACTGATTGGTCAGTTACGCGATCACATCGCCGCTGGTTGGCATCTGGCTGGTGCGGAGCAAGGGCTGCCACAACAACCGGGTGAACAACTGTTGCATGCGCTGACCCAGGAGCACCCGCTGCAGCCATTCAGCCCACGCTATTTCCAGAAGGACAGCCCGCTGTTCAGCTATGCCCACGAATGGCAGGTACTCCACCGGCAAGGCCAGGAAGACGAGCAGGGCGAGCCTGGGCTGCCGCCTTACCACGACGATGACGCCCTGAGCCTGACCCAGCTGAATGACTTTCTGCGCCACCCGGTGCGGCACTTCTTCAGCCAGCGGCTGAAGGTGTATTTCGAGGCACTGGAGGCACCGACCCCGGACGAAGAACCGTTCGTCCTCGATACCCTGCAACGCTACGGCGCCAGTGAGAGCCTGCTGGCTGCGGCCCTGGCCGACCCGGACCATGCCGAACAGGCCTTGCGGGCCCAGGCCCGACGCCTGCAGGCCTGTGGCTTGCTGCCACTTGCCGGTTTCGGCGAGTTGCTGCAAAGCGAGCTGATCGAGCCGCTTCCCGACCTGCTGCAACGCCATCGCCAATTGTTGCAACGCTGGCCACAGCTGGTCGAAGGTGCATTGCCGGTGCATTTCGAGCACGGCAAGCATCGCCTCGAAGGCTGGCTGGGCCGGGTGTTCCAGGCGGATGACCAGAGCATGCTCAGTATCACCACGGTGCCCAATACCATCAGCGCCGGGCGCAACAGCCTCAAGTGGCACCGCCTGATCGCACCCTGGGTCACGCACCTGGCGGCCTGCGCGGCAGGTTACCCCTACCACAGCGCGCTGGTGGCCAGCGACTTGACCTTGCTGCTTGCGCCGCTGCCGCAAGACCAGGCCGCACAACTGCTGGGCGATCTGCTGGTGGCCCGCCAGGCGGCGATGAACGCGCCGCTGCCAGTCGCAGCCAAGACTGCGTTCGCCTGGCTGGCCCAGGACGATGCCGACAAGGCCCTGGCTGCAGCAGCCCGCGCCTACGAAGGCGACGAGCGCAGCAGTTTCGGCGAGCGCAGTGAAAGCATCGCCCTGGCCCGCCAGTTCCGCGACTTTGCCGCGCTGACGGCTGACGAAACCTTTGAAGGCTGGTGCGAAGCCTTGTACGGCCCGTTATTCAACGCCCCTTGGCAGACCCTGGGCAACTCGGAGAATGGCGCATGACCCAGGCTCGTCCCTTGGCATTGAGTTTCCCCCTGCACGGCAGCCAGCTGATCGAGGCCAGCGCCGGCACGGGCAAGACCTTCACCATTTCGGCGCTGTACCTGCGGCTGATCCTCGGCCACGGCGGCGAGCAGGGCTTCGACCGCGAGCTGCTGCCACCGCAAATACTCGTGGTGACCTTTACCGACGCTGCCACCAAAGAGCTGCGTGAACGTATTCGCGCCCGCCTGGCCGAAGCCGCGCGCTTCTTCCGGGGCGAGCTGCAGGCTGCCGACCCGCTGCTGCACCAGTTGCGTGACGACTACCCGCAAGAGGCCTGGCCGCGTTGCGCCAGCCGCCTGGAAGTCGCCGTGCAGTGGATGGACGAGGCCGCGGTTTCGACCATCCACGGCTGGTGCCAGCGCATGCTCCGCGAGCATGCCTTCGACAGCGGCAGCTTGTTCACCCAGACGTTGGAAACCGACCATAGCGACCTGCTGGGGCAGGTCATGCGCGATTACTGGCGGCGCTTCTGCTACGGCATGCAAGGCGAAGCCCTGGCCTGGGTGCGCGGCAACTGGGCTAGCCCCGACGCCTTGCTGCCGCGGATCCGCCCGCTGTTCGGCCGCGTGCGCCTCCAGCAGGATGGGCCGGAACCCGAGGCGCTGATCCTGGCGTCGCTGCAGCAACGTGGCGAGCAGTTGGCCCGGCTGAAGGCACCGTGGGCGCAATGGGCCGAGGAACTGCGGCAGATCTGCCGCGATGCGCTGGCCGCCAAGCAGGTCGACGGGCGCAAGATGCAGGCCCGTTACTTCGAACCCTGGTTCGACAAACTCTGCAGCTGGGCTGGCGATGAGCAACTCGTGGAGCTCGACCTGGGCACCGGCTTCACCCGCCTGACCCCAACTGGCATGGCCGAAGCCTGGAAGTCGGGCGAACCGCCCGCGCACCCGGCCCTCGACGCCATGCAGACCTTGCAGCAGCAGTTGCGGGCCTTGGCCAGCCCAGATGCACCTTTGCTCGAGCACGCCGCCAGCTGGGTATCGGCTCGTTTCGAAGTCGAGAAGCGCCGGCGAGCGGAGATGGGCTTCGACGACATGCTCCTGCGCCTGCAGCACGCCCTGGCCAGCGAGGCCGGCGAGCGCCTGGCCAGCCTGATCCGCGAACAGTTCCCGGTCGCGCTGATCGACGAGTTCCAGGACACCGACCCGGTGCAGTACGGCATATTCGAGCGTATCTACCAGATCAGCGAGAACCGCGCGCAAACCGGCCTGTTCATGATCGGTGACCCCAAGCAGGCGATTTACGCCTTCCGTGGTGCCGACATCTACACCTACCTCGCTGCGCGACGTGCCACCAGCGGCCGCCTGCATAGCCTGGACACCAACTACCGCTCCAGCGAGGCCATGGTTGCGGCGGTCAACCAGGTGTTCCTCCAGGCCGAGGCGCGTGAAGCGGGGCGTGGCGCGTTCCTGTTCCGCGAGGCCGATGACAACCCGCTGCCGTTCATCGAGGTCCGCGCCAAAGGCCGTAACGAGCAACTGCTGATCGACGGCGAAGCCTGCGCAGCCCTGCAGTGCTGGCAACTGGAGAGCGAAGAGCCGGTCTCTGGCAGTGTCTACCGCCAGCAACTGGCGGCCAGTTGCGCCAGCCATATCGTGGCGTTGCTCAATGGTGGGCAGCAGGGCACGGCGGGCTTCCGCAATGCCGACGGCGAATGGCGCCCTTGCCGGCCATCGGACATTGCCATTCTGGTGCGCGATGGCCATGAAGCGCAGATGGTTCGTGCCGAGCTGGCGGTGCGCGAGGTGCGCAGTGTGTACCTGTCCGACAAGGACTCGGTGTTCGCTGCCCAGGAAGCTCACGACCTGTTGGTCTGGCTCAAGGCCTGCGCCGAGCCCGACTCGGAGCGCCTGCTCAAGGCCGCCCTGGCGAGCCTTACCCTCGGTCTGTCGCTGGCCGCCCTGGACCGGCTGAACCAGGACGAGCGGGTTTGGGAAGACTGGGTGATGCGTTTTCGCCGTTACCGCGAGACCTGGCAGCGCCAGGGCGTGCTGCCGATGCTGCGGCACCTGCTGCACGACTTCCAGCTGCCGCGCACGCTGATCCGCCGCAGTGATGGCGAGCGGGTACTGACCAACCTCCTGCACCTGGCCGAGTTGCTGCAACAGGCCGCCGGCGAGCTGGATGGCGAACAGGCGCTGATCCGCCATCTGGCCGAACACCTGGCCAGTTCCGGCCAGGCCGGCGAAGAGCAGATCCTGCGCCTGGAAAGCGACGAACAGCTGGTCAAGGTGGTGACCATCCACAAGTCCAAGGGCCTGGAATACCCCTTGGTCTACCTGCCGTTCATCTGCACCAGCAAACCGGTGGACGGCAGCCGCCTGCCGCTGGCCTGGCATGACAGTCAGGGCAATGCCCATCTCACCCTCACCCCGGACCAGGAGCAGATCGAGCGCGCCGACGACGAGCGCTTGGCCGAAGACCTGCGCCTGCTCTACGTGGCCTTGACCCGTGCCCAGCATGCCTGCTGGCTGGGCGTTGCCGACCTCAAGCGCGGCAACCAGAAAAGCTCGCAGCTGCACCGCTCGGCATTGGGTTACCTGCTGGGGGGCGGCAACGCCCTGGCGGGCTCGCAGCAGTTGGGGGGCTGGTTGCAGGCATTGGCTGCTACCTGCCCGCACATCACCTGCCCAGGCCTGCCGCAGGCAGATGAGCAGGTGTACCGCATGCCGCAGGCCGAACGTGAGCTGCTGCCGGCACGCAAGCCGCGCCGGGCGGCGGCCGAGCACTGGTGGATCGCTTCGTACAGTGCGCTACGCGTTGGCGACCAGACCCTCGGCGCCGACAGCTCGCAGGCCCAGCAGCTGCTGGATGACGAAGTGGTCGATGCCCAGGTGCTGCGCGAGGTCCCGGCCGACAGCGGCGATATCCACCGCTTCCCGCGTGGGCCGAACCCCGGCACCTTCCTGCATGGCCTGCTGGAGTGGGCGGGCCGCGAGGGCTTCAACCACGTCAGCGGCAACCCACAGCTGATCGAGCGAACCGTTGGCCAGCGCTGCAATCGCCGCGACTGGACCGGCTGGATTCCGACCCTGAGCCAGTGGCTGCAACGCCTGCTGGGCGAGGCGCTGCCGTTGCCGGGCAACGACCACAGCGTGACGCTCGGGCAGTTGCGTCACTACCAGATCGAAATGGAGTTCTGGTTCGCCAGCCACCAGGTCGATGCCGAACAACTCGACCGCCTGGTGGCACGCCACACCCACCCCGGCCTGGCACGCCCGGCGGCGCAGCCGACCGTGCTCAACGGCATGTTCAAAGGCTTCATCGACCTGGCGTTCGAGCTGGACGGGCGTTACTACGTGACCGACTACAAGTCCAACTGGCTGGGCCCGGACATCCAGGCATACGATGCCCAGGCCATGGAAAAGGCCATCCTCGAGCATCGCTACGACCTGCAGTACGTGCTGTACCTGCTGGCCCTGCATCGCCAGTTGCGCGCCCGCCTGCCGGACTACGATTACGATCGCCATGTCGGTGGCGCCCTGTTCATCTTCCTGCGAGGTGCCAGCAGCAGCGGCCAAGGCGTGTACCACGCCAAGCCACCGCGTGAGCTGATCGAGGCCCTCGATGCGCTGTTCCGTGGCAAGCACACGCCCGCACAGCAGGACCTGTTTGCCGGAGCCGTGATATGAGCCGAAGCCTCGTCGACCTGTTACCCACACCGCTGCACGCCGAGCACCTGCTTGCACTGGCGCCACAGCATGACAGCGGCGACCTGCTGCAACTCCTCGACCGTTGGGTAGAGCGCGGCTGGCTACGTGCCTTGGACCGCGCGTTCGTGTCGTTCCTGGAAGAGCGCGCCCCAGGCAGCGATCCCTTGCTGTTGCTGGCCGCGGCGCTGGCCAGCCACCAGTTGGGCCATGGTCACGTCTGCCTGGATCTGCAACAGACCCTGGCCGAGCCCGACTTCGCCCTGTCGTTGCCGCCGGAAGGCGATGCACTGACCGGCCCCTTGCTGCTGCCGTCGCAGTTGCTGGCCAACCTCGACCTCCACGCCTGGCGTCAGCGCATTGCTGCCAGCCCGCTGGTGGCGGCCGGCGATACCCCAGGCCAGCAAGCGCGGCCACTGGTGCTCAGCGGCGAGCGGCTGTACTTGCGCCGTTACTGGAGCTACGAGCGGCGCATCGACCATACCTTGCGCCGGCGCCTGACCCAGGCCGAAGCGCCGCCAGCCGACCTGCCAGGCCGCCTGGCGCAACTGTTCGACGGTGGTGCGCCAGCTGGCCAGGTGGACTGGCAGAAGCTTGCCTGCGCCTTGGCCACCCGCGCCGCATTCAGCATCATCACCGGCGGCCCCGGCACCGGCAAGACCACCACCGTGGTACGTCTGCTGGCCTTGCTGCAGGCGCCGGCGGTGGAGCAGGGCAGGCCGCTGCGCATCCGTCTGGCCGCGCCGACCGGCAAGGCGGCCGCACGCTTGACCGAATCCATCGGCCAGCAGGTCGAGCGCCTGCAGGTCAGCGCCGAGGTACGCGAGCAGATCCCCACCGAGGTCAGCACCGTGCATCGCCTGCTTGGCAGCCGCCCCGGCTCGCGGCACTTCCGCCACCACGCCGGCAACCCGCTGCCGCTTGATGTGCTGGTGGTCGACGAAGCCTCGATGATCGACCTGGAAATGATGGCCAACCTGCTCGATGCCCTGCCGCCACGGGCACGCCTGGTGCTATTGGGCGACAAGGACCAGTTGGCCTCGGTCGAGGCCGGGGCGGTGCTGGGCGACCTGTGCCGGGATGCCGAGGAGGGCTGTTACTCGCCGGCGACCCAAGCCTGGCTGGAGCAGATCGGGGGCGAGTCGCTGGCGGGCAGTGGCCTCAAGGCCGGCGATGAACGGCGCAATCCGTTGGCCCAGCAGGTGGTGATGCTGCGCTTCTCGCGACGTTTCGGCGAAGGCAGCGGCATTGGCCAGTTGGCCCGGCTGGTCAACCGCCAGGACTCCCATGCGGCGCGCAACCTGTTGGCCACGCCGCCACCAGATGTGCATAGCCTGGCCCTGAAGCATGAGCAGGACCGTGCCTTCGACCGCCTGCTGCTCGACGGCCTCAACCGCGGTAGCGAAGGCCCGCAGGGCTACCGCAGCTACCTGCGCACCCTAGGCCGCTTCCGCCCGGCGCTCGATACCGCCTTTGACCACCCCGCGTGGGAGCAATGGGCGGGCAAGGTGCTGCACAGCTTCGAAGACTTCCAGTTGCTGTGCGCGGTACGCCGGGGCGCCTGGGGTGTCGAAGGCCTCAACGAACGGGTCGCGCGGGTGCTGCACAATGCCGGGCTGATCGATAGCCTGCAGCCGTGGTACGAAGGGCGCCCGGTGCTGGTGACCCGCAACGACTATGGCCTGGGCCTGATGAACGGTGACATCGGCATCGCCCTGCGCCTGCCGGATGAGCGCGGCGAGCCGTTGCTGCGGGTGGCGTTCCCGCGTAACGACGGCAGTGGTGGCGTGCGTTTCGTCCTGCCCAGCCGGCTCAACGAGGTGGAAACGGTATTCGCCATGACCGTGCACAAGTCCCAGGGCTCGGAGTTCAGCCACACCGCCCTGGTGCTGCCGGATGCGCTCAACCCGGTGCTGACCAAGGAGCTGGTGTACACCGGCATCACCCGCGCCAAGCACTGCTTCAGCCTGATCGAGCCGCGCCAGGGCATTTTCGAAGAGGCGGTGGCGCGCAAGGTAAGGCGTATCTCTGGGTTGATGCTGGAGCAGGTCTGACCCTGTAGTGGCCCCATGGGAGATCCCCCTGTGGGAGATCACCCAGCCCTATGGGCTGCGCTGTCGCGCAGAGAACTCAATTCGTAAGCGCGACGCGGCCTCTGTGGGAGCGGGCGTGTCGAGGCGTCGAACCGCCGCGAAGAATCCAACGCGGTGGGTGGCACCGGCTGCGCCGGTGTTCGCGGGCACGCCCGCTCCCACAGAGGAACGCAAATGCCTTCGAGTTCGGCGTCTTTCATACAACAAGACGGCCATATGCTATCGTTGCGCCGATATAAGAAAGGACCTCAAGAGATTTCCCGCATGACCGTGGCCGCAAGGCAAGTGACAAGCTGTGCACTTTCGCTATTGCTGGCCGTCCTGCTCCTTTGCGCGGGCCCTGCCCGGGCAGACCTCGCCACAACCGCCGTCCAGGCCCAGCAACGTGCCAAGGCCGTCACCCAGGTGGTACTGGGCATCTTCAGCTACGCCCGCTGGCCCGTCGAACCCTCACCCTTGCGCCTGTGCCTGGTCGGCCCGACCGAGTATGCCGATGACCTGATCAAGGGCCATGTGCAAGAGTCCGGCCGCCCCTTGCAGGTGAAGCGCCTGCTGGCAGACGACACCCAGGTCGCCCAGGCCTGCGACGCCATCTATATCGGTAAACTCGACCAAGGCCAGCGCGACAGACTGTTCGAGCGTGTCAGCGGTCACCCGGTGCTGAGCATCAGTGAAGCGGACGACCCTTGTACGGTCGGCAGCCTGTTCTGCCTGCGGGTCAGCGATCAGCAGGTAGCCTTTGAAGTCAACCTCGACTCGGTGGCGCGTTCCGGTGTGCGCATTCACCCCAGCGTGCTGCAATTGTCGCGGCGCCGGGCGGTGCAGCCATGAAGCCGGCCAGCAAACGCCGCGTACGCCCGACCCTGCGTTCGGTGCTGGGCCGTGGTCATCTCAGCGTCGCCCTGCTCGCCGTGGGCCTGGCCGGTATTTCCCTGACCCTGCTGGGCGTGCTTGCCTTGCGGGTCTATGCCAACCACAACCTGCACCTGATCGCCCGCTCGATCAACTACACCGTGGAAGCGGCAGTGGTGTTCGACGACAGCGCCGCGGCCAACGAATCGCTGGCGCTGATCGCCAGTACCGAGGAAGTGGCCGAGGCCAAGGTCTTCAACAACGAAGGTGAGCAACTGGCCCACTGGCAGCGCAGCGATACCGGCATGCTCGCGAAGCTGGAAGTGCAGGTTGCCAGCGCCTTGCTGGATGATCCGGTCAACCTGCCGATCATGCACCAGCAGAAGAAAATCGGGCACATCGAACTGGTCGGCCAAGGCCGTAGCCTGTTGCTGTTCATGCTCAGTGGTCTGGCTGGCATCCTGTTTTGCACGGTACTCAGCGCCCTGGCTGCCCAATACCTTTCACGGCGTTTGCTCGGCGATATCGTCCGCCCGCTGCGGGGCCTGGCCAGTGTCGCTCACGCTGCCCGCCGTGAGCGCAGCTTCGACCGGCGCGTAGCGGAAGCGCCGATTGCCGAGCTCAACGAACTGGGCAACGACTTCAACGCCCTGCTGGATGAGCTGGAGGTGTGGCACAGCCACCTGCAGAACGAGAACCAGACCCTGGCCCATCAGGCCAGCCATGACAGCCTGACCGGCCTGCCCAACCGCGCCTTCTTCGAGGGCCGCCTGAGCCGCAGCGTGCGTAATGCCACGCGGCAGCAGGACCACTTGGCGCTGCTGTTCCTCGACAGCGACCACTTCAAGCAGATCAACGACACCCTCGGCCATGCGGTAGGTGATGAAGTGCTGATCAGCGTGGCCGACCGCGTGCGCGCCCAGTTGCGCGAACAAGACCTGGTGGCACGCCTGGGTGGCGACGAGTTCGCCGTGCTGCTGACGCCTTTGCATTCGCGCCAGGACGCCGAGCACATTGCCGAGAAGATCGTTGCCAGCATGAAGCTGCCAGTGCAGCTGGACAGTGGCCGCAGTATCGCCACCTCACTGAGTGTCGGTATTGCCTATTACCCGGATGACGGCGCAGACCCCGCCAGTCTCCTGAATGCCGCCGATGCGGCGATGTACCAGGCCAAGCGTAAACGCCGTGGCCATTGGCAAGTGGCGCAGACGGAACGGTCCGCCAACCAAATCAATAACAGGAGTTGAACCCGTGAAACAGGCTTTACGTTTTTCCGTTTGGTCCTTGCTGCTCGCCGTGCTGGCGCTGACCGGTTGCCAGAGCACGCCACCCAAGGGCCTGACCCCTGAACAGATCGCCGTGCTCAAAAGCGAAGGCTTTACCCCGACCGACGAAGGCTGGGCCTACGACTTGTCCGGCAAGGTGCTGTTCGGCAGCGACCTGGACAGCCTCAACGGCCAGAGCCAGGCGATTGTCCAGCGTATTGGCAAGGCGTTGCTCGGCGTTGGTATCCAGGGTGTGCGGGTGGACGGCCATGCTGATGCGTCGGGCAAGGCGGCGTATAACCAGCAGCTGTCCGAGCGACGTGCGCAAAGCGTGTCCAGAGCGCTGGTCGCGGTAGGCATGCAGGCGCAGAACATCCAGTCCCGTGGGTTGGGCAGCAGCCAACCGGTGGCGGACAACCGCACCAGCGCCGGGCGTACCGAGAACCGGCGGGTGTCCATCGTGGTCGCTTCCTACTGACCCCGGTCTCGTGGCTCACCACATTCCCCTGTGGGAGCGG
>NZ_JYKS01000089.1 GCF_000935045.1 Pseudomonas sp. 10-1B
TGGGAGTTCTTCTGGCCCTTGATGACCGGTGCGCGACTGGTGGTTGCCGCGCCGGGTGATCACCGCGACCCGGCCCGTCTGGTCGAGCTGATCACCGGCGAAAACATCACCACGCTGCACTTCGTGCCGTCGATGCTCCAGGCGTTCCTGCAAGACAGCGGCGTGCCGCGCTGCACCAGCCTTGCGCGCATCGTCTGCAGTGGCGAAGCGCTGCCGGCCGATGCCCAGCAGCAGGTGTTCGCCAAGCTGCCGAAGGCCGGCCTGTACAACCTGTACGGCCCGACCGAGGCGGCCATCGACGTGACCCACTGGACCTGCCGCGAGGAAGGGCGCGACAGCGTGCCGATCGGCGAGCCGATCGCCAACCTGGCCTGCTACATCCTCGACGCCGAGCTGCAACCGGTGCCGGTGGGCGTGCTGGGCGAGCTGTACCTGGCCGGCGCAGGCCTGGCGCGCGGCTACCACCGCCGCCCGGGGCTGACCGCCGAGCGTTTCGCCGTGAGCCCATACGGCAATGGCGAGCGCATCTACCGCACCGGCGACCTGGCGCGCTACCGCGCGGATGGGGTGATCGAGTACGCCGGGCGTATCGACCACCAGGTCAAGCTACGTGGCCTGCGCATCGAACTGGGTGAGATCGAGGCGCGCTTGCTGGAGCACGACCTGGTGCGTGAAGCCGTGGTAACGGTGCCGGACGGCAAACAGCTGGTCGGTTATGTGGTGCTGAGCGGCGAAACCGCCGATTGGCAGGCACAACTGGCCGAGCATCTGCGCCTTGGCCTGCCGGACTACATGGTGCCGAACCAGTGGCTGGCACTGGACAGCCTGCCGCTGTCGCCCAATGGCAAGCTCGACCGCAAGGCCTTGCCCGCCGTGGATGCCGCGCAATCGCAGCGTGCCTATGTGGCGCCGCAGAGTGAACTGGAACAACAGGTCGCGGCAATCTGGGCGCAGGTCCTCGGGCTTGAGCGAGTCGGCCTGACTGACAACTTCTTCGAACTGGGCGGGCATTCCCTGCTGGTGATCAATATCGTGTCGCGTATTCAACTCGAACTGGGGCTGAAGCTGGTCCCGCAACTGCTGTTCCAATACCCGGTGCTTGGTGCTCTGGTGGCGCAACTGCAAGCCACCGGCGCACAGGTGCAGGATTCGACCCTGAGCCGTCTGGAAGACCTGCTCGACGACATGGAGGGGCTGTGATGGACAGCACCGTTGCCGCGCGGATCGCTCGCCGCTTCATCACCTTGCCACTGGACAAGCGTGCCCTGTACCTGGAGAAGATGCTGGCCGAGGGCGTGTCCCCGGCCAACCTGCCGATCCCCGAGGTGCAGTCGGCCTTCGAGCAACTGCCGCTGTCCTTCGCCCAGGAGCGCCAGTGGTTCCTCTGGCAGCTGGAGCCGCACAGCAGTGCCTATCACATCCCCATGGCCCTGCGTCTGCGCGGCCGGCTGGATCGCCAGGCGCTGCAAGGTGCCTTCGAGCGGTTGGTGGAGCGGCATCAGACGCTGCGCACCCGTTTCGTCTTCGACCAGACGCGCCCATTGCAGGTGATCGACCCCGTGGCCGGGTTGGCCATCGCCCATGAGGTGGTCGGGCCGCTGGACCTGGCACAACTGGAGGCCCGGGTGGCCGAGGAAACCCGTCAGCCGTTCGACCTCGAGGCGGGGCCGCTGCTGCGGGTCCGTCTGCTGGAGCTGGCGCCCGACGACCAGGTGCTGGTGCTGACTCAGCACCATATCGTTTCCGATGGCGTGTCGATGCAGGTGATGGTCGGCGAGCTGATCGCCCTGTATGCCGGCTTGAGCCTCGGCCAGGCGCCGACCCTGGCGCCGCTGCCGATCCAGTACGCCGACTATGCCCTGTGGCAGCGCCACTGGATGGAGGCGGGCGAGCGTGATCGCCAGCTGGCCTACTGGACCGAGCGCCTGGGCGCGCAGCAACCGGTGCTGGAACTGCCGCTGGATCACTCGCGGCCGGCGCAGCCCAGCTACCGTGGCGCGCGCTGCAATCTGCAACTGCCGGCGGCCTTGAGCCATGACCTGCAAGCCCTGGCCCGGGCCGAGGGTGGCACCTTGTTCATGCTGCTGCTGGCGGCATTCCACGCGTTGTTGCACCGCTACAGCGGCCAGGACGATATCCGCATCGGGGTGCCCAGCGCCAACCGCAACCGGGTCGAGACCGAAGGGCTGATCGGTTATTTCGTCAACACTCAGGTGATTCGTGCCCAGGTCGCCGGCGAGCAGCCCTTCGTCGAATTGTTGCGCCAGGTGCGCCAGCACGCGTTGGATGCCCAGGCCTATCAGGAGCTGCCGTTCGAGCAACTGGTCGAGGCCCTGGCGCCGGAGCGCACCCTGGGGCTCAATCCGCTGTTCCAGGTGATGTTCAACCATCAAGCGGCCGGCCGTGGCGGGGCGACCAGCGCGCGCCTGGGCGACCTGCAGATCGAAGGCGTGGACAGTGTCACCGAAGTGGCCCAACTGGACCTGACCTTGGAGACCCGCGAATCGCCAGAGGGATTGGAGGCGTCGTTCATCTATGCCACCGACCTGTTCGAGCGCTCGACCATCGAGCGGCTGTCGACCCACTTCATCAATCTGTTGCAAGGCATTGTCGAGCAACCGCAACAACCGGTGGCCGAACTGCCATTGCTGGCGGCCGCCGAGCGCGAGCGCACCCTGGTCACGTGGAACGCCACCGCTGAACATTACCCGCTGGAGCAGAGCATCCAGCAACTGATCGAGGCCCAGGTGCAGCGCACCCCGGATGCCCCGGCGCTGGCCTTCGGCGAGACGCGCCTGAGCTACGCCCAGCTCAACGCCCGCGCCAACCGCCTGGCCCATCGCCTGATCGCCCTGGGTGTCGGCGCGGATGTGCTGGTGGGCATCGCGGTGGAGCGTTCGGTGGAGATGGTGGTCGGTTTGCTGGCCATCCTCAAGGCCGGTGGCGCCTACGTGCCGCTGGACCCGGAATACCCCGAAGACCGCCTGCGCTACATGATCGAGGACAGCGGCGTGCAACTGCTGCTGACCCAGAGCCACCTGCAACTGCCGCTGGCCGAAGGCGTGCAGACCCTGGCGCTGGACCTGGAACCGGGCGCCGATGACGCGCGCAACCCGAACGTGGCGGTGGCCCCTGAAAACCTGGCCTATGTGATCTACACCTCCGGCTCCACAGGCCGGCCGAAAGGCGCGGGCAACCGCCATTCGGCCCTGGTCAACCGACTGTGCTGGATGCAGCAGGCCTATCGACTGGATGCCCGCGACAGCGTGTTGCAGAAAACGCCGTTCAGCTTCGACGTGTCGGTGTGGGAGTTCTTCTGGCCCTTGATGACCGGTGCGCGACTGGTGGTTGCCGCGCCGGGTGATCACCGCGACCCGGCCCGTCTGGTCGAGCTGATCACTACCGAGCAGATCACCACGCTGCACTTCGTGCCGTCGATGCTCCAGGCGTTCCTGCAAGACAGCGGCGTGCCGCGCTGCACCAGCCTTGCGCGCATCGTCTGCAGTGGCGAAGCGCTGCCGGCCGATGCCCAGCAGCAGGTGTTCGCCAAGCTGCCGAAGGCCGGCCTGTACAACCTGTACGGCCCGACCGAGGCGGCCATCGACGTGACCCACTGGACCTGCCGCGAGGAAGGGCGTGACAGCGTGCCGATCGGCGAGCCGATCGCCAACCTGGGCTGCTACATCCTCGACGCCGAGCTGCAACCGGTGCCGGTGGGCGTGCTGGGCGAGCTGTACCTGGCCGGCGCAGGCCTGGCGCGCGGCTACCACCGCCGCCCAGGGCTGACCGCCGAGCGTTTCGCCGTGAGCCCATACGGCAATGGCGAGCGCATCTACCGCACCGGCGACCTGGCGCGCTACCGCGCGGATGGGGTGATCGAGTACGCCGGGCGTATCGACCACCAGGTCAAGCTGCGTGGCCTGCGCATCGAACTGGGCGAGATCGAGGCGCGCTTGCTGGAGCACGACCTGGTACGTGAAGCCGTGGTGACGGTGCCGGACGGCAAGCAGCTGGTCGGTTATGTGGTGCTGACCGGCGAGGCCGCCGATTGGCAGGCACAACTGGCCGAACACCTGGGGCGCGGCCTGCCGGACTACATGGTGCCGAACCAGTGGTTGGCACTGGACAGCCTGCCGCTGTCGCCCAATGGCAAGCTCGACCGCAAGGCCTTGCCACGCCCGGACCAGACCGTCAAGGCTCGCGACTATCAGGCGCCGGCCACACCGACCGAAATCGCCCTGGCCGAGATCTGGCAGGCCGTGCTGGGCGCAGGCCCGGTGGGCGTTACCGAGAATTTCTTCGCCCTGGGCGGCGACTCGATCATGTCGATCCAAGTGGTCAGTCGTGCGCGACAGGCCGGGATCCATATCACGCCCAAGGCATTGTTCCAGCACCAGACCGTGCAGCGCCTGGCGGCCGTGGCCCAGCTCGGGGAGGCGGTGGTGCCGCGTATCGACCAGGGCCCGGTGACGGGCAGCGCGCCGCTGCTGCCGTTCCAGCAATGGTTCTTCGACCAGCGCATGAGCGAGCCGCAGCACTGGAACCAGTCGCTGTTGCTGCGCGGCACCGAAACGGTGGATGCCAGCGCATTGGAGCAGGCGCTGCTGGCACTGTACGCCCAGCACGACGCCCTGCGCCTGCGCTTTGCCGACGGCAGCGCCGAACACGGTCCGCTGCAACCGGCCCAGCCGTTGCTGTGGCGTGCCGCGCTGCGCAGCGCCGAGGAAATCGAGGCGACCTGCGAAGAGGCCCAGCGTAGCCTGGACCTGGCCCAGGGCCCGCTGCTGCGTGCGGTGCTGATCGACCTGGCCGACGGTGGCCAGCGCCTGCTGCTGGTGATCCACCACCTGGTGGTCGATGGCGTGTCCTGGCGCGCGCTGCTGGAAGATCTGCATGATGCCTACCGCCAGGCCCTGGCGGGCAGCACGCCGAAACTGCCAGCTAAGACCAGCGCGTTCAAGACCTGGGGCGAACGCCTGCAGCAGCATGCCGCAAGCCTGGACAGCGAGCTGGCCTACTGGCAAGGGCAACTGGCCGGTGCGCCGCTGGACCTGCCCGAGGCCGAGCTGGGCGCCAGCCTGCAGAACCGTCACCGCCAGAGCGTGCAGGCACGCCTGGATGCCGAGCTGACCCGACGCTTGCTGCAACAGGCGCCGGCGGCCTACCGCACCCAAGTCAACGACCTGCTGCTGACCGCCTTGGCCCGGGTGGTGTGCCGCTGGAGCGGCGCCGATTCGGCGCTGGTGGAGCTGGAAGGCCATGGCCGCGAAGACCTGTTCGACGATATCGACCTGAGCCGTACCGTGGGCTGGTTCACCAGCGCCTACCCGGTGCGCCTGACCCCGGCCGCCGAGCTGGGCGCCTCGATCAAGCAGGTCAAGGAACAGCTGCGCGGCGTGCCGCACAAAGGCATCGGTTTCGGCGCTTTGCGCTACCTGGGCGACGAGGCTGCGCGCGCAAGCCTGGCCGGGCTGCCGGTGCCGCGCATCACCTTCAACTACCTGGGCCAGCTGGATGGCCAGTTCGATGAGCGGGCGCTGTTCGTGCCCGCCGCCGAAAGCGCGGGTGAGGAGCAGAGCCCGCTGGCGCCGCTGGGCAACTGGCTGGTGCTCAATGGCCAGGTGTATGGCGGCGAGCTGAGCCTGGCGTTCAGCTTCAGCGGGCAGATGTTCGCCCGTGCGACCATCGAGCGGCTGGCGCGGGCCTACGAGGCGGAGCTGGCGGCGCTGGTCGAGCACTGCCAGGCACCGCAAGGGTTGACGCCGTCGGACTTCCCGCTGGCGGGCCTGAGCCAGGCGCAACTCGACGCACTGCCGGTGGCGGTGGCCGAGGTCGAAGACATCTACCCACTGTCGCCGATGCAGCAGGGCATGCTGTTCCACAGCCTGTCCGACGAAGGCGACGACCTGTACGTCAACCAGCTCAGCCTGCCGGTCGAGGGGCTCGAGCAAGAGCGCTTCCGCGCCGCCTGGCAGCATGTGATCGGCCGTCACGAGATCCTGCGTACCTCCTTCCACTGGGAAGGCGGCCAGAGCGCGCCGTTGCAGGTGGTGCACCGTCACGTCGACGTGGCGATGACCGTGCTCGACTGGCGGGCACGATCCTTTACCGCCGCCGACCTCGAGGCGGTTGCCCGCGCGCAGCGTGGCTTCGACCTCGGCCAGGTGCCGCTGCAACGCCTGTTGCTGGTGCGCACGGGCGACGCCGAGCACCAGCTGGTGTGGACCAGCCACCATATCCTCATGGACGGCTGGAGCAGTTCGCAGTTGTTCGGCGAGGTGCTGCAGCACTACGCCAGTGGTGAAGTGACCGGCGACAGCGGCCGCTACCGTGACTTCATCGCCTGGTTGCAGGAGCAGGATCAGGGGCGCCTGCAGGACTACTGGCAGGGCCGTCTGCGCCTGCTCGACGCGCCGACCCAACTGAGCCAGTCGATTCACCCGCGGCACACTGCCGACCTGCCGGGGCACGAGGCGCTGTACACCCGTTGGGACGCCCAGCGCACCGCCGCCTTGCAGCAGCACTGCCGGGCCCAGGGCATTACCGCCAACACCCTGATCCAGGGCGCCTGGCTGTTGCTGTTGCAGCGTTACACCGGACAGCGCAGCGTGGCCTTCGGCGCTACAGTGGCCGGTCGCCCCGAGAGCCTGGCCAACGCGCAGCACATGCTTGGCCTGTTCATCAACACCTTGCCGGTGATCCAGACCCTCGAGCCGACACAGCGCCTGGATCAGTGGCTGCAGCAACTGCAGGCCGACAACCTGGACCTGCGCGAGCACGCCCATGCGCCGCTGGCCGACATCCAGCGTTGGTCGGGGCAGGGTGGCCAGGCCCTGTTCGACAGCATCATCGTGTTCGAGAACTACCCCATCGACCAGCGCCTGGAACAGGCCCAGGGCGGCCTGCGCTTCGGCGCCTCGAGCAGCCACGACGTCACCAACTTCCCCATGGACCTGGCGGTAACCCTCGGCGAGACCCTGGCCATCGAGTACCTGTTCCTGCGCAGCCACTTCACGCCCGAGGCCGTGCAGGGCATTCGCGCACTGATGGAGACCTTGCTGCAGTCGATGATCGACAGCCCTGTCGAATACATCGGCAACCTGCAACGGCTCAGCCCGGCGCAGTATCAGGCGCTCGACGCCTGGGGCGCGGTGCCGGCGCAGGCCGGCGAGCCGGTGATGCTGGCGCAGCTGATCGCTCGCCAGGCGGCCGCGCGGCCTGAGGCCATCGCCGCCGAGTGTGCCGGCCAGAGCCTCAGCTACGCGGCGCTGGAGGCCCGTTCCGACGTGCTGGCGCGGCAACTGCTCGCCCGTGGTGCCGGCCCGGAGGTACTGGTGGGCGTAGCCCTGGAACGCTCGGTGGACATGCTGGTGGCCCTGTTGGCGGTGTTCAAGAGCGGTGCGGCTTATGTGCCACTGGACCTGGACTACCCGGCCGAGCGCCTGGCCTTCATGATCCAGGACTCCGGCATGCGCCAACTGATCGGTCGTGCTGACCTGGGGCAGCGCCTGGCCCTGCCCGAGGGCCTGGAACCGCTCGACCCGGCGACCCTGGCGTGCGAAGCCGGTACGCCGGCCAGCGTGTTCCCGGTGCCGGGCGAGCACAGCCTGGCCTACTTGATCTACACCTCTGGCTCGACCGGTGTGCCCAAGGGCGTGGCGGTCAGCCATGGGCCTTTGAGCATGCATTGCCAGGCCATCGCCGAGCTCTACGAGATGGAGGCCGGCACCCGAGAGCTGCACTTCATGTCGTTCGCCTTCGACGGCGCCCACGAGCGCTGGCTAACCACGCTGGCGGTGGGCGGTACGCTGATTCTGCGCGACAACGAACTGTGGACGCCTCAGCAGACCTGCGAGGCGCTGAGTCGGGGCCGGGTCGACATCGCCTGCTTCCCGCCCGCCTACCTGAAGCAGGTGGCCGAATATGTGCAGCGCAGCGGTGTCGAGCCGCCCCCGGTGCGTATCTATTGCCTGGGCGGCGACGCGGTGCCGGAGCAGACCTTGGCCGAGGTGCGCGAGGTGCTGCGGCCACGCTACATCACCAATGGCTATGGTCCGACTGAAACGGTAGTCACGCCGATGCTCTGGAAGGCCTCGTCCGAAGAGCCCTGCGGCGCGGCCTACGCACCCATCGGCCGGGTCGTGGGGCAGCGCTCGCTACGGGTGCTGGACGATGACCTCAACCCGTTGCCGGTCGGTTTCGCCGGGCAGCTATTCATCGGTGGCCATGGCGTGGCTCGCGGCTATCACCAGCGGCCATCGATCACTGCCGAGCGGTTCGTGCCGGACCCATTCGGTGAGCCTGGTGCGCGTTTCTACCGTTCCGGGGACCTGGTGCGCCTGCGTCAAAGCGGGATACTGGACTACGTCGGGCGTCTGGATCACCAGGTGAAGGTGCGGGGCTTCCGCATCGAGCTGGGCGAGATCGAAGCCAGCCTGCGCCAGCAACCGGGTGTCGGCGATGCCGTGGTGATCGCTCGCGACGGCGTCTCCGGCAAGCAGTTGATCGGCTACGTTGCGGCCACCGCCGAGGTTCGCGGCGATCAGCTCAAGGCCGCCCTGGCCGAGACGCTGCCGGCCTACATGGTGCCGTTGCAGGTGATCTGCCTGGAGCGCCTGCCGGTCTCGCCCAATGGCAAGCTCGACCGCAAGGCCCTGCCGGAGCCCACCTTCGACCTGGCCAGCCATGTGCCCCCGCGCTGCGAGGAGGAACAATGGATGGCGCAGATCTGGGCCGAGGTGCTGCAGGTCGAGCAGGTGGGGATCGCCGATAACTTCTTCGAGCTGGGTGGCGATTCGATCCTCAGCCTGCAGGTGATTTCGCGGGTGCGCAACCATGCGCAACTGAAACTGGAGCTCAAGCTGCGCGACCTGATGCGTTGCCAGACCATCGCCAACCTGTTCGACCAGCAGGGCGTGTCGCGGGTCAGCGGCGAGCAGCAGGCCGTGGTGGTGGAGGGCGCCTTCCCGCTGATCCCGATCCAGGAGTGGTTCTTCACCGCGCAGACCCATGCGCCGGAACACTTCAACCAGGCGTTGATCCTGCGTGCCAACCAGCCACTGGATGCGCGGGCGCTGGAGCGCACGCTGACCTGCATGCTCGGCCAGCACGATGCCTTGCGCCTGCGTTTCACCCACGAGCAGGGGCGCTGGATCCAGCGTTACCAGCCGTTGCAGGAGTGCCTGCAGCGCCTGGACGACGACCCGCTGCTGTGGGTGCGCGAGGTGGCCGACGAAGAGGCGCTGGAGGACCTGGCCAATGAGCTGCAACGCAGCCTGGACCTGGCCCAGGGGCCACTGATGCGCGGCTTGCTGGCGACCCTGGGCAATGGCCAGGTACGCCTGCTGCTGGTGATCCACCATCTGGTGATCGACGGTGTGTCCTGGCGTGTGCTGCTGCAGGACTTGCAGGAGGCCTACCAGGCTTTCCTCGCCGAACGGGAGCCGCAGCTGCCGCTGCGCACCAGCAGCTTCGGTGAATGGGCCGCTGGCCTGGCCGGCCATGCGGTGACCTTGCGCGAGCGTGAGCTCGACTACTGGGTGGCGCAGCTCGACCGGCAGGACGGGCCGCTGCGCTGTGACAACCCACGTGGCGGCAATCTCATGTGCCACCGCGAAGAGGCCGCGTTCAGCCTGGATGCGCAACGGACCGCACAGTTGCTCAAGGAGGCGCCCGCGGCCTACCAGACGCAGATCAACGACCTGCTGCTGACTGCGCTGAGCCGGGCCCTGTGCCAATGGGACGACAGTGCGTCGGCGCTGGTGCTGCTGGAAGGCCATGGCCGCGAGGATCTGTTCGAGCAACTGGACCTGAGCCGTACCCTGGGCTGGTTCACCAGCATGTATCCGGTACGCCTGAGCCCGGTGTCCGAACCCGGGGCGTCGATCGTGGCGATTCGCGAGCAGTTGGCCCAGGTGCCGGACAAGGGCATCGGCTACGGCGTGCTGCGCCACATGGACGAACCGTGGGTGCGCGCGCGCCTGGCCGACCTGCCGCAGGCGCAGGTCACCTTCAACTACCTGGGGCAGCTCGACCAGAGCTTCGATGCCGAGCAGGCGCTGTTCCTGCCCGCGCCGGAGAGCGTTGGCGACAGCTTCTCGCAGCAGGCGAGCCTGGCCAACTGGCTCGAAGTGGTAGGCCAGGTGTTCGACGGCAAGCTGTCGTTCCGCTGCATCTACAGCAACCGACGCTTCCGCCAGGGCACCATCACGGCTTTCATGGAACAGTTCCAGGCCGAGTTGGTGCTGTTGATCGAGCACTGCCTGCAGGTCCAGGCCAACTGAATTTTCCTTCTTCTGACAGGCCGGATGCGGGTGCGTCCGGCCCAGGAACCGAGTCATGCCACTGAATCCTGAAATTGCCGAATTCCTCGACCTGGTCGACGCCAGCCCAGGCGATGGCCAGTCCATGGCCTTCCACCGCTCGACCCCCGCTCAGGCGCGCGACGCCTTCGAGCAGGCCTCCGTGCGCATGCGTTGGGAAGCGCCACAGGTGCACAGCGAGGACCTGCATTGCCAGGCTCGCGATGGCGCCACCCTGACGCTGCGTCTGTACCGGCCCTGCGCGCCTGCCGAGCAACCACTGCCGGTGCTGCTGTACCTGCACGGCGGTGGATTCGTGGTGGGCAGCATCGCCTCGCACGATGGTGTCTGTCGCGAGTTCTGCGCGCGCACCCCCTGCGCGGTACTGACCGTCGATTACCGGCGCGCCCCGGAGCAACGCTTTCCGGTGGCGCTGGACGACTGCGCCGATGCCTTGGCGTGGCTGGCACACAACGCGCGCGAGTGGGGGCTGGATGCCAGCCGGGTGGCCGTGGGCGGCGACAGTGTCGGCGCGACCCTGGCCAGCGTGCTGGCGATCGACGCCGCCCACCTGGGTGGGCCTGTCCAGCCACGGCTGCAATTGCTTTGCTATCCAGTGGCCGATGCCTCGAAGAGCTGGGAGTCGCGTACGCTGTTCGCCGAGGGCTACCTGCTGGAAAGCGCCACCCTGGAGTGGTTCTACGATCACTATGCGCGCCAGGCCGAGGACCGCTCGAACTGGCGTTTCTCGCCGCTGCTGGCCACCGGCTTGCAGGGTGTGGCGCCGGCATACATCGGCCTGGCAGGCTTCGATCCACTGCTAGATGAAGGGCAGGCCTATGCGCGTCACCTGCGCGAGCAGGGGGTGACGGTCAGCAGCGAAGTGTTCGAGGGGTTGGTGCACGACTTCCTGCGCATGCGCCTGGTCACGGCCGAGATCGACACGGTGTATGCGAGGTTGGCGCAGGTGCTGCGTGACGCCTTGAACTGATGTTTTGCACTGGATATCGAGGGCCGCTATGCGGCCCTTTTGCGTTGGTGCGCCAGGCATGGCGCGTTGCGCGTTAGCGCAACCTGCTTGGCTGTGGTGGCCAAGCGGGTGACTTGGAGGTGAAAGTCCTCTACACACCCGGCAAGGGGAAGTGTTAGCCAGAGGCAAGGGTGTCGCGGGCGACTGCGAATCTGAAGGAAGTCCGAGGCAAAATGCTGGCCTGACGAACAGGAAGCGGATAGAGGCGGCGCAGCGGGGTGAGAAGGCCAACATCTTCAAAGCCCGATACTTGCACGGAACGCTGTGTCGTAGATCCGACAGGCATAAGCAGGAAGGTCACGCGAATTACCCTGGGAGATCTGCACGTTTGCCATTGTGCTACCGGGCGTCGAGAGACGACGGGATGAGCATGCAGAAGTCAGCCGAAGCCGTAGTAAGTGGCGGTTAACCGCGCCACCAAGGGCCGAACAGGTTATGCCGCCAGTAGGCGCCAGAGTCTCGTCGAATGTCGAAACGCAGAAATTTCTCCGAGGGAGAACTGTGACCCCAAGTTCCGGACAGAATCCGAGGGCGACGGCTGGCAGTGCGCAGGCATCGACGGCGTCTGTGGCGTGGACGAACGCGGAGCCGGACACGCTGATGGAGCGGGTGCTTGCACCGGCCAACCTGAAGCGTGCGTATCAGCGAGTGGTCAGCAACAAGGGCGCGCCGGGTGCCGATGGCATGACGGTCGCTGACTTGGCTGGCTATGTGAAACAGTATTGGCCAACTCTCAAAGCCAGGTTGCTGGCCGGTGAATACCATCCCCAAACAGTGCGGGCGGTTGAAATCCCCAAGCCGCAGGGCGGCACACGGCAATTGGGAATCCCCAGCGTCGTGGATCGTCTGATCCAGCAAGCATTGCAGCAACAGCTCACGCCACTCTTCGATCCGCTGTTTTCGGACTACAGCTACGGCTTTCGTCCGGGCAAAAGCGCTCACCAAGCTGTTGAAATGGCCCGCTCCCATGTGGCGGCGGGCCATCGCTGGTGCGTGGAACTTGACCTGGAGAAGTTCTTTGATCGGGTCAACCACGACATACTCATGGCCTGTATCGAGCGCCGTGTCGAAGACAAATGCGTGCTCAGGCTTATCCGCCGCTACCTAGAAGCCGGGGTCATGTCGGGCGGTGTCGTCAGCCCTCGGCAGGAAGGGACGCCGCAAGGCGGCCCGCTCTCACCGTTGCTGTCGAACATCCTGCTCGACGAATTTGACCGTGAACTTGAGCGGCGGGGCCACCGGTTTGTGCGCTATGCCGATGATGCGAACATCTATGTGCGTAGTCAGCGGGCAGGCGAACGAGTGCTGACCAGCGTCGAGCGCCTCCTGAAAGAACGCCTGAAACTGACGGTGAACAGGAGGAAGAGCCAAGTGGCAAGGGCGTGGAAATGCGACTACTTGGGTTATGGGATGAGCTGGCATCAACAGCCTAGGCTAAGGGTAGCGACGATGAGCCTTGGCCGCCTGCGCGGTCGGCTCAAGGAACTGCTGCGCGGGGCGCGAGGCCGTAAGGTGGCATACATCATCGAGCGGCTGAACCCCGTGGTACGGGGCTGGGCGAGCTATTTCAAGCTCAGTCAGAGCAGGCGTCCACTAGAAGAGCTGGACGGGTGGATCAGGCACAAACTTCGCTGTGTCATCTGGCGACAATGGAAGCAACCCTCTACGAGGGCCAACAACCTGATGCGTCTGGGGCTGAGCCGAGAGCGTGCTTGTAAATCTGCCTTCAATGGCCGAGGCCCATGGTGGAACTCGGGTGCGCCACATGTAAATCAGGCCCTACCGAAGAAACTGTGGGATCAACTCGGACTGATCTCAATACTGGATACGATCAACCGGCTTAGCCGCATAACCTGAACCGCCGTGTACGGAACCGTACGCACGGTGGTGTGAGAGGACGGCGGGTGTGAACCCGCCTCCTACTCGATCCCCGCGGGCAAGTCCGCTCGTGCAGATGAGCACATGGCTTGAGAGTGACGGGGGTTCTGTGGGGGCGGGCTTGCCCGCGAATGGGGGGGCGTTGCTGCGTGGGGTGTGGCGCCAGGCCCACGACCCAGGGCCTGGCGCCCTGGGTCGTGGTTGCGGTCAGAACTTGTACTGCACGCTGGTCATGAAGTTGCGGGGCGCGCCGTACACGCCCCAGCTGTCGACGTAGGAGAAGTACTTGCGGTCGAAGACGTTGTTGAGGTTGAGCGATGCGCTCAGGTTCTGGGTGATGTCGTAGCGCGCCATGAGGTTGGTCACGGCATAGCTGCCCTGGGTGAAGGTGTGCAGGTCCTGGCCGGTCTTGCTCTGCCAGTTCACGCCACCGCCGATGGTCAGCTTGTTGTCCAGAATGCCGGGCAGGCGATAGGTGGTGAAGGTCTTGGCGCTGTGACGGGGGTTGTTGGTGACGATGCGGTTGTCGTCGGAGTCGGTGCTGACGCTGTAGGCGTAGCCGGCGAACGCCTGCCAGCCCTCGGCCAGCTCGCCGTTGAGCTCCAGCTCCACGCCCTCGGTGGTGGTGCCCTGCTCGGCGCGGTAGATGTCCGGCGCACGCACATAGACGGGCAGGTTGTCCTGTTCGATGCGGAACAGCGCCAGGCTGGCGTTGAGTTTTTCGTCGTTGAAGCTGCCTTTCACGCCCAGCTCGTAACCGGTGCCTTCCTGTGGGTCGAGGGCCTTGAAATTCTCATCGTGCACGCCATAGGGCTGCGGGTTGAAGATCTTGGTGTAGCTGCCGTAGACCGACCAGGTGTCGTTGAGGTCGTAGACCACGCCGGCATAGGGCAGGAACACGCCGTGGCGGTTTTCGTCGCTCTTGTTGTCGAACGTCGGATCGTTCCAGTTCTGGTAGTCGCTGGTGCGTCGCCAGTCGGTGACGCGACCGCCGAGAATCACGGCCAGGTCGTCGGTCACGTGGAAGCGACCGGTCATGTAGGCGGCGTACTGGTTTTCCTGGATGTAGGTCTTGCCGACGGTGGTGGTGTCCGGGCGCGGGCCTTGGCCTTTCCAGTCCCAGATATTGTCGATGGTGCCGTCATAGCCGGTCCAGGGACCGAACCAGCCACCGTGATCCGGGGTGTTTTCGGTGTAGCGGGACAGGGTGACGCCGGTGATCAACTCATGCTCGCGACCGAACAGGGTGAACGGGCCGGTCAGGTAGGCGTCGAGGTTGTTCTGGCGAGGCTTGCCCGACCAGCGGTTGGGGTACATGTAGGCGCCGGAGCCGTCCACCGAACTGATCTCGCCGTTCATGTAGTTGATCAGCTCGTCGAAGTCCATGACGCTGTGGCTGAGCTCGACCTTGCCGCTCCAGCCGTTGTCGAACTGATGCTCGAGGGAGGTGAAGACATTGGTCTGTTTGCGGTCGTTGTACGACCAGGTCGGCGAACTGTTCTTCGAGCGGCTGAAGTCGGTCTTGCTGCCGTCGGCGTAGCGGACCTGGAAGCCGGTGCGCAGCGGGTCGTTGACCTGGGTCTTGAGGTAACTGAAACCGACGGTCAGCATGGTTGCTTCGCTGAGGTCGAACTCGGAGATGCCGTAGATCAGCTGCGTATCCTGCTCGAGGCGGTCGACGAAAGAGTTCTGGGTCTTGTAGTCGACCACCAGACGCCCGCGGACGTTGCCGCTGTCGGTCAGTGGGCCGGAGACGTCGAATCCGGTGCCGTAACGGTCCCAGCTGCCAGCTTCGGCGGTCACGCTGCCCTGGAAGGTCGCGGTCGGGCGCTTGCGGATCATGTTGATGGTCGCCGACGGGGTGCCGGTGCCGCTGATCAGGCCGGTGGCGCCACGCACGATCTCGACACGGTCGTACATCGCCGTGCTCTGGGTGGTGTTGTCCAGGCGAGGGGAGGTGGGAACACCGTCGATCTCGAAGTTGTTGATCTGGAAGCCGCGCGACCAGTAGGTGTCGTTCTCGGCGCCGATGCCGGTGCGGAGCACGGTGATGCCTGGGGTGGCCTCGAGCACCTCGGTCAGGTTGGTCAGCTTCTGGTCGTCCAGGCGCTGGCGGGTGACCACGGTGACCGATTGCGGGGTTTCCTTCTGGGTCAGGTTCAGGCGCGTCGAACTACTGGACATGTAGGTGGTGTACAGGCCGGAGCCTTCGGTGACCGAGCCCGGCGCCATGCCCGAAATCGAGGTCGGGCTCAGCTCCAGTGCTGCCTCGCCGGTACTGGGTGGCGGCATCAGCAGGATGGTGTGGCCGTCCACGCGGTAGGACAGGCCGCTGCCCTGGAGCATGCGCTGCAGCACCTCGTCGGTCGACAGCGAGCCGGATACCGGGCTGGACTTCAAACCTTGCACCAACTCTGGGCTGTAGAGGATCTGCATCTGAGTCTGCTGGCCCAGTTGCTGCAAGGCGGTGGACAGCGGCTGGGCGGCGATGTTGACGGAGACCTGCTCGGCGTACGCTGCGCTGCTCCCCAGCAGCATCAGGGTGAGCAGGGCGCCCGGCAGTACCGTACGGTTCGACTGCGATGGACGTACGGCGCGTGCCAGGGGGGTTGGGGACAGATTCGGGCGGTGCATGGGTGAAAGGGACTCCTGAAGGAAGTGGGCAGTTTTTCTTTTGGAATAATCAGTAACTGATAATTAGACGCATCACGGTTGAAAACCGGAAAACAGAATCAACAATCTGCCTTTTTTGCGATTTTCTTTTGGAATAACCAGTAACTGATAATTAGACGCATCACGGATTGAAAACCGGAAAAACAGAATCAACAATCTGTCCTTTGCGATTTATCTGATGAAAACCCCGAGGGGGGTAATGCTGTGGCGTCGACTGTTCCAGCTTCCTTGCGGGCGGATCGCGGCGCCGTGCTCCGGACAGGCCGGGCCGTGCGCCGCGCTCGTCGGAGTGGTCAGGCCGGGACGTGCTGGGTGACCACGCGACCGGCTTCCATGCGTACCAACTGGTCGGCGATATCGAAGTAGCGATCATCGTGGGAGATCACGATGATGGTCTTGCCCAGGCGCTTGAGGTCGGGCAGCAGCTCGGTGTAGAAGATCCGGCGGAAGGTCGGGTCCTGGTCGGCCGCCCACTCGTCGAACACCAGCACCGGGCGATGCTCCAGCCAGGCATTGATCAGCGCCAGGCGCTTGCGTTGCCCGGTGGACAGGTCGGTGGTGGTGAACTTGCCGTCCTGGATGCTCACCTTGTGTGAGATTTCCAGGCGTTCCAGGTACTGGTTGGCATCTTCGGGAATGCTCTGTTCACCCTGGATCACATCGTCGAACAGGTAGTAGTCGGCGAAGATCGTGGTGAACAGCTGGCGATACTGGTCCCTGTCGCTGGCATCGATGATCTTGTCATCCAGTGCGATATGCCCCTGTTGTGGTGCGTAGAGTCCCAGCAACAGCTTGATCAGCGTGGTCTTGCCACAGCCGTTCTCGCCGACGATGAAGACGATTTCGCCCTGTTCGATCCGCAGGTTGACCGGCCCCAGTCGGAAGGGCGCGGCATCGCCCACCGCTGGGAAGGCGTAGCTCACCTCGACCAGTTCCAGGCTGCGCACCGTGGCCTTGGCAGCCGGTGCGTCGGTCAGCAGCAGGTGCGGCTCGGGGGAGGAGAACTGCCGGGAAAGATCGGCGATGCGCTGGAAGGCGATGCCGGCACGGCCGACGATGGGCAGCGTGCCGATCAGGTGTTCCAGCGGGCCTTTCATGTACAGCAGCACCAGGACGAAGCCACTGATGACCGCTTTGTCCTGTCCAGGGCCGGCACCGTGCATCAGCAGTGCGACGCCGATGACCACGAAGAACAGCATGGAGCCGAAGGTCTTGGCGATCACGAAGGTGTTGATCGCGCGGATCTGGGTCTTGCAGATGAAATCCGCGGTGGCCTGGATGCCATGCACGAACATGCGGTGGCGACGTGGGCGGTGGATGCGCAGTTCCTTCGCGCCACCGGCGACGGCGTTGTACTGGCGTTGCAGGTCGTCCTCGGCGTCGCGGGCGGCCATGAAGCCACGCACGCCTACCGATTGCGCCAGGTACTGGGCGCTCGTGCCCACGGCGATGGCCGCCAGCATCAGCAGGAACATCGGCCATGACAGCATGGCCAGGTAGCCCAGGCAGCCCAAGGTCACCGTCAGCGAGATCGCCAGCGGCGCGAAGGCGAAGGCGAAGTCGCTGATGGTGTCGACATCATGGGTCAGTACCGGAATCAGACGGTGGCTGCGAAAGCGCTCGATCTGCTCGATCGGCGCAGCGAGCACCTTCTCCCCCAGTGTTTTACGCAGGCGGGCGATGATGTGCTGGCCGACATAGTTGGTACCGATATCCGACAGGATCGTGCTCACCAGTGCCAGCAGGCACAACCCGGCAAAGCCCAGGATCAGGCTGTGCCCCAGGTCGCCCTCGGCGTGCAGCGCGCCGTTGATGGTGGCCAACAGCGTGGTCACGCTCAGGCCCCCGATCATGCCGAGGAAGATGGACAGGGTGACGATCGGCCAGAATGGCCTGAGCAGGGCCAGCAATTCACGCAGGGCCCCGCGGTTGGAAGTGCTCATCGGCTGGTTCCCGTCCTCAGGCGCAGGTCTGGCGCAGGCTGGCCGGCGCGTTGCTGGCCTGCTTGCCCAGGTGCTGGTAGAGCGACTGGCCGATCTCCGCCGCGCGTGCCGGCAATACCGACAGCAGCGTGTCGCTCAGGCCGTGGGAGGCTTCGCAGAACCCTTGCAGGTAGACGTTGGCGCCGAACTCGGGGTTGGCCAGCGCGCGGTAGTCGCGGTCCACCTCGAAGTCCTTCAGGTGCTGCTGCAGTGGCGCCAGCAATTCGCGGTGCGAGCGGCGTTCGTAGCCGGTGGCGAGGATCACCGCGTCGTAGCGGTGGGTCTGGCGCACATCGGTGGCCAGGTCGCGCAAGGTCAGCTCGATGCCTGCGGCAGTTTCCACCACATCTTCGATGGTGCGGCGGCACAGTACGGCGTGGCGGTGCTGATGGGCGACCTTCTGGCGGTAAAGGATGCCGTAGATGCGCTCGAGCAGGTCGACGTCGACTACCGAGTAGTTGGTGTTGTGGTATTCGCTGACCAGCTTCTCGCGCTCGGCGTGGGGCTGGTTGAACACCAGGTCGGTGTACTCGGGGGCGAAGATCTCGTTGACGAACGGGCTGTCGTCGGCCGGTTTGAGGGCCGAGGCGCGCAGGATCATGTCGACCTTGACCGATGGATAGCTGTCATTGAGATCGATGAAGGCCTCGGCGGCGCTCTGCCCGGAGCCGACCACGGCGATGCGCATCGGCTTGCCTTCGTTGCAAGGCAGCTGCTGCAGTGCGCTCAGGTACTGGGAGTGGTGGAATACCCGCGGGTCGTTCTTGAAGGCGCGGAAGGCGTCGGGGATCTTCGGCGTGCCGCCGCTGCCGACCACCACCGAGCGGGCACGGCGCTGGGTTTCACGGCCCTGCGGGTCGCGGGAGACGATGCGCAGGTGGTCGACCTTGCCCTCGCGCAGCTCAGGTTCGATGCGCAGCACTTCCTCGCCGTACACCGCCTGGGTGGCGAAGTGCTCGGCGGCCCAGCGCAGGTAGTCGTTGTACTCCAGGCGGCAGGGGTAGAAGGTGCCCAGGTTGATGAAGTCGGCCAGGCGCTGCTTCTGGTGCAGGTAGTTCACGAAGCTGTAGGGGCTGGTAGGGTTGCGCAGCGAAACCAGGTCCTTGAGGAAGGAGATCTGTAGCTCACTCTGGGTGGCCAGGGTGTTGCCGTGCCAGCGGTAGTCGGTCTGCTTGTCGATGAACAGGGCGTCGAGGGCGTGGCCGTTGGTCTCGGCGAGCTCTTCCAGGGCGATGGCCAGGGCCAGGTTGGAAGGGCCGAAGCCGACGCCGATGAGGTCGTGGATTTTTTCGGGGGAAGAGGTCTGGCTCATGGTTGCGGTTCCTTGGATGGTCTAGTGGGGGCGCCGCTGAAGGGCGCCCCGTGTCCTGCGCAAGTACACCGATAGGAACGAGCCTGCTGGCGGAGAATTTACCGCCGCCGGGCGCTTTACAGCTCGCGGACCACGCGGAATCCGATCCAGTCGCCACGGTCGTCGCGCACTGTGGTGTTGCGGTTGCCCGAGCGCGAGAAGATCGGCGCCTCGCCCCAGTCGTTGCCGCGGATCGAGATCTGCCGGCAGTCGGCTTCCTTCCTGGCGCTGCCGTCGGCCGGCGCGCCGACATAGCTGTCGTGGTAACAGTCGGCGACCCACTCGTAGACGTTGCCGTGCATGTCGTACACGCCGAAGGCATTGGCCGGGAAACTGCCCACTGGTGAGCTGTAGCTGAAGCCGTCCTTGGGGCCGTAGACGTTGGCGTTCTTGCTGATCTCGAGATTGGCGTCCGGCTCGAACGGGAACATGCCGGTGCTGCCGCCGCGTGCGGCGTATTCGCGCTGGGCTTCGCTGACCATGGCGTAGTGCTTGCCGGTCTTCTTCGACAGCCAGGCCACATAGTGCTCGATGTCTTCGTAGCTCATGCACACCGCCGGCTGGCGAGGGCCTTGCTGGTAGCTGGGCTTGCTGTTGGTGCAGCGCCGTCCGGGACGATCGTCGCCGTCGGCGATGACGATGCCGGTGGCCTTCTGGTAGTCGGCCCATTCACCGGCGGTGATCTGGAAGCGGCTGATGGCGAACGGCTTGGCGAAGGTCACCGGGTGCTGCGGACCTTCGTCGTCCTGGCGGCCCATCTCGTCGGGCGGGGTGCCCATGGTGAAGGTGCCGGCGGGCAGCACGACCATTTCCGGGCAGGTCTTGTCGCAGTCGCGGAACACCGTGCCGGGCTTGTCCGACGGCTGCGCGGCCAGGGCCGGCAGGCTGCAGGCGGCCAGCACGGCGGCCAGGGTGAGGCGGTGCAGAGGTGCGCTCATGGAAGATGCCTTGTTCAAAGTTGCTGGGTAATGAGGGACATGGCCCGGTCTATCTGCTGCTCGTCGTTGAGCAGGCTTGGCGCCAGGCGGATCACCGGGCCGACGTCGCGGTATACGGCGTCGCACATCACCTTGTTGGTGGTGAGGTGCGCGGCGACGGCGTCGGCGTCACGATCCTTGATGCGGAAGAAGGTGAAACCGGCGGAGAACTGTTCGCTGCGCGGGGTCACCAGCTGGATCTGGCGGTGCTCGAGCAGGCGCTGTTTGAGCAGGCTGTTGAGCTGGTGGATGCGCTGCTGCACCTCGGCCTTGCCCAGCTGCAGGTGCAGCTTGAACGCTTCGCTGGCGGCCCAGCGGTGCTCGAAGGCGTGGTAGCCGCCCGGGGTCATGATGGTGGCGAAGTCCTCATCGCGGGAGAAGGTGGCGACGCTGGGCACCAGGTGCTGCATGCCGGTGGAGGCGGCGCAGATGATCCCGGTGCCGCGCGGGCCGAACATCCACTTGTGGGTACCGGCGATGAAGTAGTCGCAGTTGAAGTCGGCGAAGCGGGCGTTCTCCACGCCGAAGCCATGCACGCCGTCGACCACATACAGGATGCGCTCGGCTTCGCTGCGCTCGCGGTTGTGTCGGCGCACCAGTTCACCGATCTCGCCCACCGGCAGCTTGACGCCGCTGCCAGAGTGCACCCAGGTCATGCCCAGCACCCGGGTGTTGGGCTTGATGGCCTTGTCGAGGGTGCTCAGCACCTGGTCGGTGGAGACCGTCCATGGGTCGTCGAACAGGCGGATCTGGCGCACCGCGGTGCCCTGGCGCTGATTGCGGAACTCCAGCGCCTTCTGCGCGGAATAGTGTTCGTGCTCGGTAATCAGGATCTCCTGCCCGGCGCCGACTTTGAGGCCGCCATAGATCATCGCCAGGCCTTCGGTGGTGCTGCCGGTCAGGGCGATCTGGCGCGGGCCGACCTCCAGGTAGCGCGCGGCCCACTCGCGTACTTCATCCTCGCGCTGCCATTCGTACTGGCTTTCCCAGTCCATCAGCGCGGCGGGGTTGCGGTCGAGGTCGGCGCGGTGGCGGTCGATGGCGGCCTGCACCGGGCGTGGGTGGGCGGTGACCAGGAAGTTGGCGAAGTGCGCCACGTTGGGGTCGAGGGGGAACAGCTCACGCAGGTTGCGCCATTTGTCGGCGCCGCTCAGCGGCTTGTCGGGGCTATCGGCCAGGGCCTGGGGCAGCAGCGGCAGGCTGGCGGCCAGCAGGCCAGCCTGCTTGAGAAAGGTGCGACGGTTGCTCATGGAAGACAGGCTCGACTCAACGGTTGGCGACGGGATGGGCGGCTTTCTGCACCTGTTCCCAGACGCGCAGGAAGTTGCCTGCCCAGAGTTTCGCGATGTCCGTTTCGCTGTAGCCTCGGGTCAGCAGCTCGGCGGTGACGTTGCGGATTTCGCCGACGTTGTTCCAACCGTCCAGGCCGCCGCCATCGTTGAAGTCCGAGCTGATGCCGACATGGTCGATGCCGACTTTCTTCACCGTATAGTCGATGGCATCGACGTACTGCGCGAGGGTAGCCTTGGGTTCTTCTTCCAGAGTGCTGTACAGCGCGCTTGCGTATTCGCCGAAACGCGCTTCGGGCCAGATGGCGATCACTGCATCGCCCGGCATCAGGGCGTTGGCCAGGCCCTGCAGGGGTTGCAGGTCGAAGCGCGCGCGCAGGGCGTCGAGTTTTTCCATCACCGGCTTGCTCAGGGGCTTGAGGTACTGGCCGAAGCCGACCACCTGGATGACACCGCCGCTGTCCTTGATCAACTGCATCTCCTTATCGGAGAGGTTGCGAGGGATGTCTACCAACGCCCGGGGTGCGGAGTGCGAGGCGACCATTGGTGCGCGGGTAAGGCGGGCGACATCTTCAAGCGCCAGGGTGGACATCTGCGATACGTCGATGATCACGCCCAGATCGTTGAGGCGCTTGACCGCCTGCTCACCCAGCGGCGACAGGCCACCAAGGGCATCGGCGGTGTCGTTGAAGAACGGCAGTGGGCGCGAGGAGTCGGCCCAGTCGTTGTTGCCTGTGTAGCTGAAACCGAACATGCGCATGCCGCGCGCAGCCCACAAGTCCAGCTGCGACAGGTCGTGGCCCAGTGGGTAGGCGTTGAGCATGCTGATGAAGATGGCGAACTTGCCTTCGCCATTGAGCCGGCGGAAGTCATCGGGGGTGTAGGCGATGCCGACCTGGTTGGGAAAGTCCCGGACCATCCCGCTGATGATCTTGTAGCGGGCTTCCTGTTCCTGCCGGGCGGCATCGACGAAGCCGGGGGTAGGGCGGTGCGGGGCGTTTGGGCCGTTCCAGATTTCCGGCCAGCCGAAGATGGTCAGCGCCGCACCGGACAGGCGACCACGGTTGGCCTTGACCAGGTCGAACTGGCCCGGGCCGTCCTTGTCGAGTTCGTGGCCGGCGCTGCCCAGTTCGAGGGGCACGGTGACATGGCTGTCGAACGACAGCATGTGCTCGTGCAGGTCGTTGGCCTGTTGCACGATTTTCAGCGGGTAGCCGGCGTGCTGCTGTTGCCAGAAAAAATAGCCGGCGGCACCCCCCAGGGCGGCCACCAGGGCCAGGGGTAGGCCGATGTACAGGGCCTTGCGGGAACGGGTCTTGGTCATTGCCATCTCGTTGCACGATTGATCGGGGCGGCCTGCCGACACAAAACGTGCTACTTGGGCAGGGCTTGGGTATCAGGTGAACGAGCGACGGCCGGGCAAATTTATCGCCAGCTTCGAACTAGGCGGAGTCACGCCTGGCGCTAAATTTCGCCGATGGCGCAACGTTTTAGCCTTGGACGGGCCGTGCTCCACGGCCGCAATGAATGCTCAGGTAGTTGCAATGACGATTTCTCGACGCGGGTTCATCGCCGGTGTGGCATTGGCAGGCGTGGCGGTGCCCGGCGCGATGTATGCGCAGCATGTGCAGCGCCAGCGGTTCGACGAGCAGTTTCCGGAAACCCCCGGTGAGGCAGTGGTGGAACTGGCCGATGCGGCGCTGCAGCAATTGGGCGACACCTTGCGCGGTATCTGGCGTTTTACCCTGCAAGGGGAAGATGCCGGGCTGCCCGGCCTGCCTGAGGGTGAACTGGAAATGTTTCTCGATGTTGCCCCAAGTGGCCGCGGCCTGCGTGGTTACCTGGACACGCCTGAGCGCCTGCGTGGCTCCGCGGAGCCACGTTACCGAGTGCTTGGTGACTTGCTGGTGGATACGAACAGGGCCTTGCGTTGGCGGCTGTTTCCTACCTGGCCGGGGGAAGACCAGGCGGACTACCAGTGCACAGTGGTGCTCGACGAAGTCTGGGGTGGGTTCGGTAATGCCGGGCAGGCCACCCTGAATGGGCGCATCGCGGCGCTGGGGCGTTCGTTGACCCTACCCGTGCAGGACAACAAATTTCTTGCGCTCAAGCGCAGTTTCCCCGAGGCACGCGAGCGCACGCCTTTGTCCTCGGCCTTGCTGGCCTGGCTGATTGCGCCGGAGCACCGTCTATTCCACCAGTTGTGGCATGCCTCGCGTGACAAGTGGCACAACCTCGACAAGGACAAGCAGGCGGCCCTACGCGGCTTGGGTTGGCAGCCTGGGCCGCGCGACCAGGAGCGTGACGCCCGTGGCCGGCACAAGGATCGCAATGGCTCGGGCGAGGACTTTTTCTTCATGCACCGGCACATGCTGCGTGCCGCCCGGGCCATCCAGGACCTGCCGTCGTGGGCACGTTTCCCACTCCCGCAGCCAGAGCTCGAACGCGACCGCGTCGGCTTCGCCAGCTATTTCGACAACCATGACGGTACGGCCTTGCCACCCACCTGGCTGGCTTCGGACGATGCCGCGTATACCCAGTGGGTGCGCGATATCAAGACGCCGGATACCTTCCACGGTAACTTCCAGGTCTGGGAGTCGAGGTACACCGACCCGCATTACCTGAGTACTCTCACCCTAGGGCAGTTCGGTTCGGAGATGGAGCTGGGCCTTCACGATTGGTTGCACATGCGCTGGGCCTCGGTGCCGCGCGACCCGTCCAGCGGCTTGCCGGTGCCGTTCGCGCGCCAGCCGGAGGACTTTGCCGCACGCTGGTTCGAAGCGGAAAACGACTTTCTCGGCGACCCGTTCTCGTCCCATGTAAACCCGGTGTTCTGGCACTTCCATGGTTGGATCGATGACCGTATCGAAGATTGGTTCCGGGCCCATGAGCGTGTGCATCCCGGCCAGGTGCGGCGCACCGAGGTCAACGGTGTGCCGTGGTTCGCGCCGGGGCGCTGGGTCGAGGTGGCCGACCCATGGCTGGGGCCGGATACCCATGGCTGCTCCACGGTGCCGGGGCTGCGGCCGGGGCGCAGTGTGGAGATGGACCCAGAGACCATGAAGTTGGCGCTGCGTATCATCTTCGCTGATGACGACCTGTTTGCCAGCTTGCGGCCGAAGGTGCCGCAGCGGCCCTGGTATGCCCGCAACCTGAAACTGGCACGGCGCTGACACCGCGCGGGTTTAGCCTAATGTCAGTGTTAGGTAATCTTGGGCCGCTTTGCGGCCCATCGCAGGCCGCTCCTATCAAACAAAACATAAGTCATTGTTTTATAAGGTTTTATTTAAGAGGCCTTTACC
>NZ_JYKS01000009.1 GCF_000935045.1 Pseudomonas sp. 10-1B
CACGGTGACCGAGCCGGTGGTGCTGTTGGCCGGCACAGTGACCACGGTCTTGCCGTCGCTCAATGTGAAGTACAGCGTCGAGTGGTTATCGATCGGCAGCCCGTCTTTGTTGGTCAGCGTCACGGTGTAAGTGATCTCGCCGCCTTCGGTGACCGAGGCGGTGGCGGTCAGTTTGGCCACCACTTCGTTGATGGTATCGGTGACTTTCACCGAAGCCGGATCGCCCAACTGCAGGTTCTCGAAACCAGCACCCGTTACGTCAACCGCCGACTGGATACCCAGGACGATTTGGCCTGCATCCTGGTAAACGTCGTCGCCTTGAGCTTCGTGGGTGTATGGTTCGCTCGAAGTCTGGCCCGCCTTGATGGTCACGACCGCGTTGTTGCTCAGGGTCACGGTCAGGTCATGCGCCAGCACCGTGTTGATGTGCACGGTGAAGGTCGGCTTGACGTTCTCGGCAACCGAGTCCTGATCAGCGGTGATGGTGACCTTGACGATATCGCCTTCGTTGTTGCCGCCTGGGTTGCCTGGTGTACCCGGCTCATCGGTAACCTCGGTGCTGACCGGGGTCTTGTCCAGGGTCAGTTGCTCGAACTTCCACGCATCCGCACCGCTGACTGCAACGATGGCATTGACCACCGGGTCGTTGGCGCCCACATAGACGTTGTCTGGCGCAGTTACAGTTTCCGAGCCGGTAGTGCTGTTCGCTGGCACCAAGACCACGGTCTTGCCGTCACTCAGGGTGAAGTACAGGTCCGAGTGGTTATTGATCGGCAGACCATCTTTGTTGGTCAGCGTCACGGTGTAGGTGATCTCGCCGCCTTCGGTGACCGAGGCAGTCGCCGTCAGCTTGGCCACGACTTCGTCGATGGTATCGGTGACTTTCACCGAGGCCGGGTGACCCAGCTGCAGGTTCTCGAAGGTCGCGCCAGTGGCATCAACGGCCGATTGAATACCCAGGACGATTTGGCCAGCATCCTGGTAAACGTCGTCGCCTTGAGCCTCGTGGGTGTACGGTTCGCTCGAAGTCTGGCCCGCCTTGATGGTCACGACTGCGTTGTTGCTCAGGGTTACAGTCAGGTCATGCGCCAGTACCGTGTTGATGTGCACGGTGAAGGTCGGTTTGACGTTCTCGGCCACCGAGTCCTGGTCAGCGGTGATGGTGACCTTGACGATATCGCCTTCGTTGTTGCCGCCTGGGTTGCCTGGTGTACCCGGCTCATCGGTAACCTCGGTGCTGACCGGGGTCTTGTCCAGGGTCAGTTGCTCGAACTTCCACGCGTCCGCGCCGCTGACTGCCTCGATGGCGTTGACCACCGGGTCGTTCGCGCCCACATAGACGTTGTCTGGCGCAGTTACAGTTTCCGAGCCGGTAGTGCTGTTAGCTGGCACCAAGACCACAGTCTTGCCGTCACTCAGGGTGAAGTACAGGTCCGAGTGGTTATTGATCGGCAGACCATCTTTGTTGGTCAGCGTCACGGTGTAGGTGATCTCGCCGCCTTCGGTGACCGAGGCAGTCGCCGTCAGCTTGGCCACGACTTCGTCGATGGTATCGGTCACCTTGACCGAGGCATCGCCGCCCAGTTGCAGGTTCTCGAAGGCTCGACCATCGATATCCACTGCCGACTTGATACCCAGGCTGATTTCACCAGCATCCTGATAAACATCGTCGCCCTGTGCGTCATGGATGTACGGAGCGCTGGTCTGGCCTGCCTTGATGATGACCTGAGCATCGTTGCTCAGGGTCACGACCAGGTCATGATCCAGTGCAGTGTTGACGTGCACGGTGAAACTCGGTTTGACATTCTCGGCCACCGAGGCCTGATCTGCCGTGATGGTGACCTGTACCAGGTCACCCTGGTTACCGCTGCCCGGAGTGCCCGAGCCTGGCTCATCAGTTACCGAGGTGGTGACGGTATCGCCACTGAGCGTCAACTTCTCGAAGCTGTCTGCGCCCGATACCGACTCGAGTTTGTTGGCAATGGCAGCCTGACCACCGACATAAACATCATCGTTGACCGTGATGGTCGCGCTGCCCGAAGCGCTGTTGGCCGGGATGGTGACTTTCGTACCATCGGTGAGGGTGAAGGTCAGCGCGCCGTGCTGGGTGACGGACAAGCCCTGTGCATTGGTCAGCGTGACGGTGTAGGTCACCTGACCACCTTCAACCACACTAGCCTTGTCGACGGTCAAGGTAGCGACGACTTCGCTTATGGTGTCCGATATTTGAACGGTAGCCGGGCCGCCGAAGGTCAGCTTCTCGAAGGTGGCACCCGAAACGGTGGCGTCGGTAACGCTCAAGGTGACGGAGCCGGCATCCTTGATGACGTCATCGCCTTGGGCTGGGGTCTTGTATTCGACTTCAGTTTTGCCAGCCTGGATGGTCACTGTGTCGCCGTTCGACAGCGTTACGGTCAACGGACGGTCCAGCGCCTGGCTTACCTTCACAGTAAAGGAAGGCTGCTGGTCTTCAGTCACATTGCCATTGCTGACGATGCTTACGGTGACGGTATCGATGCTGTCGTTGATGACAGTCGCCGCCGGCGTCGGGTTGGGGGTCAGCTGTTCGAAGTTACCGCCTGTGGCGCTCTGGATGGTGACGCTGACGGTCGAACCGTTGTTGTAGACGTCGTTGGCCGGGGTCTGGAAGTCGACGCTGCCTTGGGTCTTGCCCGCTTCAACGGTGATGGTCTGGCCGTTGGACAGGGTCACGGTCACCGGGGTTTGAGCTGGATTGCTCAGGGTCACGGTGTAGGTGATCACGCCGCCTTCGGTCACCGACGGGTTCGCCGTCAGGGTCGCGGTGGTGATGTCGATCGAATCGTTGATCGTGGTCTGAGCCGGCGTCGGGTTGGGGGTCAGCTGTTCGAAGTTACCGCCCGTGGCGCTCTCGATGGTGACGCTGACGGTCGAACCGTTGTTGTAGACGTCGTTGGCCGGGGTCTGGAAGTCGACGCTGCCTTGGCTCTTGCCCGCTTCAATGGTGATGGTCTGGCCGTTGGACAGGGTCACGGTCACCGGCGTCTGGGCCGGGTTGCTCAGGGTCACGGTGTAGGTGATCACGCCGCCTTCGGTCACGCTTGGCGAAGCAGTCAGCGTAGCGGTGGTGGTGTCGATGGTATCAATGACCTGGGTAACCGCTGGTGTTTGCGGCAATGTCACCGTCAGCCCGTTGCCACCGGTGGTACCCGTTACGGTCGCCGAGATCTGACCGCCATCGATATACGGCGTGTCGTTCGCAGGGATAACGACGTTGACGCTACCGCTGGTCTGCCCGGCAGGAATGATGATTACAGCACCGTTGGACAGGGTGACGACCAGATTGGTAGTCGGCGCCTGGCCCACCGTGGCGGTATAAACGATCACGCCACCCGCTTCGCTGATGGAAGGAGTGGCGCCAAGAATCAGGTCGGTAGCGACGTTGGTATCGATCGTCGGCGTAGTCACCCGGTTGTTACTGGTGGTGTCTAGCACACCAACCTCTTCGCTACCGAGTACTGCAGCAAAGCCCGGCCCGTCAGTCGGGAAGCCGACGGTAGGGTCAACCCTGCCTGCCGTTTCTTCGAGCATAACGAAACTGTGCCCACCGCCCAGCGCACCGCCGCCTGTTGCCGACGGGCCGGCTGCGGTAGCTTCCAGTTCGGTGGTCGGGTCGACACCTGCAGCGATCGCCTGTTGCAGCTCTTCCACCGACGGTGCGGCCTGGGCGGTCGCCTGGCTCAGGTCGGTGCTGCTGTCAGGTGCATCGGCGCTCCACTGGCTGTCACGACCCAGGTCGAGCAGACGGCCGTCGGCCAGCTCCAAAGTAACCGCACCGCCCGGGCCAGTGAGCACTTCCTCACCGGCCAATAGACGATCCCCTTCGATGAGTACACGCCGGATGCCCTCTGGGGATACCGCGATAACCTGGCCGACAATACTTTTGACGATGGCTACAACGCTGCTCATTGGACTCTCCGTGCGACCCGATGGGGTACTTCCCTGCCAGAGCGGCACTTGTAGGCCACTTCAGGAGGAACTATGTCGATGATCTCTTGACGACTTCTGACGTCAATATTCCGTCTGCGACTAATTAAAATTACTTAACTGCCAAACTATTGACCTTATACATGTCATCCTAAACAATCAGCAATGTAATGTCACATTGATATTTGAACCTTAGCCAACCGTTTCTCAAGGACAAATGCCGTACATCAATTACAAGCGCATTCATCGGCCGGTTTGGGTACCTTTTCCATACCCCAGCAGCTGCACGTAATGCTGCCGGGAAACCGGCCATCGGCAATTGCCAAGGTTCAGGCGTCAATATTTCAGAGCTCTCCCGCTCGTCCAGGTGGCTGCTTGTCTACAAGCACGAACCTTGCCTGAAGACAGGCATGTAGTGGCCGTGGAACCAGGCAGAATCGGGCCCGTACGACAACGCAGGTCGCAAGGCCCCTCTCTGCTTTACGGAACCAAGACCAGCGACTTGCCGCAGATCAAAGAGATAGCGAACGACTGCGCGAATACTGCCAACCCGATAATGGCAAAGCATTGCAGATTATTGAATCCAGACCTGTCAGCGACCTGCTTTCTTATAGATGATTTTTGACTAATTAGTTCTAGATAAGCGCCAACAAGTCAGCGCCTGTTTCCTGACGGCGGTATATGTCGAAACCAAGCGCACCTCTGGCGCCAGTTGAATGGCAGGCTATGATGCCAACTAGCTTCAAGCTGATCCTGGCTGGATCAACAATGAAACATTCACTGCCCAGCTACGCTTGGTAAAAATGAAGCACGTAGAATTGTTTACTCATCGCCACGGTTTGACAGCACCATTGAACGCCAAGGTGAGCCGGCCCGTTCTGAATGACGGCACACCCACCCTATCCACCACAAGGATCAAGAGAGCGCCGCGTGGAATCCGAAGTCAGTCGAGTTCAACTCAGTCACGATCCACGCAGTCAGCATGACGATCCCCTGCTGGATAGTCTGTTGAGCCTGTGTGTCCTGCATCAGAAACCCGCCAGCCGGGTCATGCTGACCACCGGCCTGCCGCTGCCCGCCCAGCGCCTGAGCCCCGAGCTGCTGCCCCGCGCCGCCGCCCGGGCTGGCCTGCAGGGGCGCCTGCTGCAGCGCAAGCTGGAGCAAATCCCGGGCATCGCTATGCCGGCCATGCTGCTGCTCAAGGAAGGCCGCAGCGCCGTCCTGCTGGGCTGGGAGAACGAAGACACCGCGCGCCTGCTGCTCAGCGAGAGCGACGGCGGCGAGGTGCATGTCAGCCGCGAAGCCTTGCAAAGCGACTACAGTGGCCGGGTGTTCTTCGCCCAGCCGCAGCACAAGTTCGACGTCAACCACGGTAACCTCATCCCGCGGGCCAAGTCGTGGTTCCGCGATACCCTGCTGCGCAGCAAGTGGCTGTACATCGATGCCATCGCCGCCAGCCTGGTGATCAACCTGATCGCCCTGGCCGCGCCGCTGTTCGTGATGAACGTGTATGACCGCGTGGTGCCCAACCAGGCCACTGCGACGCTTTGGGTGCTGGCCGTCGGCATCGCCGGCGCCTACATCTTCGACCTGATCCTCAAGGGCTTGCGTGGCTTGTGCCTGGACCTGGCCGGCAAGAAGACCGACCTGATCATTTCGGCGACCCTTTTCGAACGCATCGTCGGCATGTCGATGAAGTACCGCCCGGCACGGGTCGGCAGTTTTGCCCAGAACATTCACGAGTTCCAGGGCCTGCGCGACTTCCTCGCCTCGCTGACCCTGACCAGCCTGATCGACCTGCCGTTCACCATCCTGATCCTGATCGTCATCGCCATCATTGGCGGGCACCTGGTATGGATCCCGATCATCGCCTTCCCGTTGGCCCTGGGCATCGGCTACGCCCTGCAACGGCCGCTGATGGCGACCATGGAGCGGACCATGGCCCTGGCCTCGGAGCGCCAATCCAGCTTGATCGAGACCTTGGCCGGCCTGGATGCGGTGAAGGTCAACAATGCCGAAAGCGAACGCCAGTACATGTGGGAGCAGACCCTCGGCACCCTCAGCCGCCTGGAACTGCGCGTGAAGGTGCTGTCGAGCCTGGCGATGAACATCACCCTGCTGATCCAGCAACTGGCGGGCGTGGCGATGATCTGCACCGGCGTGTACCTGATCATCGACGGCAACCTGAGCATGGGGGGCCTGGTGGCCTGCTACATGCTCAGTGGCCGGGCCCTCGGCCCACTAGGCCAGCTCAACGGCCTGCTCGCCCGCTACCAGCAGGCCAAGGTGACCATGGTCTCCACCGACCACATGATGGAATTACCGCAAGAGCGCAACTTCGAGGAGCGGCCACTGAGCCGCAAGGTGCTGCAGGGCAGTGTCGAGTTCCGCGGGGTCGACTTCACCTATCCGAACCAGCAGAACCTGGCCCTCAAGAACATCAACCTGACCATCCGCCCCGGTGAAAAGGTGGGCATCATCGGCCGCAGCGGTTCGGGCAAGAGCTCGCTGGCCAAGCTCATCGTCGGCCTGTACGAGGCCGATGGTGGCTCGCTGCTGGTCGATGGCGTGGACATTCGCCAGATCGACGTCAGCGAACTGCGCCACAACATCGGCTACGTCCCCCAGGACATCCAACTGTTGGCCGGCACCCTGCGCGACAACCTGGTCAGCGGTGCCCGCTACATCGAGGATGAGATGATCCTGCAGGCGGCCGAGCTGGCCGGCGTGCATGAGTTCGCCCGGCTACACCCGGACGGCTACGAGCTGCAAGTGGGTGAACGCGGGCAGAACCTGTCCGGCGGCCAGCGGCAGAACGTTGCCCTGGGCCGTGCACTGCTGCTCAACCCGCAGATTCTGCTGCTGGATGAGCCGACCAGCGCCATGGACAACACCGGTGAAGAACGCCTCAAGCAGCGCCTGCAAGCGGTGGTGGAAAACAAGACGGTACTGCTGGTCACGCACCGTGCCTCGCTGCTGTCGCTGGTGGACCGGCTGATCGTCATCGATCGCGGGCAGATTGTCGCCGACGGCCCGAAAGCCGCGGTCATGGATGCGCTGAAGAAGGGGCAGATCAGTGTCGCATAAGCTGGAAGTGGGGCAATTCAAGAATGGCCTGCGCCGCTATTTCAAAGGCTCCGACTCGCTGGGCGGCCAGCCGCTGCCCGAGGTCAGCAAGGCCCTGATCGAAGACGCGCCGCGGGTTGTGCGGCTGACCATCTGGGGCGTGATCCTGTTCTTCGTGTTCCTGATCGTGTGGGCCAGCGTCGCTCCCATCGACGAAGTCACACGGGGCGAAGGCAAGGCCATTCCATCCTCCAAGGTGCAGAAGATCCAGAACCTGGAGGGCGGGATCGTTGCCGAGATCTTCGCCAAGGAAGGGGAGATCGTCGAAGTGGGCCAGCCATTGTTGCGCCTGGATGAAACCCGCTTCGCCTCCAACGTAGGCGAAACCGAGGCCGACCGCCTGGCCATGGCCTTGCGGGTCGAGCGCCTGAGTGCCGAGGTCGGGGACAGCCCGCTGAAAATCGATGAGGCGCTACGCAAAGCCGCGCCAAACCAGGCAGCCAGCGAAGAGTCGCTGTACCAGAGCCGGCGCCAGCAATTGCAGGACGAGATTGGCGGCCTGCAGCAGCAGCTGGTCCAGCGCCAGCAGGAACTGCGCGAATACAGCTCCAAACGCGCCCAGTACGCCAACAGCCTGGGACTGCTGCGCAAAGAGATCAGCATGTCTGAGCCACTGGTGGCCACCGGTGCGATCTCCCAGGTCGAGGTGCTGCGCCTGCGCCGTGCCGAAGTGGAGAACCGCGGCCAGCTGGATTCCACTGCACTGGCCATACCACGAGCCGAGGCGGCCATCCGCGAAGTGCAGAGCAAGATCGAAGAGACCCGCGGCAAATTCCGCAGCGAAGCGCTGACCCAGCTGAACGAGGCGCGCACCGAGCTGAACAAGGCCACCGCCACCAGCAAGGCGCTGGACGATCGGGTGCACCGCACCATGGTCACTTCGCCAGTGCGCGGTATCGTCAAGCAACTGCTGGTGAACACCATTGGCGGGGTGATCCAGCCTGGCAGCGATATCATCGAAATCGTGCCGCTGGACGACTCTCTGGTTGTCGAAGCGAAGATCCTGCCCAAGGACATCGCCTTCCTGCATCCGGGCCAGGAAGCGACAGTCAAGTTCACGGCCTATGACTACACCATCTACGGTGGGCTCAAGGCCAAGCTGGAGCAGATCGGCGCCGACACCATCACCGATGAAGACAAGAAGACCACCTACTACCTGATCAAGCTGCGCACCGATCGCAGCCACCTGGGGACTGACGAGAAACCGCTGCTGATCATTCCGGGGATGGTGGCGACGGTGGATATCATGACCGGCAAGAAGACCATCATGAGCTACCTGCTCAAGCCGATCATGAAGGCGCGTTCGGAGGCGCTGCGCGAGCGTTGATGATCCTGGCCACTGTATTCAGTGGCCCCTCTGGCCTTATCGCCGGCAAGCCAGCTCCCACAGGTACAGCGCATGCCTTGAGTTTTGCGCTGTACCTGTGGGAGCTGGCTTGCCGGCGATAGGGCTGCGCAGCAGCCCCAGAAATTGATGCAGTGAAGCGGAAATTCTGGGGCCGCTCTGCGGCCCTTTCGCGACACAAGGCCGCTCCCACAAGGGACCGTGTGCCTCACCCCCAAGGCGTAGGCTCGCCCACCAGTTGCCCCTGAATCCCGCTCACGCCCATCTCCTGCAACACCAACCGCTCCCCTTTCGTTTCGACCCGCTCGGCAATCAACGGCAGGTCGATGCTGTGTGCCGCGCGCTGGATCGCTTCGATGAACAGCCGCTTGTGTTGTTCATGGTCGATGTTGCGGATATAACTGCCGTCGATCTTCAGGTACGCCAGGCCCAGGTGCGCGAGGTTGCCGATCATGCTGAAGCGCCCGCCAAAGCGTTGCAGCGCCAGGCCGAAGCCGAGCGCGTGCAGGCGCCGGGTCAGTTGCTCGAGGGCGGATTGCTCGGGCAACTGCTCTTCGCCGATCTCGAAGATCAGGCGTGGCCCCAGCGCCGTATGCTGGCCCAGCAGTTCGTAGACACGCTGCAGGGCCTTGGGGTCGGCCAGGGTGGCAGCAGACAGGTTCAGCGCCAGCACCTGGTCATGCCCACGCAGGTGCGCCAGTACTTTCTCCAGCACCAACATGTCCAACCGCGACATCCAGCCGAAGCGCTCCAACCAAGGCAGGAAGCGCCCCGCCGGCAGTGCCTCGCCCTGGCTATCCTTCAAGCGCGAAATCACCTTGTGGTGCAGCACCCGTTGCCCAGTGCCGCAATCCACTACCGGCTGGAAGAACAGTTCGAAATGCCCGTTGGTGAACGCCTGGTCGAGCCGTTCATGCCAGGCATGCTGGCTGTCTGCGGCAACTGCGGCGACACCTTGTTCAAGGCATACCCAGCCCGGCGTCGGCTGGTTCTCAGCACGGGCCAGGGCCTCGTCGGCAAGCTTGAGCAGCGCCTGGGGGGCGTCACCGGGGCTGTAGGGCGCAAGGCCGATGCAGGCCACCGGGTCGATATCACTGGCGCCGGTTCCATGCAGGCTCTGCAACGTCGCTTCCAGGGCCTGGGCGAGCTGCACCGCCTCTTCATGCACCATGCCCGGCGCCAGCACGGCAAACTCGCCACCGCGGCTACGGGAAATCAGGTCGTTGGTTTCCGGGTAGCTGGCACAGGTGCGGCGCAGTTGCTCCCCCACGGCCTGCAACAACTGGTCGGTACGCTGGCCACCCAGTCGGGCATTCAACCCTGCCAGCCCCTGGACCCGCAGTAATAGCAGGTAGCCGGCGCGCGCTTCCTCCAGGTTGCTTACCCGGGTGTTCAACTGCATCTCGAAATAGCGGCGGTTGGACAGCCCGGTCAGGCTGTCCTGGTAGGACTCGGCACGCAACCGTTCACTGCGCTCGGCCTGCTCGGTGAACAGTGCCTTGAGCTTCTCGACCATCTGATTCATCGCCTGCACCACGCGGCGCAGTTCTGGCGTGCGCGGCAGTTCAGGCAGGCTGAGGAACTCGCGACGGGCAATGGCGTGGGACTGCTCGACCATGTAGTCCAGCGGCCGCAACTGGCGGCGCAACAGCAACGCGCCGAGCACGGCACTGGCCGCGCCGCACAGCAGCAACCAGCCCAGGCTGCCAAGGGCGCTTTGCCATAGCTTGGCAATGGCGAACATCGGGTGGCTGATCACTTCAACGCGCGCTGCCTGCTGCCAGCCGCGGCTGACGATGGCATCGCCACCGGCGGCCTCGAGGCCGATCAGGTGCACGAACCAGCGCGGGACACCGGCAGGATCAGGCTCGGCGTGACGCTCCACCAGTACGGCATTGGACCCCAGGTCGACGACCTTGATGCTTGCGTAATAACCACTGTCGAAGATCGAACTGACCATCAACTCGACCATCGCCGGGTCGTCGATATTCGGCGTCAGCGACAGCGCCAGCGCGGTAGCCGCATCCTGGGCGTGCGAGCGCAACTGGTTGACGTACTGGCTGCGCGAACTTTCCAGGCTGACCATGAAACTGCCACTGAAGGCGACCACCAGGAACAGGCAAATGGCCAACAGCAATTGTTTGAACAGTGACATCTGTGCTCCTTCAGTAAACCGGCTCGGCCGGAAACCCTTCGGCCTGCATTTTCTTCAGCAGATCCTGCCAGCGTGACAGCCGCTTGGTATCGCCGACCTTCTTGTTGCCTGCGGCCCCCGTCAGCCACAGCCCTTCGCCATTGAAGGCGTATACCGGCAGCAGGTCGGGACGCTGGCTGGCCGGCTTGATGGCATCCATCAGGCTGTCGAGCACCAGGGGTTGTGCCTGTGGGCTTGAATAATAGGTCAGGACCATGTGCGCCCGGTTCTGCCGCAATGCCTTGACGTAGGTGATGCGCAGTTTCTCGCTCGGGATACCCATACGCCGCAGGCTGAAATACTTGGCGATGGCGTAGTCCTCGCAGTCCCCTGCGCCCTTGATCAGAGCCTGCACAGGCGTGGCCCAGTAATCGACCTCATGCCACAGGTCGATGTCTTCGACATAGCGCAATTGCTGGTTGAAGAAACGGTTGGCCGCCTGCAACCGCTCAAGCTCCGTGCCCTGCTTCTGCGTGGCCATCAGGTTCTGCCAGGCATCGATACGGCCCTTCCCGGCACCCAGCGGGCCGTACAGGGCCTGTGACTTGCGGCTGATCTGGGAAAAATCCCAATCCGCATGCAAGCCGCCCAGCAGCAAACTGCCCAGCAGCGCGGCCAGGACGGCACGTTGCACAACGGTTTTGAGCATCCAGGATATCGCCACTGCGAAGCCCTGTTCAGGCCAGTCGAAAGCAGCGATGGTGCGGCTTGCCACGGCAAAAGACAATGGCACCCTGCAATCATGCACCCTCTGGTCAGCCGACCTACACTTTCTAATTATATCCCTCTATAGGCCGCTTCCTTTGGCAGGCGACTTCATCCACCATAGCCGCGCTTTTGGGGCGCTCGTTCCACTGCGGGTACAGGTTTGACACCCCCATGAGCTATCACTAGTGTCATTGGATCCAACTTTAGTCATCGTTGAGGCAGGCGTCGCGTGGCCGAAAAAATCAAATTGAGCAATGTGCTGGCCAGCGAGCAACTGTTGCCGCACCAGGCCCGTGGCGTGATCGAAGAACGCCTGCGCAGCGCCATTCTCGATGGCCGCTTGCCCCCAGGTACTGCTGTGCGACAACAAGAGCTGGCCACCTTGTTCGGCGTCAGCCGCATGCCCGTGCGTGAAGCCCTGCGCCAGCTCGAAGCGCAATCGCTGCTGAAAGTGGAGATGCACAAAGGTGCGGTGGTTGCGCCATTGATCGGCGAGGATGCGGTGGACACCTATGCCCTGCGCGTCCTGCTCGAAAGCGAGGCGCTGCGCCAGTCCATCCCGCTGCTCGATGCCAGCGACATCGCCAGCGCTCGCGGGTATATCCAGCAACTGGAGAACGAAACCCGGCATGCCGAAATCGGCCGCCTGAACCGCCTGTTCCACATGACGTTGTACAACAAGGCGCCGAACAAGAAGCTGCTGCGCCTGATCGAGAACGAATTGAACGAGGAAGAGCGCTTCCTGCGTTTTCATCTTTCGTCCATGGGCCTGGGCAAGCTTACCCAGGACGACCACAACGCACTGGTGGACGCAGCCAGCGACAAGCTGGTGGACAAGGCGATAGCGGTGCTGGAACAGCACCTGAATACCGCGGCACGGGTAATCCGCAAGTACCTGGATACGCAACTGAGGCGCTGATGCGTGGGTGACTGCACGCACGGCGCAGTCAGATGGGTTGCAAATTGATTGAGCCGCGCCAACAATGAGACTAATTATCATTCATGTCCATTGATGCCAGCGCCCTCCTCCATGCCCAGCAACGACTCCGTGCAAACGCTCTACAGTGACCACCACGGCTGGCTGCATGCCTGGCTGCGCAGCAAGCTGGGCAATGCCGCCGATGCCGCCGATCTGGCCCAGGACACCTTCGTGCGCCTGCTGCAGCGTCGCGAGCAGCTGCAGTTGAACACACCCAGGGCCTTCTTGCGCACGGTTGCGCGCGGGCTGGTGATCGATCACTGGCGCCGCGAGGAGCTGCACAGGGCCTACCTCGAGGCACTGGCCCACATGCCGGAAGCACAAGCCCCTTCGGCCGAAACCCGCGAGCTGCTGCTGGAGTTGCTGGAGCGCATAGCGCGCATGCTCGATGGTCTCAAGCCCAAAGTACGTCGCGCGTTCCTGCTGGCCCAATGCGAGGGGCTGAAGCACCAGGCCATCGCCGAGCAGATGGGGATATCCGTGCGTACCGTGGAGCGTTACATCGCCGATGCGCTCTACCATTGCTACGTCCTGCGCTATGAAGACGAGTGCTGAAGCGATGACCGCCGCACACCCTGGGGCAACAGCGGTCAAACAGGCCATCCAGTGGATGCTGAGGCTGCGCGAGAGCGGCCATGACCCTGCCCTGCAGCAACAGTGCGCGCAATGGCGCAGTGCCCGCCACGAACACGAACAGGCCTGGCAACGAGTGCTGCACTTGCACCAGGAGCTCGACCTGCGTGCCATCCCCGGCGCCGGGGTCGCCTTGCAGACTCTGGAAACCAGCCAACGGCGCCTGCACCGCCGGCAGGCGCTGAAGCTGCTTGGCGGCGTTGCCATGGCGGGGTCGGCTGCATGGCTGGGCAAAGACCTCGATGCGTTCAGCGCCTGGGCAGCAGACTATGCCACCGGTACGGGTGAACGACGCAGCTTCCCGCTTGCCGATGGCTCGCTGATGCAACTCAATACCCGCAGTGCCGTGGACGTGGTTTTCAATGACCAGCAGCACCTGATCCGCTTAAAGCAGGGGGAACTGATGATTACCTGCAATTCGCAGCGTCCCTTGCTGGTACAAACTCGCGACGCGTTGCTGGAAGGGTTCGAAGGGCGCTTTGTGGCACGTCAGGACAGCGACTGTACTCGGGTCAGCGTCAGTCACGGCAAAGTGGCGATACACCGGCCCGGCAATGGCCAACTGCAGTGGATCGAAAGCGGCCAGAACTGGCGCCTGGATGCTCAAGGTGCGCACCGGCTGGAAAGCGTGGACATGGACGCGATGGCCTGGAGCGAAGGGCTGATCGTCACCCGGGACATGCGCCTGTTCGACTTCCTCGCACAGGTCAGCCGTTATCGCCATGGCTACCTGGCCTGCAGCGACGAGATCGCCGATTTGCGCCTGTCGGGTGTGTTCCGCCTGGAAGACCCCGAGCAACTGCTGCAGTTGCTCCCACGCACGCTACCTGTGCGGGTTCGCCAACGTACACGCTGGTGGGTGCGGGTGGAGGGCCTGGCCTGATCAGGCTTTTCTGGTTTTTGGCGGGTTTTCAACGCCGGTCCGGCTAGGACAGTAAGCGACACCTTCTGCCCTCAACACCTCAACGGACCACTCATGCCTATCACCCCGGTGCAAACGCACACGTACAACACGAATGATTTTCGACCTGTCTTGCAATCCGCACTATTGCGCAAGGCCGTCCGCGCTGCCCTGTTTGGCACCGCCTTGGGCCTGACAGCAGCCCCGCAACTCTCCGTGGCGGCTGAAACAGCGCAGGTGAGCCATCACTATGCGATCCCGGCCGGACAGCTGGATGACGTGCTTAACCAGTTCGCTCGTCAAGCGGGCATCACCCTGTCAAGCACGCCTCAGCTCACCGATGGCCTGCAGTCCAACGGCCTGCAGGGGCAGTACGCCACCGATCAGGCCCTACGCCAGCTGCTCAATGGCAGCGGCCTGGAAGCCGTCAGCCAGGGCGGACGCAGCTACGTGCTGCAGGCACAACCGCAGGACGCAGCTCTGTCATTGCCAGACACCGATATCCGAAGCTTTACCCTCGGCAATGCACTAGGCAGCACCGAAGGTTACAACGCCACGCACAGCCAGGTAGCAACCAAGACCAGCATGCCGTTGGTGGAAACGTCCCAATCCGTTTCGGTGGTTACCCGCCAGCAGATTGACGACCAAGGCTCGCAGACCGTTGCCCAGGCCATGCGTTACACGCCTGGGGTACTGACCAACCCATACGGTGCGACCCATCGCTATGACTATGTGGCCATGCGCGGTTTCAACGACGGTTCGGTGGACAATATCTACGTCGACGGGCTCAAGTCGATGGGGGACAACGGCACCTACAGCACCATGCAGGTGGACCCGTACTTCCTCGAACGCATCGACATTCTGAAAGGGCCGTCTTCGGTACTGTACGGCCGAAGCTCGCCGGGAGGGCTGGTGGCACTGACCACCAAGAAGCCGCTGTTTACCCCCTACCATCAGGTCCAGGCCACGGTCGGCACCCAGGGCCAGCGTGGCATGGGTTTCGACTTCAGCGGCCCTGTGGATGACGATAAGCGCATCGCTTATCGCCTGACAGGCCTGGCGGATGCTTCCGACACGCAGTTCGACCACAACAAGGAAGAACGCTACGCCATCGCGCCGGCCGTCAGCATCGACTTCACCGAAGACACCTCGCTCACCTTGCAGGCCTATCTGCAGCACGATCCCAACGGCGGCTACCACGGCGGCAACCCGGCAGACGGCATGCTGCACAAGCGCAACGGCTTGCGCCTGTCAGACCACTTCTTCGAGGGCGAGCCGGGTATCGACAATTACGAGCGCACCCAACAGTCCTTCAGCTACCAGTTCGAGCATCGCTTCAACGATGTCTTCACCGCGCGGCAGAACTTCCGCTACCAGGATTCCGACGTGTCGATGGACCAGGTGTACTCGGCCGGTTGGGCAGATGCCGACAGCAATATCCTCAACCGCGCCTATACCGGTGGCGATGAGCGCCTGCATTCGTACATCATCGACAACATGCTGCAGGCAGAATTCTTCACTGGAGCCGCCAAGCACACCCTGTTGCTGGGCGCCGACTACCAACGGCGCAAGGCCGACGTGACGTGGCGTTATGGTACGGTCGACCCTCTGGATGCCGGCAACCCGCAGTACGGCAATGGCAACCTTCAGGTGCTGGGCGAAAACCGCTACCAGCGGCGCTTGCAGCAAACAGGTGTGTACCTGCAGGACCTGGTGGAGCTGGACCAGTGGCGCTTCTCTTTGGGGCTGCGCCAAGACTGGGTGAAGGTGTCCGAGGAGAATCGCGACAGCAACACCAAGGTCAGCGATCAACGCTCCAAGTTCACTACCCGGGCTGGGGTGCTCTACCTGTTCGAGAACGGCATTGCGCCGTATGTCAGCTACTCGGAGTCGTTCAACCCCAATACCGTCTCCGACCAGGAAGGCCGCCCGCTGGCACCGACCGAGGGCACGCAATGGGAAGCCGGCATCAAGTATCAGCCACCGGGCAGCGACAACCTGTTCACCGCATCGGTGTTCCGCATCGAGCAGGAGAACCTGGCCTCGAAACAGCCTGATGAAGACTTCTATCGCCCTGTAGGCCAAGTTCGCTCGCAAGGGCTGGAGCTTGAGGCCCATGTGCAGCTGACCGACAGCCTCAAGCTGCTGGGTGGCTATACCTTTACCGATATTGAGTATTCCAAGTCGATGCCGAGCCTGGTGTCGGGCAACCTGGACAACAAGGGCAATTCGCCAACCCAGGCGCCGAAGCAGATGTTCTCGCTGTGGGCTGATTACAACTTCCGCCAGGGGGCCCTGGATGGCCTGCGGCTGGGCGGTGGGGTGCGGTATGTGGGATACAGCTGGGTGGATGCGGAAAACAGCATGAAGGTGCCCTCCTACACCCTGCTCGACGCCTCGATCGGCTATGACCTGGGCAAGGTCGGCCTCACGGGCGTGGATGTGCGCCTGAACGCCAATAATCTTACCAATGAAAGCTACATCACCTCGTGTGCCAGCCTGAACTACTGCTACATGGGTGAAGAGCGCAACGTCAGCGCAACGGTCAGCTATCAGTTCTGACCTGACGACGGCCGCGAATACACGGTTTTGTAGGAGCGGCCTTGTGTCGCGATCGGGCGCGCAGCGGCCGCAATCCAGGCGCCGCGGTTTTGTACGCTGGGAGCTTTAGGCCCGGAAAAGACAAAGCCCCTGTCTGCATCGCAGACAGGGGCTTTGGGTTTGAATCTTGACGATGACCTACTCTCACATGGGGAAACCCCACACTACCATCGGCGATGCATCGTTTCACTGCTGAGTTCGGGATGGGATCAGGTGGTTCCAATGCTCTATGGTCGTCAAGAAATTCTGTGTGCTGGCCCGTCCCTCGGACGTACCTGCGAATCTCTGTAGTTCCTACTTAAAGACAAAACCCCTACCTGCATGCGCAGATAGGGGTTTTGCGAAATGAATCTTGACGATGACCTACTCTCACATGGGGAAACCCCACACTACCATCGGCGATGCATCGTTTCACTGCTGAGTTCGGGATGGGATCAGGTGGTTCCAATGCTCTATGGTCGTCAAGAAATTCTGTTGCCAGAATGTCCAGATGGACAGCCCAGCGAAT
>NZ_JYKS01000090.1 GCF_000935045.1 Pseudomonas sp. 10-1B
TGTGGGAGCGGGCAAGCCCGCGAAGAAGGTGCGCCGGTGGCGGTTCGACGCCTCGATAACCCCCCACAGAGGTCGCGCAAGATCAGGGTTTGGTACTCGATCCTGCTTCTTTGGCGAATTCCAGATAGTCATCCACTGCTTGTTTGAAAGCAGAAGACAATAGCCTGCGTGACTGAGCATGAAACCCGACGATTTCGCGGGTTGTGCAAAGGTGACCGACCCATAAGCGGTCTTCCTTGCTGTATTTCGCCTTTGCTCTTTGTCCTCGATATTCCATGTCATCTGGCCCTTTGCTCATCGCATTTTGATGACTGCAAGATAGAAGATGAGTCATTGGGAATGGGCTGAGCCGATTGTAGGAAAGCGCCTGGATTGCGGTGTTGGCCGCAATCCGGGCTGTATGCTCAATGCTTGATCATCACATGCCGTACACAGGTGTAATCCTCCAGCCCATACATCGACATGTCCTTGCCATACCCCGAATGCTTCTGCCCGCCATGGGGCATTTCGCTGACCAGCATGAAGTGGGTGTTCACCCAGGTGCAGCCATACTGCAGGCGTGCCGCCAGACGATGGGCGCGGCCGGTGTCGCGGGTCCACACCGATGAGGCCAGGCCGTAGTTGGAGTCGTTGGCCCATTCCAGCGCCTGTGCTTCGTCGCTGAAGCGGGTCACCGACACCACCGGGCCGAACACTTCGTTACGCACGATCTCATCGTCCTGCAGGGCATCGGCCAGCACGGTCGGCTCGAAGAAGAAACCGTCGCCAGCAAGTGCCTTGCCACCGGTCACCAGGCGAATGTGCGGCTGGGCGATGGCCCGCTGCACCAGGCCGGCCACCTTGTCGCGGTGCTGGGCGCTGATCAGCGGCCCCAGTTCGGTATCCTCGGCCTCCTGCAGGCCTGGCTTGAGGCTGGCGACTGCCTTGCCCAGGCGTTCGACGAAGCGCTCGTAGATACCGTCCTGCACGTACAGGCGGCAGGCTGCGGTACAGTCCTGGCCGGCGTTGTAGAAACCAAAGGTGCGGATGCCGTCGATGGCAGCGTCGATATCGGCATCATCGAACACCAGTACCGGGGCCTTGCCACCGAGCTCCATGTGCATGCGTTTCACACTGTCGGCGGTGGCGCTGATGATGTGCGCACCCGTGGGGATCGAGCCGGTAAGCGACACCATGCGCACCTTGGGGTGATTGACCAGTGGGTTACCGACCGTCTGGCCACGGCCGAAGAGGATGTTCAGCACGCCCGGAGGTAGCAGGTCCAGGGCCAGCTCGCCCAAGCGCAGGGCCGTCAGCGGGGTCAGCTCGGACGGCTTGATCACTACCGTGTTGCCGGCGGCCAGGGCCGGGGCGATCTTCCACGCCAGCATCATCAGCGGGTAGTTCCACGGCGCGATCGAGGCGACCACACCCAGCGGGTCACGGCGGATCATCGAGGTGTGGCCTGGCAGGTATTCACCCGCCGCCAAGCCGCCCAGGCAGCGCGCCGCACCGGCAAAGTAGCGGAACACATCGGCAATCGCCGGTATTTCGTCATTCAGCGCCGCACTCAAGGGCTTGCCGCAGTTTTGCGATTCCAGCCGGGCCAGTTCGTCGCCATGGGCCTCGATGCTATCGGCCAGCGCCAGCAAGGCCTGCGAGCGCTCCTTGGGGCTGGTTTGCGACCAACTGTCGAAGGCCTGGTCGGCGGCGCGCACGGCGCTGTCCACCTGGGCCTCGCTGGCTTCGTTGAGCTGCGCCAGGGCAGTGCCCAGCGCCGGGTTGAGCACGGTCCAGGCCGGGCCTTCGCCAGCGACCAGCTGGCCATTGATCAGCATCTGCGTTTGCATCGGGGACTCCTCCAGGTCATTTGCCACTGCCCGCGACGCTTTCGCCGCCACGGGTCAGGTAATAGGCGCCAAGGATCGGCAGCATGGTCACCAGCATCACCAGCATGGCGACCACGTTGGTCACCGGCACGTCGCGCGGGCGGCTGAGCTGGTTGAGCAGCCAGATCGGCAGGGTACGTTCGTGGCCGGCGGTGAAGGTGGTGACGATGATTTCATCGAACGATAGGGCAAAGGCCAGCATGCCGCCGGCCAGCAGCGCCGAGCCGAGGTTGGGCAGGATGATGTAGCGGAACGTCTGCCAGCCATCGGCGCCGAGGTCCATGGAGGCTTCGATCAGGCTCTGCGAGGTACGCCGCAGGCGAGCGATCACGTTGTTGTAGACGATCACCACGCAGAAGGTGGCGTGGCCGACCACGATGGTGAATACCCCGGGTTCCACGCCTAAGGTCTTGAACGCCGAGAGCAGGGCGATGCCGGTGATGATGCCGGGCAGGGCGATGGGCAGGATCAGCATCAGCGAAATGCTCTCCTTGCCGAAAAAGCTGCGCCGGTACAGTGCCGCCGAGGCCAGCGTGCCGAGTACCAGGGCGATCAGCGTGGCCAGGCAGGCCACCTGTAGCGACAGCTTGATCGCCTCCAGTACATCGGGCCGGGCGAAGGCCACGGCGAACCATTTCAGGGTAAAGCCCTTGGGTGGGAAGCTGAATGCCGCGTCTTCGGTGTTGAAGGCGTACAGGAAGATGATCAGGATCGGGAAGTGCAGGAACAGCAACCCGCCCCAGGCCGCCAGGCGCAGCCCGGTCGAGGCTTTTTCAGAGTGCATCGAAAGCCCCCAGGCGCTTGACGATGGACAGGTACACTGCGATCAGCACGATCGGCACCAGGGTGAACGCGGCGGCCATCGGCATATTGCCGATCGCCCCTTGCTGGGCATAGACCATGCTGCCGATGAAATAGCCGGGTGGGCCGACCAGTTGCGGCACGATGAAGTCGCCCAGGGTCAGCGAGAAGGTGAAGATCGAGCCGGCGGCGATGCCGGGTATCGACAGCGGCAGGATCACCTGCACGAAGGTTTGCCCCGGCCGTGCGCCGAGGTCTGCCGAGGCTTGCAGCAGCGAGGGCGGCAAGCGCTCCAGCGCGGCCTGGATCGGCAGGATCATGAATGGCAGCCAGATGTACACGAACACCATGAAGCGCCCCAGGTGCGAGGTCGACAGGGTGCTGCCGCCCACGCCCGGCACCGCCAGCAGCGCTTGCAGCAGGGCGTCCAGGTGCAACTGCTGGACGAACCACTGGGTCACGCCGCCCTTGGCCAGCAGCAGGGTCCAGGCGTAGGTCTTGACGATGTAGCTGGCCCACATCGGCATCATCACCGCGATGTAGAAAAACGCCTTGGTCTTGCCGCTGGTGTAGCGCGCCATGTAGTAGGCGATGGGGAAGGCCAGCACCGCGCTGGCCAGCGACACGGCCACCGCCATGCCCAGGGTGCGCAGGATGATGTCGAAGTTCGACGGGTTGAACAGCGCGGCGAAATTGCCCAGGGTCAGGTCCGGGGTCACCGCCATGGTGAAGTCGTCGAAGGTGTAGAAGCCTTGCCACAGCAGGTTCAGCAGCGAGCCCAGGTAGATCGCTCCGAACCAGGTCAGCGGCGGGATCAACAGCAGTGCCAGGTACAGGTTGGGGCGCCGGTACAGCAGGTTGGACAGGCTGCGCAGTGTGCTCATGTCAGCGGGTCTCGGTTTCCTGCAGCACGGTCATGGCTTCACGGGGCCAGTGTGCCTGCACCCGTTGCCCGGGCTGCCAGGCCTGTGCCTGCGCTTGCCAGCGGTCGTTGGCCTGGCTTACCGCCAGCAGTTGGCCGCCGTCCAGTTGCAGTTCGTAGCGGGTGGCGCTGCCCTGGTACTGGACATCGCGCAGCAAGCCGCTGACCTGCACCTCATGGCTGGTCACCACCGGGTCGCCCAGGCGGATGTGCTCGGGGCGGATGGAGAAGGGCGCCAGGCTGCCGTTGAGTGCCATGGCCAGCTCGCCACGCACCACGTTGGAGGTGCCGACGAATTCGGCGACGAAGGTGGTGGCGGGCTTCATGTACAGGTTGCGTGGCGTGTCGACCTGTTCGATGCGGCCGCGGTTGAACACCGCGACCCGGTCGGACATCGACAACGCCTCGGTCTGGTCGTGGGTGACGAAGATGAAGGTGATGCCCAGCTGGCGTTGCAGCTTCTTCAGCTCGCCTTGCATCTGTTCGCGCAACTTCAGGTCCAGCGCGCCCAGCGGCTCGTCCAGTAGCAGCACTCGTGGCCGGTTGACCAGCGCCCGGGCCAGGGCTACACGCTGGCGCTGGCCGCCGGACAGCTGCGCCGGCTTGCGCACGCCGTAGCCGGCCAGGGCCACCATGGCCAGCGCTTCTTCGGCGCGGCTGTGGCGTTCGGCCTTGGCCACGCCTTTTACCTTCAGGCCATAGGCGATGTTGTCCAGCACGTTCATGTGCGGGAACAGCGCGTAGTCCTGGAACACCGTGTTGACGTCACGTTGATACGGCGGCACGCCGGCGGCCTCGACACCGTGGATGCGGATCGAGCCGCTGGTGGGTTGTTCGAACCCGGCGATCAGGCGCAGGCAGGTGGTCTTGCCCGAGCCCGAAGGGCCGAGCATGGAGAAGAACTCGCCATCGATGATGTCGATGCTGACCTGGTCGACGGCCTTCACCTCGCCGAAGGTGCGGGAAACCTGGGTGAACTGGACGGCTAGGGGCATGCGGGGGCTCCGGACAACAATGTTTCTCCTGTTCCGGCCTCTTCGCGGGTAAACCCGCTCCTACAGGCGGTGAAGAACTTGTGTAGGAGCGGGCTTGCCCGCGAAGAGGCCAGTACAGGCATTCAGGCAACCTCAGCGCCCACCCATGATCGCGATGTAATCCTGGGTCCAGCGGCTATACGGCACGAACTTGCCGCCCTGGGCCTGCGGGGTCTTCCAGAAGGCGATCTTGTCGAAGTTGTCGAAGCCGTTGGTCTTGCAACCCTCGGCCCCCAGCAGTTCGCTGCCGCTGCACGCCGCCGGTACCGCCGGCAACGAACCGAACCAGGCCGCGATGTCACCTTGCACCTTCGGCTGCAACGACCAGTCCATCCACTTGTAGGCGCAGTTGGGGTGCTTGGCCTCGCTGTGCAGCATGGTGGTGTCGGCCCAGCCGGTCGCGCCCTCCTTGGGAATGGTCGAGGCCACCGGCTGGTTCTCGGCCTTCAGGCCATTGACCATGTAACCCCAGGAACTGGATGCGACCACGCCTTCGTTCTTCACGTCGCTCATCTGCACCGTGGCATCATGCCAGTAACGGTGAATCAGCGGTTGCTGCTGGCGCAGCAGTTCGAGCACGGCCTTGTATTGGGCTTCGTTCAGTTCGTACGGGTCTTGGATGCCCAGCTCCGGTTTGGCCGACTTCAGGTACAGCGCCGCGTCGGCCATGTAGATCGGTCCGTCGTAGGCTTGCACACGGCCCTTGTTCGGCTTGCCATCGGGCAGCTCCTGTGGCTCGAACAGCACGCCCCAGCTGGTGGGGGGCTGCTTGAACACGTTGGTGTTGTACAGCAGCACGTTCGGCCCCCACTGGTATGGGGTGCCGTAGACCTGCTTGTCGACCACGTACCAGCCGCCGTTCTGCAGGCGCGGGTCGATGTTCTTCCAGTTGGGGATCAGGGCGGTGTTGATCGGCTGCACGCGCTTGCCGGCGATCAGCCGCAGCGAGGCATCGCCCGAGGCGGTGACCAGGTCGTAGCCGCCCTTGGTCATCAGGCTGACCATCTCGTCCGAGGTGGCAGCGGTCTTGACGCTGACCTTGCAGCCCGTTTCCTTCTCGAAGCCGGTCACCCAGTCGTAGGCCTTGTCACTTTCACCGCGCTCGATGTAGCCGGGCCAGGCGACGATGTCCAGGCGCCCCTCGCCAGGGCCCAGGGCCTTGGGCGGTTCGGCGGCCTGCAGGCTGGCGCTGGCGAGCAAGGCGCCCGACATGGCGCCGAGCAATGCGGTCTTGTGCACTGACATGGTGTTCCCTCTTCTTGGAGATTTTGGTCGCGGCAGTGGTCGAGTCTAGTTGGCTTTTTGCCAGCCAATGCAACATCCAGAATCAAATCCAGGCGTGGTCGGTGATCGGGCAGGCCTTACTCTGGCGGCTGACTTCCTAGCGTGGAGACCTGTACATGAACACCCGTGGCCTGCTTGACCAACTGCTGAAATCTGGCCAGGAGCTGCTGAACAAACAATCCGCTTCCGGCAAACCTGCGACGGGGGCGAACGGGCTTGGCGGCCTGCTTTCCGGGGCCGGCGGTGGGCTTTTGGGCGGCGGTGCACTGGGCTTGTTGCTGGGCAGTAAAAAGGCCCGCAAATATGGTGGCAAGGCGCTTACCTATGGCGGCCTGGCCGCGCTTGGCGTGCTGGCCTACAAGGCCTATGGCAACTGGCAGGCGCGCCAGCAGGTGGCCGCAACCGAGCCGCAGACCGTCGACCGCCTGCCGCCGGCCCAGGTCGAGCAGCACAGCCAGGCGGTGCTGCGGGCGCTGGTGGCGGCGGCCAAGTCCGATGGCCATATCGACGAGCGCGAGCGGGCACTGATCGAGGGCGAGTTCACGCGCCTGGACAGCGATCGCGAACTGCAGCACTGGCTGCATGCCGAGCTGAACAAACCGCTGGACCCGGCCGAAGTGGCTGGTGCGGCGCAAACGCCCGAGATGGCCGCCGAGATGTACCTGGCCAGCGTGATGATGGTCGATCAGGAAAACTTCATGGAGCGCGCCTACCTGGACGAACTGGCACGCCAGCTGCGCCTGGAGCCGGGCCTGCGCCAGGAGCTGGAAAGCCAGGTGCGGTTGGCCGCGGGCCAGTGACCGGGGGCTGCGTTGCAGCCCATCGCCGGCAAGCCGGCTCCCACAGGGATCGCGCATGGCTTGAGTTCGACGCGCTCCAGGTGGGAGCCTGGCTTGCCGTGGCGACGAACCGCGGCGATGGGGCGCGCAGCGGCCCCAATGGCCATTGCACACATGGCATGTCCATCAGCACAGATGCCTGTTTACCCCACATTTCACCCGCAAAAGCGTAAGGCCCCTGGGCTATACTTCGGCGATTTTTCCCGCTCGTTGTGAATTCCTGAGGGCTGAATGTGAAGAACTGGACCTTGCGCCAACGGATCCTGGCAAGTTTCGCCGTGATCATCGCCATCATGTTGCTGATGATCGTGGCTGCCTACTCGCGGTTGGTGACCATAGAAGCTGCCGAGGACGCGGTGGGGACCGACAGCATTCCCGGGGTCTACTACAGCTCGATGATCCGCAGCGCCTGGGTCGACAGTTATGTCACCAGCCAGCAACTGGTGGGCCTGTCCAACCGCCGCGAAATCACCTCGGCCGACATGGAACTGTTCAAGAGCTTCGATGACCGTTTGAAGCAGCACATGGCTAGCTACCAGGCCACTATCCAGGACGATGACGACCAAGCCCGCTTCGACAGCTTCATCCAACTGAAAGAGAACTACGTCAAGATCGTCGGCCAGGTGCTGGACGCCTACCGCCAGCACAACTACGACGAAGCCCAGCGGCTGATCACCGAGGTGCTGGCCCCTGCTTGGCTGGACGGCCGCAAGCGCCTGAACGAGGTGATCGATCACAACCGCGCTGCCGCCGACGCCGACACCGCCGAAATCGTCAGCGCCGTGAGCACCGCCAAGGGCAGCATGGTGGTGTCACTGCTGTTGGCAATCATTGCCGCCGGTATTTGCGGCCTGCTGCTGCTGCGCTCCATCACTGCGCCCATGCAGCATATCGTGCATGCCCTCGACAAACTGCGTTCGGGCGACTTGAGCATGCGCCTGAACCTGGCCCGCAAAGACGAGTTCGGCGCCATCGAAAGCGGCTTCAATGAAATGGCCGAAGCGCTGGCCAACCTGGTGTCCCAGGCCCAGCGCTCGTCGGTGCAAGTCACCACCTCGGTGACCGAAATCGCCGCCACCTCCAAGCAACAGCAGGCCACCGCCACCGAAACGGCCGCTACCACTACGGAAATCGGCGCCACTTCGCGGGAAATCGCCGCCACCTCGCGTGATCTGGTGCGCACCATGACCGAAGTCACCTCTGCCGCTGACCAGGCCTCCAGCCTGGCCGGTTCCGGCCAGCAGGGCCTGGCGCGCATGGAGGAAACCATGCACCAGGTAATGGGCGCCGCCGACCTGGTCAACGCCAAGCTGGGCATCCTCAACGAAAAGGCCAGCAATATCACCCAGATGGTGGTGACCATCGTCAAGGTCGCCGACCAGACCAACCTGCTGTCGCTCAACGCCGCCATCGAGGCGGAAAAGGCCGGCGAGTACGGCCGTGGTTTTGCCGTGGTGGCCACCGAAGTGCGCCGCCTGGCCGACCAGACCGCGGTGGCCACCTATGATATCGAGCAGATGGTGCGCGAGATCCAGTCGGCGGTGTCGGCAGGGGTCATGGGCATGGACAAGTTCTCCGAAGAAGTGCGCCGGGGCATGTTCGAGGTACAGCAAGTGGGCGAGCAGCTCAGCCAGATCATCCACCAGGTGCAGGCCCTGGCACCGCGCGTGCTGATGGTCAACGAAGGAATGCAGGCCCAGGCCACCGGTGCCGAACAGATCAACCAGGCGCTGGCCCAGCTCAGCGACGCCAGCACCCAGACCGTCGAGTCGCTGCGCCAGGCCAGTTTCGCCATCGATGAGCTGAGCCAGGTGGCCGCCGGCCTGCGTGGCGGCGTGTCGCGCTTCAAAGTCTGACCAGGATGGACGACTTGCAACCGCGCACTGCGCCGCCGGGTAACGCCAAGGGGGCGCTGTACCTGCAGTTTCGCATCAAGGACCAGCGCTTTGCCCTGAGCGTGCACGAGGTGATCGAGGTGCTGCCGCGCCAGCCGCTCAAGCCGATCGCCCAGGCGCCTGCCTGGGTCGCGGGCATTCTTGCCCACCGTGGCGCGCTGGTGCCGGTAGTCGACCTGGCCGCGCTGAGCTTTGGCCAGCCGGCGGCGCAGCGCACCAGTACCCGCCTGGTGCTGGTGCACTACCGCGGCGGCCTGCAGCTGGGCCTGATCCTGGAGCAGGCTAGCGAAACCCTGCGTTGCCATCCCGATGAATTCCAGCCTTACGGCGTGGACAGCGGCGCAGCGCCTTACCTGGGCCCGGTGCGCCAGGACCAGCAAGGTCTGCTGCAGCTCATCGAAGTCAACGACCTGCTGCCTGCCGCCGTGCACCAGTTGCTGTACAGCGATGCCCCGACAGGGATGCCGACATGAACCAACAGCGTTTCTTCCGCTTCTTGCATGAACGCATCGGCCTGGATGTCGAGTCGGTGGGCGCGCCCATGATCGAGCGTGCGCTGCGCCAGCGTTGCCTGGCTGTGAACGCCGGCGACCTGGACGATTACTGGCTGCGCCTGCAACAGTCGGCGGATGAGCAACAGGCACTGATCGAAGCGGTGATCGTTCCGGAAACCTGGTTCTTCCGTTACCCCGAATCCTTCACTGCCCTGGCCAGCCTGGCGCACAAACGCCTGGCCGAGCTTGCGGGCGCGCGCCCGTTGCGCTTGCTCAGCCTGCCCTGCTCGACCGGCGAGGAGCCCTATTCGCTGGCCATGGCCTTGCTCGATGCCGGCATCGCGCCGGGGGCGTTCCTGATCGACGGCATGGACATCAGCCCCAGTTCGGTGGCCAGGGGCGGGCAGGCCGTCTACGGGCGCAATGCCTTCCGCGGCAACGACCTGGGCTTTCGCGAGCGCTACTTCGACGCCCTCGACGAAGGCCACCGCCTGCATGAGCGGGTACGCCAGCAAGTCAGCCTGCAGGTGGGCAATGTGCTCGACCCGGGGCTGGCCAGCCGCGATGGCCTGTATGACTTCGTGTTCTGCCGCAACCTGCTGATCTATTTCGACGTGGCGACCCAGCGACGGGTCTTCGAAGTGCTCAAGCGCTTGCTTCATCCGCAAGGTGTGCTGTTCATCGGCCCGGCCGAAGGCAGCTTGCTGGCGCGGTTGGGGATGCGTCCGCTGGGGATTGCCCAATCGTTCGCCTACGTGCGCCAGGAGGGCAGCAGCGCTGCGGTGGCTGCGCTCCCCACCGCGTCAGCGCCAGCACGGCGCACGTTGCCGCCGCTGGCCACGCCGGGTTATCCGCCGCCGAGCGCACCGTTGCCGCACCCGCTGCGCGTACTGCCTGTGGTTGCCAAGCCTGCACCGGCCCGTGAGCACAAGCGCGAGGGCGAAAGCGAGTTGCTGGCCAGCATCGCCCGGCTGGCCAATGCCGGTGCCAGCGAGCAGGCCCGTGGAGAATGCCAGCGTTACCTGGCCCAGTTCGCGCCGTCGGCGCAGGTGTACTACTGGCTGGGGCTGCTCAGCGATACCGACGGCGATGCCCGGCAGGCGCTGAGCCACTATCGCAAGGCCCTGTACCTGGAGCCGCAACACCCCGAGGCGCTGGTGCACCTGGCGGCCTTGCTGGCGGCCCAGGGCGACCTGGCAGGTGCCCGGCGCCTGCAGGAGCGGGCCGCACGGGTTGGTCGGGAGTCTGAACGATGAACGGTGAATCCACCATGCAGCTGCTTGCCGAGGATGACGCGCACATCGACGACTGCTGGAACCGCATTGGCGTGCACGGCGATAAACAATGCCCATTGCTGGAACGGCATATTCACTGTCGCAATTGCGAGGTGTATGCCGCTGCGGCCACGCGCCTGCTCGACCGCTATGCCTTGCTGCAGGACCACCAGGCGGTAGTGGCGCCGGTCGAGGAACACACCGGCCGCTCCATGCTGCTGTTCCGCCTGGGCGAAGAGTGGCTGGCGCTGGCTACCGCCTGCCTGGCGGAAATCGCCCCCCTGCAGGCGGTGCATTCGTTGCCGCACCAGCGTTCACGGGTGTTGCAGGGGGTTGCCAACGTGCGTGGTGCACTGGTCCCGTGCCTGTCACTGGCGCATCTGCTGGGTGTGCCGGCCGCTGCCGCCGAGCCGCGCAGCGGCCGGGCGATGCCGCGCATGCTGATCCTGGCTGCCGAAGGTGGGCCGGTGGTGATGGCCGTCGAGGAAATCGACGGCATTCATCGGCTCGACCCGCTGTCGCTCGGCAGCGGCCAGGACCCCACGCACTTCACCAGCGCGGTGCTGCAATGGCGTGGCCGCAGTGTCCGAGTGCTGGACGATCAACAATTACTGTCTGCGGTGCAGCGGAGCCTGTCATGACCCCAGAGCAAATGCGCGACGCATCGTTGCTCGAGCTGTTCAGCCTGGAGGCTGAGGCACAGACCCAGGTGCTCAGCGCCGGCCTGATGGCACTGGAGCGTAACCCCACACAGGCCGATCAGCTCGAGGCCTGCATGCGTGCCGCGCACTCGCTGAAGGGCGCGGCACGCATCGTCGGGGTGGATGCTGGCGTGAGTGTCGCCCACGTCATGGAAGATTGCCTGGTGGCCGCCCAGGAAGGCCGTTTGCGCCTGACCGCCGAGCATATCGACGCCCTGTTGCAGGGCACCGACCTGCTGATGCGCATCGCCACGCCAGGCGATGCCGGGGCGCAGGCGACCCTGCCGGTGTTCCTTGCGCAAATGGCCAGCCTGCTCGACCCGGGAGCCGCGATCACGCCCGCCCTGCCAGCGGCTGTAGCCGTGCCGCCGGACCTGCCGCTGGCACCCTTGCCAGCCGAGCCGCCGCTGACGCCTGCGCAACTGCTGGAGCCAGAACCCGAGGCTGAGCCCGAACCCGCGCCGCGTCGCAAGGCGGGCAAGCGCGCAGGCGAAGGTGCCGAGCGGGTGCTGCGGGTCACTGCCGACCGCCTCAACTGCCTGCTCGACCTGTCCAGCAAGTCGCTGGTGGAAACCCAGCGGCTCAAGCCCTACCTGGCCACCCTGCAACGCCTCAAACGCATGCATGGCCAGGGCATGCAGGCACTCGATGGCCTGCGCATGCAGCTGGAGGACAGCGACCAGAGCAGCGAGGTGCTCGAAGCCCTGGCGCAAACCCAGCGTCTGCTGGCAGAAACCCAGCAGATCCTGCAGCAGCAGGCGGCCGACCTTGACGAGTTCGGCTGGCAGGCTAGCCAGCGTGCGCAGTTGCTGTACGACACCGCCCTGGCCTGCCGGATGCGGCCGTTCGCCGATGTGCTGACTGGCCAGAGCCGCATGGTCCGTGACCTTGGCCGCTCGCTGGGCAAACCGGTGCGGCTGGCGGTGGAAGGGGAGAAGACCCAGGTCGACCGCGATGTGCTGGAAAAGCTCGAAGCGCCGTTGACCCACCTGTTGCGCAACGCGGTCGATCACGGTATCGAACTGCCAGAGCGGCGCCTGCTGGCGGGCAAGCCGGAGGAGGGCGTGATCCGCCTGCGTACTTCGCACCAGGCCGGCATGCTCAGCCTGGAACTGATCGACGACGGCGCCGGTATCGACCTGGAGCGCCTGCGCGGCAGCATCGTCGAACGTGCCCTGGCGCCTGCCGACACGGTGGCGCGGATGAGCGAGGCGGAGCTGCTGACGTTCCTGTTCCTGCCTGGCTTCAGCTTGCGCGACAAGGTTACCGAGGTGTCCGGGCGCGGTGTCGGCCTGGACGCGGTGCAGCACATGATCCGCGAGCTGCGCGGTTCGATCGAGCTGACCCAGGTGGCTGGGCAGGGCTGCCGTTTCCACCTGCAGGTGCCGCTGACCCTGTCGGTGGTGCGCAGCCTGGTGGCCGAGGTGGGCGGTGAAGCCTATGCCTTCCCGCTCGCTCATATCGAACGCACGCTGGAGGTGACCGCCGAGCAGATCGTGCAGATCGAAGGGCGCCAGCACTTCTGGCACGAAGGCCGGCATATCGGCCTGGTGGCGGCCAGCCAGTTGCTCAACCGCCCGGCCGGGCAAACGGACGAAGCCAGCCTGCGGGTGGTGGTGATCCGTGAGCGCGAGCAGCTGTACGGCGTGGCCGTGGAGCGCCTGGTGGGCGAACGGGTGCTGGTGGTGATGCCTCTCGACCCACGGCTGGGCAAGGTGCAGGACATTTCTTCCGGCGCCTTGCTCGATGATGGCTCGGTGGTGCTGATCGTCGATGTCGAGGACTTGCTGCGCTCGGTGGAGAAACTGCTCAGCACCGGCAGCCTGGAACGCATCGAGCGTGGTAGCGGCGGCGCCCGTGGTGTGGTGCGCAAGCGCATCCTGGTGGTCGATGACTCGCTGACCGTGCGCGAACTGCAGCGCAAGCTGCTGGGCAACCGTGGCTACGAGGTGGCCGTGGCGGTGGATGGCATGGACGGCTGGAACGCCTTGCGCGGCGAAGACTTCGACCTGCTGATCACCGACATCGACATGCCGCGCATGGACGGCATCGAGCTGGTCACCCTGGTGCGCCGCGACCAGCGCCTGCAAGCGCTGCCGGTGATGGTGGTGTCCTACAAGGACCGCGAGGAGGACCGGCGACGTGGCCTGGATGCTGGCGCCGACTACTATTTGGCAAAGGCCAGTTTCCATGACGATGCGTTGCTGGATGCTGTGGTGGAACTGATCGGAGGTGCTCAGGGATGAAGATCGCCATCGTCAATGACATGCCCATGGCTGTCGAGGCGTTGCGCCGGGCGGTTGCCTTCGAGCCCGCGCACCAGGTGATATGGGTGGCCAGCAATGGCGCCGAAGCGCTGCAGCGTTGTACCGAGCAGTTGCCAGACTTGATCCTCATGGACCTGATCATGCCGGTGATGGACGGCGTGGAGGCTACCCGGCGGATCATGGCCGAAACCCCGTGTGCCATCGTCATCGTCACGGTCGATCGCAAGCAGAATGTGCATCGGGTGTTCGAGGCCATGGGGCACGGCGCCCTGGATGTGGTAGACACGCCGGCCCTGGGGGCTGGGGATGCCCGGGAAGCCGCGGCGCCGTTGTTGCGCAAGATCCTCAACATCAGTTGGCTCATTGGCCAGCAGCGCCCGCCTGCCGCTCGCCCGGTAGCTGCGCCGGTTCGTGAACTTTCCCAGCGCCGCGGCCTGGTGGCCATCGGCTCGTCGGCAGGTGGGCCGGCGGCCCTCGAAGTGTTGCTCAAAGGCTTGCCTGCGGCGTTTCCGGCGGCCATCGTGCTGGTCCAGCATGTCGACCAGGTGTTTGCCGCGGGCATGGCCGAATGGCTCAGCAGCGCGGCTGGCCTGCCCGTGCGCCTGGCCTGTGAAGGCGAGCCGCCACAGCCCGGGCAGGTGCTGCTGGCCGGCACCAACCACCACATCCGCCTGCTCCAGAACGGCCAACTGGCCTACACTGCCGAACCTGTGAATGCAATCTACCGGCCTTCGATCGATGTGTTCTTCGAGAGTGTGGCGCGTCATTGGTCCGGCGATGCCGTGGGCGTGTTGCTCACCGGCATGGGGCGCGACGGTGCCCAGGGCCTGAAGCTGATGCGTCAGCAGGGCTTTCTGACCATTGCCCAGGACCAGGCCAGCTGTGCGGTGTACGGCATGCCCAAGGCCGCTGTGGCGATCGATGCCGCAGTGGAAATACGCCCGCTGGAACGCATAGCCGGGCGCTTGACAGAAATTTTCGCAAAATGACGAAGTGTATTGAATCACGCCGCCAGGCCGGCAGTGATCGGGTGAACAGGTATGAATGATTTACCGATCGAAGGTTTCGTGACCACCAACGAGAACTCGGCGATGGTGCTGTTGGTCGACGATCAGGCAATGATCGGCGAGGCGGTGCGGCGTGGCTTGGCCAATGAAGAGAACATCGACTTCCACTTCTGTGCCGACCCGCACCAGGCGGTGGCCCAGGCCATGCGCATCAAGCCCACGGTGATCCTCCAGGACCTGATCATGCCTGGCCTGGACGGCCTGACGCTGGTGCGTGAATACCGCAACAACCCGGCGACCAAGGATATCCCGATCATCGTCCTGTCGACCAAGGAAGACCCGCTGGTCAAGAGCGCTGCGTTTGCCGCCGGGGCCAACGATTACCTGGTCAAGCTGCCAGACTCCATCGAGCTGGTGGCGCGCATTCGCTACCACTCGCGTTCCTACCTGACCTTGCTGCAGCGCGACGAGGCCTACCGTGCCCTGCGCGTCAGCCAGCAGCAGTTGCTCGACTCCAACCTGATGCTGCAGCGGCTGATGAACTCCGATGGCCTGACCGGGCTGTCCAACCGCCGCCACTTCGACGAGTACCTGGAGCTGGAATGGCGCCGGGCCATGCGTGAACAGCAGCAGTTGTCGTTGCTGATGATCGACGTGGACTATTTCAAGGCCTACAACGACAGCTTCGGCCACCTGGCCGGCGACGAGGCCTTGCGCCAGGTGGCCGAGGCGATCCGCGGCTCGTGCTCGCGGCCGACCGACCTGCCGGCGCGCTATGGTGGCGAGGAGTTCGCCCTGGTGTTGCCCAACACCTCGCCCGGCGGGGCCCGGTTGGTGGCCGAGAAGTTGCGCCAGACCGTGCTCGGCCTGGGTATCCCGCATACCGCGCCGGTGGCCGACTCGTACCTGACCGTGAGCATCGGCCTGGCCACCCAGACCCCGGCCATCGGCAGCCATTCCCGGCAACTGATCTCGGCGGCGGACAAGGGCCTGTACCAGGCCAAGAACGGCGGGCGCAACCAGGTCGGGATCGCCTGACAGGGCCCTATCGCCGGCAAGCCAGCTCCCACAGGTACAGCACCAGCCTTGAGGCCGGCGCTGTATCCTGTGGGAGCAACTGTCTTGTATTGCCTGGACTGGCCTCATCGCCGGCAAGCCAGCTCCCACAGGTACAGCACCAGCCTTGAGGTCGGCGCTGTACCTGTGGGAGCAACTGTCTTGTATTGCCTGGACTGGCCTCATCGCCGGCAAGCCAGCTCCCACAGGTACAGCACCAGCCTTGAGGCCGGCGCTGTACCTGTGGGAGCTGGCTTGCCGGCGATAGGGCCCTGTCAGGCGCCCAGGATCGTTCTTTCGATGCCACTTCTACCGCCCGGCGGGTCTGCCGCCCTGCGGCGGACTCGGTTATACTCGCAGGCTTTTCACCGAATTCGCACGAGAGCCCGCGCCCATGGAAATCCAACCGATCCTGAACACCATCAAGGACCTCACCGAGCGTTCCCAGTCCATTCGGGGGTATCTTTGACTACGATCACAAGCATGACCGTCTGATCGAAGTCAACCGCGAGCTGGAAGACCCCAACGTCTGGAACAAGCCCGAGTACGCCCAGGCCTTGGGCCGCGAGCGTGCCATGCTGGCGCAGGTCGTCGAGACCCTGGACAAACTGTCCAATGGCCTGGGCGACTGCAAGGACCTGCTCGACATGGCTGTCGAGGAAAATGACGAAAGCGCCGTCGGCGACGTCGTGACCGAGCTGGAAGGCCTGGAAGAAAACCTGGCCCAGCTTGAGTTCCGTCGCATGTTCAGCGGCGAGATGGACATGAACAACGCCTACCTGGACATCCAGGCTGGCTCCGGCGGTACCGAAGCGCAGGACTGGGCCAACATCCTGCTGCGCATGTACCTGCGCTGGGCCGACAAGCGTGGTTTCGACGCCACCATCATCGAGCTGTCCGAAGGTGAAGTCGCCGGCATCAAGGGTGCCACCGTGCACATCAAGGGCGAGTACGTGTTCGGCTGGCTGCGCACCGAGATCGGCGTGCACCGCCTGGTGCGCAAGAGCCCGTTCGACTCTGGCGCCCGTCGCCACACCTCGTTCTCGGCGGTATTCGTCTCGCCCGAGATCGACGACAAGGTCGAGATCGAGATCAATCCGGCCGACCTGCGCATCGACACCTACCGCTCCTCCGGTGCCGGTGGCCAGCACGTCAACACCACCGACTCGGCCGTGCGTATCACCCACGTGCCGACCAACACCGTGGTGGCCTGCCAGAACGAACGCTCCCAGCACGCCAACAAGGACACCGCCATGAAAATGCTGCGGGCCAAGTTGTACGAGCTGGAAATGCAGAAGCGCAACGCCGCCTCGCAGGCACTGGAAGACAGCAAGTCGGACATCGGCTGGGGCCACCAGATTCGCTCCTACGTACTGGATGACTCGCGCATCAAGGACCTGCGTACCGGCGTTGAACGCAGCGACTGCCAGAAGGTCCTGGACGGCGACCTCGACCAATACCTGGAAGCGAGCCTCAAGCAGGGCCTGTAAGCCGCACACCACTGCCGCGCTACCGGCCACCCGCCGTTAGCGCGCGCCCTGCCCGACAAGGGCAACGAATACCTGATGGAAAGAATGACGACATGAGCGACCTCAAGACCGAATCGCAAGACCTGCAACAGGAAGAAAATGCCCTGATCGCCCTGCGCAAGGAAAAACTTGCCGCCGAGCGTGCCAAGGGCAATGCCTTCCCCAACGACTTCCGCCGCGACAACTATTGCAACGACCTGCAGAAGCAGTACGCGGACAAGACCAAGGAAGAGCTGGAAGCAGCCGCGATCCCGGTCAAGGTAGCCGGCCGCATCATGCTCAACCGTGGTTCGTTCATGGTTATCCAGGACATGACCGGGCGCATCCAGGTCTACGTCAACCGCAAGACCCTGCCGGAAGAAACCCTGGCTGCGGTCAAGACCTGGGACCTGGGCGACATCATCAGCGCCGAAGGTACCCTGGCCCGTTCCGGCAAGGGCGACCTGTACGTCGAGATGAACAACGTGCGCCTGCTGACCAAGTCGCTGCGCCCGCTGCCCGACAAGCACCATGGCCTGACCGACACCGAGCAGCGCTACCGCCAGCGTTACGTCGACCTGATGGTCAACGAAGAAACCCGCCACACCTTCCGTGTGCGTTCGCAGGTGATCTCGCACATCCGCAAGTTCCTCATCGAGCGTGACTTCCTCGAAGTCGAGACGCCGATGCTGCAGACCATCCCTGGCGGTGCCGCGGCCAAGCCGTTCGAAACCCACCACAACGCCCTAGACATGGCCATGTTCCTGCGCATCGCGCCGGAGCTGTACCTCAAGCGCCTGGTGGTTGGTGGCTTCGAGAAGGTGTTCGAGATCAACCGCAACTTCCGTAACGAAGGCGTTTCGACTCGGCACAACCCCGAATTCACCATGCTCGAGTTCTACCAGGCCTACGCCGACTACCGCGACAACATGGACCTCACCGAGGAACTGTTCCGCGAGCTGGCGCAGTTGGTACTGGGCAGCACCGACGTGCCGTATGGCGACAAGGTGTTCCACTTCGGCGAACCGTTCTCCCGTCTGTCGGTGTTCGACTCGATCCTCAAGTACAACCCTGAGCTGACCGCTGCCGACCTGCAGGACGTCGACCGCGCCCGCGACATCGCCAAGAAGGCCGGTGCCAAGGTGCTCGGCCACGAAGGCCTGGGCAAGCTGCAAGTGATGATTTTCGAAGAGCTGGTCGAGCACAAGCTGGAGCAGCCGCATTTCATCACCGAGTACCCGTTCGAAGTGTCGCCGCTGGCTCGTCGCAACGACGACAACCCGGCGGTTACCGACCGCTTCGAGCTGTTCATCGGCGGCCGCGAAATTGCCAACGCCTACTCCGAGCTCAACGATGCCGAAGACCAGGCCGAGCGCTTCCTGGCCCAGGTGGCCGAGAAGGACGCCGGTGACGACGAAGCCATGCACTACGACGCCGACTTCGTGCGCGCCCTGGAGTACGGCATGCCGCCGACTGCCGGTGAAGGCATCGGCATCGACCGCCTGGTGATGCTGCTGACCAACTCGCCGTCGATCCGCGATGTGATCCTGTTCCCGCACATGCGTCCGCAGGCCTGAGTGAATTGAACGAGCCGCCTTTCGAGGCGGCTTTTTCTTGCGTGAAGCTTTATGTTGTCAATACCGGCCCTTTCGCGGGCAAGCCCGCTCCTACACGGATCTCACAATTCTCTGAGCTGTGGGGCCTTTGTAGGAGCGGGCTTGCCCGCGAAAGGGCCGGCACTGACGAAACACTGTCCATGAGGTACCCCCGTGACACCCGCCATGCCTCACCAAGGCGCCGCCGGCATCGCCACCGCCGTCGCCGAAAGCGTGCAATACCAAGGCCGCAAGACTGCCCGCCAAGGCAGCGAACAGCGCCGCCAGCTGATCCTCGATGCCGCCATGCGCATCGTCGTGCGCGAGGGCGTACGTGGCGTGCGCCACCGCGCCGTGGCCGCCGAGGCCGGTGTGCCATTGTCGGCCACCACCTACTACTTCAAGGACATCGAGGACCTGCTCACCGATACCTTCGCCCAGTACGTCGAACGCAGCGCCGCCTACATGGCCAAGCTCTGGGCCAACACCGAGGTGGTATTGCGCCAGTTGCTGGCGCAGGGCGACGGCAGCCCGCAGGCACGGGCGCGGCTGGCTGACGAAGTGGCGCGCATGACCGCCGACTACGTCCAGCGCCAGCTCCTGAACCGCCGCGACTTCCTGATGGCCGAGCAGGCCTTCCGCCAGGAGGCGCTGCTGTGCCCGCGCCTGGCCGAGCTGGTGTGCGCCCACGAGCAGATCCTGCTGCATGGCACCCGCCAGTTGCTGCAGGTGGTGGGCTCGCGGCAACCGGAACAGGACGCCCAAATGTTGACGGCGATTATCGAGCAGATGGAATATCAGGGCCTGCTCAACGGTGCGAATGCGCAAGCCGATGGGCAGATGCTCGCTATGCTTAGCCGATACCTGCAGTTGGTGCTGGCATCGGCCTGAGCCGAGAACGACTTTTCAAGGAGAACCTGATGAAAGCCTGGCGTGTGGTGTTGTTGACTCTGTCATTCCTGCTGCTGGGCGGTTGTCTGGTGACCTTCCACGAGCCCTTGCCGAGCAACCAGGCGGCGCCCAAGGCCTTGCTCGGCAAGTGGAGCAGCAAGGACGCCTGGGGCGAGCCGCTGAAGCTGGTGATCAGCCGTAGCGGCGGCGATGCCTACAAGGCGGTGGCCACGGCCAAGGGCAAGGCCGCTGAAGAATACGTGTTCACCGTGTCGCGCCACGGCAACCGCTGGTACCTGTCGGCCGGTGTGCCCAAGCGCCTGGGTGGCAACTTCCTGATCGGTGGTTTCGACATCGTCGATGGCAAGGAACTGGTGGTCTACAACCTGGATGTCGAGCAGGTGCAGCAGGCAGTGGACAAGAAAGAACTGACCGGGCGCAGCACCAAGGTGTCGGAGGACAATGGCGCAGGTGTGCTGATCGACAGCCCGTCGGAGCGGGTGCTGGCGTACCTGGACGACCCGGCCAACTCCGACTTGTTCGTCGAGGTGGCGCGGTTCCAGCGGTCCGGCAAATGACCGTGCTGGCTTCATCGCCGGCAAGCCAGCTCCCACAGGTTTATCACTGCCTTCGAGCCCTGTGGTGTACCTGTGGGAGCTGGCTTGCCGGCGATGAGGCCGGTACAGGTTTTCTGTACTAGAAAGGAGTCCCCGGTGGACGAATACCAGCAAACCATCCGCGCCCTGTCCGACCGCATCGTCGCGGCACAGACCCCGATCCGGGTCCTGGACGCGGTGAAATGGGACGACAACATTCGCCAGGGCTTCCTCAAGGCCAAAGGCAAGGAGCCGCCGGCAGTCGACCGCGCCTACTACCAGTCCCGCCCATTGGCGTTCGACTCCAACGCGGTCAAGGCCGAGTTCCAGAGTATCGAGCGCGATATCATTCGCCAGCTTGGCCAGTTCAACCCGGTCGGGCAGATCATGAAGCGCATGTGCCGCGAATACCGCATGGTGGTGCGCATGCTCGAAGCGCGCGGCACCGAAGATTTCGGCTTGATCTCCCAGGAATTGTACGGCGCTGCCTCGGATGCCTTCCACGCCGGTGACCCGACCCTGGCCGACCTCGGTCTGATGCTGTCGGATTACCTGAATAACATCGATGGCCGTGGCGACCTCAAGGACGAACCGAAGAACCTCACCGCCAAGGAGGCCGTGGATATTCTCCAGCGCCGCCTGAACAAAGTGTTCGGCGAGGCCGAGGAAACCATCCGCGTGTTCGAGTCCGACGGTATCGTTGCCGATGCCGCGGCCGGTGCCGACTACATCAAGGTGCGCGCCGATGCCATGTTCAACAGTCGCGACGTGCGTGCCCTCGAGGTGCATGAGGGGTTGGTGCATGTCGGTACCACGCTCAATGGCCTGAACCAGCCAATTTGCACCTTCCTGGCCAAGGGCCCGCCCTCGTCGACGGTGACCCAGGAGGGCCTGGCCATTCTCATGGAGGTGATTGCCTTCGCCTCCTACCCCAGCCGCCTGCGCAAGCTGACCAACCGCACCCGCGCCATCCATATGGTCGAGGAGGGCGCCGACTTCATGCAGGTCTATGGCTTCTTCCGCGAGCAGGGCTTCGAGATGGCGCAGAGCTACAGCAACGCCAGCCGGGTATTCCGCGGCTCGGTGCCCAATGGCCTGCCATTCACCAAGGACTTGTCCTACCTCAAGGGCTTCATCATGGTTTACAACTACATTCAGTTGGCCGTGAAGAAGGGCAAGCTCGAACAGATCCCGTTGCTGTTCTGTGGCAAGACCACCCTGGAAGACATGCGCACCCTGCGCCAGTTGGTCGAGGAGGGCTTGGTCGAGCCGCCCAAGTATTTGCCGGAGCAGTTCCGCGACCTCAATGCGCTATCGGCCTGGATGTGCTTCTCCAACTTCCTCAACCACCTGAGCCTGGACCGCATTGAAGCCGACTACGCGAACATTCTCTGAGCGCTGCCGCCTGCTGGCCCTGGGCATGCTCCTGCTGGGTCTGGGCGGCTGCAGCAGCCTGCTGTTCTACCCAGAACCTGGCCAGGCGTTCACCCCTGAGCGGGCCAGGCTCGCATACCGCGATGTTACCCTGACCACCGCTGACGGCGTCCGCCTGCACGGCTGGTGGCTGCCGGCCAAGGCCGGCGTCGAGGTCAAGGGCACGGTGCTGCACCTGCACGGCAATGGTGGCAACTTGCCGGGGCATCTGGGCGGCAGCTACTGGTTGCCGGAGCAGGGCTACCAGGTGTTGATGATCGATTACCGCGGCTATGGCCTGTCCCAGGGCAAGCCGAGCCTGCCGGAAGTGTACGAGGACATCGCGGCGGCCATGGCCTGGCTGGAGCAGGCGCCCGAGGTCAAGGGCAAGCCACTGGTGCTGTTGGGGCAGAGCCTGGGCGGTGCCATGGCCATCCATTACCTGGCAGCCCACCCCGAGCAGCGCCAGCGCTTTAGCGCCCTGGTGTTCGATGGCGTGCCGGCCAGTTACCGCGCGGTCGGGCGCTTTGCCCTCAGCACTTCGTGGATGACCTGGCCGTTGCAGGTGCCGCTGTCGTGGCTGGTGCCGGACGGCGACAGCGCGATCCGTTCGATCGAGCAGTTGAGCAGCCCGCCCAAGCTGTTCTTCCACAGCATCGACGACAACCTGGTGCCGATGGACAACGGCATCCGCCTGTACCAGCACGCGCCACCGCCGCGGGTGCTGCAACTGACTCGTGGTGGCCACGTACAGACCTTCGCCGACCCCACATGGCGCCAGGTGATGCTGCGTTTCCTCGATGACCCCAGCCATTTCAACGGCCTGCGGCGGCTTGCCGAAGTGCCAAATTTCCCTGACGAGAAGAACAAGCAATGAGTGAAGAACGCAACGCCATCCCGCTGATCCTGACCGGCGTCGGCAGCATCATCGTGACGGTGGGGGCCTTGTGGTACTACGGTTACCTGCATTTCGCCAAGCCCGAGGATGCCCTGTTGCTGCAGGACTTCACCATGCTCAAGACCATCCCAGGCGAGGACTACAAGGTTTCGCTGGACCCGGCGCCGCAAGTGGCCCAGTGCGTGGATGGCGTGCTGGTGCTGTTCGATACCCAGCAGAAAGGCCTGACTGGCGTGCTGGTGGACAACCGCAAGCGTGCGGTGCGCTGCATGGGCGAGGAAACTCCGCAGCAGGTGCAGTGAGCCATTATTTCTACTGCTTGTACCGGCCTCTTCGCGGGCACGCCCGCTCCCACAGGTACAGCGCCAGTTTAGAGCCTGGCAGTGTACCTGTGGGAGCGGGCGTGCCCGCGAAGAGGCCGGTACAGGCAAAAGAAAGCCCCGCGGCGATGGCGGGGCTTGTCTATTCAGCTAGCCAGCCTTACTGCTGAACCTGGCTAACCGAGCGTGGTGCCACCGGCTGGTTGTCGTTGGAGATGGTCACCTCCACGCGACGGTTCTGCGCACGCCCCGAGTTGCTCGAGTTGTCCGCCACCGGGTACTCCTTGCCATAACCCTGGGCGACGATGCGCGCCGGGTCGACACCGGCACGTACCAGGGCCATGCGCACGCTGTTGGCGCGGCGCTCGGAGAGGGTCTGGTTGTAGTTGGCCGAGCCGACGCTGTCGGTGTAGCCCTCGACAATCACCTTGCGTTCCGGGTTTTCCTGAAGGAACTGGGCCAGCTTGGTGATGTTCGGGTACGCGTTGCTCTTGAGTTCGGCCTTGTTGAAGTCGAACAGCACGTCGCCGAAGGTGACCAGCGTTCCGCGGTCGGTCTGCTTGGCGTTGAGGCTGTCCTGCAGCTTGGCGATCTGTGCGTCGCGGGCATCCAGCTTGGCCTGGGCACGTTGGGCCGAGGCGTTCTTCAGCTCACCTTCGGCGGTGCGCAGGGCGATGGTCTGTTTGGCCACTTCGACGCGCTGGTTGGTCAGGTAGGCCAGCTGGTCGACCTTCTTCTCGTCTTCACGGTCCATGTAGGCCTTGTCGGCCTTGTTCAGCCAGTCCTGGGCGTCCTTGGTCTCCAGTGCCGCAACCTTGCTCGACTGCGGGTCGCTCTGCAGCGAGGAGAAGTTGCTGCGGGCCGCTTCCAGGTTGGCATTAGGGTCGTGCGAGCAGGCGGCAAGGCCGACGCTCAGGGCCAGCAGGGCGGGAATCATGACGTAATTGCGCATAGTGTTCATCCTTTGATCGTGTGCGAAAGCTAAGGGTGGCAGGGCAGGGCTCACTGAGCGCTGCGCAGGCCTTCCTCACGTACGTCCTGAACGCCCTGGCGGGCATCCTGTACAGCCTTCTGGGCCTTGGCCGCCTGGGCCTTGCGTTCGGCGAGGCGAGCGTCCCATTCGGCCTGCTCGGCCAGGCGCTTGGCGTCGTCGTACTTCTTGTCATGCATGGCGATTTCGGCCTGCTTGAACTTGTCCTGGGCCGCTTTCATTTCCACGGCAGCGAACTCGGTGCCGCCAGCGCTGACAGCGGAGTTCACGGCGGACTGGGTAACGGCATACTGCTCGGTGGGCGGGTTGCCTGCACAGCCGGCCAGAACCAGGCTACTGCCCAGGGCCAGCGCGGCCAGCTTGAACCCGCGCACATGAGTGGATGACGGTTTGAAAGTGCGGGTTTTCATGGTGGTCAGTTCCATTGGATCACTCCTGATAACGACGATGTCCGTAACAGTCCATCGCTCATTCCCTGACAACTTCCGTGCGCTTTAGCCGATCGGTGCACAAGTGCAGGTGTGCAGGGTTTTAGCGTGATGGCTATTGGCTCCGACTCGACCGTTTTTCCAATAGTTCAGAAAAAAGTCGCGTAACCAGGTAAGTTTTTCTGACTGTTCAGTCAGGCGGAATGGCGCGGAACTTTCGCGGACTAGAGCGGTATTCCGGGCCTTGGCGAGGCCCGAAATGGCAGGGCGGGGTGGTTAGTTTTGGCTATCGTCGCTGTTGTTGCTCAGGCTGTGCAGGTGCTGGCGCGAGAGGGACAGAAAGCGCGGCGTAGGGCCAATGTCCTCGTACAGCGGGTCACCTTCTTCGTCGGTGGCAATGACCTGGCGGCCCTGCACATAGGGGAAGCTGGCTTCCAGCTCTTCGAGGGCGGCGGCCACCAGTTCACCGAGCAATTCCTCGGCGGTGCGCTTGGGGTACATGTCGATCAGCGCGGCCAGGCGCGCCTCGGACTCCAGGTCCAGGTGCAACACATGACCTGTGCGGCTGAGGGTGCCGGCGGCATTCTGTTCCCAGTGCTGGGCGAGTTCACGGATTTTCATGACGACCTCTGTTGACGCCTGGAATGGCTGCATTGCATGGGAGTGCTGTGCTTTCACTTTAGTTTGCTTTGGCCGATCACGGCTTGCCATCGTCGGCCGGCTGTGGGCACTCTTGGGGCATGTATCGCGCGCCCCCTTGTGGGAGCGGGTTCACCCGCGAACACCGGCGCAGCCGGTGCCCGACACCGCGTTGGATGCTTCGCGGGTGAACCCGCTCCCACAGGGATCGCGTGGAACCTGAAAGGGATGCAACGGAGAGAGGGCCAATGACCGATATCGATGTGCGTTTGCGTGAAGATGTCCATGTGTTGGGTGAGCTGCTGGGCGAAACCATTCGCCAGCAGCATGGCGATGCGTTTCTGCAGAAGATCGAAGACATCCGACACAGTGCCAAGGCCGACCGCCGCGGCCCCGGCGAGCAACTGAGCTCGACCCTGGCGGACCTCGCCGAAGAGGACCTGCTGCCGGTGGCCAGGGCTTTCAACCAGTTCCTCAACCTGGCCAACATGGCCGAGCAGTACCAGTTGATTCGCCGCCGCGATGCCGACCAGCCCGAGCCCTTCGAAGCGCGGGTACTGCCCGAGCTGCTGGCGCGCCTGAAGCAGGCCGGCCACAGCAACGACGCCCTGGCCCGCCAACTGGCCAAGCTCGATATCCAGCTGGTGCTCACCGCACACCCCACCGAAGTGGCCCGCCGCACGCTGATCCAGAAATACGATGCCATCGCCGGCCAACTGGCTGCGCAGGACCATCGTGACCTGACCCCGACTGAACGTCAGCAGGTACGCGAACGCCTGCGCCGGCTGATCGCCGAAGCCTGGCACACCGAAGAAATCCGCCGCACCCGGCCAACGCCGGTAGACGAAGCCAAGTGGGGCTTCGCGGTGATCGAACACTCGCTGTGGCACGCCATCCCCAGCCACCTGCGCAAGGTCGACAAGGCCCTGCTGGAGGCCACCGGCCTGCGCCTGCCACTGGAAGCCGCGCCGATCCGCTTCGCCTCGTGGATGGGTGGTGACCGTGACGGCAACCCCAACGTGACCGCTGCCGTCACCCGTGAAGTGCTGCTGCTGGCGCGCTGGATGGCCGCCGACCTGTTCCTGCGCGACATCGATGCACTGGCCGCCGAGTTGTCCATGCAGCAGGCCAGCGACGCCTTGCGTGAACAGGTCGGCGACAGTGCCGAACCCTATCGCACCGTGCTCAAGCAACTGCGTGATCGCCTGCGCGCGACGCGTGCCTGGGCACATTCGGCCTTGGCCAGCAGCCAACCGGCCAGTGCCGAGGTGCTGGTGGATAACCGCGACCTGATCGCGCCGCTGGAGCTGTGCTACCAGTCGCTGCACGAATGCGGCATGGGGGTGATCGCCGAAGGCCCGCTGCTTGATTGCCTGCGCCGGGCAGTCACCTTCGGCCTGTTCCTTGGCCGCCTGGACGTGCGCCAGGACGCTGCCCGTCACCGTGATGCACTGACCGAGATCACCGACTACCTGGGCCTGGGGCGGTATGCCGACTGGGATGAAGAGCAGCGCATCGCGTTCCTCCAGGCGGAGTTGAAAAACCGTCGGCCGCTGTTGCCAGCGCACTTCAAGCCGCAGGCGGATACCGCCGAAGTACTGGCCACATGCCGGGAAGTCGCTGCAGCACCGGCCGCCTCGCTGGGCTCCTATGTCATCTCCATGGCCGGTGCGGCTTCGGACGTGCTGGCGGTGCAATTGCTGCTCAAGGAAGCCGGCCTGACCCGCCCGATGCGCGTGGTGCCGCTGTTCGAAACCCTGGCCGATCTCGACAACGCCGGCCCGGTTATGCAGCGCCTGCTTGGCCTGCCGGGCTACCGTGCCGGCCTGCGCGGCCCGCAGGAAGTGATGATCGGCTATTCCGACTCGGCCAAGGACGCTGGCACCACGGCCGCCGCCTGGGCGCAGTACCGGGCCCAGGAAAACCTGGTGCGGATCTGCGCCGAGCACCAGGTCGAACTGTTGCTGTTCCACGGCCGTGGCGGCACGGTAGGCCGCGGCGGTGGCCCGGCGCATGCGGCGATCCTGTCGCAGCCACCTGGCTCGGTAGCGGGGCGTTTCCGTACCACTGAGCAAGGCGAGATGATCCGCTTCAAGTTCGGCTTGCCGGGCATTGCCGAGCAAAACCTCAACCTGTACCTGGCCGCTGTGCTCGAGGCTACCTTGTTGCCCCCGCCCCCCCCGCAGCCAGCCTGGCGCGAGGTGATGGACCAGTTGGCCGCCGATGGCGTCAAGGCTTACCGCAGCGTGGTGCGGGAAAACCCCGATTTCGTCGAGTACTTCCGTCAGTCGACGCCGGAACAGGAACTGGGGCGCCTGCCACTGGGCAGCCGCCCGGCCAAGCGCCGTGCCGGTGGCATCGAAAGCCTGCGGGCCATCCCGTGGATCTTCGGCTGGACCCAGACCCGGCTGATGCTGCCAGCCTGGCTGGGCTGGGAAACGGCGCTGAGCAATGCCCTGGCACGGGGCCAGGGTGAACTGTTGGCGCAGATGCGTGAGCAATGGCCGTTCTTCCGTACCCGCATCGACATGCTGGAAATGGTACTGGCCAAGGCCGACGCGCAAATCGCCGAGGCCTACGACGAACGTCTGGTGCAACCGCACTTGCTTCCATTAGGTGCGCAGCTACGCGACCTATTGTCGCAGTCGTGCCAGGTGGTATTGGGCCTGACCGGGCAGCCGGTGCTACTGGCGCACAGCCCGGAGACGCTGGAATTCATCAGCCTGCGCAACACCTACCTGGACCCGCTGCACCGCCTGCAGGCCGAATTGCTGGCCCGCTCGCGCAGCCGCGAAGCCGCTCTGGACAGCCCGTTGGAGCAGGCCTTGCTAGTCACTGTGGCAGGTATCGCCGCCGGCCTGCGCAACACTGGCTGAGGGTATGCCCGGGCCATGCCGGATGAGTGCCGTGCGGGCCCGGCGCAAGGACGAAGGGGGTGGTTGCGCCTGGCGCAACCGCCTGCCCGGTCAGCCGCAAGTGGCGCATTCCTGCAACTTTGGGACGCTTGTCTGGCTGCCGGGCGCTGTGTATCTTGAGCAGCCTTCTGACCGATTTATGGTCATACCCGATTTTCCGGACTTGGCCCTGGTCGCCGAATCCATTGAATTTCATAAAAAAATTTGAGGAGCACGAGATGCGCGTAATTCTGCTGGGAGCTCCCGGGGCCGGTAAAGGTACTCAGGCAAAGTTCATCACCGAAAAATTCGGTATCCCCCAGATTTCCACCGGTGACATGCTGCGTGCCGCCGTCAAGGCCGGCACCCCGCTGGGCCTGGAACTGAAGAAAGTCATGGATGCCGGCCAGCTGGTTTCCGACGAGTTGATCATCAGCCTGGTCAAGGAGCGCATCGCCCAGCCTGATTGCGCCAAAGGCTGCCTGTTCGACGGTTTCCCACGCACCATCCCGCAAGCCGAAGCCATGGTCGCTGCCGGTGTCGACATCGACGCCGTGGTCGAAATCGCCGTGGACGACGAAGAAATCGTCGGCCGCATGGCTGGCCGCCGCGTGCACTTGGCCTCGGGCCGCACCTACCACATTCAGTACAACCCGCCGAAAGTGGAAGGCAAGGACGACGAGACTGGCGAAGAGCTGATCCAGCGTGACGACGACAAGGAAGAAACCGTTCGCCATCGCCTGTCGGTGTACCACAGCCAGACCAAGCCGCTGGTGGACTTCTACCAGAAGCTGTCGGCCGCCAATGCCGGCAAGCCGAAGTACAGCCACATCGAAGGTGTCGGCTCGGTCGAAGCCATCACCGCCAAGGTCCTGGCAGCCCTGAGCTGATCCAGCACCTGACGCACCCCGACAACGGCCCGCTTGCGGGCCGTTGTCGTTTGGGGCTGCTAGTGCAGCCCATCGCCGCGGTTCGTCGCCACGACAAGCCAGCTCCCACCTCGACCGCATAGGCCTCAAAGCCTGTGCAATACCTGTGGGAGCCGGCTTGCCGGCGATGAGGCCAGTGCAGGCAATACAAGACAGTTGCTCCCACAAGTACTGCACAGTATTTAGAATCGGCGCGATCCTGTGGGAGCTGGCTTGTCGTGGCGACGAACCGCGGCGATGGGCCGCACAGCGGCCCCTTCGGGACACAACGCCGCCGCTGCTCTATACTGCCGCTCTTTTTCATTCGCACCTGGATACCCGTTCGATGACCACCCTGCTGGCCCTGGATACCGCCACCGAAGCCTGTTCCGTCGCGCTGCTGCATGACGGCAAGGTAACCAGCCATTACGAGGTGATCCCGCGCATGCATGCGCAGAAGCTGCTGCCGATGATCAAGCAGCTGCTGGCCGAATCTGGCGTGGCGCTGAATGCGCTGGATGCCATCGCCTTTGGCCGTGGGCCGGGCGCCTTCACCGGTGTGCGCATTGCCATTGGCGTGGTTCAGGGCCTGGCCTTCGCCCTCGAGCGCCCGGTGCTGCCGGTATCGAACCTGGCCGCACTGGCCCAGGGCGCGCTGCGTGAACACGGCGTGCAGCAAGTGGCGGCCGCCATCGATGCGCGTATGGATGAAGTGTACTGGGGCTGCTACCAGGCCACGGCGGGCGAAATGCGCCTGATCGGTCGCGAGGCAGTATTGCCGCCCGAACAAGTGGCACTGCCGCCAGGCAGCACTGGCGAGTGGTTCGGTGCCGGTACCGGCTGGGGCTATGCCGAGCGCCTGGCAGTGCAGGTGGCGGCCAGCAATGCTGGCGCCTTGCCCAACGCCTTGGACGTGCTCAGCCTGGCCAGCTTCGCCTGGGCCCGCGGCGAGGCAATCGTTGCCGAGCAGGCGCAACCGGTCTACCTGCGCGATAATGTGGCTACGCCGAAGAAGCGCTGAAGGCTGTTCGTCGGTTATCGCCAATCCCCGAAAACCTTTTGTGCGATCTGTGGTCCAGTTATCACTCAAGCATTAGCGACGGAACTCTGATGCTGCTAAATTGCCATCATTGGTCCTGAGTGCTCATGCCATGCGTATCGACGGTTTCTCATCGCAGTCCTACCCGATCAAGCGCACACCGCGCAAGGCAGCGGTGCGTGACGATGCCATCGACGATGCCGAAGTGGTCGAGGAGGTCGAAGTCGCCCCTCAGGAAGCCAGCGCCCGCCGTCGCAGTGGTGGCCTGCCAGCCCGCCAGCAGGACATGATCTTCCCCCGCGCGCGTGACCGCCGCACCGCCACTGCATTGGCCAGCTACCTGAGCACCGCCGGTTTTACCGACTGGGACATGGAAGTACTGGGGCTCGACCTGTACATTTAGTGGATGAGCCCATCACCACTGCCTTATTTTCTCGGTTGCCCGTCCTGGAGCGAAAACGCCTGGCGCGACTACCTGTATCCCGCGGACGCCAACAGCAACGAAATGCTTGGTTTCTACAGCCAAGTGTTCAACGCCGTCGAGGGCAACACCACCTTCTATGCACGCCCCGCCCCCGGCACCATAGCGCGCTGGGCGCAGGTGATGCCCGAACACTTCCGTTTCACCGCCAAGTTTCCCCGGGACATCAGCCATGAGGGTGACCTGCGTGATCAGCTCGAACCGGCCTTCGACTTCACCCGCCTGATGGCCCCGTTGGGCCAGCGGGTCTCGCCATACTGGCTGCAGTTGCCGGCCCAGTTCAGTCCCGCGCGATTGGGCGAGCTTTGCCACTTCCTCGATGAAATAGCCGTGCCGGTGGCGGTGGAAGTACGCAACCAGGCTTTCTTCGCCAAGGGTGAGGAGGAGCGGCTGCTCAACCGCCTGCTGCACGAGCGCGGGGTGGAGCGTATCTGCCTCGACCCGCGCGCGCTGTTCAGTTGCACCTCACGCGAGCCAGCCGTGCTGCACGCGCAATCGAAGAAGCCCAAGGTGCCGCCTCGCCCGGCTGCCTTCAGCCAGCACCCGCAGGTGCGTTTCATCGGCCATCCGCAGCTGGAAGCCAACGAGACCTTTCTCACCCCTTGGGTGGACAAGGTGGCCGGCTGGATCGAAGAAGGTCGCAGTCCCTACATCTTCCTGCACACCTCGGATAACCGCATGGCAGCGGCACTGGCCCAACGCTTTCACCAGCGCCTGATGCAACGCTTGCCAGGCCTTGCCGCGTTGGCGGAATTGCCACGCGCCCCTGAGGTCGAACAACTGGGACTACTCTGACCTTTCCCTGACTGCCGGAGGTTGAACCATGGATGTGCAAACCCTGCGAGCCGAAGCCTTCAAGGCCCTGCACGCGCGTGACAGCGCCTTCGTCATCCCCAACCCGTGGGATGCCGGTTCCGCCAAGCTGCTGGCCAGCCTGGGCTTCGAGGCGCTGGCCACTACCAGTGCCGGCCTGGCCTTCAGCCTGGGCCGCCCGGACGCCGAAGGCGCCTTGAGCCTGGACGATACTCTAGATAATGCCGGCGAGATCGTCGATGCCACGCCGTTGCCGGTGGCTGCCGACCTGGAGAACGGCTTTGGCGACCTGCCCGAAGACTGCGCCCAGACCATTCTGCGCGCTGCCGAAGTCGGCCTGGTGGGTGGCTCCATCGAGGATGCCAGTGGCCGTAGCGATGCGCCCATCCATGACTTCGGGCTGGCCGTGGAGCGCGTGCGCGCCGCCGTACAGGCCGCCCGCAGCCTGCCATTTCCGTTCACCCTGTGCGCCCGGGCAGAAAACCTGCTGCACGGGCGCATGGACCTGGATGACACCATCCTGCGCCTGCAGGCCTATGCCGAGGCCGGTGCCGATGTGCTGTACGCCCCAGGGCTACGTACCGCCGAGGAAATCCGCGCGGTGGTGCAGGCAGTCGCACCGCGCCCGGTGAATGTGCTGATGGGCATGGCGGGCGTGCCGCTGAGCGTCAACCAGCTGCAAGACCTGGGCGTGCGCCGCATCAGCGTTGGCTCGTCGCTGGCCCGTGCTGCACTCGGTGCCTTCCACCAGGCTGCGCTGGAGATTCGCGACCAGGGTACGTTCGGCTACGCTGACCAGGCACTGCCGTTCGCCCAGCTCAACGACCTGTTCCGCCGCTGATGCGGGTAGTGCTGGTGCTGCTGGCCAGCCTGCTGGTACTGGCCGGCCTGGCCTGGCACTTCGCTTGGCGCTTGCCCGCGGCGTGGAACCCTTGGGCGCCGCTGGACGTGCGCCAGCCGCCCAACCTGCTGACGTCTTACAAGCTGTCCCGGCTGCGCGATGACCCGGCGCTGTGCCGTCAGGCGCTGGAAACCAGCCAGTTGCGCTATCGGGCACAAGCCGACAGCCCGGCCTCGGCCAACTGCCCGCTGCAAAATGTTTGGCGCATCGAAGGCGGCCAGGCGCGGCTCAGCAGCAGCTTCCTGGCCAGTTGCCCGCTGGCGGTGGCCTACGCGCTGTTCGAGTACCATGGCCTGCAGCCAGTGGCGCAACGGGTGTTCGGCCAGCCGCTGACGCAGGTGGATCACCTGGGCAGTTATGCCTGCCGCAACGTCTACAACCGCAAGCAAGGCCGCCTTAGCCAGCATGCCACCGCCAATGCCCTGGACATCAGCGGTTTTCGCCTGCGGGACGGCCAGCGCATCGTGCTGGCGCGTGACTGGCAGGCGGGCGGGGTGAAGGCAGAATTCCTGCGCCAGGTGCAGCAGGCGGCCTGCGAAAGCTTCAGCACCGTACTAGGCCCGGACTACAACGCCGCGCACCACAACCACTTTCATGTGGACATGGGCCGTTGGCAGGTCTGCCGTTAGCTTCAGGCGTAAGCGCGCACGTTGTTCAGCACCACCGGGCGTGCCCAGTGAATGTCGAACTCCAGGTCGTTCTGCTGCTTGGCCAGGGTGGCGTCGTCGAACGGTTCGGCGGCCGGGTCCAGCAGGTTGGTCTCGAACTCGGCAATGGGCAGGAACAGCGGGCGCGGGGCAGGGCCTGGGCCAGGTTCGGCAATGGGCTGGCCTTGGCTCATTACCACTGGGCGCAGCCAACTGTTGTTGATGTCGAGCTGGCGCTGCTGCTCGATCAATTCGATGGCGCTGAACGGCTCGGGGGCGGGCGGCAGCAGCTTGGCTTCAAGCTCGGCCTTGGGCAGGAACAGCGGCTCGGGCGGGGCCACGATGGTGTCGTGTACCGGGCAGGCGCGTTGGGCGTCGATCATGGCCAGCGCACGGGCGCCGCCGATCGGTTCGCCGCTGTCCTGGTCGTACTGCACGAACGACTGGCTGACGCTGTCTACCGGCTCTTCCTGCTGCTCGGCCATGGCCCGGGCGAAGAAATCCTGCCACAGGTGGCTGACGCCCCCGAGTGCCTGGGTGTTGTGCTGACTGTAGTTGCCGACAGGCGACAAATAGGTCAAGCCGATGGGAAGAGTATCTGACATGGCAGTCGCGCGCGTTGTGCTCTGGCAGAATAGCGGGATATTGCCTGTATCGGCCGTAACCGCCGATACCTTAATGGCTGAGTTCAATTTCTAGGTGTGAATGATGGAAGAGCAGGGCACAGGTATCCGGGTCGAGGCGTTGTCGGCTGATTTCGAAGCGCAAGCTGCCGCATGGGCCGAGCGCCTCGAGTTGCCGCTGCAGGACGAGGCCGCCGGGTTCGCCGTGCAGGTGGGCGCAAATGGCCTGCAGATCCAGCAATTGGGCCCGCAGGCACCGGGGCCGGTACGGGTGGACTTCGTCGAAGGCCAGGCCGCGCACCGGCGCCAGTTTGGTGGTGGCAACGGGCAGATGATCGCCAAGGCGGTGGGCATCGCCCAGGGCGTGCGGCCGCAGGTGCTGGATGCCACGGCAGGGCTGGGCAAGGACGCGTTCGTGCTGGCCAGCCTGGGTTGCCAGATGACCCTGATCGAACGCCAGCCGCTGATTGCCGCGTTGCTGGAGGATGGCCTGGCGCGTGCCCGGCTGGATGAAGAGGTGGGGCCGATCGTCGGGCGCATGCGCCTGCTGACCGGCAACGCCATCGAGCGCATGCGCGCCTGGGAAGGCGAGGCACCGCAGGTGATCTACCTCGACCCGATGTTCCCGCATCGCGACAAGAGTGCTTTGGTGAAGAAGGAGATGCGCGTGTTCCGGCCCTTGGTCGGTGACGACCTGGATGCCCCGGCCCTGCTCGAAGCTGCCCTGGCGCTGGCCAGCCACCGGGTGGTGGTGAAGCGGCCGCGCAAGGCGCCGATCATCGACGGGCCGAAGCCGAGCCATAGCCTGGAGGGTAAGTCGAGCCGGTATGACATCTACCCGAAAAAGGCCCTGAAGCCCTGACCTGCCCCAACCGGTCCGGCTAACACGGTCATTGTAGGAGCGGCTTTAGCCGCGAACACCGGCAACGCCGGTGCCATTCACCGCGTTGCCTTCTTCGCGGGTAAACCCGCTCCTACAATGGCCTGTTATTTCTGCCAGTAGTCATTGGTTAGCTAGGGGCGCGACCATAGCGAACATTCGAACTTGATTGAGGGTAATGTTCATGCCGCCTGCTCCCTATGTCCGGCAAGATGGCCGCCAGCTTTTTTACTGTAACGGCAAGATTGTTACTGAGTTGAATGGCGATGCCCGCTGGCGTTTCCTTCAGGCTAATGGCCTGGTGCTGGCTCAGCAAAATCACCGATCCTCGGGCTTGCCCAGCATGCTGGCGGCATGCGACCAGCAGCGCTCGGTCTTGTCCATTTATGAGAGGAAACGTCAGGAGGCACAGGCTTACTCGCCCTATGGGCATCATATTCAGGGCAGCGGTTTGCCGTCGTTGCTTGCCTTCAATGGTGAGCGGCCGGACGCGATCACGGGGCGTTATCATCTGGGGAATGGCTACCGGCAGTTCAGCCCGGTCATGATGCGCTTTTGCAGCCCGGACAGTTGGAGCCCATTTGGGGCAGGTGGTTTTAATGCGTATGCGTATTGTGCGGGAGATCCCACCAACCGTACTGACCCGACCGGGCATTTCTGGGGGATTGGGAAGCTCTTCAGAGGAATATTTGGCAAGAAATCCAAAGCGCCAAAGCAGGCGAAGATTGGCGTGCCAGTAGCCAAAACAAATCCGACTCGAGATAACCGAACCAATAGCATAAGCAAAAAAGTTGCACCGACAGCGGAGGGCATCAATCCATTCAAGCAGCTTACTGATTCGGATATTAATCAGCAGTTGGAATTGTTGAATCAATTCGGCGCTACACGCGAGTCGTCTCGGCAGGCAAGCAGTTCAGTACGACCAGAAGGCTCGTTAGTTGGCAGCGCCCCCACGCCAAGGCCAAAAACAACGCTGATGGAGCGAAGAAGGGCGCAGGAAAACTTCAATAGAGAGCGTGCGATTGCAAGGGATACGGACTTACTGGAAGTACTCATCCAGATCCAAGAAGCAGGGCTTGGCACAGCCGAAAACTTGGCAGAAATTGGAAGATTGCAAAATAATATTCGCAAGTGGGTTGAGAATTGAGACGCTAGGCTGATTTTCTACCTTTCGCTGGTTGGTGCGAAAGGTAGAGATTGGAATCAAGTGCTCCGGGCCTGTAACTAGCCATGCCGTCAAGGCTCGAACGCCCGCAAGAACACCCCCACCACCTCGCGCACATGCGCCTCGGCCTCGTCACCTTCCAGCGGCCCCGCGCAGCCCAGCAGCAAGCGGTAATCCGGCGCCCCCTTGACCAGGCAGAAGAAGTGCTCCGCCGCCCGCAGCGGGTTGTCGATGCGCAGCAAGCCACGCTCATGCGCGCCGCGTAGCAGCGCCTCCATCCCGGCCAGCACGCGCTTGGGCCCGGCTTCGTAGAGGTACTCGCCAAAGCTCGGGTCCAGGCTGCCCTGGGCCATGATCAGGCGGCTGAGCTTGACCGCTTCGTCACCCGGCCTTTGGTCGGTGATGACCTGGATACCCCGGCCCTGCTCGAATCCGCCCTGGCGCTGGCCAGCCGCCGACTGGTGGTGAAACGACCGCGCAAGGCGCCGATCATCGAGGGGCCGAAGCCGAGCCATAGCCTTGAGGGCAAGTCGGGCCGATATGATATTTACTCGAGGAAGTCGCTGTAAGGAATTGAATAAATTCGAATGCCTTTGGCTTTTCGCTCTACTGCATCTGCAATTCTAGCCTGGCCTTTCATCCACGAGGCCCAAAATAATTTGTATTCGTAGCGACTTGATCTTGAATTTAAGCTTGAGCTTGAGCTTGAGCTTGAACGCCGACTTGGCGTCTGGCTTGAAGTTGGCGTTGGAGGCAGGGGTTCGGTTTCTGGTACCAAATACTGACTGACTTTCACCGGGTTCCGCGTATATCGCCCTTCTGCCGAGGAAGGGGGGTTGTACATGTCGAGTAGAGTCTGCTGTTCATTGAGTGTTGTGATAAGTTCCTGTGCGTACTTGTTCTTTTCTGTATTCTTCGACCTGGTCGCGCTGCTCAGCATCGATCTTGCACCTGATAGTCGTTTTCTTATCGACTTTTTGAGCGCCCAGTGTTCATTAACGGAAAAGGTGGAGTCAGGATTAGATAGTTTGGGTGAAAGTTTCGCATAAGAGTATCCACCTTTCGCCACTTCAGAAACGAGGTATATCGGCCACTGGGGTCCGAGCTATTAATCGGATCATTGTTGCAGTAGGCGTAGGCATTAAGTCCCCCTTTTCCAAATGGCGACAAGCTGTCTGCGCTGTGGAAGCGTTTTAATCCTGGATTGAACAGGCGGTGACCATTGCCTAGTAAATAACCGATGGCATCGGGTAACCAGCACTGGCCGGTAAATCGAGATAACAGTGGGTTGGCAGGCTGGCAACTGTCCTTGCCGTAAGGATCGTAAATAATGCTAGCCTGATTTTGTGAGCCGATGAGGACTGTTGAATCTTGCGCATCGGTGGCCAGCAATCGTCTTTGCGCAGTATGGCTGGTCGCTTCGCACAGGTTCTGGTTGCTGACGCTGACCACTGTGTGGTGAATATCGCTGGTATGCAATACCGAAAGCTTGTTGCCCTTGTAAAAGAGCTTGAGTGCTTGCGATGGCATGGTGGTTGCTCTCATGTATAAGTAGTACATGAGAGCCTGTCAGGAAGGTGCCTGGTTGAATACTGGCAAAAATGTCAGGTAGGTGTGCCGGTTGCGGGGCACCTGATTGGCGGACGCTCTCCCACCTCGACCGCATAGGCCTCAAGCCCTGTGCAGTACCTGTGGGAGCCGGCTTGCCGGCGATGAGGCCAGTCCAGACAATACAAGACTGTTGCTCCCGCAAAGGTTCGTATCTGCGTCAGGGTTGGTACGCCCGCAAGAACACGCCCACCACCTCGCGCACATGCGCCTCGGCTTCTTCGCCTTCCAGTGGCCCGGCACAGCCCAGCAGCAACCGATAATCAGGCGCACCCTTGACCAGGCAGAAGAAGTGTTCCGCCGCCCGCAACGGGTTGTCGATCCGCAGCAGCCCACGCTCATTCGCCCCGCGCAGCAGCGCTTCCATCCCCGCCAGCACGCGTTTGGGCCCGGCTTCGTAGAAGTATTCGCCAAAACGTGGGTCGAGGCTGCCTTGGGCCATGATCAGGCGGCTGAGCTTGACCGCCTCATCACTGCTGATCAGCGCCTGGAAGCCACGGGCAATGGTCAGCAGCACCTCCTCCACCGGCACCCCCTCGGGGTACTCGAACAGCAAGTCGGGCAGTTGCACCTGACACGTGGCCATGACCGCCGAGCCAAACAGGGTCTGCTTGTCGGTAAAGTGGCTGTACACGGTGAGCTTTGAAACACCTGCCGCCGCAGCGACCGCATCCATGCTGGTGTTGGCGTAACCAAGGCTTAAGAACAGCGCCTTGGCCGCTTCAAGAATCGCCTCGCGCTTGGCCAGGTCCTTGGGCCGGCCTGGGCCGATGGGTGCGTCGTTGGACATTGTGGTCTGCATCTGGTTGAAGAGTCGCCCATCTTAGCGGGTCAGGCGCCATCCGGCTAAAGCCTGCCTGCATTACCTGCTGTCTGCCAGCGGACAGTTGATCGACAGTGATGTCCTCCTGCAGGCATCCGCGGTGTCGATAAGTAAATATAACTTGCTAATTTATAACGATTATTTCTTGGCATGAATCGTGTGGTCGAGTTGCTGGTGCCGGAATTGCAGCATCGTGGTGTCTACAAAACCGAATATCGGCCTGGCACCCTGCGCGAGAAGCTGTTCAGCGACGGGGCACGGCTGCCAGCCAGTCACCCAGCGGCCGGTTACCGAGACCTCAGCCGCCAAGCCGGCCAGGCGGGCTAGCGCGGTCGTTGTAGCAGCAACTGTCTTGTATTGCCTGGACTGGCCTCATCGCCAGCAAGCCACACAGGTAGTGCACAGGGCTTGAGGCTGATGCGGTCGAGGTGGGAGCGGCCTTGTGTCGCGATGGGGCGCGCAGCGGCCCCACGATTTCAGCTTCGCCGCAGATACCGCCGGGGCCGCTTTGCGGCCCATCGCGACACAAGGCCGCTTCCACAGCTGGACTACGGTTTCCCAGGACTGCTTGGCACCCCCACCAAGGCGCCAAAAGGCCCAAGCCATACCCTGCAAAAACCCACACACATACCCTTCCCGGCACCGGTTCCCTGATTTAATATACTTGCCAGTATAAATATTCGAAGTGCCCCTCGGGAAAGGATTCATCATGTTGCGCCATGCCTTGTCCATCGTTCTGCCCGCAGCCGCTGCCCTGCTTCTTGCAGCGTGCGGCCAGGAAGCTGCCCCACCTGCCGCGCCGCGCCCGGCATTGGTGGTGCAGCCGCAGCCGGCCGAAGCCGCTGCCGACAGTTACCCCGGCGAAGTGCGCGCGCGCTTCGAGCCGGAGCTGGCCTTCCGCATCGGTGGCAAGGTCAGCAAGCGCCTGGTCGAAGAGGGGCAGCGGGTCAAGGCCGACCAGCCGCTGGCCGAACTGGACCCACAGGACGTGCGCCTGCAACTGGAAGCCAACCGCGCCCAGCTGGCGGCTGCCGAGGCCAACCTGTCGCTGGTGCGCGCCGAGCGCGACCGCTACCAGAAGCTGCTGGACCGGCAGATGGTCAGCCATTCCCAGTACGACAATGCCGAGAACCTCTACCGCGCCGGCCTGGCCCGCCTGAAGCAGGCCAAGGCCGAGTTCGACGTGGCCGGCAACCAGGCTGAATATGCCGTGCTGCGCGCGCCGCAGGCCGGGGTGATCGCCAAGCGCCAGGTTGAAGTGGGCCAGGTGGTCGCTGCCGGGCAGACCGTGTTCACCCTGGCCGCCGATGGCGAGCGGGAAGTGGCCATCGGCCTTCCGGAACAGCAGTTCGCCCGCTTTGCTGTAGGCCAGCCGGTGAGCGTGGAGCTGTGGTCGCATCCGCAGGAGCGCTTCCAGGGGCGTATTCGCGAACTGTCACCGGCTGCCGACCCGCGCTCGCGCACCTTCGCGGCGCGCATCGCCTTCACTTCGGCCACCGCCCCCGCCGAACTGGGCCAGAGCGCCCGGGTGTTCATCGCCCATGAGGGGATGATCCCGCTGGCGGTGCCGCTGTCGGCGGTCACTGCGGAAAACGGCCAGGCCTACGTCTGGCGGGTCAACAAGGACAGCCGCCTGGAGCGGGCCGTGGTGCGCCTGGGGGCGTATGGCAGCGACAGCGTGCCGGTGCTCGAAGGCTTGGCCCCGGATGACTGGGTGGTTGCCGCCGGTGGTCATGTATTGCGCGAGGGCCAGCAGGTACGCCCGGTCGACCGCAGCAACCGCGTAGTGAACCTGACGGCCAAGGAGTAAGTCCCGATGGGTTTCAACCTTTCTGCCTGGGCGCTGCGCAACCGCCAGATCGTCCTGTTCCTGATGATACTGCTGGCTGCCATTGGCGCCATGTCCTATACCAAGCTCGGCCAGAGCGAGGACCCGCCGTTCACCTTCAAGGCCATGGTCATCCGCACCTTGTGGCCTGGTGCCACGGCCGAGGAAGTGTCGCGCCAGGTCACCGAGCGCATCGAGAAGAAGCTGATGGAAACCGGCGAGTACGAGCGGATCGTCTCGTTCTCTCGCCCGGGCGAGTCACAGGTCACCTTCATGGCGCGCGACTCGTTGCATTCCAAGGACATCCCTGAGCTGTGGTACCAGATCCGCAAGAAGGTCGCGGACATCCGCCACACCCTGCCACCGGAGATCCAGGGCCCGTTCTTCAACGACGAATTCGGCACCACCTTCGGCAATATCTATGCGTTGACCGGCGAAGGCTTCGACTACGCAGTGCTCAAGGACTACGCCGACCGCATCCAGATCCAGCTGCAGCGGGTCAAGGACGTGGGCAAGGTCGAGCTGATCGGCCTGCAGGATGAAAAAATCTGGATCGAGCTGTCCAACCTCAAGCTGGCCACCCTCGGGGTGCCACTGGAGGCTGTGCAGAAGGCCCTGCAGGAACAGAACGCGGTCAGCACCGCAGGCTTCTTCGAGACGCCCAGCGAGCGCCTGCAACTGCGGGTGAGCGGGCGCTTCGACAGCGTCGAGCAGATTCGCCAGTTCCCCATTCGCGTAGGTGATCGCACCTTCCGTATCGGCGACGTCGCCGAGGTGCACCGTGGCTTCAATGACCCACCCGCACCGCGCATGCGCTTCATGGGCGAGGATGCCATTGGCCTGGCCGTGTCGATGAAGGACGGCGGCGACATCCTGGTGCTGGGCAAGGCCCTGGAAGGCGAGTTCGAACGCCTGGCGCGCAGCCTGCCGGCCGGTATGGAGCTGCGCAAGGTCTCTGACCAGCCGGCGGCGGTCAAGGCGGGGGTTGGCGAGTTCGTCCAGGTGCTGGTCGAGGCGCTGGTGATCGTGCTGTTGGTCAGCTTCTTCTCCCTGGGCCTGCGCACGGGCCTGGTGGTGGCGCTGGCCATTCCCCTGGTGCTGGCCATGACCTTCGCCGCCATGCACTACTTCGGCATCGGCCTGCACAAGATCTCGCTTGGCGCGCTGGTACTGGCCCTGGGCCTGCTGGTGGACGACGCGATCATTGCCGTGGAGATGATGGCGATCAAGATGGAGCAGGGCTACGACCGCCTCAAGGCGGCCAGCTATGCCTGGACCAGCACCGCCTTCCCGATGCTCACGGGCACCCTGATCACCGCAGCGGGCTTCTTGCCCATCGCCACGGCGGCCTCCAGCACCGGCGAATACACCCGCTCGATCTTCCAGGTAGTGACCATTGCCCTGCTGACTTCGTGGGTGGCCGCCGTAGTGTTCGTACCTTACCTGGGCGAGCGCCTGCTGCCGGACCTGGCCAAGCTGCATGCCGCGCGCCATGGCAAGGACGGCCACGCGCCAGACCCATACGCCACGCCGTTCTACCAGCGTGTACGGCGGGTGGTGGAGTGGTGCGTGCGGCGGCGCAAGACGGTGATCCTGCTGACCATTGCCGCCTTTGTCGGCAGCATCCTGCTGTTCCGCTTCGTGCCCCAGCAGTTCTTCCCGGCCTCCGGGCGCCCGGAACTGATGGTCGACCTGAAGCTCGCCGAAGGCGCATCGCTGGCCAATACCGCCGAGCGAGTCAAGCAACTGGAGGCACTGCTCAAGCAGCAGGATGGCATCGACAACTATGTGGCCTATGTGGGCACCGGTTCGCCGCGCTTCTACCTGCCGCTGGACCAGCAACTGCCAGCGGCCAGCTTCGCCCAGTTCGTGGTCCTGGCCAAGTCGATGGAGGACCGCGAACGCTTGCGCAGCTGGCTGATCAGCACCGTGGACCAGCAGTTCCCCGACTTGCGCGCGCGGGTCACCCGCCTGGAAAACGGCCCGCCGGTGGGTTATCCGGTGCAGTTCCGGGTCACTGGCGAGCACATCGAGAAGGCCCGAGCGCTGGCCCGTGAGGTGGCCGCCAAGGTGCGCGAGAACCCGCATGTGGTGAACGTGCATCTGGACTGGGAGGAGCCGAGCAAGGCGGTGTTCCTGGAGATCGACCAGGACCGTGCCCGTGCCTTGGGGGTGAGCACCGCGCACCTGTCCAGCTTCCTGCAAAGCTCGCTGACCGGCACTACGGTCAGCCAGTACCGCGAGGACAACGAGCTGATCGAGATCCTGCTGCGCGGCACCCAGCAGGAGCGCAGCGAGCTGGGCAACCTCGGCAGCCTGGCGCTGCCGACCGACAACGGCCAGAGCGTGGCGCTGTCGCAGGTGGCGACCCTGGAGTATGGCTTTGAGGAGGGCATCATCTGGCACCGCAACCGCTTGCCGACGGTGACCGTGCGTGCCGATATCTACGACAAGGAGCAGCCGGCGACGCTGGTGAAGCAGATTCTGCCGACCCTGCAGGAAATCCGCGCCAAGCTGCCCGATGGCTACCTGCTGGAGGTGGGCGGCACGGTGGAAGACTCCGAGCGTGGGCAGAAGTCGGTGAATGCCGGCATGCCGCTGTTCATCGTGGTGGTGCTGAGCTTGCTGATGATCCAGCTGCGCAGCTTCTCGCGCACGGTGATGGTGTTCCTCACCGCGCCGCTGGGGCTGATTGGCGTGACGCTGTTCCTGCTGGTGTTCCGCCAGCCGTTCGGCTTCGTCGCGATGCTCGGCACCATTGCCCTGGCGGGGATGATCATGCGCAACTCGGTGATCCTGGTGGACCAGATCGAGCAGGATATCGCGGCGGGGATGGAGCGTTGGCAGGCGATCATCGAGGCCACGGTGCGGCGCTTCCGGCCGATCGTGCTGACTGCGCTGGCGGCGGTGCTGGCGATGATCCCGTTGTCGCGTAGTGTGTTCTACGGGCCGATGGCGGTGGCGATCATGGGCGGGTTGATCGTGGCCACGGTGCTGACCCTATTGTTCCTGCCGGCGTTGTATGCGGCGTGGTTCAGGGTGAAGAAGGGCTGAAGATCGCAGGGGAGGGCTTCGCCCTCCTTTCGCCGGCAAGCCAGCTCCCACCTCGACCGCATAGGCCTCAAGCCCTGTGCAGTCCCTGTGGGAGCTGGCTTGCCGGCGATGAGGCCAGTCCAGGCAATACAGACCTTTGTTGGAGCGGCCTTGTGTCGCGATGGGCTCCCACCTCGACCGCATAGGCCTCAAGCCCTGTGCAGTACCTGTGGGAGCTGGCTTGCCGGCGATGAGGCCAGCCCAGGCAAAACAAGACTTTTGTGAGAGCTGCCTTGCCTTGTGTCGCGATGGGCTCCCACCTCGACCGCATAGGCCTCAAGCCCTGTGCAGTACCTGTGGGAGCTGGCTTGCCGGCGATGAGGCCAGCCCAGGCATCACAAGACCTTTGTGGGAGCGGCCTTTGTGTCGCGATGGGCTCCCACCTCGACCGCATAGGCCTCAAGCCCTGTGCAGTCCCTGTGGGAGCTGGCTTGCCGGCGATGAGGCCAGTCCAGG
>NZ_JYKS01000091.1 GCF_000935045.1 Pseudomonas sp. 10-1B
CGTTACGATCCTTGGGGCAACCTGATCGAGAAGCGCTCGGGGCACAGCAAGCTGCAGAGCTTTAGTTACGACTGCGAAAACCGGCTGGTACGGGCGGAGACGTTGGTCAATGGCAAGCTGGAAAGCACCGGGCACTACCGTTACGACAGCCTGGGTCGGCGGGTTGCCAAACGCGCTGAAATCAACGGTGAAATCGAGCAGAAGCGCTTCCTCTGGCAAGGCTTGAGGATGCTGAGAGAAGAGACACCCGGGCAGAGCATCCTGTACCTGTACGAGCAGGGTAGCTATGCGCCGTTGGCGCGGGTTGATCAGGTTGAGGGCGAAGAGCAGAAGCTTTACTACTTCCATACAGACCAGATTGGTACGCCGCTGGAGCTGACGGATAGCGACGGCAAGGTCGTTTGGCAGGCGACGTATCGTTCTTGGGGGACTGTAGAACACTTAGCTGTTAGTGAGGTTGAGCAGAATCTACGTTTCCAAGGCCAATACTTTGATGGTGAAGCGGGGCTGCATTACAACACTTTTCGACACTATGATCCTGAAATTGGACGATTTATTACACTTGATCCGATAGGGATTCGGGGCGGGTTTAATTTATTCAGATACAATGTCAATCCAGTTATGTGGGTTGATCCTGTAGGGCTTGCGCCTTGTCAGGTAAGAGTGGTAAATAACACTAAAATTCATGGGCGTGGCCAAGTTGATGGTACTCCTGGGCACGATCAATTTTCTGAGGCCATTGCCAACAAGTTGGCAATGAGCGGGAAATTTACTGATGTTTATCTGAACAGATCTTATAGCTTTGCTAAGGGGCGTGGCGTTTCCGCCAGAAGGCCCGATGTCATGGCGGTTGATGTCAATGGAAAGGTGCATGCAATAGAGTTGGCATCTAAGACTGATATGGGCAAAAAGTTTCCTACGCTGACTTCTCGGAACAATACTGCGATGAGCAATCTGCCAGCGAGTACACGAGGGGATGTCGTGGTTCTTGAGCATCCGTATAGTGCTGCAGATATGAAGGCTATACTGGACGATTTTATTTCGGGTATATAGGTGATTTATGTGCTTGGCAATGGCTTTGTACGGTGTTGAAAATGTCTCGCCAGAATTGGCATTGAGACTCGGAATATCATTTTTTTCTTTGATGAATGTACCAGTCACGAGCGCTGGATACTATGAGTATCTCATGGATGGCGATCATGTCGGTGATCATGACTTAATTGAGGTTGAATTAAGTGAGTTAGCTAAAAAAATTGAAGAAAAATCAGTCTCTTCGTTTAGGCTTTATAATGAAAGTGAAGGTGTGGTGCCGTGGTTTGCGTCTTATGGGTATAACACGAATGACTTCGGTAGTTTTTTTCATATTGATGCTCAGTCAAGCGGAGAGCAGACTACGCTTGACACTTATACCCAGTTTTTTAGAGAGGTTGCTGGAAAAGCTTCAATATCCTATGGCATTGCTTACCGATGCGAGAGTATTAGTAAAGGATATAGTTATGCCGCGGGAGAGAATTTTATTTCTATATTTCCATTTGAAAGTTCGGGGCTATTCAAAAAAGAGGTGCCGGGTCGATACAGCGGTAAAGAGAGGTATAAAGGGGCGCTCCTGCGAATGGTCTATGAGGTAAATTTACTTAACTCTCAGCACTTAATGATTGATGTGGCAGGTGTGCCGTTAAAGCAATGGATTTTGGAAGATGGTGATAACGGTGTGCTTGAGGTGCTTTCTGAATCGATAGCAATTTGGTTGGTTGAGGAAAAAAAACTTTCCTATGTTAATGAAAGGCTTGGTAAGTTGGGTTTGCTGGTGTCTTGGAAAGCGCCTGCAGCAAAAGCCTCTTCAAGAAAGCTGCCTTAACTCTACTTGATGTATCGCGTTAGGGCATTTTTTATGTGCCCTGAGTCATGATTTTCTTTCTTGCAACTCCGATCTTTAAAAAATAGGTGCTGGCGGTATTGCCCAGTTGATCAAGGCAACGAGGCTGACCGGTTACTGAGCATTCAACGCCAGCCGACCGCTGTGGGCAAGCAGCTGGGGATCACCGATGAAAAGCTGGGTTACCGCTACGACCTGCTGGGGCGACT
>NZ_JYKS01000092.1 GCF_000935045.1 Pseudomonas sp. 10-1B
GTACTCACAAGCACCCACACGAATTGCTTGATTCGATTTGTTAAAGAGCGGTTGGTTAAGAGCTTTTCGTCTCAACCGAGGCGCGCATTCTACGCTTTCCTCATTTGCTGTCAAGCGTTTATTTTGAAGTTTTTGGCGAGAAACTCGTTTAGCTTCAAACACTTGACTCGCTGCGATCTCTCGTAGCGGGAGGCGAATCATACAGCGTTTAGAAGCGCTGTCAACCATCATCTCGACCGCTGGCGATCATTCGATCGTAGCCCTTTCAACTTCGTCCGAACTACCTAACTCTTTGAATTTCAAGGAGTTTGTTGTTCCGATGTCGCTGGAAGTGGGGCGCATTATAAGGGGATTAGGAAGCCCGTCAACCTTTAATTTCAAGAAAGTGAAATATAAGGGCAAAAGACCGCATCAGGGCCGCCAGGTGCTCGCCACAGCCCTTGCAGCGCCTATGAGATCGAGCGCCGCCCGCGCGGCGCATCGCCGGCAAGCCGGCTCCCACATCTGTTTCGGGCCAGTCACTCCTGGGGCCGAGGCACTCGGCCCCCTTGGTGCCCGCCTTTGTAGCGAGCTGGAACGACAAGGGGCGCGCGCCGGCGGCACAGGACACATTGGCCCGAAACAGATGTAGGAGCCGGCTTGCCGGCGATGCGCCGCGCGGGCGGCGCTCGATCTTGTAGGCGCCAGAGAACCCAAGGCAGGCACATCTCAAAGCCAATGTCATCTCAAGGCAGGCCTATAGCCGCCCTGACGCCCACTACAGCAACCACCAAACCCAAACCCCAAAAACAAAACGGGGAGACCTTCCGGCCTCCCCGCTTCTATATAGCTACACCCGCAGGCCATCACTCAGCCTTGAGGGTAACCCGCGCAAACGACTTCTTGCCCGCCTGGCACACATGGGTCGCGCCCAGCGCAAACACGAACTCACGATCAACCACCGCGCCATCAACCTTGACCGCACCGCCACTCAGCAGGTCCCGCGCCTGCGCAGAGTTCTTCACCAGGCCAGCCCGGTTCAGCACGGCAGCAATCGGCAGGTCTTCCGCGGCAGTCACTTCGACTTCCGGCAGGTCTTCCGGCAGCTCGCCTTCCTTCATACGGTTACCCGCCGCACGGTGAGCATTGGCCGCTGCCTCTTCACCATGGAAGCGCGCAACGATCTCTTCCGCCAGCTTGATCTTGATATCGCGCGGGTTGGCGCCATTGGCAACGTCGGCACGGAACTGCTCGATCTCTTCCATGGAACGGAAGCTCAACAGCTCGAAATAACGCCACATCAGGGTATCCGGGATCGACACCAGCTTGCTGTACATCACCCCCGGCGCCTCCTGGATACCTACATAGTTACCCAGCGACTTGGACATCTTCTTCACGCCATCGAGCCCTTCGAGCAGCGGCATGGTCACGATGTTCTGCGCTTCCTGGCCATAGGCACGCTGCAACTCGCGCCCCATCAGCAGGTTGAACTTCTGGTCGGTACCACCCAACTCCACATCCGCCTTCAGCGCCACCGAGTCATAACCCTGCACAAGCGGGTACAGGAACTCATGGATGGCGATCGGCTGGTTGCTGGTGTAGCGCTTGTCGAAGTCATCGCGCTCTAGCATGCGCGCAACGGTGTATTGCGAAGCCAGGCGAATGAAGTCGGCCGGGGTCAGCTTGTCCATCCAGGTGGAGTTGAACGCAACCTCGGTCTTGGCCGGGTCGAGGATCTTGAACACCTGCTGCTTGTAAGTCTCGGCGTTATCCAGCACCTGCTCGCGGGTCAGCGGCGGGCGCGTGGTGCTCTTGCCGCTGGGGTCGCCGATCATGCCGGTGAAGTCACCGATGAGGAAGATGACCTGGTGCCCCAGGTCCTGGAACTGACGCAGCTTGTTGATCAGCACCGTGTGCCCAAGGTGCAGGTCAGGCGCGGTCGGGTCGAAGCCGGCCTTGATGCGCAGAGGCTGGCCACGCTTGAGCTTCTCCACCAGTTCCGACTCGACCAGTACTTCTTCCGCACCGCGCTTGATAAGCGCCAGCTGCTCTTCAACCGACTTCATAGACAAACCCGCAAGGCTCAGATTCAGGGGGAGCCAACCATACAAGATCGGCCGTCAATTACAAGTTTCGCAAAGGAATGTGACCCGCGCACGGGGTTGCGGCGTCTACGCGCCCTTGCGCGAAAATGGATTTGGTTATATTTTATACAGTTATTTCATCTTCATCATGTCATTCATCTTTTCCATTTCACCTTTTTCAAAGTCACCTTGCCCATGACCAACGAACCGCCTAAAGCGCCCCCGCTTTATCCGAAGAGCCATCTGTTGGCCGCCAGCGGCATCGCCGCCCTGCTCAGCCTGGCCTTGCTGGTATTCCCCTCCAGCGAAGTGGAAGCCAAGAAAACCACCCTCAACCTCGAGCTGGAGAGCCCTGCCGAGCAGTTGAAGGACGAATCCCGCGCTGCACCCCTGGTGCAGGCCGACAGTGAGCAAGGCTCGCCGTTCGCCCAGATCGAAGGCGCCGCCCCCGAGACCCAGAAGGCCGAGCAGCAAGCCCCTGCCGCCGAACCGGTCGCCGAGGCCGCCAAGGACCCTGGCCATCGCGAAATCACCGTGGCCCGTGGCGACACTCTGTCCACCCTGTTCGCCAAGGTCGGCCTGCCGGCCAATGCGGTGCATGACCTGCTGGCCAGCAACAAGCAGGCCAAGCAGTTCAGCCAGCTCAAGCACGGCCAGGTGCTGCAGTTCGAGCTCGACAAGGATGGCCAACTGGCCAGCCTGCACAGCAAGGTCAGCAACCTCGAAACCATTCGCCTGACCAAGACCGCCAAGGGCTACACCTTCAACCGCGAAATCAGCAAGCCGCTGGTGCGTACCGCTTATGCCCACGGCGTGATCAAAAGCTCGCTGTCGGCTTCGGCCCAGCGTGCCGGCCTGTCCCACAGCATGACCATGGATATGGCGCGGGTGCTCGGGTACGACATCGATTTCGCCCAGGATATTCGCCAGGGCGACGAATTCGATGTGGTTTACGAGCAGAAGGTGATGGACGGCAAAGTCGTCGGCACCGGCAACATCCTGTCCGCCCGCTTCACCAACCGCGGCAAGACCTACACCGCCGTGCGCTACACCAACAAGCAGGGCAACACTAGCTACTACACTGCCGACGGCAACAGCCTGCGCAAGGCCTTCATCCGCACCCCGGTGGACTTCGCCCGCATCAGCTCGCGCTTTTCCGCCGGCCGCAAGCACCCGATCCTGAACAAGATCCGCGCCCACAAGGGCGTCGACTACGCCGCCCCACGCGGCACGCCGATCAAGGCTGCCGGTGACGGCCGCATCGAATTGGCCGGGCGCCGCGGCGGTTACGGCAACACCGTGATCATCCAGCACGGCAACCGCTACAAGACGCTGTACGGCCACATGCAGGGCTTTGCCAAAGGCATCAAGACCGGCAGCTCGGTCAAGCAGGGCCAGATCATTGGCTACATCGGCACCACCGGCCTGTCCACCGGCCCGCACCTGCACTATGAGTTCCAGGTCAACGGTGTTCACGTCGACCCGCTGAGCCAGAAGGTGCCGATGGCCGACCCGATCGCCAAGAACGAGCGCCAGCGCTTCCTGCAGCAGAGCCAGCCGCTGATTGCCCGCATGGATCAGGAAAAGGCCACCCTGCTCGCAGCGAACAAGCGCTAAGCCATGGCGCTTTACCTGGGGGTAATGTCCGGCACCAGCCTTGATGGCCTGGACATTGCCCTGATCGAACAAGGCGAGCAGCTTGAGCTGCTTGCCACCCACTACCTGCCCATGCCCAGCGACCTGCGTCAGGATCTGCTTGCCCTGTGCAGCAGCGGCCCGGACGAGATCGCACGTGCTGCGCTGGCAGAAAACCGCTGGGCCACCCTGGCAGGCGAAGGTATTCAACAGTTGCTGGGCAAACAGGGGCTGCCGGCCAGTGCCATCCGCGCCATTGGCAGCCACGGCCAGACCATCCGCCATGAGCCTGCGCGCGGCTTTACCGTGCAGATCGGTAACCCGGCGCTACTCGCCGAGCTCACCGGCATCAGCGTGGTTGCCGACTTCCGCCGACGCGACGTGGCAGCCGGGGGCCAAGGTGCACCGCTGGTACCGGCCTTCCACGAAACCCTGTTCAGCCACCTTGGCCAACGCCTGGCTGTCCTCAACGTGGGCGGTTTCAGCAACCTCAGCCTGATCGAGCAAGACAAACCGGTCCACGGCTTCGACTGCGGCCCCGGCAACGTGCTGCTGGATGCCTGGATCGAGCGCAAGCGCGGCCAGGCCTACGATGCCGATGGTGCCTGGGCGGCCTCGGGTACGGTGCAAGTCGATTTGCTCAAGGCACTTCTGGCCGACCCGTTCTTCGCCGGTAGCGGGCCGAAGAGCACCGGCCGCGAAGTGTTCAACCTGCCTTGGCTGGATGGCCACCTTGCCCGCTTGCCCGGTTACCGCGACGAGGATGTGCAGGCGACGTTGCTGGAACTGACCGCACGCAGCATCATCGAGTCGCTTGGCAACGCCCAACAAAACACTGAAGCACTGCTGGTATGTGGTGGTGGCGCACGTAACGGCGCACTGATGGCCCGTCTTGGCCAACTGCTGCCCAATGCCCGTGTCGCCAGCACCGGCGCCCATGGCGTGGACCCGGACTGGGTCGAGGCCATGGCCTTCGCCTGGCTGGCCCACTGCTGCCTCGAAGGCATCGCCGCCAACCGCCCCAGCGTCACGGCGGCCAAGGGCCTGCGCGTACTGGGTGCAATCTACCCGGCATAGCCGCTACACCAGAAAGCAAAACGCCGCGCAATTGCGCGGCGTTTTCGTAAGGCCAGGCCTCAGATCGAGAACGAGGAACCGCAACCGCAGGTGGTCGCGGCATTCGGGTTCTTGATCACGAAACGCGAGCCTTCCAGGCCTTCCTGGTAGTCCACTTCGGCACCAGCCAGGTACTGGAAGCTCATCGGATCGACCACCAGGGAGACGCCCTCGCGCTCGACGATAGTGTCATCTTCAGCCACATCTTCATCGAAGGTGAAGCCGTACTGGAAGCCCGAGCAGCCACCACCAGTCACGAACACGCGCAACTTCAGGCGATCGTTGCCTTCCTCGGACACCAGGGTCTTCACCTTTTGCGCAGCGCCATGGGTGAATTCCAAAGCCGTTGGGGTGAAGGTTTCGACGCTCATGTTGATTCTCCCGGCGCAATGCCGCCATAAAACTCGATGACGCGCATTATCCGCTTTCCCGAGAAAATCGGTCAACAATACGTAAGCCGCAAGTGACAAGCTACAAGCCTCAAGCTGAACACGACTCGCTCGCTTGTAGCTTGCAGCTTGAAACTTGCCGCTGCTGTCAAGGCAGCAAACCGGCGTGAGACAGCCCCATGCGCTCGTCCAGGCCGAACAGGATGTTCAGGTTCTGCACAGCCTGGCCGGACGCGCCCTTGACCAGGTTGTCGATTACCGACAGCACCACCACCAGGTCACCACCCTGTGGGCGATGGACGGCAATGCGGCAAACGTTGGCACCGCGCACGCTGCGGGTTTCCGGGTGGCTGCCGGCCGGCATCACGTCGACGAACGGTTCATCGGCGTAGCGCTTCTCGAACAGTGCCTGCAGGTCGACCGAGGTATCGGCGACCGTTGCGTACAGGGTGGCATGGATACCACGGATCATCGGAGTGAGGTGCGGGACGAAGGTCAGGCCAATGTCCTTGCCAGCGGCCAGGCGCAGGCCTTGGCTGATCTCCGGCAGGTGACGATGGCCCTTGACTGCGTAGGCCTTCATGCTTTCACCCGCCTCGCAGAACAGCGAGCCCACTGCAGCACCGCGGCCAGCGCCGCTGACACCCGACTTGCAGTCGGCGATCAGGCGCGACGGGTCGGCCAGGCCAGCTTCCAGCAGCGGCAGGAAGCCCAGCTGGGTGGCGGTCGGGTAGCAACCGGGCACGGCGATCAAGCGCGCCTGGCGGATCTTCTCACGGTTGACCTCAGGCAGGCCGTAGACCGCGTCCTTGAGCAGCTCTGGTGCGCCGTGCGGCTGGCCGTACCACTTGCCCCACTCGGTGGCGTCCTGCAGTCGGAAGTCAGCTGACAGGTCGATCACCTTGGTGCCGGCCGCCAGCAGTTCGCCGGCCAGGGCATGGGCAACACCGTGCGGGGTGGCGAAGAACACCACGTCGCAGGCCGCCAGGGCCTTGCTGTCCGGCACGCTGAACGCCAGCCCGTCGTAATGGCCGCGCAGGTTCGGGTACATGTCCGCCACCGCCACGCCCGCCTCGGAGCGCGACGTGATGACCGCCACTTCGGCCTGTGGATGCTGTGCCAGCAGACGCAACAGTTCGACGCCGGTGTAACCCGTGCCGCCGACGATACCGACCTTGATCATAACGCTTGCCCCTTATCAACGAGCCGTCTGGAAAGCGCACGATAATAGGGGCGCAAGGCGCCTGTAACAACTCTTCGGGTGACCCTTCGGGCGCTTGACCACTACTATCTGACGACCGTGAATACCTGAAGGAACTCCCTCCATGCTTTACCTATGGATCAAAGCGCTGCACATCGTCAGCGTGGTCTGCTGGTTCGCCGGCCTGTTCTACCTGCCGCGGCTGTTCGTCTACCACGCCCAGAGCCAGGACAGCATCAGCCAGGAACGCTTCGTGACCATGGAACGCAAGCTGCTGCGCGGCATCATGAACCCGGCGATGATCGCCACCTACGTGTTCGGCGCCTGGATGCTCTACCTTACCCCCGGCTGGCTGAGCCAGGGCTGGCTGCATGCCAAGCTCACCCTGGTGATTCTGCTGACCGGCTACCATCACATGTGCAGCGCCCAGTACAAACGCTTCGCCAAAGGCACCAACACCCGTAGCCACGTCTACTATCGCTGGTTCAACGAAGTGCCCGTGCTGTTCCTGCTGGGTATCGTAATTCTGGTGGTGGTCAAACCGTTCTGAGATAGCCACCCATTCAAGGAGCCTAACCATGCCGCTACCCGCCTCGCTCGAACAACGCCTGCGCCTGCCCGTGGTCGCCGCACCGATGTTCCTGATCTCCAACCCCAAGCTGGTGCTGGCGTGCTGCGCTAGTGGCGTGGTCGGCAGCTTCCCCGCCCTGAACCAGCGCGACAGCGCTGGCTTCAAAGCCTGGCTGGAAGAGATCGAGGCAGGCCTGGCGCAATTGCAGTCGCCGGCGCCCTACGCCGTCAACCTGATCGTCCACCCAACCAACCCACGCCTGCAGGCCGACCTGGCCTTGTGCGTGGAACACCACGTGCCGATCGTCATCACCAGCCTGGGTGCGGTGAAGGAAGTGGTCGATGCCGTGCACGGTTACGGCGGCCTGGTGTTCCACGATGTCACCACCCGCCGCCATGCAGAGAAGGCCGCCGAAGCAGGTGTCGATGGCCTGATCGCCGTCGCTGCAGGCGCAGGCGGGCATGCCGGCACCTGCAACCCATTCGCCCTGGCCGCAGAGATTCGCCAGTTCTTCGACAAGACCCTGCTGCTGGCCGGCTGCCTCAACCATGGCCATGAGATCCTCGCCGCGCAAATGCTGGGGGCCGACCTGGCGTACATGGGCACCCGCTTCATCGCCACGGCAGAAAGCCAGGCCCAGGATGCCTACAAGCAGATGCTGCTCGATGCTCACGCCGCCGACATCATCCACACCCCGGCAGTGTCCGGCATCCCCGCCAGCTTCCTGCGGGCTAGCCTGGAGCAGGCCGGCTACGACATGGATGCCCTCAAGGGTGGCCACGAGCAAGGCAAGCTCAAGCCGATCGACGACGAGGCCAAGGCCTGGAAGACCGTCTGGTCGGCGGGCCAAGGGGTCGGTGGCATCGACGATCTGCCCAGTGCCAGCGTGTTGATCGAACGCCTGCACAACGAGTACCGGCAAGCCCTGGAACGTTGCCACGCCCTACGCGCCCGCACCTTGTAGCAAAAGGCAACACCTTGCCCGGGCAAGCTGTACACTAGGCGCCCTCTTCCGCCCCCAGGAGCCTTGCATGACCCGTTACGCCATGATCACTGGTGCTTCCAGCGGCCTGGGCCTGGCCCTGGCGGAAGCCCTGGCGCGGCGCGGGCGCAACCTGATCCTGGTGGCTCGCCAGCGTGAAACGCTGGAACCGGTGGCCATCGAGTTGACCCAGCGTTTCGGTGTCGAGGTATTGTTCCGCGCCTGCGATCTCAGCCAGCCGCTGCGCCTGTCGGGCTTCGTGCTGGAACTGGAAGAAGGCGAGCGGCGTATCGACCTGCTGGTCAACTGTGCCGGCCTGCGCACCTATGGGCCGTTCCTGGCCCATGAATGGGCCGACGAGCAGGACTTGCTGGAGGTCAACGTACTGGCCCTGAGCCGCCTGTGCCACGCCATCGGCAACCTGATGGCCGTGCAAGGTGGCGGGCAGATCCTCAACGTCGCCGGCCTGGCCGGGGTGGCGCCTGGGCCGTGGATGGCTGCTTACGCCGCCAGCAAAGCCTATGTGCTGAGCTTCTCGCAGGCCCTGCGCGAAGAACTCAAGCGCACCGGCATCAAGGTCTCGGTGCTGTGCCCCGGTCCGGTGCGCTCCTCGCGCCGGCGCATTGCGCGGCTCGATGGCAAACCTCGCTGCCTCAGCCCCGAGGAAGTGGCGCTGTACACCGTGCGCGCACTGGACAAGAATCGCGCGGTGATCATGCCCGGCCGGCGCAACCGCTGGCTGGCGTTCGCCCCGCGCCTGTTGCCGCACTGGCTGGTGCGCAAGCTGGCCGGGGTCATCCACCGCCGCTATTGCCCGGCCGGCATGGAATAGCCACTGGGCGAGCGGCGCCCGGCTGAGTACACTCGGCCCGACCCTCACCATGGAGCAAGTGCTGTGGACGATCTATTCCTCAAAATCATCAACCGGGAAATCCCGGCGGATATCATCTATGAAGATGACCAGATCCTGGCCTTCAAGGACATTGCACCCGCGGCACCGGTACATTTTCTGGTCATCCCGAAAAAGCACATTCGTACTCTCAATGACCTGACCGAAGAGGACAAGGCCCTGGCCGGCCACATCCTGTTCACCGCCCAGCGCCTGGCTATCGAGCAAGGCTGCGAGGACGGCTTCCGCGTGGTCATGAACTGCAACCCGCAAGGCGGCCAGACCGTCTACCACATCCACATGCATGTGCTCGGCCAGCGCCAGATGCACTGGCCACCGGGCTGATCCACGGCAAGCGACCCTGCCACTATTGCGGTAAACTGTCGGGCACACTCTTGCGGAGGTGCCCGATGGCTACCGAACGTCACTACTCGCCGCTCGACCGCTTGTTGCTGCAGGCCGATACCGCCATGCGCACCTTGCTGCCCTTCAGCGGCCAACCCTCCCGGCCCTCGCCGGCCATCGTCCAGCCGGACGTCGACCTGGACGAGCAGCAGGCCCGCCATGTTGCCGGGCTGATGCGTATCAACCACACCGGTGAAGTCTGCGCCCAGGCGCTCTACCAGGGTCAGGCCCTGACCGCCAAGCTGCCCGAAGTGCGCAAGGCCATGGAGCATGCCGCCGAGGAAGAAGTGGACCACCTGGCCTGGTGCGAACAGCGCATTCGTCAGTTGAACAGCCACCCGAGCGTACTCAACCCACTGTTCTACGGCATGTCGTTCGGCATCGGCGCCCTCGCCGGGCTGGTCAGCGACAAGGTCAGCCTGGGCTTCGTCGCCGCCACCGAGCACCAGGTGTGCAAGCACCTCGACGAGCACCTGGAGCAGATCCCGCACGAAGACGAAAAGTCGCGGGCCATTCTCGAGCAGATGCGCATCGACGAAGAGCAGCACGCCGAGTCTGCACTGGAAGCCGGCGGTTACCGCTTCCCTGCCCCCGTTCGCTTCGGCATGAGCTTGCTGGCCAAGGTCATGACCAAGAGCACCTACCGCATCTGAAGGCACCGCCATGACGGACCGCTTCGACGCCAAGGACCTGGCGCATGCCGTACAAGCCGGCATCCTCCAGCCGGGCCAGGACCAGGCCCTGCTGGCGTTTCTACGCCAGCAGCCGGCACAACGCGGCAGCTTCCAGCTGGCCCATGTCGCCTTCTACTTTGGCGCCATGCTGATCATGGCGGCCATGGGCTGGTTGCTCACCGAGGCCTGGATGCGCATCGGCGACTGGGCACTGCTGGTCATCGCCAGCCTCTACATCCTGCTGGTCACCTTGTTCGCCCTGAACCTGCAACGACGCGCCCAGCCTGTCGCTGCCGGGGTACTGGCGGCGGTCGCGGTCAGCATCGTGCCACTGGCTGTATTCGCCATCGAACGCCTGGCCGGCTGGTGGCCGCTGGATGACGTGCAGACGAACTATCACCAGTACTACACCTACGTGCAGGGCGGCTGGCTGGCGATGGAGGCAGCCACGGTGCTGGCCGGGTTGTTGATGCTGCGGCTGATTCCCTACCCGTTCATCGTCATGCCGATTGCCGTGGCCTTGTGGTTCATGTCGATGGACCTGAGCGAGTGGTTTTTCGGTTCGCCGTTCAGCTGGGAGCAGCGCCGTGAAGTTTCGCTGTGGTTCGGGCTGGGGATGCTGGTGGTGTTCCTGGTGGTGGACGGTCGCACGCGCGAAGACTACGCCCGCTGGGGTTATCTGGCCGGGCTGGCGGCATTCTGGGGCGGGTTGACGCTGCTGGACAGCGGCAGCGAGCTGGGCAAGGCCATGTACTGCCTGATCAATATCGCGCTGATGGGCATGGCGGTGATGTTGCGCCGGCCGGTGTTCATGGTGTTCGGGGCGCTGGGGGTGGCGGCTTACCTGGGGTATCTGTCGTATGAGGTGTTTGCCGACTCGCTGCTGTTCCCGGTGGTGGTGACCTTGATCGGGTTGGGGGTTATCTGGCTGGGGCTGGTTTACCAGAAGCGGCGGGAGCGGTTGAGCCAGGTGATGCGGGGTTGCTTGCCGCAATGGCTGCGGGCTGCACTGCCGGCGCTTCGCAGCTGATATTGCCGGGGCCGCTTTGCGGCCCATCGCCGGCAAGCCAGCTCCCACAGGGATTGCACAGGGCTTGAGGCTAATGCGGTCCATGTGCAAGCTGGCTTGCCGGCGATGGGCTGCGAAGCAGCCCCAAAGTCTCGGCCTTAACCCAGCTCTACGATTTCATACCCGTGGGTAATCTCAACCCCGGCACGCTCGAGCATGATCGAAGCCGAGCAGTACTTCTCCGCCGACAGCTCTACCGCCCGCTTGACCTGGGCCTCTTTCAGCCCACGCCCCTTCACCACGAAGTTCATGTGAATCTTGGTGAACACCTTTGGGTCTTCGCTGGCGCGCTCGGCCTCCAGGAACGCCTCGCAGCTTTCCACCGCCTGGCGCGACTTCTTCAGAATGCTCACCACGTCAAAGCTGCTGCAGCCACCCAGGCCCAGCAACAGCATTTCCATCGGGCGCACACCCAGGTTACGGCCGCCAGCCTCGGGCGGGCCGTCCATCACGACGACATGGCCGCTCCCCGATTCACCGAGGAACATCGCCTCACCGGCCCACTGGATACGTGCCTTCATCTACCCGGACTCCTGATTTTCGGAAAAGGGTGTCAGCTTAGACCTTGTATGGCTGTGGGAAAAGTACGAGTCGCATCGGTTTAGTACCGAAACATCCTGTGGTGTCTGATAAGCTGGCGCCAAATGACTGGCGCTTGTCGTCAGCCAACCTCTATAAAAGCCTATGCGTCATATCGAACAGGATTTCGTGATGGTTGCCTCCGCCCTACCCGCCAAGATCAAGAACATCGACAAGCTGCTGGTGCACTGCCAGCGCCGCCGCTACACCGCCAAAAGCAACATCATCTGCGCCGGTGACCGGGCCGAGACGCTGTCGTTCATCATCAAGGGTTCGGTAACCATCCTCATCGAGGACGACGACGGCCACGAAATGATCATCGCCTACCTCAACAATGGCGATTTCTTCGGCGAGCTGGGGTTGTTCGAGCCGGTTGACGGTGAACAGCAGCGCAGTGCCTGGGTACGTGCCAAGACCGAATGCGAAGTGGCGGAAATCAGTTACGAGAAGTTTCGCGAACTGGCGCGCCAGGACCCGGAAATCCTCTACGCCCTGGGTAGCCAGATGGCCCAGCGCCTGCGCAACACCACGCGCAAGGTTGGCGACCTGGCGTTCTTCGACGTCACCGGGCGCGTCGCCCGCTGCCTGCTGGAGCTGTGCAAACAACCCGATGCCATGACCCACCCCGACGGCATGCAGATCAAGATCACTCGTCAGGAAATCGGCCGTATCGTCGGTTGCTCGCGGGAAATGGTAGGCCGCGTCCTCAAGGACCTCGAGGAACGCAGCCTGGTGCAGGTAAAAGGCAAGACCATGGTGGTCTACGGTACCCGCTAGTCCTTGGGCAGGTCGGCGAGTACCTTGGCATAGGCCTGCGACAAGCGCTCGAACCAGGGCGCCTCGGGCGCCACTTCGTGCAAGGCAATGTGCGCATCGGCGCGGCAGCGCTGTTCCAGCTCGCAGCACTCGTTGAAGCGGTTGACCGCCGCCACCATCGACTCACGCTCGTTGTCCAGCAACAGCGCACCGTGCACCAGCACCACCGGGCGCTTGCCGCCCAGCCCCTGGCGCCAGCGCTGGGCGGTGCCGACCAGCTTACGGCCATTGAGGTTGACGTTGTAGCGGCCATCGCAGAAAGCACCGTCGATTTCACCTACCGAGGCCACGCCGCCCCATTCGCGCAGCACATCGCACAGCGGCAGGCACAAGCGCTCATAGGCATTTTCGATACGGCCGTGGTCGCCTTCGCTGCGCGGGGCGACGTAGACCAGTGCCACGTTCACCGTCGAATGGGACTGCGGTACGGGCTCACCGCCGGTTTCACGCAACAGCACCGGCCAGCCGGCGATCGCCAGCTCCGCGCAGGCGGCCTCGAAATTGTCCAGGCGGCTCATGCGCCGCGGCATGACCAGAGCGTGGTCGGTGGGGCGCCAGAACAGCACGCCATTGTCGCGTTCGCCGCGGCAAACGGCAGCCAGTAAATCCTGTTCGGCGTGCAGGCCTTGTTCGACGGTCAGGGCCAGGGGTTGATCGGTCATTGATCCACCTTTGATGTTGTTTTTTAGGGCCTCTTCGCGGGCACGCCCGCTCCCACAGAGTCCTCCACCACACTCAAGACATGTGTTGTACCTGTGGGAGCGGGCGCGCCCGCGAAGAGGCCATTGCAGGCACACAAAAAAGCCGGCAAGAAAACCGGCTTCGTTTGGTCAGTCCAGTTGCTGAACAGTCTTCTTCACCTGTTCCGGGAAGAACAACCGCTGCAATTCCAGCCCAGGCTGCTCAGCGCGCATGAATGCCTCCCCCACCAAGAACGAATAAACCTCGTTGATCGCCATCAGCTCCACATCAGCCCGGTTAAGGATACCGCTCTCGGTAATCGCCAGGCGATCACGCGGAATGCGCGGCAGCAGGTCAAGGGTGGTTTCCAGGCTGACCTCGAAAGTATGCAGGTTGCGGTTGTTCACCCCAACCAGCGGCGTATTCAGGGTTTTCAGCGCCCGCTCCAGCTCATCGCCGTCGTGCACTTCCACCAGCACGTCGAGACCGACATCCTTGGCCGTGGCCGCCAGTTCGGCCATCTTCACGTCATCCAGCGCCGACACGATCAGCAGCACGCAGTCTGCGCCCAACGCCCGGGCTTCGACGATCTGGTAAGGGTCGACCATGAAGTCCTTGCGGATCACAGGCAGCGAAACCGCCGCGCGAGCCTGCTGCAGGTACTCATCGGCACCCTGGAAGTAATCGACGTCGGTCAGCACCGACAGGCAGGTAGCGCCGCCCTTCTCGTAGCTGACGGCGATTTCCGCCGGCACGAAGTTTTCGCGGATCACACCCTTGCTGGGCGAAGCTTTCTTGATTTCGGCAATCACCGCCGGCTGCTTGCGCCTGGCCTGCTCGATCAGGGCATTGGCGAAGCCACGCGGGGCATCGGCGGCCTTGGCCAGGCCCTCCAGTTCAGCGAGGCTGACGCGCGCGCTGCGCTCGGCCACTTCCTGGAACTTGCGGGCAATGATCCTTTCCAGCACCGTCGGCACACTCATGCTTCGTTCTCCACCTTGAATACTGCAGTAAAGGCACCCAGCTCCTGCAGCTTCTCCCAGGCCAGCCCGGTGTGCAGAACGTCGTGGGCCAGCTCCACACCGGCCTTCAGGCTCATGGCATGGTCAGCGGCATACAGCGCCGCACCGGCGTTGAGCACGATCATCTCGGCAGCCTTCTGGCCGTTTTCGGTCTTGCGCCGCCCCAGCGCATCACGGATCAGCTCCAGCGACGCCTGCGGGTTCTCGACGGCCAGGCCATGCAGGCTCTGGCTCTTCATGCCGAGGTCCTCCGGCTCGACCCAGTATTCAGTGATTTCGCCATTCTTCAGTTCAGCCACGAAGGTGGGCGCGGCCAGGCTGAACTCGTCCAGCCCGTCCTTCGAATGCACCACCAACACATGCTTGCTGCCCAGGCGCTGCAGTACCTCGGCCAACGGGCGGCACAGGGCCTGGGTGAACACTCCGACCACCTGATGCTTCACTCCGGCCGGATTCGTAAGCGGGCCGAGCATGTTGAACAAGGTACGCAGCCCCAGCTCGCGACGCGGGCCGGCGGCATGCTTCATGGCGGTATGATGGCTTTGCGCGAACATGAAGCCGATGCCCAGGCTGTCGATGCAGCGGGCCACTTGCGTTGGCGTCAGGTTCAGGTAGATCCCCGCCGCTTCCAGCAAGTCGGCGCTGCCGCTCTTGCCCGACACCGCGCGGTTGCCGTGCTTGGCCACGGTGCAGCCCGCCGCCGCCAGGACGAACGATGAAGCGGTGGACACGTTGAAGATGTTGGCGCCATCACCGCCAGTACCGACGATATCGACCACGCCATCGAGGTTTTGCAGTTCGACCTTGTCGGCCAGCTCGCGCATCACCGATACCGCACCGACGATCTCGTCGATGCTTTCGCTCTTCATGCGCATGCCCACCAGGAAGGCGCCAATCTGGGCTTCGCTGCACTGACCGGTCATGATCTGGCGCATGACGTCACGCATCTCATCGGTGGAAAGGTCCAGATGGCCGACGATTCGGCTCAACGCGCTCTTGATATCCATGTTCGGTCCTTAGCGGCGGCCGCCGGTCTGCTTGAGGAAGTTGGCGAACAGCTCGTGGCCCTGTTCGGAGAGGATCGACTCGGGGTGGAACTGCACCCCTTCGATATTCAGGGTCTTGTGGCGCAGGCCCATGATCTCGTCGACCGAGCCGTCTTCGTGGGCGGTCCAGGCGGTGACTTCCAGGCAGTCTGGCAAGGTTTCACGCTTGACCACCAGGGAATGGTAGCGGGTCACGGTCAGCGGGTTGTTGAGGCCGGCGAACACACCCAGGTCGCGATGACGTACCGGGCTGGTCTTGCCATGCATCACCTGCCGGGCACGCACCACATCACCGCCAAAAGCCTGGCCGATGGACTGGTGGCCCAGGCACACGCCCAGAATCGGCAGCTTGCCGGCAAAATGCAGGATGGCCTCGATGGACACGCCTGCCTCGCTCGGCGTGCATGGCCCCGGGGAAACCACGATGCGCTCGGGGTTGAGGGCTTCGATCTGGGCAATGGTCATTTCGTCATTGCGAATGACCTTGACCTCGGCATCCAGCTCGCCAAGGTACTGAACGACGTTGTAAGTAAATGAGTCGTAATTGTCGATCATCAGTAACATCGGGTTAAACCTCTTGAATCTACTGACTTCAGAATTCGAACCTTCCTGTACCAGCCGCAGGCGTGGCTTTGCCACAAAGGGCGGTAAACGGGAAGGCAAACGGGGGCGGGCCGGGCGGGCCGGCAGGGGATAAAGTCAGGCGCGCCAACGCCAACGGGCGTGGGCCTTGATTACGCGCATCAAGAGTTTGCTGACGATCAACACAGGATAGGTCTCGCTCATAC
>NZ_JYKS01000093.1 GCF_000935045.1 Pseudomonas sp. 10-1B
CACGTGACCAGGGTGCGCTCGCGCTCGGCGGCCGCCAGCAATGGCAGTTCGGCCACCGGTTGTTGCGGTTGCTCGACAATGCCTTGCAGCAGGTTCAGCCAATGCTCACCCAGGCGCACGATGGTGGCCTGGTCGAACAGGTCAGTGGCGTAGATCAGTGAAGCGCTCAGCCCTTCATCGGTCTCGCAGGTGTCCAGGCTCAGGTCGAACTGCGTGGTGTCGTTGTCCCAGGCCATGGCCTGGACCGCCAAGCCTGGCACGGCGCGTACCGGCGCGAGCGCGGCGGCCTGGTGGTTGAACATCACCTGGAACAACGGGCTGTGGCTGAGGCTGCGGGTCGGCGCCAGCGCATCCACCAGTTGCTCGAACGGCAGGTCCTGGTGCGCCTGGGCGCCCAGCGCAGCCTGACGCACCTGTTGCAGCAGCACGCCGAACGGCTGGCGTGGATCGATATCGGCACGCAGTACCTGGGTGTTGACGAAGAAGCCGATCAGCCCTTCGGTCTCGACCCGGTTGCGGTTGGCCACCGGCACGCCGACGCGGATGTCGCGCTGGCCACTGTAGCGATGCAGCAAGGCCTGGAACGACGCCAGCAGCACCATGAACAGGGTCGCGCCCTGGCGGCGGGCCAACGCCTCGAGGCCGTCCTTCAACGCCGACGGCACGGCCAGGTCGAGCTGGGCGCCGCGGTAGCTCTGCTCGGCAGGACGCGGGCGGTCCAGCGGCAAGGCCAGCACATCCTGCTCGCTGCCCAGTTGCCCGACCCAGTAGGCCAGTTGCCGCTCACGCTCGCCAGCCTCCATCCATTCACGCTGCCAACGGGCGTAGTCGGCATATTGCAGCGCCAGGGCAGGCAGTGGGGCGGCATCGCCCTCGCGGTGGCGGGCATAGCTATCGATCAGTTCGCCGACCATCAGCTGCATGGACGCCGCATCCGAGACGATATGGTGCTGAGTCAGCACCAGCACCTGGTCGTCGGCCGCCAGCTCCAGCAGACGGGCCCGCAGCAGCGGGCCGCGGGCCAGGTCGAACGGCTGGCGGATCTCCTCAGCGACACGCGCCTGAAGGGTCGCCTCGTCCGCCAGTCGTTCATGGGCGATGACCAGCGCAGCCGAGCGCTCGATCACCTGGACGATGCCCTCGTCGCTTTCGACGAAGCGAGTACGCAGGGCCTCATGACGCTCGACCAGCGCATCGAAGCTGTGTTGCAGCGCCGCACGATCGAGGCTGCCTTTCAGGCGCAGGACCATGGGGATGTGGTAGGCGCTGCTGTGTGGCTCCAGCTGCCAGAGGAACCATTGGCGTTGCTGGGCATAGGACACCGGCAGCGCCGCATCGCGCGGCGTCGGCCGGATGGCCGGAGCCCGCGCCGCCAACGACGGTGCTGGCAGGCTGGCGACGAAGCCCTGCAGGCTGGCCTGCTCGAACAGCGTCTTGAGCGGTGCGTCGATGCCTAGCTCGCGCAGACGCGAGAACACCTGGGTAGCCAACAGCGAATGCCCGCCCAGTTCGAAGAAGTTGTCGCCCAGACCAACCTGCTCCAAGTGCAGCACCTGCGCCCAGATCGCCGCGACCTGTTGTTCCAGTTCACTCTGCGGCGCCACATAGGCACGCTGCGATTGCGAGGCATCCACGGCGGGCAAGGCCTTGCGGTCGAGCTTGCCGTTGGGCGACAGCGGCAGGCTGTCCAGTGCCAGCCACTGGTTCGGCACCATGTAGTCCGGCAGGCCACGGCGTAGGTGCTCGGCCAGTTGTGCCTGCCAATCGGCGGCCTCGCCGGTCAGCACCACATAACCGACCAGCTGCTTGCCGTCCGGTACCGTCACCACGGCTTCACGCACCAGGTCGTGCTCCAGCAGGCGCGCCTCGATCTCGCCCAGTTCGATGCGCAGGCCACGCAGCTTGACCTGGTGGTCGATACGCCCGGCATACTCGATCACCCCATCCGCGCGGTAGCGCGCCAGGTCGCCGGTGCGGTAGATGCGCTCGCCATTGCCGTATGGGCTCACGGCGAAACGCTCGGCGGTCAGCCCCGGGCGGCGGTGGTAGCCGCGCGCCAGGCCTGCGCCGGCCAGGTACAGCTCGCCCAGCACGCCCACCGGCACCGGTTGCAGCTCGGCATCGAGGATGTAGCAGCCCAGGTTGGCGATCGGCTCGCCGATCGGCACGCTGTCGCGCCCTTCCTCGCGGCAGGTCCAGTGGGTCACGTCGATGGCCGCCTCGGTCGGGCCGTACAGGTTGTACAGGCCGGCCTTCGGCA
>NZ_JYKS01000094.1 GCF_000935045.1 Pseudomonas sp. 10-1B
ACCTATGCCGGCCCCGAGGCCTGTGGAGAACCCTGTGGGAGCGGGCATGCCCGCGAAAGGGCCAAAACAGACAACGGATCAGTCCAAGGTAGTACCGCATGTCCAAAAGCCTCGCCAGCGACACCCCACGCCTGCCTTCCATCGATACCCTCCTGCGCCACCCAGCCTGCCTTCCGCTGATCGACCGCCACGGCCGCGACGCGGTCCTGGCCACCTTGCGCCAACTGCTCGACGAGCTGCGCGAACCCGCCCGCAACGGCCAGCTCAGCGCCGCCGAACTGGCCGCCGAAATCCTGCTGGGCCGCTCGGGCGAACGCTTGGCCATCCAGCAACGAAGCCAGGTCCGCCGCGTGTTCAACCTCACCGGCACCGTGCTGCACACCAACCTCGGCCGCGCGCTGTTGCCGGAAGAAGCCATCGAGGCCATGCAGACCGCCGCCCGCTACCCGCTCAACCTGGAATTCGACCTGGCCACCGGCAAGCGCGGCGACCGCGACGACCTGATCGAAGGCCTGATCCGCGAGTTGACCGGCGCCGAGGCCGTCACCGTGGTCAACAACAACGCCGCCGCCGTACTGCTGGCGCTCAACAGCCTGGGCGCGCGCAAGGAGGGCATCATTTCCCGCGGCGAACTGATCGAGATCGGCGGCGCCTTTCGCATCCCCGACATCATGGCCCGCGCTGGCGTGAAGCTGCACGAAATCGGCACTACCAACCGCACCCATGCCCGCGATTACGAGGCCGCCATCGGCCCACGCACCGGCCTGCTGATGCGAGTGCATTGCAGCAATTACAGCATCCAGGGCTTCACCACCCAGGTGCCCACCGCCGAGCTGGCGCGCATCGCCCATCAACATGAACTGCCGCTACTCGAAGATTTGGGCAGCGGTAGCCTGATCGACCTCACCCGCTGGGGCCTGCCCGCCGAGCCGACGGTGCGCCAGGCCCTGGCGGACGGTGCCGATATCGTCACCTTCAGTGGCGACAAGCTGCTGGGCGGGCCACAGGCCGGCATCATCGTCGGCCGCAAGGAATTGATCGCCAAGATCAAGAAGAACCCGCTCAAGCGCGCGCTGCGGGTCGACAAGATCACCCTCGCTGCACTCGAAGCGGTGCTGGCGCTGTACCGCAACCCCGATCGCCTGGCCGAACGCCTGCCCAGCCTGCGTTTGCTGACCCGCAGCCAGGCCGAGATCCAGGCCCAGGCCGAGCGCCTGGTGCCGGAGCTCAAGGCCCGCCTGGGTGAGCAATGGGCCGTCAGCGTGGAGCCGGCACTGGGCATGATCGGCAGCGGCAGCCAGCCTGTGGCGCGCCTGCCGAGCGCAGCGCTGTGCCTGCGCCCGCAGGTGTCGAAGAAATTGCGCGGGCGCAGCCTACATGTGCTGGAGCGGGCCTTGCGCGATCTGCCGGTACCGGTGCTCGGCCGCATCGACGACGACGCCCTGTGGCTGGACCTGCGCCAACTGGATGACGAAGCCCAGTGGCTGGCACAGTTGCCTGCCCTGCAACTGGGGCCGGTGCAGTGATCGTTGGTACCGCCGGCCACATCGACCATGGCAAGACCGCACTGCTGCAGGCGCTGACCGGCCAGGCCGGTGACCTGCGCCAGGAAGAGCGCGCCCGTGGCATGACCATCGACCTTGGCTATCGCTATGCGGCGCTGGCCGAGGGCGCGCCACTGACCGGCTTCATCGATGTGCCGGGCCACGAGCGTTTTATCCACAATATGCTGGCCGGCGCCCACGGCATCGACCTGGTGCTGCTGGTGGTGGCAGCGGACGATGGGGTGATGCCGCAAACCCGTGAACACCTGGCGATCATCGAGTTGCTGGGCATACCCCAGGCGCTGGTCGCGATCAGCAAATGCGATCGGGTAGAGCCTGGGCGCTTGGCTGAAGTGCAGGTGCAGGTCAGTGAACTGCTGGCGCTTGGCCCGTATGCCGGAGCACAGCAGTTTCCATTGTCGAGTGTGACCGGCCTGGGTATCGATGCCCTGCGCCAGGCCTTGCAGGCAGCAGAGAAACGCGTGCGCCAGCGCAGCGTAGGTGGCGGTTTCCGCCTGGCCGTCGACCGCGCCTTCGCCGTTACCGGCACGGGTGTGGTGGTCACCGGCACGGCGCTGGCCGGGCAGGTCCATGCCGGTGACACCTTGTTGTTGGGCAAGGCCGGCAAACCGGTGCGCGTGCGTGGCCTGCATGCGCAGAACCAGGCGGCGCTGGTGGCCGAAGCAGGTCAGCGGGTGGCGCTGAACATCGCTGCCGAACGCCTGGCTGTGGACCAAGTGCATCGCGGCGATTGGCTGGTGCCCGAGTGGCTGTATGCGCCCAGTGTGCGGGTGGATATCGAGCTGACGCTGTTGCCGGGCGAGACCCGCACCTTCGAACACTTCAGTGCCGTGCACGTGCACCTCGGCACCCAGGATGTGACCGCCCGGGTCGCCTTGCTCGAAGGCCAAACCCTGGCGGCGGGCCAGCGCATGTTCGCCCAGTTGCTGCTCAACGCGCCGCTGCAGGCGGTACACGGCGACCGCCTGGTACTGCGCGACCAGCGTGCCCAGCGCACCCTCGGCGGCGGCAAGGTGCTCGACCCGTTCGCGCCAAGTCGCCAACGCCGCAGCGATGAGCGCCTGCGCCAGTTGCAGGTACTGCGAGATGCCGAGGGCCTGGAGCAGGCCTTGCCGGCACTGCTTGCAAGTGCCCCGGGCGGTATCGACCCGCAGCGCCTCGAAAAACAGTTCAATCGGCTGCGGGAAACCTGGCAGTTGCCGGAGGATGTGCTGGTGGTGGCCACGCGGCAGGGCCAACTGCTATTCGCCAACGCCCAGTGGCAGGCGCTCAAGCAGCAGGTGCTGGAACAACTGGCGCGGTTCCACGAGCAGGAGCCCGACCAGCTCGGCCCGGATCGAGATCGCCTGCGCCGCTTTGCCGCGTTGCCGCTGGAGCGCCCGGCATTCGTCAGCCTGCTGGATGAGTTGCTCGATGGCGGCGCCATTGCCAGCAGTGGGCCCTGGCTGCACTTGCCCGATCACAAGGTGCAGTTGAGCGAAGCCGACAGTGCGTTGTGGGCGCGCTTGCAGCCGAAGTTGCTGGCGGGGCGCTACGATCCGCCCTGGGTCAGGACGCTTGCTAGTGAAGAAAACTGCGCCGAAGCGGATGTACGCCTGTTGCTGCGTAAACTGGCCCGGCTGGGCCTGGTGCACCAGGTGGTGCGCGACCTGTTCTACCCCGAGGTGACGCTACAGCGCATGGCAGAGCTGCTGCTGGGGCAGGCCAGTGAAACCCCGATAGTGCAGGTTGCCGCGTTTCGCGATATGTTGGGCATCGGTCGCAAGCGCAGTGTGCAGATTCTCGAATACTTCGACCGCATCGGCCTGACCCGCAGGGTAGCCGACCAGCGTCACATCCGCGCCGACAGCGCCCTGGCCCAGCAGCAGGCCAGGCACTGAGTTCAAGGAAGGCAATCGCGCCCGGTGGCGCGGCCGGGCTTCAAACCCGGTTGGGGACGGCAGCCGTTCCCGGGCAGGTTCGACTCCCGCTGCCTTCCGCCATTTTCTTTTGCCTGTCAGGGCCCTATCGCCGGCAAGCCAGCTCCCACAGGTACTCCGCAGGCCTCGGGCCTTGTGTTATCCCTGGGGTAAATTCTATGGTTTCTGGCAAGGGCATCAGGGTTACCGGGCTCTCGCCACAGGCGCCGCATATCTTGTGGCAAACACCTGTCAGCCCTGATGCGATCCCTGTGGGAGCAACTGTCTTGTATTGCCTGCACTGGCCTCATCGCCGGCAAGCCGGCTCCCACAGGACCTGCACAGGGCCTGAGGCGAATGCGGTCGAGGTGGGAGCTGGCTTGCCGGCGATGAGGCCAGTGCAGGTTACAATCAGGCCCGCTCGCCACACAGATCCAGCGCAAACCATTGCTCGGCAGCCTCGACATCCAACCCAGCCCCCAGCAATGCGAACATCTTGCCCAGCGCCGCTTCACGGGTCATGCCACCGCCACTGACCAGCCCGGCCCCACGCAAACGGTTACCCGCCGCATAGGTATCGAACACCACCGAACCCTCAGGGCACTGGCTGATCGCCGCCAGCATCACGCCCCGCTGGCGCGCCGCATGCAGCACATCCAGCAACGCCTGGTCATCCGACGGCCCGGTGCCGCTGCCGTAGCACTCCAGCAGCAGGCCTTGCACGCCGCTGCCCAGCAGCGCCTGCAAATGGCTGGCCTGCAGTCCCGGGAACACCGGCACTACCGCCAGGTTGACCGGCTGGCGCGGGTGCTTGTAGCCCAGCTCGGCGGGGATCGCCCCGGCCCGCTCACCATCACGATGACGCGGCAACGCAGCAAAGGCGTCGAACGCCTCGCTGCGCAGCTTCGAGGCCCGGCAGCCATGCAGCAACTGGCCGTGGAAGTACAGCTGCACGCCATCCTCCAGACCGTTTTCGAACTGGCGCAGCGCGCCGCACAGGTTGGCCCAGGCATCGCTGTCGGCGGCACCTGCCGGCAGCATCGAGCCGGTCAGCAATACCGGCACCGGCAGGCCCAGTAGCAGGAACGACAATGCCGCGGCGCTGTAGGCCAGGCTGTCGGTACCGTGCAGCACCAGCACGCCATCATGGCCGGCAACCTCTACCGCCGCGACGATGGCATCGCGCATCGCCAGCCAGTTGTGCTGTTGCATGTTGGCGCTGTCGAGCAGCGGGTTCAGTTCCTGCAGGGTCCATTGCAGCTGGGGCGCATCGGCCATCTGGGCGAAGTGTTCACGCATCCGCGCGTCAAAACCACCTGCTGGCGCCAGGCCTTCGGGGGTTTCGAGCATGCCGATGGTGCCACCGGTATAGAGCACGAGAAGATTCTTTACTGCACGCATGGAAAGCATCCGTAGCGGTGAGCGGAGAAAGAAAAGCCGCCCGCGGACGGGGCGGCTGGGCAGGGGAGGATATCAGCGCTGCGGTTGTGCTTGGCCAACTGCTTTGTCAGTGGCTGTTTCCACCTGCGGATTGGCAGGCCAGGCATTGCGGTCCAGGTCCAGGTCGGCGAACTTGGTCGAGTCGAACACCGGCTGCTGGATGCCGGCCTTGCGCTGCTCGTCGTAGTCGCGCATTACCCGCAGGCCGACCTTGAACAGCAGGGCCAGGGCCACCAGGTTGACGAAGGCCAGGCAGGTCATGGTGATGTCGGCGAAGGCGAACACGGTCGACAGGTCCTGCATCGAGCCCCACACCACCAGCGCCAGCACCAGGGCGCGGAACGCCATCAGCACTACGCGGTTGCGGCTGAGGAACTGCAGGCTGTTCTCGCCCAGGTAGTAGTTGTAGAGGATGCAGGTGAACACGAATAGCGACAGTGCCACGCTGACGAACACCCGGCCCCAGTCACCGACCACGGCGGCCAGCGAGTTCTGGGTCAGGACGATGCCGTCACCTTCGAAGCCCGGGGTGTAGAAGCCCGACAGCAGGATCAGCAGCGCGGTGCAGGTGCAGATCACGAAGGTGTCGAGGAACACGCTGAAGGCCTGGACCACGCCTTGGGCGCCCGGGTGCTTCACGGCGGCCACGGCGGCAACGTTGGGCGCGCTGCCCAAGCCGGCTTCGTTGGCGAACACGCCACGCTTCACGCCCATGACGATGGCGCTGCCAAGCAGGCCGCCAAACGCCGGGTCGAGGCCGAATGCGCTCTTGAAGATGGTTTCCAGCATGGCTGGCACGTGTTCGATCTGGGTGCCGATCACATACAGGGTCACGCCGATGTAGGCCAGGGTCTTGACCGGTACCAGCAGGTCCGACACCGCGGCGATGCGCTTGATACCGCCGATGAAGGTGATGGCCAGCAGCACTGCCAGGACGATACCGGTGTGGCTTGGGTCGAAGGCAAAGGCGTTCTGCAGCGAGTGGGTCACGGTGTACGACTGCAGGCCGATGAAGGCAAAGCCGTAGGTGACCAGCAGCAGGATCGAGAACACGATGGCCATGCTTTTCAGCTTCAGGCCGTGCTGGATGTAGTAGGCCGGGCCGCCACGGTACAGGCCATCGCCGTCGGCGCGCTTGTAGACCTGGGCCAGGGTGCATTCGAAGAAGCTGCTGGCCATGCCGACCAGGGCAGTGACCCACATCCAGAACACCGCACCTGGGCCGCCCAGGGTCACGGCGATGCCGACACCAGCGATGTTACCGGCGCCAACGCGGCCGGCCAGGCTCAGCATCAGGGCCTGGAAGGAGCTCAGCTGGCCCGCCTGGCCACGCAGCGACTCCTTGAACACGGCGAACATGTGGCCGAAATGGCGGAACTGTACGAACCGCGAACGGATGGTGAAGTAACCGCCGAGACCGACGATCAGCACGATGAGGAGTTTCCCCGAAAGGAAATCGTTGAGTGCTTCGAGCATTGGAAAATGACCTCGATTCTTGTTCTTCGCATGGAAAGACCAGCGGACGGCAGGCGCACCGCTATTCGTTGGGGGCGCATGGTTGGCTATGACAAGAGTGGTTACAATTTCGCGGGTTGCTCTGAGTTGATGCGACTTGATGCTAAAATGGCGTCATTCGCGTCACCTGAGTCCCCTGTCATGAGCGATCATTTCGCTACCAATCTCAAATTGGCCTGCAGCCACTACCGCTCTATCTCCGAAGTTTGCCGCCAGCTGTCGATCAATCGCGCGCAGTTCAACAAGTACCTGAGCGGGCAGAGCCGCCCGACGGCGTTCAATCTCAAGCGCATCGGTGATTTCTTCGGCGTCGAGGATTACGAGCTGAGCCTGCCGGCCGAGCAGTTTGCCCGCCTGATCGGCGCCCGCGTGTCGATGTTGGCCGAGCAGCCCGGCGACCCGATCAGCGAGCTGTTCCAACCGCTGCACGAACATGCCGGCAACCTGTCGCGCTATTGCGGTTACTACTTCGAGTATTCCAACTGCATGTCGGTGCCGGGCACGATCCTGGTGTCGCTGGTGCACCTGTGGGAAGAACGTGGCCGCTTCCTGTTCGAGCGCCAGGAACGGCAGGAGCGCTCCAGCGCCACCGATCAGCATGCCGAGGTACGCTGCCGCTACCTGGGCGCCGCGTTCCAGTTGCAGGACCGGGTGTTCCTGATCGACTACGAGTCGCTCACCTTCAACGAAATGAGCCAGACCATCCTCATCCCCAGCTTCAAGAGCCGTATTACCCGCCTGAATGGCTTGAAGGCCGGGGTATCCAGCGGCGACCGGCGCAACCCGGCCTGCACCCGGGTGGTGTGGGAGTACCTTGGGGAGGAGATCAACCGCATCAATGCCTATCGGCAGGTGAAACTGTACCGGCCGGATGATCCCCGTATAGATGATGATGTGCGGGAGCGGTTGAGTGTGGGGCCGCTCAGTAATGGGCTGTTCGAAATCGAGTGATGCTCAACGCCTCAAGCGTCGTCGAGGATGAACGTTCCTACCGCGTCCGCAACCTGGTCTGCTATTGCTGGGGTACTACGCAAATGTGCAGCGATGCCATGGTCGCAGTCTGTAAGAAACAGGCATCGCAAACGCGCCGCTGAAACTGATCGCATCAGGGCGAGGGTAACTTCTTCAGGAATCGGGCTGTAGCGTTCAACGCCGGCAAGCCGCAAGTTGCCGGCGCTGGTTCCCGGCCCTTTGCCGAATCTCTGTGAGTTGAGCCCATCGTACTCGCCAATCACCATCAGCACTCTTCCCTGAAACTGATTGAGGAAGGCGTAGCTATCGCTCTCCAGAAAGCCGAAAGGCTTGCTGATGGCTGCTGTGAATGCGGGCCCGAACGGCGCATGGTGGGCATGGTCTGGATAGACTGCCGGGCAGATCAATACGATGCTGTCCACTTGCGGCAACCGTGCTGCAAGCTTCAGCGTGATTGCCGCGCCAAGGCTGTGGCCTATGAGCGTTCGGCATCGAGGTGCGATATGCGCGTGGAAGCGCTGTGCTTCATAAAGGTTCGTAGCCAGTGACGGCGACACTGCGCCTGGCTCGCTGGCGAGGCTATGACCTGACAGATTGCCAGTGAGTGAACCAATGCCTGCGGCTTGCAGGCGATAGAGCAGGGGGTTGAGTCGGGTAAAATCGGAACGCGCGCCTCCCAAGACGAAGACTGGAGCTACGCGCTCGATATCAGGTACCAGCAATCGGGCTTGTTGCTGGTAGTTTCCAAAGACTTCGTCGATGAACAGTTCCTTGCCTGGGGCTGGCTCGTCGAAGTGCCATTTCCGGCGCTGAGGGGAACCCGTTTGCAAGTGCATGGTGCTCTCTAGAAGAACTGGTTGAGCCATTCGCCGAGCGGGTTGCCCGTATCGAGCAGCAGTTTGAGTGCCATGATGCAGCAGACACTGACCAGCAGCGGCTTTATGAGCCGCGAGCCGAAGCGTACAGCGCAGCGTGCACCCAACTGTGCGCCCAGGAAAGCGGCAAGCGCCATTGCCAGCGCCAGCGGCCAGATGATCGCTCCGCTGAGTGAAAAGACTGACAATGCGCCCAGGTTACAGGCTGCGTTCAAGAGTTTGCTGGTGCACACGGCTTGTATCAGGTGCTGGCCCAGGAGAATCACGCAGGCCAGCATGAAGAACGAGCCGACACCAGGGCCGAAGATGCCGTCATAAAAGCCAATGATCGGTGCAACCGTCACGCAGAATAGGCTAGTCGATACCTTTGCCTTGCGCGCTTGTTCATTCGGCTTTGGACTGAAGGCAAAGTAGGCGGCTATCAGTATCAGCAGTGGTGGGACACATGCCTGCAAAACACTTTTGGGCACGTAAGTTATCGACAAGGCACCCAAGGCCCCTCCGATAAACGACATGACAGCCATTGGACTGCCTTGTCTCCAGTCGATCATGCCTTTGCGGGCGAAGGCGCAGGTAGCCGAAACCGTAGCGGAAGCTGCCTGGAACTTGTTGGTGGCGATTGCGGCCAAGGGTTCTATACCGGCAATAAACAACACCGGCAGCGTGATCAGGCCCCCGCCCCCGGCGATAGCATCGAAAAAGCCGGCCATCAGTGCAACCAGTGCGAGTACCAGAACAAGCGTCAAGTCGAATTCGATCATTTGGCATTTTCCTGTGATCAGCCACGGACTAGCAGCGGGTCTTCAGCGAGCACCAACGGTACTGCGAAGGGGGAGTATCCGAATTGACGTATGAGCAGGCGCCGGTTGTCCTGAACCATGTCGCGGCCGTGCAAGGCTCGGCTGTTGTTGATCAACAATGCGCTATCAGGCTGCAGGACAAACGCCAGCGGTTGTGCACTGTTCAGTGCTTTTTGAAAGGAGTCGAAAGCGCGCGCTGCGGCGCTGCAGGCGCGTTCGTTCAGACTAAAGCGATAGCTGTTGTAACGAACAGAGAAACCACCGTTGGGTTCGAACTGCAGCACTGAAACTGCTTTGCCAGCATTGCCCTGTCCATGAGCGAAGCAGTCACTGCGTGTGAAGTCGAAAGACGCTGAAGTCAGCGCAAGTGTATCCAGGCTACTCAAGCGTTCGATGATTTCCCGGAGCGGGAAGACATTCGTTGGTTCATTGGCAGGGTTCCAGCACGCAGTGAGGATCAGTGCAGAGGGAGCAGGGGAGTGAGCGTTGCTGGAAATTGTCGAGCAGTTGTAAGGCGCTTCAGTGTGCGGCCCCAAGCGCAAGCCCGCATGCGAGCTGGTTTCAACTTCTAGACAGGGATCTTCGTCGAGTCGCGGGACGCGGCCTCCGCCCTTGAAGTTGCCGACCAGGCGGACCTGTTTACCATCGTTGTCTATATCGAAGGCGAAACTGCGGTGGCGTGCCAGCTCCAGCAGCAGTTGATTGCGTGAAGCGAGGTATTGGCAGCGAGGGCTTTGCGCCAGGGTGGTAATGTCGGGTAGATATTCAGGTATTGGCTCGTTGGCACATCGTAACTGCCTGTACATCAAGACAGATAGATGGCCTTCACTGAAGCGCTGCAACAGCGCACGCTGCTCTTCACTCAAGGCTTTCTCTAGTTGATTGGCGAATATGCGAGCCTGAAGTGCTACTCCCTTGGCCTCCGGTCCACCCGAGTCAGCAATGGTTTGGCTTGCAAAGGCTATGGCCTGGCTTTGCTCCGGGCAGAAATCCAGGTATGCAGCTTCCGAATGAGGCATTGAACGTTCCTTGTGCTTATTTTTGTGAGGCTCCCCAGCTGGCAAGTGGGTGAGTCAACTATTCAATGCAGTTATGCTGCTGCGTGGAAGTCAGCTCGTTCCTGGTATGTCGTAGGAAATTTCTGTTTGTGGCGGTAGTGAACTTTTAAACTTTGGAATCACTACCGCCTGTGGCATCGACGAGGCCCGGCGTTGGACTTCCCAGGCAGGAAACCGCAAAATGACCCCTTTCCTTCAATCAACCTCTCCGGATCTGCTGACTCTATGCGTATGCGCCTAATGCTGTTGGGTGGTGGCAATGCCCTCGGGCAAGCGCTGATTCGTCTTGGGGCCGAGGAGGACATCGCATTCCTGGCACCGCGCCCGCCCGATAACGGCTGGACGCCGGCCAGCCTCACTCAGCTGCTCGACGATCATCGCCCTGATGCCGTGGTCAACCTGGCCTATTACTTCGACTGGTTCCAGGCCGAGTCGGTCAGCGAGCAACGCCTGGCTCAACAGGAGCGGGCAGTGGAGCGCCTGGCTGAGCTGTGCCAGCACCACCAGATCACCCTGGTGCAGCCTTCCAGCTACCGGGTGTTCGATGGTTCGCGGGCCACCGCCTATAGCGAAAAGGACGAGCCGGTGCCGCTGGGCCTGCGTGGCCAGGCACTGTGGCGTATCGAGCAGAGCGTGCGCGCGGCATGCCCGCAGCATGTGCTGCTGCGCTTTGGCTGGCTGCTCGACGAGAGCATCGACGGGGCGCTAGGCCGCTTCCTGACCCGTGCCGAGCAACCGCAGGAGCTGCTGCTGGCCGATGACCGGCGCGGTAACCCTACGCCGGTCGATGATGCCGCCCGGGTGATCCTGTCTGTGCTCAAGCAACTCGATTGCAGTGCGCCGCTGTGGGGTACCTACCATTACGCCGGCAACGAGGCGACCACGCCGCTGGCGCTGGGCCAGGCTATCCTTGCCGAGGCCGGGCAGTACCGCCAGCTGGCCGTGCAGGCACCGACGCCACAGGCCCACGCCGCGCGGCCGGATGCCAGCGAAGAGCCGCAGCACGCGGTACTGGCTTGCAAGAAAATCCTTCACACCTTCGGCATCAAGCCGCGCGCCTGGCGCGCCGGCCTGCCGCCTCTACTGGACCGATTCTACCGCCATGGCTGACGCTCCCATCCTGATCACCGGCGGTGCCGGCTTCATTGGCTCCCACCTGTGCGATGCGTTGTTGGACAAAGGCTACGCCGTACGCATTCTCGACGACTTCTCCACGGGTCGGCGGAGCAACCTGCAGGTCGACCACCTACGGCTGCAGTTGATCGAAGGCGATGTCGCCGATGCGGCGCTGGTCACCCAGGCGGCGGCTGGCTGCAGTGCCGTGGTGCACCTGGCGGCAGTGGCCTCGGTGCAGGCCTCGGTCGAAGACCCGGTGCGGACCCACCAGAGCAATTTCATCGGCACCCTCAACGTGTGCGAAGCCATGCGCGTGCATGGCGTGCGCCGGGTGCTGTTCGCCTCCAGTGCGGCGGTGTATGGCAACAATGGCGAAGGCGAATCGATTGCCGAAGACACGCCCAAGGCACCGCTGACCCCCTATGCCGTGGACAAACTGGCCAGTGAGCAGTACCTGGACTTCTACCGCCGCCAGCATGGCCTGGAGCCGGTGGTGTTCCGCTTCTTCAATATCTTCGGGCCGCGCCAGGACCCATCCTCGCCGTATTCCGGGGTAATCAGCATCTTCTGTGAGCGTGCTGTGCAGGGCTTGCCGATCACGGTATTCGGCGATGGAGAGCAAACCCGCGACTTTCTCTATGTTGGTGATCTGGTGCAGGTGATGGTGCAGGCGCTGGAGCAGCCGCAGGTGGGGGAGGGGGCGGTGAACATCGGCCTCAACCAGGCTACCTCGCTGAATCAGTTGCTGGCGGCGTTGGAGAAGGTGGTGGGCAGCTTGCCGGCGGTCAGCTATGCGGCGCCGCGTTCGGGGGATATTCGCCATTCGCGGGCGGATAACCAGCGCTTGTTGGCGCGGTTTGAGTTCCCACAGGCGACGTCGATGGTCGAGGGGTTGGCGCGGCTCTTGGGTAAAAACTGAAATCCTGGGCTGCAAAGCAGCCCAGGGGTGTTCCGGTCAGAACTTGTAGCCAAGGCCGACCATGTAGACCCATGGATCGACATCGACGTCGACCTTGGTCTTGCTGTAGCCCAGTGCGGTCGGGCCGTTGACGCTGGCCTTGGTATCGATGTCGATGTACCAGACCGAGGCGTTGACCAGCAGGTTGTCGGTGATCATGTAGTCCATGCCCAGTTGGCCGGCAAAACCAACCGAGTCCTGCAGCTTCAGGTTGCTGAAGCCTTGCTGCTTGCGGGTGCTGCTGAGGTCTTCATCGAAGAACAGGGTGTAGTTGATGCCGACACCGGCGTACGGCTGGAACTTGGAGCTTGGCTCCATCGGGTAGTACTGCAGCGACAGGGTCGGTGGCAGTTGCTTGATGTCTGCCAGCTTGCCGTCCAGGCCGCCGCCCAGGCCTTTGACGCCGACGGTGTGCTTGAACGGCGTGGCGGCCAGCAGTTCCAGGCCGATGTGGTCGGTGAGCATGTAGGCGAAGGTCAGGCCCAGCTGGGTGTCGCTGTCCAGGGTTGCCTTGGTGCCCGATACCTTGCTGCCGTCGAATTTCAGGTCGCCGCTGCTTTCGTTGGGGGCAACGGTGATGGCACCGGCGCGGACGATGACATCGCCCGCCTGGTGGGCGTGGGCGACAGGGGCGGCGAGTGCCAGGGCCACGAGTGAGGCACTGAGCAAGGACTTGTTCATGGAAGCTCCCAAAGGACGTGAGTAATCGAGTAGTCCAATGGTACGGAGCCGCCTGAACGGATTGTTTGACCCAGCTCAAAGAAGCGTCGTCACGAATTCGAAGCGGTTCTCACTTCAGCTCATAAGCGTATATTTTCTCGGCTTCCATCTGGTAGCCCGCATCGGCCAGTTCGCTGCTGGAGGCTCTAACCTGCATCTTTCCCTCGATCCAGTAGGGTTGGTAGAGGTCTTCGATGCGCACGCCCATCTCGCTGAAAATGTGCACGATCTGGTTGGACGGCGGGGGTGGCACATGGATGCACGCGCCGTAGTAGGGGACCAGCAGAAATTCGGTGGTGCGGCCCTCTTCGCTGACCTCCAGCGGCACGATGTAGCCGGGCAGTTTGATCTGCTGGCCGTCCAGGCTTTTCACCACTGGGGCGTCGGGGGCCTGCTGGCGCGCAGGTGGGGCGGATTCGGCGGACAGGGCATTGCTGAGCTGCGACATGTCGTGCAGCGGCGCGAGTTGCGGTGGGATGACCGGTGCGCCTTCGGGGATCAGGGCGGGCCAGTCCAGTTCCTTGGGTTCGGCGGCCCATAGTGGCATCGCTACCAACAGCAGTAGTGCCAGCAGCATGTGCATTGCCGGCCTCTTCGCGGGCATGCCCGCTCCCACAGGTCCTGCACAAGGTTCGCAGCCTGTGGCGGCCCCTGTGGGAGCGGGCGTGCCCGCGAAGAAGGCGGTGAGATGTTTGATCATTACGCGCACTCAGAGGTGTATGGACAGGCCATCGGCCAACGACTGCCGATAGGCTCGCCACGCCGGCACGCTGCCCATCAGCAGCGCAGCCCCCAGGATGATAGCCAGCAAGGTCCACTCATGAACACTCGGCAGGGCCAGTGGCAGGTACAAGCCATAGTTGGCCTGCACATACCCCTGTGCCAGGGCGATACCCGCGTACAGCAAGCCAAGCCCGGCTGCGATGCCGACCGCGGCCAGCGACAATGCCTCCAGTACCAGCAACCCCGCGATATGCCAGGGCCTGGCCCCGACCGAACGCAATATCGCCATCTCCCGGCGACGCTCGTTGAGGCTGGTGAGAATCGCCGTGAGCATGCCGATCAGGCCGGTCAGCACTACGAACAGCGAAACCACGAACAACGCCTGTTCCGCTGTGCCCATCAGGCTCCACAGCTCTTGCAGGGCCACCCCGGGCAGGATCGCCAGCAACGGCTCGCTGCGGTACTCGTTGATCTCCCGCTGCAAGCTGAAGGTCGCGATCTTGCTGTTCAGGCCAAGCATGAACGCGGTGATGGCGGTAGGCTGCAGGTCCATCGTGCGTGCCTGCTCGGCGCTGATGCGCCCGGCGCCACGGGCCGGTACGCCGTTGTGCCAGTCGATGTGAATGGCTTCCATGCCGCCCAGGCTGATATGCAGGGTGCGGTCGACCGGCGTACCGGTGCGTTTGAGCACGCCGACCACGGTGAACGGTTTGTCGTCGTGCTTGACCAGGCTGATCGCCGCCACGCCGTGGGCCAGCACCAGCTTGTCGCCCAGCTTGTAGTGCAACGCCTCGGCCACTTCGGCACCGAGCACCACCTCGAACGGGTCATCGGCGAAGGCGCGGCCCTGGCTCAGTTCCAGGTGCTGGCGGCGGCCGTACTGGTAATGGCTGAAGTAGTCGCCAGTGGTGCCCATCACCCGGTAGCCGCGGTGCGAATCCCCCAGCGAAATGGGGATGGCCCATTTCACCCGCGGGTCATTGGCGTAGTGCTGGTAGCTGTCCCAACGAATGTTGTTGGTGGCATTGCCGATGCGGAACACCGAATACAGCAGCAGGTTCACCGAACCGGAGCGGGCACCGACGATCAGGTCGGTGCCGCTGATGGTGCTGGCGAAACTGGCGCGAGCTTCGGTACGAACCCGCTCCACGGCCAGCAGCAGGCACACCGACAGGGCGATGGCGAAGGCAGTGAGGAATGCGGTGAAACGGCGGTTGGCCAGGCTGGCCAGGGCAAGGCGGAGCAGGTACATCAGGCCTCCCGGGGCGTGGCGGCGCGGTTGAGTTCGGCCAGCGACAGATGGCGGTCGAACAGCGGCGCCAGGCTCTGGTCGTGGCTGACGAACAGCAGGCTGGCGCCAGCGGCGCGGCATTCATCGAACAGCAGGCGGATGAACGCTTCGCGGGTATCGGCATCCAGCGCCGAGGTTGGCTCGTCTGCGATTACCAGCTCGGGCTGGCCGATCAGCGCGCGGGCGGCAGCGACCCGCTGCTGCTGGCCGATCGACAGGCTGTCGGCACGGCGCGCGAGCAGCGCCGGGTCGTCCAGCCCCAGGTGGGCCAGCAGCGTGCTGGCTGCCTGGTCGACACTGCCATGACGCTGCTCGGCGCGGGCCTTGCGGCTATTCGAGAAGCGGCAGGGCAGCTCGACGTTTTCACGTACCGACAGGAACGGCAGCAGGTTGAACTGCTGGAAGATGTAGCCGGTGTGATCGACCCGGAAGCGGTCACGGGCGCCTTGGCCAAGGCTGCCGAGGTCCTGGCCGAGCAAATGGATTCGGCCCTGGCCCGGCACATTCACCCCGCCCAGCAAACCCAGCAGGGTGGTCTTGCCACTGCCGCTGGGGCCTTTGAGGAACAGTGCTTCGCCGGCTTCCAGGCGCAATGCCGGGATATCCAGCAGCGGCGCCTGGCCGGGCCAGGCGAACACCAGGTCCTGCAGTTCAATCAACGCCTGGCTCATTTCAGAACGCGACCACAGCCTTGGCAGGCGAGGTCTCGACGCCTTTCTGGCCGTTCGGGCCGATCAGTTGCACGTTGATCTTCTGCGTAGCCGGGAAGGCCTTGAACAGCGGCGCGAGGTCCACTTGCGTCAGTTTGTCTGGGTTGGCGCAGGTCAGTTGGTAATGGGCGCCGATGTCGCTGTGCTGGTGGCCGTGCTCATGTTCGTCGCCATCGTCGTCGGCTTTCGGGGCGTCACCGAACAGCGGGCTTTCCAGCTCTTGCTGGTCTTCCTTGCAGCCTGCGGCCGCGGCAATGCCGAACAGCTTCAGCGGTTGTTCGAGCTGCTGGCGCACGGCGGCGACCTTGGCCTTGTCGGCATCGCTGCTGGCGGCATGTTCGAAACCGACCAGGTTCATCGCCGGGCTGTCCAGCTCCAGCTCCAGGGTGTTGCCATCGAGCACGGCATTGAGCTTGGCCACGCCATGCTCGTGGGCGCCAAGGGTGCCATGGGCGTGGTCGTGATCATGGTCATCGTGGGCATGGGCCACGGCCAGTGGCAGCAAGGCGAAGGGCAGGGCGAGCAGCAGGCGGCGCATGGACGACTCCGAGGCGTATTGGAATATTGGGTTATGTTATAACAACTTTTCTTTGCCCCGCCAGCCTGCGTGGCGCAGGTTTCATGTTGATGTAGCATGTTTGCATTGAACTGGGTCGAGGAGCGCAGCGTGAGAATTCGTGGACAGATTGGCGACTGGCCTGTGGACCTGACCATCGAGCTGGCGCCTGAAGAGTGGGCGCAGCTGGGGCGGCAGGTAGAGGCGCCAGTGCTGGCGCAGGCCGCTGAGACGGCGACGGTGGCGGCGCCGCGCCAGGATGACGGGCAATGGACCGCGGCGCGTGAGGTGTTGCGCCTGGCAGGGCAGATGGGCGGGCCGGAATTGCTGGACCGGCTGGAAGGGCTGGCCGGGAGTACGGCAGCGGGCAAGCGGCTGCTGGTGCGTTTGCGGCACAGCAGTGAGGTGAAGGTGGAAAGTGGCGTGGATGCGCCGGTTTATCACTGGGTGGGGTAAGGTAGCCTGCACTGGCCCTATCGCCGGCAAGCCAGCTCCCACAGGGACTCTACAGGTCTTGAGTACTGTGCAGT
>NZ_JYKS01000095.1 GCF_000935045.1 Pseudomonas sp. 10-1B
TAAATAAAACCTTATAAAACAATGACTTATGTTTTGTTTGATAGGAGCGGGTTCACCCGCGAATCAGACACCACTGTGGATGGCACGGGCTTCGCCCGTGTTCGCGGGTGAACCCGCTCCCACAGGGGGCGTATCAGCCTTCGGAATTTGAGCAATACAGACCTACCATGACCGCGTCAGCCTCTAGCTTCGAGGTGATCGCCGCGCAACCAGTCGATGAAGCGGGCAAACAACTCTGATTGCGAGTTGATCTCCAGCTTCAGGTACAAATTCTTGCGGTGCATGCGCACCGTCTCCGGCGAGATACCCAGCTCCAGCGCAGTGGACTTCACCGAATGCCCACGCAAGATCATATGCGCCACCTCCCGTTCACGATCGGTCAGCACCTGGCAGCCGAAGCTGTCGAATGCCGCCTGCAAGCTGCCCCGCTCGGCCGATGCAGTGCCAGGCTCCAGGTTATGCCGGGCATAGCGCCCGAGCAGTTCGCGCACCATCGGCTCCAGCGCGCGCAGCAGGTCGATTTGCCCGGCGCTCAGGCGTGTGCCGCTGCAGCCTTGGAACAGGCTCAAGGACAGCTTGCGGCCAGCGCTGAGGTCGACGATGTAGTAACTGTCCTCACTGCACCCCGTGCCCAGGTAGTAGGCCTTGTAATAATCGCTGTCGAAGAAGTTGTCTGGGGCGATTTCCTGCAGGTGGTAGAAGCCCTCGGCCAGGCCGCTTTGCACGGCCAGGCAGAATGGGTCGAGCAGGTAGCCGGCGCTGAAGTAGCGTTCCAGCACGGCAGCGCGGTGCAGGTCGGGGATGCCTTGCTGGTACAACAATTGCGGCGCCCGCCCCTGGCATTCGAGGCTGATCATCATCGACTCCACCTGCACCAGTTGGCTGATGGCAACCGCCACATACGCCAGCGCGTCGGGCGATTCGCTGTGCGCCAGCGCACGTTGCAGCGCCGCATGCCATTGCTGCAATGCGCCCAGTGAAAGGGTAAGCGGGGTATCGGGAGAGGCCTGGGTCATGCCCGGCAGTCTAGCCTGCCAGGCACGCCCGCGCACAGCCCTTTGCGCCAGGTTCATCGGCCCTGGTACAGCCCAAGCGCGGTGAGTTCGCGCGCGGTTTCGATGATGCACAGGCGCAGGATCTCAACGATCTCGTCCACCTGCGCATGGGTGACGATCAAGGGTGGCGACATCACGTTCAGGTGCATGATCGGGCGCACCAATAGCCCGCGGGCCTGGGCCTTGCTGTGGATGCGCTCGCCAATGTTCACGGCATCCGGGAACAGCGCCTTGCTGACCTTGTCGGCAACGAACTCGACACAGGCCATCAGCTTCATGCAGCGCACATCCCCCACCAGCGGCAGCTCGCGCAGGCTCTGCAGGCGTTGCTCCAGGTAGCCGCCAACGTCCTTGACGTGGTCCAGCAACTGCTCACGCTCGATGATCTCGATGTTCTTCAGCGCCGCGGTGCAGCACACGGGGTGACCGCTGTAGGTGAAACCGTGGGTGAAGCAGCGGCCCTTGCCCGGTTCGGCGATCACCTGCCAGATGCGTTCGGAGAAGATGCACGCGCCCAGCGGCAGGTAGGCCGAGGTAAGGCCCTTGGCGGTGGTGATGATGTCCGGGGTGACGCCAAACAGCTCCTCGCTGGCGAAGAAGGTGCCCAGGCGCCCGAACGAGGTCACCACTTCGTCGGCGACGAACAGGATGTCGTAGGTCTGGCACAGCTGCCACATGCGCGCGAAGTAGCCCTTGGGCGGAATGATCACCCCGCCCGAGCCCATGATCGGCTCGGCGAAGAACGCTGCCACGTTGTCGGCGCCCAGCGAAAGGATCTTGTCCTCGAACTCGGCTACCAGGAAGTCGAGGAACTCGGCTTCGTCCATGTCGTCCGGGGCGCGATACGGGTTGGGGTTGGACACGTGGTGGATCAGCCCGTGGGCGTAGTCGAACTCCGGCACCCGGTCGGCGGCCTTGTTGCCGATCGACATGGTCAGGGTGGTGGAGCCGTGGTAGGCGTTGTAGCGGGCGATGATGTGCTTCTTGTGCGGTTTGCCGCGGCAGTTCTGATAGTACTGGATCAGCCGGTAGGCGGTGTCGACCGCGGTCGAGCCGCCGGTGGTGAGGAACACGTGGTCAAGGTCACCCGGCGCCAGTTGCGCAAGCTTCTGGCACAGCTGGATGGCCACGTCGTTGGCCATGTCCGAGAACGGGTTCGAATAGGCCAGCTGGCGTACCTGGTCGGCGATGGCCTGGGCCATTTCCTCGCGGCCCAGGCCGATGTTGGTGCACCACATGCCGCCGACGGCATCGAGGAAGCGGTTGCCGTGGGTATCGCGGATATAGGCCCCCTCACCGGCAACGATGTTCAGCGCGCCTTGCTCGCGGTGCTCGTCGAACACATGGTAGCCGTGCATGTAATGGGCCTTGTCGGCTTCCACCAGCGGGTCGTGGGCAATGACGGATGCTTTGCTTGGGGTGGCCATGGGCAGCTCCTTGGCGGGAATCGTTGGGCAGTGTTCAGAAACCGGTCTTGACCGTGCTCCAGACCCGGGTGATGGCGCGCATGTCCTTCGGGCCTTGGGTTTTCTGGGCGAACAGGCGCTCGCGGGTCTGGGCGTCGGGGTAGATGGCCGGGTCCTGGCGGATGTCTTCACGCACCAGCGCGGTGGCGGCAGCGTTACTGTTGGCGTAGTGGATGTAGTCGGTGACCTTGGCCATGGTCTGCGGCTGCAGCAGAAACTCGATGAAGCGATGGGCGTTGGCCGCGTGTGGCGCATCCTTGGGGATGTACAGGTTGTCGAACCAGATCAGCGAGCCTTCGTTCGGGATGAAGAACGACAGCTTGATGTCCTTCTTCGCTTCCACCGCGCGGGCCTGGGCGGTGGCGTAATCACCGGACCAGGTCAAGGCCAGGCAGACATCACCGTTGGGCAGGCTGGTGAGGTAGTTGACCGAATCGAACTTGCGAATGTACGGGCGGATGCCCAGCAGCAGTTGCTCGGCGGCCTTGAGGTCCGCCGGCGAGGCGCTGCGCGGGTTCTTGCCCAGGTACTGCAGGGCCAGTGGGATGACTTCGGTTGGCGCGTCCATCAGGGTGACGCCGCAGTCGGCGAAACGCGACACCACCTTGGGGTCGAACAGCATGGCCAGCGAACCGATCGGCGCATCGGGCATGCGTGCGGTGATCTTGTCGACGTTGTAGGTCACCCCCGAGCTGCCCCAGGTGTAGGGCGCCGAGTACTTCAGGCCAGGGTCGTAGCCTTGCAGGTTGTTCACCACCTGTTCATCGAGGTTGTGCCAGCTGGGCAGTTGCTGCTTGTCCAGCGCCTGGAACACCCCGGCGCTGATCAGCGGTGGCACCAGGGAGGCGTTGAGCATGACCAGGTCGTAGCCGGACCGGCCGGTGAGCAGTTTGGTCTGCACCGTTTCGTAGCCGTCGAAGGTGTCGTAGATGACCTTGATGCCGGTGGCCTTCTCGAAATCGGCCAGGGTGGTTTCGCCGATGTAGTCGGTCCAGTTGTACAACCGTAGTGTGTTGCCGCTGTCCACCGCTGCCGCCTGGGTCAGGCCGGCGCCAGACGCCAGCAGCAGACCGCCAATCACCTTCAGTACCTTGCGCATGGCAACTCCATCGTGTGAGTGCTCCGGATCGAGCCGATGGGCTAACTATCGAGGGATTTGCCGAGGGCGGACATACCCCGAATGTGTGGGTGGTCGTTTTTTGGCAGGTGAATTTTGTATCAAGGCCACTGGCCCTATCGCCGGCAAGCCAGCTCCCACAGGGCCTGCATATGGCTTGAGGTCTATGCAGCACCTGTGAGAGCTGGCCCCACAGGGTCTGCAGATGGCTTGAGGTCTATGCAGCACCTGTGGGAGCTGGCCC
>NZ_JYKS01000096.1 GCF_000935045.1 Pseudomonas sp. 10-1B
GGTGATCATATAGCGAGGTACCGTACATCCCGTCGTCCAGGAACATAAGGCTTTCGTCCATCGCCGCAAGCCCGAGATAAGCTGGCCCCTGAAACATCAGCCCTTTACTGTCAGGCACACTGCTAGCTTCCAGATGCGGGGCAGCGTACGGCATACCGTCCTGATCAACACGCCCATGTACCAACTGCAAGTGGCTGCTGAAGCCAAATACTGCTGTACGCAGTGGGTACAAGCAGCAGACGTCATAAAACGCTCCCCAGCTGCCATCACCAATCCCGATTGCATAAAAGATGGCCGACTCATCGTTACTCATGCCTAAGCCGCCAAAATCACCAGGGTTTGCGGGATCCCAAGCAGTAAGAGTGGGCAAATGCACCAGCTCTCTAAACGACAATCTGTGATAGCGTTCGACGATAGCCGACCACATCGATTCCCAGCTATCTGTGCCATAAACCGTAGCGATGCGTTCAGCGAACTGCTCCGCAAAATAGCGCCATTTATCGTAGACCTGCTGAAGCAGCGCAGTAGGAGGTGGTGTCTTACCTTCGGGATTACGCCAAACCAGCAGCGCAGGGTCTTCTTCACCCTCTAACTGCCCCTCGCGAAGATATATGCCTGTGGCATTTACCCAAGGTGTCCCGGGATTTGGAAAATCGGAAAGACGTAGTTTGAACAGCTTGGCGTAATAGGCCATAAGCGAGCGCCCGTCTTTTGGGGATTCGCCAGTTCTATTGAAGAACGGCATGCGCATGGCCCCCATTTCGAAAGGGGTTACAGGTTTCTTGTGATTTCCGCTGTTATTCACCACTGTCAGGTGCCGCCCGCCCACACGCTGGGACTGCTCGATCAAGGTGATGCGGGTAAAACCACAGCGCAACAATTCTCGAGCTGCAGTTAGCCCGGTAACACCAGCACCGACGATACAGATCCGGTGATCCGGCTGGGTGACACGTGCAACTCCGCCCTCTTGCTCGATCAAACGGCGGTAGTCGAAGCAGAGATCTGGCGGGTTGGGGAAGCGCGCAGCCCAAGGTAGGACAGGGCCTGATGGCTCGATGGCGAGGTCAGCGGGATGGTTATGTGTCGATCCGATAGTCATGTTCTCGTGTTCTCCATGAGTTGAAGAACCTGAGAATGATCAATTGCGAGATCCGTGAAGGGGTTGTTAATTACCACCAAGCGGCAGCCAGAGGATCGTGAGATACCTGTGACTGCCGCTTGGCAGCGATGAGGCCGTTACGCCTTACACCGCCAGCGCGCGCTCGCGCAGCTCGCTGTTGAGGATGCGGTCGTTCTCGCTGTAATCGACCGGGCAGTCGATCACGTGCACGCCTGGGGTCTTGATGCAGTGCTCGAGCAGCGGCAGGAAGGCTTCGGCGCTTTCCACGCGGTGGCCATTGGCACCGTAGGCTTCGGCGTACTTGACGAAATCCGGGTTGCCGTAGTCCAGGCCGAAATCGGTGAAGCCCATGTTGGCCTGCTTCCAGCGAATCATGCCGTAGCCATCGTCACGCAGGATCACCACGGTGATGTGCATGCCCAGACGAACTGCGGTTTCCAGCTCCTGGCTGTTCATCATGAAGCCGCCGTCGCCGCATACCGAGATCACGGGGCGGTCCGGGTGCACCAGGTGCGCGGCCATGGCCGATGGCAGGCCGGCACCCATGGTCGCCAGGGCGTTGTCCAGCAGCACGGTGTTCGGCTTGTGCGCCTTGTAATTACGGGCGAACCAGATCTTGTAGATGCCGTTGTCCAGGGCAACGATGCCTTCGGACGGCAGCACGCGACGGATATCGGCGACCAGGCGCTGCGGGTAGACCGGGAAGCGGTCATCGTCGGCACCTTCGGCGATCTGGGCTTCGTTGGCTTCACGGATGGCCATCAGGCGGGTGAAGTCCCAGTGCGAAGTGTCGGTCAGCGCTTCGCTGATCTGCCACACGGCGTTGGCGATGTCACCGATCACTTCCACCTGCGGGAAGTAAACCGCATCGACTTCAGCGGAGCGGAAGTTGATGTGGATGACTTCGGTGCCGCCACGGACCATGAAGAACGGCGGCTTCTCGATCACGTCATGGCCAATGTTGACGATCAGGTCGGCGGCTTCGACGGCGCGGTGCACGAAGTCACCCGACGACAACGCGGCGTTGCCCAGGAAGCGCGGGTGGCGCTCGTCGACCACACCTTTACCCATCTGCGTGGTGATGAACGGGATACCGGTCTTGTCGATCAGCTGCTTGAGGACCTTGGCGGTCATCTTGCGGTTGGCACCGGCGCCGATCACCAGGATCGGGTTGCGGGCGTTCTGCAATTTCTGCACGGCAGCTTCAATGGCCTTGTGCTCGGCCAACGGACGGCGGTGCAGGCTTGGCGGGATAGGCAAGCTGTCGGTCTGCTCGGCGGCGATGTCTTCCGGCAGCTCCAGGTGTACCGCGCCAGGCTTTTCTTCTTCGGCCAGGCGGAAGGCTTCACGCATGCGCGCCGGGATGTTGTCGGCCGAGGCGAACTGGTGGGTGTACTTGGTGATGGGGTCCATCATGCCGCACACGTCAATGATCTGGAAGCGGCCCTGCTTGGACTTCTTGATCGGCTTCTGGCCGGTGATCATCATCATCGGCATGCCGCCCAGGTAAGCGTAGGCGCTGGCGGTGACCAGGTTGGTCGCACCTGGGCCGAGGGTCGACAGGCTGACGCCGGTCTTGCCGGTCAGGCGGCCGTAGGTGGCAGCCATGAAACCTGCGGACTGCTCGTGACGGGTCAGTACCAGCTTGATCTTCGACTTGCGCAGGGATTCCAGCAGGTCGAGGTTTTCCTCACCGGGAATGCCGAATACATACTCGACACCTTCGTTTTCCAGGCATTGCACAACGACATCGGCGGCCTTGGCCATCTTGCTTGCTACCTCAAGTGATGGGACGGTGGAAGTCCAGAAATGCGCAGCACGGTACGCTGGCATCGCTCAGCCCGGTGGCAGGAGTGCCCCGAACCAAAGTCTTGACGTAGGGGGGGCACGGGAAAGTCACGTTGATGTGATGGGAATATTGTCGCAGCTTGGGACGGGGACGCGCATCTTTATAGGAGCGGTCTTGTGTCGCGGAGTGTTTCCAGAAACTGGCGCGGCCCCTGTGGGAGCGGCTTTAGCCGCGAAGCGGGCGACGCGGTGGCAGGCACCGGCTTTGCCGGTG
>NZ_JYKS01000097.1 GCF_000935045.1 Pseudomonas sp. 10-1B
ATCGGCCACGTTGACCACGGTAAGACCACTCTGACCGCAGCTCTGACTCGCGTCTGCTCCGAAGTTTTCGGTTCGGCAGTCGTTGAGTTCGACAAGATCGACTCGGCTCCGGAAGAAAAAGCGCGCGGTATCACCATCAACACCGCTCACGTCGAGTACAACTCGAACATTCGTCACTACGCTCACGTTGACTGCCCAGGTCACGCTGACTACGTGAAGAACATGATCACCGGTGCTGCCCAGATGGACGGCGCGATCCTGGTTTGCTCGGCCGCCGATGGTCCGATGCCACAAACCCGTGAGCACATCCTGCTGTCCCGTCAGGTAGGCGTTCCGTACATCGTGGTCTTCCTGAACAAGGCTGACCTGGTAGACGACGCCGAGCTGCTGGAACTGGTCGAGATGGAAGTTCGCGACCTGCTGTCCACCTACGACTTCCCAGGCGACGACACCCCGATCATCATCGGTTCGGCTCGTATGGCCCTGGAAGGCAAAGACGACAACGAAATGGGTACTACCGCTGTCAAGAAGCTGGTAGAAACTCTGGATGCCTACATCCCTGAGCCAGTTCGTGCCGTTGACCAGCCGTTCCTGATGCCGATCGAAGACGTATTCTCGATCTCGGGTCGTGGTACCGTTGTTACCGGTCGTATCGAGCGTGGTATCGTCCGCGTTCAGGATCCGCTGGAAATCGTTGGTCTGCGTGACACCACCACCACCACCTGCACCGGTGTTGAGATGTTCCGCAAGCTGCTGGACGAAGGCCGTGCTGGCGAGAACTGTGGCGTTCTGCTGCGTGGTACCAAGCGTGACGACGTTGAGCGTGGCCAGGTTCTGGTCAAGCCAGGTTCGGTCAAGCCGCACACCAAGTTCACCGCAGAAGTCTACGTTCTGTCGAAAGAAGAAGGCGGCCGTCACACTCCGTTCTTCAAAGGCTACCGTCCTCAGTTCTACTTCCGTACCACTGACGTGACCGGTAACTGCGAACTGCCGGAAGGCGTTGAAATGGTAATGCCAGGTGACAACATTCAGATGACTGTCACCCTGATCAAGACCATCGCAATGGAAGACGGTCTGCGCTTCGCTATCCGTGAAGGCGGTCGTACCGTCGGCGCCGGCGTCGTAGC
>NZ_JYKS01000098.1 GCF_000935045.1 Pseudomonas sp. 10-1B
CACGGTGACCGAGCCGGTGGTGCTGTTGGCCGGCACAGTGACCACGGTCTTGCCGTCGCTCAACGTGAAGTACAGCGTCGAGTGGTTATCGATCGGCAGACCATCTTTGTTGGTCAGCGTCACGGTGTAGGTGATCTCGCCGCCTTCGGTGACCGACTCGGTGGCAGTCAGTTTGGCCACCACTTCGTTGATGGTATCGGTGACTTTCACCGAGGCCGGGTCGCCCAACTGCAGGTTTTCGAAGGTCGCGCCAGTGGCGTCAACCGCCGACTGGATGCCCAGGACGATTTGGCCTGCATCCTGGTAAACGTCGTCGCCTTGAGCCGCGTGGGTATACGGCTCGCTCGAGGTCTGACCCGCCTTGATGGTCACGACCGCGTTGTTGCTCAGGGTCACGGTCAGGTCATGCGCCAGCGCCGTGTTGATATGCACGGTGAAGGTCGGTTTGACGTTCTCGGCAACCGAGTCCTGATCAGCGGTGATGGTGACCTTGACGATGTCGCCTTCGTTGCCCGGAGTACCTGGCTCGTCAGTGACGGTGGTGCTGACCGGGGTCTTGTCCAGGGTCAGTTGCTCGAACTTCCACGCATCCGCACCGCTGACTGCCTCGATGGCGTTGACCACCGGGTCGTTCGCGCCCACATAGACGTTGTCTGGCGCAGTTACAGTTTCCGAGCCGGTAGTGCTGTTAGCTGGCACCAAGACCACAGTCTTGCCGTCACTCAGGGTGAAGTACAGGTCCGAGTGGTTATTGATCGGCAGACCATCTTTGTTGGTCAGCGTCACGGTGTAGGTGATCTCGCCGCCTTCGGTCACCGACTCGGTGGCGGTCAGTTTGGCCACCACTTCGTCGATGGTATCGGTGACTTTCACCGAAGCCGGGTCGCCCAACTGCAGGTTCTCGAAGGTCGCGCCAGTGGCGTCAACCGCCGACTGGATGCCCAGAACGATTTGGCCTGCATCCTGGTAAACGTCGTCACCTTGAGCCTCGTGGGTGTACGGTTCGCTCGAGGTCTGACCTGCCTTGATGGTCACGACTGCGTTGTTGCTCAGGGTTACGATCAGGTCATGCGCCAGTACCGTGTTGATGTGCACGGTGAAGGTCGGTTTGACGTTCTCGGCCACCGAGTCCTGGTCAGCGGTGATGGTGACCTTGACGATGTCGCCTTCGTTACACGGAGTGCGTGGTTCATCGGTGACTTCTGTGCTGACCTTGGTGTCATCCAGCGTCAACTGCTCGAACTTCCAGGCATCGGCGCCGCTGACGTATTTCAGGCTCTGCTCGACCGCTGCGTTGGGGCCCGTGTAGACGTTGTCCGGCGCGGTCACAGTGACCGAACCGGTCGTGCTGTTGGCCGGCACGGTAACCACGGTCTTGCCGTCGCTCAACGTGAAGTACAGCGTCGAGTGATTGTCGATCGGCAGTCCGTCTTTGCTGGTCAGCGTCACGGTGTAGGTGATCTCGCCGCCTTCGGTGACCGACTCGGTGGCGGTCAGTTTGGCCACCACTTCGTTAATGGTATCGGTGACTTTCACCGAGGCCGGGTCGCCCAGTTGCAGGTTCTCGAAGGTCGCGCCAGTAGCGTCAACGGCCGACTGGATGCCCAGAACGATTTGG
>NZ_JYKS01000099.1 GCF_000935045.1 Pseudomonas sp. 10-1B
TCTCGCTGCTGGCCATTCCGTTCTTCGTGCTGGCTGGCGCGATCATGGCCGAAGGCGGTATGTCACGACGGCTGGTGGCCTTCGCCGGGGTGCTGGTGGGCTTCGTGCGCGGCGGGCTGTCGCTGGTCAACATCATGGCCTCGACCTTCTTCGGTGCGATTTCCGGCTCGTCGGTGGCCGACACTGCATCGGTGGGCTCGGTGCTGATCCCGGAGATGGAGCGCAAGGGCTACCCGCGTGAGTTTTCCACTGCCGTCACTGTCAGCGGCTCGGTACAGGCACTGCTGACCCCGCCCAGCCACAACTCGGTGCTGTACTCGCTGGCGGCCGGCGGCACGGTGTCGATTGCCTCGCTGTTCATGGCCGGGGTGATGCCGGGCTTGCTGCTGAGCGCGGTGATGATGGGCCTGTGCCTGTTGTTCGCCAAAAAGCGCAACTACCCCAAGGGCGAAGTGATCCCGCTGCGCCAGGCGCTGAAGATTGCCGGTGAGGCGCTGTGGGGCTTGATGGCCATGGTCATCATCCTCGGTGGCATCCTGTCGGGCGTGTTCACCGCGACCGAGTCGGCGGCGGTGGCCGTGGTGTGGTCGTTCTTCGTGACCATGTTCATCTACCGCGACTACAAATGGCGCGACCTGCCCAAGCTGATGCACCGCACGGTACGGACCATCTCCATCGTGATGATCCTGATCGGCTTTGCTGCCAGCTTCGGCTACGTGATGACGCTGATGCAGATCCCATCGAAGATCACCACGGCATTCCTGACCCTGTCGGACAACCGCTATGTGATCCTGATGTGCATCAACTTCATGCTGTTGCTGCTGGGCACGGTGATGGACATGGCGCCGCTGATCCTGATCCTTACACCGATCCTGCTGCCAGTGATCACCGGTATCGGAGTGGACCCGGTGCAGTTCGGCATGATCATGCTGGTGAACCTGGGGATAGGCTTGATCACACCGCCGGTGGGGGCGGTTCTGTTCGTCGGCTCGGCCGTTGGCAAGGTCAGCATCGAAACGACAGTGAAGGCGTTGCTGCCGTTCTACCTGGCGCTGTTCCTGGTGCTGATGGCGGTGACCTACATTCCGGCCATCTCGCTGTGGCTGCCTAGCGTGGTGTTGTAACTGAAAGCGGGGTCGCTCTGCGACCCATCGCAGGCAAGCCAGCTCCTACAGGGACCGCGCCGCTTTCGAGGCTTGTGTAATACCTGTAGGAGCTGGCTTGCCTGCGATGGGCTGCAAAGCAGCCCCTAGGCCCTACCTGCAAACGGATCCTGCACATGGCTGTTTCCTTACCCTCTTCAAACCTGTTCCCACGAAAACTGGCCATCGCCCTGCTGGCTCTATTGGCCTGCTCATTCGCCGGCAACCACATCGCCGCACGCATCGCCTTCGATGACGGCACCGGCGTATTGCTGGCCATCCTCTGCCGCTCGGGCATCACCTTGCTGGTGCTGGCCGGCCTGCTGTTGTGGCAACGCCAGGCACTGGGCTTGCCCGCCGGCACCCGCCGCTGGCAGTTGCTGCTCGGCCTGCTGATCGCCACCCAGAGCCTGTGCCTGTACTCGGCAGTAGCACGCATTCCGGTGGCCCTGGCACTGCTGGTGGGCAACACCTTTCCGATGCTGCTGGCGCTGCTCACCTGGGCACTGGGCGGCGCACGCCCTACCGGCCGCACCGTGCTGTTCATGGGCCTGATCCTGTGCGGCCTGGTACTGGCGCTGGATGTACCGGCCCGGCTGGCCGACAACGGCGCGGCCAACCCGCACTGGGCGCAGGGCGTCAGCCTGGCCTTCGGCGCCGCCTGTGCCTTCGCCTGCGCCTTGTGGATCACCGACCATAAACTGGCCGCCGTGCGCGGGCCGGTGCGCAGCCTGCTGACCCTGCTGATCGTGTTCTCCAGCATGCTGCTGGCCGGCTTCAGCGGTGTGATGCCGTCCGGCTTGTCGCTGCCGGGCAGCAGCGGCGGCTGGGCGGCCTTGGGCAGCCTGGTAGTGCTGTATGGCCTGGCCTTCACCTTGCTGTTCGTCTGCGTACCGCGGCTGAACATGGCGCAGAACGCGCCGGTGATGAACGTCGAACCCATCGCCACGCTGTTGCTGGGCTGGGCCTTGCTCGACCAGCACCTGAGTACCCTGCAGATACTCGGCGCCGCGGTGGTGGTGTGCGGCATCGTGCTGCTCACCTACCGCCGAGCCAGCTGATTGCCCTTGTGGAAGGAGCCTTGCGTGGCCATGACCGAACTGTACCTGCAGGATCGCCTGACCCGCCTGAGCCTGGCCCCGGAACTGGGCGCCAGCCTGGTCAACTGGGAGCTTAAGGCGACCGGGCAAGCGCTGCTGCGCCATTCCGACGCGGCCGCGCTGGCCAGCGCTACGCCGCGGCGCTTGGCATGCTACCCACTGGCGCCGTGGTCCAACCGCATTGCCGAGGGTGGCTTTGCCCGGCCCGAGGGATGGCAGGCCTTGGTGCCCAACACCGGCCACGATCCCTACCCGATTCATGGCAGCGCCTGGCAGCAGGCCTGGCAGGTGGCCCACCACAGTGAACGACGTGCACGGCTGACGCTGGACAGTGCAGTGCCGTTTGCCTACCAGGCAACACTGGATGTGCACCTGCACGAGGGCTGCCTGAGCCTGGACTTGCATGTGACGCACCTGGATGCACTGGCCACCTGGTACGGGTTGGGGTTGCATCCTTACTTTCCGCGGTATCCCGATACCAGGCTGCATGCAGCAGCAAGCAAGGTATGGCTGGCCGAGGATGGCCGCCTGCCGTCGTACCAGGCCGAGATTCCCGAGCAGTGGTACTTCAAGGCGATGGGGCTTTTGCCGGAGACGGTCGTTGACCACGCCTTCAGTGGCTGGCCGGGGGAGTGCGTGATCGAACAGCCTGGTGCTGGGTATCGGCTGGCGTGCAGTGCCAGCGGGGCTGAGCACTTCTTGCTGTTCTGCCCGCAGGGGGAAGGTTTTTTCTGCTTTGAGCCGGTAAGCCACCCGGTCAATGCGCATCACCTGCCGGGGCGACCGGGGTTGCGGCTGTTGCGGCCGGGGGAGGCGATGAGCCTGGGGTTCAGAATGCAGTATCGGGCGCTGTAAGTGTGTCGCCTGAAACCGGGGCTGCATTGCAGCCCCGGCTCAATCCAACTGCTGGGCGCGCAAATCCTGCGCCAGCATGTCGATGAAGGCCCTGACCTTGGCCGAGCCGTACTTGCTCTCTCGGTGCAGCACATGAATCGGCCAGGGCGCCTCCTCGTACTCGGCCAGGATCACCTGCAACTGCCCATTGGCCAGCTCATCCGCCACCTGGTACGACAGCAGGCGGGCAATCCCCAGCCCACCACTGGCGGCGACGATCGCCCCATCGTTGCTGGTCACCGCCAGCCGTGGCTTCATGCGCACCAGGGTCGGCTCCTCGGTTACCCCGAAGCGCCAGCCAGCCCGGGGCGAAAGGTGGGTGGTGCCGATCACGGCATGCCCAGCCAGGTCCGACGGATGCTTCGGCACGCCATGACGCGCCAGGTATTCGGGGGATGCGCACAACATGCGTCGCACCCTGCCCACCCGCAGCGCTTTCAACCCGGAGTCGGGCAAGGGGCCGATGCGCACGGCAACGTCCATGCCCTCCTCGACCATGTTCACCACGCGGTCGAGGAAATAGGCAGAGACATCGACTTCCGGGTACAGCTGCAGGTAGCGAACGATGCATGGCATGACGAACTTCTTGCCGAACAGGATCGGCGCGGTAACCGCCAGGTCGCCCTTGGGGGTGGCGTTGATACCGGCGGCCGCTTCATTGGCCTCGTGGATGCTGGCGAGGATATGCCGGGTATCCTCCAGATAGCGGCCGCCGGCCTCGGTCAGGCGCACACTGCGGGTGGTGCGCAACAGCAGCTTGACCCCAAGCTGCTCTTCCAGGGCGCTGACCGCGCGGGTGACCGCCGCTGGCGAGATATCCAGGCGTCGGGCCGCGGCGGCGAAGCTCTCCAGTTCGCCTACGGCGACGAACACCTTCATCAGGTGGATCTGGTCCATGCGGGTTCCTGGGGCCATGGGGTGTGCCAGGATTATCACTCATCTGGACGTTTTGTATTGTCTGTACCCGCGAAGAGGCAGGTACAGGCTTATCAGATATCCAGCACCAGCGCCTGAGCCCCTTCCTCCACCCGTGCCGGCACGGCACAACAGATCAGCACCGAACCCGCTTCCGGCAACTCGGCCGGCGGGTTCGGGTAATGCACCTGGCCACTGACCAGCTTGGCCTTGCAGGTACCGCACGAACCACCCCGGCAACTGAACTCCGGCGACAGGCCGCGAGCTTCGGCCAGCTCCAGCAGGGTGCCGCTGCCGGGAGCCCAGCGTGCTTCCTTGGCCGAAGCCGCAAAGTACACTGGTACCGGCGAGCTGGCGGCAGGGGGCTGTTGCAGGGTGGGTTGGTCATCGTCGGTGTGCCGCCGAAGCGTCGAGGGGCCAAAGGCTTCCGCGTGGATCCGCGCATCCGGCACATGCACCCCACGCAGCCCCTCATAGAGGTCCTGGGTAAAGCTGCCCGGGCCGCACAGGTAGAAATCGTAGTCGTCCAGCGCCAGCGTCGCTTTGACCTGCTCGATGCCCAGCCGGCCGGCAAATTCATAATCACGCCCGGCCACGGCATGGTCTTCTGGCTGACTCAAGGCGCGATGCACGCGTAGCAGGCCAGCGGCCTGATGTCGCAAGCTCGCCAGCTCCTGCCGGAACGGCAGGTCGGCCAGGCTGCGCGCGCCGTGGAAAAGATGGATGCGCCGCGCCAGCCCTTTGCTCAACTGTTCGCGCAGCATGGCCAACAGCGGCGTGATGCCCACGCCCGCGCCTATCAGCACAAGCGGCCGCGTGCTCTGCTGATCCAGCGTGAAACTGCCCATGGGCTGACGCACGTTCAGCACATCGCCCGCCACGACGTGCTCATGCAGATGCCGCGAAGCCGGGCCCTGGGCTTTGACGCTGATGCGCAGGTAGCCGTCGGAGGGCGCGCTGGACAGGCTGTAGGTGCGGATCAGCGCGGTTTCGCCGTCGAGCTGGATTTGCACCGGGACATGTTGCCCGGGCGCAAAGGCCACAGCACTATCGGCAGGTGGCTCAAGATAGAACGAGCGAATATCGCGGCTCTCCTGCTCCACCCGCAGCACACGCCAGGCCTGCCATTGGCGCTGCTGCCGGCGTTGCTGCAGGCGCGCTTCGGCCTCGTCCCAGGTGCCGGTCATCAGGCTGGTCGGTGCGTATTCCTTGAACGCCCAGCGCAGGGAAACAGCAGCCGGGCGCCACACCACCTGTTCGACCTCTAGCGTCCATAACCGCTCGGCACCGTCGAAAGCCTGGATGTCTGGGCTGTCCAACAACACTTCGGCATGCCCATGCAGCTGCAGCACGTGGCCGTTGCTGAAGTCGATGAACAACAGCCCTGCCTGCGGGTTGACCAGCAAATTACCCAAGGTGTTGAAGTGCAGGTTGCCGGCATAGTCGGGAATGGTCAGGCGGTTGCCTTCGACCTTGACGAACCCGGGCCGGCCGCCACGGTGGGAGGCATCCACCGAGCGCTGGCCGTCGTCGTGCTCGACATAACTGGCGACGAAGAACGTGTCGGCCGCCTGGATCAGGCTGATGGCGTTGCTATCCAGCGTGCTTGCATCGAAGCGGCCTTGGGCGGGCTCATCGACGCGAATGTAGTCACGCTGCTGAATATACTGCGGGCAATTGCCGAACGACTGCTCCACAGCCACCTGCAGTTGCCCGCCAGCAGCCTGGCGAATCTGCCCATTGATGCGGTTGCGCCGACGAGTGTGCAATTCGATACCCAGCAGGCCGACTGCCTGCCCGGCTGTCAGCCCCGGGGTAGCGGGGTCGTCTGCTGGTAGCGTGGTGTCGATCGTCAGCTGGCGCGGGTCCGGCGAGCTGACGAACCCTTCGGGCCCTTCCAACAGTGTTGCCCAGGGCCTGCCCTGGTCGTCCACGCAGGCGGCGACCATGAACGGCAACTGCTGATAGAAAATACGGTGCTGGTCAGGCATGTAGTCACGAATGACCTTGTGCCCGAACGCCTCCATGCGCTGCGCTACACCGACCTTTTCCTGCAGGGCTTTCTCCCCCGCATGCCAAGGCGAGGGGCGGTGGTCTGGGTTCTGTTGCATGGCGGCGTTCCTCGCGATGGCGTTGTATCAGGCGCTGGTCTGCAGCCCGATCACGGTGCGAGGCATGGGCACGAAGCCCGGCAGCGCCTCGATTCGCGCCAGCCAACTACGCACATTGGCATAAGGCTCCAGCGACACGTTGCCTTCCGGTGCATGGGCGATGTACGAGTAGTTGGCGATGTCGGCGATGGTAGGCGTGCTGCCCGCCAGGAATGGCGTGTTGGCCAGCTCGGCGTCAATCACCTTGAGCAAGGTATGGGCGCGGGCAATGACTTCATCGGTGTTGAACGCGGCACCGAACACAGTCACCAGGCGCGCAGCAGCAGGGCCAAAGGCCAGCGGGCCGGCAGCGACCGATAGCCAGCGTTGCACGCGCGCGGCGGCGGCGGGTTCCTCGGGCAGCCAGGTGCCGTTGTCGTATTTCTTGGCCAGGTACACCAGGATGGCGTTGGAGTCGGCGATCACGGTGCCGTTGTCATCGATGACCGGCACCTGGCCGAACGGGTTGAGGGCCAGGAAGTCCGGTTGCTTGTGCGCACCTTTGGCCAAGTCGACGAACACCAGTTCGGTGGGCAGGTCTAGCAGCGAGAGCATCAGTTCGATGCGGTGGGCATGGCCGGACTTGGGGAAGTTGTAAAGCTTGATCGGGTTCGACATGGGCTTGGCTCCTGGTCAGCACCGGAGTGGGCTGATGGAGCTCATGCTGCACCGGTTCGCCCGGCAGCAGAATCAGTGTGACGGGGAAACCATAATTTCACCGGGCGAAATAATAGTGCTACCTACATCGCTGACAAACCGCCGCCGTCCAATTACGCATGGCGTGGAGCCGATGCGGTCGAGCTGGAAACCGGCTTGCCGGCGATGGCGCCGCCAGCAGCAATGCAAAGGCTGGCTAGTGCAACTGATTGAAGTAGCGGAACAGCCCCCGCGCGGCCTCGATAACCTGCGGCACGCACGCCTGGATATCCGCCTCGCTCATCTGGTCCAGCAGCTCGAAGTTGTCCTCCAGCCCATGCAGCGAAATGGCCTTGAGCAGTTGATCCTGCTCCGGCGGTAGCTCGGCCCAGCCGGCGACCTGGGTGCCGCGCATGTAGCCGAAGCACCATTCTTCCATGACGACCACGCTGCCTGCCTCGCCTTCGCTTTCCTCGAACAGCGGCTCGAACTGGTCGACGTCGTCGCCCAGTTCCTCCGCCACCTGGCTGGCATAGCGCAGCATCAATGCCGTGTAGGCTTCTTCATGCGCCGGCTTCTTGAACTTCGGCACCTTGCCACCGGCCACTGCGGGCAACCATTGCTCCGGGGTGACTGTGACTGGCGAACTGGCCAGTGCAGTGAAGAAACCGTTGAGTTCGGCCAGGTTAAGCACCGAGTAGTCATTGCCGTAGGTGATCAACAGGTCTTCGAGGCGGTCGAGTTCTTTTTCGCTGAGTGCGGGGAGCATGAGGGGACATCCTGGGAAGCAAAAGTGTGTGCACCCTAGCACAGCAACGCCCGAAGGGCTGCCCGCGCGTACAGCTGCGCAGGCAGATTCTTCAGCGTGGCAACCAGCTATGCAGCTGCTGCTGCCTACCGCTGCCGATCAACAGCCACAACAGAATGCGGCACTTGCGCGGGCAGAGCTGCCCGCCCATGTGTACACCTTTGGCCTGCAGGTCAATCTCGCCGCCGGCAAAGCCATAGGTCGTACGGGCGGTAGGACCGCTGCCGGTGCGCGTGGCAACGATCACCGGCAAGGTAGGTGCGAGCTCATCCAGTACTTCGGACCAACTACTGGAAACATGCCCAGCACCAAACCCCGCGATGACCAGCCCTGCGTAGCCCAGCCTAGCCACGGCCTGCAACAGCGCCGTGTCTGCGTCCAGGCATGCTTCCAGCAGTGCAACGCAATGTTCGGTACGCTGCGGTAACGGCAGCACCTGCCGGCGACCAGCCGCTTGTCGATAAACCACAATGCCCTCCACAACCTCGCCCAGCGGGCCACTGCCGGGCGACTCGAATGCCGCCATCGCCAGGCTGGCCGTCTTGCGAACCCTTGCAGCAGCGTGGACTTGATCATTCATCACCACCAGCACGCCGCGCCCACGGCTGCCCTGCGCCAGTGCCACCTGCGCAGCGGCCAGCAGGTTGGCCGGGCCGTCGTTACCCGGCTGGCTGGCCGCGCGCATGGCACCGGTCATCACCAATGGCGCATCGAATGGCCACAGCAAATCGAGGAAATATGCCGTTTCCTCAAGGCTATCGGTGCCTTGGGTCAGTATCACCGCCCGGGCACCACGCTCCACCTCACCCCGGGCCCAGGCCAGCACGTCGAGCAGCGCCGCAAAGCCCAGCGAGGCACTGGCGAGCAGGCCCAAAGTGGCAACTTCAAGCTGTGCCATCTCGCGCAGTTGGGGCACGTTGGCCAGTTGCTCGTCACAGCCCATCTTTGGCCGCACACCACCTCCGGGCGCTCCCGCTTGCATGCTCACCGTACCGCCCAGGCTGGCGATCGACAGCCTGGGCAGGTTTGCTTGCTCATTCATACGCCACCTCCCGCAAGCCAGCCGACCAACGGCACGATCGCCAGTGTGCTGATGGCCATCGACACGACATTGCCGATGTAGCCGTGCATGTACGCCGGCAAGCGCTGGGTAATGGCTACTGCCAGCGGTGGAGCCAGCAGCGCGCCCAGCACGGCACTTGCCACGATCACTTGCCAGTTGCCACCGTGGGTAAGCACAGCGGCCGGGACGATCGAGACGATGGGAATGTAGGTGGGATACCAGCCTCGCACTTGCCACTGACGACGCCAGAACACGACCCCAACCAATGAGGACAATGCCTGCCCGGCGACGATCTGCAACACCAATAGCGAACCGTACGCCGGCGCAGCAGGGGCCAGCACATAAGCCAGGAACACGCCCAGCAGAAGCCCGAGGCTGGCCAGTTCATTACCGAAGAACGGCGCTTCGCTGAAGTCGGCCAGTACACGTCGCAAGGTCCAAACCACACCATGATCTGGTGGGGCTGCAACGGGTTCGAGTGCGCCGGGCTTGTGACTGGGCCGTACCCATGACGGAAAGCGTTTGCACAGCATGAAAGCAAGAAGGCTTGCCACTGCCATGCCACTCACGTTGCCGATCACTACCGGCAACTGCAGGGGGTAACACAGGTAGTTGACCATCAGCAGACTCGCCGGCGTTACCAGCAGCGCCCCCAGCAGTGCACCGGTGATCGTCACCTGCCAGCCTGCGCCAAACAGAAGTACCATGGCTGCCGGCAACGATACGAAGGCAACGAAGGTCGGTTGCCAGGTACCACTGGCCAAGGTCCAGCCCCACAACGCGTGGCTGAGCAGCAGGCCCAACAGCGAACTGGTGAACACCCACGGCCATAGTCCGCTGCCGTAGCAGATGGCAAAGCCCTGCCAGCGATACCCGCGAACATGGGCCCAATGCGCCAGGCACGCGCCCAGCAGCATGCCCAGGGCAGGCAGTTCATGCTTGTAGAAAGCCACCTCGCTGATATCACCGACTATCCAGCGCAAGCGGCTCAGCGGCTGATCCAGCGTCGCCGCCAGTTGCACGTAGTCCGGCCATTGGCCCAAGGCGAGGCTGGCAGCCAGCAGCACCAACAGGCCGGCGAGGATCAACCCGGACGACCGCTGCCGGTTGGGGAAGAGTAGCGTTTTCATGTGCGACTCCTCAGCGCGGCATCGGTGCATGCAGGCGATAGCCAAGGCTCGCATCGTAGAGGTCGGTGCGCCGGTCTCGGGGCAGGTCGTTGAGGCTGTTCCAGATCGGTGCCGAGCGTGCACTGCTGAGGTCGACGTCAGCATAGAGAATGCCCTCCTCCTCTGCACTGGCCACCTCGCCGATGGGCCAGCCATTGGTACCGGCGATCAGTGAACAGCCCAGGAAGCGCCCTCCCCGCTCGCTGCCGATACGGTTCGCGGCGGCGATGTAGACGTTGTTGACGTGCGCTGCCGTCATGGTCAGGTAGGACGCCATGCAGCGCCCTGCCTCATCGAACAGCGGTGGTGGCGTCCACACCCAGTTGTTCAGGCTGCAGATGATATCGGCACCTTGCGCGGCCATCAGCCGCGGCACCTCAGGGAACCAGATATCCCAGCAGATCAGCAGACCGATACGGCCGATCGGCGTCTCGAACACGGGAAAACCCAGGTCGCCAGGGGTGAACCAGAGTTTTTCCTGGTTCCACAGGTGCGCCTTGCGGTAGTGCCCGAGCCGGCCTTCGGGGCCGAACAGTACGGCACTGTCGTAGAGTTTCAGGCCGTCGCGTTCGGCGAAACCCGCAGCCAGATAGACCTGATGCTCCCTGGCGAAATCTGCCCAGGCCTTGAGGCTGCAACCTTCCTGCAGCGTCTCGGCATGGGCATAGGCCTCGGCACGAGAGTGGAAGGTGTAGCCAGTGTTGGCCAACTCGGGCAGCACGATCAGGTTGGCACCTTCACGCACTGCGCGCCTGGCCAGTGCCAAGCCTCTGCTCAGGTTGCCGTCGCAGTGTTGGAGCCCTACCTGGGGGTCGTACTGGATGACGGCGATACGTACAGGGCTGACAGGGGTGCAGTGTTCAGACATGGCGGCTTCCTTTTTATGGTTGTTTTGGAAGGGCGCCAGTAGAGCGGGGTTGGGCTAGGGAGTGACAGTCGGGGAGTTCCTATGGAGCAGAAGGACAAGAGAGGTATTGAAGTAGGAAACCTCCCACAAAAACTCCCAGACGCCGCTATTTCCCAACTTGATAATGTGGGTAATGCTCTAGGGTAAAGCCACCATTGAACTCTGCAGATGTGCGGTTGCAGAGATTGATGACCGCATCAAGCGCCGTGCGTAAACAGGGCTCGGTCCAGCCAGCGTCAACGGAGAAGGACTCTCCAGCCAGATACACCCCCGATTTGGCACTCAGATCACGGTTGTATTTCATCAGGCTGACTGCATCGTAATAGGTGCCTGCCCGATACAGCTTTGCGCAACCGAGCGCATTGCGATCCGTCATCCAGCGCTGTATGCGAATGTTTCGGGTATCGATGTAAGGCGATATGGCTTCAGCCACATTGCTGCAGCGCAGCAGGATCCGATCGAGTTCCGCCACACATTTCTTTGCCAGTTCGTCATCAGACAATGCCGCCAGCTTCGTAGCATCGTCTTCCCAGGTGTAGCTGAGCAGAATGCAGTCATCGGCATAACTGTCGTTGTACCGATAGGCATACACATCGTGGACAAAACTGTCGGTGACCAAGATTTGCGGCAATGGCGACTCGCGGTCCAGGAAGCCTTTCTTGAGCGGCGCGTAGATCTTGCAGCTGGTCTCCCAATGGGCATGCTTCCAGGCATCCATGATCGCCTGCGGCAGTACCTGACGACTGAAACCGTCGAGACGGATGTTGGTTTCAATCAACCAGGAAGGGGTGGTCAAGATCACACTGTCGTAATCTTCGTATTGGAGGCTTCCATGCACGGGGTCACTGCAGCGCCAACGATATCCGACCCGTACACGACCATCTTCCAGCTTTTGCAGGGAACAGACCGAGGCATCCGTCAGTAGCCCATCATCTCGTTGCAGCAGGTGATCATATAGCGAGGTACCGTACATCCCGTCGTCCAGGAACATAAGGCTTTCGTCCATCGCCGCAAGCCCGAGATAAGCTGGCCCCTGAAACATCAGCCCTTTACTGTCAGGCACACTGCTAGCTTCCAGATGCGGGGCAGCGTACGGCATACCGTCCTGATCAACACGCCCATGAAAAATACTGCTGTACGCAGTGGGTACAAGCAGCAGACGTCATAAAACGCTCCCCAGCTGCCATCACCAATCCCGATTGCATAAAAGATGGCCGACTCATCGTTACTCATGCCTAAGCCGCCAAAATCACCAGGGTTTGCGGGATCCCAAGCAGTAAGAGTGGGCAAATGCACCAGCTCTCTAAACGACAATCTGTGATAGCGTTCGACGATAGCCGACCACATCGATTC